>JBKBLW010000003.1:0-468801 GCA_046296155.1 Erythrobacter sp. | reverse complement strand
TAAGCAATGGCCTGCTTCGCTACGCCCTACGGGCTCCGCTACGCAGCCCATTGCTTCAACCGCGCTGATGCGCAAAACAACCGCCCGGCTCTAATCCCAGCTGGAGGAAAGCTGGGGGTCAGGTCAGGGGCGCAATCAGTCCTTGGCCAACTTCATCATGTTCGATCAGCTCAAAGCCTTGACCGTCGCGTTGCTCGAAGCGCACCGGTAAACATCAAGGACCGCCCGCCCTGCCTGCCGGAGCGGGCGAAGCGGACGGCCCCTGCTGGCCTTCTGAGAAGACGCGTGCGTTTAGAAGATGTAGCTCAACCGGCCATAGAGGAACCGCCCGTTGAAGCCAAAGGGCGAGAAGCTCGAGAATGGCAGGAAGTAGCCGTTTACCGACCGGTTGCCGAGCGCGCCCGTTACCGGATTGATAGCCTGACCAGTCGCGTTGGCGGTGGGGTATTCGTCGAACAGGTTGTTCGCCCCGAAAGCCAGTTCAAGCCGGTTGGCCCAGCCCTCCTGCGGACGGATCCGGATTTCGGCATCGGTGATCCAGCGCGGGCGCATGAGCAGATCGTCGATCGGCGAGGCGCCCGGCGAGAACACCTCGCCAAACCGGTTGGAGCGCAAGGTAACGCTGAGCCAGTTCCACTCCCAGTCGGCGCCCAGATTGATGCGGTCGCGCGGCTGGCCGCGCTCAATCCGTTCCGATTCGAGGCGCCCGAACAGGTTGATGCCCGGCACCTGAGCCAGCGGACCGGGATTGTCGCGCCGTCCCGTAATGTCGACATCGTTCCAGTTATAGCCCGCTGTCAGCGAGACAGTGCCGGCACTGCCCACGCTGGTGCGATAGGTCGCGATGGCATCAAAACCGCGGGTGCGGGTGTCGATCCCGTTGAAGAAGAAGCGCGCTGCCGAAATATTGGTGAAGCCCGCATCGTTGAGGATCTGTGCGATAGCGCGGCCCGTGCCAGTACCCGAGGGATTGCCCGCCGCATCGCGGGTGGCGGTCAGGTTGTCGGTCAGCACGATGCGATCATCAATGTCGATCTGGTAATAGTCGAAAGTGAAGTTGAGGCCGCGTATCGCGTTGAACACCGCACCTGCCGACCACGAGAACGAGGTTTCGGCCTTGAGCGGACTTGACCCCAGCGCTTGTGCCACCGGGTTGCCCACCGGCAGGGTCACTGCATCCACCAGCACGCCGCCGATATTGTTGGTGGCAGCGGCTGCAAAGAACTGCTGCTGGAGCGAGGGCGCACGGAAGCCGGTCGAGATCGCGCCGCGCAGCGCGAAGCCATCCACGATTTCATACCGCGAGGCGAGCTTGCCGTTCACGGTCGAGCCGAAGTCCGAATAGTCCTCGACGCGGCCTGCAACCTGCACATTCCACGCCTTGGTGATGTCGGCATCAAGTTCGAGATAGGCCGAAATGTTCGAACGGCTGTTGGCGCGGGTCACGTCCACCCCGCCGATGGTCGGCTGGAAGCCGGGGAAAACCTGGCTGCCGGGTGCCGCAAAGGCGGTTGCGCCAGCGCCGGTGATGAAGGGGTTGTTGTCACCCACGCGCACGGGCCCTGCGGCGAAGCTTGCAGGCTCCCCTGCGCCGAGCTGGTAGCGCTCGCGCCGCCATTCGGCACCCAGCGACAAGGTCAGGCGTTCGATCCCCGAGACCACGAGGTCACGGCTCACATCGAAGTTCGCCATCAGCTGGCTGTAATTGAGCTCGCCTGCGTCAAACTCGGTCGGGCTTGCTGCGCCCAGCGAGGCGTTGAGCGAATTGGTGACGCGGAAATCGACCTTGTTGCTGCCATAGGACATCGACAGGTCCCAGTTCCAGCCCTTGAACTCGCCGTCAAAACCGCCGGTGATTGCAAAATCGGTGCTGTCAGTGTTGATCAGCGGCAGGAAGCCGTCGGGATAGATCGCCACCACGTTGCGGTTATCGGCGGCGCGGCGATAGAAGCCCGCCGATTCGCCCTGACGCGTCCCGAAGGTGCCGAAGGCGTAGAAATTGGCGGTCTCGCCGACCGGTGTGCCCATGTTGACCACGATGTTGAGATCTTCGGTGCGCGCATCGCCATAGCGGTGGCTGCGGCGGTTGAAAGTCAGCTCGCGCGGGTCGAGCGGGCCGGTCTGCGAATATTGGCGGCGCGGATCGAAGCCGGTGCGGTTGGTATCGCCGCGATCGCGATATTCGGCGGTGATGTTGATGAAGCCCTCAGCGCCCAGCGGCATCCCGATATTGCCCGAGACTGCCAGCACCTCGCCATCATTGACGCGCAGGCCGCGCCCGGTGTCATTGAGCTGGAGCACACCATCCGGGGTTAGGGTCGGAACCTGGCCGGCCACGGCGTTCACGCCGGTTACTTCGTTCACCCCGGCGATACGGGTGTTGAACCCGCCGTAATTCACCCAGAACCGACCGCCTTCGCGCGCATTGTTGAGCTGGAAGTTGATCACGCCCGCAATCGCATCCGAACCATACTGCGCCGCAGCGCCGTCGCGCAGGACTTCAACGCGGCCGATCGAGGAGGCAGGAATCTGGTTCAGGTCAACTGCCGTGGAACCGCGCCCAACCGAGCCGTTGATATTGAGAAGCGCGGCAATATGGCGACGCTTGCCATTGATCAGCACCAGGGTCTGATCGGGGCCAAGGCCGCGCAGCGTGGCGGGGCGGATCACGTCGGTGCCATCGGTGATGGAAGGCTGGGGAAAGTTCAGCGAGGGCACCAGATCGCGCAGCAGGCGCGCCGTTTCGGTATTGCCGGACTGCCGCAGCTGATCATCGGTAATAACATCAATCGGCACCGGGCTATCAGCCACGGTGCGCCCCGCGCGGCGAGTCCCGGTGACAATCAGCTGGCCGCCCGGTGTGTCGTCGATGGCCTCGCTTGCGGATTGTTGCAGCAGTGCAAGTCCTGCAGAAGCAGTTCCGGTAGCAGTCACCGCCACAGGCTGGACAGCGCCATTTGCCGCCTCGCCACGCTCGGCCGCGATTGCTGCCGAGGGCATAGCGGCCGTCCCCAGAAGCGCGGCGCTGGTGGCGAGACGCGATGCGGAGGTGAGAACACTGGGTAAAATTCGCATGGAGGCTTCCCCTGAAAATAATGAGTTCTGATTGGTTAAGCCGCTGAAACAGCAGCTTTCGTGACGCCGGACAGACAAGCTCCTCGCCTGCTGGCGCAGGTTCGCAAAAGCGGCCGGGCATGTCCGGGTTCTTCCTGCATCGGGATGCTACGCCGCGCTGGTGTTGCACACCGCGCATCCTTCGATCTGGTGCGCTGCGAGACAAGCCCCCCCAAGTGGCGCGAGCAGCGCGGGATGTGCAGTTGCATGGGACTAAGGCTGTCACAAGCTTGTTATAACAACGCCTTGGGATTTTTTATTAGTTTCAATACGGCATGTAACGTATTTGCAACACTTAATTGCGTGACAGCAGACTTGGCCTGCCAAGTGTTCGGCCTGTCGTCTTGCGCCGGTTTCCCGACTAGCGCCGGGGCATATTGCGGGCCCTTGCGATACGATCCGCCGCCCCTTGTTGACCTCTGAGCCAACGACAATCTTTCCGTTCGCCGAGATGCAAGCCTATTCCCGACACGATCAGCCAGTCGGAACGGCCGCAGCAAAGGCTGGCAAGATGCACCCATCGCGGCCTTGAACCCTGCCTGTTGCATCTCACGAAGACTGATGCCTCCGGCAACAGCAAGGCCATGCTCGGCTGAATCACACCCAGTCATCTAGCCTTACAATCGGGAGAATAAGGTCATGCTGGCGCTATGATCAAAGCGGTTTTCGCCAAGCTGAAAACTCCGCCTGATCGCGTGAGTGCGGATGATGAAAGCCCGCCGCCGGCAGATTGCGTGGAACTGCCATTCCGCATCGCGCCATCGGCTCGCAGAATCACCGCTGGCGCGGCACAAAATCAGAACCGCAGGGTAAGCTCGGCGGTAAGTGTGCGACGCGGGGCGGGGAAGCCGCGCACCGTCTCGTAGCGGGCATCGAGCAGATTGAGCATCCCCGCCCTGATCGCCATACGTCGGCCAAAGGGTTCCCACTCCAGCCGGGCATCGACGAGGGTGTAATCAGCAAGCGGCGTGCGAATGTCGCTGCTCTGCCCGGCAAGGTGGGTTGCCGAGAGGTTCGCCCGAAGGCGCACGGGTGCGGGCATCGACCAGGTCAGACTGGCCACGGCATTGTGGCGAGGCACGAAGGGCACCGCATCCCCGCGCTGGAACTGACACGGATCGTCAGGTCCGAGGCTGCATCCCGAGCCCGGGACAAAGAAGGCATTATCACCCGTCGCGAAGAAGCCGAGAATACGCGACTGGGTGAAGGCATAGGCCAGCCGGATCCCCACATTGTGCCCTGGCAGCCAATTGGCCTCCAGCGCAAGCCGCTGGAGCGAGACCGGCCCTCCGCCGATACGAATGCGGATATCGGGGGTCTCGTAAGCAAGGGACCGGAAATGCTGGTGCTGATACTCGATCGAAGTGAACAGATCGCGCGTCCACTGCGCGTCCCAGCGCCCGATCACGCTGGTGCTGGGAGAGACAAGCTCGACCGGCGCGGCGTTGCCCTTGAGCCCGATGACGTTGACCGGCTTGAGGCTGAAGGGAAACAGCTGGCCGCTATCGTGCAGGATCGCGCCGCGCAGCCAATGGCCCGTTACCGGCTCCCACGCCGCGCCCAGCCGGGCATTGAGCCGTGTGTCGTCAACGCCGGTTAGCGTCGGCGCCACATTGGCGAGCCGATCGCGGATGTAAACCACCTCGACCTGGCCTTGAAGAATGAGATCGGCGATGCCGGCATAGCGAAGGTCGAGATGGCTGCGCAGCTCATAAAGGTCAGACGGGACTTCGGCTTCGGCTGGGTCTTGGTTGCGCGGTGCGTCGAAATCGACCCGGCCCAGCGTGCTGCGGTGGCTGAAATCGGCGAACTCCACGCCTGCGCGCAAGTCCAGTCGATCCTGCTGGTCAAGGCTGCTGGCATAGGTGAGACTGGCAAAGCGGATCGCCTGCTCAACGATGTTGATCAGATCGGGAAACCGGGCTGCGGGAAAGTCCGGCGGCAGCGGCTGAGGGTCGATGTTGCGCGACAGGATCCGCTGGTCCTTTCGCAGCAGCCCACCGGCAAGAGTGATCCGGTTGCGCGCAGCAAGCTCGTGGCTCCAAAGGCCGAAGACAAAGCGCTCGCCGACCGACAAGTCCTCAACCTGCGCGACTTGCCCGTCGCGCAGGGCGCCAAAGGCAGGAATGTTCTCGCGCCGCCAGCGCGCGGTCACCGCAATGTGATCGGCCGCGCTCGGGGCGAGCCCGAAGAAGCCCTCGATACGCTGGGTGTCGCCCTGCCCGCCTCGCCCGTCCGGCCCCACGTCGATGCGAGGACGGCCATCACGCGGGAATGACGCTTCGGCCTCGACGCCGAAGGCGAAGGGCACAGCGCCTGTAACCAGTCCATCGAGGCTGGCGGCGATCGCGTGGTTGCGCAGTTGCCGCTCATCGAGTGCACGCAAGGTGAGGCGCGGCTCGAGGAAGCGCTCGTTGCTGAACTGGATGCGCCACTCGCTGTTGGCAACGCCCAGCGGATCAAGCGAGAGGCCTTGCAGAAAGCTTGAGGTCCGGTCGAGATCGGCACTGTCGAGCGGATTGAAGCGCCCTTGCGCATCACGGATGACGAAAGGCCCGGGCGTCTGGTTGAGCGCCTGATCGAAATAGCTCGACGGCGTGAAACTGTCGAACACCCGGTCGGCATAGTAGCGGCCCCAGCCTTCAAGATCGAGAAAGCGAAAGGCCTGGCTGACGAACGACCCCGCCGCGCGGTTCTCGGAGAGATTGGTGTAGATGCCGCCTCGTGCCTGAAAGCGTTGCAGCGCCTGTCGGGCACCCGCGATGGCGGCATCGGCCGCGAAGCGGTTGAGCGCAATCGCGGTGCGCGCCAGCGCGGTGCGCGGCTCTTCGGGATCGAGCCGGTCAGCAGCGTCTAGCTGCTGTTCGGCCTCGGCGATGTTGCCCTTGCGCGCTGCGATCTCGGCAAGCTGCACAAGCGCGCGGGCATAGGCCGGGTTCTCCGCCGTTGCAGCACGGGCGAACTCCTCAGCCGCGGCGAGCTTCCCGCTACGCACCAGATAATCGGCACGCGCGGCCCGCACGACGGCCAGCGAGGGGTCAAGCGCCTCGGCGCGGGCAAGCGCGGCGGCGGCGGCCGGAAAGCGATCCTGCCTGAGCAGCACGCTGGCGCGGCGGGCCTCGAGCGCGGCATTATCGGGATCGAGCGCGAGAGCACGGTCAAGCGCTGCGAGGGCCTCTCCGTCGGCCTCGCGTTCAGCAAGGATATCGGCAAGAACCTGGAGCGAACCGATCCGAGCCGGATCGGCAGCGACCGCGCGTTGCGCCAGTTCACGAGCGACCAAGGGTTGACCATCGAACTGTGCGGCAAGCTCGGCGCTGATCGCAAGCGCTGCCGGGTCGGCCGGATCAATTGCGAGCGCAGCGGCCGTGGCCGCGCGCACCATCGCAGGATCGCCCCTCAGCATCGCGACACGCGCGCGCAATTCGTGCAACGCCAGAGCGCGGGGGTGCACCGCCAGCCCGGCCTCGGCGATCCGCTGCGCCTCTTCAAGATCACCGCGATAGGCAGCGAGGAAGCCCGCCAGCACATAGCTGCCGGGATCATCCCGATTGATCGGTGGCTCGGGCGGTGGAATGCCCCCTGCATCAAGCCCGGCAATATACTCGGCAAGCGCAGGGCTTTGTCCGCGCAGGATCTCGATCCCGTCGCGCGGCCGCAGGAAGAACAGCATCTGGCTGCGCCCGACCGGATCGGTGAGGATGGTGCGGGTCGGTGCCTGGCCGAGCCGCGCACTGGCAGCCGAGCCGCCACCGACCTCCAGCCGACCGAAATCGTTGAAGAAGTCGACGGAGCCTTCGTACACCGCCAGCGCCGTGCTCTCCCCGGTCGCCTCGATCGCCCATTCGGTGCCGCGAATCGCGGCCGTGGCAGAGGGGGTCTCGATCCGCAGGTTGCTGCGGGCGCGCGGGCTGCGGCCCCACAGGCGACCGCTCTGCAATTCAAGCGCCGAGGGGGCGGCAGCGGCCACCGCCTTGACCACCAGAACCGAATTGCGACCGAGCCTTATCTGGGTGCGGTCGGCAAAGACGATGGCCAGCGTGCCGTTGGCATTGGTGCGAAGCACGTCGCCAGCCTTGAGGTCTTGGCTCGCCACGACACGGCGCCAACTGCGTTCAGGCACCAGAGTTGCCTCCTCGCCGCCGCGCGCTGCACTGATGGTGCCCGCTGCCGGCGCGGGGCGCTGCATCCGCTGCGCCCATGCCGGCATGGCTGCGAGCGAGGCGGCAAGAACTGCAACGAGCGCGATCAAGGGACGAGCGGCCGTCATGCTCTCTCGATGGTGTAGATGGGCTGCGCCTCGTTGCGACCGCGCACGGCGATTGTATCGAGCAGGCGGAACGCCCTGCGCGACCCGACGGCCGCAACTGTTGCCGCACCCACTACCAGCGGCACGTCATAGGTCTTGCACAGGCTTTCGAGCCGGGCGGCGATGTTAACGGGGTCGCCGAGCACCGAGTAGTCGAACCGCGTGGCTGAACCCATGTTGCCGACCACGCATTCGCCCGAGTTGATCCCGATCCCGATCCGGACATTTGCGCCAGCCCCCTTGGCGGGCAGGCGTGCTGCGACCATCGCGTTGATCTCCCCCATCGCCCCGAGCATGGCTTCGCCCGCTGATATCGCGTGCAGCGCGTGATCGGGATCGTCCAGCGGTGCATTCCAGAAGGCCATGATGCAATCGCCCATGTACTTGTCGATGGTTCCGCGATTGGCGATCACGATGTCGGAGAGCGGCGCAAGAATGGCGTTGATGAGCTGGGTAAGCCCGACAGGATCATCCTTCATCGCCTCGCAGATGGTGGTAAACCCGCGAATATCGGCGAACAGGATCGTCATCTCGCGCTTCTCGCCCCCCAGATTGAGCAGGCCCGGATTGGCCACGATCTGCCGCACGACATCAGGCGCGACATAGTGGCCAAAGGCGCGCAAGACTTCCCGCCGACGGGCCCGTTCGGCTGCAAAATCATTGATCCCGATGCCAAGGCTGACGAAGGCGAAAGCTGCTGCCGGCTCCACGGGCGAGAGCCACAGCCGCCCGAAGCGCAGGGCCAGCCAGCTGACCAGCACCAGCCCGACAAGCACCGCCAAGGTCGCCGCTGTCCGCAAGCTGAGGGTTCGGGCCGATAGCGGAGCGAGCGCCAACACCCCGGCAAAGGCAATGAACACCAGCGCACTGCCCGGCGGAGGCAGACCGATCGCAAGCCCCGTCCGCAGATTATCGAAGATCGTCGCCTGCACCTCGGCCCCTGCAGTCAGCATCCCGGTGGCGGCTGTGTAGGGCGTGACGAAGGCATCAACCCCGCCCGCCTCGACCTCGGCGCCCGCTTGCAGGGCAAAACCGATGATGACGGCCTGATCGCGGAAAAAGGCAGGCGGAAGATAGCGATCAGGTTCCAGAGCCTGATAGTAAGATACCGTCGGATAGCTCCCGGCAGGCCCGAAATACTGGATCAATGCCGCCCCTTGGGTGGAGACCGGCGGCTCTCTGCCGGTCGCGCGCATCAACTGGGCAGCCAAGCTATCCCCATAGCGCGGCATAAAACGCAGGCCGCCATCGCTGTCTGCCGTAAGCGAGGCCACACCGATGCGGGTGCCTTGCCCGAGCACTTGCGGGGCAGGTTCGGTGCGGGTCTGGATGGCACCGAAATCGCGCTCAATGATGGTATCATCGGCAGCCAGAACCAGATCAGCGCCGCCAACTTGCCGAAGCGCGGCGTCTTCCTCGGGCTTGCTTGGTTCAGCAAAAACAATGTCGAAGGCAATCGCTTTCGCGCCAGCCTCGCGCAGCGCTGCGACCAGAGCAGCGTGGCGGCTGCGCGGCCAGGGCCATTGCTCCCCCAAGGCGGCCATGCTGGGCTCATCAATGGCAACAATGATAGCTCCCGGCGTGGTCGGGCGAGGTGCCGCAAGGGTTGCCAGGGCATCAAAGCTATACCGGGCGATGCGGTCCCACGCCCCGGCCTGGCTGGCCAGACCCACCAGCAGAACGACGAGAGCAACCGTCGTCCAGTTCTGGACCGACTGACGTTTCATTGCGAAACTGACGCCGGCTGGCAAGTCACGCTCGCGCAAGTGTTACAGCGCGGTTATTCACCCGGAAGCCCCCCTCCTTTTGGTGGCGCGCAGACTATGAAAGGCGGGCAGAATTTTCAAGCGCGTGGAATTGGGCGCAACGCAAGCGCCTGACGCTGGATGGCGCCGCGCCAAAGCCTCGGGCCGGCAGTATGGAGCCAGCGGTGCTTGGGCGCAGGGTGATGGCGAAGAGCGCCCCGACAACAGGGCAGTGATGATCGCGGTGATCGAGCAGTCAACAGGCGTTGGACTGGTCACGCGGCGGCTGGGCGCGCTCATCAGGAATCCGTCGAACCCCGTGTGCCCGAACAATCTCCCCTCCACCGGGGCGATGCTGCGGAATGTCCCCTGCAGGCTGATCGCATTGATGCGCTGCGGGGCCTGACCTCGAGAAAGCGGCCGCGGACGGCACCGGGGCACACACTCACGGCGCTGCGCCCCGGCCCCGGCCTTTATCCCATTATGCAGCCAGATCGCGCAGGCTCGTGGCGCTGGCGCCTTGACCGATCGCTTCCCAGCTCAAATCGCCGGTATACCGGTGCGCCATCTGGCCGTTCTCGCCCAGCGCAATGAGGTGCAGCCAGCGATTATCGAACAGCGCACGCACGCCTTCATGGCGGGCAAGGATATCCGTCATCGCTTGGACCGGCGCCTCGATGCACACGGTGAGGCGCAGCGGTTCGTGCACCAGGGCGCTGCCATCATGCACCGATTGCCAGGGGAGCCCGGCGCGCAAGGTGCCGCCATTGCCTTCGACGACGCCAATGCCGCCCACGACATTGTGAATGAGCTTGTTGCCGCCGCCCCATACGTGCGGATCAACGCTTGATCCGTAATATTGCAAGGAAATCCAGCTCGCCACCACGACCGGCGCCGTCATGATAAGCTCGAGCACCCCAAAGCCTTCATCGGCCTGCCAGACATAGTCGTGCAGAAAGGCGCGGCCCGCCAGGCTGGTTGCGCTGGTGCGGCAACGCGGCGCGGCGATAAAGGCCTTGCAACCGGCCAGCGCCCATTCGGGACGCACTTCGGCCCAGTCGCGGCTGCGCCGGGCAATATCCTCGCCCGACCCGGCCCGCGGCAGGCGCAGCGCGCGTTCCGAACGTGCCAGCACGCCCGCGCTGGCGAGCCACGCGCGGGTCTGACCCAGCAGATCGGCGTGCTGCGGTGAAGGGTGATCTTCGGCATAGATCAGCACATCATCGCCGGTGGTATCATGCAGTGCCCCGAGGAACAGGGTGCCTTGCGGGATCGCAATGCCCGCAGCTGCAAGGCCTTCGCGCACCTCAGGATCATTGAGCAGACTGGCCAGCAGCCGTGCGTTGACTTCGCCGGAATAACCCCCGCAAGCGCCACAATGCAGGCCGCTGGCGTGCGGATTGTTGACGACATTGGCACCATGGCCGACGAGCAGCACCAGCGGCGCAAAGCCCGAGGTGAGCGACATCGCACCCAGCACCGCCTTGGCGGCACCAACCCGCGCCTCAAGGTCGAGCGCAGGCTCCAGCACCGGGGCCGGATCATGGGGCAGCGCAGGCTTTTTCAGGCCGAGCGTGTCCTTCAAGAGCTTGCCGACATAGACCGGCCCCGTCGCCTCGACAAACGCGAAGGAAGAAACTGCGGCCAGCTTGAAACGGCCCCATGCCCGCTTGCCGCGCGCCAGAATGCGCGCCGAGCGATCCCTGGCCTCGTGCCCGGGTGTGCCCGCGACGCTGGTGACGCTCGCATTGAGCAGCACCGGCAGGCGGTGTTCGGCAACATCCGAGGCAAAGCGGCGGTGCGAGGCGCCGATCCCGAAGAACCCGGCAAAGCCGAGGGTCTGCACCCGGGGGTCGAGCGATTCGAGCGCGCGGCGGAACACTTCGGAGCGCACATCAATGCAGAAAGCAGCCTGCACCAGCGGCTCTGTGGCTGCATCCGGCGCGGCCGTCACGCCGCCCTCGGCAAAACTTGCCGCAAGCTCGCGCTGCGCGGCGCGCTCGGCAGCCTCTTGCAGGATCATGTCAACGACATCATCGCCCGATGCCTCGACCGGGGCGGCATGGGCGGCGGCCACCACCCGCCAGCGCGCGGCGATCAGCGGTTCATAATGGGCATAAAGCGCGGCGTCCCACATCAGGCGGATACACAGGAAATCAGCCGGGGTGCTGTCTTCGCCGCCCGCCAGTTCCGCCTGCCATTGCAGATAGCGGGCATATTGCGCCCACCCGCCCAGCGTGATCAACAGGGCGTGGAAATAGGTTGGCAGCGCCTTGGGTGCCAGTTCGAGCCGCGCGACATTGCGCGCCATGGCCTCGATCGCGCTATCGGGCGCGTCAGCTACGAAAGCGGCAAACCCTGAAAGGCCAGCAATTTCCGGGGTCAAATCATGCTGCGAGGATGCCTGCCAGGCGCGGAACGCATTGCGACCCTTGGGCGCGGCCCACAGGGCTTGTCCTTCATCGCTCCAGCCCGCCGCCCAATGGCCAAAACGTTCCGCGATCAGTGCGGGCCAATCAATGCCCGAGACCTCGGCGGCCAGATCGGCAATCGTGGGAAGCGGCTGGGCGGCAGGACGCGCCACTGTTGCCGCCAGCTTGACCGCCTCGACATTGTGCGGACGCAGGGGCGAAGCACAGGCGGCCAGCGCTGCGGCGATATCCTCGTTGGTGATCGCGCCGCTTGCGATACGTTCGGCAAACCATTCGCGCGGCATCATCGTGCGCGCCGGGCTGACGCGGGCCAGCAAGGCACGGGTGGTGGCCAGATCGAGCGCGCTCTGGCCGAAAAAGGGATTGACCGCGACACTCGATGCGAGCGGCCAGACGGGCGGGATCTGGCGGGCGGCGGCATCGGCAACGTCCCACAGATTGGCGGTCTTCTTGATCGTCATGGGTAATCTCCTTGTTGCAGATGCCAGGATCAGCGCAGCGCCCAGCCGCCGAGCAGGCGGTCAAGCATGGCGTTGGCATAAAGGCCGTTGGACAGGTGGACGCGCAGGCCTGCGGCCGCCGGGTGATAGGCCCACAGCGGGAACATCGACTGGGCAACCGCGACCACGCCGAAGCTTGCCACGGCAAGCCCGATCAGCACCCATTCAAGCGCCTGCGGCTGGGGTGCAGCCGGCAGGGTTCCGGCGGTCAGCCAGGTGGCAAAGGCATGAAGCGCGAAGTATCCGAGCGAGGCCGCCAGCGAATTTGCTCCCATGCGCCGCATCAGCGCCGCCGGAGCCGTGCCGGCGAGGCCCTGCGCCAGCAGATAGGCCACGCCGAAGATCAGGATTGCACCGAGAGCGGTTGCCTGCGGGGACTTTTCGCCGATCGGCAGGCCGAAGCTCAGGGCGGCATAGATGCCAAGCGCAGCAAGGAACGCCAGCGCCACCGCCTTGGCATCGGGCACGGCGACAGGGCCGGGCCGCTTGAAGGCCGCGATCTGCTCCACCGCGCCGCCTGACGCCAGAAAGCTGTGCGCCTTGTAAAGCGAGTGGGCGAGAATATGCAGCAGCGCGATCGGGAACAGCGCAAGGCCGCATTGCATGATCATGAAGCCCATCTGGGCAACAGTCGACCAGGCGAGCGAGGTCTTGACGGCAGGCTGCGTCAGCATCACGAGCCCGCCGAACAGCGCGGTAAAGCCGCCGATCATGACAAGGCCCGCCATCACCGCAGGCGACAGGAGCATGACATCGGCAAAGCGGATCAGCAGCAAGCCGCCGGCATTGATCACGCCGGCGTGCAGCAGCGCCGAAACCGGCGTGGGCGCTTCCATCACTTCGGAAAGCCAGCCGTGAAGCGGGAACTGCGCCGAGATAATCACCGCCGCGAGCGCAAGGCAGCCCGCCGCCAGCACTGCCGCGGTGCCGCCGGTGCCCATGCGCGCTGAATCAAGGATCGCAGCAATATCATTGGTGCCATAGGCGAGGGTCAGCAGCGCCGCTCCGCTCAGCAGGGCAAAATCGGCAATGCGCGCGGTGATGAACTGTTTGCGCGCCGCCCGCCGCGCTGCAGCGCGTTCGGGATAAAACAGCAGCAGCCGGTTGATCCCAAGGCTGGTTGCAACCAGCGCCGCCACCAACTGCACGAGATTGCCCGCACCGGCAAACAGCAGGACGTTTGCAAGCGTAAAGGCGAGCCAGCCCGTGAAATACCCCCGGCGCGGCTCTTCGGCGAGATAGGTGCGGGCATAGCGCAGCACGATCCAGCCGATAAAGCTCACCAGCGCGATCATCGGCAGGCTCACCGCATCCATCCGGATGCTGAGGCCCGCATCATGCGCGGTCAGAATGCTGATGGTATAAGCCTCGCCCTGCAAGACCTGCACGAGCGCCGTAAGCGCGGCGGCCAGCAGCGCCAGCATGACGCCTTCGAGCATCAGACTGAGGCCGCGCGCACTGCGATCTCCCGCAACCAGCGCGGCGATGGCCAACGCCAGACAGGCGCCAATCCCGGCTGCGATCCCAAAAGCGATTTCCATGCTCGTCTATCCTCCGGTGGCCTTGGTGCAAGGCGTGTTCATTCAGCGGCGGGATAGCGGCGCGTAAGCGTTCTTCAAAATTCAATGAAATGATATTATCGTTCTCTTAATAAGAACTAAGAGACCCCGTGCAGCGTCAGCAGGTCATCGACCAGCGGATGCTGGAACCGGCGCGACTGGACCATCGCAAAAAAGCTTTCGCTCAGACCCGGGATGGTCATGATTTCATGAAGCAGCCCGGCTTCCAGCTCGTCGCGCACGACGATCGGCGGGGCGAGGCCAATACCGATGCCAGCGCGCAGCAGCAAGCGCAGCATCGCCATGTCATCGGCCTCGGCGATGATATTGGGCAGGATGCCGAGCCGGTCGACGAGCAGATCAAAGTCAGCCCGCACGCCGCTGTCCTTCGCCGGCACGATCAGCCGCGCGCTGGCGAGCACATGCTCAAGGCTGTCTCCCGCCCCTTCCATCGGGGCATGGCCGATCAGGCTTACGGGCACTTCATCCAGCAGATGGGCGCGCCAGGTGGTGGCGCTGTCGCGGAACGGCAGGCGGTTGGTGAGCAGGATGTCGATCTCGTGTGCTTCCAGCGCGCTCACCAGCGTCGCGAGCGAGCCGGTATGGATCACCAGATGCACATCCTCACGCGCCAGCATCGGACCCAGAAAGCTGATCTGGAAGTTGCGCGACAGATTGCTGACCGCCCCAATCCTGAGATGCCTGAGCGATTGCCCGGTGCCCGAAAAGGTCGCGACCATCTCGCGGGCGGTCTCGAAGATGCCGTCCGCGTAATTGAGCGCAACGCGCCCCGCCTCGGTCAGCTCCAGCCTGCGTCCGCGCCTTTCGAACAAGGCGTGCCCGATGCTGTCCTCAAGCTGACGGATCTGGGTGGACAGCGCGGATTGCGACACGTTGAGCCGCCGCGCCGCGTTGGTGAGATTGCCCTCGTGGGCAACCGCGTGAAAATAGCGCAGGTGCTTGAAGTTGAGATGCATTGCGCTGCTTCGCTCCGATCAGGCGGGAGGCGGAGCATAAAGCACACCGGCCCCGGCTGCAAAGCACGCGGCGACCTCGCCTGCGTGAAAGGCGCGGGCTTGAGGGCCATCGGGTGGCCCGCGGTAGAGCCCCAGCTCGCCCATCAGCACGAAATAGCCCGGCGCAGGCAGACCCGCGCGCGCCTTCGAGACCACCAGGCTTGCCAGCTGCGGCATGTGCGCGGCGGCATGATGCCGCATCAGCGCCTCCAGCAGTTCGGCCGTGCGGTGGATCATATGGGGTGGCGGCAGGGCCAGCGCGCGCGCGGCCTCGGCATAGGTTAGCACGCGCTCCTCGCGCGCAGCGGCAATCAGCAGTGCTTCCAGCCGCACAAGATATTCCTGCCCCGCGATTTCGCCTGTGGCCACTGTCACACCTTCATCTGCAAAGCCAATTGAACCGGTCGCGACGAATGCCTCCTATCCGCTCTTCGCCAGATCGCCGATCGCCTTCACGCCGCCCAAGCGGCGTTGCGCTTTCAGGGCCAGACGGGCGCAGCGCCGCCATAATTGCGCGCGCTCAAGCAAGGTTTCCATCACCGCTACCGGCAGGCTGCCGCTCGCTGCGGCAGTCAGCAAGCGATTCTTCTCGGCCTCATAGGCAAGTTCAAGCTGCCGCGCGCGCTCATCCAGCAATTCAGGGTGATCAATTTCCATCGCCGCCAGCGCGCCAAGATCAAGACACGCGCACGCCGCACGCTGCAAGGCCGCGGCTGCGGCATGATCGGTGCGCGAATCCAGCGCGGGCAGGGCCGCCAGCAGCTCCGCTGCCACCAGCGCTTCGTCAAGATGCTGTGTCGCGCGAATCAGCGCTGGCAGTGCCTCCATGATGTCGGCCGGCAGACGGGTGGCACCCAGCTGCGCGATGAACTGTCGCACTTCCTGCGAGAGGCGCAGAAAAGCGCTCGCCACCGCCGGATCGGCTGCCACGCTTGCAGGGGGTGCTGCCACAATGCGGCGCACCTCGGCAAAGCCTGCGGGCATCATGCGGGCCAGCTCCATCGCCAGCCCGCGCAGCGCAATCGCAGGCACTTCCAGCAAAGTCGCATCAAGGTGGTGCGGGCGCCCGAGATCCTCGATCGGCGAGACAAAGCGCTTCTCGAGGAAGGCCACCAGCCTTGGGTATATCCCCACCATGGCCAGCGCGCCCATTAGATTGAACAGGGTGTGGAACACAGCCAGCACGCTCGCCATGCCACCATCAGCATCCACCAGCCGCGCGGCCTGAACGCTCAGCCACAACAGCGCCGGCAGGAGCGCCAGAGCCAGCGCGGTTGCCATCAGATTGAACAGCACATGCCCCGCAGCAACCCGACGCGCGGCAGGGGTGGCATTGAGCACAGCAAGCAGCGCAGTCGAGGTGGTGCCAAGATTGGTGCCGATCACCACCGCGGCTGCCAGCGTCAGGGGAATACTGCCCGCAGCACTCGCGGTAAGCGCGATTGCCATCGCCGCGCTTGATGACTGTGTAAGCACCGTCATGGCAAAGCCGATGCCAAGGAAGCCGGCAATCGCCGCCACCCCCTCGTCACCCAGCGGCAGGCTGGCCATATAGGGGGTAAGCCCTTCAAAGGCTGCTTGCAGCGCGGCAATGCCAAGGAAGAAGGCACCGAAGCCGCTTATTGCCTGCGCTGCTCCAGCCAATCGCGCGCGGGCTCCGCAGGCAATTCGGGCTAGCATCCCTGCGCCTAACAGCAGCATGGCAAAGGTGCCGACATCCACCTTGATCCCGACGAGCGCGACCAACCAGCTTGTCATGGTTGTGCCTGCATTGGCTCCCACGATGACCCAGATCGCCTGGCCAAGGCTCATGAGCCCGGCATTCACAAAGCCGATGGTGGCAACCGTCGTGGCGCTCGAAGACTGCACCAGCGCGGTGATGAGGAAGCCCGATGAAAAGGCCCGGGGCGGGGTCCGGGTCCAGCGTTCAAGAATGGACTGCAGCGCTTCTCCTGCCGCGAGCTTCAACCCGTCGGTCATCAGCCACATGCCGAGCAGGAACAGGCCCAGCCCGCCAATCAGATTGTTGACCAGCGCGAGTGTCATCGCTGTCCCGCGCGCCCTGCGCCTCAGTCGCTCATGACATCCGGGCCAGTGCGCTCGAAGGTGCCCGTCAGGATGCCATTGGGCTCATTGGCGAGGATGCCGACCACCGTAGCCCACACCGCCACGTTCTGCCGCATCTGGGCAATGTCGATCTTGTCGAGCGTATCATCAGGGGTGTGGTGCAGGTCGAAATAGCGGGTGCCATCCTGCTGCAACCCGATCAGCGCGCCTTGCTGATCGCGTACGATGTTGAGATCGGCCCCGCCGGTGGCGACCAGCGGCGAATTGGCGACGCCAAAGCGCGCAACTGCACGGGCAAGCCGGGCGTGGAGCGCCGGATTGCTCTCACGGAAGTTCGACTGGAAGCGCCAGATCCGGTCCGCCCCGAAATCGCTTTCAAGGCCCACCGCGATGGGTTCATGAATGTGAGCCTTGGAATAGGCCACCGAGCCGTGGAGGCCGACTTCCTCGGCCCCTGCAAACAGCACCCGGATGGTCCGCAGTGGCTGGCCCGCTTGAGCGGCCGTTTTGGCGGCAGCGGCAATGATCCCGCAGCCGGCCGCATCGTCAAAGGCGCCCGGCGAATTCCACCAGCTATCAAGGTGGCAGGCCAGCAGCACCGGCGGGAGCGCCGGATTGCGCCCGACGATCTCGCCCACCACATTGCCGCTGATCGTTTTGCCAATCTGTCGCGGGTTCATCTCCAGCCGCAGCGTGACCGGCCTGCCGCCAGCCCGCGCCAACATGCGTTCAAGATTTTCGGCATCGGGCAGGCTGAGCGCACCTGCCGGGATGGGCTTCACACCCTGGGCAAAATCCGTGCCGCCGGTATGCGGATTGCGGTGATAGTCGGTGCCGACTGACTTGATGACAGCCGCGACTGCCCCTTTGCTGGCCGCAATGCCGGGGCCAACCCAGCGCACCGGCCCTGCAAAGCCATAGTGCGAGCCATCCTGCGCTTGCCGCATCTGGTGGCTGATATAGGCGATCTTGCCTTTCAGGCTGCCTTCGGGCGCGGCGCGAAGGTCTTCAAAACTCGGGAAGAATACGACCTCGGCCTCGATCCCGCCCTGCGGCGTTGCGGCGCTGCCACCCAAGGGAAGCACCACCAGATCCTGCGGGAACGGCCCCGTCACCCGTGCCCGCGCAATGTCACCGGGAACCCAGGTGTCCATCTCGAAGGGTTCATCGGCCACATTGGCAAAGCCATTGGCCTTGAGCCAGGCCACTGCCCACGCACGCCCGCGCGCCTCGGCCTCGGTCCCGGCCTGACGTGGGCCGACTTCGGTGGTGAGCCCCTCGGTAAAATCATAGGCGATGTCATCACCAGCCAGTGCCTGGGTGGCGGCAGCTTCCAGCGCGGCAATATCGCCCTGTTGGGCAGCGGCAGGGAGCGAAAGGGCAATAAGCGGCAAGGCGGCAAACGCCAGAGCAAGGTTTTTCATGGCTCAAGCTGCTATCCTTGCGCAGCGCGCCTGTCTAGCCGCTTGCCCTCGGGCCTGCCCTTGCCTATCTGCGCGTGCAATCCTGCCACATCCCAGCCCCCCGCGAAAAGGACCCAATCCGATGGCCGCGCAATACGCCTTTGTCATGAAGGGCATGACCAAGACCTTCCCCGGCGCCCAGAAGCCGGTGCTCAGCAACATCAACCTGCAGTTCTATCAGGGCGCCAAGATCGGCATCGTCGGCCCCAATGGGGCGGGCAAATCGACGCTGATCAAGATCATGGCCGGGATCGACAAGGATTTCACCGGCGAAGCCTGGCCGGGCGAGAACATCACCGTGGGCTATCTGGAACAGGAGCCGGAACTCGATCCGACCAAGACGGTGCTCGAAAACGTCAAAGATGGCGCGCGCGGGATTGCCGACATGGTGGACCGCTTCAACGAGATCAGCGCCCTCATGTGCGAGCCTGATGCCGATTTCGATACGCTCGGCGCGGAAATGGGCGAGCTTCAGGACAAGATCGACGCGGTCGATGGCTGGACGCTCGACAACCAGCTCGAAGTCGCCATGGAAGCCCTGCGCTGCCCTCCCGGTGACTGGCCCGTCACCGATCTGTCAGGCGGGGAGAAGCGGCGCGTGGCGCTTACCCGCCTGCTGATCCAGAAGCCCTCGATCCTGCTGCTCGACGAACCCACCAACCACCTCGATGCGGAATCGGTGCAGTGGCTCGAAAACCACCTGAAGGACTATGCCGGCGCGGTGCTGATGATCACCCACGACCGTTATTTCCTCGATAATGTGGTGAGCTGGATTCTCGAACTCGATCGCGGCTCCTATTACCCTTACGAAGGCAATTATTCGACCTATCTCGAAAAGAAGGCCAAGCGTCTCGAACAGGAAGCGCGCGAGGAATCGGGCAAGCAGAAGGCCTTGCAGCGCGAACTCGAATGGATCCGCCAGACCCCGGCGGCGCGCCAGACCAAATCCAAGGCGCGTATCCGCAAGTTTGAAGAGCTCCAGAACAGCCAGGAAAATCGCCAGGTCGGCAAGGCGCAAATCGTCATCCAAGTGCCCGAACGGCTTGGCGGCAAGGTGATCGAGGCCAAGAACATCTCCAAGGCCTATGGCGACAAGCTCCTGTTCGAGAACCTCTCCTTCACCCTGCCGCCGGGCGGCATTGTCGGCGTGATCGGGCCTAACGGCGCGGGCAAATCCACCCTGTTCAAGATCATCACCGGCAAGGAGCAGCCCGATAGCGGCACCATCGAGATCGGCTCGACCGTGCGGCTGGGCTATGTCGATCAGAGCCGCGATCAGCTCGACCCGACCAAGAACGTGTGGGAGGAAATCTCCGACGGGCTCGATTACATGAAAGTGAACGGGCAGGACATGTCGACCCGTGCCTATGTGGGCGCATTCAACTTCAAGGGCGCCGACCAGCAGAAAAATGTCGGCAAGCTGTCTGGCGGGGAACGCAACCGCGTCCACATGGCGAAGATGCTGAAAGCCGGCGGCAATGTGCTGCTGCTGGACGAGCCGACCAATGATCTCGACGTGGAAACCCTCGCCGCATTGGAAGACGCGATCGAAAACTTCGCCGGCTGCGCTGTGATCATCAGCCACGACCGCTTCTTCCTCGATCGCCTCGCCACGCATATTCTGGCGTTCGAAGGCAACAGCCATGTCGAATGGTTCGAAGGCAATTTCGAAGCTTATGAGGAAGACAAGCGCCGTCGCCTCGGTGATGCAGCGGATCGTCCGACAAGGCTCGCTTACAAGAAGCTGACGCGGTGAGTTAAGGAGCGTGCGGGCGGTGTGACAGCCCTGTCCGCCGCCGCGCTTACGGCGTCACCCAGCGCCCTTCCCAGCCCTCGCCCACGCGCATAAACTGGGCGCGCAGGTGGCCCTTGTGGGCGAGGTAAAGCCAGTCCACTTCCCGAATATCAATCAGCAACACCGCAAAGTTTTCGCGCGCGGGGATGAGCTGTTCCTCATCGGGCTCCACCCCTTCAAACTCGGGCGGCAAGCCCGAAGTCGGGACCTGCGAGGCGCTCCCCGGCCCTTCGCCAAGATAGCAACGCCGGGCGAAATTGGTGCCTTTGGACCATGCGGCATCAGCCACCGGCCCATCGCGTTCGACCCGGCCATTGCCGCGTACCCTGATCTGAATCTTGGCGCTTTTATCATAAAACAGCACGGCCATGCGCGGATCGGCCGCAATCGCAGCGACCTTGGGCGAGCGCACATCCGTGTGGAATCTGAGGCGCCCCTCTGCCAGGTCAAAGGCGCGCAGCACCATCACGCGCGCGTCCGCCGGGGCGCTCACCACCACTGGCGTGTGCATCGCGCACTTGCGATCACGCGGGCTGCGGGCCAACCTGCCAAGCCAGTCGCGGCGCACCTCTTCAAGCGTTTCGAACATGCCCGCCGCCATGGCCCCGTGAGCTTGGCGCGGTCAAGGGGAGAGCATGGGCGTGATGCAATTTGTTCAGCTTTCTGACAGTCTGGCTGAACTAAACGCGATTCATGACAGCCGCGGGTGGTGGAACCGCTACATTGGAGACGGTTATGATTGATACCCGCTTGCTTGGTTCCGGCGCACTCTCGGCCCTGGCAATGATGCTCGCTGCCGGAGCAAGCCCGGTGAGCGCAGCGCCGCACATCACCCCCGACATGATGATTGCGCCTGACAGCGGCCCTGCTCCGGTGAGCACGCCAGCCAGTTCGGCCGCACCGGTGCTCGCCCTGCAGGAGCGTGGCCGCGGCGGGCGCGGCGAAGCGCGCGGTGGCGGCGGCGGGCGCGGCGGCTGGGGCGGTGGTGCGGCTGCCCGTTCAGGCAACGCTGGTGGCTGGAACGGCGCGCAGAGCCGCGTAAGCGGCGGCGGCGGCGGCAGCAGCGGCGGCGAGCGCGCCAGCAGGCGCAGCTGGGATGGCGGCGCTGCCAGCGCTCCGGCAGCGCGCAGCACCGGCAATGCCGAACGCGGCGCGCGTGGCTATGCAGGCTATTCAGGCTATTCGCGCAATGCCGGCAGCTATGCTGGCAGCGGGGCGTCCTACTCTGGCGAGGCCCGCGCACAGACCCATGGCAGCGCCGAGCGCGGTGGGCGCGGTGATGCGCGCGGCGGCGGTGGCGGCAGCGGGTTCATGGCCCGTGATCGCGCCGCCATCAATCGCAGCGATGTGCAGGCGCCCGCAAGTTATGGCGAAGGCAATCGCGGCAATACTGCCAGCCCCTATGTCCGCACCGATAACCTCGCTGCGCAGGGCGTGAACGTGGCGGGCGCGGCAGGCGGCACGGGCGATGCCGGGAACCTGTCCGAACGGCGCGGCGGACGCGGCGAGTGGAGCGGCAACCGCAACGGCGGCGGCCCGCGCGGCGATGTCCGCAGCAGCAACCGCGGCGGCGAGGGGAACCGGGCAGGACGCGGTGATGGCTGGCGCGGCGATAATCGCGGCGGGAACTGGGCTGATAACCGGCGCGGCGATGGCTGGCGCGGCAATGACCGGCGCGGCAACTGGTCGGACAATCGGCGCGGTGATGGCTGGCGCGGTGATAATCGCGGCAACTGGCGCGGCAATGATGGACGCTTTGGCCGTCAGGGCGCCTATAATCAGGGCTTTCGCGACGGCGTGCGCTGGGATCGCGGCTGGCGCGACAACCGCCGGTTCAACTGGATCGCGCACCGTCAGGCCAACCGCTTCCTGTTTGCACCGGGACCCTATTTCGCGCCTTTCGCAGGCCACTTCTATCGTCCGGTCGGGATCGGGTTCTTCCTTGATCCGCTGTTCTTCCAGCCGCGCTTTTTCCTGAATGACCCTTGGGCCTTCCGTCTGCCCCCGCCAGGCCATCGCTTCCGCTGGGTGCGCTATTACGACGACGTGCTGCTGGTGGATATCTTCACCGGTGAAGTGGTCGACGTCATCGAAAACTTCTTCTGGTAAAAAAGTTGCCAGCAGCAGGGCGCTTCCCCCGTCGGAGAAATCCGGCGGGGGCAAGTGCTTGTCAGGGGCGCCGGGCGCGGTATTAAGTAAGCCATGGCCAATGCACATCCCGCAACCGCAGAGATCGCTGATCAGGCAGGGCTTGTCGAAATCGGCGCCAGCGTGCGCGCGCGGCTGGCGGCGGATCCGGCGGTCTATCATGTCCCCACCGACAAGGCCGAGATATTCGCCATCGGTGATTTTCTGAGCGCTGCCGAATGCGCGCAGCTGTGCGCCATGATCGATGAGGTTGCGCGCCCTTCCAGCCTGCACGAGCTTGATTACGCCAGCGGTTTTCGCACCTCCTTTTCCGGCGATCTGGATCCCTGCGACAGTTTTGTCCGGGGCATTTCGCGACGCATTGATGATGTGCTCGGAATTGATCCGGCTTTCGGCGAATACGTGCAGGGTCAGCGTTATCTGCCCGGCCAGCAGTTCAAGCCGCATAATGACTGGTTCTATACCACCGAAAGCTACTGGCCGCTTGAGAAAGCGCGCGGCGGGCAGCGTTCGTGGACGGCGATGGCCTATCTCAACGAAGTTGAGGAAGGCGGCGACACCCATTTCACCCATGTCGGCATCAAGATCGAGCCCAAGCCCGGGGTGCTGATGTTGTGGAACAATGCCCATCCCGACGGCACACCGAATGTCGACACGATGCACGCAGGATCGCCCGTGGTGAGAGGCGTGAAATATGTCATCACCAAGTGGTATCGCACCCGGCCATGGCGCTGAGACGCGGCCTCATCCCGCGATAATCTGCACCCATTCCCGTTTGACCCAGCCGGTCTGGCACGGGCCGCTATAGGGCGCAGAGCCCGTCTTGGGCAAGGAAAGCTCGCAGTCCATCTCGCCATCGGGGGGATAGACGATCCCGATCATATCGCCGCTGGTCTCGCACACCCACACCTTGTCGGTGTGCATCAGCGTGTCGACCATATCGAAATCAGTGGTGGCAGTGCCAAACACCATCACAGCGCCCTGATCGGGCCCGCTGGGCGGATCATAGATCATCGCAAGAGCACAAGGATCAAGATTATCGGCCTCACTGCTCAGCATCACGTGGCGCGGGCCGGCCTCGCCGCTGCCGAGGGGCGCAGAAGCCGCAGTCTGCGGCGCAGGGCTGGCCTCTTCAACTGGCGGAACCTGTGCCTCGCTGCAAGCCGCCACGGCCAGCGCCAGCAAGCCTGACCCGTGGGCCATCATCGAATGTCGCATTGCGCCCCTCCCTCCGGTTCAGCGCTAGGCAGTCCGTGCCAGCGCCTCGGCGATCAGTTTACGGCTTGGCGCGATCCCGTAAAGAGCGATGAAGCTGCCCATGCGCGGGCCTTGTTCCGAGCCGAGCAGGGTTTCGTAAAGCGCGCGGAACCAGTCGCGAAGGTTTTCGAAACCGAACTCCTCGCGCTTGCCGATTTCATAGACGATGGTTTGCAGGTCTTCCGCGCTGATATCGGCCGGAGCCTCGGCGAGCGCTGCATCAAGGGCTTGCAAAGCCGCCACCTCGCCGCCCTGCGGCGCGCGCTTCACCAGCGTTGGCGCCACGAAATCGCGGTTATAGGCCAGCGCCTTGCCGACCAGATCATCGAGCGCTGGATGCGCTGCGGGATTGGCATCGGCGATATAATTGCCAAGATAGCTCCACACCGCCTCGCGCGTGGCCCCTGCGCCAAGCACGCCGACGAGATTGAGCAGCAGGCTGAAAGGCACGGGCAAAGCCTCGCCCGCGCCCGCCGGGTTCTCGGCGAGCGTCGCGGCATTGGCGGACAGCAAATGCCACACCGGATTGCCGAGCTTCTTGTCGAGCGGCTGGTCCTTCAAGGCGGCGCGGAATTGCCAATATTCGTCAATCGCCTTGGGGATGACGCCCGCGTGCAATTGCTTGGCGCTCTTGGGCTCGCGGAAGATGTAGAAACCGAGGCTCTCCTCGCTGCCATAGGTCAGCCATTGCTCGATCGAGAGGCCGTTGCCCTTGGACTTGGAAATCTTCTCGCCCTTGGCGTCGAGGAACAGCTCGTAGATCAGCCCTTCGGGCTTGCGGCCACCCAGCTCGCGCACGATCTTGCCCGACTGGGTGACGCTGTCCGTCAAATCCTTGCCGCACATCTCGTAATCAACGCCGAGCGCATACCAGCGCATCGCCCAATCGACCTTCCATTGCAGCTTGGCAGCGCCGCCGAAGATGCAATGTTCGATTGTCTCGCCCTCATCCTCGAAGCGCACGATGCCGTGTTCCGCATCGACCACCTCGACCGGCACCTGCAGCACGACCCCGCTCTTGGGGCTGACAGGCAGGACGGGGGAATAGGTGCGGCGGCGTTCTTCGCGCAAAGTGGGCAGCATGATGTCCATGATCGCGCCGTAATGGCGCAGGACTTGCCGCAGTGCGTCGTCGAATTGCCCGCCATTATAGCAGTCGGACGCCGAGACGAATTCATAGTCGAAGCCGAACTGATCAAGAAACGCGCACAACCGGGCATTGTTGTGGTGGGCAAAGCTTTCATGCGTGCCGAAAGGATCGGGAATGCGGGTGAGCGGCTTGCCGAGATTGGCGGTGAGCAAGTCCTTGCTGGGCACATTGTCCGGCACCTTGCGCAGGCCGTCCATGTCATCGCTGAACGCGACCAGCCGGGTCGGCGCGCCGCCGGTGAGCACCTCGTAGGCGCGCCGCACCAGCGTGGTGCGCAAGACTTCCTGAAAGGTCCCGATATGCGGCAGGCCCGAGGGGCCATAGCCGGTCTCGAACAACACCGGCAAAGGCTCGCCATCAGGCCCGCGCTTGCCATCCGGGTAACGCTTCACCAGCTTCATTGCTTCCTGGAAGGGCCAGGCCTTGGACACGCGGGCGGCGGCGATCAGATCATCGGTAATCATAGCGCCCCGCGCATAGGCAGAGGCTGATGCGCACTTCAAGCGAATAACCACGGCAAAATCGGCCAAACCTGCGTTTACGCACGCACAAGGAGCCCTTAGGATCGCAAATGTGACCTCCCGCCCCCCTGATTTGCCGCGCATGAGCCTGCCCGCGCTCCACGCCAGCCATGGCGGCACCTGGCTGCGCTCAGGCGATGGCGCCACGAGTGCCATCGCCAAGGGCGAGGCGATCATGGCTGCAGCCGATACTCCGGTGCTGCTGATCAACGCGCCGCTGGTAGCGGCCCGGTTGGGCTATCCGGACTTGTCGGGTCTCGATCTGCTTGAGGCCTTCGCCTTTGTCCACCCGGCGCGGTTTTGCGTGCCGACGCCGCGCGGGCTGGCCGAGGCTCTGGGCCTGCCGGTGCCTGCCGGAGACGCCGATGTCCCCGCCCTGCTGCAACAGGCCGCCGCCGCGCTGATTGCGGCGGTGCGCGATCCCGCATGGTTTGAACGCAGCGGCGCGTGGAGCGCGCTACAGTCTCTCGAACGCCTGCGCTGGCCGTGGGCGCAGGTCTTGAAACCCCACATTGCCAAGCCCGAGAAAGCCGAGCGCTGGCTGTTTTCCGCGCTGCCCGAGTGGGAAGAGACCCCCGAACGCGCCCAGCCGCGGCAGGTTGATCTTGCGCCGGCCGATGTGCTGGCGGAACTCGCACGCCTGACCGGGAGCGAAGCCGAACAGCGTCAGGGCCAGCGCGCCTATGCGCAGCAGGCAGCCCGCATCTTTGCGCCCCGAACCGCCAAGGGCGTGCCGCATCTCGCGCTTGCACAGGCGGGCACCGGGATTGGCAAGACGCTGGGCTATCTGGCCCCCGCCGCGCTGTGGGCGCGGGCCGCGGGCGGAACGGTGTGGGTGTCGACTTTCACCAAGAACCTGCAACGCCAGCTGCGCCGCGAAAGCCGCCGGGCATGGCCGATGAAACGCCCCGATGGCTCCCCGCCCGTGGTGGTGCGCAAGGGCCGCGAGAATTACCTGTGCCTGCTCAATCTTGAAGACGCGCTGCAAGGCGGCTTTGCCGGGCGGCCTGCCGTGCTCGCGCAATTGGTGGCGCGCTGGGCGGCCTTCACCAGCGATGGCGACATGATCGGCGGCGATCTGCCGGGATGGCTCGGCACCTTGTTCCGCAAACGCGGCATCGCCTCGCTCACCGACAGCAGGGGCGAATGCATCTATGCCGGCTGCCCGCATTACCGCAAATGCTTCATCGAACGCGCGGCCCGTTCCAGCGCGCAGGCCGATCTGGTCATCGCCAATCACGCGCTGGTGATGGTGAATGCCGCGCGCGCCCGCGATCCGGCGCAGCGGCCAACGCGGCTCATCTTCGATGAAGGCCACCACGTTTTTGACGCCGCTGATTCGACCTTTGCTGTCACCTTGTCGGCGCAGGAGACGATCGAACTGAAGCGCTGGATCACCGGCCCCGAACGCGAAGGGCGCGGGCGCAGGCGCGGGCTGGCGGCGCGGCTTGCCGATGTTGCAAGCCATGATGAGGCCGGCGGCGAGGCGATTGTGGCGGCGGTGAAAGCCGCAGGCCAGCTTCCCAGCGAAGGCTGGATGCAGCGCATTCACGAAGGCAATCCCTCTGGCCCCATCGAGGCCCTGCTCGCAGCGGTTCGCACCGCCACCTATGCCCGCGACGAATCCGGTGCGCTCGATGCAGGCTATGGCATCGAAACCGAAGCTGCCGATCTGCCCGGCGAAGTGATCGAGGCCGCAGGAAATGCCGCCGACGCTCTTGCCGGGATCCGCGTGCCGCTGATCCGATTGGGCGGCAGGCTGGAGGCGGTGCTGGCCGATCCGCCCGACTGGCTCGATGCCCAAGGCCGCGCCCGCATCGAAGGCGCGCGCGGCTCGCTCAGCTGGCGGATTGATCTCCTTGCCGGATGGGAAGCGCTGCTCGCCCGATTGGGCGGGCCGGCCGATCCCGAATTTGTCGATTGGCTGGCGGTCGACCGTGCCGATGCACGCGAGTTCGACATTGCAATCCACCGCCGCTGGCTCGACCCGATGAAGCCCTTTGCCCGCCTCGTCCTCGAACCCGCGCATGGCGTGATGCTGACCAGCGCGACCCTTACCGACCGCATCGAAAGCGGCGATGAGGAGGCGCAGTGGGCCAGCGCCATCGCGCGTTCGGGCGCGACGCATATTGATGTGCGTCCGATGCTCTCGGCGGCCGCCAGCCCGTTCGATTACGCCGGGCGCGCCGAGGTGCTCATCATCACCGACATCAGGAAAGGCGATCTGCCTGCCCTTGCCGGAGCATACGCGCGCATCATCGAGGCGAGCGGCGGCGGGGTGCTCGGCCTGTTCACCGCGATCCGGCGGCTGCGCGCGGTCTATGGCCGGATTGCCGATCGCCTCGCCCGTGCGGGCCTTCCCGTCTATGCCCAGCATGTCGATCCGATCGACACCGGAACCCTTGTCGATATCTTCCGCGATGATCGCTGCGCGAGCCTGCTAGGCACTGATGCCCTGCGCGACGGGGTGGATGTGCCGGGCGAATCTTTGCGCTGCGTGGTGCTCGAACAGGTCCCCTGGCCGCGTCCCGATATCCTCCACAAGGCGCGCCGCGCGGCGGGCGGCGGGGCAGCCCATGATGACCGCATCATCCGCGCCCGGCTGGCGCAGGCCTTCGGACGGCTGATTCGTTCCAAGGATGATGCCGGCCATTTCATCGTGCTGTCCGCCGCCTTCCCCACCCGGCTCCTGTCCGCCTTCCCGCCAGGCACCCCGGTTTTACGGCTGACGCTTGATGAGGCTTTACAACGGCTCGCTGCTGGTGTTTCGGGAAGCCCAGCAACGGCCGATGCTTTCGGCCCCCAACCCGTCCCCAAGGATGAACGCCTGACATGAAAACCCTCGGTCTCTTGCGTCACGCCAAGTCGGACTGGGACGATACCGCGCAGCGCGATTTCGACCGGGGCTTGAACGAACGCGGACGCAAGGGCGCGCGCCTGATCGGACGCCACATCCGCGAGCGGGGGCCGGGGTGGGATCTGGTGCTGGCGAGCCCGGCGGTCAGGGTCACGGCAACGCTCGAATGCGCGCAGCTCCCGCTAGCGCCGATCTACGACCAGCGGCTTTACCTTGCGAGCTACGACACCATTATCGAGACCATCGAAGCCCACGCCGGCACGGGCCCGGACGAAGCGCACAGCGTGCTGATCGTTGGCCATAATCCGGGCCTTCAGGATGTGCTTCTGGAGCTGGTCGCCCCGGCCAAGGAAAACCCGCTGTTCCGCGAGGCCGTGGTGAAGTTTCCGACGGCCGCTTATGCGGTGCTCGAATGCGACATCGATCACTGGTCGCAGCTCAAGCGCTATTGCGCCGAAGTTACCCACTTTATGCGCCCGCGCGATCTGGACCCGTCGCTGAAGCCTGAAGACTAGGGCGTTTTCCGTTCAAGCTGGCGCAAACCGAAAGATAACGCTCAGGCGCCGCGCCGGGCTTGTCGCATTTTCCGATCCCGTTTGATCGGACAATGCTCTAGGCATTCCCGACTACAAAACACGCCGCTGCCATCAAGGCGCCCGCCAGCCGGTTGGAGCGGAACCGGGCAAGCGGATTGGCGGGGTCATCCGGGTCAAGCGTCGCCACCTGCCAGCACAGATGCCCGGCCACCGGCAGCAGCGCCAGAAGCGCCAGCGGATCAGGGCGGTAGAGCCACACGCCCAGGCCCCAAAGGGCAATCGCTGCGGCATAAAAACCCGCGATGCCGCCCACCACCTTGCCACCCATCGCAAGGGCCGATGAACGGATGCCGACGAGCGCATCATCCTCGCGGTCTTGCAGCGCATAGATCGTATCATAGCCGATGACCCAGCAAATGCACCCGGCATAGATCGCCGCAAGCGCGCCGAGATTGTCGAACCGCAATTCGCTCCAGCCCACCAGCAGGCCCCAGTTGAACACCATGCCGAGCCATGCCTGCGGCCACCAGGTGATCCGCTTCATGAACGGATAGGCGGCAACCAGTGCAAGGCTGGCGAGCGCCACCAGCTGCGCCGCAAAGCGCAGTTGCAGCAGCACCACCAGCCCCACCAGGCTAAGCGCCACCAGCCAGCCCCATGCGAGTTTTTTGCTTACCCGCCCGCTTGCCACCGGGCGCGCGGCGGTGCGGGCGACCTTGGCGTCGAGATCAGCGTCGACAATGTCGTTATAGACACACCCCGCCCCGCGCATAGCAATGCTGCCCACCAGCAGCCAGCCAAGCAGCGCGAGTTGCAGCCCCTCGCCCGCCAGCCACACCCCGAAAACGCAGGGCCAGAACAAGAGCCACCAGCCAATCGGCCGATCGAACCGGGCAAGCAGCGCCAGATCGCGCGGAAGCTGCGGCAGGCGCGCAACAAATCCCTTATGCTCGCTATCAGGGACGATGTCGGTGTTCATGCTTGCCCTCTAGCCGCATGGACGCCTAGTGCAAAGCCATGCCCGCTATTCCTGCATGGCCGCCGAAGAGCGCTCCGCGCCTGTTTGTTCACGACAAACTGCACGCAGGCTACGTGCTGGTCATCGAAGGCGGGCAGGCCCATTATCTCGCCCGCGTGATGCGCGTGAGCGCAGGCGATGGCGTGATCCTGTGCGACAATCTGACCGGCGAATGGGCGGCGCGGGTGCGTGAGGTGGGCAAGCGCGACGTGGTGCTAGACGTGGCCGAGATGCTGCGCGCGCGCGAGGCGGTGCCCGATTTGTGGCTGTGTGCAGCCCTGCTCAAGAAAGATCGCTTTGACTTGGTGCTCGAAAAGGCAACCGAACTTGGCGCGGCCCGGATCCAGCCGATCATCACCCGGCGCTGTGTGGCGGACAAGCTCAATCTGGAGCGCGCCCGCGCCGTGACCATCGAGGCGGCAGAACAATGCGCCCGCACCGCGCTGCCTGACCTTGCCGAGCCGGTGAAGCTGATGGCGCTCCTCGCCGACTGGCCCGAGGGCCGCGCGCTGTTCTTCGCTGATGAGACAGGTGGCGCGCCTGCCGCTGGTGCCTTTGCCGCACAGGCCGGCCCGGCAGCCATTCTGATCGGCCCCGAAGGCGGCTTCGACGATACCGAACGCGCCGCGATCCGCGCTCACGCGCAAGCACGCGCGATCAGCCTTGGCCCGCGCATTTTGCGCGGCGAGACCGCAGCCATCGCCGCACTCAGTGTTTGGATGGCCACCAGCGGCGACTGGTGAGCCCCCCTTATAAAGCGGTTTTGCGCTTCCCACATCCTGATCAGTTTTCTAAGGCAACCGGCCAAACAGGGGCATATTCTCGATGAGCACGCGCGAAACCACCACCGCTGATGATCCGATCATCGAGAGCCTTGAGCAACTGGTGGCGCCGATGATCAAGGGCGAAAAGCCCACAGAACAATGGCGCATCGGCACCGAACACGAAAAGCTCGTCTACAAGAAATCCGATCACCGCGCCCCGTCCTATGACGAACCTTGCGGTATCCGCGATCTCTTGATGGGCCTGACCGAATTCGGCTGGAAACCGGTGGAAGAAGGCGGCAATGTCATCGCGTTGAAAGGCGCAGATGGCGCAGTCAGCCTTGAACCGGCCGGCCAGCTCGAATTATCAGGCGCGCCGCTGGTGAACCTGCACCAGACCTGCGCGGAAACCGGGCGGCACCTTGAACAGGTCAAGGCCATCGGGGAGCGCTGCGGGGTGGGCTATCTTGGACTTGGCATGTGGCCGGACAAGACCCGCGAAGAACTCCCGATCATGCCCAAGGGGCGCTATGAGATCATGCTCAGGCACATGCCGCGCGTGGGCTCGATGGGCCTTGATATGATGCTGCGCACCTGCACCATTCAGGTCAATCTCGATTACAGCAGCGAAGCTGACATGGTGAAAAAGTTCCGCGTCGGCCTCGCACTGCAACCGCTGGCGACAGCACTGTTCGCCAATTCACCCTTTACCGAAGGCAAGCCCAACGGCTTTCTGTCCTATCGTTCGCACATCTGGTCTGATACTGATCCGGCGCGCACCGGGATGCTGCCCTTTGTGTTCGAAGACGGCTTCGGCTATCAGCGCTGGGTCGATTACATGCTTGATGTGCCGATGTATTTCGTCTTCCGCGACGGGCAATATATCGACGCGGCAGGCCTGTCTTTCCGCGATTTTCTTGATGGCAAGCTATCTGTCCTGCCGGGTGAGAAACCCCGCCAGAGCGACTGGTGGGATCACCTTTCCACCGCCTTTCCCGAAGTACGTCTCAAGAGCTTTCTCGAAATGCGCGGCGCCGATGGCGGCCCCTGGAACCGGATCTGCGCGCTGCCCGCATTCTGGGTCGGTCTGCTCTATGATCAAGCCGCGCTGGATGCCGCGTGGGATCTTGTCAAGGGCTGGAGCATGGAAACGCGCGAACAGCTGCGTCACGATGCCCCGCGCCTTGCTTTGGACGCACCAGCCCCCGGCGGCGGGACCTTGCGCGATGTGGCACGCGAAGTGCTGAAAATCGCCCACGCCGGCCTTGCCGCGCGCGGGCAATTGAATGCCAGCGGCGATAATGAGACGGGCTATCTCGAAACGCTCGATGAAATCGTCGCCAGCGGCAAGGTGCCCGCCCAGCGGCTGCTCGATGCCTATAATGGGGAGTGGGCAGGCGATATCAGCAGGGTTTACGAACAGTCCTTCTGAACCAACGGGAGGATGCGTCCATGCTGATTGTGCTGGCCAAGGCCAAGCTGGGAGACGGCGCGCTCGAAGCGCTCAAGGGTCCGATTGCGGCCATGGTGGCGGCCTCGAACGCCGAGGACGGCTGCATTGCCTACAGCTTCACCACCGATGTGCTCGATCCATCGGTGCTGCACATTGTCGAGAAGTGGCAGGACGAGGCCGCGCTCAAGGCGCATTTCGCAACGCCGCACATGGCAGCGTTTCAGCAGGCGATTGCCGGGGCCGAGATCACCATCACCGAAGCGCTCAAATACCACGCCGATGATGGCGCGCCGGTGATGTAACCGGCTATTCGGCGGGATAAGCGCTTGGCGCGGAAGCGCGCGCCTGGCCCCTGCGGGTCAGGCTTGCTGCAAGCCGGGCAAGCGGCGCAGTAATGAGGCCGCGCTCTTCCATCCAGGCGTGATATTCGCGATACTTGGCATCTTCGGCGAGCAGATGGGCTTCCTCGGTGCGAGCGCGCCAGTAATAGATCCCGTTCACCACCGCGAGGAAAAAGCAGTTGCGGATGGCATCTCCCGCCGAACCATTGGTGACCAGAAACGGCATGACCGAGGCCCACCAGAACAGGTTCTTCGAAAGATAGGCCGGATGACGGGTGAAGCGGTAGGGCCCGTTTGTCAGCACGCCGCGATAGGTCAGGTTGGAAAAGCGGATGCCAAACACCACTGTTGCCCAGGCGTATATGCCGGTCAGCCCCAGCAGCAATCCGGCCCACAGCCACAACAGCGCTGGCTGATCGGCAAGCCAATGTGCCCAGCCCGCGGTTGCCACTTCATAGCTCAGAATCTGGCCATCGCCGCCAATCACGCCCCATACGAAGGGCGGATAGCACAGCAGCGCTGCCAGCCAGCCTGCCACAAACGGATTGGCCGAACGGATATGGGCATCAAGCGGGCGCAGCGTGACCAGATAGCCGACCGTGCCGATCTGCACATCGACGACAAACATCAGCGCAATCAGCTTCATCGCAAGGTCAACCGGATTATCCGCCATCTGCGCGAAGTCCGCTTCGACGACTTCGGCAAAGCCACCCGGCAGGATCGAGATCATGAAAGCACCAAAGAAGCCCTTGATCGCCCAGGCGCGCGCGTGCTTGGCAATGGCCGCGCTGTCCCAGCCGGCTTGGCCGATCAGCAGCGCGCCGAAATGCCATGCCCCATCGCGTGGTTCGAGGAGATGGCGATCAAGCCAGATGACATAGGGGACAGACAGCACCACCAGCGGCAGAGCTGCATATTTCAGCACATCCATCGCAAAGAGATATTGCCCGTCCCAATACCAGCGGCACATGGCGTATAGCGCAGCAAGCACGCCCCAAGTGCCCCATAGGCCGGCAATCTTGACCACCGAAATGGGCAGTACCTCGGCCAGCGGGCGCTTGATGCTCCAGTCGAGCCCGGTCGAAGGGCGCAGGTGCACCTTGTCCACCAGCACCGACCACAAGGCCATCGGGACAGCGCTGAAGATGAGACCCGCCAGCGCCGCATTCGGCCCCGAGAGCACACCGCGCGCGCCCGAAAATTCGCCGTCAAGGCCCACCATCGCAGCGATGGCGGGATAGGAACGGCAAAAGATGATCCACGCCAGCAGCCCGGCAAGGCCGACAAAGCCGACCGCGCTCGATACGTCGCTGTCAGGCAGCGCCCGATCGGAAGCCGCAGGGATGGGAAGGCTCGCGCTCATGGCTTTGGGCCTTAGCGCGAATTGGTTAATGCCCTTGCCACAAAGATAGCGAAAAAGGGCGCGGCAGTCCCGTCTAGCGGAAAGCGTGGATCACGCCCGAATCATCGAGGATAAAGAGCATTGCGTCAGCGACGATCGGCGAGAGGCTGACCGGCTGCTTCACATCGGCAAAAAAGCTCGCCTCGCCCGTCGTCGCGTTGATCTTCCAGATTTCGCCGCGCGAGGAAGCCGCCCAAAGATTGCCGCCCGCCAGCACCGGCCCGGTCCAGAAGATCGGATTTTCGCGCTTCTTCTCGTTCTTGAAGCGTTGCAGCTGCGAAATCCACCGCACCCGGCCCGACGAGCGCGCAATCGCAAGCAGGCGCGCATCATCGGTCAGGGTAAAAATCCACTCACCCGCAATCGCTGGGGTGGAAATGCCGGCAAGGTTCAATTCCCAGATGCGCTGACCCGAAAGCAATTCATAGGCCGCCATGCGCCCACCCTGACCCAGCGCATAAACGCGGCCCGAATCGATGATCGGATCAGCATCAATGTCGGTAAGCGAGCTCACGGCCGTCGAAATATTGGTGCGCGCCAGCGCATCCGACCACAGGATGCGACCATTTTCATAGCGATAGGCGTTAAGCTCCCCGCTCGAAAATCCTGCAATCACAGTGCCTTGTCCGGCTGCTGGAGCCGCCACGCCAAACACACCCGATTGCGTCGTCGAGGCAGTCTCGAGCCAGTTGACCGCGCCATCCTTGGCGCTGAGGGCAATGATCTGATTGTCTTGCGTCATCACGAACACCTCGCCAAAGGCGATCGTGGGCGACCCGCGTAAAGGGCCTGCCGGTGTCACCTTCCAGAGGATTTCACCGGTCTTGGCATCGAGCGCCTTGGCCTCACCCAGCCCGTTGGTGGCATAAAGGCGGCCGTTCTCATAGCTCACCCCGCCCCCGAAAGCCGAGGCCTGGGTGCCCTTGGTGAGGTTCGACTTGGAATCCCACTTGCGCGCGCCGGTTGCCTTGTCGAAAGCGTGAATGGTGCCGTCCGAGCCGACTGCGAACAGCATGTCGCTGCCCACCACCGGCGAGGCGCCGAGCCGCACGCGGTTGGTCGAGCCTTCGATCTTGGCAGTCCAGACCTTGGAAGGATTGGCCGCGAGCGCGAGGTGGCCGTAAGACTTGGCGGCATTTCCGCCAACCTGCGCCCATTCAGCGTTGCGGCGTTCGGGGGGCAGCACAATCGAAACGCTCGCAAGCGCGCGATCCACCTCGGCCCCGGTTTCGATACGCGAAAGAATGGGCACGCGCTGGCCGACTGTCGGGGTGACTTTCTTGTCGCCGCGGCTGCAACCTGTCAGCGCCGCCGCCAGCAGCCCGGCGGCAAGCGCAATGCGCCCGTAATGTGCAAATGATTTCATCAATCCGTCCAACCTTAGCCCCTATTCGGCAGGTGCGCCGCTACCGGCTCTGCCACCTGCTCTTTCGGACGCGATCACCCCTTCGTCCTTGAGCAGCTTCGTTACATCAACAATCGCATCAACGCCAAGCAGTCCGGCCATTTGCCGGGCGCGCGATCGCAGGGTTTCAGGCAAGGCCTCGTCCTTGGCGATTGCCGCAAACAGCGCGCCTGCCTCGCGGCGATTACCCGCTTCAAGGTGAGCCATCGCCGTCAATTCGCCCGCACTGCCGAACAGGGGGTGCCCCGGCACGGCCACAGGTTTGAGCCGGGCGATCACATCTGCAGGCTTACGATTGTCAAAACCGACGGCAACCTCGCGCACCAATGCCAAGTCGCGCAGCGCCTGTGGGGCCTTCTCATCAGCGACAATGGCCGCGAAAATCGCGATTGCCTTGTCGTCATTGCCTGCTTCCAGCGCAGCGCCGGCCTGAATGAAGCGCGCCGCCGTGCGGGCGGCCGGGCTGCCATCGGCGATCAACGGTTCGACCTTTTCGCCTGCGCTCCTGAAATCATTGGCGCCGGCCAGATCGAGCGCGCTGATGATGGTTTCCGATTGGCTCTCAAGTTTGCTTTCGCGGCTGGCATCCCACCACAGATAACCACCAAGCCCGGCAAGGCCGAGCACCACCGCGCCCAGCACCGCCGGGCCATATTTCTTGGCGAAATTGAGCGCATCATCCTGCCGGACCGCCTCGTCGATCTCGCGGATAAGGATTTCATCCTCGTGGCTGGGAGTGTATGACTGGCTTTCGCCGGTCGGGCCCTTGGAGGATGATCGGGTGAGATTGAGTGCCACGGGGCGTCAGGTCCTCTGGTCAAAGCACAAGCGCAAACACAGCGCACAAGTGAAATTTCGCGCGGTCTTTAGGCCGCCCACCGCCCTTCCGCAATGGCGCTGATGGGCGGCAGGTGGCACGCAGCGCTTGAACGCCGGGTGAAGCGGGCGTTCACACTGGCCGACCAGCCGCGCTCCAATAAAGCTCGCGGTAGCGCGCAATCATGGTGTCCGCGCGATATTCGGCGTGCGCGCGCTGCCGGTTGGCCGCGCCGATTGCAGCGCGCAAGGATTCATCGGCTGCCAGCTCGGCCAGCATCTGCCCCAGCGCCGCAGCATCCTGCGGCACCGCGATATAGGGCCGGTTTTCCGGGGCCAGCATAAGGCGGATATCGCCGACATCGGGCGCGGCGACCGGCAGGCCAGCCGCCATCGCCTCGACCACAGACAAGGGAAACTGTTCAGACTGCGAGGACAGCGCAAATATATCAAACAGCCCGATGACCCGCTGCGGCTGGGCAACCGCCCCAGGCAGGTGAACCCGGTGGCTCATTTCAAGCTCCGCGGCGCGGGCACGGATCGCCTCGCGTTCTTCGCCCTCGCCCACGATCACCAGATGCCATTCCTCGCCAAGCGCCTGCATCGCCTCCACCAGCAGCGGCAGCCGCTTGACTGCTCGCAAGCCCGCCAGCGTGCCGACCCAGCGCTCCCCGGGGCGCTTGATGACGCGCAGGGCCGTCGGATCGGGCGCAGCATCAAAAGCCGCGGTGTCGATACCATTGGGAATGCGGACGACTTTGCCGCGCGGCTGCTGCCATGCTTTCAAGGCAATCTCTTCAAGCTGGCAGCTCGGCACCACCAGCTTGTGCGCCTTGCGCAGCGCCGCCCAGCGATACCAGTTGCGCGCAGGCTTCAACCGCGCGGCTTCGTCATCGTTAAACCCGTCCTCGTGGTGGATCAGCGGCGGAAGGCCGAGATTGGCCGCAAATACGCCATGCGCCATCACCGCGTCCATCGCGCCCCAGTTATAGGTACAGATGAGATCAAAGGGCTGCATCGCCTGAGCAAGCGTCACGAGGCGGCCCGGGGTCGGCCAGCCCTTCAGACTGGGAAAATTGTTGGGAAACCGGACTTTAAGGCCAGGGTCGAGCAGCGCGCGGGCGGCCATGGATTGAGGCTCCGCAGAGACGACGGTGTGCTCGGCTGCGGGCCCGAAAGCGTTCATCAGCAGAGCCGAGCGCACCTCTTTGCCTCCTGCCGCGAAGGTCGAATGGCAATGCAGAATCCGCAAGGGTCGCAGATCAGCCTCGCTCATTCCACCTCGGCAAACAGAGCGTCGATGGCAGCGACCACTTCGGGCTCGTCAAGCGTCGGGGCATGGCCAACGCGCGGCACGGTGATCAGTCGCATCGCCGGATTGCGCGCCTGCATTCGCTTGACTGTGTCGAGCGACAGCAGATCGGACAGCTCCCCGCGCACCAGCAGCATCGGCACACCGCACAAGGCTTCGAATGCGAGCCACAGATTGGGCGGCGCGGCATTGCCGGGCTTCGCAAAAGGCTCTGCAATCGCCATGTCGTAATCATAGCTGATCCGTCCGTTTTGCGTCACCACCATCGTGCGCTTGGCCATTTCAAGCCATTGATCAAGATCATAATCGGGAAAGGCTGACCCATGCACTTCGGCTAGGCTGCGCGCAGCGTGGATCCAGGTCGGATAAGATCGTCCCTGCCCGACATAGGCGGCAATGCGCGCCAGGCCCGCAGGATCCACTTCCGGGCCGATATCATTCATCACCACCGCCGCCATGCGCCCAGGGGCGCCATGCGCCATCAGCATCGTCATCAGCCCGCCCATTGAGGTGCCAACCACGCAAAAGCGGGTAATGTTCTGCTCAGCAAGCAGCTTTTCAACGTCGGCGACATAGGTAATCGGCGAATAGGTGTCGGAATTGGGGGCATAATCGCTCATCCCCCGCCCACGCATTTCGGGCACGATGACACGGCGCGTGGTGCTGAGATGTTCGGCCAGCCGGGCAAAGTCGCGGGCGTTTCTGGTCAGGCCATGCAGGCACAGCACCGGCAGCGCCGTGGTGCCTGCGGGCGCGGCGTAATCGCGGTAGTGCAAGGCCAGCCCATCAGCGCTGGTCCATGTGCAATCTTCGTATCTGGCGGCCATGAATGGCTTTTCGTCCCTCGTGAATGCGAGCGGTCGGGGGGATTGGCAGGCTTTGCCAGCTTGCACCGTCGGATTCTTGGCTCCACTATCGCGGGATGAGCGATGCTGTGCAACACCCCAATGGATGTGATGGCTATAATCCCGATCCGGCGGTGCAGGCCCTCGCTGATTGGCTGGCGATCCCGGTTGCAGCTGCCGACTTTCCGCAAGTACGCCTGCGCTGGCGCAATGACCGGGCGGCGGCGAGCGTGGGATTGGCAGAGCTTGATGATAGGCAATGGACAGCCCATTTCGGGCGGTTCGAGCCCCTGCCCGGAAACCTGCCAAAGCCGCTTGCGCTCAAGTATCACGGCCACCAGTTTCGCGTTTACAACCCCGAGATCGGCGACGGGCGCGGCTTTCTGTTTGCCCAGCTGCGCGATTGTCAGGGGCGTCTCATGGACCTTGGCACCAAGGGATCAGGCACCACGCCGTTCAGCCGCGCAGGCGATGGGCGCCTGACGCTGAAGGGCGCGGTGCGGGAAATCCTGGCAACCGAAATGCTCGAAGCCCTGGGGGTTAACACCTCAAAAACCTTCTCTGTCATCGAGACGGGTGAGCAATTGTGGCGCAACGACGAGCCTTCCCCCACCCGTTCCGCCGTGCTGGTGCGCCTGTCGCATTCGCATATCCGCATCGGCACGTTTCAACGCTTGCTGGCGCTGGAAGAGCGCGAGCATATGGCAGCGCTCATCGCCTATTGCCTCGCCCAGTTCCCAGGCCCGCCCCCGCCCGAGGATGCGCCCGGTCGGGACGAACCGGCGGTGCGGCTGATGCACAATGTGGTGGAACGCATGGCCGATCTGGCCGCCAGTTACATGGTCGCAGGCTTTGTCCACGGAGTGCTCAATACCGACAACATGAACATCACCGGCGAAAGCTTTGATTACGGCCCGTGGCGCTGGTTGCCGACGTGGGATCATAGCTTTACCGCTGCCTATTTCGATCACGGCGGGCTTTATGCCTTCGGCCGCCAGCCCGAGGCCTTGCACTGGAATTGCGGGCAGTTCGCGGTAGCCCTGCGCTTGCTGGCGGACAGCCCGCCGCTGATCGCCGCGCTCGAACGGTTTGGCCCGCTCTACATGGAGGCGATCACCCGGCGCTGGCTGTGGCGGCTGGGGCTTGAGCCCAAAGGGACGGATGAGGATGCTCAGCTGGTGGCTTTGTGCGAGCAGGAGATGCGCGCAAGCGAGACCGGGCCAGATGCGTTTTTCTTTGCCCATCGCGGCGGGCGCGGTGCGGCAAGCGGCGAATTGAAAGCAGCCCTTGGCGCCTACACGCCCACCCAAAGCATCCATGAATACTGGTCTGATCCTGCCCCGCAATCCATGCTGATCGACGAGGTCGAGGCGATCTGGGCCGCGATCGACGCGGGCGACGACTGGCAGCCGCTCACCGACAAGGTCGCCGCGCTGCGCCGCATGGGGGAGGCCCACGGCGCCGCACCGCCGCCACGTGGTCATGCCGAGGCAAGTTCTTAACCCTATCTTTTTGCAACGGCTGAGAGTAGTCGCACTGCGCAAGCAACAATTGATTTGTCGCCGGGTCGTACAGGGCAATCGAAACGGGTAACAGCACCAGTGACATCGCAAACGCTTATCTCCTACCAGCCCGCCACCGGGGAAGAATTGTGGCGCGGGACTTTCAGCGATGTCGATGAAGCGGTCAGCCGCGCGCGCCGTGCCTGGCCGGCCTGGGCGGGCCTGCCGCTGTCGGACCGGATCGAACGGGTCCGCCGCTTCGCCAACGAGGTGAAACGCGAGGCGGAAAGCTTTGCGGAACTGATCGCGCGCGAGGCGGGCAAGCCCTTGTGGGAGGCGCGCACCGAAGTTGATTCGGTGATCGCCAAAGTCGATATCTCGGTGCAGGCCTATGCCGAGCGCACCGGCAAGAAAAAGCACGACAGCGCGATAAATGGCTCCACCGCTTTGCGGCACAAGCCGCATGGCGTGATGGCGGTGCTTGGCCCTTACAACTTCCCGGCACACCTGCCCAACGGGCACATCATCCCGGCGCTGATTGCGGGCAATGCCGTGTTGTTGAAGCCGTCGGAAAAGACCCCGGCGGTGGGCGCAGCGCTTATCGGCTTCCTGCACAAGGCGGGCATCCCCGAAGATGTCGCCCAAGTGGTGATCGGCGGACCCGAAGAAGGCAAGGCATTGGTCGCTCACCCCGGCACCGACGGCGTGCTCTTTACAGGTTCGGCACAAGTAGGGATTGCCATCAACCGCAAGCTCGCCAGCAATCCGGGCAAGATCGTCGCGCTCGAAATGGGCGGCAACAACCCGATTGTCGTTACCGATACGCCCAAGCTCGCGGACGCCGCCGTGCTGGTTGTGCAGAGCGCTTTCACCAGCGCTGGCCAGCGCTGCACTGCGGCGCGGCGCCTGATCGTGACGGATAGCGTTTATGATGGCCTGATGACGGAACTGCTGGCGCTGACCAAGCAGCTGATCGTTGGCGATCCGCTGGCAAGCCAGCAGCCGTTCATGGGACCGGTGATCGACAACCACACCGCCGATCTTCTGATGGAGAGCTTCCTTGCGCTCATCACCGCGGGCGGGCGCGCCCTTGCCCACATGCGCAGGCTTTACCCCGATCTGCCTTTCCTCACCCCCGGCATCATTGATGTCACCGACATTCCTGAACGGCCCGATATTGAGCTGTTCGGCCCACTTCTTCAGGTAATTCGTGTGCCCGATCTCGACAGTGCCATTGCCGAGGCGAACAATACCCGCTTTGGCCTGTCAGCCTCGCTGATTGGCGGCTCGCCAGATGATTACGGGCGGTTCTGGGCCAATATCCGCGCCGGGATCATAAACTGGAACCGGCCCACCAACGGCGCATCCTCTGCGGCACCCTTTGGCGGGATCGGCCTCTCGGGCAACCACCGCCCGGCGGCCTATTACGCGGCCGATTACTGCGCCTACCCGGTGGCGAGCAACGAGATGGAACAGCCGCGCGCCACCATCGGTATCGGGCTTAGGGGTTAATCCAGAACACCAGATCAACCGCGTTCATGCCCGTGGGATGCGCACGCACATGAACGCGCAAGTTTTCCCCTTGCTTGCCGGTGGCCGAAATAATCGCTTCGGGCCGGTCATATCGCTTGACACTGAACCCCGCGCGCTGGGCCAGGGCATCGTGATAGCCAAGCGCGTCTTCGAGCGGCGCCGCAGTGAAATAGCGCACCACGCGGACCCGGCATGATGGTGCATCGCTGCCCGCAGCAAGCTCGGCTGCGCCAAGCGGCGCAATCTTTGCAGGCCCCGAAAGGCGCGCCGCCCAAGCAAACCCCGAGGCTGCCTGCCGGCAGGCAGGCGGTGCTCCGGCGGCAGCAAGGATTGCTCCGGGCGTCTCAAAATCGCCCAGCGCCTTGCCGCCAGCCCCGGCGCTCAGCGCGGTCAGCTGCGGGATCGCGCCCCCTTCAAGCAAGGCGGCGCGCGCTGCCTCGCGCGCCTGGGCGGCGGTCTCCGCAGTGGCGGTGAATATCGGCAGTGGAGCCGAAATGCTAAAGGCAAGCAGCGCATTGGCCTCGCTGCGACGGGCAAGATCGGGATCGCTCATCAAGGGATCGTGCAGCGCGCGGGCCACCACAGGATCGGCCGTTTGCAGGTGCGGCGCCGCAGCACCGGGCGCATCATGGCGCGCCATGAAATCGCACGCGCCCAAGAGCAGCGCAAGGCCCGCAGTTGCAGCACACAAGGCATGACGGCAGATCATGCTGCGGCATGTGGCAGAAGAAGGTTAATTTTGGACTGTTTGTTTACCCCGAGGCGCAACCCGAAAAGCAAAAGCGCCCTTGCGGCCCGAAGACCGCAAGAGCGCTTTCCGCGGCTGGTGGGTGCCGCGCCCGGGCCATTTGGTGGGAATGGCCCAAGAGGATCATGATGCAAGAGGCTTGCCGATCCGGCGCGGCCCCTGTTGTCGTTCATGTATAACGCGGCGATTCTGAACAATGAGGCACCGACGCTGCAAGCCGCCGTTCAGCAAATGCGCCGCTGTAGCGGGTCAGAAGCTTTTGGACTCTTTGACAAGAGAAATTAGAGCACCAAATGCCCACCTCAGGCCCAGATTATCAACTCCCTCGCAGGTGTCGGCTTCCCGCTGGCCCGATAGTTGAGGGAAACCTCCTCCATCTCGAACCCAACAAACAGATCGCGCACTTCGGGCCGATCGTTGATCGACAGAACGAAGTGACCCTGAAGCCCTCCTAAGAGGCTTCTCAGACGGTCAAAATCAGCCTCTGAGAAGATGTCCTTCCCATAATCATCCGTGCGCCCCCAATAAGGCGGATCACAATAGAACAGCGTCCCTGCGCGGCTGTCATACCGCTCGATGCAGGTGCCGAAATCGAGGCATTCAATCAACACATCCTCAAGCCGTTCGTGGACCGCCTCCAGCATGGGCTCCAGCTTACTCAGGCCCCAGCGCGGCCTCGAAAAGTCGATGCCGAAGGTGCGCCCCATACCGCCGAACCCGGTCTTCTGGAGATAGAGAAAGCGTGCGGCGCGCTCGAGGTCAGTCAGCTGGTCGGCGGGCGTGGCGCGCAGCCGTTCAAAATCAGCCCTGCTGTAGAGCTGGAATTTTCAGCACATCGAGCATCTGCTGATAATGCCGCTGCAGGATCCTGAACAAGTTCACCACATCGCGGTTCACATCATTGATCACTTCCAGCCAAGGCCGTGCTGATCGGCGGAAAAACACACCGCCCATCCCGACAAACGGCTCGACATATCGCGTGTGCGGGGTCGCGGCGATCCGCTCTGCAATGTGCTTTGCCAATATCCTCTTCCCGCCGAGCCAAGGGGCCACCGGCTGGAGCGGGCGAACTCTCATCAATCCTTCTTTCATCACTTGCACCTAATTCTTGCTCCGCCGCTTGCGGCCGGGGGATCCGACGGGCCGGTCATGACGGCCCCAGGTGCGAGAGCTGCGATCTCGCGGCTCGGGGCGTTCCAGCGCCCCGGCCACCCCCATTTTCAGTAGGCGGCGACTTCCTTCTTAAGCTCATCATCATCAAGGCCGGTGTCGATGAAAAATTCATCGGTCTGTTCCACCGTCAGATGGCCAGCCAGCTTTTCCGCCACCAAGGCATCTGCCTGCACCGCCTTGATCACTGCAGCCTTATCCAGATCAACCTTGATGCGCAGGAAATCCCTTGCACGCGCCCAGCGCAGATCGCGCAGCCATGTCACCACATCGGCTGTCTTTACACCGCGCTTGAGCTTTACGGCTGGCGGTGTGAGGCGAATGCCAATCTTGGCCCCGCCGATCTGGCCGGAACGCTTGCCGAAAGCGAGCTCATCCTTGCCGCCTGCCTCCCACCACGCCTTGATGCCTTCAAACAGATCGGCAGCGACCGATTCAAGCTCGCGCAACTTCTCATCGCGCTGCTGCTTGACTCTGTCGATCGCGGCTTCTGCGGCAAGCCGTTCCAGCGCCTTGTCGCGCTCAATGGAGACATATTCACCGATCATAACGGTCGCCTCTGCCGCGCTGGTCGGGGCGTAAACACTGTTCTTCTTGCGTCGGGGCATCAGCCTGCTCCTTTGATGATTGAAATGGCCAGCACGATCAGCCCCCTGCTCACCGCTCGCGCACCGGCAGGCGGATGGTGCGCTCATCGCTTTGGCCGCTGGTGGTCGCGATCGTCACCGTCATGAAGGCATCGCTGCCCGCCACCCCGCCGCGCACCCGCCAGCGGATGTATCGGCCTTCCTCGATCCGGACGAAATTGATGGTGATGCCGCCCGTTGCCGTGATCCGGGCAGGCTGCACCAGCGTTTCGTCCTGACCAAGCCATTCGCCCCAGTCGATCTCGTAATCACTGATCGCATCAGGATCCTTGGCCTCGGCGGTGAAGCTGTATCCGGCCAGCCCGCCAGCAGGCCGCGCACCGGCACGCAGGGCGGCTTGAGAAAGCGTCGGCGGCACCACGAAACGATGGCGCGGACGCACCGAAGTCAGCAGGCCGCCTTCGATGGCTGCCTCAACGGTGACGCTTGCTGCCATCGCGCCTTCGATGATGATGTCTGCATCAGCCGAAACGCTCACCGCTGCACTGGCGGCGATGCTGCCGACATTGATCACGTCGCCGCTTGACGCCGCGTTCACCGCAGCCGAGACTGCCATGCCGCCCTGCACCTCATCGGGCGCGCCATTGCGGAACGGGTGGTTGCTTGGCAGGAGATTTTGCAGTCCCCACCCCCACGCCAGATAACCCGTCATCAGATTATATTCGTTGGGAATTGGCTCGCCAGTAACGAGGATGCCCTCGCCAAAGCGGCCCTGATTTATCACCACCCCCGGAGTCCTTGCGTCAGTGAATAGAGAGAATGCATCGGCACTCAACGCTTGGGAACCCGTTACAGCGTTGCTCAAAATCGGCCCGCCGTTCATAGCGGCGAAGACTTCCGCAAGGCTAAACCCATAGACAACGACAGTGGCGGTGTTTCCCAGGGATATGGAAGGGCTGTTGAATATCGCGCCGCCGCTTCTGAAGCCCGTAAACAACCCGCCATTAGCGCCACGGAAAAAAGGTATTCCGCTGACTTGATGCGCCACTGACCACAGACGATTAGACCCTCCGGGCCGCGAAAACACGGCGTAGAAACGAGCTTGAGAAAGGCTGAGTGACGATCCGAAGATCGCTTGCATCCAGCGTGTCGCGTCATCCGAAGCAAGCGCGGGCCGCCCATTCAGGCCCGTCGCGTTGTAAACCGGCTGATTGGCGGCGGTGGCCTGCACCTGATTGCTCCCGCTGCCCCACTTGTCATTGATCTGCGCGACATTGCCGCCGTTGAATGTGATGCTTGCGGCGTCCCTCGCGTCATACCACGCGATGCGCTGTGCTTCGGGGATGTTGTTCGGATTCCACAGCGTCATGGCTGTTCCTCTTCAAGTTCGGGGAAGGCCACTTCGCCCAGCAAAATTCCGCCCAGGCCGGGCACGGCCTGCGGCGGGGCAGCAATCGCCCAGCCTTCGGCGGCAAGGCGCGGGACCGCCCATCGCTGCGTGATCCGTTCAGGCACGGGCACGCCATCGCGGATTTCGGCGGGCGGCTTCACCGCGGCCCAGATCAGCTCCTGCGCTGCCTCGGCCTCGGCCTCGGAAGGATAGACGAGCCACATCGTCAGGCACCGCCAGCGGTGAGGATGAAGGAATTGATGCGCACCAGCTGATTGGTTTCAAGGCTGGTGGTGCTAAGCTGCATGGAACCGCCGCCGCCCGTTGCCGTGACGGTGCCCTGCGCCTTGCAGGCTGCGCCCTGCATCAGTTCCCAGTGGCCCGCCTGGCCGGTGCCGATGGCGGCGATTTCGGGAATGGCTGCACCGGTCTTGACACCGTCCACCGCATCTGTCGCCCAGTTCGAGGCAAGCACTACCTCGGCAAGCACGGTGCCTTGGCGATCAGCGGCGCAGTTTTCGGGCTTGGCGCCGGTGCGGATGCGCAGCACCGGCGCGGTGCCGATGGCGGTTTCGACAGCATCGGCCATCGCGTTGCGAACATCGGTCGCGTATTGAGTGGTCATGATCAGGCTTCCTTTTCGGTGGTGGTGGTGAGGTTGATGGTTCCCGCGCGCCAGGCATCGCCCAGCGCGCCGATCTGTTCGCGCGCCGCCATCTCGCGGCGCTTGCGCTGCGCAAGATCGGCAAGGATTGCAGCGATGCGCCCGCTGATGTCGAAATCAGGCGAGGCCAATTCCACTTCGGTGAAGGTGTGGCTGTGCCAGACCACATCGGCCTCGCCATTTTGCAGCTTGATCGCCTTGCCCTGATCATCGACCGGGGCAAGGCTGATGACGAGGACGGGCTGGCTGCGATCGCTGGTCCGCAGCTCATGCAGCGCCTTGAAGGTCTGCTCGCCATCGCTGACGAAGAGATAATCATCACGCTGGCCTTCGGGGCGGGGGACATTCTTCATGGCGATCCTCATGGTTCAAACACCGGGAACATCCCGCCGCCCGGATTGGCATTGCCCCCGCCGCCGCCGCTATCCGGCGTAAAGCCCGCCGCGATCTGGTATCGGCCGGCAAACAGCAGATCGTTGGGGTTGGTGGTGAAGGTGACAGTCGGGCTGACGGCGCCGGTCAGTTCGGGATCATCGGTATAGGCCCACCACGCCGTGCTGAAGCCGATCACGCCGGATGCCCCGCCATAGCTGAGCGTGCGCGGCCCGGTGCGGGTCGCGATGGTGCGGCTGTGCGCGGGCAGGGTGATCGTCACATTGCTGGCGCCCACCGTGTAGCTCGGCACCAGATCGGTGATGTTCTTCGGCCCGAGGATGGTTTGGGTCGGATAGGCTTCGGGATCGCGAATGCGCCCGAAGGTGTTGTCGAGCACGGCGCCATCGGTCGCCTCGTCGCTGATAGCTGACGGCGTGGTGCCCGCCTCCACCTTGACGCCGAGCGCGGCGTGTCCGCCCTGCTCATAGGCAAGAGTGCCGATGGACACGATGCGGACGAAGCCTCGTATAAAGCCGCTGGCATCGGTAGGGTTGGGGGCGACAACAGCTTGAGAGACATAGACCGGCGCATTGGCAGGTGCGTTGGCAGCGATGATCGCGCCATTGCCGCTGATGTCCGAGCTAAAACCCAAAAGAGTATCATTGCCGCCGTTGCGCCATTCGATGTCGGCAAAGGTCACTTCGGTGCTGCCCGCTGCCAGCGCAAAAGCCTGCAGGCTGATCACCAATTGCCCGCCCGGCCCGACAAAGATCGGCACTGTCGAGCGCAGCACAAAGGTGCCGCCAGTGCCAAGCGGCTGTTCGACAAACTGCCCCTGCGCGTCGCGCACAAAGCGCCATGTCCCGGCGACATTCTGCCAGCCATTGAGCCCGAGCCGGAACCGGCCATTGAAAAGGAGGTTGTGCTTTGCCTTGAACGATCCGATCCCGCGCGCAGCAACGCCATCGAGCACCGTTTGGCGGGCGGCAAAATAGCTCGTGAAGGCGGCATTGAAGGTGGCCCTCACAATCGCGGTGTTGGTGGCACCGTCAAGATCAAGCCCGCCGAGATAGGCGATCAGCGCGTTGTAGGCGGCCTCATAGGCGGCAATCGAAATTCCCGCCGAGATGCCCTGAGCCCGAATGATCATATATTCGCCAATGATGATGTCGCGCTGCTTTCTGATCTCGGGCTTCTCATCAAGCGATAGGAACGAGTCATCCGCGATGATGGCAATGGCGGCATTGGCGGCGAAAGCCGAGCTTTGTGCGCTGGCTGCCTGGTTGGTGAGGAACAGCGCGTCAACCCCGGCGACCAGCGATCCAGCCGGGGCGCCAAAGGTTGCGCCGGGCTCGCTCCGGCCAACAAAGGGGCGACGGACAAAGAAGCTGCCACCTGAAGCTGAAGCGAATGCCGGCCGCACCACATAGAACCGCGCCGCAACCGCCGCTGCTGGCAGCACCACGCCCTCAGTCCTGACAACCGAATTCTCGAAGCCGACCGCCGCAGTGCCAGCAAGGGCTGTTCCGGGCAGATCGGAAGATGTCTCGACACCATCGGCATCGCGCCAGATAAAGCCGCCGCGAATGCTGTCCAAGTTCGCCACATCGGCATGGGCAACATAGCTGAAATACAGCCGCTCGCCGCCGCGAACGGGGAAGAAATCGCCGAAGAACACGGTGCCGAAATCCGCGCCGGAAAGCTGGGCGGCAGGCTGCCCCGAAACGAGCGCCGGGTTTGCACCCGGAGTGTAGATCGCATCTTCAAGCGTGATGGGCGCCGATAGCAGGTTGCCGCCGCCGTCCTGATTGCGGGTCGATCCGGGCTCGGCGGGTCTGAGATCGCTGAAAGCCACGCCGTCCGGATAGGCAAACTCGCCCAGCGTCACCGGCCCCAGCACCCGGCGCGGCCCCGTTACGCGGTCCACCACGTAGGAAACCGCCATGTAATGCGTGCCGCCCGAGGGCACCGGCACGCTCAGTCGGGTGATATCCGGGCGGGCCACGGCGGAAAGTGTCCACTGCGTGTTCTCATCCGGAGCCGCAGTCTGCTGCACAAACTCGAAAATTACGAACTGCGCCGAAGGATCATCGGTCTCGCCAATGATCTGCAGCGCAGGCACCTGCACGCTGCCTGCCGCGATCTGAGTGGCCGAAAGCGCCCATGCGCCCATCAGCGGCGGCTGGCGCGCGGCGGGCGCAGGCTGCTGGGCGGCGATCACGCCATCATCGAGCGGATCAGCCTCGCTGAAGACGCTCGCCGATATCTGGCGCAGGGTGAGCTGATGGCGCCAGCCCTGATCCGAACCCCATGCCTCGACCCGGAAGGTGCGCGTCGCCCCGCCGAAATACCGATCCGATTTCCAGGTCACCCAATCGCCTTCCTCAACCCCGGCGAAACGCGGCGGCAACGTGACAGTGCCGCGCGCCCAGAGGCGGCCAAACCGCCGTGCGATCTCGGCAACCCGTTCGGCCTGCCGCACATGGGTGACGAGGCTGAGCGCAAGCGTCTGTTCGCGCGGGCCGCCATCGGCAATGATGTCCGCAGTCTCCCGCCGCACGGGCGCGGCTCGTGTCTTCCAGCGCTGGGCCGGATCGACAAAGCGGGCAATCACGGTGTTGACCCAGCCTTCGTCCGAGATGCCGAGGAACTCTGACCAGGTTACGCGGCTGCCGACGATCAGATCCTTGTCGGTGAAATGGGCAATCGGCGCGCGCGCCTCGCCCGGATTGACCTCAACCGCGCCCTCGGGCTGTGAAATCACCCCGCCGCACGCCGCCGCAATATCGCTTTCAACCTCGATATAGGGCTCATCGGCCGAAACAACGCCGCCGATGCGGTAGCGAGGGCTCCCGTCAACGATCTCGTCGCACAGATTGGCGCGGGCGAACACGTTCTGTGGCGGGGCCTCGATCGCCGAAAGGCCGCGCCCGATCAGCAGCATCTCCGGCTGATCAACGCGGTCTCCGGCATAGATGCCGCGCACCCAGGTGTGGCGGATATCGATCGGGTTTTCGGTCCATTCGCGGGTGGCAGGATCGTCCCAGCGATGCGCGCCGCTGCCCCCGACACTGCTGTCCTTCCGGGCCTGATAGGCCCTGAGACCGCGCAGCACGAAGAGGAAGCTGGGTCGTCTGCCTTCCCAGACCGGGTTCTTCGCCTTCTCGTCATCCGCCTTGTAGGCGACGACAGCATAGGCAACGCCGCGCCCGCGATCATTGGCCGTCCAGCCCGGGCCATGCGTGGTGAGGATCGATGGCACTTCCTGATCCCAGCGGCCATCGCGGAAATAGACCTCCAGCTGGCCGTTGAAGCCGGGCACTGCGCCATCGCCGGTGAAGCTGTGAAATGCATCATCGACGAAAAAGCCTTCCAGCGCATCGCAGCGATGATCGGCCAGTGCGATCACCAGCACTTCCCAGTCTGTGCCGTGTTTGCCGCCATAGTTGAAAGCATCAACCAGCGATCCCGCCACCGCAGAGCGCCCGAACACCGCTTGTCTCGGCACCTCGCCGGTCTGCAGCGTGGCAGCGATCGCATCGCGGCGGCGCGAAGGTCGCTGTTCCAGCAGAGCTCCGCCCGCCAGCGAAATACCGGCAAGAACAAGCTTGAAATTGCCGGTTACAGCGCCCGCGATAGCCATCCCGATGCCGGCGATGATGCGGACAACCTTGGCCATCAGGCACCCCCTCCTGGCACCGCCCAGGCAAGCGTCATCGCCTCTCTGGGCAGCCGCTCGAGCCCCCGACGCCCCGGCCCGACCAGAGTTGCACCCTCGACAATCATCAGCCTCACGCCAAAGACAGCATCATCGAGACCGGCAATGTCGCCGCGCTTTGCGAAGGCGACGGGAACGCGATCAAATCGCGCATCAATCGCTGCCACCAATCCGCCAAGCTCGTGGGTCACGGCCAGCGCCTGGCGCCGACTGTCCCAGCGCCGGATGCCAGCCAGAGGGTTGGTCCCAGTCTGCGCGCTGACAGCCAGTGCGGCAAAGCGCACGCAATCATTTGTGCCCCAGCGAAAGCCCGATGTCTGACGCCGCTCGATCAACGTGACCAGCGCTTCAAGATCGCGCGCGCTCATTTCAGCTGCTCGCTCGGGAAGAAGTCAAAGCCGGGATTAATCCCGCCGCCACCGCTTCCGCCCACACCCGGCAATGCCGAACCGGCCCGCGCTGGCCTGCGTCCGCCCCAATAGAGGGTCTTCTCGGCCGCGAATGAGACGTTCTTGAAGAACCCGTCATGGGAATCGATCAGGCGCTGGTCTGCATCCGAGCGCAGCCGCCCCCCGCGCCGCCCGAGGCCGCGGGCCGCTGTTTCCAGCCGAGCGGTAATCGCCGCTGTCCCTCCGATCTCTTCCTCGCGCTCAAGCGTATCGAGCCGCCCTCGGCCCCAGACATGAAAATCGAGGAGGCTTGTGCCGCTCTGATCAAAGATCAGCCGCCACAGCACCGTTGGCGCACCCTTGAGCTGATCCGCATCGAGCAGCGCCAGCGTTTCAGGATCAATGCCCGAAAGGCGCAATGTAATGTTCTGTGCGGCACCACCAAGCGCGCCGCCCGCGACCTGGGCAATGCCACGATCGCCAATCCCTTCGAATGTCCGGCCACCGAAGGTGATAGGCCCGTTCCCGCCCCAGACGCGCACAGCCGGGCTCGCAGCGACTTCCACCGCGCCGGTAACGATCGCGGTGCCATTGTCGAGCGCGGCAAGCGCGGCAGTGCTAAAGACCTTCATGCCACAGCCCTCACGGTCTCAAATCCTGGATCGCGGTGATGGCCCCGCCGCCCAGCGCAGCGCCAACACCGATCGGGCCAAGCTCGCTCTCCTCGGGCACCAGCTGCATGACGCAGCGCGGGTTATCGAGGTGTGCCGTCGCACCGGCAGGCACCACCAGCGGATCAAGCGGCGGCTCGACGATCACCTGCGCCACACCGCCAGCCCCAGCTGTGGTAGGCAGCACGGCACGCGCCATGGTGCGACGTTCGAAAGTGCCTGCGGCTGATCCCGCCGCGTCCCAGCGCCAACCGATATAATCGCCGACGCTGATCGCCAGACCGGCGGGCAGACCAGTCAGGGCAACGCGGGCATCGCCGCCGGTGATGATCGTCTGCGACCAGCCCAAGGCGCTGCCGTCAAACGCGCCGCCGACCGCGCGCGTCATCCCGCCAAAGCCGCCGCGATAGGCTCGCGGGAAAGTGCGCGTCGGATCCCAACAATAGAACCGCCGGATGCGCCCGCGCAGCCGCGCGAAGAACGCCCGCCAAAGATCGGCACTTTCCGGATCGCTGCGGTCCAGCTCGAACCGGGCGGCCCAAAGTGGCCAGCCCGCCTGCACACCGCCTTGACGCCCGCCGGCCTGGGGCGCGGCGAAATCAACCCGCTCGATCTCAAACCGCACGCGCGCAATCCCGCTTGGCGTTTCTGGCAGGGTCAGGATCATCGCCCAGCTCCAAGGTTGATGATGCGCCGGTCGCTTGCATCCTGGACGGTGCTGACGATCCGCTCGGGCAGTTCCTCGCGCAGCTGGTCGAGCTTGCGGTTCAGCCGCTCGATGGCCGCCGGATCGGCGCCGGTGGCATCAATATTGATCGGCATGGAAATGCTCGGACCTGGGGTTTGTGCGCCTTCCATGAGCACGCGCGAATCGTGGTTGGACATGATCCCGAGCCCGCCTGGCGTGGCAATCGCGATTTCCGGACCGCGTTCACCAACAATGCCCCAGCTCCCGGACGGGATCGTGCCGCCAGTGGCCCGCCCGCCCACGAACAAACCGAACACATCACTCAGAAGGCCGCCCAGCCCGCCCCCGCTGCCGGAACCGCTGAAGATCAAACCGGTGATCTGGTCGATCGCGCTGCGAAACGCATTGTCGGCAATGCTCTGGAAGCTGCGCTCAAGGAAGCCGCCCAGATCGCCTCTCAGGGCCGCCTGAATGCCCTCTGAGAAGCTTCTGCGGAAGTCATCAGCCATGCTTTCGCGCGGCAGCTTAAGCCCTTCATCAGCGCCCGGAACACCCGGCACAGCGGCAGGCGAAAGGCTCGGCCCGGTGATGCCGGCAAATGCCGCATCGACATCCTGCGCACCGGCCAGCAGCGGATTGACAAACTCGATGCCGAAGCGCTCCGCCTCCTCGGCCAGCCGATCAATCAGATCAGGCACCCAGCTGTTGCCGACAACGCGATCATAGAGCCAGGCAAAGCCGCCCTCGATCTTGCGGATCGGAGCCATGAACAGCTCGACCAGTCCGTTGAACTTATCGACCAGCCACAGCTTTGCGCCTTCAAACAGGCTGCGCACCGCGTTGACGCCCGCGCTCGCCAGCCCTTCAAGCAGCCTGATCTTTTCTCCGACCGCCCGGCGCACCGCTTCGCTGGCAAAGGCCCAGGCGGCGGAAAAATCGCCGCGCAGCAAGGTTGCGATCAGCGTGATGACGCCTTGGATTTCCGGGCCGAACACCCGCTTGAAGATATCGACCACCGCCGAAATCTTCGCCATCACGCCATCCAGCACCGGCTGGACATTGCCCTGCCACCAGGCGGTGAAGGCAAGGCCAAGGCTATCGAGAACCGCGGTGATCTCGTCCCAATACATCCAGGCAAGGAAGATCGCACCCAGCACCGCCGCCAGCCCAAGGATCGCAGGATTGGCAGCGATAAACATCATCGCTGTGCCAAGTGTGGTGACAATCGGGATCAGCGCTGCGACGCCCGACGCCATCAGGCCCACCGCCACCAGCACCGGGCCGATCGCGGCGGCCAATGCGGCTGCGACAACGGCGGCGGTCTGCACTTCGGGCGACAAGGCGAGGAAGGAATTGATCAGCGGCGCGGTGACTTGCTCCACCTTCTCGAAAGCCTGCACCAGCCGCTCACCGATCACTTCCTGCAATGTGCGCCAGGCCTGCGCCTGATCGCCGCCCGGCGCGGCAGCGCGCGCGGCCTTGGCCGCGCCGCCATATTGCTTTTCCAGCTCGGCAAGGATCAGCGCCTGGGCTCCGGCGATATCGCCAGCCTCGACCATCGCCTTGGCCATTTCCTTCTGATCTTCGGTAAAGCTCACCCCCACGCGCTGCAGCGCCGTGATCCCCTTGACCGGATCATTGAGCGCCTTGCCCAGCATAATCGTGGAAGATTGCAAATCCTGCCCGAGCCGGGCCGACAGATCCACCGCCGCCTGCTGGGCCTTGTCAAACACTGTGCCCGAGACATTGCCAAAGGTCAGCAGATTGGCGGTAACCTTTTGCAGGATGTCGTCATCATCGAAGTTTGAAAAGGTCTCGAGCTGCTTGGCCGCCCTTTGCAGTTCCTCGACTGTCTTGCCCGATGCGCCGCCCATGCTGGTCAGGGCGGACTCGACCTGGGCGAGCGCCTCGCGGCTCTGGATCGCGGCATCGAACGCCTGTTTGCCAAGCACGCTGAGCGGCGCGGTGATGGCCAGCGAGAGCTTGCCGCCTGCCGCCATCGCGCGCTTGCCGAAAGCATCGAACCTATCGACGAGCGCGGCGGACTTGCCCTCCGCCTCCTTGATCCCGCGATTGAGCGCGGCATCATCGGTGCGCAGTTCCAGAACGGCTTCGCCAAGCTTCTCAGCCATTGTCGGTTTGCCCCTCAATCCTCACCGCAATGCCCATTCCTGCCAGGTCGGCCAGGCTCGCCTTGGCCGGCTTGGCCCGCCGCCCCGGCCCGCGTGCGCGGCGCTGCAGCTCACGGATCGCCTCACGCCGCTCGGCCTTGTCGCCGCCGCCGAAGGCCAGCACGCCCGCCTCAACACGCGCCAGCTGCTCCTCGGCTTCCAGCCGGGGGAGCATCGCCGCATAGGCCTTGAGGAGCGCGATCGGCATTGTCCTCAGCCAGCCTTCGGGGTTTCCGCCGAAGAATCGCTGGAGCCGGGGGATGAGCTCTCCCCAGGCGATGGGCGCGCCGCCGCCCCCATCGCCTGCATTGCTGCCTCGATCATCTTTTGGCCCGGCATCATCGCTGCTGCTGAGGCCATTCTGCGTTTCAGCAGCAGCGCGGTAAAAGCCTCGATCACCTGCAGCCGCTGCGCCGGTTTAAGCTTGCCGCGCACAGCCTTGGGGATCGGCTCCATGATGATGTCGGACAGCTGCTCGACAATCGCCTCCAGCTCGGCCCGCTGATCGCGATTCATGCTGTCAGCCTGCTGCAGCTGCTGCATCCGGCGGCCCTTGGCGGCCATCAGATGCGATTGATCGAGCGGCAGCTCATCCGGGGCGATGATCTCATGCCGCTCGCCATCGATCATGATGGCAGGGCGGATGATCAACGTCTCGATATCGAGCAGCGGGGCGGTGCGATCCGTCATGACAGCCTCGATCAGCCAGCAGGTAGGGCAGCAGCGCTGCCAGCAATCATGAAGCCGAAGCGTTCCTGTTCATTGGCTGCCGTCATGTTTTCCAGCGCCTCGAACTGGATTGTCAGCGCCGCCGGTTCGCCCTTGCGGAATTGCGGCGCAGGCGCGCCCGACTGGAAACAGCGCGGCACGCAATATTGCATCTGCAGCCCTTCGAACTCGGGCGACTGGCCGCGCGCCAGCAGGGCATATTCGTTCACCGGTGCCATGCCATGGCTGAGCCCGACCCGCTTGGTGCCTGGCGTGCCGACGCCCGCCGCCACGGTGGTGATCGGGTTGTTGTTCAAAGCGGTGCGATACTGATCGAGCGAGATATCAAGCAGCGTCACCGCGAACATCAGGTCTTCGTCATTGAGGAAGGCCTTGACCGCGCCGGTCGCGCCTGCCGGGCGCACCTTGTTGTAGCTGGCCGAATGGGTGACGGTCACGCCGCCTTGTTCATAGTTCTTGTCGCCATTGGTGCCGATCTTGAACCATGGCGCGCCCGGCGCTGCGCCGAGCTCGGGAAAGGCAGTGCCGACAGGCGCGAGCCACAAGGTGAGCGGCGCGGCGATGATTTCCTTGAAACTGTCAGACATAAAAGGTCTCCTATTCTGCGACCTGGACGAGGCCGTGCATGACTTGAAAAGATTGGAACTGGCGCGGCCATTCGGTTTGCGGCTCGCGTCCGGGGATCGCTCCGCCTGCCGGATTGACCCAGTGGATCAGCACGCCGGCATGGATCGAACGGCGCAGGCGGCGCATGGCGAGCGCGGCCTCGGCCATCACCCGGCCCGCCTCGATCGGCGTCTCGCCAAAAGCGAACAGATCCACGCGCTGAGTGTCCGCCTCGATAAAGCTGGCCCCCATCAGCGAAATGCCGCCCGATGTCGCCACCACCAGCGCCTTGCGCGGCATCGCAGCAGTCTCGCTTGCCGGCAGTTCGCCGCCAAACACCCGGCCCTGCACCAGCTGGTGCAGCACTGCCGGCGTCTTGAGATAGGCGACAAGGCCCGCCGTCAGATCAGCAGCCCCGCTCATGCCGCTGCCCCGCCATCAAACGCCTTGCGGATCTTGTCGGCGAGCAAGGGGTAAAGCGCATCGGCGGCAGGCCGCAGAAACGGCCGGGCCGGGATCGTCACCTGCTGCGCCATGCGGAACGATCCATCAGCAAGGCGGAAAGCCAGCGCCTTGGCGCGCACCGGGCGGATCACGCCGCCCAGCTCATGGATCAGCGCATATTTGACATCAGCAGAGCCCCACTGGCCGATAACCGAATTGCCAGCCGCGCGCGCGAAGGCCGTAATCTTGATCGAGCCTTCGAGGATGCCCGTTTGGTTTTGCCAGCTATGGTTGCTCTTGGCTTGGCTAACACAAGCGGCCATCGTGGCGTTGATGCCGAGCTTGGCGGCGGCGCGCATCTTTTCCGAGACCGCCGCGCCATACCAGGTGAGGTTTTTTTTCACGGCCGCACCTCACCTGGCGCGGCGTCAAATATGCCGATGAACGCCATCAGCTGATCCTCTGCAAAGCGGCTTCGAGGTGGTTGTGTTTGAACTGCACCGGGCCCTCGATTTTGAGCCGGCCATCCACCACCAGCGCGCCGGAGCGATCGGTGATGGTGGTGATCACATCACCCTCGCGGACATCGGCATCGAGGGCGAACATCACGCGCGCATCCTCGATCATCGCTGTCTTGGTGCCATCCACCAGCTCGCGCGCATTGCGCGACCAGAAGAAGCAGGCCAGCGCATGATGCAGCACAGTGAAATGCGGCACAGGCGCGTTGCCCCAGCTGTCATTGCCGGTTGCGGTGTCCCGCTCAATCCGCGCACGGTGAGTGAGGCGGCCCGAGATCACGCCATCACCATCCCGCGCCGGTCGGCCAGCGTCTTGAGGATAGCCTCGCGATCGGCGGCGATGTCGCCGCTCAGCGTGAAGGCGTAATCACCCGCCTTTTCGCTGCGCAGTGCGCCGCGATAGGAGAGGTCCAGCTGGATCAGCTTGATCGTCACCTCGTCGCGCGCCGCCTGCAGGCCCTGCGGGGTGTAAGTCACCTCAACCAGCGGAGCCCAGAACTGGCGCGCGTTCGGCCCGGTCGTGAGCCGCTGGAGCGTGCGGCCATTGTGCAGCACGCGGTAATCGGCAGGATCAAGCGTGGTGGCAGCCACCGCCTCACCCGAATTGCCCGGATCGCGTTCGATGATGGTGATGCCTTGCGCCGTGTCGGCCGGGATCACCAGCCGCATCGTTGAGTAGAACCGCGATGCAGGATCACCCGGATCGCCAAGATGCACCGTCATTTCGCCCGCCGGGCCAAAGCGCGCGTCCAGTTCCTGCGAGATCGCAGCGATCATCGCAAGGATCTCGCCGTCGGAGAGATCTGTGCCGGTGCGCTCCTTGACCCGGTCGAGCAGAGTGAAAGACACGATCAGCTGCCCTTGTTCGCGGGTGTGGTAGCAGGCTTGGTCTGGGGATTGTCGGCAGGCTTGGTTTCAGCCGGAGCCTTCTTTTCCTTGCCCGCCTTCTTCTCCGGCAGCGCGCCGTCTACGAGGCCGTAAAGCTCAACAGCGCTCGCGGGGATTTCATCGCCGGGGGTGGCGTAGAGGAACGACGCCTTCGCATCGCCCTCGGGCACCAGCTCCGACCTGTCGGCGGTCTGGTAAAGGCGCTGGGTGCAGATCATGTTGGCAGCCATGGATTGGTCCTTTCGGGTTACTGGGCCTTGGCCCAAGTGATGATGAGGAAGAGGCCGGTGGTATCGACCGTTGCGATCGCGACGGTGTTCGATGTGCCCGCCGGGATCGATGCATTGGCGAGCAGGCTGGTCGGAACCGGCGGATTGGCGTTGGTGACCGAGTTGACGGCCAGGAGGGTGTCTCCGGCGCGGATATTGCCGGGAACCGTGAAGGTGCCAGCCGGACCACCGGGAATGATGGCGGTGGCGATCGTGCGGTTGAACCCGAATTGTGTCACAGACATCGTGCTCTCCTGAGTGGGGCTTGTCGGGCGGCTCGATCGAACGAGCCGAGCCGCCGGAAAAGCCGGGGTCGATCGCAAGAGGACTAATCAGCAATCGACCCCGCAGGGATGAAGCCGGGCTCACGACAGCCCGGCCTCGAGAGAGATCAGATCCCGGTGACGGTGTGGAAGGCAGCCGGGCGCATCACCACCAGCGCGGCGCGCATATCGGCGCGCACGGTGCGGCGGCCCGCCGTGAACTGGGTGCCGGTGAAGCCCACCTGGATATCGATGCCGCGCCGTTCGAACAGCATGATCCAGGCCGGATCGAAGCTGCCGACAAGGCCGGTATTCTCGGCCAGCGCATCGGCCTGCACGATCGGCAGACCCCACAGCCGCTCCGGACCAGCTTCGGCCGGGCTGCCATAGAGATAGATGCCCTCAGTCGTCTTGGTGAGGCGGATATCCTGCCAGTCGAGCGGGTTGAGCAGGATATGCGTCGGGATCGCGCGGCCGGTGACGCGGATACCGGTCATTGCCTTGTAGATCGCATCCATCACCGGGTCGGTGCCCTTGGCGCGGGTCTGGATGCCCGAGGTGTTGAGGATGCCGCGCAGGTTGGGCGCGGTGCCATTGCCGTTGAGGCACTGGCCGTCGAGCCGCTGGCGCACGCCAAAGGCGAGGCGGGCGTTGATGTAGCTTTCGATCAGCGCCACGTCCTCCAGCTGCTCATCGGTGACGGGCAGGCTGTCAGTGATCTTCTGGACCGGCACGGTGCGCTCGGTGAAGACGAAGGTGCTTTCCGCAAAATCCGCACCTTCCGCCGTTTCGGCAGCGGCATGGGTGCAGGTGGTTTCTTCCATGTAGGGCACCGCCGCCTGACTGACCTTGCCCATCGGAAGGATGTCGAGCAGCTGGATCGGGCGGGTCGCCGCCTCAACAAAGCCGGGCAGGCGGAGGCTTTCAGGCGCAAAACCGGCCGCGCGCGTCATCAGCGCCTTGGATCCCATCGTCTCGAACTGGGCCGCCTTGGCGAGGAAATCGGAAGGCAGATATTCGTCGAAGTTGAGCGACAGGCCACCGGCGGCACCGCTGCCCTGCCACGCCTTGAATTCCTTGGCCTCGATCACCCGCTCACCGAGCGACTTGAACTGGCCGATGTTGGCGGGCTGGCCGCCGCCAGCACCCGGCAGCGGGAAATTGCGCAGACCCTTTTCGCGGGCCTCGTGATCGCGGGCGGCCTTTTCGGCAGCGCTCAGCGTTTCGACATGCCGCCCCAGCTCATCGAGCTCGGCGTTCATCTTCTTGACCTCTTCGGCCACAGCCAGCGCGCCCTTGACGCTATCGCCCAGGCACTTGACCTTGCCGAACGAAAGCTCGCCGCTCTCGGTCTTCGCTTCCTCGAAGACCTTGCTGAGCTCAGCCTGCTTGGCTTGCATCTTGTCCTGGGCCTGCTTGAGGCTCAAATTCTCGATCGACATAATGATCATCTCCATTTGGCGGCCCTGCCGGAGCGGCGCAGGCCGGTTCGAAACTCGAAGCCGGTTGTGGAGGATGAGACGCAGCGCTTCGCCCCGGACAATTGTCCGGCCGCAGTGAAAATCGCTCTGTTCAGGAATGCGCCATGATTAGCGCGGATGGCCGATCAAGGCAAAAGGAAAGCCCGCGACCGCAGATGCAGATCGGCGGGCCTGCCTGAAACGCCCCTTAGCAGCGATTTAAGAGGGTCTAAGAAGGCCCCCGGCCCGATTTTGGCGGGCAGAGGGCCTTGCAGCAATCCTGGGCCATTCTGGGCGGCTTCTAGCGAGGTCCGAATTTTTGCCGCGCATCACGCGTCAGGTGCCATGCCATCTCGTTCTCGAGCAGCGCCTTTGCCTCGGCCTCGGCTTTCGCCGGATCGGTGCCCACCCGCTCGATCGCCAGCCCCAGCGAGGCGTGGATTTCCTTGAGCTGCCTCATCCCCGTGGCTGACAGCAGATTGGGATCGCCCTGCAGCGCGGTGACCATATTGCCGAGATCGGCAAACAGATCGGCGAAGGCCTGATCTTTGAGCGCGCCCTTCAGGCCCTTCATCATCACCGTGCCGGTGCCGCGCCCGGCGCCGCGCACCACGGTGGAGACTTCATGCACATCGAGCTGCTTGAGCACCCGGATGCGATTGCGCGCATCGGCGCGATATTCGAAATCAAGCGCCTTGTAGCCATAGGACCATTCCTGCACGCTCTTGCCGGTGGCCAGATCGAACTTTAGCGCCGCGTGCCAATCGCGCCCGGCCTGCGTTTCGAGGTTCAGGTGCAGCTCGGCATAGGCCTTGTCGCCTTGCTCATAGACCCGCGCCTTGCCAAATGGCATGCCGTGGCGATCATGGGCGGTCAGCAGCGGTGCCCATTGTTCCTTCCAGTTGAACGCGCCGGGGGCATAGGTGTCGCCATCGTGATCGACGGCATTGAGCTCGGCGATCAGCGCCAGCCCCTTGCCAGCATCGTCCATCTCGGTGACGGTCAGGTTCTTGGTCTGCATCGGGGTTACTCCTGATTTAATCTCTGGCGGGCCTCAAGGAAACGGTAGGCCCGTCAGAGCGAAAAATGCGGTGCGAAGCTGAGCGTGCAGTTGGGCCGCATATTGTCGGCCATGATCTGGGCATCCTCGGCCGATACGATCATGCCATCGCGCGCGATATGGCTGGCCTCTGATCGCGGCTCGCCGAAGCGGCCATCGAACACCACGAATTCGGCCACGCCATTGCCCTTGCCAGCCTCCAGCGTGGAGATGTTCTGGGCGTATTTCGTCTCGGTCCGGGCGATGACGCGGGCGCGGGTTTCGGCATTGCCCCATGGCCCGCCCTCGATCATGTTGGCGATGCGGTTGGCCAGCGCGGTTGCACCTTCGCCCTCCGCCCGGCCTTCGGCGAGCGCCTCAAACACAGCCCGGCGCGTCTGGGCGGGCACATCGACAAGCCCCGCCCTGGTGCCCCCCATTGCCACAATTCGGCGCATCACCGGATCGGGGATCGATGTGCCAAAGCCCGATTCCGCGATCGCACTGGCGACTTGGCGGGCAACAGCGAGATATTGCGCCTGATAGATGCTGGAGAGCTGGCGTTCCCAGGCATCAAGATTGAGCAGGTCAATGATCTGCTGGATCAGGCGGCTGTCTTCCTTGGTCTGGAAACTGCTGCCCTTCTCCTCAACGCCATTGGCGATCAGCACATCACGCGCCACTTTGCTCGCCGCATCGCCCCAGCTTGCAAAGGCGGGGCTGAGCGCGCTTTCAAACGCGCCTCGAAGGGCGCTTTCCTGCCGGTTGAGCATGATGACAAAGCGTTCGCCGCGCGCGATCGCTTCAGGGCTGGCGGGCCGGGCTCCGGCCGGGAGCCAGTCTTCGGCATTCTTGGCCTGCGGGGGAGGCAGCGATTTTTGCGCCTTGGGCTCGTCCAGCGCTGGTGCAACCGCCGCCGCCCGCGCGCCGGCCTCCACCGGGCGCGCCTGCATTGTGCCAGCGATTGCGGCGGGAACTTCGATCACCGAAAACGGGCGGACATAATAACGGTGGCTGTCATCCGCCTCGCGCCCGGTCTCGATCAGATAGTCATACAGCGTGATCGCACCCGCCTGGAATTCCTTGAGCTTGCGCTCCGTCGCGCGGTTCTCGTCCTCCTGCAGGGCGAGCACATCGGACGTGTCCCAGTAAAGCTCGATCCGGCGATTGCCGCGTTCGAAATCGGGAAGCAGGCTGCGCTGCAATTCATCCGCCATACCGCGCGCCAGCGGCAGCACGCCGTTATGCCAGGCGAGCTTGCGCAACTCCTCCATGGTCGCGCCGACCTTGGTCTGCTGCAGCCCCGCGCCAAACCCGACGACTGCGGCCGGCACGCCGATCGCGGCGCACACGCGCTCTTCGGCAACATCGCGCGCCTCGGTCAGGTTCATCTGCTGAGGGTTGAAGCCGAAGGGCTGCACTTCGGTCGGCGAGCCCATCACCAGCGGCTGCCCGCGATTATCGCCGCCGAAGGCCTGTTTGAACCATGCGCTGGTCGCCTCGACATCATCGGGCGTGGCCATCGCGCCGTTCTTGGGGCTGATCACCACGCCGGGCACGCCCATGTTGCGCAGGAGGCTCGCGACGAAATTGCTGCTTTCCATGTCGGCGAAGATTTCGCGGATCACCCCGTCCATCGGTGAGAGGCCGAGATAGGGCGCGCGCGGATTAAGCCCGTTGCGGAAATGCACCACGTCCTCGGGCTGGAGATAGTAACGGCCAGCCCCGTTGCCCGGCGTATAGACAAAGTGATCGATGAAGGCCGAACCATCGCTGGCAGGCTTGGGTTCGATCATCCAGCTGGGCGCAAACCACAGCTCGGTAACCCGGCCCGAAGTGCTGCGCACCTTGAGCCAATAGGCATTGCCATGGATCAGCAGCATCATCGCGGTAGCGCCCCACAGCGCGATATCGCTGTAGAAGGGGTTGGGATTGTGGATCAGATCAAGCAGCGGATGATCATCGATCTTGTCAACCTTGCCGCTTGCCAGCTTGGCGCGCATCGCAAGATTGGCCTCCGGCAGCGCCCGCTGCACCCAGCCGACCGGCGCTGTCACCACCGAGGCATCGAGCATATCGCCCACCGCGCCGCGATAATCGAACCGGGTGCGGCGCAAGAGGCCGCCCAGCATCAGCGACTGCGCGCCATGCCGCATCTGGCTAAGCGAGCTGGTGAGACGGGCAAGCGCCTTGGTGAAGAAGTTCATGTCAGCAGTTCCTTCAGCAGCACGACCTGATCGCCAGACAAGGTCAGCTGGGAAGTCTTGCCGTGGCCCATCTGCCGGATCACCATCGAGCCATCCGACAGGCGCACGAGCGTGCGGTGCGAAAAGGCATTGCTGCCCAGATCATGCGTGCCGATCTTCATGCCGGGATCCAGTTTGCATCGAGCTCGAGGATATTGCCGCCGGTGTCGGGCGAATTCATCGGCCGCCAGCGCGCGGCGTTGGCATCGCTTGCCGCATGGATTGCCAGCGCCAGCGCCCAGAACCGGTCGGCGTGGCCATCGGGCGTGCGTTCGGCGGTGAAGCGGATATTGCCCGCGCCCGTCACCTGTTTGGTGACGCTGCGCAGATCGGCGCGGACCTTGGGATCATAGGGGATGCGCAGGCGGCGATCTTCCATCGCGCCGCGCACCGGATAGGCCATCGCCTCTTTCGACTGCGCGGTGAAGTTGACGCCCTCGACCCGGTATTTGCCGAACTTGGCCTGGGCATCATCAACCCAGCCAATGCCAAGCCCGGTGTTGTCGATCGCCACCCGGCCGCCGCTTGCCAGCACTTGGGCAATCCACGGCCAGATCACCTTTTCCTGGTCGGGCTTGGTCATCGCCTGCAGGGTGATGATGCGGCGGGTGTAGAACACATCGCCCAGCTTCTCGATCAGCCACAGAACGGTGAGGTCTTTCTTGCGGCCGATATCGATGCCAAGGAACAGCGTGCCGTCCTCGATCGCCTCCCAGTCGAAGCCTTGCGGATATTCGGATCGGGCAATCAGATCATATTCGAGGAACGCCGCATCATCATCGGCCGGACGGCACATGTATTCCTGCTGGAAACTTTCCTCGTCCGCCGCGCCTGATCGGATGAAATCAAAATAGGCCGCCTCGTCCATTGCCTGGCGCTGATCATCGGGCGGCAGAGACTGCTGGAGCTTCCACAGAAACCCCTGATCGAGCGCGTCCTGCAGCGTGACAGTGTGCAGACTGATCCCCTTGGGATTGCCCTGTTCCTTGATCTCGCGAACCAGCTGGTTGAAGAAATTGTTGCTGCCGCGATGCGTGCTGATCAGCTCCATTGCGCCGCCCCAGGTGATGCCGGGATAGGCGATGGTCCACAGCTTGCGCGGATCGGGATGCAGCGCGAATTCATCGAGCACGCGCCCGCCGCGCTTGCCCGCCTGGGCATTGGGATTGGAGCTCATCGAATTGATCCGCCGCCCGCTGGCAAATCGCAGCACATAGGCGGTCTGGCGATCACGCGGATCGAGCACCTGCTCGCCCAGGTCTTCGGCGGCAATCGAAAGGTTGCCCGCCCAGAACTTGCAATCCTCAAGGAACAGCTGCGCCTGGATATCATCGCGGCTGCTGACCCACTGATCGAGCCTTGCAGTCGCCAAAGCGGTGCGCGAAACACAGGCATAGGCCGTCGCCCAGCTGAGGCCGATCTGGCGGCTCTTTTCCATGAGCTTGAGCCGCGACTGATCCTCGATCCAGCGCCACTGGTATGGCAGGAAAATCGCGCCGGGGCTGGCCGGGATGCACTTGGCATTGCCCATCAGCCTTGCCCCATCAGCGCGCGGTTGATCTCGGCCATCGCCTCGGGCGACACGCCCTTGCGCTCGCTGATCTCGCCCACCTTCTTCGCAGCCTCGGCCAGCTTGGCGGCGACTTCTTTTTCCAACCGCTCGCGATATTCAGCGCTGGCCTTTTGCGCGCCGACTGCGCTTTGCAGCGCGCGGCTCAGCTCCATGATGCCCTTGGTGGTAACATCGCCGCCTTCGAGCACTTCGAACACCGCCACCTTGATCAGCTCGGCGACGGCAACCGTCACCTGATCGGGCTCTTTGGCATCCATTGTGCGCACCAGCTCGCCGCCGATCCGCTGGACTTCATCGAGCTTGCGAAACTGGATTGCCTTGCGCACGGCATAGCGGTTCCAGGCCGATTTGCTGATCGGCGCAATCTGCTTGTCGGCAAGGCGCTCGTTAAATTCCATGAGGATGGTGTTCTGGGGCAGGGTGCGTTCCCGCAATTGCTCCAGCGCCCAGACGATATCCTCCTCGGCCTCATCGGGGAGCATGTCGATCGAGGACAGATGCCCGCGCCCATCGCGCCGCTTGGTCTTGCGCGCCGCCATCTCAGCGCGCCTCGCCGGGGCGCATGACGCCTTCGATCACGCTGCGCTCTTCCAGATGATCGCGGCCCGGCGCTTCGATCCGCGCGAACAGCACCTCGCCGCCGTCGGCCACGCTCACCGCGCCGAGATCGGCAAGCTTGCGCATCTGGGTGCGGATCCAGTCGCGGTCCCGGCGATAGCCGTAGATGTCGAGCATGTTCTTGATCATGAGATCGGATAGCCGCCCATCGATCTGCTGGCTCAGCGCCTTGAGGATCGACAGCCGCGCCTCGCGCGCAATGCCTTCGGCCAGGCTGGCTGCGAAACTCACTTGGCCATCCCCTTGGGCACGACGACGGCATAGATCCGGTCGAGCTGCTTATCGATGTGCTGGACGGTGGCAGCGGTGGCAGTCGCCTGCTTGGCGTGCTCAGCCATCTTGTCCGAAAGCGCGCGCTGGCGCGCTTCGATATCGGGCAGCACCCGCATGAATTCGGCGATCTGGCCTTCCAGCCGCTGGATATCGGCGGCAGTGGCTGCCACCCCCTCAACCTTGGTGAGGCGCTTTTCGACCGCGGCGACCTTGGTCTTGACCGCTGCGACTTCGGTGTTGATCGCAGTCAGCTTGGTGTTGAGCGTGCCGGTGGCGACCGGGTTCTTGGCCCCGCCGCGCCAGATCGCCATGCCGAGCCCGAGAATGATGAAGGCGATGATTGCCAATTCCAATGTGTCGATGGGGCTCATGGGCCGTCGTGTCCTTTTCCGATGATTGCGTCCGCCGCCGCCGCGCCAAACATCCGGCGCAGCAGCTCGCCAGTCTGCTCGGCGAATTGCTCGAGGAGCGAATGCCCGGCAAAACCCAGCCCGATCGCCACCACAAAGGCAAACAGCCAGCCGGGCCGGGTCTCGATGATCCAGAGCTGGACGATCACCAGCATGATAAGCCCGACCAGCAGCCGCAGCTTCCAGCCCAGATCATATTCCGAAACATGGGCAAACGGGCGCGCCAGAACGATGCCGAGCGCGCCCAGCAGGCATGTCACAATGGGGACAGGCAGGCCGAAGGCGTCGATCAAAAACCGGTCGCCCAGCGGGATCGCGCCATTGGGCATAGCGGCTGCCATCGCCACCGTCGGCAGCCAGAGCGCTGCGAATTTTTTGACGCCCATTGGCGCTGCCAGATGCTCGATCATCGCCGCGATACCTTGTGCCGTTCGAACTGTTCCTGGCATCCGACGCAGCGCTTTGCCGATGGCAGCGCCGCGCGGCGCTCTTCCTCGATGCGATCACCACAGGTGATGCAGAATTGCTCGCCGAGCCCTGCCAGATTGTTCCGGATGCGCGCGACAGCCGCCTCGTTCGAGAGGCGCTCGAAAGTCTCGGCGCGTTCGAGCCCGCGCTCGCCAAGGTCTAATGGTGCGCCCTTCATGGCTGCGGCTCTGGCGTGAAGCGGACAGCCTGCTGGCGTTCGATCCAGTCGATCAGCGCATCGAGCTGCAATGCCTGGACACTTGCGGTAAAGGCATCATCCAGCGCCATCACTCCGGTGGCAGGAAGTCGATCTTGGCCGGACGCCGCATCAGCTGGGCTGGCGGCACCGGGAAGGCCGGGCACACCAGCTGCACCGGCGCTGCCGGAATGGATTGCGGCTCTTTGGGCTGATTGGAGCAGCCGCTCATAACGAGCGCTGAGAGCAGCCAGATCGGCGCTGTGATCGCGGGATATCGCATCGGTGATGATCTCCTGTTCGCGCGCCACGCGGGCGGCGTTGGCCTCTGCCTCGGCCTGAGCTTGATGGGTGGCGGCGATGAAGGCGTTCACGGTGCCGGCATTGGCGGATCGTTCGGCATCGCGCTCGGCACTTAGGGTGGCGATTTCGCGCTCCAGTGCGGGCACGCGGATGAAGGCCATGACAGCAAAGCCGAGCCCGAACAGGATCAGCGGCGCGCGCCACCATGCGGCCAGCAGCCACTTAGACGCCGCCGAGAGGCCTTTCAGCACCCTCTCAAACGCGCCTGAGAAGAACAGCCTGACCACCGCGAACCCCATCAGCCGAGCTCCGCCCGCGCCAGCACGTCGCGCAGCTCTACGCCGATCTCGGTGATCACCGCGCTCGACCACACCGGATTGTGCGGCGGACGGGGATTGACGCGGTGGATGACGCGCGCCCGCGTGCCGCGATTGCTCCAGCGGCCTTCGAAAAACAGATCCCGCTCGGCCTCGCGGCGGCGGATGATTTCAGGCGGATTGCGCCAGTTCATGAATTCACGCCGCGCCTGCGCAGTGCGCCCGGCAAGGAACGAATTCACCCAGGACGCGCGATGGATCGCGCCGGTGTTCCAGTGAAAACTGAGCGCGGCGGCCAGCTGCGCCTCGGTCAGCTGGCGACCCTGAAAGGCGCGTAGCACCTCGGGCAGATACTTGGTGCGCACCAGCCATTCATAGACCTCAAGGCAGCGGATGAGGCTGGTCGGACGCTGGAAATAGCGCGGATGCACGATGTGGCCGCTCGCATTGGTGACGCCGACGCCCCAGGTCCAGTGCCCAGCGCTGCACTTGTAAGCCTCCAGCACGATGGCTTCATGCGCGATGATTTCCATGTGGGCGCGGATGGTGAGACGAGGCTGGGTCATGCCTCGCTGCATGCTGCAAATTGGCGGCAGCTTCGCCCCGGACGCCTGTCCGGCTCAGTGCCTCAGAACAGCTTGCCTTGGCGCGAATCGTCCCTTGCTTTCAGCCGGGCGCGGCGGCGGCGGACGCTGCGCTCGGTGTATCCGCAGGCGAGCGCAATGTCACGTTCGCTCCGGCCTGCCAATATCATCGCGTCGATCCGCGCCTGCTGGCCAGCGATGAAGCCGCTATCGCCAAGCGGGATATCCACCCGCGCGCCGCCCACACCGGCGGTGAAATGATCGGCGATCTTGCGTGCCGCCTCCAGCCCCAAAAGCTTGGCCAGCCAGTGATCGGGGCCGGGATGCGGCGGGATATAGACGCGGGTGCCGCCAACCGCCTCCGCCACCCGGCGCGCCGCTTCCTCGCCCGCGATCATGGCGATATCGGCCAGCACCTGGGGCAGAGGATCGGCGCGGTTGGTCATCAGCTGGTGATGGCGGTTTGCGCCAGCGGCAGCGGATGGCTGCAATGCGCACACTCGGCAGTGGTGCGGCCGACATGCCAGGCCTTGCTGTTGCACTGCGGGCAGCGGTTGACCTCGCCCGGCCAATAGAGCAGCGGCGCGATGCGCTGGAGGACGACGGGCGCGTTCATTCCCCATCTCCCGCTGCGCGCAGCTTTTCGCCCAGCACAGCGGCGAGGCGGTGATAATCTTCGATGCTCATCGGGCCTTCCGCGCCGGTCTCGATCCCGGCGAGGCGGAAGGCAGCCAAATCGAGCGTCCAGTCGGCGGGCACTTCGCCGCGCGCCTTGAGCGCGCTGACAATCGCCTCGCACAGCCCTTCGGCCAACTGGCGCGGGGCAAGGTTTTTGCCCTTGGCATCCACCTGCGGCCAGCCGTTGCGCTCGGCCATGGCCTTGAGCGCCTCGATCAGGCGGAAAGCATCGGATTGCTTGGCCCAGACCAGCCGCTCGCATCCCAGCTGGCGGGTGGCAAAGGCTTCGAGCGCGCGCTCGGAGGAATTGCGCACCGCGCCAAGGTGATAAAGGCTGATCCACAGCGCCCGCGCCTTGCGCGCCATCGGGTGCTGCGCCGCGCCGGGCACGCCCTTTTTGGGCAGCGGTTTGAAGCCCTTGGCTTGCAGCCGCCACAGCACCTTTTCAAGGCCGCGCGCATCGCAATCGGCGGCGCTGGTCTTGCCCGTCTCCTCGAACAGGATCTGGCGATAATCATCATCGGCGAGCGCCAGCTGCTTCTTGGCGACATGCAGCTTGGCGATCATCGCGCGGCGGCGCGGATCGGGTGCGAAGGTGGCAGGCGCGGCGCGGCTGCGGGCAGTAGCGGTGGGCATCAATAGTCTCCCAGCAAAATGGCAAGGCTGAGCAGCAGCAGCGGCGCGGCGGGGGCGATGACGATCAGCCAGCGCGCCTCGGCAGCGGCAGCGCCGGGGCCGAACTCGGCATCGAATTGGCGCACGATGGTGCGGATCCGGGCGATCATGGCGCGGCTCTCCCGAAATTGATCTCGAAGATCAGACCAAGCCATTCAATGGCGAGCGACCAGCCCGCATAGCAGAACAGGCCGTCACCCTGACCGTCCCAGCGGGCGATGCTGAGCCGCGGGATCATGTCTTGATCCACTTCGTGGCGCGGAACATCTGCGCCTCGCGCAGATCGGCCAGCGACAGGCCGCGATCATCCGCTGCCGCCAGCATCGATCCGCTTTCGATCAGCTGCTGGCATTCACCAAGGCCGCCTGAATCGGGCGTGCGCGCGATCGTATCGAGATAATGGCGGATATCGGGCTGGGTGATCCCCCAGGCATCGCAGAAGGCGCGCACATCGCCCGGCAGCGGCACGCGCTGGGTGTGGCGCATCGCGATCCGGCGATTGAGGCGGGCGAACTGATCGCGGTGCCGCCCGGTCTCGATGCGCGCCAGCAGCTCTTCATTGCCCAGCAGGCAAACGCCGACGCCGGTTTCATCATGCCAGCTGCGGATTTCCTCGATGCTGTCGATGGTGAGATAATTGGCCTCATCGATCACCAGCAGCCCGCGCCGCTGCCGCACCCGATCAAGCACGATGCGCGAGGCCTCGGCCACCGGGATGTTGCGCGGCTCCAACCCCAGCGCGCGGTGAACCTCCTTGATCATGGCCCCGAGCCGGGCGCAGCTCGGCTTCATCGTGGCGATCCACACGGGTTGTGCCTGCTCGGCATATTCGCGCACCGTCATCGTCTTGCCGGTGCCCGGGCCGGTCGCGCCAACGGTGATGCGGCCCATATGCGCCACCTCGAGCAGCATCTGCAGGCGCTGCGAGGTGTCGGTTTGAAAAAAACCGGGATTGGTCGGCAGCGTCTTTTGGCGGAGAGCCTGCTGTTCGACCGACTGGCGGAACTGAAACAGCTTGCGCGCGATTTTTTCGTTATCGCCCTGATATTTTCCTGCGGCAAAGGGCTGCAGCGTGCCGGCCGGGATCTCCGTTTCCTTGGCAAGTTGGCTCCACGGGATGGGCGGATCGGCCATATTGCGATAGCCGACCAGCCACATCCGGACTTCCTCGACATCAACCGGAAGGTTGGTGATGTTGATCATGGTGCTTTGGTCCTCCTCTTAATTCTGGCCACCAGCGAATTTGGCGAGGCCAAGCCGCATCCGGTCGATCGGCAGCACATCCGCGCTGCCTGCTTCTGGTTTCGGGGTGCTGTGGCGCGCCTGATGGGCGGCATGGCGCACCGGGCGAACGATCCCGGCGCTGGGTGTCGGCGCGGGGCGCGCGCCCGCCTGCAGATCAGCCAGTTGATCGGCCGAGATCAGATCTTCAGCCTCAGCCATGGCCTTGGCGCGTTTGCGATAATTAGAGACGCGCCTCGCCGCTTCCTTGGCCCCGGCAGCATCGCCAAAGCCAGTGTCGGCGATCAGATCAGCCGCCGTGATGTAACGCCCTTCCAGATCATAGACGTGGATCTCGCAATGCAGATTGTCGGGATCAAAGCGCACCGTCACCCGCTCGCCGCGCAAGGTGGAAAGCTCGGGGTGCCAGTAACGGTTGCCATGCAGCTCGATCTCGCCGGTCTGGCGATTGATCAGGCGGTTCTGCGCCGCCAGCAACGCCATGCGCAGCTGCTCGGGCGTGGCCTTGCCGATCGGCGCTGAGGCATAGCTGGCCGCGAACACCTCATCAAAACTGCGGCCCTGCGCCATCTCGGTGCGGCGGCCGGGCTGCGCATTGTGGAGCGCGATGCCTTCATCGACCAGTTTGACAAACCGCTCCCACTCAACCGCCTTCGATCCGTAATTCTCGGGCTTGGCCTGCGGATTGTTGCCGGTGTAGGCGCCCTCGCAGGCCGGGTGCTTGGCAATGCTCTCGCACAGATCGCGGAAGCCCCGCTCGATCGGCTTGGATTGGCCGCGAAATGGCAGCGCCCAGTGGATGCGCACGCCGAGGCCGGTGAGCAGGCCGGTCGGCTCCTCTTGGCTGATGCGAAAGCGGAACCGGCTTTTGGCGCCGCCGGTGATCCACTTGGATGCAAAGGCCCGGCCATTATCGAGCACGCAGTGCATCGGGATGCCATAGTTGCGGAAGCAGTCGGCAAAGGCGAGACGTGTTTGGATCGCACTTTCCTCGCCGCCCAGCCGCCAGCCAACGAATTTGCGGCTGTAAATGTCCTGGATCGCCACCAGGATCGGGCGGATCACCCGGCCATCGGGCAGCTTCACGAACACATCAAACTTGTGCCCGTCGATATTGACCCATTCGAGCGCGTGAAGCTCGGCCACACTGCGGCGCTGGGCCGGGATCGAGCGGCGCAGCGCCTCCTCGCCCTCGCGCTTGAGGCGGATGACTTCCGCGGGGACCTCGCGCTCCAGCCGCCTTCTGAAAGTGCGCTCAGAAGCCACTGAGAGGCCTCTTTCGCGGGCAATATTGACGATGCGATGATAACAGCTCGTCAGCGTCGGCGCGGATGGGCGCAAGAAATCGCTGCGAAAAATCTGCCACAGATCAGGGTGGATTTCCGCCGCGGCGCCGCCGCCCTGGCGGCGCGGTGCCAGCGCGACCAGCCAATCGCTGCGCGCGATCCCTTCCACGCTGCGCAGCCAGTTCCAGATGGTGGCGCGGCTGATCGCGTGATCATTGCAGGCCTGTGCGATAGCCGCGGTGCGCGTCGATCCCGCCTCGCACAGCAGCGCGATGGCCGTGATGATATCGAGCCGGCGCTGCGCCTCGGCCTTCACCTTCTTGGGCTGCTTGTCGAACCACGCCCAGGCACTGGCGAGGCCATTGCTGGCAGGCTCGGGCCGGGTGCGGATCAGGCCGCGCCGCGCCAGTTCGATGCGCGCTTCGCCGGGTAGCAGGCTGGCGTGGAATTCCACCCCGCCGCCGCGCCCGGCGCGCTTGCGCACCAGCAGCTGGCCATCCGGGCCGAGCCGCGAGGTCCAGCGCTCGGTCTGGGCGCGCCGGTTGATCGAGCGCTTGTCGCCGGGCAGGCCGGGCAGGCCGAGGTCTTCGAGCTCGCTGGCGGTGAACCAGGCGTCGTCCTCCAGCGGGATCAAGCGCGCGACTTCAGACATCCTCACCACCTTCTCTGATCTGCGGAGCGTCAATTTTGAGCGAGCGCATCTCGGCTTGCGCCGCCTTGATGAGCTGCTGCAGGTGGCCGAGCCGCGCCGTTTTCACTTCCTCGCCCACCAGCAGCGCCGCGCCGATCTTGCGCATGATCGGATCGAGCAGATCCTGCCGATCAGTCACCACCAGCAGCGCGAACAGGCGCGAGGCCGGAACCTTGTGATCGGGGCGCGCTGGCGAAGAATACGCATCGAGCATCGCCTTGCTGATCGTGTCGTCGAGCAGCACGCTCATCTCCGCCGCGATCACCTCGCGCGGGCGCGGATCGCTCGCCAGCACCGTGCCGACGAGGGAATTGATCTGCCGCTCAAGCCCCGCCAGCTCGGCCACGCCCTTGGCAGGCGCGGGAGCCGCGAAGTCGAAGCCGAGCTGGCCGGGATGAGGCTTAGCCTTGGGCATTGGCCTCCCCATCATCAAACAGGGGATCGCGCGCTGGATCGAGCGCGCTTTCGTGCGTTTCCTTGGGCAGGATGGTGATGACGCGGTTCTCGCACAGCACCGCGCGCTGACCGCCAGCGAGGCGAACGTAGCGCGCACCAACGCTGATCGCTGTGCGGATCGCCCGGCAATCGAGCACGCGCCAGATTTGAGCCGCGGGCACATCGGCGACGCGTTCCTGATAGCGGCGGATCGCATGGCGGGTGATGAAGATCTCGTCCATCGCTCAGTCCCTCATCATCCAGCGGGCGTCGAACTGTTCAAAGCTCACCGGCTGCGGCTGATTGGGGCGCAGGCTCAGCGGCGGCAGCGCCGAACGCAGGCCGCGCCGCGCCATCTTGGCCCGGTGGCGCGCGCGCGCCTCGACAGCCTTCATGCGCGCCTCAGCCTCGATCGGGGTGACGCCCAGCTCCATCGCCAGCTCCATCACCTTGCGATGGTGGCGAAAATATTCGGCCTTGCTCGCAAACCGGGGCATCACACGATCTCCTCGACCTCGCCCAGCAGGATCCGGCGCACCGTGTTGCCGAAGCTGCCGACACAGCAGCCGCAATTGCGATCGGTCCCGATCCAGCCGACCAGCCCCATCGCCCGCAGCACCGGAACATGCTCGTTATTGGGCACCCGGTAGCTGCCGCCGTAAGGCTCGCCATAAGATCGGTATGCCGCCGTGAGCGTCGCGGCGGCCTCGGGGTCACCGGTTTCAAGGTATCGGGCGACCTCGAAGGGATCGGGATAAGTGGTGAAGACAGCGCGCATCGCATCGCGGCGCACCTTGCTGATCTCGTCACGGCTGACGCGGCCTGCTCCCTCGGTCATCACGCGGCGCAGCTCGGCCTCGCTCTGCTTGGCTGCGACCAGCTCGTTCCATTCGTTGTGCGGCGGCAGACAAGTCATGGCCGAGCCTCCGGGGCAGGCACAAAGAACAGCGGCTCACCCTTTGGCGCGCGCGGGATCGGGACACTCGCTGTCAGCCTAATTCCGCCCTGCGCAAACACTGTCCCGCGCTCCGCGAGGCGCATCACAACCTTGTGCGCTGCTGATGCAGACTGGACACCGCAACCTGCCGCAATTTCGCGATAGGTCGGAGCGCGGCCATTGTTCTCGATGTAGCCAGCGATGAAACACAGCACATTGTGCTGGCGTTTGGTGAGCGAGATCATCGCGCAAGCCTCCTTTGCTCAAGCTGCTTGATCAGCACCCAGCGCTGCTGGATGCGGCGGATCGCCGGAAAGCGATCGAGCCCGGTCTCCTTCATCTCGCGCGCGATCGCGGCCTCGCTGGGCAGGCGCGGCTTCATGCGAGCCGATCCAGCAAGACCATGACAGCCCTCACCACCGCCCAACCGATGATGAAGATGATTGCCGCGATCAGGGCGATCTCTTCACAGTGGAAGCCGTTCTTCTCAGGCTCAGACATCGAGCGCCTCCTCCAATGACAGGATTTCGGAATTGCGGTGCAGCGGCGGCAGCCAGATCGTGCGCGTCGCGCCGGGCTTGGTCGGGCGCTTCACATCCCAGACGATCCAGCAATAATCAGTCATGCCGCCGCTGAAGGCGCGCTTGCCCATCGCCGCGATTCTGTCGCCCGGCGGCATCGAAGGCCGCTGGCACAGATGCAGCACGGCCTGCGGCGGGTGATCGGTGAACAGCTGATAACGCGCCTGACTGGCGAGCCACTTGCTCGGCATCAGGATGCAGACCCGGCGCGAAGAGAGGGTGAGAGCGTGCCGCGCAAACGATTCTGCGATGCCCTTCACATAGCTGTAAGGCGGGTTGCAGATGATGCTGCAGGGCGCAGGAGCGGCGGTCGTTTCCAGGAAGTCGCCGGGCGTGAAGATCATCGGCGCGCCGGAGCCGAAATTGGCATAGGCGACGTTCTCGACAAGATCAGAGCCATAGGTCGCAAACCCGCGATCATGCGGCGCCAGCAAGGTATTGCCCATGCCGCAGCACGGATCCCACACTGCAAGGCCTTCCTCGCGCTCGATCCGGAAGTCGTCGAGCGCGCGCGCCAGCTGATCGGCACACCAGAACTCATCGACATACCAGTCGAGCGGGTGACGCTTCGAATGCTTGCCCGAGGAAATCTCACCCCTCACTCGCCTAGCTCCTCGTTGAGCCGGTCGCGCAGTTTCCGCTTCATTTCGGGCGTCAGCATCGAGGCGAGGTTCGGTATGAACTGGCGCTTCTGCTCGACGCTCAGCTTCGACCACGCATTCCTGATCGCATTGTAGTGCTTCTGATGCGCCACCGGCGTCGCCAGCGGCGCGGCAGCGCCAACGCCCGCCGCGATCTTCGCGTCATCAACGCCAATCTCGGGATCAGCCAGCAGCGCCTCGATCACCCGGCGGCGCACCGCCTCATCCTTGAGCCGCGTCAGCTCTTTCAGCTGGCTGCCATTCTCGCCCACCACCGGATGCTTGGCGAGCGCCTCAGCAAGGTCGGGGAACGGCGCGATCACAAGCCGATAAATCGCCAGATCATTGTGGATCGTGCGCCGCGACATGCCGAGCGCTTCGCCGACCGATTCCTCCCAGCTGTATGCTTGTGCAATCTTTGCACAAGCATCCTCGGTCTCGTCCCGCAGAGCCGCCTCAGCGGTTTCTTCGAAGTGCTTTACGCGGTCCCAGCGCGCCTTCGCGCCGCGCTGATACTGATCCAGATCGCCATGCTCGCGCGCAATGCGTTCCTGCGCGGCTTGCACCAGCGCGGCGGTGAACTTGGCCCGCTCGATCGGACCGAGCGGGCGGCGGTGCAGGTTTTCAGAGGCTTCCAGATCGGCAAGGTCTTCGGGCTTGCCCGAAACCTCGATCGCCAGCACGTCGATGCCCTCAAGCATACATCCCTGCAGGCGGTGCATGCCGACCACTAGCCGCCACGGGCGGTTGCCCTCGGCCTTGCACTGCTCAACCGTCTTGCTCGGAAATACTCGCACCACCTTGATCGGATCACGCTGGCCATCGACCGCCATCAACCGGCCAAGCGCCGCAGCCTTATCCTCATGCAGAAACCCGATGCGCTCGGGGATGAAGATGTCGGCAGGATCGATGGCGATAACGCGCGCGTCGGCACGAACCGGGCGCCCCTTCGAACCAGCGTTCATTTCGCACCCCCACTTAGACGATGCGCGGCGCTGCCCGCCTCGCTAGCGTCTCCCTCGCCAACAGCAGGAGACTGATCGTGAGCACCCACGCCGAACTTGCCGACCTCAAAGATGCGCTGCGCCAGACGCAGGCGCGCCTCGATGCGCTGGGCGCGTTCCAGATCGCCATCGGCGCAGCCTTGGTTCGCGCCGATCCCGCCCTTGCCGAAGCGCTGTTTCACCAACTCGATCTGGCGCATCGCCTTGCGAAGGATGCTGGTGAACACGCCAACGCGGCGGTCCTCAACAAGATCGTCCAGCAGCTGCATGAGCAGATCGGCCTGCAGGCGAACGATTGATGCAGCCTGCGCTTCGCCCTCGATGCGGGCATCGGCGAACATCCGGGACGCATAGCCGGGAATGGTCAAACCGGTGTCCGCCATCAGATGCGCGACATATTTGCGCGCCGTCTCTTCATCGCCGTTCCAGAAGGTCACCATCTGGTCGCCCTCCTTGGGAAGACGCAACCAAACGCACCGGCCAGCAAATTTGGCGCTGTCTTTTGACCAGTAGCGGCGATCGCCAAACCGCAGCGATCCGTCTTTGCCGACAAACTTGCCGACAGGGTAAGGCCAGCCGCTCATGCTGCCACCGCCTTGCCGCGCCGCGAAAGGCGCTTGGCATCCTCAGCGTCGATCTTGTCGAGCTCGCGATAAAGCGCACTGATCGAATGCAGGTTCGCCCCAGGCGGATTGGGATTCCGCGCAGTCTTCTTCCAATTATGGAAGGTGTCCTGGTGGATGCCGGCACGGCGGCAGAGCTCGGCAATGGAAACGCGCGAGGCTTTCGCCCGCCGCGCAATGTCCTGAACGATTGTTTGCTGGTCCATGCCCGAATGCGTATCCGATATTTCTCGCACTGTAAACGGAGAAATCTCGGATACGCATTCGGATTTTTATTTGTTAGCCCAGAAGCATGTCGGGGGTAGAGAAAGACGCTGCGCTCATAAACGCGCTGATCGAATACGCAGGCGGCACCCTGACCGAAGTTGCCAGGCGTGCGAAAGTCGATCCTGAAACCCTTCGCAAGCCGGTTAAAGGCATCGTTGAGACCAGGCTAAGCCAAAGAACTTTGGAGAAGCTCAAGGCAGCATATCCCGATTTTCCTGGCTGGTCTCGATCTGTAGCAACCGCGCTCGCCAGCATCGATGAACCCGAAATGGTCGAGATCGCCGCGATCGATCTCAATTTCGGTCTGGGCCCCGCCTTCATGGATAGCGAGATTGTCGAGCATCAGGCCGACACCATGCTGTTCCCGCGTGATTGGCTGCGCTCCATAACCCGCAGCCCGCCAGAACGGCTCTACTGGGCCAAGGGCTTGGGCAATTCCATGGAGCCAACCATCGGCGATGGCGATGTGATCCTGATTGATCGCTCGGCCGAGGGATCGACCTTCGGCGATCTCTACTGGGCTATTGCCTTCGGCCAGACCGGAATGGTCAAACGCCTGCGCCCCATGCCCGACGGCAGCGTCAAGATATTGAGTGACAACCCCAGCGTGCCGCCGGAAATTGCTCACGACGGTGAATTGCACATCTTTGGCCGCGTGATCGCGGTTATCAGGAGGTTATGATGCGCAGTTGCCTAGCCATTCTTCCGCTCGCGCTAATGATGACAGTTTGCTCGAACGCACCCAATTTCCCCCAGGCGGGCTACTTCAAGGATGATGCCCGCAACCGCATCTTTGCTTTCGTTCTTCCGGCCGATGCCGATGCTGCCACCGTCCGCCAACATGCTGAGCGCCAGCTCCACACCTCGGGTCAGGTGACAGCAGCTTACTATTGGCGCGATGGAGCAACCCATCCCAGGGCCAGCCTTACAAAGGCGCAATCCCTTCTCGCTGCAACCGAACTGGTCGATGAGGAGGTCTATGATCGATATGCTTTCGTGATGATCCGTTCCCCCGATGGCACCATCAGCTTCGCCGATTGCGAAGCCGATCCGGCCGAAGCTCTCTGCCAGCAGGCCTGGTGAAAAACCTGCCCAGTTCGCCCCGCTTGGATCGGCCTCGCTCCAGCCTCAGATTGGCAGAAATCCTCGGGTTTTGCTCACACATCGCAACACAGCACGCCATGCCCCACTTGTGTCCCGGTTCGACGCCAATAAATCGCGCCTGAAGCGCCTATCAGAGGCCATTAAGAAGCGTATTTTTGGCGGAAATCCGCGGTTAAGGTGCCCTAAGAAGGCACAGCTGCCAGTCCAGCCGCTCATGGCAATCCAGCGTCTAAATTAACCCTGAGTCCAGACACTGCTTGCGCGCGCCGATTTTTTGGGCACCCATCTGCAAACCCAAGGATTTCCGCCACTTCTGGTCCGCACAGCCCCGCAAAAACCCGGAAAATCCCGCTCTGCGCCAGTCTAAACACTCCTGTCACCTAACAGCCGCGCCCGCGCTCTTGCCATGGGCGTGCCTGCCGCCTAGGCGAACGGGCAGACCATGGCCCAGCCCCCCGCGCCCTCCCCCAACGCCGCCGCAAGCCAGCCCTCGGGGCTCCCCTTTGCGCTCGGGGCCTATCTCATCTGGGGCTTCTTGCCGCTCTATCTCAAACTGGTGGAAAGCGTGCCGCCGTTTGAATTCGTCGGCTGGCGGATCATCTGGACCTTGCCCCTGTGCCTCTTGATTGTCGCCATGCGCGGCCAGTTTGCCGAGCTGCGCGCCGCGGTTGCTGATCGCCGCGCCATGCTCGCCTTGGCGGCAAGCGCGGCGCTGATCGGGTTCAACTGGTTCGTCTATGTCTGGGCGATCATGGCGGGCGAGGTCTATGCGGCCAGCATCGGTTATTATCTCAATCCTTTGCTCAACGTGCTGCTGGGCACGGCCTTTCTGGGTGAACGGCTGTCACGCTGGCAATGGGTTGCGGTGGGCATCGCGGCGCTGGCGGTGGCATTGCTGGCGGCCGGCGAGCTTACGACCTTGTGGATCAGCCTCAGTCTTGCGCTAAGCTTTGCCCTCTATGGGCTTGTTCGTAAACAGGTTGCTGTCGGATCGCTGCCCGGCCTCACGATCGAAAGCGGCCTTTTGATGGTGCCTTCGCTCGCGATTGCGGCGTGGTATGCGGCAAGCCCACAAGGCTCTGCCTTCGGGCAGGATGCCGTGATGAGCGGGCTGATCGTGTTCTCGGGCGTCGTCACCGCTGTGCCTTTGCTGCTCTTTGCGATTGCTGCGCGGCGGATGGAATATTCCACGCTTGGCTTTATCCAATACCTCGCACCGACTATCGTGTTCTTCCTTGGACTGTTTGTTTTCAAACAGGAATTACGCTCCGCCCAACTTGGCAGCTTCGTGTTGATCTGGGCCGCTGTGGCGATTTTCGTGGGCGATCTGTGGGCGCGGCGGCGGGCGGCGCTGCTGGCCTAGAGAAGCTTCCACCCAAGTCTCTGCCCGGCATGCCAGGGCACGATTTCCTCGCCCGTCACATGCAGCACCGGCGGCACTGCAACTTCGGCGCGGGTAAGCGTGATCGTCTCCTCGTTGACCGGCAGCCTGTAAAAGGCAGGGCCATGGAGCGAGGCAAAGCCTTCGAACTTATCGAGCGCATTTTCTTCATCAAATACAGTAAGATAGCTTTCCAGGGCGTAAGGCGCGCCAAAAATCCCGGCACAGCCACAGGCGCTTTCCTTGTCGCGGCGCAGGTGCGGCGCGCTGTCGGTGCCGAGGAAAAACTTGGGATTGCCTGATGTCGCCGCTGCCCGCAGCGCCAGCCGGTGGCGCTCGCGCTTGGCGACCGGCAGGCAGTAATTATGCGGCTGAATCCCGCCCACCAGCATCGCGTTGCGGTTGATGTGGAGGTGCTGCGGGGTGATGGTGGCGGCCACATTCGGCCCTGCTGCCATCACGAAATCGACCGCGTCAGCCGTCGTTATATGTTCGAAAACCACTCTTAAGCGCGGAAATGCCGCGATAATCCCGCGTAAATGGCGTTCGATGAACTCTTTTTCGCGGTCAAAGACATCAACCGCATGATCGGTAACCTCGCCATGGATGCACAGCACGATGTCTTCGGCCTGCATCCGTTCGAACACGGGATAGATGTTCTCGACATTGGTGACCCCGGCCGCCGAATTGGTGGTGGCATTGGCGGGATACATCTTGGCGGCCGTGAAGACACCTTCAGCAGCGCCCCGCGCGAGATCATCGGTATCCGTGGTGTCCGTGAGGTAGCAGGTCATCAGCGGCATGAAGTTCACGCCTTCGGGCACGGCTGCCAGAATGCGTTTCCGATAGGCCGCGCCCAGCGCCGTGGTCGTCACCGGCGGCGTGAGGTTGGGCATCACGATCGCGCGGGCAAATTGCCGCGCGGTGTAGGGCACAACCTCGCGCATCACGGCTCCGTCGCGGAAGTGGAGGTGCCAATCATCGGGACGGCGGATGGTGAGCGTGTCGGTCATGCCTTCCCCTTAGCGTCCGGCATCCCTATCTGTCACGCATGAGCGCGACCCATCTTGCCAGCCGAGCCGTGATCCGCCTTGCCCCGCAGGACGAGAGCGAGGATGTCGCTGCTTTCCTTCAGGGCCTTGTCACCAACGACGTCACCGGCCCCCTGCCCTGCTATGCCGCGCTGCTCAGCGCGCAGGGCAAGCACCTGTTCGATTTTGTGGTGTGGCAGGACGGCGCCGACCTGCTGCTCGATTGCGAAGCGGGCGCCGCCGATGAGCTGGCGAGGCGCCTTGCCATGTACCGCCTGCGCCGCAAGATCGCGATTGCCCGCGATGAAAGCCTTGCCGTCCACTGGAGCCTTGCGCCGCAAGGCACAGCCCGGCCCGACCCGCGCCTGCCCCAGCTCGGCTACCGCTGGCTTGCCCCGGCAAGCGGCGAAGCTGCCGATGCGGCATGGCTCGCCCATCGCCTGAGCCTTGGCGTGCCGGAGGGACGCGGCGAGATGGGCGATATCCTGTGGCTGGAAACCAATGCAGCGGAACTGAACGGCGTGAGCTTCACCAAGGGCTGCTATGTCGGGCAGGAAAACACCGCGCGGATGAACTGGCGGCAAAAGGTCAATCGCCGGCTGGTGGTGGTGCCGCTGGGCGAATCGGACGAAGCGCGCCGGATCGCAGCCTATCCTGATCTCGGACTGGCGGTGGATCACCTGCGGGTGGAAAGTCTTGATCCGGCGCGGCTGCCACCATGGCAGGCTGCAGCGCTGGCAGGCAATCCCGCCTAGACCTGCTCGTAATCCGCGAGCGACTGGGCAAGCATCGCTTCGGCCTGCACGCGGGCCGCATCGCGCGGCAGTCCCAGCGACTTTGCCAGCGCCCCGCCGATCAACGCATCGCCCAGCGCCATCAGCACCAGCGTGAGCGTATCCTTGTGAATGCGCTGTTCGCCGCAATTGGCATCAGCTTCTTCAGGGGCAAGCTCATCAACCAGCGCATGGATCGTGGAGATTATCGGATCGAGCGCGTCTTCATTGCCCGTCAGCAGCATCCAGCTGGTGAGCGCGCCCGCGCCTTCGCGATCAAAGGCATCGAAGGCAAGATCCACCACCTCGCGCGGGCTTCCCAGCCCGGCCCGGCTTGCCCGCACGGCCTCGATGATGGTTTCGCACACCGATTTCGCCAGGTGTTCGGCAAGCGCGCGCTGCAAGCCAGAGGCCGAGCCGAAATGGTGCAGCAGATTGGCATGGGTGCGCCCGATCCGCGCCGAGACTGCCTTGAGCGTCACCGCCTGCGGCCCGGCCTCGATCAGCAAGGCGCGCGCGGCCTGCAATGCGGAACTGCGCGATTCCTCCGGGCTCAAGCGTCTGCGGGTAGTCATGGTGCCACACGCCTAAGGATTTTCGCGCAGCCAAACAAGCCCGCAACGCGCCCGAAAGATCAGGCGGCGCGGCGCGCCTCGCCTTCGCCTGCTGCCAGATCAAGCGCATATTCGACCAGCTCGGCATGCGCGCCGCGCGCCAGGCTGTGGCGCTGCGTGATCGCGCCGGTCGGCACAAAGCCGAGCTTGGCGAGCACCCGGCCGGCGGCGGGATTGTCGGTAAAATGTCCCGCGATGATCCGGCGGTGGCCGAGCGTGTGGGCGATCCGAAGCACCGCGCGCGCAGCCTCGGTGGCATAACCCTGCCCCCAGTGTTCGCGCGCGATCCAGTAACCAAGCTCGGTCTCGCCCTCATGCGCGCCAAGCCCGGCGCTGCCGATCACCCCGGTGCCGGGCAGCGTGACGAGGAAATGCGGCAGGCGGGCATCCTGTGTCATGGCAGCAAAATCGCGCGCGGCATCCTCACCATAGGGCCAGGGTGCGCGGGCAAGATTGCGCAGGACCGCCTCATCCGCGCCAAGGCATGCCTTGATTGCCGCCCAATCCTCCGGGAAAGCGGGCCGCAAGAACAATCTTTCGCTGCGATGAAACACGAGATCTCCCTTCCTCGCCCCGCGTCAGCGCCATAGGCTGCACGCATGACAATTTCATGGCGCTGAAATTTTGTGATTCCAGCAGGGTAGTGAAAGGGAGCTGAACGAAAAAGGGAGCCAGGACCCCCGCTTGGGGCGATCCTGCCTCCCTTTCGTGAATTGCTGGCCGCAACGGCCCGCCAGGATCGCCCGGGTGGACGATCCTTTCAATGAACCGTCCGCTTATTCGGCGGCGTCAGCCACCACGTCGACCGACACATATTTGCGGCCGAGCTTGCCTGCGTGGAATCGCACCACGCCCGCTTCGAGCGCATAGAGGGTGTGATCCTTGCCCATGCCGACATTCACGCCCGGATAGACGCGGGTGCCGCGCTGGCGGATGATGATGTTGCCGCCGATCACTTCCTGACCGCCGAACTTCTTCACGCCCAAGCGGCGACCGGCCGAATCACGACCATTGCGCGAGGAACCGCCTGCTTTCTTGTGTGCCATGGCTCGCTAGCTCCTTATTCTGCAGCGGCTTCAGCCGAAGCCTCAGCCTTCTTCTTGGCAGCGGCCTTCTTCGGCGCAGCCTTGGCTTCGCCCGCACCCACGGCGGTGATGCGCAGCAAAGTCATCTGCTGGCGGTGGCCGTTCTTGCGGCGATAATTGTGACGGCGACGCTTCTTGAAGACGATCACCTTTTCGCTCTTGGCCTGGGCGATGATTTCGGCCGAAACCGTCACGTTCCTGGCATCAGCGAGGGTCTCGCCTTCACCGGCAAGCAGAACGTCGCCCAGCGTGATGGTGTCGCCGGCTTCGCCCGCAAGCTTTTCAACGGCAATCTTGTCTCCGGCGGCAACCCTGTATTGCTTGCCGCCCGTGCGCACTACAGCGAACATGGCTATATACTCTCAATCTCGTGCTGTGTCCGGCACCTGCCAAGTTCGACGAAGCGAACCGAGCCGGACCAAACGCCCATGCGAGGCATGCGCGGATGCAGCCCCGGAAAGATGGGTGCCGTTAAGGGAACAGCGCCGCTGAGTCAACGCCCTTCACACGGCAATTTCGCAAGCGCAAGGCACACCCGCCTCTGCGTGGAGAGGCCAGACTGTGGTTGGCCACCGGCGCCGGGCGTGGTAACGCCGTTTCGGGATGGTTATCGGCGCCAGATTTGCATGTGTTCCAGGATTGCTGGGCGCGCTCGCGCTTGCGGGCTGTGCGGGCGATGCCTCGCGCTATCCCTCGCTGGCCCTGCGCGAAGTGGAACGCCGCCACTTTGTGGTGCCGGCCGCCCCTGCTCCGCCTGCCGCCGTGGTCCCGGGCGGTGCCGAGATGGCGACAATCGCCGCGCTCCGTGCAAGCGCCGAATCGGCCTCGGCCGCCTTTGCCCGCAAGCAGGGCGCTGCCGGCGCGCTGGTCGCCCGCGCGCGCGGCACCGGGCCAGACAGCCCGGCTCGCGGCGCCGCGCTGGTGGCGCTGGCTGATCTCACGGCCCAGCGCAGCGCGACTTTCGTCCCGCTGGGCGAGCTTGACCGCCTCGCTGCCGAGGCCGCCAGCGAATATCGCGACACCGCCGCCATCGCCAGCGCGCAGGCAGCGGTGCTGGCGCTGTTGGCCGAACAGGACACAGCGCTGGATGCGCTGTGGGAGGAGCTTCGACAATGAACCTGGCGTGCAGCACCTGCCCGGTGCGCGAGAATGCGGCCTGCGCCGTGCTCTCGCCGGAAGAGCGCGAGGCCATGGCCGCAGCCGGGCGCACCCGCACATTGAAGCGCGGCGAGATGCTGTTTGCCGCAGGTGATGAAGAAGCGGCCTGCGCGACGCTGGTCTCAGGCGCGCTCAAGGTCTCGGCCATCGATCAGGACGGCAACGAACAGATTCTCGCGCTCGTCCACCCGGCGGGATTTATCGGGGAGCTGTTCGCGCCTTTTGCCCATCACGATGTCGTGGCGCTCACGGAAAGCAGGCTTTGCACCTTTGCCCAGCGCGATATCGAACGCGCGATCAATGATTATCCCGCCCTTGCCCGTGCGCTGCTCAGGCGCAGCCAGGCCGATCTGCTGGCGTCGCGCAGCCTCTTGGAACTCACCGGCAATGCCAGCGCCGAGGCGCGGCTGGCCGCGCTGCTGCATGATTTTGCCGCCGCGGCGAGCGATTCCTCCTGCCACCTTGCCAGCGAGTTTGATCTGCCCCTGACGCGCGGCGAGATGGGCAATATGCTTGGCCTCACCATCGAGACTGTCAGCCGCAAACTGGGCGAGCTCGAGGATATGGGCGCGATCATCCGCAAGGGCAAACGCGGCATTGCTGTGCGCGATGCCCAACTGCTCAAGGAGATATCGGGAAGGTAAGCAAGCCCGGCGGGTGGCTGGCGTCCTGCGCCCAAAAAGCAGGGGCAATGGCGCTACAGGGGTCCGTTGCCATTGCCCCATCAGGGGGAGCTGGAAAGTCAGCGCACCAGCGCTGCGATGATGAAGGCAACCGCGCCCCACACCACCACCAGCACCGGCAGGGTGAGCACCTGAACGGCGGCATCCGAAGCGCTGAGCCGCCCGGTATGGGTCATCACGCCCTCGCGCGCGAATGCGCCGCTCGTCGGCGGGCTGCTGGGATTGTCCTTCAATCGCGTCCACAAGGTCGGCACGCCAAAGCCTGCGACAATCGCGACCGCAAAGATCACCAGCGGGATCGCCAGCGCGGCATTGCCAAAAGTCACCGCAGCAATCGCCAGAAAGCCGAGATAGCACCCCACCATCGCGCCATAGATCGCTGCGGGAAGGCCAAACTGGCGGTCGGCGTCAACCTGGTGGCGCACCGGCGCCTCAACAATCCGCGCCGCGCCGCTTTCGATAATATCGTGAACCTGTTTGCTCATGCGCTGTCCCTCCTTGTGTTGGAGAGGACATTACGATTCGCTTCCAAGGCGCACCTTGAGCGAGATCAATTTACCAGCGCAGCCGATCGCGGTGATCCTCGCTGCGCGGCTCGATCCAGTGCCAGCCATCGCTGCGCTTCTCGCGCTTCCAGAACCACGCGGCGCTTTTGAGGTGATCCATGCAGAAATCGACCGCATCAATGCAATCGCGGCGGTGGCGCGCTGCGGCCGAGACGCAGACGATCGGCTCGCCCGGCCGCAGCATCCCGATGCGGTGAACCATCAGCAGCCCCATCAGATCAAAGCGGGCAAAGGCCCGATCTGCCAGCTCATGCATCCCCGGCAGCGTGAGCGGCTCGTAATGGGTAAGCTCAAGCGCCTCGACATCGCCATCGGAGCGCACCTCGCCCACAAAAGTGCACAGGCCGCCGAGCCCCGGATTGGCCTGCGTGAACGGCCCGATCAGCGTGCCGGGGATGAACATTTCTCTAAGCAGGCGAATATCGCGCATCATCCGCCCGAGACCGGCGGGAGCAGCGCCACCTCATCGCCCGCTTGGGCGGCAAGGCTGGCCTTGTCAGCGATCAGCGCGCCGTTCACCGCCACCCGATTGCGCGGATCGCTTGCGGCTTGAGCGAGCGCTTCGGGCACGCCCGCCAAGAGCCCCGCCCAGTCGAGCGGGCCAGCCAGTTCCAATTCGCCTGCACCCGCCAGATCGGCAAGCTTGCCAAGCAGCACCACCCGCACGCCCATGCTCACCCCCCCGTGGTCGACATATGGCGCGGCACCGCCGGAGCGCTCCCACGCGCATCCATGCGGAATTGGTGCTTTTCCGGCTTGATCGCCAGCGCTTCCTGCAGGGCCAGCGCGAGATTGCGTTCGGGGTCATCCGAGCGCAAGGCCGCGCGCAGATCAACCTGCTCGCCCCCGCCGAGGCAGGGGTAGAGCTGGCCCGTCGCAGTCACCCGCAAGCGGTTGCAGCCTGCACAGAAATTGCCCGTGTGCGGCGTGATGAAGCCGAGGATGCCACCGGTTTCCGCCACCTCGACATAGCGGGCAGGGCCACCGGTCGAGAGCGCAATGTCCTTGAGGCTCCAGCGTTCGGCGAGCCGGGCACGCACACCATCAAGCGGAAGATATTGATCGAGCCGCTCTTGCTCGACATCGCCGAGCGGCATCACTTCGATCAGGGTCACATCATGGCCCTGCGAATGCCCCCAGGCGATGAGATCAGGCAATTCGTCCGCGTTCACGCCCTGCAGCGCCACCGCGTTCAGCTTGACTTTGAGCCCGGCCGCCTTCGCCGCTGCGATCCCTTCGAGCACCTGCGGCAGACAATCGCGCCGGGTCAGCGCGGCAAAGCGCTCTCTGTCGAGAGTATCGAGCGACACGTTCACCCGCTTCACGCCCGCGCGCGCCAGCGCTTCTGCATGGCGGGCAAGCTGGGTGCCGTTGGTCGTCAGGGTCAATTCCTGCAAGTCATGGCCGACGCGCCGTCCCAGGGCTGTGAACAAATCCATGATGTCGCGCCGCACCAGCGGCTCGCCGCCGGTGATCCGCAGCTTGGTCACGCCGCGCGCGATGAAGCCGGTGGCAAGCTGGTAGAGCTCCTCCAGCGTGAGCACCTCGGCCTTGGGCAGGAATTGCATCGCCTCGGGCATGCAATAGGCGCAGCGCAGATCGCAGCGATCCGTGACCGAGAGACGCAGATACGAAATACGGCGCTGGAAGCTATCCACCAGCGGCGGGCCGCGATCGCCCTCAGCGCGCACCACGATCAGATCGCGGCGGCGCTGGACGGGCTGCGCCGAGGGGTGAAACGTGCCGGACTGGTCATTCATCGACCTCACAGTAATGGCCTGTAACCCCGGGCGCATCTGATAAAAATTGCAGCATCGCCTCGCGCCCCGCTCCGGGCCGGGCCGCGATCACATTGGCGCGCCGCGGCGCATATTCGCGCGCCAGGTCCCGCGCGAGTGTGCGCCGCCAGTCGGCATGGGCCTTGGGCGCAGGCGGCAGGATGATGGCAAGCGCGCTGGCCCCTTCCGCCTCGATCAGCGCGCGCGCCTGCGGCAGATAAAGCGCCATGAAAGCGGTTGCCGCATCCAGCGGCGCATCAGGCAGCAGGGCTACTTCCAGCTGTTGCTGCATCGGCGCGCGCCCTCTTATCGCGCGCCGTGAACGAGGGGCCGCTCGCGGTGCAGGGTAATGCCGATCTGTTCACCTGCCTCGGCAATCGCGAGCTTGACGATCTTGACCGTGACCGCCTCGACGCGGGCATCGCCTGCAAACAGGCTTTCGCAGATGTGATCGGCAACTGCCTCGATCAGCTTGAAATGGACCCCTTCCGGCAGGCCTTCAGAGGCGGCGAATTTGAGATCCATGTAATTCTTGGAGGCCTCGAGCGGTGTGTCGGGATCATAGCGATCCGCGACTTCGTAACGCGCCGCAACCGAGATCCGCAGCGGCTGGGGCTTGCCAGTTTCCTCGGAGTAGATGCCGGTAAGGACATCGACGACGAGATCATTGACTTCAAGGGTGAGCGAATCGGAGCGGGTGACCATGAGCGCGCCTTTAGCGGGGATTTGACCACCGCGCGAAAATTGCGGTGGGGAGCAAGCGCCCCCCCACGCCTTCCTCGCGCACGGCAAGATCGCCATGTTCGATCATGCCCGGCAAAGCGCTCAGCGCCTCTGCCAGCAGGCCCGCAATCGCAAGGCTGCTCATCCGGACGGCATAGACCGTGAGGAACAGAAAGCGGCTGTCGTGATCAAGCAGCCGCGCGCAGTCAGCAATCAGGCCGGGCAGGCCCTCTTCCAGCCGCCACACCTCGCCATCCGGCCCGCGCCCGAACTTGGGGGGATCAAGGATGATCCCGTCATAACGCCGCCCCCGCCGCACCTCGCGCGCGGTGAACTTGGCGGCATCATCGGTGAGCCAGCGGATCGGCTTGCCCGTCATGCCCGACAGCGCGGCATTCGCGCGCGCCTGAGCGACCGACTTCTTCGAGGCATCAACATGCGTTACCCGGCCATGCTGCGAAAGCGCCAGCGTGCCAAGGCCGGTATAGCCAAACAGGTTCATCGTCTCGGCCTCGCTCATCCCGTGCAATGCGCCGCGCATCCAGTCCCATACCGGCGCCATGTCGGGGAAGAATTGCAGGTGGCGAAAGGGCGTGGGCTTGGCTGTGAAGCGCACCTCGTTCCATGCCAGCTCCCAGCCATCCTCTGGCAGGCGTTCGCAGAAGTGCCAACGCCCGCCGCCATCCTCGTCCGAGCCAGGGATGAATTCGCCCGCGGCGGGCCATTCAGCCAGCCGCGGCTGCCACATCGCCTGGGGTTCGGGGCGGATGAAGCGGTGGGGGCCGAAGGTCTCGTATTTGCGCCCTGCCCCGCTATCGATCAGGCGATAAGCATCCCAGCCGGTGCATTCCATCACCCGCGGCGTTTCGATCAAGGCTGCCATCAGGCGAGCTGCGCGGCATGACCCAGCACATGGTCGCGCGCTGCGGCGTAATCGCCTGGCAATTCGACGAAGTGCTCCTCCCGCCCGAACAGATCGCCGACGCGCTGCGGCAGCGCCGGGCGCACGCCAATGGCGCGCTCGACCGCGTCGCGGAACTTGGCCGGGTGTGCGGTGGCCAGCGTCACGATAGGGACGCCGCTGGGGATAGCGCGATCAGCCGCGACGGCTTGCGCTGCGTGCAGGCCAACACCTGTGTGCGGATCGATCACCTGTCCGGCCGCGCGATAGGCCCATTGGAGCGCGCGGGCCGTTTCGGTCTGATCGGCGCGTGCGCTCGTAAAGAGCTTGGCTGCACCTTCGCGCTGCTGGTTGGTGAGCTGCATCGCCTTGGCGGCCTCGAAGGCGCGCATCTGTTCCGCCATCGCCGCCCCGTCCCGCCCCCCGCAATCGAACAGCAGGCGTTCAAAATTGGACGAAACCTGAATATCCATCGACGGCGTGATCGTGGGCGTGACCCCGCCTGCCGAATAATCCCCGCTGGTCAGGGCGCGGTGGAGAATGTCGTTCACATTGGTGGCGACGATCAGCTTCTCAATCGGCAGGCCCATTTTTGCGGCCACATAGCCTGCGAACACATCGCCGAAATTGCCCGTCGGCACGCTGTAAGCCACCGGGCGATCGGGCGCGCCGAGTTGCAGGGCCGACGAGAAATAATAGACCACCTGCGCCATCAGCCGCGCCCAGTTGATCGAATTGACCGCGCCCAGATTGAGCACGCCCGCCACGTCCGGATCGGTGAACATGCGCTTCACATGGGCCTGCGCATCGTCAAAGCTGCCGGCAATGGCCAGGTTGTGGACATTGGGCGCGCGCACTGTCGTCATCTGGCGGCGCTGCACATCGCTCACCCGCCCGGCAGGATGCAGCATGAAGATCTCGCTGCGCGCGCGGCCCACCACCGCCTGAATGGCAGCAGATCCGGTGTCCCCGCTGGTCGCCCCCACGATGGTGAGGCGCTGCTCACGCCGCTCGAGGAAAATCTCGAACAGGGCCCCCAGCAATTGCAGCGCCACATCCTTGAAGGCGAGCGTCGGGCCGTGGAACAGTTCGAGCAGCCAATGCGTCTCGTCGAGCTGCACCAAGGGCGCAACCGCGGCATGGCCGAAAGCGCCATAGACTGCCTCGCACACGGCCTGAAGTTCCGCCTCGGTAAGGCTTCCCGCGACAAACGGCGCCATGATGCGCGCGGCAAGCTGCGGGTAGGTGAGCCCCCGCAGCGCGCGGATTTCATCCGGCGAGAGATGTGGCCATTCGGCGGGCAGATAAAGCCCCCCGTCGCTGGCAAGCCCGGCGAGCGTCACCCCTTCGAAATCGAGCGTCGGTGCGCTCCCGCGTGTCGAGACATACTGCATGGCAGCGCGGGTTAGAGCGATTTGGTGGGAAATGGAACATTTCCCGGCTTGGAAATCGCGATCATCAAGAAAAACGCCCTCGCCGCTTTAACGCCAGCACGTAGATGACAAGCGCGGTGATCGCGAAGAAGAACCACTGCCCGGCATAGGCGAGGTGATTATTGGGCAGGTCCGAAGGATCGGGCCGCGCCATCGCCGCGAGGCCAGCCACCGGCGGATCGGCGACAAGGCGCGGGCCGGGCGCGATCACCCCGGTGACTTCGCCGCCCTGCCAATCGGGCGGGGCCAGATCGCGGGTGAAGCCGATATCGACCAGCGCGCCATTGGCGCAGGTCGCGCGCTGCACCCAGCCCTTGGCGCCGCGTGCCGAGGTTCCGGCGACGGCTTCGATGCTGACAGGCGCGGCGCAGGTCAGCCGCGCGCGGCGGAACCATACGGCGGCGCCATCGCCCGAAAGCGGGAATGCTGCCTCGCCCGGCTCGCCAGCGGCGGCTTCGTAACGGGCCAGCAGCTCGGCCTTTTCGCCCATGCGGCCAAGCTGCCACACCCCAAGACCGATCATCGTGGCGACGGCGGCAAACACGATGATGGTGGGAATGATGGGCCACCGGCGGATCATGTCTTGCGCCTTTCATATGCGGCATAAAGCAGCATCGTCTTGTAAAACCGCAGGACAAAAATCACTCCGCCCACCGTTACAGGCGCCCAGAATGCCAGTTGCAGCCACAGGGGCGGAGCCAGCGCAACATCAATCGCCAGCGCCGCCCCCGTCATGAGTGCGGCCAGCAGCAGCGTAACCACGCCCGCCCAGCGGCTGCCACGCTCCAGCGGGCGAAACGCCAGACCGCAGACCCGGCACCGCGCGGCAATGGCAGCAGGCGCGGCGAACAGTGTCGGTGCGCTGCACGCAGGGCACGAACCGGAAAGGGCAGCCGAGACGAGTCCCGGCTGCCCCTTGTGTTGCGGTGGACTTTCGTCCGGCAGCATCAGTGGTATTCAGCGCCCCAGCCGCCCCACACATAGACGGCAACAAACAGGAAGAGCCACACCACATCGACAAAATGCCAATACCACGCCGCCGCTTCGAAACCGAAGTGCTGACGGGGCGTGAAGTGGCCAAGATAGGCGCGGTAGAGGCAAACGCCGAGGAAAATCGTGCCGACCAGCACGTGGAACCCGTGAAAGCCCGTCGCCATGTAGAAGGCCGACGAATAGGTGTTGCCGCCAAAGCCAAAGGGCGCAGCCGAATATTCGTAAGCCTGGATCGCGCTGAACAGCAGACCGAGTGCAATCGTCGCCCACAGGCCCTGCTTGAGACCCACGCGATCACCATGGATCAAGGCATGGTGCGCCCAGGTCACCGTGGTGCCCGAACACAGCAGGATCAGGGTGTTCAGCAGCGGCAGCGAGAAGGGATTGAGCACTTCCATCCCTTCGGGGATGAACTGGGCGATTGCGCCCGCCTCACCAAACAGGCTGGTGGTTGTGCCCGAGGCCGCATCATAGCTGAGCGCGGCAGGGAACAGCGCGAAATCGAAAAAGGCCCAGAACCAGCCGACAAAGAACATCACTTCAGAAGCAATGAACAGGATCATCCCGTAGCGCATGTGCAGCTGCACCACCGGCGTGTGATCGCCGCGCTGGGCTTCGATCACGATGTTTCTGAACCACATGAAAAAGGTGGCAATGAGGCCCGCAAGCCCTGCCCACATCACGAAAGAGGCGGTGGCGCCGAAAATTTCCGGGTGGAAACCCAGCACCATGCCGCTGGTAAAGGTGAGCGCCGACATCGAGCCGACGAGCGGCCAGATATCAGGTTCGAGGATGTGGTAATCGTGGTTTACTGTGCCAGCCATGTGGAAGTTCCCGTCCCTAGGATGTGCGGATCAATTGGTGCCGTCGAGAGCCGCGAGTTGCGGCTCTTTCTGGCGGTGAAAAGTATAGCTCAGCGTGATCTGCTGAACGCCGGCCATGTTCGGATCATCGAGCATGGCGGGATCGACGTAATAGAGCACAGGCATGGTAACCTCCTGGCCCGGAAGGAGCGTCTGCTCGGTAAAGCAGAAGCACTGGATCTTGTTGAAATACTTGCCCGCCTGCTCGGGCGTCACGTTGAAAGTCGCCATGCCGGTGATGGGCTTGGAACCATCATTGCGCGCCACATAGGTGGCGATATCGCGCTGCCCGATCGTCACGGTCTGGGTGGGGTTGGTCGGCTTGAAGGCCCAGGGCATGCCCGCAGCGGTGGAGGCATCAAAGCGTATCGAAATGGTCTTGCCGGTGGCAATCGCCGCTGCGCGCGCAGCGTCGGCTTCGGTGGCTCTCATGGTGGTGCCGCCAAAGCCGGTGACTTGGCAGAACATCTGGTACAGGGGCACAGCCGCATAGCCGAGCCCCAGCATCGCCAAGGCGCCCGCCGCCGCCAGCATCCCGGTGCGCGCATTGCGGCGGGTGGTTTCGGCGTCACAGGCAGTGGGTGCAGTGGCCATTGCTCAATCCCCCATCCTGACGATGGTGATCGCGTAGAACAGCGCGACGAAAAACAGCAAGGTGCCCGCGACCACATAATTGCGCGCCTTGCGGCGGCGTTCGAACTCGGCCTCTTCTTCCGGCGTCATGCGAAGACCCACCCCTGATAGGTTGCCACCCGGTCGACGACCAGCGCAGCGCACAGCGCGAACAGGTAGTAGATGCTGAACTTGAAGAGCCTCTTTTCGGGAAGCATCTTGTCACCCTCAGGTGCGGCGGTGCGCTTCCAGACTGGCAGAGCCAGCCAGATGAACAACGCCGAAAGCGTCACCGCCGTCATGCCGTAAATGCCGCCTGTGCCGCCAATCGCCCAGGGGGCAATCGCAATCGGGGCAAGGCCAAGCGTGTACCACCAGATTTGGCGGCGGGTGGCTTTTTCGCCCGCGACAACGGGAAGCATCGGAATGCCAACCTTGGCGTAATCGGCCTCGACAAACAGGGCGAGCGCCCAGAAGTGCGGCGGTGTCCAGAAGAAGATGATTGCAAACAAGAGGATCGGCATGGCCGTGATATCGCCTGTCACCGCGACCCAGCCAATCATCGGCGGAAAGGCGCCCGCGCCGCCCCCGATAACGATGTTCTGCGGCGTGCGGGGCTTCAGCCACATGGTGTAGATGACAGCGTAGTAAACAATCGCCAGCGCGAGCAGCGCTGCGGCCAGCCAGCCGATCGCCAGGCCCATCAACAACACCGACAGGGCCGACAGGAAAATGCCGAAATCGCGTGCATCCTCGCGGCGCATCCGTCCGCCGGGCAGTGGGCGATTGCGGGTCCGCTTCATGCCGGCATCAATATCGGCTTCCCACCACATGTTGAGCACAGCCGAACCGCCAGCGCCCATGGCGATCGCCAGCACGGCCGTAAAGCCCAGCACCGGATGGATCGAACCGGGCGCAGCCAGCACCCCGCAGATCGCGGTGAAGATCACCAGCGTCATCACCCGTGGCTTGGTCAGCGTGAAGAAATCACGCCACTCGGCCGGCATCGGAGTGCCGTTGGCCGGGGTGGTGGTGGTTGCCTCGATACTCATAAATCGCGTCTGCTTACCTGATAAGGAGGCGCGGCCAGCACAGCCGCGCCCCCCTTTGGATGTTCCGCCCTGCCAGCGCGCCCCACCCTGTGCGGGCCGCGCCCGAAGCCTGCATTAGGCCGTGGCAGGACGATGATCGTGGTAGTCCATGCTGTCGGTAATCACCGGCAGGGTTTCAAACTGGTGGAAGGGCGGCGGGCTCGGCAGGGTCCATTCGAGCGTCGTTGCCCCCTCGCCCCACGGGTTGGCCTCGGCCTTGCGACCCGCCATCAGCGCATAGGCGATGTTGACGAAGAAGAAGATCATCGAGCCGGCCATGATGTAATAGCCGTAGGTGCTGATCTCGTGCCAGAACTGGTAGGCCACCGGATAATCCGGATAACGCCGCGGCATGCCCTGCATCCCGAGGAAATGCTGCGGGAAGAAGATCACGTTCACGCCGATAAAGAAGGTCCAGAAGTGGATGTGGCTGAGCAGTTCGGAATGCATCCGCCCGCTCATCTTCGGGAACCAGTAGTAGAAGCCTGCAAACATCGAGAACACCGCGCCCATCGACAGGACGTAGTGGAAATGCGCCACCACGTAATAGGTGTCATGCAGGTTATCATCGATCCCGCCATTGGCGAGCACCACGCCGGTCACCCCGCCCACGGTGAACAGGAAGATGAAGCCAAGCGACCACACCATCGGCGACTTGAAGGTAATGCTGCCGCCCCACATGGTGGCAATCCAGCTGAAGATCTTCACGCCCGTGGGCACGGCAATCAGCATGGTGGCCGCGGTGAAATACATCTTGGTGTTCACATCGAGGCCGACCGTGTACATGTGATGCGCCCACACGATGAAGCCGACGACACCGATTGCCACCATGGCATAGGCCATCGCGAGGTAACCGAACACCGGCTTGCGGCTGAAAGTCGCCACGATCTGGCTGATCATGCCGAAGCCCGGCAGGATCATGATGTACACTTCCGGGTGGCCGAAGAACCAGAACAGGTGCTGGTAGAGCACCGGATCGCCGCCGCCCGCCGGATCAAAGAAGGTCGTGCCGAAATTGCGATCGGTCAGCAGCATGGTGATGGCAGCAGCCAGAACGGGCAGCGCCAGCAGCAGCAGGAAGGCAGTTACCAGCATCGACCACACGAACAGCGGCATCTTGTGCAGCGTCATGCCGGGGGCACGCATGTTGAAAATGGTGGTGATGAAGTTGGTCGCACCCAGGATCGAACCAGCACCGGAGAGGTGCAGCGCGAAGATCGCAAAATCAACCGCCGGGCCAACCGAACCGCTGGTTGAAAGCGGTGCGTAAACCGTCCAGCCCGTGCCTGCGCCGGGGCCGGAGCCGCCGGGCACGAACATCGAGAACATCAGGCTGAAGAAACCCGCCACAGTCAGCCAGAAGCTGACGTTATTCATGCGCGGGAAGGCCATGTCGGGCGCGCCGATCATCAGCGGCACGAACCAGTTGCCAAACCCGCCGATCATGGCCGGCATCACCATGAAGAACACCATGATAAGGCCGTGGGCGGTGATGAACACGTTCCACATGTGGAGCGCGGTGTTCAGATCATTGCCGCCACCCATGAATTGGGCCCACCAGTGGAGATACTGGATACCCGGCTCAGCCAGTTCCAGGCGCATGATGCCGGAAATAGCCCCACCGATAATCCCGGCGATGATCGCGAAGATCAGGTAGAGTGTGCCGATATCCTTGTGGTTCGTCGACATGAACCAGCGGGCGAAAAAGCCCGGCTTGTGATCAGCATGATCGTGGGCGTGGGCATCGTGGTGCCCGGTGCCGTGTGCGTCAAAGCCTTCAGCGGTGGTTGCCATGGTCTGATACTCTTTGGGTCAAAACAGAATGGGGATTACCGGGCCAAAGCCAGCTTGGGCGCAGGCTTGGCGGCAACAGCCTGAGCGGGCGCATCCTCCTCGCCGGGCATCGAACCGCCCTGCGCGCGCACCCACTTTGCAAACTCTTCCGGCGGCAGCGCCTCGACCACGATCGGCATGTAGGCATGGCGCGAGCCGCACAGTTCCGAACACTGGCCGTAATAGACGCCCGGCTCCTTGATCACGAGCAGCTTTTCATTGAGGCGGCCCGGCACCGCGTCCATCTTGAACCACAAGGAGGGCACGGCAAAGGCGTGGATCACATCGCTCGCGGTGGTCTGGATACGCAGCGGAACGCCAGCGGGCACCACCATGCGGTTATCCACGGCCAGCTGATAAGGCTCGCCACGCTTCACCGCCTCTTCTTCGGGCAGCATGTTCGAAACGATCTCGAAATCGCCATGGTCGGGATAGGCATAGCCCCAATACCACTGATAGCCGATCGCCTTCACCGTCACCGCATCTTCGGGCGGGGTTTCATACTGACGCGCCAGCAAGGTGAGCGAGGGATAGGCGATCACCACCAGGATCAACACCGGAATGATCGTCCAGACAAACTCCAGCTTGGTGTTGTGGGTGACGCGCGAGGCTTGCGGATTGGCACGGCGGTTGAACTTGAGGATGACATAGATCAGCAGCGCCAGCACAAACAGGCTGATGATCGTGATCACCGGCAAGAGGATCGCATCATGCATCCACAACGCATATTCGCCGTTGGCGGTGTACTGATCCTGGAAGGTGAGGCTTTTGACCGCATCATCGTGATAGGAAGTCGGCATCCCCTTGCCCTTGGTCGGCGCCATCGGGGTGTAATCGCCCGATGCAGCAATCGCATCGGTCACTGCCTCGACGCTCTCGGCATCAAGCGGAGTCGCCTGCGTGACCATCGGATTTTCCGCGGGAGCATCCTGCGCGGCGGCAGTGATCGGCGCGGCCAGCGCCAGAGCGCCAGCAATCAGCGCAAAAGAGGCCTGTTTGATACGGGTGTGCATATGACCCAACATGATGTGCCTAATGGTTTATAATCTGATCCCATGCCGCGCGCCACAAGAGGGGCGCACAGCGCAAAAGACAGGCACGAATGCCAGCCCTCCAAATTGGGCCTTAGCGATGCTTGCCGGGTGCCTCAAGCGCTTCTAGGGAGAAAATTATGCAAGCAGCCATGCCCCCCGTGCAAGCAAGGGCGCGGCAAAGCATGGCGACAACCCCTCAGCACAAGGCCCTTATCCGATGACAGCAACGCCGCTCAGGCCCATGGATCACGAGGATGTTATCCGCGAATTTCGCGCGAGCGGTGCGCTGCTTGAAGGTCATTTCAAGCTCTCGTCGGGCCGGCATAGCGGGCATTATCTGCAATGTGCGCGGGTGTTGATGAACCCGGCGCGCGCCGCAAGGATCGCGGAAGCCGTGGTCGCAGCGATCCCCGGCGCAGTGCGCGATGCCATTGATGTCGTGGTCTCGCCTGCCATGGGCGGTATTATCATTGGCCATGAAATCGCCCGCGTGCTGGGCAAGGATGCCCTCTTTCTTGAGCGGCCCGAAGGGGTCTTTCACCTGCGCCGCGGGTTTGCGCTCACGCCCGGCGCGCGTGTCCTGATGGTCGAAGATGTCGTCACCACCGGGCTTTCCAGCCGCGAGGCGATCGCCGCGGTGATGCGCGAAGGCGGGCAGGTGATTGCCGAGGCTGCAATAATTGATCGTTCGGCGGGAACGGCCGACCTTGGCGTGCCGTTCTATCCGCTCACCGCCTTTGATTTTCCCACCTATGCCGAGGACGAGGTGCCAGCAGCGCTGGCAGCGATAGCCATCACCAAGCCCGGCAGCCGCAAAGCCTGAGACACCTTAGCCATGAACGCGCCCCGCCCGCTTCGCCTCGGAGTCAATATTGATCATGTCGCAACCATCCGCAACGCACGCGGCGGCGATCATCCCGATCCGGTGCGCGCGGCTGAGATCGTCGCCAGCGCGGGCGGAGACGGGATCACCGCGCACCTGCGCGAAGACCGCCGCCACATCCGCGATGAGGATCTTGCCCGCATCCAGAGCGCGACCGATCTGCCGCTCAATCTCGAAATGGCGGCAACCCCCGAAATGCTCGCCATCGCCCTGCGCCACAAGCCGCATGCCGCCTGCATCGTGCCGGAAAAGCGCGAGGAGCGCACCACCGAAGGCGGGCTTGATGCCGCAGGAATGCACCAAGCGTTGGCGCCCATTGTCGGACAGCTCGCAAGCGCCGGCATCCGCGTCTCGCTGTTCATCGAGGCCGATGAGCGCCAGCTCGATGCCGCCTTGCGACTGGGCGCGCCGGTGGTGGAGTTTCACACCGGCGAATATGCCCATGCCTTTCTCGATGGAGACAGTGCGAAAGTGGCCCACGAATTGAAACGCATTGCCGATATGGCTGCCCTTGCCGCCAAGAACGGCATCGAGCCGCATGCGGGCCACGGCCTGACATTTGACAACGTCCAGCCGATTGCCGCGATACCCCAGATCGCCGAGCTCAATATCGGGCACTATCTGATTGGCGAGGCGGTGTTTGTCGGCCTTGAAGGCGCCATCCGCCGGATGCGCGAACTGATGGATGCGGCGCGGTGAACACTCCCGGCGATCTCCCCCCGCTCTCGGGCGAACAGAAGCGCTGGGCCCTAGGTGCTGCCGCGCTCTTTCTGCTTGCGGTCGGCTTTCTCGGCTTTGCGATGAACACCGGCGTCATGCGGCCCTTCGCCATCGGCTGGGTGGCCTTGCAGATTTTCGGCTTTGTCGGCGCGCTGAAGGTCGCCAAGGGCGATTTTGCTCACCCTTTGTTCAAGGCGCAGGTGATGTTGCACGTGGTTGCGGTGGGCCTGCTCGTCGCTGTGATCATAAGGGCGTTTCGGTGATTGCGCCCGGCCTATGCCGGGCGATGGCCGCGCCCATGCGCCCTGAAGCTCGGGTTATTGCGGGCAGAAGTTCGGCCTTGTGGTTGCCGCGCGCCCGATCCAGCGCATTCCCCGGAGGTGTCTCATGATCATCGGGATGGGCTCTGATCTGTGCAATATTGAGCGGATTGCCCATTCGCTGGAACGCTATGGCGAGCGGTTTGAAAACCGCGTCTTCACGCCCACCGAAATTGCCAAGGCGCGCCGCCGTCCCTTCACCATTGCAGGCACCTATGCCAAGCGCTTTGCTGCCAAGGAGGCGTTCTCCAAGGCTGTCGGAACCGGGTTCAAGCGCGGCGTCTTCATGAAGGATATTGGCGTCGTCAATGCGCCCTCGGGTGCGCCGACCCTCGCGCTGACGGGAGGCGCAGCATTGCGGCTTGAAGAAATCTGCCCGAAAGGCCATGAGGCGCGCATTCATCTCACTCTCACCGATGATCACCCATGGGCGCAGGCCTTCGTGATCATCGAAGCCATTCCTGTTTGATCGGCTCTTACCGCTATGGCCTCCCCCAGCGCAGAAATCGAAAGCCCGCCCGTGACCGACAGCCCCGCCGCCGATACCCCGGAAAAAATCAACTGGCTCGCCGAAGTGCGCGGGCTTGCGTTGATGCTGCTGGCGGTGCTGGCATTCCACAGCCTCGTGGCCAAGCCGTTCTACATCCCCTCCACCTCGATGATGCCGAGCCTGTGGGTGGGCGATCGGCTGGTGGTAAGCAAATATCCCTATGGCTGGTCGTGGGCATCTGTCAGTTTCCACCTCCTGCCGCGCAGCGACTGGCGGATCTGGCCGGCAACCCCCGAATATGGCGATATCGTGATCCCGGTGCACCCCTTGCGCGATGAGGATTATATCAAGCGCGTGGTCGCCCTGCCCGGCGATACCATCGAAGTGCGCGAGGGCGCGATCATCCTCAATGGCACGCCCATCAAGCGCGAAGTGGTGCCGCCGGTGCGCATCCCGTTCGAGCCTGAGCTCCTCTGCCGCGGCCGGCCCTGTCTTGAGGCTTTCGACAATTACCGCGTAACCGGTGCCGATGGCCGCATCTATTTCGAACCGCCCACCTGGCGCGAGACCTTGCCCAATGGCGCAACCTATCTGGTGATCGACCACCGCGAACAGCCGCTCGACAATTACGGCCCCTATGTTGTCCCGCAGGGCCATGTCTTCGTGATGGGCGACAACCGCGATGAAAGCGCCGACAGCCGTGCGCGCGCCATCGAAAGCGGGCTGGGCGACGGGGTGCCGCTGGCCAATATCGGAGGACGCGCGGAGTTCATCACCTTCAGCCTTGATGGCTCGACGACCTGGAACCCGATCACCTGGTTCACCAGCCTGCGTGGCGGGCGCGCGTGGACGACCCTGCGCCCCCCGCTTGCTGAAACCCGCACCAGGCCGGCTGAATAGACGCGAGGCAGCATGGCCAGGAAATTTCTCTATTTCATCGCCGCCTGCATCGTAATCGTCCTCGTCGCAGCGGTCATCTACAAGCGCTTCGAGGCGGAAATCACCGCACTTGCGCTGGTGCCTTCGGCGGAGTTTGTGGAAGTCACCCCGCTTGAGGAAAACGCCTACGAAAACCCTGCCCTGTGGTATTCACGCCCCGGGATCGGGGTGAATGATCCGGCGCGCTGGCAGCCAGCCTGGGCCGAAGGCAGCGCGCCTGCCGGAGACGAGGCTGCGGCTGTCGGGCAATTCGCGGTGTTCTTTGTCCATCCCACCAGCCTGATTGATCGCAACCGCTGGAACGCCTCGCTCGATGAACCCGATGCCGAGGCCGAACGCATCGCCCGCGTCTATCTGCGCGGCATGGCAAGCCCGTTCAACGCAGCATCCGAAATCTGGGCCCCGCGTTACCGGCAGGCGACTTTTGGCGCCTTTCTTACTGATGCGCCCGAAGCCAGGCTTGCGATCGAGGCCGCCTATCAGGATGTGCGCGAGGCCTATCGCTATTTCCTCTCATCCATCAGCCCCGATACCCCGATTGTGCTGGCCGGCCATTCGCAAGGCGCGCTGCATCTGAAGCGGCTGATCGCCGAAGAGGTGCGCGGCTCGCCCGCGGCTGATCGGCTGGCGGCGGCCTATATCATCGGCTGGCCGATTTCGGTGCAGCATGATCTGCCGCAAATGGGATTTCCTGCCTGCGCGGCGGCCGATCAGGCGGGCTGCATTGTGTCATGGTCAAGCTTTGCCGAGCCGGCTGATCCTGCCGCTGTCCTCAAAGCCTATGCGCAAACCCCCGCGCTGGATGGCGCACTGCCGGGAACAAGCCCGATGCTTTGCACCAATCCGCTTACGGGCAAGTTCGGCGGCGCGGCACCGGCTAGCGCCAATCGCGGAACACTGGTGCCCGATGGCAGTCTCGACAAGGGTGAACTGGTCGCAGGGGCCGTCCCGGCGCGCTGCGCCACCAACGGCCTTCTCATGATTGGCGATCCCCCCAAGATGGGCCCCTATGTGCTGCCGGGGAACAATTATCATGTCTATGACATCCCGCTGTTCTGGGCCAACACCAAGGCGGATGTCGCAGCCAGAGTGGCAGCGTGGGCGAGCCAGCGCTGATCTTTACCGCCGCGCATGATTTCGCCGCGATGCTGCCAGATGGCGGCGCGCTGCTGGGGCTTGATCTGGGCACGAAAACCATCGGCACCGCGACCTGTGATGCCGGCTGGCGCTTTGCCACCAATGGCAAAACCATCGCCCGCGCCAAATGGGGCCGCGACCGCGAATTGCTGAGCACCATCATCCGCGAGCGCGCCATCAAGGGGATCGTGCTCGGCCTGCCGCTCAACATGGACGGCACCGAAGGCCCGCGCGCGCAGTCCTCCCGCGCCTATGCCAGAAACTGTGCCGAGGCTTTCGCCTTGCCGGTCCTCTTGTGGGATGAGCGCTGGTCCACCCAGAGCGCGCAAGCTGCGATGATCGGGCAGGACATGAGCCGCGCCAAGCGCGCCGCCCACATCGACAGCCACGCAGCGGCGGTGATCCTGCAAGGGGCGATCGATCGGCTGGCCGGCGGAATCTTGTAAAGGGCCTTGTCCAATTAAGGTGTTGCACGGCGCGCCGCTGCGCTCCTAAACGCTCGGCCCATGTCCACGACCCTTCCCCGCTTCGATGCACGAGAAGCTTCGAAATATTTCTTCCGCCACGGCCACACCGGCTGGCTGGGCCTGAGGTTCCATGATCTGGGGGAGAACTGGGTCGAGCTTGAACTGCCGTGGCGCGAGGACCTGCTGGGCGATCCGGCGCGGCCTGTGCTCGCCTCAGGCCCGATCATCAGCCTGATGGACATGGCGAGCGGCATGGCGATCTGGCAGACCACCGGCACCTTCACACCGGTTGCCACGCTCGATCTGCGCGTCGATTACCAGCGCCCCGCGCGCGAGCGGGCCAGCGTGCTCGGCCGCGTCGAATGCTATCGCACCACCCGTTCTGCCGTATTCGTGCGCGGGATTGCCCATGATGGCGATCCCGCTGATCCGGTCGCGCATGTCGCAGGCGTCTTCATGACAGTTGCCTATGATCCACGCCAGAAAGAGGCCGAGACGATGATGAAGGGGCCTGCGTGATGGCAGAGCTGGAACTGCTTTCGGCCTATGCCCGCTCGCTTGGCATTCGTATCGCTGGCGAGGAAGGCGGCCTGCCGCTGCTGACAGTGGATTTCGGCCCCAATGTCGAGGGCCGCCCGCAGCATTTCCATGGCGGGGCAACCGCCGGGCTGCTGGAAACCGCGGGCTATGCGGCGCTGCGCACAGTGCTGGCCGCCGCAGGACGCGAGGCCGCCATGAAGCCGATCAACATCACGGTGCAATATCTCTCGGCCGGCAAGTCCATGTCGACCTTTGCGCTGGGGCGCATCACCCGGCTGGGCCGACGCAATGCCAATATCACGGTCGAAGCCTGGCAGGATGATCGGGAGCGGCCCATTGCCAGCGCCGTGATGAATATCCTCATGGGTTAGGCGCAGATGTCGACGGGGCGCTGGGCGATGGTGCCGGTGACGGCTGGATCACCACCCCGCCCTGATCGATCCGCACATCAAGCGGCACACCCTGCACCTGCCCGCTGATCGTCACACCCTGCCCATCAATCGTGATCTGGGCCGCCGGATCGCCCGTCGCCGCGGGATCATCGAGCGGCTGGACCGGGCCTTTAGGATCGGGCGTGGTGGTCGCACGCGGCGCAGGCTTCAAGGCGAGCGCGCCGCTCATGAAGTCGCGCCAGATGCGCGCAGGTATGCTGCCGCCGGTCACCCCCTTCATCGGGGTGTTATCGTCATTGCCGACCCACACCCCCACCACCAGATCGCCGGCATAGCCCACGAACAATGCATCGCGGTAATCCTGCGTCGTGCCGGTCTTGCCATAATTTGCCACGGGCAGCGCCGCAGCACGGCCCGTGCCGCGATTGATCGCGGCGCGCAGCATCGCTTCCAGATCGCTGTGCACGCCGCGCGGGAGCGAGCGCTTGCGGGTTGTCAGCCATTCCCACCAGCCCGGCTCAGGCCGCGCAATCGGGGTCGCGCGCACCGGAAATGCATTGCCCGCAATGCCTGCATAGGCCGCTGTCAGTTCCAGCAAGGTCATCGCTGAGGTGCCCAGCGCAAGGCTGGGATCGCCTTCGGTCATGGGTGCTGTGACACCAAGCGCGCGGGCGGTTGCAATCACCTTGTCGCTGCCCACCGCCTGCATCAGGCGCACGGCTGCGACATTGCTGGAAAAGGCAAAGCCATCCTCCAGCGTGATCCTATCGGAATAGCGCCCGTTGGAATTCTTCGGACGGTAGCTGCCTTGGGTGATTTCTGTATTGGGGATGGTGTCATCCGGCGCCCACCCGTTCTGGAGCGCGGCGAGATAGACAAACAGCTTGAAGGTCGAACCCGGCTGGCGGCGGGCCTGGGTTGCGCGGTTGAAGGGGGACTTGGCGTAATCCTTGCCGCCCACCATCGCCACCACCTCGCCACCCGGCCGCATCGCCACCAGCGCCACCTGTGCGCCCCCCAGCCTTGCCCGCGAGGTCACCCGGCTGGCGAGCGCCTGCAGGCGCGCGTCAAGCGTGGTGGTGAGCACGACCGCGCTATAGCCTGCCTCCATCCCTTCGCGCACAATCGGCAGCGCCCAGTCGGCAAAATAGGTGCCGGTGGGCACGCGGTCATCGCGCTTGCGCACATCGAGCCGCGGATCGGGCAGCGCTGCCGCCTCGGCAGGGGTGAGATAGCCCTCCTCGACCATCGCGGCGATCACCAGCTCCATGCGCTTTTTGGCACGGTTGTAATTCTTGGTCGGCGCATAGCGTGAGGGCGCCTGCAACAGCCCCGCCAGCATCGCCGCCTGTTCGGGCCGCAATTTCTCCGGCTGGCGGTAGAAATAGTGCAGCGATGCCGCGCGCAGGCCATATTGATTATCGCCGAAATAGGCGTTCGAGAGATAGCTTTCGAGGATCTCGTCTTTGCTCAGCCAGAGCTCGAGCCAAAGCGCGATCACCGCCTCGCGCGCCTTGCGGGAGAGCGATTGTTCGGGGGTGAGGAAGGTGAACTTGGCAAGCTGCTGGGTAATGGTGCTGCCCCCGCCCACCCCGGTGATCGCGGCGCGCGCGATGCCGCGCGGATCGATCCCCCAATGCGAATAGAACCGCCGGTCCTCGATCGCCAGGAACGCGCCGACCACGTGCGGCGGCAGGTCGGCGACCACCACGGGCTCTGCCACCACCGCCCCGCTGCGCGCAATCGGGGTGCCATCGCTGGCAAGCAGCGTGACCTGAGGCGGGGCAATCGGCTCAAGGCTTTTCGATAGCGGCGCGGTGATGAGCAGCCAGACAACGAGCAGCGCGAACAGCGCCGCGCCCGCCATCGCTGCGCGCCCGGCCCACCACCACCGGCTGCGCTGCTGCCAGTAACCCTGCTGCCACCACCCGAGGCGGCGCCGCTCTTCCGCCGCGAGCGCCTCGTCCACCGCGGCCAGCTTGTCGTCCCATGCCGCAGAGGCGGGATTGGCCGAGACATGCGGGCGCGGCGGGCGATCATCCTCCCGATCATCTTCGTCGTCCCAATCGATCGGACGGCGGCTTTCATAGGTGGCGTAGAATTGACCCGATTCCTCTCCACGCCCTTCACCAGGGGGCGGCGGACGACGGAATCGATCAAACAGGCCCATGCGGGAACTGTGTTACCAGCTTACAACAGCGCACCGCAAGCGCGATGGTTAACGCCTCTTCGCCGCGCTTTCGGGCAGGTCTTCATTGAAGACGCGCTGGTAATATTCGGCCACCAGCACGCGTTCGGCCTCGTCGCACTTGTTGAGGAAGCTGAGGCGGAAGGCAAAGCCGACCGACTTGAAGATCGCCGCATTCTGCGCCCAGGTGATGACAGTGCGCGGGCTCATCACGGTGGAGATATCGCCGTTGATAAAGCCTTGGCGGGTGAGATCCGCGACCTTCACCATGTCGGCGATCAGCTTGTCATCGGCCTCGGGAGCCTTGGACTTGATGATCTGCTGTTCGGTTTCGGCGGGAAGATAATTGAGCGCGACAACGATGTTCCAGCGGTCCATCTGCGCCTGGTTGATCGCCTGCGTGCCATGATAGAGCCCCGAGGTATCACCAAGACCCACCGTATTGCTGGTCGCAAACAGGCGGAACCACGGCGACGGCGTGATAACCCGGTTCTGATCGAGCAGCGTCAGGCGACCGTCAAATTCCAGCACGCGCTGGATCACGAACATCACGTCCGGGCGCCCGGCGTCATATTCGTCAAAGGTCAGCGCGACCGGGTGCTGGAGCGCCCAGGGCAGGATGCCTTCCTTGAATTCGGTGACCTGAAGCCCGTCCTTCAGCACAATCGCATCGCGCCCGACCAGGTCGATGCGGCTGATATGCGCATCAAGGTTCACGCGGATCGAGGGCCAGTTGAGACGCGCGGCGACCTGTTCGATATGGGTTGACTTGCCGGTGCCATGATAGCCCTGCACCATCACGCGGCGATTATGCGCAAAGCCTGCGAGAATCGCGAGCGTGGTGTCGTGATCGAACACATAGGCCGGATCAAGCTCGGGCACGTGTTCGTCGCGCTGCGAAAAGGCAGGCACCTGCCAGTCGACATCAATGCCGAAGGTCTCGCGCACGTCTATGGTGGTGTCGGGCGCACTCGGCATGGCCTTGTCGCCGGCGAATTCTTTGCGGATTGGTGAGGTCATTGCGGGGAAGGGTTAGAACGCATGGGCCCGCCTCGCAAGGTGCGGTGTTAGGGAAAATGCTCGCAATAGTGTGAGGATGCTTTCGCGTCCGCTCGCTTGCCCTATAGTGCGGGCTATGGCCCACCCCATCGAATCCCTGCGTTTACGGCTGGTTGGCCGGGTGCGGGAGGTGTTCAACGATGCCTCGGCGGGCCAGACCCCGGTGGCGATTTCGGACGAGGCGCTGTTCGAACGCGATTCGCCGATCCGGCTGGTGCATGCCGATCTGGTGGGGATGATGAGCGGCGGAATCAGGGCGCTCTTGCTCCAGATGCTGCACCCCCATGCCCTGCAAGGCGTGCTCGACCATTCCAATTTCCGCGAGGACATGCATGGCCGCCTGCGGCGCACCGCGCGCTTTATCGCTGTCACCACCTTTGCCCACCGCGATGAGGCAATGAAGGCGATTGATCGGGTCAACCGCATCCATGCGAAGGTGGGCGGCACATTGCCGGACGGCACGCCCTATTCGGCGACCAATCCGCGCACGCTTGCATGGGTGCATGTTACGGAAGCCATGAGCTTTCTGGCCGGATACCTGCGCCATGTCCGCCCCGCCATGCCCGGCTGCGAACAGGACGAATATTACCGCCAGTTCGCCATCATCGCCCGCGCGCTGGGGGCAGACCCGGTGCCCGAAACCCGCCGCGAGGCCGAGGCGATCTTCCGCGCGCTGCGCGCTGATCTGAAAACCTCGCCCGCGGCGCGCGAAGTTGCCGGCCTGGTTCTCAATCAGCGCCCCAAGGGCACCCCGCCGGGTTTGCAAATGATGCTTGGCGCGGATGCCGTGGCCATGCTGCCGCCCTTTGCCCGCGCGATGCTGGGGCTTCATCACCCCGGCCTTGCCGCCATGCCGGCACGCGCGGCGACCTGGGGCATGGGACGAACCTTGCGCTGGGCTTTCAGACAAGGTGGTGGCCGCCAGAATGGAGAGGCGCAAAGCCGCGTTAAAGGCGCTTAATTGCCGATTAGCCCGCTTATCGCGCGCTAATCACCAATCGGGAGCATCAGCGATGGCCGCATTCACTTTCTACACTGTCGCCATGAGCAGAGGGCAGATTTCGCGCTGGGCCTTGCATGAAGTGGCTGCCGATTACGCCCATGTCATGATGGAATGGGACAACCGGCCCGCCAGTTTCCGCGCGATCAATCCGATGAACAAGGTGCCAGCACTCGTCCACCACACGGCGAGCGGCGATCACATCATCACCGAATGCGCGGCGATCAACCACTATCTGGCCGCGACCCACCCTCAGGCGGGCCTCCTTCCCGAAGCGCACGAGCAAGCCGCCTACTTCCGCTGGCTGTTCTTTGCCGCTGGCCCCTTGGAACAGGCGGTGATGGCGCGGATGCTGGGCTGGGAGCTGCCCGAGGGCAAGGGCTCCACGGCCGGCTTTGGCAGTCTCGAATTGACGCTGGCAGCGCTCGAGGGCTGGCTTTCACACAACGATTTTGTCGCCGGCAGCCGCTTCACCATGGCCGATACCTATGTCGGCAGCCAGTTTGTCTGGGGCCTGCGCTTTGGCACCATCCCGGAAAGCCCGGCCTTCAAGGCCTATGCCGCACGCGCCACGGACCGCCCCGCCTATGCCGAGGCCAACGCCATCGACGCTGCCTTCATCAAGGAGCAAGGCCGATGATGGCCAAGAACACGATTTGCATCTGGTATGATCGCGACGCCGAAGCGGCCGCGAATTTCTACGCCAGCGTGTTTCCCGACAGCCATGTCGGGCCGGTGCAATATGCCCCGCTTGACAGCCCCGGCAACACTGCTGGCAACGTGATGGTGGTGCCTTTCACAGTTTGCGGCGTTCAATGCATCGGATTGAACGGTGGACCAATCTTTCCGCACACGGAGGCCTTCTCCTTCCAGATCGCGACCGACACGCAGGAAGAAACCGACCGCTACTGGAATGCAATCATCGGCAATGGCGGGGCAGAAAGCGCCTGCGGTTGGTGCAAGGACAAGTGGGGCGTAAATTGGCAGATCACACCGCGAGTGCTTACCGCGGCGCTGGCCGCAGGGGGCATGGTTGCCGAACGGGCATTCGGCGCGATGATGCACATGCAGAAGATCGACCATGCGGCAATCGAAGCAGCGATCGCAGGAGCGACCTGAAAGCTTGACCTGCTGCTAGGCCAGCGCGGCGCTTTTCCTGAGCAGCTGATAGGCCGCGACCACTTCGCCAAGCTGCGCCTCGTGCTGCCGGTCCCCGCCGTTGCGATCGGGGTGATAACGCCGCACCAGTTCGGAATAGCGGCGGCGCAGCCGCGTGCGGTCGGTATCAGAGCCCAGCCCCATCACTTCGAGCGCGCGGGCTTCATCGGGCGTGAACCGGGCGCTCGCTGCCGCTGCCCGCGCCTGCCCGGCCGCGCGCGCCTTGATCCCGCGGGCACGCGCTGCAATCGCATCGAGCGGATCGGCATAATCGGCCCAGCGCGGGGCATCGCCAATCCCGGCGGTCGGGCGAAAGGCGCGGCTGTGCGTTTCCCAGCCGGCAATCGGCGATTGGGCGCGCAGGATTTCTTCGGCGCTCATGCCTTCAAACCAATCATAGCCCGCGTTGAATTCGCGGACATGCTCAAGACAGAACCAGCGCCAATCGCCCGGCCCGTCAAAGCCGTGCGGCCGCCTGCCGGGCGCGCGAAATTCGCCTGCCTGATCGCAGCCCGGCGCCTCGCAAGCGCGCTGTGCGGTTTCGAACCGCCCGTGGAAACGTGGTGAAGCCATCACAACCTGAAAGACGCGCCAAACCGCTATTCGTGCCCTGCCCGCCCTAACGCAGCCGCGCCGGATCAAGCGTGAAGAACATCACCTGGACAAGCCTGCCATTGACCGGCGAATTGCCAAAGCCGGGGCAGGCAGTATGCCAGAACCATGGCCGCAGCAGCACCAGGCGATTGAAACGCATCGGGATTTCAAATGTCTTCTCCCACGCGGCCATCCGCAGGCTGTCTTTTGCAAGGATCGTGTTGCAGGCCTCCGACACACTCGCATAGCCCATCGCGCGGGCTTCGGCATCATTGATCGGCGCACGATCCGTGCCGGTTGCCTTGTGGCGATAGAAGCGCGTGCCGCCCCGGCAATCCTGCGGACGCGAGAGATAGAGAATGCCCGACCATTGGGAATCATCCACATGGACACGCGCAGTGCGCGGATCGCTGGCCAGCGTCAGGCGGCACTTGCCATGCGATTGCAGCGGCTCGATCGGTTTCAGCGGCTCGCCCGTCACCTGCGAGACGTAATCCGAAAGCCCCGGCAACTCCAATCGCTGCACGCTGTTGCGCCCCGGATAATTGCCGCTCTGTTCAGGGTAATCGAGCCCAAGCGCAAGCGCGCGGATATGTTCGGGGTTTTCAAGAAAATCATCAATGATGATGAACGATGTCGCCATAATCCCGCGGCCATAAGCGGGCAGCGACGGCTTGGCAAACCGCGCCGCTTGCATCCGCGCGCGCGCATCGCCACATCGGCCCTCAAGCCAAGGAGAAGCCCCATGCCCGCATCCATCGCCGAGGAAATGCACGCGCTGCTGACGGCGGCCTTCGCGCCGACGCGCCTTGCCATCATCAACGACAGCGCGAGCCATGCAGGCCACATGGGCGATGATGGTTCGGGCGAATCGCATTTTACCATCGAGATCGAGGCCGCGGCCTTTGCCCCGATGAGCCGCCTCGCCCGCCAGCGCGCGGTGATTGCAGCCCTTGGCGATATTGTCGGCCAGCGCGTCCATGCGGTCGCGATCAAGGCGAGCGTTCCCGGCCAATGAGTTTCGGGGCGTGAACACCCTCAACACTCACCTGCGCCTGCGCCGCGCGGCGCGGATCATCGTGCTCGATCCTGAAGGCCGCGCGCTGATGTTCCGCTATGATGTGCCGGGACGCGCGCCCTTCTGGGTGACGGCGGGCGGCGAGTGCGAGCCGGGCGAGACCTTTGCGGATGCCGCCCGGCGCGAGCTGCTGGAAGAAACCGGGATTATTGCCGATCCCGGCCGCCAGATTGCGCGGCTGACGCCCGAGTTCATCACGGTCGAGGGCGAGCCGGTGCAGGCCGATGAACGCTTTTTCATCGTCCAAGTCGCCGAGGCGCGCATCGACACCTCTCGGCACACCGCGCTGGAGAGGCGGCTCATGACGCAGCACCGCTGGTTTACCCGCGCCGAGCTTGCCGATTGGCCCGAAGCGGTGTTTCCTCAGAACATCATCCAGATGATCGAGGAGGCGCTGCCCACATGATTACCCAGACCATCACGCCTGTCACCCATGATCTCGGCGCCTTCCAGGTGCGCCGCGTGCTGCCTTCGCGGTCGCGGGTGATGGTTGGCCCCTTCATCTTCGTCGATCAGTTTGGCCCGGCCAGCCTGACGGGCGATGGCATGGGGGTGCGGCCCCATCCGCATATCAATCTGGCGACTGTGACTTGGCTGTTCGACGGCGCGATCGATCACCGCGACAGCCTGGGCAGCCATGCCACGATCCGTCCCGGGCAGGTCAATCTGATGACGGCGGGCAGCGGGATCGTCCATTCCGAACGCAGCCCGGTGGATGAGCTCGCCACCAATCCCGGCATCTTCGGAATGCAGACCTGGCTTGCCCTGCCCGAGGCCCAAGAGGAAATCGCCCCCGCATTCGAAGCCGTGACCGATCTGCCCGTGATCGCAGCGAAGGGCGCCAGCGCATGGGTGATCATGGGCGAATTGTGGGGTGCCAAGGCGCCAACCACCACCTATGCCCACACCATCTATGCCGAGATCGTGCTGGAGGATGGCGGCGCGATCCCGCTGGATGTCAGCGCCGATGAACGCGCGGTGATGCTGGTGAGCGGCGATGCCACCATCGATGGGATACCCTTGCAGCAATATGAACTTGCGGTGCTGGCGCCCGGCAAGGCGATGCAGCTTGCCAGCCAATCGGGCGGGCGGGTGATGCTCTTGGGCGGCGAGGCGTTCACCTCCCCGCGTCATGTCTATTGGAACTTTGTCAGCTCGCGGCCGGAACGGATCGAGCAGGCCAAGGAGGATTGGGCCGCGGGCCGCTTTCCGCTGGTGCCGGGCGACAGCCACGAATTTATCCCCTTGCCCGCGCGCGCAAATCAGGCCAGCCATCGCCCACAGGCCGGTTGATCGGCGAGACACAGCAAGACGGGAGAGAGCAATGGACTATGCAGGCAAGGTGGCGTGGATCACCGGGGCCTCATCGGGGATTGGCGCGGCGCTGGCGCGCGAATTGGCCGCCCGCGGCGCGCGCGTGGTGCTCTCGGGCCGCGACGAGGCGCGGCTGGCCGAAGTCGCTGGCGATTGCGGTGAGGCGCTGATCCTGCCCTTCGATGTGCGCGATGAAGCCGCGCTTGCCGCCGCCACCGCGAGGGCGATTGCATGGCACGGCGGCGTCGATATTGCCTTTGCCAATGCCGGCGTCTCGCAGCGCAGCCGTGCGCTCACAACCCACATGCAGGTCTATCGCGACATTATCGCGATTGATCTCACCGCCCAGATCGCCTTTTCGCAAGGGCTCATCGGCCACATGGCTGAGCGCGGGTCGGGCGCGCTCGCCTTTATCTCCAGCATTGCAGGCAAGGTCGGGGTGCCGATGCGCACCGCCTATTCAGCCGCCAAGTTCGGCCTTGCCGGCTATGCCGATGCCCTGCGGGCCGAATTGTCGATCAACGGGGTTGCGGTGCACACCATCTATCCCGGCTCGGTCGCAACCGGAGTGAGCCGCAACGCACTCACCGCCGATGGCTCCAGGCGCGGCAAGTCCGATCCCGCGATCGACAACGGCATCCCCGCCGATGTGGCTGCCACCGCGATGCTGGACGCCATGGCGCGGGGGGAACGCGAGATCATCGTCGCCGAAGGGGGCGAGCTTGCCATGGGCGAATTGCGCCGCACCCCCGATGCCCTCTTCGATCAGGTCGCCGAGATGGTCGCGCGCGGCTACATGGACAAGCTGGAGGCTGCCGAATGAGCCGCTTTGAACAAAAGCGCGTGCAACTCGCCAATGGCATTCACCTCGATGTGGTGGACGAAGGCCCCGCAGATGCCCCCGCCCTCATCTTCCTCCATGGCTTTCCTGAAAGCCACCGCACCTGGCGCCACCAGATCGCGCATTTCAAGGATCGCTTCCGCTGCATCGCGCCTGACACCCGCGGCTATCGCGGCTCGTCCAAGCCGCAGGATGTCGCCGCCTACAGCCCTGACAAGCTGATCGGCGATGTCTTCATGCTGGCAGACGCGCTGGCCATCGCGAACTTCACCATCGTCGGCCATGATTGGGGGGGCGCGATTGCCTGGGGCGTGGCGCTGGCGGGCCAGCATATGCGCGTAACGCGCGCGGTGATCGCCAATGCCCCGCATCCGGCGATCTTCCAGCGCCTGCTTTATACCAACCCGGTGCAGCGCGCGGCGAGCCAGTATATCCGCGGCTTTCGCGATCCCGCGAACGACGCGCTGGTCAAGGATCAGGGGCTGACCGGGCTGCTCCTGAAAGAGGTCAAATGGGATCGCCCTTCGGCGATGGAGCCGGAGGAACGCGACGCGCTGCTGCTGGACTGGCAGAACCGCGATGCGGCTTTCGGGATGCTCAATTACTACCGCGCCAGCCCGATCGACGTGCCGGCGATGGATGCGCCTTTCGCCATCCCCGAAGGCTGGACCCCGCCCAATCTGCCCAAGCTCACCATTCCGACTCTCGTGATCTGGGCGCTGGACGACCTTGCCCTGCCGCCCGAGAATATCGAGGGGCTGGAGGATATCATCGACCCGCTCACCATCGTGCGGGTGCCCGATTGCGGGCATTTCGTCCCGTGGGAGGCGCCGGACGCGGTCAACGCAGCGATGGAGGCTTTTCTCGCCGGGTAGAGGTGGGAACCACCCGCCCCCGTCTCCCCACCCGTCGACCACGACATAGTGGTACGAGTGGCGGACGGGTGGGGAGGCGCGGCGGGTGGGCTGATCGGCTGACAAGAGTTGCGCGCGCGCCGCCCAGCCCCTAAGTGGCGCGGGCCTATGACCGACCAACTCACCTTTGCCATTCCCAAGGGGCGCATTCTGGATGAAGCCCTGCCGGTGATGGCGCGCGCCGGGGTGGAGCCTGAAGCGGAATTCCACGATCCCAAAAGCCGCGCGCTCGCCTTTGGCACAAGCCGGGCTGACATGCGCCTTATCCGCGTGCGCGCCTTTGATGTCGCGACCTTTGTGGCGCATGGCGCTGCGCAGATCGGGATTGTCGGCTCGGACGTGATCGAGGAGTTTGACTATTCCGATCTTTACGCCCCGGTTGATCTCGGCATCGGCCATTGCCGCCTGTCGGTGGCGCGGCTGGCGAGCGATCCGGAGGCGGATGCGCTGCGCAGCCACTTGCGCGTGGCGACCAAATACCCCCACCTCACCCGCCGCCATTTCGAGGCAAAGGGCGTGCAGGCCGAATGCGTCAAACTGAACGGCGCAATGGAGCTCGCCCCCTCGCTGGGCCTGGCGCGCCTGATCGTCGATCTGGTCTCGACCGGCAAGACGCTGGCCGAAAACGGCCTTGTCGAGACCGACCGCATCCTCGACATTTCCGCGCGGCTGATCGTCAACCGCGCGGCGCTCAAAACCGATCCGCGCCTTGCCGAGCTTGTCGCCGCCTTCCGCCGCGATGCCGAAGCCCGCACGAAAGCCGCCGCATGATCCCGATCCTTTACGCCAACCAGCCCGATTTCGAGGCGAAGTTTGCCCGCCTCGTCGAAGCCCGCCGCGAGACTGATCGCGATGTCGCAGGGCAGGTCAGCGATATTCTCAACACGGTGAAGCTGCGCGGCGATGCGGCGCTGGTGGATTATACCCAGCGCTTTGATGGCTATACCCTGGCGAGCAACGTCGACTGGCAGATCCCGCTCGATGATTGCGCGCGCGCCTATGCCGAATTGCCCGATGACTTGCGCGCAGCGCTCGATCTCGCCGCGGCCCGCATTCGCGCCTATCACCAGGCGCAATTGCCCGAAGATCGCGACTACACCGACGCAGCGGGCGTGCGCCTCGGCGCGATCTGGCGGGCGGTGGATGCGGCCGGGCTCTATGTGCCGGGCGGGCGCGCGGCCTATCCATCGAGCCTGCTGATGAATGCCATTCCGGCGCGGGTCGCAGGTGTTGAACGCCTCGTGGTTACGACCCCTACCCCCAAGGGCGAGGCCAATCCGCTGGTGCTGGCGGCGGCGCACATCGCGGGCGTCGATGAAATCTGGCGCGTCGGCGGCGCGCAGGCGGTGGGCGCGCTGGCCTATGGCACGGATCGCATCCGTCCGGTCGATGTCATCACCGGCCCCGGCAATGCCTGGGTGGCCGAGGCGAAGCGGCAATTGTTCGGCGTCGTCGGCATCGACATGGTGGCAGGCCCGTCGGAAATCCTCGTGATTGCCGATGGCAAGAACGATCCCGACTGGATTGCGGCGGACTTGCTTTCTCAGGCCGAACATGATCCGACCTCGCAATCCATCCTCATCACCGACAGCGAGGATTTTGCCCGCCAGGTCGAAGATCGCATCGATGTGCAGATTGCCCAGCTGGCCACCGGCAAGACCGCGCGCGCATCCTGGGACGCGCACGGGGTGATGATCGTGGTCGAGGATTTGGCGGCTGAGGCGCCTGCGCTGGCGGATCGGCTGGCGGCAGAACACGTTGAACTCGCCGTCGATGATCCCGAACCCCTGCTGCGCGCGATCCGCCATGCGGGCAGCGTGTTCCTTGGCCGCATGACGCCTGAGGCCGTGGGCGATTATGTCGCCGGGCCCAACCACGTGCTGCCCACCGGCCGCCGCGCACGCTTTTCAAGCGGGCTTTCGGTGCTCGATTTCATGAAGCGCACCAGTTTCCTTGGCCTTGATGAGGCTTCCTTTGCACGCATCGGCCCGGCGGCTGCGCGCCTCGCCCATGCCGAGGGGCTGCCTGCCCACGCCAAATCGGTTGAACTGAGATTACCATGAACCACGCCCCCAAATCGCAGGCGCGATCAGCCGCCCGCCTCGCGGCTGTTCAGGCCCTTTATCAATGGCATATGGAGCAGCCCGCGCTTGCCCGCCTGCTTGATGAATTCCACCAGCACCGCCTTGGCCGCGCGGTGGATGATGAGGGCGAAGACGAGCCCGTCTATGCCGAGGCCGAAACCGCCTTTTTCGATGATGTGGTGCGCGGGGTGGCCGCGCGCGTGGAAGAGATCGACGCGCTGGTGCAATCCAAACTGGCGGCAGGCTGGACCACCGCCCGGCTTGATAAAACCATGCTGCAAGTGCTGCGCGCCGGCATTTACGAATTGCTGGCGCGCGCCGATATTCCCGTCGCGGTGGCGATCAACGAATATGTCGAGGTTGCCAAGGCCTTCTTTGATGATACCGAGGCGCGCTTTGTGAACGGCGTGCTCGATGCCGTTGCGAAGGATGCGCGCGCCGGATAGCCTGCGCCCATCCATGAACGAAGCCCAATTCATTGCTGCCCTCCAATCGCTCCCGCTGCATCCCGGCGCGCGCGGGCTGGAGGATGATTGCGCGGTGATCGAGGTGGGCGGTGAAGCGCTGATTCTCACCACCGACATGATGGCCGAGGACACCCATTACCTGCGCGGTGCCGACATGGCCGATGTCGCGTGGAAACTCGTGGCGATGAACCTTTCCGATCTGGCCTCCAAGGGGGCAGAGCCGATCGGGCTGCTGCTCGGCCATTCGCTGGGGCGCGGCGATGCGCGCTTTCTGCAAGGGCTCAGCGAAGCGCTCCTAGCTTTCGGCGTGCCCCTGCTCGGCGGTGATACCATCGCGGCGAGAGGGGCTGCCACCTTGTGCATCACCGCCATCGGGCGGGCGAGCCATACCCCCGTGCCCTCGCGCATCGGGGCGCGGGTGGGCGACAGCGTCTATGTGACAGGCACGCTCGGGTGCGCGATGCTGGGGTTTGAAGGGGTGGACGCGCACCTTGCCGCCTTCAATCGCCCGCTGCCGCGCCTTGCCGAAGGCCGTGCGCTCGCCCCTCATGTGAGCGCGATGATGGACATTTCCGACGGGCTGCTGCTCGATTGCTGGCGGATTGCGACCGGCGGCGGGGTGACGATCCGGCTTGATAGCAGCGCCATTCCCGTCGCTGATCCGGCGCGGCTCGATGAATGCGTGCGCTGGGGTGATGATTACGAATTGCTCTTCACCGCCTCTGCCAGTGCTCGCCTGCCGGTGCCCGCCACCTGCATCGGCACAGTCATGGAGCCGGCATCCGTGCCGCTGATCTTCGGCGACACCCCGATCCATGCGCCCGACAATCTCGGCTATCGCCACGGCTAATTGAGGGGCAAGGCTTGCCAGTTCCGCCAGGGTAAGTCATGCTCGCCCCCAGTTGCGCCTGGAAGACCGCAAATGGCGAAGGGCGCAGCACACCTTGGGAGGGGGAACATTTATGAGCCTGTTGCTCATTTCGATTGCGCTTGGCCTGCTGGCGATTGTCTATGGCATCGTCACCAGTTCGCAGGTCTTGGGGGCCAGTGCGGGCACGGCCCGGATGCAGGAAATCGCTGGCGCCATTCAGGAAGGCGCCCAGGCCTATCTCAACCGCCAATATACCACGATTGCGATGGTCGGCGTGGCGGTCGCTGCGGTGGTGGCGCTGGCGCTGGGCGTTGTCCCGGCAGTGGGGTTTGTGGCAGGTGCGGTGCTGTCAGGCGCGGCGGGCTATATCGGGATGAATATCTCGGTGCGCGCCAATGTCCGCACCGCGGCGGCTGCCGAACAGGGCCTGCAGGCGGGCCTGACGCTCGCGTTCCGGGCAGGCGCGATCACCGGGATGCTGGTGGCCGGGCTTGCGCTTCTCGCCATCGCGGTGTTCTTCTATGTGCTGATCGGGCCGATGGGCTATGATCCCGGCAACCGCGCGGTGATTGACGGGCTGGTTGGCCTTGCCTTTGGCGCCTCGCTGATTTCGATCTTTGCGCGCCTTGGCGGCGGCATCTTCACCAAGGCGGCCGATGTCGGCGCGGACCTTGTCGGCAAGGTCGAGGCGGGCATCCCCGAAGACGATCCGAGGAACCCTGCCGTGATTGCCGACAACGTCGGCGACAATGTCGGCGATTGCGCCGGTATGGCGGCAGACCTGTTCGAGACTTACGTGGTGACAGTGGGCGCCACGATGGTTTTGACCGCGCTGCTCCTCACCGGGCTTGGCGATCTGCTGCTGCCCTTGATGGCGCTTCCTTTGCTCATCGGCGGCGCATGCATCGTCACCAGCATCATCGGCACCTATTTCGTGCGCCTTGGCGGCGGGACGAACGTGATGGGCGCGATGTACAAGGGCTTCATCGTCACCGCCGTGCTGGCCGTGCCGCTGATCTACCTTGTCACCCAATATGCGCTCGGCACTGTGGGCGCAGACATGAACACGGTGCTCAGCCAAGACACGGCGATCACGCCGTTCACCGGCATGAGCCTGTTTGCCTGCGCGCTGCTCGGCCTTGTCATTACCGGCCTCATCATCTGGATCACCGAATATTACACCGGCACCGGCTATCGCCCGGTGCGCGCGATCGCCAAGGCTTCGGAAACCGGCCACGGCACCAATGTGATCCAGGGCCTCGCAATCAGCCTTGAAGCGACCGCGCTCCCCACGCTGGTGATCGCGGGCGGCATCATCATTGCCAACAGCCTCGCAGGGCTGATGGGCATTGCCTATGCGGCAACCGCGATGCTGGCGCTCGCAGGCATGGTGGTGGCGCTCGATGCCTATGGGCCTGTCACCGACAATGCGGGCGGGATTGCCGAGATGGCCGGTCTGGATGAAAGCGTGCGCGAAAAGACCGATCTGCTCGATGCGGTCGGCAATACCACCAAGGCCGTAACCAAGGGCTATGCGATCGGTTCGGCAGGGCTTGGCGCGCTGGTGCTGTTTGCCGCCTACACCACCGACCTGCGCGAGTTCTTCCCCGATCTCACTGTCAATTTCAGCCTCGAAAATCCCTATGTGATCGTCGGGCTGTTTCTGGGCGCGCTGCTGCCTTACCTGTTCGGCGCAATGGGCATGACAGCGGTGGGCCGTGCGGCGGGGGACGTGGTGATCGACGTGCGCGAACAGTTCCGCACCAATCCCGGCATCATGGCAGGCACCGCCAAGCCTGATTATGCGCGCACCGTTGATCTTGTCACCAAGGCGGCGATCAAGGAGATGATCATCCCCTCGCTGCTGCCGGTGCTCACACCGATCATCGTCTATTTCGCGATCACCGCGATTGCGGGGCAGGCCGATGGCTTTGCCGCATTGGGCGCGCTGCTGCTGGGCGTGATCGTGGGCGGGCTGTTCGTGGCTCTCTCCATGACGGCAGGCGGCGGGGCGTGGGACAATGCCAAGAAATATATCGAGGATGGCAACCACGGCGGCAAGGGCAGCGAAGCGCACAAGGCCGCCGTCACCGGCGATACCGTGGGCGATCCCTACAAGGACACCGCCGGGCCTGCGGTCAACCCGATGATCAAGATCACCAACATCGTTGCCCTGCTGCTGCTGGCGGCGCTGGCACACGGGGCGGGCTGATGGCTTGACGGAGGGGTAAAGCCTGCCGCATGGCGCAAGGCCATGAGCGAGACACCCACTTCCGAACAACTCGTCAAAGGCCTGATCCGGCTGCTGACCGTCGAAAAGCGCGCTGCCGATATCTATGCAGGCCCGCCGCAAAAGGATGGGGTCGGCCGCGTGTTCGGCGGGCAGGTGCTGGCGCAAGCCTTGCAGGCAGCGCAGGCGAGCGTGAGCGATGGCAAGGTCGCCCATTCGCTCCACGCCTATTTCCTGCGCGGCGGGCGCGAGGGCGCTCCCATCGAATACCGCATCGAACGCGATTTCGACGGGCGCTCCTTTGCCAACCGCCGGGTGGTCGCCAGCCAGGAAGGCGAGGATGGCCGCGCGGTGCCGATCCTCAACCTCACGGCGAGCTTCCAGCTGCCCGAAGAAGGGCTGGAGCACGTTGATGCGCCCATGCCCGATGTGCCCTTGCCCGAAGATTTGCGCCCCGACATGGAGCAGCGCCGCGAAATCGCCGAAATGTTGGGCGACAAGCTCACTGAACAGCAGCGCGCGATGATGCTGCGCCCGCGTCCGATCGAGATGCGGACCTGCGATGCGCTGCACTGGATGAGCCGCGAGCCAAGGGAGCCACGCGCCCATTCATGGTTCCGGGTGTGCGCGCCCATCACGGGGCCCGAGGACACGCCCGAATTGCACCGCGCGATCATCACCTATGCCAGCGATTACACGCTGCTTGGCACCAGCGCCCTGCCGCATGGCCTTTCCTGGATGCGGGGCGAGCTGGTCGGCGCAAGTCTTGACCATGCCCTGTGGTTCCACTCGCCCAAGGACAAGCCGCCGCGCGCCGATGAATGGCTGCTCTATGCCACCGATGCGCCATGGTCGGGCGGCGGGCGCGGCTTTAATCGCGGGCGGATCTTCAATCGCGCCGGAGAACTGGTGGCCAGCGTCGCGCAGGAAGGCATGATGCGCAAGCGTCGGTGAGTTCCGCATCGCTGCGGGCGGGCAGTCGCCCTTGTGACACCTTCGGTGCCGGCCAGGCCAGCTTCAGGGGCACTGCCGCCGCAAGTCCGACCGGCCCTCAAGCAGTGAAGCGGTAGGGCGACAAAAACGCCCTCAAGCAGCGAAGCGGTAGGGCAACAAGAACGCCCTCAAGCAGCGAAGCGGTAGGGCAACAAGAACGCCCTCAAGCAGCAAAGCGGTAGGGCAACAAGAACGCCCTCAAGCAGCAAAGCGATAGGGCAACAAAAACGCCCTCAAGCAGCAAAGCGATAGGGCAACAAAAACGCCCTCAAGCAGCGAAGCGGTAGGGCAACAAGAACCCCCCGCCCGGCGCTTGAGGGCGAAACACAGTGGAGCATTTGCCGATCAAACAGGATCGGGAAATGCGGCCAGCCCGCGCGGCGCCTGAGCGTTGCTTGTCCGCTCGCGCCAGCTTGAACGGAAAACACGCTAATGCGCGAGGAACATCGGCATTTGCGGATCGGTCAGCGCATGACGCGTCACCCCGCCAAACAGCATCTCGGCAAAGCGCGAATGGCCATAGGCGCCCATCACCAGCACAGAACAGCCGCGCATCTGCGCTGCTGAAAACAGCGTGTCGGCAATGCGCGCCTCGCCGCGCGGCAGTTCGACGATCTCGGCGTCGATGCCGTGGCGGCTGAGATATTGCGCGCCTTCCAGCGGCGGGAAATCGAACCGCCCCTCGCCGCGCTTTTCCTCGACAGTGGCGAGATACACCTTGCTCGCGTGGGCCAGCAGCGGCACCGCACGGCGCAGCGCCACGCAGGCTTCGGCCGAGCCGTTCCAGCCTACCAGCATCGGCGCGCCAATATCCAGCCGCGCGGTATCGGCAGGCACCACCAGCACCGGCACCGGCGCTTTGAGCACAAGTTCGCCCACCATCCCCGACGGCCCGCGCCCGTCCTCGCCTGCGTCATGGGGGCCAACCACCACGATATCAGCAAGCGCTGCGGCTTCGAGCAGGCGATATTCCGCCGCGCCATAGACAAAGCGCCAGTCCCACGAGACATCTTCATTCGCGAGCTGCCCTTCGATTTCGGCGCGCAATTTTTCAGCCGCTTCCTTGATGACAGGCATGGCAGCCGCCATGGCCGAGCCGTAGAAATCGCCCGGCGCGAACACTTCATAGCTGATCGCCTGCAGACAAGTGACATGGCCGCCCGTCGCGCGCGCCAGATCAAGCGCGACTTGCAGCCGTGCATTCATGGCGCGGTCGGCGGCGATATGGAGCAGAATGGATTTCATGGCATGGGTCCTCCCGGCTGATATCCCTTATCATAGGAGCGCAGGCGCGCGCTGCCTTGATCGGGATCAAATTTGCAGAACCGCCCCGCCCCATGCGATGCGCTTGCAAGCAGGCCAGCTTCGGTTACTCTTTGCGTACGGGAGAGTATCATGCAGATCACGCGCTATCCACCTGTCAAAACCTCGCTCAAGCCCAGCAACCACCCCTATCTGACAGGGCCCTGGACGCCGCTGCACGAAGAGGTGGACGTGGCTGAATTGCCGGTGATCGCCGGTGCGATTCCGCCCGATATTGACGGGATTTATCTGCGGAACACCGAAAATCAGGTGCACCAGCCCTTGGGCCGTCATCACCCCTTTGATGGCGATGCCATGATCCATCAGGTGAATATCAGCGGCGGCAAGGCAAGCTATCGCAACCGCTTTGTGCGCACGCATTGTTTCGAGGCGGAACAAATCGCCGGGCACAGCCTGTGGGGCGGCCTGATGGATCCGGCGGGCACGTCGCAGCGCCCCGGCTTTGGCGCGCATGGCAGCCTCAAGGATACCGGCTCCACCGATATCATCGTCCATGCCGGAATTGCCTATGCCACGCTCTACCAGTGCGGTGAGGCGTGGATGCTGGATCCTCTCACCCTCGCCAATCTCGGCAAGGCGCCGTGGGGGCCACTGGATGGCATCTCGGCCCATCCCAAGGTGGATGAGGAAACCGGCGAGATGATGTTCTTCAACTATGCGAAACACGCCCCTTTCATGCATTACGGGGTGGTCGATCGCAGCGGCAAGCTGGTGCATTATGTGCCGGTAGCCCTTCCGGGCCCGCGCCTGCCGCATGACATGGCGATCACCAAGAACTGGTCGATCCTCAATGACATGCCGCTGTTCTGGGACGAGGAATTGCTCACGCGCAATATTCATGCCGCGCGCCTGCATCAAGGCATCCCCACCCGCTTTGCCCTGATCCCGCGCCATGGCAGCCCGCAGGAGATCCGCTGGTTCGAGGCCGAGCCCACCTATGTGCTCCACTGGACGAACGCCTGGGAAGAAGGCGACGAAGTGGTGCTGGAAGGCTATCATCAGGCCAAGCCTATGCCCGAGCCGCTCCACGACATGGGCCGCTACAGCCACATGATGGCCTATGTGGACGAACACTCGTTCCAGTCGCGCCTCCACCGCTGGCGGTTCAGCCTTGCGACCGGCGCGTGCCGCGAGGAGCGCCTGTCGGAGCGGATCGTCGAGTTCGGAATGATCAACCCGCGCTTCGCCATGAAGAAAAGCCGCTATGTCTGGTCCACCACCACCCGGCCCGGCTGGTTCCTGTTCAATGGCTATGTCCGCCACGATACCGCGACGGGCGAGGAACAGGTGTTTGCCTTGCCCGAAGGCGTCTATGCCAGCGAAAGCCCGATGATCCCCAGAAAAGGCGGGACAGCCGAGGATGATGGTTACCTGGTGACCTTCCTGATTGACGAAAACACCGGCACCTCCGAATGCGCGCTCCTTGATGCAAGCGACATCACCAAAGGGCCGATCTGCCGCCTCGCATTGCCGCACAAGATCTGTTCGGGCACCCATTCGGTGTGGGTCGAGCATGATCAGCTGCGCCGCGATGTCGCGATTGCCCGCGCCGCGCGCGAGAGGGCCCTGGCCGATTAGACCCTGCCGATTGGGCCTTGCCGATTGGGCCTTTGTCGATCAGGCTTGCCTGCTCATCCGGGCAAGGGCTTGCTCACTCAGGCGCTGCGGCCTAGGCCGTGCCCCTGTTTGTAACCAACCCCGAAGGGCCCGCCTGATGATCCTGCGCAGCGCATTTGTCGCCACCACCGCCCTCGTCCTTGCCGCCAGCCCCGCGCTCGCCCAGAAGCAGCGCACGCCCAGCCCGGCTGTGGCCGCAGCACAGGCCGAGGCCGAACGCGCCAAGCTGTTTGCCCTGTTCGAGGATGCCGATGCGCGCGAGCTCGCGCTCAACCCGCTCTCGCGGATCTTCCGCGGCGAAGATGAAAACGCCCGCCGCATCGGCGATTACCTCACCGACGCGCAGTTTCTGGCAGGCCGCACCGATACCCAGCTCAATCTGGCGAAACTGGCGCTGATCGACCGCAGCAAGCTCGCGCCCAATGATCAGCTCGCCTATGATGTTTTCAAGTACAATCAGGAACAAGCGCTCAAGGCCAGCACCGATGAAATCCGCGCCCTGACAGAGGTTCGCCCTGTCAACCACTTCACCGGCTTCCACACCTTCTACCCCACCTTTGCCAGCGGCAATGGCGCAGCGCCGTTCAAGACGCTTGCTCATTATGAAGACAATCTGGCGCGCCATGATGATTACATCGCGATCACAAACCGCGCGATTGCCCGCAGCCGCGAAGGCATGGCCAGCGGCGTGGTGGAAACCCGGCTCACCATCACCAATGTGATCGCCCAGCTTGATACCCAGCTCGCAATCCCGGTGGCGGAATCGCAGTTCATGGGACCGGTCAGGAATTTCCCCGAGGACATCAGCGCCGGCGATCGCGCGCGGTTGACGGCGGCTTACGAGGCCAAGACCCGCGAAATCTACGCTGCCCACACCGCCTTGCGCGATTTCCTGCGCGATGAATATCTGCCCGCCGCGCGCGAGGCAGTGGGCCTTAGCCAGATGAAGGGCGGCGCTGCGCTCTATGCCCAGCTAATCGAACAGACCACCACCCTGCCCCTTGATGCCGAAACCATCCACCAGCTGGGCCTCAAGGAAGTCGCCCGGATCAAGAATGATCTGGAAGCGATCAAGGCCGAGGTCGGCTTTGCGGGCACGCTCAACGCATTCTTCGACTATGTCCGCACCGATCCCAAGTTCCAGCCGGAAAGCCGCGAAGCACTGACCGAGAGCTATTATCGCATCGGGCGCGAAGTCGATGCCAGGATCGGCGACTATTTCTCGCTGATCCCAAAATCCCCGCTCAAGATCGAACCCTATGATCCTTCGGTCGAACAATTCGAGGCGGGCGGTTCTTACATGTCGGGCACGCCTGATGGCTCGCGGCCCGGCGTGTTCTATTTCAACGCCTATGATCTGCCGAGCCGGCTCACCACCGGCAATGTGACGCTGTACTTGCACGAAGGCGCGCCGGGGCACCATTTCCAGATCAGCCTCGCACAGGAAAACGAAGCCCTGCCCGCTTTCATGCGCTTTGGCGGAACGACCTCGTTCATCGAAGGCTGGGCGCTTTATGCCGAGACGCTGGGCTATGAGATGGGCTTCTACGCGGATCCGTGGAACCGCTATGGCACGCTGCAAGACGAACAGCTGCGCGCGATGCGGCTGGTGGTGGATACCGGCATTCACGCCAAGGGCTGGACGCGTGAGCAGGCGATCGACTTCATGCTGGAAAATTCCGGCATGACCCGCACCGAAGTGGTCGCCGAAGTGGAACGCTATATCGCCATCCCCTCACAGGCGGTGGCATACAAGATCGGCGCGCTCAAGATCCAGGAATTGCGCAGCCGGGCGCAGGACAAGCTCGGCGCAAAGTTCGATATCAAGGCCTTCCACGAACAGGTTCTCAACACCGGCGGGCTGCCGCTGGCAATCCTTGAACAGAAGATCGACCGCTGGATCGCGAGCCAGATCGCACGCTGACGGGAAGGCCCGCGCCCTCGGCTCATCGCATCTCGTGACCCGGTTGCCTTCCGCGGCAGCAGCGGGGGCGGGGTTGTTCATCGGCGCGCAAGGTTGCGATCAGCACCCCTTGCGCGAACCCCGCACCTCTGGTCGCAAGGAGCCCTTTGCCATGAACACCACGCTTTCACGCCTCGCCCTGACAGGTCTGCTGGCCGCAGGCAGCGTCGCAGGCCTTTCTGCAAGCCTTTCCGCACAGAACCTGCCGCCGGTCGGCGGGAGCCGCGATGTGCTCACCACGGTCAGCGGCAATCTGCCGCCGATGGCCGAGATGGCAACCGGCCCGCGCATTGAAGGGATCATTGCGGCCCGGCGCGGCCAGATGCTGCAAGTGACCAGCGAAGATGGCACCGCCACACCGATCACGCTGCACCCCGACACCACCATCCGCACGCGCGGCGGGTTTCTGGGGATCGGCAACAAGAACTTCGATCAGGGCGCGCTGATCCCCGGCCTTCCCGTGATCATTCGCACCGCCCAGTTCGGCGGCGGGCTGGTGGCAAGCGAAGTGCGCTTCACCAGCGATGATCGCCAGATTGCCGCCATGATCCGGGGCGGCACGGCCGCCCAGTTTGCCGAACAGGGCGCGGCCATTCAGGCCAATGCTGCCGCCACCGAAGCGCTGCGCGGGCGGCTGGGCGATATCGACAAGTATAATGTCAAGGCCACCACCAATGTCTATTTCGACACCGGCAAGGCCGTGCTGAGCCCGCGCGCCAAGGCCGAACTGTGCGAGGCAGCGCGCGCGGCCGACATGAACGAGAATTCGCTCATGCTGGTGCTGGGCTACACCGATTCCACCGGCAGTCAGGCAGCCAATCAGGCGCTCAGCGAAAAGCGCGCCGCAGCCGTGGTCAACCACCTGCAACAGGCGTGCCGCTGGAAGCCCTACCGCATGCTCACGCCCGCCGGCATGGCGATGAGCGATCCCGCCGCCGACAACCGCACGCCCCAAGGCCGCGCGCAGAACCGCCGCGTTTCGGTCAATGTGCTGGTGAGCAAGGCGCTCGACGGGCAATAATGCCCGCCGAGCCGCCGCCAGGCGATCAGTTGCCGGTGTTGGAACACAGCACGTCGGCGAGATAGACTTGCCCCCGCACTGTCTCCATGGCTTGCCGGGTTGACCGGTTCCAGCCCATGCTGGCGCAGAACTGTGCTGCGGAACGTGCCGCACAGGCCGAAGTCGCCCCGCCGCTGGTGCAGGCTGGCACCCGATAGCCGCGCAGCGCAGGCTTGGGATAGAATTCGGCCGCCATCCCGCGCAGCGAAGCATTGTCGCCCGGCTCGCCCCCCGGCACGAAATAGCCCACTGGCCGCATCGATTGCACCATCATGCCGCGCACCGGATTGACCAGCATCGGCGTATCGCGATTTACCACCCGGCAGCGGCCACGATAATTGGCGCTTTCGCACAGCTGCCACTCGCCGCTCACCACCCGCACGGCATTCACCCGCCATGCAAGGCCCAGATTGGGCTGCGGCTGGCTGACATTCACCGCTGGCCCCTGATGGCCCATGTCGCGATAAATGATCGCCTCGGGCGCCGGTTCGGGCCGCAGCATCTTGTCGCTCTGGGCGGTTGCGACAGTGATGATCGACGACGCCAACAGGCCACCGGCAAGAATTGCCAGACGTTTTGTGGACATGATTCCCCCCCCATGTTCGCATCCGAAAGAATATTCCGGCGCGGGGCGGAGGATGACTGACAATCACCCCGCCGGCAAGGCATCAATGCGTTGCAATCAGGGACTATCCGCCCGCGTGGTAGAAATCATAGACCTTGCGCGCGACCGCGGCGCTGACGCCGGGGGCGCGTTGCAAGTCTTCGAGCGCCGCTGCGCGCACCTTGCTGGCGGTGCCGAAATGCAGCAGCAGGGCGCGCTTTCGGGCAGGGCCGATGCCGGGGATCTCATCAAGCGGTGAGGCGGTGATTGCCTTGGAGCGCCTGGCGCGGTGCGCACCGATGACATAGCGGTGCACTTCATCGCGAAGGTTCTGGAGGTGGAACAGCAGCGGCGAATTCACCGGCAGCATCTTCTCGCGCCCGTCGGGAAAATGGAACACCTCGCGCCCCTCGCGCCCGTGATGCGGCCCCTTGGCAATGCCAATCACCGCGACATCATCGGCAAGCCCGATTTCTTCCAGCACGCTCATGACGCTGGAGACCTGCCCCTTGCCGCCGTCGATCAGGATGAGATCGGGCAGGATGGTCTCGTGGCCGCCCGGCTTGGCATCGGGACGCTCCCCCTCCTCGCCAAAGCTGCGGAACCGCCGCGCCATGACCTCGCGCATCATCGCAAAGTCGTCATTGGACTGCGCCTCGCGGATGTTGAACTTGCGATATTGCGATTTTTCAAAGCCATCCGGCCCTGCCACCACCATTGCGCCCACGGCCTTGGCGCCCTGGATATGGCTGTTGTCATAGATCTCGATCCGCGCGGGCGGCGCGTCGAGTTCCAGAAACTCGGCCAGCTCGCGGTTCAATTTCGCCTTTGTGCCGCTTTCCGCGAGCCGCCGCTCGAGCGCCTCTGCCGCATTGCGCTGCGCCTGCGCCATCAACCGCCGCCGATCACCGCGTTCGGGCACGGAAAGCCGCACCTTGCGCCCTGCGACCTCTGAAAGCGCCGCCTCGATCAGCCCGGCTTCGGGCAATACGCGGTCAACCAGAATGGTGGGCGGCGGGGGCACTTCCTCGTAAAATTGCAGCATGACCTGCGCGAGCACTTGGGCCTCGTCCACATCGGCGGTGTGGCGCGGGAAGAAGGCGCGGTGGCCCCAGTTCTGGCCGCCGCGAATGAAGAACGCTTGGCAACCCATGATCCCGCCCTTGGCGGCCAGCGCGAAGATATCGGCATCGCCCAGACCTTGCGCGTTGATTGCTTGTGACCCCTGAATGAAAGTCGCCGCCCGCAGCCGATCACGCAGCATGGCAGCACGCTCGAAATCGAGGTTTTCCGCCGCCTCGGCCATCTGCTTTTCCAGGTCCGCCTGCACCTTGCCCGATTTGCCGGCGAGAAAATCCTTCGCCTGCGCCACCAGCGCGGCGTAATCTTCTTGCGAGATGCGGCCCACGCAGGGCGCCGAGCAACGCTTGATCTGATAGAGCAGACACGGCCGGTCGCGCCGGTCGTAGAATGGGTCAGTGCAACTCCTGAGCAGGAACAGCTTTTGCAGCGCGTTCAGGGTGGTATTGACGCTGCCCGCGCTCGCAAACGGCCCGTAATAATTGCCCTTGGCCCGCCGCGCGCCTCGGTGCTTGTGGATGCGCGGGAAGGCGTGATCAGCGCGCAGCAGGATGAAAGGGAAGCTCTTGTCATCCCGCAGCAGCACGTTGAAGGGCGGGCGAAACCGCTTGATCAGCTGGGCTTCCAGCAGCAGTGCTTCGGCTTCGGAATTGGTGGTGATGATCTCCATCGAGCGCGTCTGGCTGACCATGCGCTGGAGCCGGTTCGTCAGCTGGGCAACTTGCGTGTAATTCGCCACCCGCGCCTTCAGCGAACGCGCCTTGCCGACATAGAGCACATCGCCGCGCGCATCGCACATCCGGTAAACCCCGGGCACGGGCTTGAGGAGGCGCACTGTCTCGCGGATCGCCGCGACGCCTGCCTCCAGATCGGGCTGGGCGCGCGCGACTGTCGAGGCGGCGCGCGCCTCGTTGAAGCGCTCGCTCCCTCGCGGATCATGCGGAGTGCCTGCCGGGGTCTTGGCCATGGGGCGTGAGATAGGGAGCGCGAGGGGGCGTTGGCAAGCGCAGCCTGACCGCCTATCGCCAGCGGCGTGAGCGATTATGATGCGATAGTGCTGGGCGCGGGCGCCGCCGGGCTGATGTGCGCGGGCGTCGCGGGCCAGCGGGGCCTGCGTGTCGCAGTGCTGGAACGGGCCGAGGCACCGGGCAAGAAGATCCTGATTTCGGGCGGCGGGCGCTGCAATTTCACCAATCTGAGCGCCGGGCCTGCCAATTACCTCTCGGCCAATCCGCATTTCGCCAAGAGCGCGCTCGCCCGTTACACCCCTGCCGATTTTCTCGCGCTGGTCGAACGCCACGGCATCGCATGGCATGAAAAGACGCTGGGGCAATTGTTCTGCGATGGTTCGGCGCGGCAGATTGTCGCGATGCTGCTGGCGGAATGTCCGGCAGACACGGTGGACGTGATCTGCCACGCCGATGTCACGGCGGTGACGCGCGGGGACGACGGCGCGTTCCAAGTCACCGCCAGCGGCAAGGACTACCGCGCGCCTGCGCTGGTGATTGCGACCGGCGGGCCTTCCATCCCCAAGATGGGTGCCACCGGCTTTGCCTATGATCTCGCGCGGCAATTCGGGTTGAAAGTGGTCGAGCCGCGCCCTGCCCTCGTCCCGCTGACGCTGGGCGGTGAGGACGTGCTGTTCCGCGAATTGTCGGGCGTGGCAGCGCCAGTGCTGGCGCGGGCTGGCGAGGGCAAGCACAGGTGCGAATTCGCCGAGGCCGCATTGTTCACGCACAAGGGCCTTTCCGGCCCGGCCATCCTGCAAATCTCGTCCTATTGGCGCCATGGCGAGGCGATCGGGATCACCTTTCTGCCCGATGCCGCGACCGACTGGCTGGTGAGCGCCAAGCGCGACCGCCCGCGCGCGCAGCTTCGCACGGTGCTGCGCGAGGTGCTGCCCGCCCGCCTCGCCGATGCGCTGGCTGACAAGCTGGCGCTTGATCGCGAATTGGGGAACCTGTCGGACGCAGCCCTGCGTGCAGCCCAAGCCCGGCTGGCCGACTGGCGTTTTGCTCCCACTGGCACCGAGGGCTTCGCCAAGGCGGAAGTCACCAGCGGCGGGATTTCGACCGCAGAACTCTCCTCGCAGACGATGGAGGCAAAGCGCGTCCCCGGCCTCTATGCCATTGGCGAGGCGGTGGATGTGACCGGCTGGCTCGGCGGCTACAACTTCCAGTGGGCCTGGGCGAGCGGCCATGCTTGCGGCAGTGTTATTGATTCGCCTACCGCTGACGCTGCTTGAGGCGGGCTTGGTTCGCCTACCGCTGACGCTGCTTGAGGCGGGCTTGGTTCGCCTACCGCTGACGCTGCTTGAGGCGGGAGTGGCTCTCCCGCCCCATACTCCACCATCAAAACAGCTTGCGCACCTCGAACCGGAAATTGAGCCCCAGCGGATCAATCAACAGCGGCTGATAGGCAATGGGCGTGTTGCCGAACTGATCGCGCACCTGCAATTGCTGATCAAACAGGTTCTCTGCGCGCAAGGTCAGGCGCAGGTTCTTGGCAAACCCGTCCTTCTTGCCCAGCAGCTGGTCCATATTGAAGAACAGGCGCAGGTCCACCGTCACCAGATCATCGAAGAACAGATCGACCGCGCCCGGCAGGCCCGAGCCATCAAGCCGCGTCGGCCCGGTATAGCGGCCCGAGGCGCGCACCCCGATGCCCTTGCCGAAGATGCCCGCTTCCAGCCGGGTGGTATTGCGCGGGAAGCCGAAGCGGCCCGTGGCAGCGCCATCGAGCTGATCGAGCACCGGCACGCCGGGCGCGACAAGAATCTGGTTCAGCAATTCGATGGTGTGGGTCACATTGGCGAAATAGCGCCAGCCCGAAAAGCCGCCCGGGCCAAAGCCGAAGCCGCCACCACCGCCGGGCCCGCGCGGCGGGCCGCCCGCCCCCGGAGCACCGCCACCCGGAGCACCGCCCGGCGCACCGCCGCCAGCCACCCGCGCGCCGCCGCCCGGAGGCCCGCTGAACAGCGCTGGATCAATCGCGCAGATCTGGGTGCGGAACTGCGCCAGCCGTTCACGATCGACCGTGCCATCGGGTTTGCGGACGCGGGCGAGCAATTGTTCGAACCGCGCCGGATCAAAGCCCGGCAGACGGCCCGACAGGTCTTCGCCCTGCTCGATGGCATCAACGATGCCGTTGATGAATTCGAGCCCGTCTTCCTTGCACAGCCGTGTCCGGAAAGCGAGGAACTGCTCGCGCTGCGCCTCGGTCGGCGGGCCGCCTGCGCCCATCCCAGCGGGCGGCCCGCCTGCACCGGCACCGGCAGGCGGGCCGCCGGCCCCGCCGCCAACGCCCGGCGGCGGACCACCGGCGCCGCGCGCCTGCGCCTCGCCGCCTGTCTGCTTGGGGGCGCCAAAGCTGCCGCGCGTGGAAAGGGTGAGTTGCAGGCGATCGGACTTGGTCTCGGCAAAGCTTACGGCACGCTGATCGATCTGGATCAAACGCCCGCTGGCGTCGCGCTGCACCCGCTCGGGGAAGGCGGCTTCAATCGCCTGGGTAATCTGCGGGAAGGCCGAGACGACATTATCCGAACGGTTGCGGATATATTCCACCGTCAGGCGCGTGTCCTTGATCCCCGGCAGTTCCCAGTTCGCGGCAAACTTCCAGTCGCGCTGGGTTTCAGCCAGAAGGGCCGGATTGCCGCCGGTGATGACGGTGGCAAGCACGTTTTCGCCGCGCACGAAATCGAACACCGGCACATTGAAATTGGTGATGATCGGATTGCCGAGCTGCGGCAGGCCGGGGGCTACCTCGCGGTAGATATAGGTTGCCGACAGGTCGAGCTTGGCGCTCGGCGCCCAGGTAAGGCCAGCGTTCCAATCGCCCAGCAGGCCAAAATCGGACAAGTCCTCAAGCCCCCCTTGCAGGTTCAGCGTGAGATTGCCGATCGCATCGCCAAAGCCGGTGCGCGTGCTGGTGATCGGCACCACCAGATTGGTGCTCGTCGCGGCGCGGCGGCGGGCAAGGCGGATGTCGAGCAGGCTCAGCGAATCGCTGCTCTCGATCTGGCGCCAGTCGAGCGCGGCGGTGAAAGTCGCCAGCACATCCCCGGCAGGCAAGGTCGCCACCGGGCCATCAAGCGTGTGGCGGCTTTCGGCATTGATGGTGCGGCTGGTGGCAAGATTGACGCCGCCATCCACGCTGCGCGGCAGCACCGCGTTGATCGGCAGGCGGCCTGCGGCAGCATCGGCGATAAAGCCGCTGGCATCGAAGCGCCGGTCAATCTCCGTTGTGCTTTCGCTGAACGAGGCATCCACTGTGCTGGTCAGGCGGAAGGAGTTGACCGGCTTGGTCACCGATCCTGCTGCCGACACCGTATCGACCGCGGTGCGCCTTTCCAGAGGGGTCAGTTCGCCAAAGGTGCGCCGCGCGCTGGTGCCCGCAGGATCGGTAAGGGTGACGACATTAAGGCCATCGGAATCGCGCCGCTGGTTGCGCGTGTAATTGAGATTGGCGCTGACCGATGTGCCCGTCTCCTTGAATGCCTTGGCCCAGCTGGCATTGCCGGTGATGGTCAGGCTATCGGCCACCAGGCTGCGGAACGCCGCCTGATCGGGATCGCCGATAATATCGGAAACCGAATTGGGTGTCTGGATGATGCGGCGCTCATCCTCGGTGAGCATGGTGGAATCCTGCACCTCGAAATTGAGGTTGATGCGCCCGCCATCGGCGATCTTGAGATAGCCAAGCTGTGTCTCGGTATCGAGCAGCCCCCCGCGCGACGGCGAGCCGATCTCGAATTCGGCCTGCCGGTTCGAGTAATTGTCCTTGAGGACAAGATTGATCACCCGGCGATCAGGCGGAAAGCCGAAGCGCAGCGCGACTTCTTCGGGGAAGACCTCGACCTTGGCGAGCGCTTCGGGCGGATAGGCGGCAAATTCGCGGAACGAGGCAATGCGAATGCCATTGACCAGTACAATCGGCTGCCCGCCGCCGCCGCGCCCCCGCGCCGAGCCGGTCTGCGCCGAAATCTGCTGGATCAGCTCGGCAATCGAGGTCACACCCTCGCCTGCGATCGCCTGTTCATCAAGCGACAAGAGCGGCGCCTGGTCAACCACCAGCTGCCCGCGCGTGCGGCGCCCACTGACAACGATCTCGCCGATGCCGCGCGGCGGGGTGGGATCGATCTGCTCTTCCTCGGGAGCAGACGGCATACCTTGCGCGCTTTGGGCCGCAGCACTGATCGCAGCATCCTTGGCATTATCGGGCGCAGCCGCTGCGGCCGCCAGCGTTGGCACAGCAGCAAGGCTTGCCAGACAAACGCCAGCGCGCAGAAAATGGCGGGAGAATGGAGAGGAGATCATCAAAAAACCTTCATTGTGTTGCGCCACGAACGGGCGAAATACCGGCCAGACGCACAATTTCCATGACGCGTGCGGCTTGTCTCCCGGCTGAAAGGCACCGCGGGCCGCTGATGCGCTCGGGCCTCTAACGCACGAGTCTTCCCTTTTGTTCACACCATCGCTAAACGGCGCGCAGATATCGACCAGCGGTTATTGCACCGCACCATCAATCAAAGGGATTACATGGCCAAGGAAGAACTCCTCGAAATGCGCGGGCGCGTCGTCGAACTGTTGCCCAATGCGATGTTCCGGGTGGAGCTTGAAAACGGCCACGAAGTGCTCGGGCATACCGCGGGCAAGATGCGCAAGAACCGCATCCGCGTGCTGGTGGGCGATGAAGTGCTGTGCGAGCTGACGCCCTATGATCTCACCAAGGCGCGCATCACCTATCGCTTCATGCCGGGCCGCAGCGGCCCCGGCCCGCAGTAAGCGCCCGCAATAATAGGCGCCGTGCATCTCACGCTGGCTTCGGCATCCCCGCGCCGCCGCGATCTGCTGGCGCGACTGGGAATTGCGCCCGATGCTGTAACCCCTGCCGATATTGATGAAACCCCGCTGAAAGGCGAACGCCCACGCGCCTATGCCCTTCGCATGGGTCTGGAAAAGGCGCTGGCGGTGGAAGCCCCCGGCCATGTGCTGGCAGGCGATACAGTGGTGGCAGCAGGCCGCCGCATCCTGCCCAAGACCGAGGACGAGGCCGCAGCGCGCGCCTGCCTCAAGCTGCTCTCGGGCAGGCGACATCAGGTGCTTTCATCAGTTGCACTGCGCGCGCCTGACGGCAGCGTCAGGACGCGCTTGTCGGAAAATATCGTGCGCTTCAAAGTGCTCTGCGACGAGGAAATCCGCGCCTATCTGGCGAGCGGCGAGTGGCGCGGCAAAGCGGGCGGCTATGCCATTCAGGGCGCGGCTGAAGGCCTCATCCAGTGGATCAGGGGCAGCCATTCGGCGATCATGGGCCTGCCACTTTATGAAACGCGCACGCTCTTGAAATCGGCGGGGTTTGCGATTGGCTGAGTGGCTGGTCGAGCAGGGCATCGGCGAGACGCGCTCGCTGCTGGTCGAGGGCGGCCGGGTGCTGGCAGCACGGATCGCGTGGCCGGGAGAACTCACCACAGGCACACCCGTAAGCGGCCAGCTTATCAGCAAGCCCAAGGGCACCCGTCGCGGGCTCGCGCGGCTGGATGATGGGCGCGAAGTGCTGCTCGATCATCTGCCGCCTGATGTGACCGAGGGCGCACAGCTGGCGCTGACCATCACCCGCGCCGCGCTCGCGGAACGCGGACGTTACAAGCTGGCGCAGGCGCGCGTGGGTGCCCTTGGCACCGCGCAAAGCGCCCAAGGCACAATTGTGCCCCGCTTCCCCGCAGGCCTGTGGGAAGAGGTGTGGCATGCCGCATCCTCTGGCAGCATCGCCTTTGCCGGCGGGGAAATCCTCCTCAGCGTCACGCCTGCCATGACTGTGATCGACATCGACGGCAGCGCGCCCCCGCGCGAGTTGGCGCTGGCGGCAATCCCCGCCATCGCGCAGGGGCTCACATGGTTCGATCTCGGTGGTAACATCGCCATCGACTTTCCCACCCTGCCGGCCAAAGCTGATCGCCGCGCGGTGGACGAGGCGCTCGGGCACGCTCTCGCCAATTGGCCGCATGAACGCACCGCGATGAACGGCTTTGGCCTGGTGCAACTGGTCGCAAAGCTCGAAGGGCCAAGCCTGCTGCATCGCTTCGCCACAGCGCGCACCGGCCTTTGCGCCCGCTATGCGCTCAGGCAAGCCGAGCGCGCCGCGGGCACTGGCCGCCTGCTGCTGCTGACCATCCACCCTGCGCTCAAGCCCAAACTGCGGCCCGCATGGCTCGCTGAACTTGCCCGCCGCACCGGGCGCGAGGTGCGCATAGCGACCAACCCTGCCCTTGCGCTCGAAGCGCCCAGCGCCCAGATCATCGCGGCATGACTGCCCAGCCCAAACCCTGCCCGATCTGCAAGAAGCCGCGCCATCCCGATCATGCGCCGTTCTGCTCCAGCCGTTGCCGCGACCGCGATCTGGCGCGCTGGTTCTCCGATTCCTACGCTGTCCCCGGCCCGCCTGCGGACCCGGAAGAAATCGCCCGCAGCGATTGGGACAAAAACGGATAGAATCCCCTTGCCAAGCGCCGCCCGCTTCGCCATAGGCGCGCTCTCATTTGCTCGCCGGGCCTGGCGATACGCGCCAAGGCAGGGGGCTGAAGCGAATGCCCGAGTAGCTCAGGGGTAGAGCAGCGGATTGAAAATCCGCGTGTCGGTGGTTCAAATCCGCCCTCGGGCACCATTCGCCGGCAGCCAAGGCCGAGCTGGGAGTGCACACTTGATGTCCCGCCGCACCAAACTTTACGAAGGCAAGGCCAAGATTCTTTACGAAGGGCCTGAGCCGGGCACGCTGATCCAGTATTTCAAGGACGATGCGACCGCCTTCAACGCCGAGAAAAAGGGCACCATCAACGGCAAGGGCGTGATCAACAACCGCATCAGCGAGCACGTCTTCACGCGCCTTGCCCATATCGGCATTCCCACGCATTTCATCCGCCGTCTCAACATGCGCGAGCAGCTGGTGCGGCAGGTCGACATCATCCCGCTCGAAGTGGTGGTACGTAATGTCGCGGCTGGTTCGCTCTCCAAACGCCTCGGCATCGAGGAAGGCGAGCCGCTGCCGCACACGCTCATCGAATATTACTACAAGGATGATGCGCTGGGCGATCCGCTGATTGCCGAGGAACACATCGCCTGTTTCAACTGGGCAAGCCAGGAGGAAATGCAGGACATTTCCTCGATGGCAATCCGCATCAATGATTTCATGTGCGGGATGTTTGCCGCCATCGACATTCGCCTGATCGACTTCAAGCTTGAATTCGGGCGCATCTATGATGGCGATTACAGCCGCGTGATCCTCGCTGATGAAATCAGCCCGGATGGCTGCCGCTTGTGGGACATGCACACCGGCGAAAAGCTCGACAAGGATCGCTTCCGCCGCGATCTGGGCGGTGAGGAAGAAGCCTATCGCGAGGTCGCCCGTCGGCTTGGCCTGCTCAATGGCGACGATAACGGGCCGGGCGAAGTTTTTGACATGTCGCACGCGCGCTCGCGGCTGCGCGGGGCGCCGCCCAAGAAATAATCCGCTGGTCACGCTGGCTCCCGTCAATTCGGGACGTTTCGGGCTGACATTGCCGACGCCTGCGCTAGATTGTTCAGCGATGTGCAAGCCTGATGCGATGATTTGCGGCTGATGCTGCGCCATTTTGCTGCCCTCGCGCTCGCCCTCGCCGCGAGCTTTCCGCTTGCCTTGCCGTTCATGCCCGCGCCGCTCGCCGCGCAGGAATCGCCTGCAGACAGCTGGCCGCCCGAGGCTGCCGAGATCGCGCGTGACCCTTCCTATGTCTTCGGCGAGCTTGCCAATGGCCTGCGCTATATCATCCGCCGCAACGCCACCCCCGAAGGCACCGCGCTGGTGCGGATGCGGATCGCTTCAGGATCGCTCGAAGAACGCGAACACGAGCGCGGCCTTGCCCATTTCCTCGAACATATGGCCTTCAACGGATCGCGCGGCATCCCTGAAGGCGAAATGGTCAAGCTGCTCGAACGCGAGGGACTGGCTTTCGGGGCGGACACCAATGCCTCGACCGGCTTTGAAAGCATCACCTATATGCTCAACCTGCCGCGCAATGATGAAAAGCTGCTCGATACAGCGCTGATGCTGATGCGCGAGACGGCGAGCGAACTCACCATCGCCCCCGAAGCGGTCGAACGCGAGCGCGGCGTGATCCTCGCTGAAAAGCGCGACCGGTCGGGCTATGCCCAGCGCGCGCTGGAAGCCAATATCGCCTTTGTTGCGCCCGGCGCGCGCTATGGCGAGCGGCTCCCTATCGGCATGACGCAGGTGATCGAACAGGCCAGTGCCGCAGATATCCGCGCCTTGTATGAACGCACCTATGTGCCCGCTAACACGGCGCTGGTGATTGTCGGTGATTACCCTGTCGAAGTGATGGAAGCGGCGATCATCAAGCGTTTTGCCGACTGGCAAGGTGCGCCTGCGCCCGCACCTGTGCGCGCCGGGCCGATCGACACGGCAAGGCGCGGCGAAACCGCAATCCACCTTGATCCGGCCCTGTCCGAAAGCGTCACCCTGATCCAGCTCACCCCCTGGCGCGAGCGGCCGGACAGCCTCGCCCAGCGCGATGTCGAAACCCTGCGCCGCATTGGCTATGCCATCGTCAATCGGCGCCTTACGCGGCTCGCCCGCAGCGAAAACGCGCCGTTCCGCAGCGCATCATTCGGCACCAGCGACCTTTTCAAAGAGGCCCGCCTCACCACGCTTGCCGTCAGCACCGAAGACGGCGGATGGGAAAAAGGCGTGCTGGCCGCAGTTCGCGAAGTCAACGAGGCCATGACCTACGGCTTTTCCGAGGCCGAAGTGACCGAGCAAATCGCCAATTGGCGCAGCGCGCTGGAAAACGCCGCCAAAGCCGCCGAGACCCGCAGCCACAGCGCCTTTGTGGCCGCGGCACTCGCTGCCCTGTCGGACGGCCGCGTGCCGACAACGCCGCAATGGCAGCTGGAACAATTCAACCGCCTCAGCCCGGCCATCACCGCGCCTGCGGTATGGCGGGCGATGCTGGATGATGCCTCGATCTTCTATGATCCGCTGATCCGCTTTCAGGGCCGCAAGGCTCCTGTCGGCGGCGAGGAAGCCTTGCGCAACGCTTTCACGCAAGCGATGGAATTGCCCATCGCTGCACCGGCCGATCAGTTCACCCTGCCCTTTGCCTATCAGGTGTTCGGCCCGCCGGGGCGGATTGTCAGCGACGAGGTGGAACCCTTGCTTGGCCTCCGGCTGATCCGCTTTGCCAATGGCGTTCGTCTGACGCTGAAGCAAACCACCATCCGCGAGGACCGCGTTGCGGTGAGCCTTGCGATTGATGGCGGGGATCTCCTCAACACCCGCGCCAATCCGCTCGCCACCAACATGGTGAGCAGCCTTGCCGCCGGCGGATTGGGGCGGCACAGCCGCGATGAGCTGGCAAGCGTGCTGGCGGGGCGGAGCGTCGCCTTCGGCCTGTCGAGCGGGGCGGATGCCTTCACCTTTTCCGCCACCACCACGCCGCGCGATCTGGAACTCCAGTTGCAGCTGGTGGCAGCGCTCATCACCGATCCCGGCAACCGCCGCGAAGGCGAGGAGCAATTCCACCGCAGCATCGACAATTTCTTCGCCACCCGCGATGCAACCCCCGGCCGTGCGCTGGGATCGGCGCTGGGCGGCATCCTGTCGGATAATGACCCGCGCTTCACCTTGCAGACCAAGCGCGCCTTTGGTGCGCTGAACTTTGCCCGCCTGATGCGTGATATTGGCGGACGGCTCGAAAGCGGCGCGATCGAGATTGCGATTGTCGGCGATTTCATCGAGCGCGACGCGATTGCAGCGGTTGCGATCACGCTCGGCGCGCTGCCCGAGCGCGAGGCCGCGTTTCAACCGCGCGCCGAAGCCCGCCAACGCAGCTTTACGCCCACGCGCGGGCGACGCATCGTGATCCATCGCGGCGAAGTGGATCAGGCGCTGGTGCAGATGATCTGGCCCACCACCGATGACAGCGATCACGCCGAGGCGCTTCGGCTCACCCTGCTCGCACGGGTCGCCCAGATTGAATTGACCGAGCGGCTGCGGGAAACTCTGGGCCAGACCTACTCGCCTTCTGCCGGATCCAGCACCAGCCGCATCTACCCCGGTTATGGCACATTTACGCTGAGCTCCACGGCGGCGGCTGACCAGATCGAAACTGTCGCGGGCGCAATGCGGGCGATGATTGCTGATCTGGCCGCCCGGCCGATTGATCCCGATGTGCTCGAACGCGCCGTCCGCCCGCTGCTTGAGACTTATGACAACGCGCTCAAGGACCTGGGCGGCTGGATCAGCCTTGCCGCGCGCGCCCAGAGCGAGCCCGATCGCATTGCGCGCTGGCACGCCGCGCCCCGCGTGCTGCAAGCCATCACCCCGCAGGATCTGCAAGCAACAGCGCAAATGTGGCTCGCTGGGAGCGAACCGGTCGAGGTGGTGGTGGTGCCCGAGGCGACCGCAATCATGCTCAATGGGGTCAAGCAGGCAGCAAAGTGACTTTGCGCGATTGCACGCCGCGCCAAGCGGGCTATAGGCGCTAGGCAAACCACGGCTTGCACCAGCACAGGATAGATATCGCCCATGAAGACCCGCGTTCTCGTTCGTTTGAAGCCCGGTGTGCTCGATCCGCAGGGCCGCGCGGTGCACCACGCGCTCGAGGGCATGGGCTTTCAAGGGGTCGCAGATGTCCGCGTCGGCCGCCTCATCGAGCTTGATCTGGCCGATGGCACCGACGAGGCCACCATCACTGCCATGTGCGAAAAACTGCTCGCCAACACCGTGATCGAGAATTTCACGATCGAGCAGGCGGAGTAAGCGCCATGGCTCTGCGCGCGGCTGTCATCACCTTTCCCGGTTCAAACTGCGACCGCGACATGGCGGTGGCGCTTGAAAAGATCAGCGGTGCGCCCGCGCTGAGGGTGTGGCACGGCGATGCCGCGCTGCCCGATGGCCTCGATTTCATCGCGCTGCCGGGCGGTTTTTCCTATGGCGACTATCTGCGTTCGGGCGCGATGGCAGCCAACAGCCCGATCATGCGCGCGGTGGTGGAAGCCGCGGGCCGGGGCGTGCCGGTGCTGGGCGTCTGCAACGGGTTTCAGGTGCTCACCGAAGCGGGCCTCTTGCCCGGTGCGCTGATGCGGAATGCTGGCCAGCGCTTTATCTGCCGCACTGTCGGGCTCGCAGTGGTCAACACCACCTCGCTGTTCACCCACGGCTTTGCCAGCGGCGAGACGCTGCGGATACCGGTCGCGCATCATGACGGCAATTATTTCGCCGATGCGGCAACACTCGATGCCCTGGAGGCCGAAGACCGCATCGCGTTCCGCTACACCGAGGCCGTGAACGGATCAGCCCGCGATATTGCCGGGGTGCTGAGCGCCAATGGCCGTGTGCTCGGCATGATGCCGCACCCCGAACGCGCTATCGAGCCCGCGGCTGATCCAGCGCTTGGCGGGACGGACGGGCGCAAGCTGTTCGAAAATGTCATCGCAGCGCTGATCAGCGCCTGAGCCGTCAGGCGCTCAGGCGCGAGCCAGCCTTGAACAGCGCCAGCGCATCGTGGCTGCTCATCGGGCGGCCGAAATAATAGCCCTGGATCTTGTCGCAGCCGAGGTTGCGGATCAGTTCAAGCTCCTCGACAGTCTCGACCCCTTCGGCGGTCGTCGTCATGTCGAGGCTTTTCGCCATGGCCACCACCGCATTGATGATCGCCAGGCTTTCCGCGCTGCCCTGGGCAGCACCCTGCACGAAAGTGCGATCGACCTTGATGGTCGAGAACCTGAGCTTGCGCAAATAGCCCAACGAGGAATAGCCCGTGCCGAAATCATCCAGCGCCACCGAACAGCCCAGCGCCATCACCTGTTCCAGCGCATTGCGCGCAACGCTTGCATCACGCAGGAAAATGCTCTCGGTCACCTCGATTTCGAGCCGGTCAGGGCGCAGGCCGGTGGCTGCCAGCACCTCGACCACGTGGGCATGGAAATCGGGTTCGAGCAGTTGTTCGGGCGACACGTTGACATTGACCTTGACGTGATCGGGCCACAGCCGCGCTTCCTCGCAGGCCTTGCCCAGCACCCATCGCCCGATCGGGACGATCAGGCGGGTGTCTTCGGCCAGCGGGATGAACTTGCCGGGGCTGACAAAGCCGTGATCGGCGCTGTTCCAGCGCACCAGCGCCTCGAAACTCACGACCGCCTGGCTGCGCGCATCGACTACGGGCTGATAATGCAGTGACAGCTCCTCGCGCCCGAGTGCCTTGCGCAGCGACACCTCGAGCTTGCGGCGCTCCTCGGCCGAAGCGTGGAACAGGGGTTCAAAGCCGCAATGTTCGCCGCCGCCAACGTCCTTGGCCTGATAGAGCGCAAGGTCTGCATTGCGCATCAGTTCTTCCACGTTGGTGCCATCGCGCGGCCCGATCGCCGAGCCCACGCTGGCGCCGACGTACAGCGTGTGCTGTTCGACCTGATAGGGCTCTGACAGACGTGCAATGACCCGGCGGGCCAGGTCGCGCACCTCGGCGCGGCTCGATACATCGCGCATGACGATCGCAAACTCATCCCCGCCCAGCCGACCGCACAAGTGGTTTTCGCCCATCAGCGCCTGAAGCCGCGCAGAGACCTGCGCGAGCAGCTTGTCGCCGGTCATGTGACCAAGCGAATCGTTTACCGACTTGAACCGGTCGAGATCGACCATCAGCAGCGCACACTTGCCGCGCCACTGGGTGGCATAGCGGAGCGCCTCGCCCAGCGCTTCTGTCACCTGCAGGCGGTTGGGCAGCTGGGTGAGCGTGTCGTAGCGCGCGAGATAGGCGATCTTCTCGGACGATTTGCGCTGCTCGGTCACATCCGAGCCGACCCCGCGAAAGCCGGTAAACTTGCCATCCTCATCGCGCATCGGGGTGCCCGAAAGCTCCCACCAGCGTTCTTCCCCAAGGATCGAGACCTGGACCAGGAGATTCGAGAAATGCTCGCGCGCGCGCAGCCGCTCGGCAAGATCGCGCAGGCCGGCTGCATAACGTCCGCTTTCCCAGCCCGGCCCTGCGATGAGATCAATGAAGGGCGCACCCTCGACTTCGGCCTGGTTGCGCCCCAAAGCATAGGCAAAGCGCGGGCTGACCGCACGCAGGCGGCGGCCCGGATCAAGCTCCCACAGCCAATCGGCCTCGTTTTCCTCGAATTCGCGCAGCAGGAGCGAGACCACCGCCTCCTGCTCTACGCCCGCCGCCTCGGCAAGCCGCGCCTTGAGATAGATGCGCCCGACCTCGATCGTGCCGACCAGGCTCGACAGTGTGAACAGCATCATCCCCAGCGCCGCATTCCACATCTGCCAAGCCATGAGATAGGCCGCAGAGCCAAAGCCGACCGTGCCTATGAACAGCATGATGCTGAAGGGCAGGGTCGCGAAGATATAGACCGAACCTGCCATCAGCAGGCCATAGATCACGAACAGCGCGACAAACGCGTCGGTTTGCGCCGGATCAGCAAAGGCATAGAGCGGGATCAGCCACACCAGCGCCGCAGCGGTTGCACTGATGCCCTGACGGCGGAACTCATCCTGCGTCATGCCGCGGTTGGCAACATCAGCGAGCGCCAGATCAATGCGGCGCCCATGATACTGGACGCCCGCCTGCAGGCACAGCCATGCCAGCAGCGGCAGAAGCCCGGTCGTCGGCCCGAGCACATAGACAATCACCAGCGCGAGCACCGCATTGGCGTAGATGCGTTGGAAGCTCAGCCGCTCAAGGCCATTGTACTGCAATCCGCGCAACCGTGCCCAATCGGCGCAGGTCTTGTCGTTAAGACCCAGCACCGCCGAAATCGACAGGTCTTGTGCCGTTGCACTGACGGAAGAGGGAGGGACGCGTTTCACCCCCGTTCTTGTAAACGCCAAAGGTTAGGAGGCGGTAAAATCCCGCTTCATGAACAGGGTAAATTTTCCCGCGCGCAGGCTGCCTATTCCACCGTCACAGACTTTGCGAGATTGCGCGGCTGATCCACATCGGTGCCCTTCACCACAGCGACATGATAGGCCAGCAACTGCACCGGGATAGCATAGACCAGCGGTGCGATCAGCGGGTGCACCACGGGCATTTCGATGGTCGCAATGCACCCCTGCCCGGCCTCGGCAATGCCGGTCGCATCCGAGATCAGCACCACCTGCCCGCCGCGCGCACGCACTTCTTCCATATTGGAGACGGTCTTTTCAAACAGCGGCCCGGACGGCGCGATCACGACCACCGGCACGGCATCGTCAATCAGCGCGATCGGGCCATGCTTCATTTCGCCCGCGGCATAGCCTTCGGCATGGATATAGCTGATTTCCTTGAGTTTCAGCGCCCCTTCCAGCGCCAGCGGATAGTCCTGCCCGCGCCCCAGATAGAGCACGTCGCGGGCCGGGGCGACAAGCGGGGCGATGGCGGCAATATGATCATCCCGATCAAGCGCGGCATTGAGCGCGGCAGGCACTTCGAGCAGGTGGCGCACGATCTGCGCTTCATCCTCCCGTCCCAGGCGGCCCTTTTTGACAGCCATGTGCGCCGCCAGCGCCGCCAGCACGGCCAGTTGGCAGGTGAAAGCCTTGGTCGAGGCCACCCCGATTTCCGGCCCGGCATGGGTCGGCAGCAGCAGGTCGGCCTCGCGTGCCATGGTGCTGGTGGGCACGTTGACGACCACCGCGATGGTTTGCCCTGCCGCCTTGCAATGCCTGAGCGCGGCCAGTGTATCGGCGGTCTCGCCGCTTTGCGAGATGAACAGGGCCAGGCCCCCTTGCTCAAGCACCGGGTTGCGATAGCGGAACTCGGATGCCACATCGATATCGACCGGCACGCGGGCAAATTGTTCGAACCAGTATTTGGCGACCATGCCGGCATAGAAACTGGTGCCGCAGGCGACAATCGTGAGACGCCGCACCGCAGAAAGATCGAAATCGAACTGCGGCAGGGCGACCGAATTGTCCGAACGGCGCAGATAGGAGGCAAGCGTCTGAGCGACCACCGTGGGCTGCTCGTAGATTTCCTTCTGCATGAAGTGGCGGTAATTGCCCTTCTCGACCGCAGCGGCAGACGCGCCCGATGCGCGGATCTCGCGCGTTACGCTTGCGCCCGTGCTGTCGAAAATCTCGGCGCTATCGCGGCGCAGCACCACCCAGTCGCCTTCTTCGAGATAACTGATGCGCTGGGTCAGCGGGGCGAGCGCGAGCGCGTCCGAGCCGAGATACATCTCGGCGCCTGCGCCTTCAGGGCCATAACCCAGCACCAGCGGCGAGCCCAGCCGCGCGCCGATCAGCAGATCAGGGTGCGAACGGAAGGCAATCGCCAGCGCAAAGGCACCGCGCAGGCGCGGCAGCACCGCACGCACGGCGGCGACGGGATCGGCACCGGCTTCGACTTGCGCCGAGATCAGATGGGCCACCACCTCGCTGTCGGTCTCGCTTTCGAAGCTGCGCCCGGCAGCCGCGAGTTCTGCGCGCAATTCCTTGAAGTTCTCGATGATTCCGTTGTGGACGATGGCCACTTCGCCGGTTGCATGAGGGTGGGCATTGGCGGCCGTCGGCGCGCCGTGGGTCGCCCAGCGGGTATGCGCAATCCCGACAAAGCCCGGCGCAGGATCGCTCGCCAGCACACGCGCGAGATTGGCCAGCTTGCCTTCGGCCCGGCGGCGCACCAGCGCGCCATCATGCAGGGTGCAGATCCCGGCGCTGTCATAGCCGCGATATTCCATGCGCCGCAGACCATCGACCAGCCGCTCGGCCACCGGTTCGCCGCCCGCAAAGCCTATAATCCCGATGATCCCGCACATATCCGGCTTGCCCTTGTTTGGCGGGTCTTGCGACTGACCGCCCTGCTGATCGCCCCACCGCTACAGCGCTGGCGCACGAGAGCAAGAGCCGATCGCATGACAGCACAAGACCTGCCCCGATTTTCAACGCTCTGGTGCCATAAATGTAAATGCCGCCCCCATCATCCGGCGTGCCATAAGGCTGCGCTGCACCAGCTTGCCGCAACCGCGTCCCGCCAGCCGCTCCTTAGCAAAATAATAAGGTTTATCCGCCATTCACTCTTTTCCGTGAGGCATCCTTCGCATTGTGGCGAAAAGGATGCGGCAAGACTGTGGATGCCTTTGGGGGCTTTTCGATGAGCGCATTCGGCAAAAAAGGTAACTTGGGAAGCATGAAGGCGGGCGCGCGCCCGGCTTTCGGGGTTGCCCGTCCGATGAAGGCGGTGGGCCGCCTGCCCGACCCGGCATTGGGCGGCGAACAATTCCCGCCGCTGCCTGGCGAGGTACCGCCCGTCTCCACGCCCGCCCCTGCGCCCGTTGCCGCCCCGGCCAGGGGCAGCACATCGGACGCCATTGACCGGCTCAATGAACGCATGGCCGCCATTTCCGAGGCGAACTCCGAAGTCGGTGGCTTTGAAGCGAGCGTCCACAAGATCAAGGAACAGGTGCTCCCGCGCCTGCTCGAGCGGGTCGATCCCGAAGCCGCCGCGACGCTTTCCAAGGAGGAGCTCTCCGAGGAGTTCCGCCCGATCATCATGGAAGTGCTGGCCGAACTCAAGGTCACCCTCAACCGGCGCGAGCAATTCGCGCTGGAAAAGGTGCTGATCGATGAGCTGCTCGGTTTCGGGCCGCTGGAAGAATTGCTCAACGATCCGGATGTTTCCGATATCATGGTCAATGGCCCGGATCAGACCTACATCGAAAAGAAGGGCAAGCTCCAGCTCGCCCCGATCCGCTTCCGGGATGAACAGCACCTGTTCCAGATCGCCCAGCGCATCGTCAACCAGGTTGGCCGCCGCGTTGATCAGACGACGCCGCTTGCCGACGCCCGCTTGAAGGATGGCAGCCGCGTGAACGTGATCGTGCCGCCGCTGTCCTTGCGCGGCACCGCGATCTCGATTCGCAAGTTTTCCGAAAAGCCGATCACACTCGATATGCTCAAAGACTTCGGATCAATGAGCGAGAAAATGTGCACCGCGCTGAAAATTGCCGGGGCGTGCCGCATGAATATCGTGATTTCCGGCGGCACGGGTTCGGGCAAGACGACGATGCTCAACGCCCTGTCGAAAATGATCGACCCGGGCGAGCGCGTGCTGACGATCGAAGACGCCGCCGAATTGCGCTTGCAGCAGCCGCACTGGCTGCCGCTGGAAACCCGCCCGCCGAACTTGGAAGGCCAGGGCGCGATCACCATCGGCGATCTCGTCAAGAACGCCCTGCGTATGCGTCCTGACCGCATCATCCTCGGCGAAATTCGCGGCGCGGAGTGTTTCGATCTCCTCGCGGCGATGAACACCGGCCACGATGGCTCGATGTGTACGCTCCACGCCAACTCCCCGCGTGAGTGCCTTGGCCGTATGGAAAACATGATCCTGATGGGCGACATCAAGATCCCCAAGGAAGCGATCAGCCGCCAGATCGCCGAATCGGTCGATCTGATCGTGCAGGTCAAGCGTCTGCGCGATGGCTCGCGCCGCACCACCAACATCACCGAAGTGATCGGGATGGAAGGCGATGTGATCGTGACGCAGGAATTGTTCAAGTTCGAATATCTCGACGAGAGCGAGGACGGCAAGATCATCGGCGAGTTCCGCTCGTCGGGCCTCAGGCCCTACACGCTGGAAAAGGCGCGCCAGTTCGGGTTCGATCAGGCCTATCTGGAGGCGTGTCTCTGACCCGCCGATGCGGGCTGACGCCCGGATTTCGGCCGAACCGGCCGGCGGGCAGTCGCCCTTGCGGCGCTGGCGCACAGGGGGCTGCATCGATCCTGGCGCAATCCCGCCCCGTTGCATAGCAAGGGGAGGTGGCACCGCGCAGCGGCATGGCAAGGGGGCGGCGCTACAAGCTCCCGATCACCACCGGCAGGCTCATTGCCAGCAAGCCGCCGCCGATCACCGCAAGGCTCAGGAACAGCGCCATCCACGGCACCCAGCCGACCTGCTCCAGCCGGGCCACATCGCGCCGCTTGCCGCGCCGGTAATCCATCACCCCGCACACGCCCGCCAGCACCCATAGCCCCGCACCAACAACGGCAAGCTGGCCGGCCTCGCTCAGAAGCGCAAACTGGGAAAGCGGATCATGCATCACGCTCGCGCATATGGGGAGCTTGGCGGCTTGCACAATCCCCCCGCCTGCTTCAAGCGGAGCGGTGATGGATGGCTCGATCGCCCGCCCGCGTCCGCTGCTTGCGCTTGCCTTCCGGCTGATGGCCGCCTTTGCGCTGGCGACCATGGCGATGCTGGTGAAGCTCGCAGCCACGCGCGGCGCGCATCTGCTGGAAATGATCTTCTGGAGACAGGCGCTCACCGCGGTCCTGCTCGGCGCTGGCCTGGCGGCAAGCGGCAATCTGGCGCTGCTGCGGACCCGGCGGATCGCAGCCCACGCAAGGCGCGCCATAACCGGCACGGTGGGCATGATGTTCACCTATGGCGCGGTGCTGCTGCTGCCGCTGGCGGAGGCAACCACGCTGGGCTTTACCGCGCCGCTCTTTGCCGTGCTGATCGCGCTCGTCCTGTTCGGCGAACGGATCGGGCCCTATCGCCTGAGCGCGCTTGCGATCGGCTTTGCCGGGGTGCTGGTGGTCATGGGGCCAGGCCTTGGCGCAAACGATGGCGCGGTGACGCTGACGGGAGTGATCGTCGGGCTGATCGCGCCGCTCATGGTCGCGCTGATCAGCTTCCAGGTGCAGGATCTGAACACCACCGAAAGCGCGTGGAGCATCGTGTTCTGGTTTACCGCGCTGTCTGCCCCGGTGCTCGCGCTGGCCCTGCCCTTCGTGCTCGGCCCGCATGATCTGGAAACCTGGGGCATCATTCTGGCGATGGCGCTGTGCGGGGCGCTCGCGCAGATGCTGCTGACCTTGTCGCTCCGCTTCGGCTCTGCCGCAGTCATCCTGCTGATGGATTACACCGCCTTGCTATGGGCCAGTTTCTACGGCGTCTTGGTGTTTGAGCGCGCAGCACCTGCCAGCTTGTGGCTGGGTGCACCATTGATCGTGACAGCAGGGCTGATTATCGCATGGCGCGAGCGGGAACTGGCGCGGCTAAACCGCCGTTAAGGTGAACTCGTCCATGCAGCGCGCGAAAGGATTTGAACCGATGAGCCTTAAGACCACCTTGAACAAAGCCCTTGTTCTGGCCGCACTCGCCGCCGTGAGCATCACCACCACCGCCTGCAACACCGTGAAGGGCGTGGGCGAAGATGTCACCTCGGTCGGGCGGGCCGGCGAGCGGGCAATCAAGCGCTGAGGCTTAAGGGGGACAGGCCCAGATGCGGCCAGCCGCGACAGGCTGGTTCACAGGCTGGCTGGGCGTCGTTGCGGCCTGAACGCGTGCATCTTCAGCAGCGCCGCTGACTGCTTCGGCAGTAATCCCGCAGTTATGCCGGGCGTGGGACGGCTTGGTGCTGGGGATTGACAAAAAAGGCAGCTGGCGCGTTTCAACAGCGCCGGCTGCGAATTGTCACGACTGGCGGCGAGGCACATCGGGCAGCTGTGCTGCCCCCAGCTCGATCATCACGTTGACGGCCCGCAAGAAACGGGCCGTCACCATTTCGGTGATACCTTGCTCACTCAGCCGTTTCAGGGTTCCGCCTTTGGTTGAAAGCTGGACGCGCTGGCGTTCTTCGATCATGCCGCTTTCCAGCAACCTTGTCGCAGCACGGCGCACCGTCTCCAGGGGGGTGCCGAGTGTTTCGGAAATTCTGTGACGGGAAATCGAACCGCGATGATCAGCGGGCAAAGGTTCATGGCCCAAATAGCGTTCATCGCGCTCAGCAGCCCGCACGTAGCGCTGCACAGTCGAAAACACGATGACCATGAAAACCTGGTATTCTTCCGCGCGCAGGCCAAAGGCACGCTGCAGATCGAGATTGAGCATCGCAAGCGTATTGCCAACCTCGTAGGCGACAACCCGTTCCGCACGCGAAAACCCGTTGCGATCAAGCACAAGCTCGGCGAGGTTGCGGGCCTCGTGATTTTGCGTCGCCATCATTTCCTGCCCTACCCGCCGCAAACACCAACCGCGTCACCATCACGCTTGGCGCCAGCAGGTGCACGATATCGAACGGCGAAGGCGGCGGCGGACACGGTGCCTGTCATATCCGCCGCCGCTGCGACCCGAACGCCTAGCTGCGCTTCAGAACCAGCATGGTTTCCGCTTCGGAATACCCGCTCAGATCTTCCATCAAGGTCCTGGCATAATCGCAGTATTCCCTGGGGTTGAAGCTGAATTGCGCCAGTTCGCTGCCAAGCAGGGTGTTGTACTGGCGCAGCGCGCGATCGAGATTGGCGGTTCGCGCATCTTTCGGCGTCTTGTGATCTAGCAGCGGCATGGTGGTACGATACATCAGCGTGAACATCCGCTGTTGATCCAGATCATGGCCCGCGCAGCTGCCGGCGATCGCTTCCTGCTTGGCGAGGATCACCATGCGCAACATCATCTTTGCACGCGTTTCCTCGTCCGGCACAAGTTGCGTGAGGTCTTCCAGCACCCGCGCATTCACGTGCATGGCAGCACGGGCCTCGGCGCTGACTTCGGCCCGGGCCACGGGCTTGCTGCCTTCGGGCCTCAAGGTGGCTTGGGCAAGGGCACCGGTAGCGATGGCAGTCGTGCCAAGCGCTGCCGCGACAAGGAGCTTACGGAGCATGGTCTTCTCCTGATAGGATAAAGGCCTCGGTCGGGACGCGATCAGATCTGTTTGAACTTGCTGAGGCCGGTGCTGCATTTGAAATCGCAGCACCAGCGATCATGATTGACTGTCATCGGGCTGCGGCGCACCTGCATATAGACCAGCGCGTAGATGTTCCGGTAATGCTCGACATTCTCGATGGTGACATTGCGCAGGCCCTTGCGCTGGGCATCAATCATGCAGCGCTGCTGGGCCTGGACGAAATCCTGCCCTGCACCCCGGCTTCCGCCTGAGCCGCCAAAGCCGCCGTCCCAGCTGCCGTCCGAATCGCCAAGGCCTGCCGAAATGCCGAAAATTCGCTTGGTCCACGAATAGGAGAAATGCCCGCGATCATGGCATTTGCGCGGGTTGGGCACGCACACCACATTATTCGCCGGGCTGAAAGCATCGCCGTAAAGGTTGCCATCCCAGTCATTATCGTGGCGATGATCATCGCCATGCCTGTCCGCGGTGGCAATCGCAATGCCGAGGCCGATTGCGGCAATCCCGCCAATAATGGCTGCGGTATTGTCACCTTTCTTTTGCTCGTCGCGATCCTTGGCAAGCGCGGGATTTGTCACACTTAGTGCAACAGCAAGCGCAGCCAGTCCGATTTTCAGTTTTTTATCGCACCCCCCAGCCGTTTCATGATCGCAATTTTATCATGGGCACCGGACCGCGCAATCAGGAGGTGACCCGATTCGGGTAAGGCGCGGATAGAATTGCTGGCACGCGATCTTCGCCGCGAGCCCGCCGCTTGACGGCAAGCGCGCCAGCGCATCCGGGCAGTCTGGAAACCGATTTGGAGCAAGAGCGCTCGCAAGGCGCGTCAATCCAGAGCGGGCAGGCCGCGCATAAGCACGATTTTGCCAACCCGTTCAGCCGCGATAGACCAGCATCAGGTTGTTGGCGGGCATGGCATAGCGGGCGGTGCGCGCAAAGCCATGCCGTGCGGCAAGCCCGTCGACATCATCAAGATGCCGCAGCCCCCAGGCGGGATTGCGCGCCTTGAGCGACTGGTCAAACGCCAGATTGGAAGCCGCCGTCTCCACGCCTTCTTCCAGATAGGGCCCGTAGAGTATGAGCGGCCCTGCACCGCTGCCCAAAATCCGGGCAGCGCCTGCAAACAGGCCCATGCTGGCCTCCCACGGGCTGATATGCACCATGTTGATGCACACAATTGCAGCAGCGCTGGTGACCGGCCAGCTTTCGGGCGCTGCGGCATCGAGCAGCAGCGGTGCGGCAAGGTTGCCCCCCTGATACTCGGCGCGGCAAGCCGCGATCGAGGCAAGGGCTTCAGGATCAGGATCGCTCGGCTGCCATTCCAGCGCCGGAAAGCGGGCCGCGAAAAAGACCGCGTGTTCCCCTGTCCCCGCGGCCACTTCGAGCACCCGGCCCGCCTTCGGCAATTCGCGCACCAGCACCTCGGCAATGGGCTCGCGGTTGCGCGCCGTGGCGGGCGCGTGGCGCTTTGCGGTCATCAGACCTGGCGCTCCTGCCCCTCCCAATAGGGCGCGCGCAATTCGCGGCGCAGGATCTTGCCGCTGGCATTGCGCGGCATCATCGCGATCACATCAACGCTCTTGGGAGCCTTGAAGGCGGCAATGCGCGAACGGGTCCAGGCGATAATGTCAGCCTCGTCGATGGTGGCCCCCGGCTTGGGCACGATACAGGCCTTCACTTCCTCACCCCACTTGGCGGATGGCACGCCGATCACCGCCACTTCGGCAACGGCAGGATGGCCAAAGATCGCGTTTTCAACTTCAGCGGGGTAAACATTCTCGCCGCCTGAAATGATCATGTCCTTGATGCGGTCCTGGATGTAGATGTAGCCATCCTCGTCCATGATGCCGGCATCACCGGTATGCAGCCAGCCATCGGGATCGATGGTCTTGGCGGTCGCTTCGGGCAGCTTCCAGTATCCTGCGGTGTTCGACGGCGAATGAACGCAGACCTCGCCGATGGTGCCGCGCGGCACTGGGGCATTATCGGGCCCGCGCACCTCGATCCGCACGCCGGGCAGTGCCTTGCCGGCCGAGCGCATCCGCTGATTGCCTTCAAGCGAATGATCCTCGGGCGGCAGGATCGAGATCGTGCCGGTCGTCTCGGTCATGCCATAGGCTTGCAGGAATTGCGTGGTGGGCATGGTCGCCACTGCCTGCTTGAGCAATTCCAGCGGCATGGGCGCCGCACCATAGATGAAATAGCGCAGGTTGGAGAAATCGGTGGCCGCCGCGCGCGGGTGCTGCACCAGGAATTGCAAAGCGGCCGGCACAAGGAACATGTGGGTTGCCCCGCCGACAATCGCATCAATCACGCCGTCGGGCGTGAATTCGGGTTGAAGCACGACGCGAATGCCCCCTATCAGCCCCAGCATCAGCGTGCCGGTGCCGCCGATATGCCCAATCGGCATCACCACCAGCATGCAATCGCCTGCGCGGTAATCGGTGTAATAGCTGAGGCCTGCCCGGATTCCCTGAACGCGCAGCTCGGTCAGATTGCGGTTGGACAGGGTTGCCCCCTTGGGATTGCCGGTGGTGCCGCTGGTGTAAAGTTGCAGGATCGCATCATCAGGCCCGGCAGGCGTATAGGCAGCAGGGGCAAGCTGGGCGACCTTATCCATCATCGCGGCAGACGACAGCAGTTCGGGTGCGGCTGCCATGCCCGCCATGGCCGCCTGCGCCGTTTCCATGAAGGCATCGGTCGCAACCAGCAGCCTGGCGCCGGTATCTTCGAGAATATAGGCAATCTCGCGCGGAGCGAGCCGCCACCCGATCGGTGCCATCACCACGCCATAGCGCATGCACGCGCACAGCATCACGCCATAGGCCGGATGGTTCTTGCCCAGAAAGGCCACCCTGTCGCCCGGTGCAATGCCATGGGCCTGAAACAGCGCGATTGTCTGGCGGGTGAGCAGATCCAGTTCGCCATAGGTGCAGCTCAAGCCCTCGCCCTGCAAGGCAGGCGCATCGGGCTGGGTGCCGGCCCAATGGCTCAGAATATCATCAAGCCCAATCAATTCGTGCTGCACGATGTCGGTCATGTCCAGTGCTCTCTCCCAAATCTGTGTCGCAGGAGATTAAACGCAAGCGCGCGCGCCGGTCTAGCGAAACCGCCCTTGCTTGCGCGCGGCGGGTTCGCGGATGATCAGCCAGATGAGGAGGCCCAGCGGGCCGGCCATGAAGGTCGCGAGCAATACCGGCCCCTGAACGAGCCGCGAGATCCCCTTGGCATCGCCATCACGCGCAAGCCACAGGCCCACGAAGAGATCAAGGGCGAGGTAATGCGTCCACCCGATCACCACGCCTGCATCATTGGCAAAGATCGCGCGCACGCCTGCGATGGTGGTGAAATCGGCCCCGCCGCTGGGGCCTCCTGACGGCAACAGCCCGCTGACAAGGCCGATCAGCCCGCCGGCATAGATGAGGCACAAGAGGCCAATGCCCAGATACATCACCCCCGAAAGCAGCGCAGGCCAGCGCGGCAACAAGATCAGCGAGACCCAGGCAATAAGGGCCAGAAGGTTCACCAGATTGAACAGCAGGTTCCAGTCCATCAGCCCTTGTCCCTTGCCAATTCGCGCGCGGCGCGGCGCATGGCGTCATTATCATGGATAAAGCGCCCCGGCGCTGCCCGCGTGGCAAGCCTGAGCGCTGCGCCGGCCACATCGCGCGCGTCAATCGAAGCAAATTGGCGCCATGATCCCATCAGCATGAGATCAGTCAGCGGCGCAGCGGCGAGCGCCGCGCGTTCGGCCAGCCGCCAGTCATCCGGACGGCTGCCGCGAAGGAGGCCGGGGCGCAGGATATCAAGCCGCCTGAATCCCATCGCGCAAAGCGCCGCCTCAACCTCGCCCTTGACCCGCATATAGCGGCTTTTGGAATGACGATCGGCCCCGGCCGCGCTCACCACCACCATGTTGCTGACCCCGGCTTTCAGCGCGTCGGCGGCGCTGGCCAGCACCAGATCGTGATCGACAGCGCGAAAGGCGGCTGCATCCTTGCCGGCCTTTTTCCATGTCGTCCCCAGCGCGCAGATCAGCGCGCGCGGCCGCACCGCGGCCAGCACCTCGCCCCATTGGGCGGGCTCTGCCACAAACATCTCCATCCGCGCGCCCGGCGGCAAAGGCGCCTCGCGGCGGGCAAGGCCGATAAGGCGCAACCCATCGCTGGTGCTGGCGGCGGCGATCACACACCGACCGATCAGCCCGGTCGCCCCCACGAGCGCGATGCGCGAGGCTTCAGACATTGATGAGGCCGACGGGCGTCGCACCGTGAATGCGGGCAAAGCATTGCATGGCGAAGCGATCGCTCATGCCAGCGATAAAATCTGCGATCACACGCGCGCGCTGCGGATTTTCGGCCGGAAGCCGCTCCTGCCATTCGCCGGGCATGAGGCGCGCATCCGCCGCATAGGCCGCAAACAGCTGCGCCACCACATCGCGCGCGCGGGCGGCGGCAGCGGTCTGTTCGGGGTGGTAATAAAGCTCGCGGTACATGAAATCCTTGAGGCGGCGTTCTTCGGCGGCGAGCGCGGGCGAGAACCCGGCCAGCTGGCGCCCAGCGCCGCGCACTTCGGCGACCGATCCGATCCCTTGCACTGCGGCCCGGGTATGCTCCAGCACGTCATTGACCATCAGGCCGATCTGGTCACGCACCAGCTCGCGCATCAGGCGTTCTCGCGGGGCATGGGGAAAGCGCTGCTCGACCCGGCGCCACTGATCGGCGAGGAAATCGAGCGAGAGCAGCTGATCAAGATCAAGGAACCCGGCGCGCAGGCCATCATCAATATCGTGATTGTCGTAAGCAATATCATCCGCGACCGCGGCAATCTGCGCCTCAAGACTGGGCCAGGTGGCAAGATCGAGCGGAAAGGCCGCATCGAGTTCCGCCAGCGCCCAGGGCGCATCGGCGACCGGGCCATTATGCTTGGCAAGCCCTTCAAGCAGATCCCATGTGAGATTGAGCCCATCATGCGCGGGGTATGGGCTTTCGAGCCGCATGACTGTTCGCAGCGCATGGGCATTGTGGCAAAACCCGCCATGGGGGGCGAGCGCTTCGGCCAGCGCGTCCTCCCCGGCATGGCCAAACGGCGGATGGCCGAGATCATGGGCCAGGCACAGCGCTTCGGTGAGGTCTTCATCCAGCCCCAGCGCGCGCGCCAGCACCCGGCCGATCTGCGCCACTTCGAGGCTGTGGGTGAGGCGCGTGCGATAATGATCGCCCTCGGGCGCGATGAAGACCTGCGTCTTGGACTTCAAACGCCGGAAGCTCATTGAATGGACGATCCGGTCGCGGTCGCGCTGGAACTCGGAGCGGGGGCCGCGCCGCTCGCCTCTATCGGCCACATCGTGCGGCGTCGCAAACTCGCGCCCGCCTGTATGCAGCGGATCAGCCGCGTAAGGCGCGCGGGTCATCATGCCAGCGCTCAAGCCGCTTCCTCGCCGAACATCCAGTCAACGGCGGCCTGGCAGTGGATCCGTGTGCCCTCGAAGACGGGCAGCACATTGGCATCGACATCCACCACCAGATCAAGCTCGGTGCAGGCGAGCACGATTGCCTCGGCCCCTTCCTGCGCCTTGCCGGTGATGATCGTCTTCAAGGTGCGCTCGGCATCACGGGTAACTTTGCCGATCATGAGCTCATCATAGATGATCCGGTCGAGCAGCTCGACATTCTCCATCTTGGGCGGCAGCAGATCAATGCCATGGGCAACCAGCCGGCGGCGGTAGAAGCTTTCCGTCATCACATTGCGCGTGCCGATCAGGGCTGCATTGGTGTGGCCCGCCGCCTTCAGCGCCATCCCGACATGATCGGCGATATGCAGGATCGGAATGCCGACCGCGCCCGCCACCTCCTCATAGACCTTGTGCATCGAATTGGCGCCGATGATAAGGCCTTCAGCGCCTGCATCTTCGAGCCGCCGAGCGCTTGCGATGAGGATTTGCGCAGCCTCGCCCCAGCCCTGATTATCGCGCACCGCGCACAGCTCGGCAAAATTGAGGCTCTCGATCACCAGCGGCGGGCTGACCATGGGGCTGCTGCGCTTCTGCACCAGGCGGCAGATGCGATCATAATAGGTGCCGGTCGAAACCCAGCTCATCCCTCCGATAATGCCAAGCTTGCGCAACCCGTGTGCTCCTTCACATCCAACGGCGCCCTCCTCTAGCGAGACAGTGCGCCTTTGGGGAGCGCTTATTACGCGGCCTTGTGCTGCGGCAAACTGGCCAGCCACTGGCGCAGATCTGCAACGCTGCGCTCTGCGGCTTCTTCCTGCGGCAGGTGGCCGATACCGGGATAGACCACCAGTTGGCTGTGCGGGATTTCTTCATCAAGATAACGGCCCGCAGCAACGGGAATGAGGCGGTCTTCCTCGCCCCACAGGATGAGCGTGGGAGCGGTGATTGCCGCAAACTTGTCATAGCCAAGCGGATCGTAGGGGATCGCAAAGCGCTCCAGCGTGGCGCGCCGGTTTCCCGGATAGCGCAGCAATTCCCAATAGCGATCAATCATTTCCTCGGTCACGATATCCTGCACCGAGACGCTCTGGCGCAAACTCTTCTCGATCAGCGCACGGGGCGTGATCTGTGCGATAATCCGATTTACCCCGGGCATGGCAGCTATCTTGAAGCCGAGATTGCCCGTGGTGGTGCCGCGCCGTCTGCCGGGGTTTTCGCGGTCGCCCTCCATCGCTTGCGGGGTGAGCATGGGCATTCCGCTGGCATCGACAAGGACCAGCCCCTCGACCCGCTCGGGATAGGCGGCGGCAAAGGCTATCGCGTGCTTTCCACCCATTGAATTGCCGCCCAGGATAAAGCGATCAATGCCCAGCTTGTCAGCCACAAGGCGGATATGCTCGACATAGTTTTTGCGGGTGTAATCGCCCTTGGGATCGGGGCCAGTGAGACCATGGCCGACCTGATCGAACCGGATCACCCGGTAATCGGCCTTGAGATTTTGGGCCCACGGCTCCCAGGTGTGCAAGTCTGCATTGGAGCCGTGCAGCAGGATGATCGCGGGCGCATCCCTGGGCCCTTCATCGCGCAGGTGGATGATCAAGCCTTCGCCCAGATCGAGGAATTGCGAGGGCGGCGCGCCATATTTGGCGCGCATTTCCGCAGCGTCCGTATCGGGGGTGCGGAAGACAAGAAACAGCACTGCCAGCACTGCGATGAGTGCCAGCACCCCGCGAAGAACCCACTTCATTGCGATGTCATCTCCAGTATCCAGCGGCGCACCACGGCAACCCCGTCAGGGTCGATCGTCGATTTGCCCAGCTCGGGCATGGCAACACCGGGCTCGGCCGAAGCGAGCCGGTAGACAAGGATGGAAGCATCAGGTGCGCCCGGCACAATCCCGAATTCATGCCCGCCCGCCCCGCGTCCGGCCGCCACCGGACGCTTGAAAATACCGATGGCCTGGCGGTCGGCCTGCTCCCAGCGCAGATCGAGGCCCGAATTGGAGGCCATGCCGCCGGGCTGGTGACAATGGGCACAGTTTACATCGAGATAAGCGCGCGCCAGCGGTTCGGCCTTGACGTTTGCATCCTTGCGGGTGTTCCAGTGCGGCAGGCTGTCGGCCTTGGCGGGCACTTCGGGAAGCATCGCGCCAAGCCAGCTTTGCGCCATGTTGCGCGCCTTGGGACCGATCGGGATCACTGCGCCGTTCAGGCTGTGGCATTCCTTGCACTGGTTCTTGTTGGGGATGCGGTAACTGATCGTCTCGCCCGCGGAGGTTGTCACATCAAGCCGCCCGCCCGCGAGCGCAAGCGTCGCCTCGGTTTGCTCAGCATTCCAGCGATAGGGCAGCGCCACCCAGCCATCGGCGCGGTGCAAGAGCACGCGGGTCTCGATCAGGCGCTGATCAGCGCCCGTGCCAAAGGCAAAGCTCTTGATGATGGCAGCGCCCACCGGGAATTGCAGCAGCCCTTCACCATCTGCCGTGAGGCGCGTGCCTTCGGGCAGGTAGATATAGCGCAGCTTGTCAGCCCCGTCCGACCACAGCGGCACGTTGAGTTCATAGGGCATAACCCTTGGTGCGGGCTGGCGTCCGGCGGCATCGGTGAAAAAGCCAAACTCGGCAAGCGTGCGCGGCGCTGCGTCCGCGCGGATGACCGCATCGCGCACCGCGATACGCGGCTGAGGCGCTGCGGCAAGCGAAGCCGCCAGCGCGGCTGCTGCCAATGCAAGGACGCCCGCCCGCCTCACTTCAGCCGCGCCTCGAGTTCCGGCGGTGCGCCGACACCCGAAACATCCCACTTTACCCCCTCGGCCGGCGCTTTCAACGGGCCGGGCCGGGCTTCGCCCAGCGACTGGCCCTGCCGCTCCAGATTGAGCGTCCACCCCGAAATGTCGCTCGCCACCGCGAGGGCGGGCGCGGCGCCTGCCTGCGAGAGGCCATCCCACAGGATCGGCGGCAGCGTGCCGCCAAAGGCTGCCAGCAGCATCGGCGCACCGGGCAGCGACGGGTCCTTCGCGCCGCTATCGGTGATATTCTCGCCAATCACCACATTGCGGGGGTAGGGATTGTAGCGTTCATCATCAAAGCTTTGCGCATAAGCGATCACCATGAAAGGCGCAGTCGGATTGTCGCGCACGATATTGCCATCGATCCACACATTCTCGTTCGCCATCACCATGATGCCGGTGCCGCGCGGCACATTGCCCACGATATTGCCCGGCGGGGCGAAGTTGGGGGTGGTGTTGCCGGTGACAAGGTTGTTCACCACCGCCACATTACCCCCGCCCATCACCGGCAGGCTGGGCAGATCGAACACCAGAATGCCGCCGGTATTGCGGGTGGTGAAATTATCGGTGACCAGCGCATCGCGGCTGTTCTCGATCTCTATGCCCGCCACATTATCAGAAGCGATCGAATTGCGCACCGTGATGCGGCGCGATTGCCCGACATAAATGCCCGCATCGGAGGCGCCCGAGACTTCGCAATGGCTGATCAGGATGCCGGTGCTCTCGACCGGATAGATGCCATAGGCGCCGTTATCGGGGCTTGGCCCGTTCGTCCATGTGACACGAATGCGGTGATAGATGATATTGTCCGCGCCCTTGGACTTGATGCCATCGCCCTTGGGATTCTCGATCGCGAAATCACGCAAGGTGACGTTATCGGAAGTGACAAGCAGCCCCTCGCCCGAGCCTTGCTGGCCGGTGAAATCGAGAATGGTGAGCGCCGGCCCCGCCCCGCGCAGCGTGACGCCTGCGACATCGAGGCTGAGCCCGTCGGCGAGGCTGTAGCGGCCCGCCGCCAGCACGATTTCGTCGCCGGGCTCAGCAATGATCAAGGCTTCCTGCAATTTCTCCGCCGCATCCGCGCCGGGCGCGATCATGTGGGTGGCCGCGGCAAGCGGCGCAGCAGATGCCAGCAACAAGGCAGCAAATGCGGATCTCATCATGGCAATTCTCCCTCTCCGCACAGCATAGTGAGGGGGTATGCAAGGCTTGGCAAGGGGTTGGCGGGAGTTCAGCCCAGACCAATCGCGCACAGCGCCGCGCTGGAAGTGACAACGCCGATGATCTCGCCATCTTCGGTGCGCCGGAGCCGCTTGATACTGCCAAACAGCCCGCGCGCCTGTTCGGGCTCACCCTCGCGCGGGGCCATCGCCTGCCGCAGCGTCCACAGCTGCATGAGCGAAAGGCGGTTCACCATGCGCCCCGCCATGCATTCGGCGCGCCCCTCGCCGATGCCGCTTGCCACCAGCGAACGCTGCACCTGCCACACGATAAGGGGGCGGGCATAGCCGGTCTGCACCGCCAGCGCGGCGAGCGCGATGATCACCAGGAGTGCCAGAACCGCCTTGCGCATCGCCTGTCGCCTAATCTTCGTGCCTAGCGCCCTTTGGCTCGACAATCACATAGACCGCCGTGGTGTCGCCGATATTGCGCGCCTCGTGCCAGGCGATCCCATCGCTCCACCACCCGGTGCCCGAAGCGAGCACCTGCGTGCGGGTGCCGGTCGCGTCGGTGATCTGCATCGTGCCGCCCTGTTCGATATAGCCCCAGTGGCGCGGGTGGGTGTGGCGTTCGTGGCCCGTGCCCGGCGGGAAGGTGCAGCGCAGGGCGCGCAGTTCGGCATTCTCGAACAGCACTTGGCACACCTTGCGTCCGTGCCAGCCCGCCTCGAGGGGGCCGGGCAAGGGCGCATCCGCCGCCGCCAGCGGCGCAGCGGCCGATAGGAGAGCAAGCACGCCGCGCATCAATCGAGCGCCTTGACGATCTCCTCGACCATCTTCTTGGCATCGGCCAGCAGCATCACCGTCTGGTTCATGTAGAACACATCATTATCGACGCCGGCATAGCCCACACCGCCCATCGAACGCTTGATGAAGAAGACCTGCTTGGCCTTGTCGACATCGAACACCGGCATCCCGTAGATCGGCGAGGACTTGTCGGTCTTGGCCGCAGGGTTCACCACGTCATTCGCGCCGATGATGAAGGCAACATCGCACTGGGCGAAATCGGAGTTGATGTCTTCAAGTTCAAAGACTTCATCATAGGGCACCGAGGCTTCGGCCAGCAGCACGTTCATGTGGCCCGGCATGCGTCCTGCGACGGGGTGGATGGCATATTTCACCTCCACGCCCTTTTCCTTGAGCTTGTCAGCCATCTCACGCAGCGCGTGCTGGGCCTGCGCCACCGCCATGCCGTAGCCGGGGATGATGATGACCTTCTCGGCTTGCTCGAGCATATAGGCGGCATCTTCCGCGCTGCCCTGCTTATAGGGGCGCTGCTCGCGCGGCGCACCGCCCGACGCGCCGCCGCTATCTGCGCCAAAGCCGCCCGCGATCACCGAGATGAAACTGCGGTTCATCGCCTTGCACATGATGTAACTGAGGATCGCACCCGATGAACCCACCAGCGCGCCGGTGATGATCATCGCGGTGTTGCCGAGCGTGAAGCCCATCGCCGCTGCCGCCCAGCCCGAGTAGCTGTTGAGCATCGAGACGACCACCGGCATATCCGCCCCGCCGATCGGGATGATGAGCAGAAAGCCGATGATGAAGGCCAGCACCGCGATCAGCAGCACCAACTGCCCCTCGCCCGCGCCGCCCTGCGGCGAGACGGTGTAATAGCCGATCAGGCCAAGAATCGCGGCCAGCGTGCCGAGATTGACGACATGGCGCGCGGGCAGCAGAATGGGTGAGCCGCTCATCCGGCCTGAAAGCTTCAGGAAAGCAATCACCGAGCCCGAGAAGGTGATCGCGCCGATCGCGATACCAAGGCCGAGTTCAATGCGGCTTACCGCAAGGATCTGCCCGGTGGCATCAGCAATGCCGAAGCTTTCGGGATCAAGCCAGGCGCCAAAGCCCACCACCACGGCGGCAAGACCAACCAGCGAGTGAAAGCCTGCGACCAGTTCCGGCATGGCCGTCATCGCGATACGCCGCGCGATCACAAAGCCAATGCCGCCGCCGATAGCGACGGCAATCGCGATCTCGGCGATATTGGCAATGTCATGCGTGATCAGCGTCGTTGCGACCGCCAGCACCATGCCGATCATGCCATAGCGGTTGCCCGCACGGCTGGTTGCAGGGCTCGACAATCCGCGCAGCGCAAGGATGAAGAAGACGCCAGAGATAAGGTAAGCCAGCATCGCCCAAGGAGGCACAGCGCCTTCTGCCCCGGCGGCATGGGCAGGGGTCGCAATCAGCGCGGCAAGGCCCGCAAAACGCGCCGCCGAAGCTGCGGCAGAACGGAAAAGCGAAGCCATCCTCACTTCTCCTTCTTCTTGTACATCGCGAGCATCCGCTCGGTCACGGCAAAGCCGCCGAAGATGTTGACGCTTGCCAGCACCACGCCGACGAGGCCGAGATACTTGGCCGTCGCGCTGCCGGCTTCCGCGCTGGCAATCAGCGCGCCCACGATAATCACCGAGGAGATCGCATTGGTCACCGCCATCAGCGGGGTATGGAGCGCCGGGGTGACAGACCAGACAACGTAATAGCCCACAAAGCAGGCCAGCACGAAGATGCTGAGAATTGATATGAAGTCCATGTCTTAAGCCCCCAGCAGCCGTTCGTTGACGACCTTACCGCCCTGCGTCAGCCGGATCGCACCCCCGATTTCCTCGTCAAGCACGGGCCTCGCCTGCTCCTTGTCCCAGAAGGCACTGAGGAAATTGTAATGATTGCGCGCAAACAACGCCGAGGCGTCCGCGGGCAGGTGCGCGGGCGTGTTCGAATAGCCGAGAATCGTGACACCATGCCTGACGACGACTTCGTCGGGCCTCGAGCCTTCGACATTGCCGCCCTGCGCCACCGCAAGATCGAAGATCACGCTGCCCGGCTTCATCGTCGCAATCTGTTCGTCGCTGATAAGCCGAGGTGCGGCCCGGCCAGGGATCAGCGCGGTGGTGATCACGATGTCCTGCTTGGCGATGTGTTCAGAAACAAGCTGGGCCTGCGCGGCCTTGTATTCATCGCTCATTTCGGTGGCATAGCCGCCCGAACCTTCGCCCTCGATGCCTGCAACGTTCTCGACGAAGATCGGCTTGGCACCCAGCGAGAGAATCTGTTCCTTGGTGGCAGAGCGCACATCGGTTGCCGAAACCTGCGCACCCAGACGCCGCGCGGTGGCAATCGCCTGAAGCCCCGCAACGCCCACACCCATCACAAAGACTTTGGCCGCCTGCACCGTGCCTGCTGCCGTCATCATCATCGGGAAGGCGCGGCCATAATTATCCGCTGCCACCAGCACGGCTTTGTAACCTGCAAGGTTTGATTGCGAGGAAAGCACATCCATCGACTGCGCGCGCGTGATGCGCGGCATGAATTCCATGGCGAGCGCCTCGAAGCCCGCGGCGGCATAGGCATCGACCACGTCACGCTTGGTGAAGGGATCGAACAGTGCGGCAACCCAAGCGCCCGGCTTTGCTCCTGCCAGCAGCGCCACATCGGGCGCCTGAATGCCAAGCACAATGTCCGCATCCTTGATGGTCGCGGTGGCATCGCCAACGCTGGCGCCGACTTCCGCATAGGCCGCATCAGTCACCGAGGCCGCTTCGCCCGCGCCGCTTTCAACAGCGACAGTAAGGCCGAGGGCGGCAAATTTCTTGGCCGTTTCGGGGGTGGCCGCCACCCGGGTTTCCCCGGGGGCGCGCTCTTTCAGGATCGCGATTTTCACGATTGTGCTTCGCTTCTCAAGCGATCAGCATGACGACAAATGCGACGATGACCGCAATCACCGGCACCGCCCACTTGAGGAGTCCCATGAACCCATCATAGGTGGCGCGAGCCTTTTCCATGTCGTGCGTTGCCATTTTTTCAATTCCCCTTTGGGCTGGTAAACACCGCAATCGGCATATGGTTGCAAGAAATATGTGCGCTTGATGCGCGCTCATGCGGCGTTCCGTATCGGAGCGCGCGGCGGTTCTCAAGTCACCTTAATTGTCAGGCGGACAAGTTTTGCGCGCTGCACCAGCCTTTCGCCTGATGTGTCGCCCTGCGACAATGCGCCGCGCGCAACAGCCTTAATCCCGTCTTTACCCCTGCGCTTTATGAGGGGCGCTGTTCCTCATCCGGACAAAGCATCCGGCACGACCAAGGATCAGGGCCAAGCACGCAATGCAGGAAAGCCACCTCCCGGATTCGACCACAAGTGAAATGCGGATCATCATGCTCATAGATGATGAGCCCGCACAGACGCGGCTGATCGCGGCGATTGCCGCACGCCATGGCTGGCGCACCCTGGTGGCAGGCGATCCCGAAACCGCGATTGCGATGCTTGGCACGCGCGAGGGCATGCAGATTTCGGCAATCCTGCTCGATCACTGGGTGCCGGGCGATGATGCCTGCGAACTGATCGCCGAACTCAAGTCCCGCCGGCCGGCCGTGCCGATCCTGATGCTGACCACCAGCGCTTCGCCGCTGTTGGCGGTCGAGGCGATGCGCGCAGGCGCCAGCGACTATCTCGTCAAACCCGTCTCGCCCGAGCGGCTGATGGACGCGCTGCGCGCCGTCACCACCCGCGAAGCGCAGCGCCGTGAACTTGCGCCGCTGACCGAAAAAATGTCCGCGAGCCTGGATTTCGATGCCATGATCGGCACCGCACCCAGCTTTCGCGCCGCGCTCGCGCAGGCCGCCAAGGCCGCACGCGGCCAAGGCTATGTCGCGATCACGGGCGCACGCGGGACCGGCAAGGAAATGCTGGTGCGCGCAATGCATTCCGCCAGCCCGCGCGCGCGCGAGGCTTTCCGCATTGTCGATCTTGGCGCCATTCCGCCGGCTTCCGTCGAATCCGTGCTGTTCGGCCATGAACCCGGCGCTTTTCCCGGTGCCTTCGATCGCCAGATTGGCGCCTTCCAGCACTGCGACAACGGCACGCTGGTGCTCGACGAGATCGACCGGCTCTCCCCCGTCACCCAGACGCGCCTGCTCGAAGCCCTGACCAGCGGGATCATCCGCCCGGTGGGCGCAACCTATGGCTTCCGGGTCGATGTGCGCCTGTTTGTCACCAGCAATGTGGCGCTCAGCGATCTGGTGGCAGGCAGGCTGTTTGATGCGGCGCTGGCGGAAAAGCTGGGCGCGACCCGGATAACACTGCCGCCGCTCAGCGAGCGGCCGGGCGATATCCCCGCATTGACCCGCCACTTCCTCGCCCGCATCGGCGAGCAGCCCGGCCTCAAGCACCTCTCGATCACCGACAGCGCGCTGGCGCTGCTCGCGGCCTATGAATGGCCGGGCAATGTGCGCCAGCTGCAATCCGTGCTGTTCCGCGCCGCGGTCTATTGCGAAGGCGATACGCTGACGGCCGAAAGCTTCCCCGAGCTCTCCGAAATGCTGGGCGATCAGCAGGCGCCGCTGTTCAATGCCAGCCACGAGGGCGTGGGCATCACGCTTTACACGCCCGATGGCAATCTGCGCCCCCTGGAAGAGATCGAGGCGGACGTGATCCGCCTTGCCATCGGCCATTATCGCGGGCGCATGACCGAAGTTGCACGCCGGCTTGGTATCGGGCGCTCGACACTTTATCGCAAGCTCTCCGACCTCGGGATCGACAACGCCGCCTGAAGCGCTTAGCGCTTGGGGCATGATGGGACTTCAGGATTTTGCCGGGCGCAGCGCGCTGGTGACAGGCGCTGCCTCGGGGATCGGCGCGGCCTGTGCGCGCGCGCTCGCAGCACGCGGGGCGGCACGGCTGTGGCTGGTCGATGTCGATGGCGCAGGACTTGCCGCGCTCGACCTTCCCGGCGAAGTGCACCGCATCACCGGCAGCGTGGCCGATGAAGCGCTGTGGGCCGAACTGGAGCCGCAGATGGCGGGCCTTGATCATGCGGTGGTCAATGCCGGGATTGGCGCAGGCGGGCCGATTGCCGGGATCAGCCTTGCCGAATGGCGCCGGGTGATGGCGGTCAATCTGGACGGCGCATTCCTGACGCTCGCCGCATCCCTGCGCGCCATGGTCAGCAAGGGCGCAGGTAGCGCGGTGGTGGTCGCCTCGACGACCGGTATCAAGCCCATCGCCGGGATCGGTCCCTATGGCGTTTCCAAGGCAGCAGTCGCCCATATGGCGCGCATCGCCGCGGCCGAGAATGCAAAGGCGGGCATCCGCGTCAATGCCATTGCGCCAGGCGGGGTGGACACCGCGATCTGGGAAAGCGGCGAGGATTTCCGGCGTTCGGTGGCCGCTATCGGCCGCGAGGCAACCCTCAAAGCCATGGCCAGCACAACGCCGCTGGGGCGCTTTGCCACCTCGGAGGAAATGGCCGAAAGCATCCTCTATCTGCTGAGCGATGCGGCCGCCAACATCACCGGCCATGTGCTGGTGTCAGACGGCGGCTTCACGCTGTAACGCGCCGCCTGCCTCAATCGAGCGGTGGCAGCTGGCTGAAGTCAGTAAGCGCCGCATCGGCAAGGCCGCGCCACACATTGCGTGCCTGCACGGTCTCGGCAACATCATGGACGCGCAGCAGGTGAACGCCTGCCGCCATACCCCTGAGCGCCAGCACCAGTGACCCGGCAAGCCGCTGATCGGCGGCCTCTTCGCGGCTCAATGCACCGATCATCCGCTTGCGGCTTGCGCCCAGCATGATTGGGCTGCCAAGCGCATGGAACAGCGGCAGGGCATTGATGAGCTTGACATTATCGGCGAGCGATTTGCCAAAGCCAATGCCGGGATCAAGCACGATCCGTTCCGCGGCAATCCCCGCCGCAATCGCCCGCGCGCGCGCGGCCTTCAGGAAATCGAACACCGCGAAGACGACATCGCCATATTGGCCGCCCGCATGAAGATCCTCGCCAGCACCGGGCGCGTGCATCAGCACCACCGGACAGCCCGCCTTGGCCACCAGTTCGATCGAACGCGGATCAAACCTTAAGGCCGAGACATCATTGGCCATCTGCGCGCCTGCCGCGAGCGCCGCCTCCAGCACGCCCGCGCGCCGCGTGTCGATGCTGATCGCAGCACCCATGGCCGAGCAATATTCCACCGCAGGCAGCACGCGGGCGAGTTCTTCTCCCTCCCAGGTGCGCGCGGCGCCGGGACGCGTGCTCTCGCCGCCGATATCGATGATCGCAGCGCCCGCCTCCAGCATGGCCGCAGCATGGGCGCGGCCCAGCGCGACCTCGTCGAAGTGGCCTCCGTCCGAGAAGCTGTCGGGCGTCACATTGAGGATGCCCATGATCTGGGGCTGATCGAGCCGGATCGTGCGCGCGCCCAGTTGCAGCGGGGGATGCACCTTTTGCAGGTTTGCCCATTGCGCCTCGCCCTCACCGCGCAGTTCATCGGGCAGGCGCGCCAGCAAGTCTGCGATCCCGGCGCGCGTTGCAATCGCGCGATCAACGACGGCCCCATCCTCGCGCAGGATGACGGCGATCTCGCGGGCATAGGCCATAGATCCGCCAAGCCGTATCGCGTCGCCTTCCACCGCCTGGGGCCCTGCAACAAGAGTGATCGGGTGGAGGTAGAGACTGAGTGTCATAACGCCCAAGCCTAGCCCGAGCCGCTTTCCTGACAAAGGGCAAAACCCGTGCCCCCAGCGAAAAAAGGCCGTGCCCGGCAATCGGACACGGCCTTCCTTTGCTTGCGACCCTTAACGGGCTCTTGTTATGCCTCAGTTGCCAAACTTGACGCGGACGCCCGCTGTCAGGAGCGACTGGTGGTTCTGCACACCCAGCGTTGCCGGCAGCAGATCAAGCCCGATATCGGCACGCTCGGCATTGGCGCGGTAGGTGTACTGGCCGAACAGTTCGGCGCGCGGCGACAATTCGAACGAAGCACCCGCCATCAGCTGATAGGCAAGCCCTGCCTTATTGCCCGAGCCGACCTGCACGCCCGAGGGGCGGTAGTTCACATCAACCCAGTTCACACCCGCGCCCGCGCCGACATAGGGCTTGAAGGCGGTGCCGGTTTCGATGTCGTAGAACACGTTGGCAAACAGGCCGAAATTGCTCACCCGGCCCTGCCCGTCAGCGATCACTGCACCGACAGTGGGATTGGCCGGATCGGCCGGACCGCGGGTGAGGACAGCCACATCCACGCCGTCAATATTGGCGCCGCCCACAGTCAGGCCGGCATGGCTTGCCACATCATAGCGGCTATAGGCGCCTTCGAGTTCGAGGCGGAAGCCGTTGTCGAACTTGTAGCCGATCTGGCCCGAGAGCGCGAAGCCCGTGTCGAAATCGGTGTTCCACGAAAGCGGTGTGCCAGCGGGGATCGCGCCGAAATCGGGAGTGGCGGGCACCGCGCTGTTGAATTCACCGCGGTTCTTGCTGTCGCCGGGCAGCGAGACGCCGGCGCCGATGCCGACATAAACGCCTTCGGCCATCGCCGCGGTGGGGAAGGCGGCGGCTGCGGCAGCGCCTGCTGCGATCAGGCAGAGCTTCTTGGTAAGCTTCATGGTGTTTCCTCATGAGTGAATGCCGGCCGGTCTAGGGGGTGGCCGGTCGGTCCCTCTACGAAGAAACTGGGGGGTTAGTTGCCCCTGTTTGCGACAGAATGTTACTGAAAGGCGACAGTCCGTTTCTCTGAACAAGCTGTTAATTTCACAGCAATCTTGCGGCCACATTGCCGCCGCAAACCGGGGCGGAAACCCTGCGCGATTAATCCTCGCTGGCGAGCAGATAGAGCTGGCGGGCAGCATCGATCGGCTGCACATCGCGGCCTGCAGGCCCTGTGCTTTCGTAATGCCAGAACGTCCAGCCATTGCAGCTCGGCGCGCCCTGCAGCTCTTTGCCGAGCCCGTGGATCGAACCTGTCTTGCCGTCACATTCCAGGCTGCCATCAGCGCGCACGGTGGCGATCCAGCGGCGCTTCTTGTCAAACACTTTGCTGCCTGCCGGGATCAGCCCGGTTTCCACCACCGCGCCGAACGCCACCTTGGGCGCGCTGCGGGGTGATTGCATGGTGGTGAGCGCGCTTTCATCAAGCGGCAATTCCTTGGCGATGCGCTTTTCCGCAACGGCGCGGTAAAAATCCTCGCGCTCGCAGCCGATCCACGCGCGCCCCAGACGTTTGGCGACAGCGCCGGTGGTCCCGGTGCCGAAGAACGGGTCGAGCACCACATCGCCCTTCTCGGTGGTGGCGAGCAGCACGCGATACAGCAACGCCTCCGGCTTTTGCGTCGGGTGCGCTTTCTTGCCGTTTTCCTTGAGCCGTTCTGCGCCGGCACAAATCGGCAGAACCCAGTCAGAACGCATCTGAAGTTCATCGTTCAAGGTCTTCATGGCGCGGTAATTGAAGTGATAGCGTGCCCCTTCCCCCATGCTCGCCCAGATCAGCGTTTCATGCGCGTTGGTAAAGCGCGTGCCCTTGAAATTGGGCATGGGATTGGTCTTGCGCCAGACGATATCATTGAGGATCCAGAAGCCCAGATCCTGCAGGATCGCCCCGACCCGGAAAATGTTGTGATAGCTGCCGATCACCCATAGCGCGCCGTCAGGTTTCAGCACCCGGCGCGCCTCGGTGAGCCATTCGCGGGTGAACTTGTCATAGGCGGCCATGCTGTCAAACTGATCCCAGTGATCGGTCACGGCATCGACATGGCTGCCATCGGGGCGGTTCAAATCGCCGCCCAGTTGCAGGTTGTAAGGTGGATCGGCAAAGACGAGATCAACGCTCGCCGAGGGCAGCGAACGCATTGCCGCGATGCAATCGCCCGGCAGGATACGGCCCAGCGGCAGATCTGCAGCAGGCGAGCTTTCTCGCGCTTTTACAGATGGTTTGGCCGCAAACTTGACTTTTTCCTGAACGCCCACGCGATCACCTCATTTCATGCCGGACAAGACTTATCCACAGGCATGAGTCCTCACGGAGTCCACGTCAAGCGGGGAATTTCGAACCGCGCCGGGCTGCGATCCTCACTTCACACGGAACGAAACAAGACCGCCACAAGATGTTGAGTCTGAAAGGCAATCGAAGACTCGATATCAAGGGGTGTGGCACAAAAGACTCAAAGAAACAGCCACGCGATATTGGCAGCGAAAATCGCGGTCATGGCCGCGCCTGCGAGCCGTCCGATGGTCTGCCCCCGCCACAGCAGCGCCAGCAGCAGGGCGGCGCTCGCGCACATCAGCGCGGCCTGTGCGCCTGCCAGGCTGGCGGGGAGCGCTTCGGGGGCAAGCGCCATGGTCGCCCCGCCAATCAAGAGGATGTTGTAGATGTTCGATCCCACCACATTGCCGAGCGCAAGGCCCGCGCGCCCGCGCATCGCAGCCGCCAGCGAGGCGGCCAGTTCGGGTAGGCTGGTGCCAATTGCCACCACGCTGAGCCCGATCGCGGTTTCCGAAACGCCGGCCAGCCGCGCCAGATCAATCGCGCCGCTCACCAGCGCCTGCCCGCCTGCCACCAGCGCGCCCAGCCCGGCCACGAACAGCCCGCCCGCGGCCAGCCAGCCGGGCCGATGGCCGTGAGCTTCGTCCTCGGGAATGTTTGTTCCGGGGTGGGCGTAGCGCCACCAGATATAGACGCCGAGCAGGACAAGTGCACCGATCCCAATCCCGCGTCCCGCCGCGCCGCTCAGCGCCAGCGCCCACAAGGCAAGGCTGACGACAAGCGCCACCACCGCATCACGCCGCCCCATGCCCGAAACCATAATCGGCGCTGCCAGCGCCGTCACACCAAGGATCAGCAGGGCGTTGGCAATGTTCGAGCCGACGATATTGCCCCAGGCAATGCCCGGCGAGCCCGCCAGCGCCGCCTGAATGCTTGCCATCATTTCCGGCATTGACGTGGCAGCGCCCACAATCACAAGGCCGGTGAACAGCGTCGAGACGCCCAGCCTCTGGGCAATCCCCACCGCCCCGCGCACCAGCAATTCGCCGCCAAGGGCAAGGCCTGTCAGCCCGCCTAAAACCAGAATTAGGGCGCTTATCATCGCTTAAAGCAGCGTTAATTGGGCAACAGGGGCAAAACTGCGGCGATGCCAGCGTGTCGGCCCGTGTGCGCGCAAGGCCGCCAGATGTGTGGCTGAGCCATAGCCCTTGTTGCTGTGCCAGCCATATTGCGGAAACTCCCGCGCGGCTTCGCACATGATCCGGTCGCGCCATTGCTTGGCCACGATGGAAGCGGCCGAGATCGCCGGCTCGATCCCGTCGCCGCCAATGATCGCACGGGCCGGCCAGCGCCATTCGGGCACGCGGCCCTGCGGCGTGAGATTGCCGTCGATCAGCACTTCGCAAGACACCGCGTCCAGCGCCGCCGTGAGCGCTGCCACCGCCCGGGTCATGGCAAGCATGGTGGCGTTGAGAATATTGACCCGGTCAATCTCGTCCACCTCGGCGATACCCACCGCCCACGAACACGAAGCGCGGATCGCCTCGTCAAGCACCGCGCGGCGGCGGGCGGAAAGTTTCTTGGAATCGTCAAGCCCCGGCGGTATCGCTTCGCCCAGCACCACAGCAGCAGCCACCACCGGCCCTGCCAGTGGCCCCCGCCCCGCTTCATCAACGCCGATGGCAAAGCCCTTGGCACCGAATGTCTTTTGGTGAGTTACCCCGAGCATGACCGCAAAATCCCGAATGATGATCGCCTTTTCGCTTTCCGCCAGCCTGCTGGCAAGCTGCGCTGCTGCCGAAACCGGGGAGAGCGCGGGCACCGCCCCCGGCTTTGCCACGACGCCGATGGGCGAATTTGATGAGCCCTGGGCGATCCGCTTTGCACCCGGCACCGCGATGCTGTTCATCACCGAGAAAAGCGGCACGCTCAAGGTGATGGATACCAAGACCGGACAAGTCGCCGTGGTCGCGGGCGTGCCCGAAGTTGATTATGGCGGGCAAGGCGGGCTTGGCGATGTGGCCTTCCTGCCGGGCGAAGCCTCGCAGCCGCTTGATGGCCGCGTCATTTACCTGAGCTGGGCCGAGAAGGGCGAAAACGACACGCGCGGCGCTGCGGCCGGACGCGGGGTGCTGGTGTGCGCCGAGATCACGGCCTGCCGGATCAAGGAGTTTGGCGTGATCTGGCGGCAGGATCAGAAGGTGACAGGCCGCGGGCATTATTCGCACCGCATCGCCTTCGATCCTGATGGCCGCCACATGTATATCGCCAGCGGCGAGCGGCAAAAGATGCTGCCCGCGCAAGAACTCGACAACAATCTGGGCACCATTGTGCGGCTCAAGCTCGATGGCGCCCCCGCCAAGGGAAATCCATTTGAAGAACGCGGCGGCACCGCGGCGCAGATCTGGTCCTATGGGCACCGCAATATTCTGGGGATCAGCTTCGATGCCGCAGGCCGCCTGTGGGAAGTCGAACATGGGCCGGCGGGCGGGGATGAACTCAATCTCGTCAAGCGCGGCGCCAATTACGGCTGGCCGCTGGTCTCGGGCGGGGACCATTACAATGGCGACAAGATCCCCGATAACGCCACCCGTCCCGATCTCACCCAGCCGGTGATCAACTGGACGCCGGTGATTGCGCCGTCGGATATGCTGATCCATTCGGGCCGGATGTTCGCCCCGTGGAAGGGCGAGGCGCTCATTACCGGTCTGGCCACCCAGGCGATCATCCGGGTCAGCTTTGATGGCGAGACCGCGCGCGAGAGCGCACGCTATCGCTTTACCAAGCGCCTGCGCTCGCTGACAGAAGGGCCAGACGGCGCGGTCTGGGTGGCCGAGGATGGCAAGGGCGCACGTCTCCTGAAGCTCACGCCGCAGTAAGAAACCCCGGGGGCTATCAGAAACCAGTGGGCAGCGCGCCGGAAAGCGACTAGGCGCGCCTTCCCATGAACCCCAATATCGCCAGCCTGATTCCCCTCTCGGCGGTGGAGCCCGCGATGGTCGAGGCCGTGCTCGATCGGGCCTTTGGCCCGGATCGCCACGCGCGCACCGCCTATCGCATCCGCGCCGGCATGGCGCCGCTCGATGCCTTGAGCTTTGCCGCGCTTGACGCGGATGATCTGCTGGTCGGCACCATCCAGTGCTGGCCGATTGGCCTGATGACCCCGCAAGGCGCGCAAGTCCCGCTGGTGATGGTGGGGCCGGTTGCCGTGGTTCCCGAAAGGCAGGGCGAAGGCTTTGGCGTCGGGCTGATGAGCGCGATGATCGAGGCCGATGCGCGTCTTGCCGCAAGCGGCGGGGCATCGCTTCCGCAAGTGCTGATCGGGGATGCGGACTATTATGGCCGCTGGGGCTTCAGCGATGCCGCAACCAAAGGCTGGCGCTGCCCCGGCCCCTATGAACAGCACCGCCTGCTGGCGCGGGGCGCGGCGCTTGTTGCCATGCCCGCTGAAGGCATGCTCGGCCCGTGGGGAAGCAGCCCGGCCGCCTAACCTCTTGGCGCAGGAGCCGCGATCTGGCATCGCTTGGGTGATGCCTTACGACCCGCCGCCCTACCTGGCCGAGATGAGCCTTGAGCAGATCGCCGGGCTCGTGGCCGCGCGCAAGCTGCCCCCGGTTGAACAATGGTCGCCAGCACGGCTCGGCGACAGCGAGATGCGGATCGCGGCCGATGGCACCTGGTATCATCAGGAAGGCCCAATCCGGCGCGAGGCAATGGTGCGTGCGTTTGCAGGCCTGCTCACCCGCGATGCGAGCGGGGCGCACTGGCTGGTGACGCCGTTCGAGAAACTGTCCATCGCAGTCGAGGATGCAGCCTTTGTCGCAGTCGATTGCGCCGAGGCCGATGGCGCGCTGGTGTTCCGGCTCAACACCGATGATCTGGTGATCGCAGGGCCGGACAATCCCTTGCGCGCGGCGGGTTCGCCCGAGACGCCGGCGCTTTATCTCGCCGTGCGGCGCGGGCTCGAAGCGCGGCTCAACCGCTCGACCTATGCCCAGCTTGCCGAAATCGCGCTGGCCGCGGGCGATGACTGGGTGGTGGAAAGCATGGGGGCACGGTTTTCGCTGCTCCCCCCCGGTGCGGAGACAAGATGAGCGGTTTTGGCGACACCCTCGCGCAGCTCTTTGCCGAAGGGCACAAGGCACCTATCCCTGATCTGCTCAGCGACGCGCAGTTTGCGCGCGATGGCCGACGCACGCCTGCCGCTGTGCTGATCGCTGTCACCGACGAGGCGGCGAATCCGCAGGTGATCCTCACCCAGCGTCCCAACACCATGCGCGATCACCCCGGGCAGGTTGCCTTTCCCGGCGGCAAGATCGATCCGGGCGAAGATGCCATTACCGCCGCCCTGCGCGAGGCGGAGGAGGAACTCGCGCTGCCGCGCGCTGCAGTGCGCGTGATCGGGGTAAGTGATGAATACGCCACCGGCACCGGCTTTGTCGTCACCCCGGTGGTGGGCGTGGTGCCGCCCGGCCTGCCGCTCGTGCCCCACCCTGCCGAAGTCGCGGCCGTGTTTACCGCCCCGCTCGCACTGCTGCTGGATCGGAGCCAGTGGCAAGCCAACGAGGTGTTCTGGCGCGGCGCCAAGCGGCGCTATCTCGAAATGGAATACCAGGGCTTTCGCATCTGGGGGGTGACGGCGGCGATCCTTGCCAATCTGGCGCGGCGCATCGCTTTCGAAAGATTGCACGATGCTGTGTGATCTTGGCGAGGCTGAATGGACAAAGCGCGCAGGGCTTGCCCGGCTTGCCGCCGCGCTCGGCGCCGAGAATATCCGCTGGGTCGGCGGGGCGGTGCGCGACGGGCTTTTGGGGCAGGCGGTGCAAGATGTCGATTGCGCGACCCGGCTGGTGCCCGATGCCGTAATCGCTGCCTGCAAGCGCGCCGGGATCCGCACGGCGCCCACCGGGATCGAACACGGCACCATCACCGCGATCCTTCCCGACGGGCCGGTTGAAGTCACGACCCTCAGGCGCGATGTCGCCACCGATGGCCGGCGCGCCACCATCGCCTTTGCCCAAGACTGGGCCGAGGACGCCGCGCGGCGCGACTTCACCATCAATGCGCTCTATGCCCACCCCGAAACGCTTGAGGTGAGCGATTATTTCGGCGGGAAGGATGATCTGGCAGCGCGCCGGGTGCGATTCATTGGCCGGGCTGCGGATCGCATTGCCGAGGATCACTTGCGGATCCTGCGCTATTATCGTTTTCAGGCGCGCTTTGGCGCTGCCCTGGATGACGAGGCGGAAAGCGCCTGTGCGGCATTGGCCCATACCTTGAAAGGCTTGAGCCGCGAGCGCATCGCAGGCGAATTGCTGGCGCTGCTGGACCTGCCCGATCCGCATCCCACACTGGCCCGGATGCATGCCCAAGGCGTCCTGTCCGTGATCCTGCCCGAAGCAGGTGCTGGCGAGATCGCAGCCCTGGCGGCGCTGATCGCGCATGAGGCAGCGCAAGGCGTACGCGGCGATCCGATCCGTCGCCTTGCCGCGCTGCTGCCGGCATCGCCCGAGATCGCCGGAGTGGTCGCTGCGCGCCTGCGCCTTTCCAAGGCCCAGCGTGCCCGCCTGCTCAGTGCGGCTGCGCGCACGAGCCATGATGCTGCAAACCCGCACGCGCTTGCCTATGATATCGGCGCCACCTATGCGCGCGATCGCCTGCTGCTGCTGGGTGCCGACACCGCACCGCTTGCCGGGTGGCAAGTGCCGGTGTTCCCTCTCAAAGGCGGGGCCATTGTGGCGCGCGGGATCAGGGCCGGGCCGGATGTCGCGCGAATCCTCAAAGCCGTCGAAGCGCGCTGGGTGGCCGAAAGCTTTCCCCCGGATGAACGGATCGCGCAGATCCTCGCCGACGAGTTAACGAAAATCTGAACTGCGGGACAAGCCGTTTATCAGACGGGACAAGTCACACTTGGCCGCCTTGCCAAGCCGGGATGATTTTGCTTGGTTATATATCATCGATCTATCGCAAATTAGCGTATTTGCAAGTCGATATAAGTGTCAGATGCCCCCTTTGATGCATTTTATCTGACCATGAAGTGATATTTATTTTCACTTCAAGAAACGTGACGAAGTTTATTTCAAAAGGATTTGAAGATGAAGACTCTCAAGATCGCTCTTTTCTCGACCGCTATTGCTCTGGCTCCCGCCGCTTACGCACAGGTTGTCGATCAGCCTGTCGAAACCGAAGAGCAGGCGCCCGAAACCGCTCAGGACACCGATGCTGCCGATATGCAGGCGCCGGAAACCCCCGAGACCGAAACCGAGGAAGCCAGCCCGGAAGTCTCGAACGCGGACGACACCTATAGCGAGCCGATGGCCCTGTAATTGTTCGTCACGACTGCGGCTCCGTCGATTCCCCCCGATCGGCGGAGCCGCATCATTTCACGCCCACCCCTTTGGCAAGGAGTTGCAAAGCCATGAAATTCAGAAAGTTTGCCCTTAACACAGCAGCCCTCAGCGCCTTGTTTGCTGCCGCTCCTGCCGTTTTTGCACAGGACGCAGCCCCGGCCGAAGCCGCTGCCAGCGCGCTCACCCCCGGCGCCAGCGTGATGGGCAATGATGGCAATGCAGTGGGCACCATCGAACAGATTTCGGGCGACGTGGTGGTCATCAACACCGGCAAGCACCGCGCTCCCGTGCCGGCGGCCGCGATCGGCACCGGCGCGGATGGCCTCAGCGTCAATATTACGCAGGCCCAGCTCAATGAAATGATGGATGCGCAGATCGCCGAGACCACCGCCAAGCGCGATGCCGCGCTGGTCGCAGGGGCTGAAGTGATCTCGGCCAATGGCAATCCGGCAGGCACGCTTGCCGAGGTAAACCTTGATGCGGACATGATCGTGCTGGCAAGCCCGGCGGGCAAGGTCGCGCTCAAGAAGGAACATTTCGCACTTGATGCACAGGGCCGTCTGATGGCGCTGTTCACCCGCGAGCAGATCGAGACCGCTGCTGCCGGAGGTGCCGGCACGAGCGGCGCGAGCAACTAGGTTCCGGCAATCGCAAACCAAGGCCGCCAGCCCGGATGCGCTGGCGGTCTTGCTGTATCCGACAAAGGCTTATCAGCCGAAGCGGTTGTTTTTCGGGAAGCCTTGCGGCGGCATCCGCCCGGCCCCGCCGCGCGCGACCTTCCACAGGCCGATTTCGGTTTCCGTCCGGGTGCGCTCGCCGCTGCCGCCCATTTGCCAGGAGAGGCCATCGGCCAGCGTGAAGGTGATCGCATCGCTCAATCCGCCATCGCGGTAGCGCTGCAGGGTTACGCCCTGCCCGCGGCTCATCACCGGCAGTTCTTCCAGATTGAACACCACCAGCTTGCGGTTGTCGCCGACGCAGGCGATGTGATCATGCGCAGGCGCGATTTCGCGCACCACCTGCAAGGTCGCGCCGTCCTTGAGGTTCACGACCTGCTTGCCCTTGCGGGTTTCGGCAAGGAGTTCATCCATTTCCGCGACAAAGCCCTTGCCGATGCTGGAGGCCAGCAGCAGCCGCCCGCCTGCCCGGTAGACCAGCATTGCAGCAACGCCGGCATCTGCTTCGAGATCGATCATCGTCCTTACCGGATCGCCAAAACCGCGCGCGCCGGGGAGCTTGTCGCACCCCAAGGTGAAGAAGCGGCCATTATCCGCCACCAGCAGCAGCTTGTCGGTCGTCTGCGCATGGAGGATGAAGGCGAGGCCATCGCCTTCCTTGTATTTGAATTCCTGATCGAGCGGCACGTGCCCGCTCGCCGCCCTGATCCACCCCTTCTGGCTGAGGATCACGGTGACAGGTGCCTTCTCGATCATTGCATCCATGCTGAATGCGATGCTTGGCGCGGCCTCGGCAATCAGCGTGCGGCGGCGACCCAAGGGGGTGTCCTCGGCATAGCTCTTGCGCAGTTCGCGCAGATCACGCTTGAGCCGGGTGCGCTGCTTGGCGGGGCTGGCGAGCAGGGCTTCCAGTTCGGCCTGTTCGGCAAGCAGCGCATCCTGTTCGCGCTTCAGCTCCATTTCCTCCAGCTTGCGAAGCGAGCGCAGCCGCATGTTGAGGATCGCCTCGGCCTGCCTGTCAGTCAGATCAAATTCGGCCATCATCAGCGGCTTGGGCTCATCCTCGCTGCGGATGATTGCGATCACCCGGTCAAGATTGAGGAAGGCAATGATATAGCCGCGCACCAGTTCGAGGCGCGCGGCGATCTTGTCCAGGCGGTGCCGTGCGCGGCGTTGCAGGATATCGATCTGGGCCGCCGTCCAGTTATCGAGCAGCTCCTTCAGCCCCATCACCATCGGGGTGCGGGTGGCATCGAGCACATTCATATTGAGGCTGAAACGCACCTCAAGATCGGTGAGCTTGTAGAGGCTTTCCTTCAAGAGTTCCGGATCGACATTGCGGCTCTTGGGCACCAGCACGATGCGGATCGCCTCGTCGCTTTCATCGCGCACATCCTCAAGGATGGGCAGCTTCTTGTCAGCGATGGCTGCTGCGATCTGTTCAATGAGCTTGCCCTTGGCGACCTGGTAGGGGATTTCCGAGATCACCAGCTGCCACTGCCCGCCGCCCAGCCGTTCAATCCCCGCGGCCATATCGGCTGCGTCCCTGGCTTCGGGCGCATGGAACCGGCCGCGCAGGCGGAAGCTCCCGCGCCCGGTGCGATAGGCCTCGGAAATGGCCGCCGCGCTGTCCACCACCTGGCCCCCGGTGGGGAAATCGGGGCCACGAAACAGCTCCATCAGGCGTTCGTGGGTGACGTGCGGATTGTCGATCAACTCCAGCGTCGCATCAATGATTTCCGCGACATTGTGGCTGGGAATGCTGGTCGCCATCCCCACCGCAATGCCGCTCGCGCCATTGGCGAGCAGATTGGGGAACAGGCCGGGGAAGATATCGGGTTCGACTTCCTCGCCATTATAGGTCGGGACGAAATCGACGGTGCCTTCATCAAGCCCCGCCATGAGTTCAAGCGCGGTCCGCGTCAGGCGCGCTTCGGTGTAGCGATAGGCCGCCGCATTATCGCCATCGACATTGCCGAAATTGCCCTGCCCCTCAACCAGCGGATAGCGCAGCGCAAAATCCTGGGCGAGGCGCACCATCGCATCATAGACGGATGCATCGCCGTGGGGGTGATACTTGCCGATCACGTCGCCGACGACGCGGGCGGATTTCTTGAAGGCGCTTGCCGGATCAAGCTTCAACTGCCGCATTGCCCACAACAGGCGGCGGTGCACCGGCTTCAGCCCGTCGCGCAGATCGGGGAGCGAACGCGCGGTGATGGTGGAAAGCGCATAGACGAGATAGCGCTCCGACAGCGCCGCATCGAAAGGTGCATCGACAATCGCGTCAAAGGGATCGGAATCAGCGGGAAGTTCGGTCTCGGCCATCGCGCCTGTCTAGCAAGGCGGCGCGGCGCGAGGGAGAGGGGTTTCCACAGGGTTTGCGCGGCTCACATCCGCCGCGCATCATGGGCCTCGCCCGGCACGCTGACAGTCAATCCGTCGAGCTCTGCGGTCAGTTCGATCTGGCATGACAGGCGGCTGGTGCGGCGCGCGCCGGCGGCGAAATCGAGCATGTCTTCTTCTTCCTCGCTGGCGGGCGGCAGGCGATCGAACCAATCCGCCGCCACGATCACATGGCAGGTGGAGCACGCCATCTGGCCCTCGCAAGTCCCTTCGAGCGGCAGGCCCGCTGCCTGAGCCACCCGCAAGAGATTGTCGCCCGCCTCGGCGCTGGCCTCGATTGCCCGCCCGCGCGGGTCGATAAAGGTGATGGTGAGGCTCATGGCATTTGCTCCTCAGCAGCAGCGATAATGGCAGCGGCGGCGGTTTCGAGGTCGGCCATAGTGGTATAGCGGCCAAAGCCCAAGCGGATTGAGGATTTGGCCTCGGCGCTTGAGCGTCCCAGCGCGCTCAGCACATGGCTCGGCCGCCCCGATCCGCTGGCGCAGGCGCTGCCGGCAGAGAACATGACGCCGCGACATTCGCTCATCAGCCGGGCGACATCGAGGCCTTCGCGGCGGATATTGAGATTGCCCGGCCAGCGGTGGGTAAGGCTGCCGTTTACGTCCCACCCGGCGAACAGCGCGCGCGCACGCTGGCCAAGCGCGGCGATATGGGCAGCGTCCTCGGCCATGCGCTCCCGCGCCACCCGCGCCGCTGCTCCAAAGCCAGCGCACAGCGCAGGCGATAAGGTGCCCGAACGCAAGCCCCCTTCCTGCCCGCCGCCCAGCAGCAGCGGGGCCAGTTCCACGCCGCCGCGCACCCATAGCGCGCCGATGCCCTTGGGGCCGTGGATCTTGTGGGCGGAAATGGCGATCATGTCGGCGCTTTGCGGCAAGGCGATGCGCCCATAGGCCTGCACCGCATCCACCAGCACCAGCGCGCCCGCCTGATGCGCGGCGGCGGCGATGTCTTCAAGCGGATGGATCACCCCGATCTCGTTGTTCACCGCCATGGCCGCAACCACGCCGACCTGGGGATCGAGCGCAGCGGCAAGCGCCGCCAGATCGGCGCGGCCATCGGCCAGCACCGGCAGCACGGTAAAGCCGCGCCCCTGCGCCTCCACCGCGCCCGCGCAATCGCGCACGGCAGCGTGTTCGGTGGCGAAGGTCAGCACATCGCCCCGGCTGCCGCGAAGCGCGAGATTGAGCGCCTCGGTCGCCCCGCTGGTGAAGATCACCCGCCCGCCGGGCGGACACAGCGCGGCGACCTGTTCGCGCGCAGCCTCGACTGCTGCTGCGGCCATGCGGCCCATGCGGTGGGGGGAGTGGGGATTGCCAAAGCCATCACTCTCCGGCCCGCCGAGCCAGCGCAGCATCGCCTCGCGCGCTTGCGGATCAAGCGGCGTGGTGGCCTGATAATCGAGATAGATCATAACAGCGAAGCCCACGCCTCGGCAAAGCGATCAAGCTCTTGCGGAGTAGTTGACCACCCCATGCTCACCCGGATGGTCCGCGCAGCCACATCATCGGGCACCCCGAAAGCATCGAGCACCCGGCTTTTCTTGAGCGTGCCCGAAGAGCACGCGCTCCCCGCCGAAACCGCAAAGCCCATCGCGTCCAAGCGGATCAGCAGGGCCTGCGCGCTGATGGTGGGATGCGTGAGCGCATAGATATAATCAACCTGCTCTCCGATCGTGAGGCGATGGGCGGCCACCCGCGCTGCAAAGGCTGCGCGCTGTTCGGGCGAAGTCGCCCAGCCGCCCGCTTCGAGCGCTGCTGCCATGCCGAGCGCGCCGGGCAGGTTTTCCGTGCCTTGGCGGTAGCCGCGCTCATGCCCGCCGACCGGTTCGAGCAGGGCAAAATCGCGCACCAGCAGCGCGCCCACGCCGATCGGCCCGCCAAACTTGTGTGCTCCCAGCGCAATCATGTCAGCATCGGGCAGCGCCAGCTTGCCCGCACTCTGCGCGCAGTCCGAGAGCGTCAGCGCCCCCGCCTCGCGGATGGTTGCGGCCATGGCGCTGACCGGATTGATCGTGCCGGTTTCGGAATTGACATGCTGGATGGCGATCAACCCATCACCGCCAATCGCCTCGTCTCCGGTGAAAACCGCTGCATCCGGCGCCGCGCGGAACACCGCGTCATGTTCGACCGCGCTGACGATCCGGCGCTTGGCCTTCGCCCGATTGAGCGCGATCCACAGCGCCTCGCTCGCGCCCGAGGTAAAGATCACCTCGCCCTGCCACCCCATCGCGCGTTTCACCCGCTCCCTTGCATCCTCCAGCGCGGCGCGGGCGCGGCGGCCCTCGGCGTGGGGGCTGGAGGGATTGGCCCATAGCGTAAAGCCCTCCTCCATCGCGGCGCGCGCCTCCGGGCGCAGCGGCGAGGTGGCCGCATGATCAAGATAGACCCGCTCAGCCACGCCGCGCGCGCCCCTCAGCAAAAAATTGCGAAATCTGCATCGCGACCTATATAGAGCGCGCTTCAGCGTGCGCCAGCGGCCACGCCCGATCCATCAAGTTTGTAAAGGTTTCTGATGCCGTCTGTGATCTTTCCCGGCCCGGAGGGCCGTCTTGAAGGCCGTTTCTCCCCTCCGCCGCGCCCGCGCGCGCCGGTCGCGATGATCCTCCATCCACACCCCGAAGGCGGTGGCACGATGAACGACCGGATCGTTCAGCGCCTCTACAAGACCTTCGCCGACCGCGGCTTTGCGACGCTGCGTTTCAATTTCCGCGGCGTGGGCCGCAGCCAGGGCAGCTTTGACAGCGGCGTGGGTGAGCTTTCCGATGCGGCGAGCGCGCTTGACTGGGTGCAGTCGATCCACCCCGAGGCACAAAGCACCTGGATTGCGGGCTATTCCTTCGGCGCGCTGATCGGGATGCAATTGCTGATGCGCCGGCCCGAAGTGCGCGGCTTCATCTCGGTCGCGCCGCCTGCCAATATGTATGACTTCAGCTTCCTTGCGCCGTGCCCCGCCAGCGGGCTGTTCGTGCAAGGGGCGGCTGATACAGTGGTGCATCCGGGTGCGGTGCAGAAGCTGGTGGACAAGCTGCGCACCCAGAAGCACATCACCATCCATCACGAGGAAATCCCGCGCGCCAATCACTTCTTCGAGAACGAACTCGATGACCTGATGAACGCGGTCGATAATTACCTCGACTTCCGCCTCTCGCCGGATTGCCCGATCAAGTAGCAACCCGCCCGCCGGCCCGCAGTCCGCGCTGCGTCTCGCGCCTTTTGTGAGCAACTGCGGGCCATCAAGGCCGGCTGTCTTCAGTGTTGTGGTTGTTCCTTGATCTGCGTGATCGGTGCCTCGCCGTCCTTGGTGGGGATCGTCCAGATCAGCACATTGATCAGCGCGATCACGGCCAGCAGCACCATCAGCAGCGGCTGTTTTACCGCGCCCGTGCGGCGCCAATAGGCAAACGCGCCCGCCACCAGCGCAAGGGCGGTGAGCATCACCAGCGAAAGCACAAAATCGGACATGGTGCGCGCGCCTATAGCCGATCCGCGCGCATTTCACAGGTACGAATTGACTCGGCAAAAGCCCGCCGTCACACCTTGGCGCCATGAGAGAGAGCCACGCCCAATTCACGCGCCGCCAGACCCTTGCAGGGCTTGGCAGTGCCTCTGCCCTTGCCCTGCTGCCCGCCTGCGCCAAGAGCGCGCCGCTCGCCACGGCGCTGGCCACCAGCGCTGGCGCCGATGCCGCACTCGATCGGATCGCCTATGCCATGCTTGCCCACGAACCGGGCCGCGCGACCGGGCTGGGAGTTGATATTGGCGAATACGCCCATTGGCGCAGCACCTTCGGCGAACCGGGAGAGGCGGGAGTGAGCGATTACGCCGCTACCTTGAAGAAACTCCTTGCCGAAGCGCGCGCCTTCCCGCGCGACGGCCTTACGCCTGATCAGGTGACAGGCTTTGAAGTGGTGGAAAGCGCCTTTGCCAAGGCGCTCGAAGGCATGGCCCTGCCCTATGGCTCGGTTGCGGTCGGCGGCTGGCGCAATGCGCCCTATAATGTCGTCCAGAATGTCGGCGGCTATATTGATTACCCGCGCTTTTTCAGCTCGACCCAGCCACTGCGGGCAGCTGACGATCTGGTCCATTACGTCGCCCGGGTGAGCGAGATCCCCAAGATCCTTGCCGCTGAAACCGACCGGCTCAAATTCAACCGCGGTCTTGGCCTCGTGCCGCCCGACTTCCTGCTCGACAAGACCATCACCCAGATGGAAGCAGCCATCCGCGGCGCCGAGGAAAGCTATGCCGGCCCGCTCGCGGCTTCGCCATTCGGCGGCAACGACATGGCCTTGCGCGCGGTCAAGACGATCGTGGCAGAAGGCATCCAGCCGCAACTGGCCGCGCAGCTTGAAGAAATCAGGGCCCAGCGCGCCATCGCCACCAGCAATGCGGGCATGTGGGCGCAGCCAAGGGGCGATGAATATTACGCCTGGGCAGTGAGCGCCTCGACCACCACCCGCCTCACCCCTGATGAAATCCACCAGCAAGGTCTCGAAGAACTCAAGGACCTGCATGGCCGGATGGACGTGATCCTCCAAGAGCTTGGCTATACCAAGGGAAGCGTGGGCGCGCGGATGCAGGCGCTTGGCCGTGATCCCGCCTACCAGTTTTCGCCCGGCGATGCGGGCCGCGCCGAAATCATCGCCTTTATCGAGGAACGCATCGCCTGGATCACCGCGCAGATGCCGCGCGCTTTCACGCAGCTGGTGAACCCGCCGCTCGAAGTGCGCCGCCTGCCGCTCGCGGAGGAAATCGGCGCGCCTGCGGCCTATGGCGGGGCGGGAGCCAAGGATGGCAGCATTCCGGGGCGGATGTGGATCAACCTGCGCACCCCCGATTTGCACCGCAAATATGATCTGCCTGATCTCACCTTCCACGAAAGCATTCCGGGCCATGTCTGGGAGGGCGAATTTTCCAACCGCCTGCCGCTGATCCGCTCGATCCTGGCCTTCAACGCCTTTAGCGAAGGCTGGGCGCTTTACGCCGAACAATTGGCCGATGAACTGGGCGCCTATGATGATTTCAAGGTCGGCAGGCTGGGCTATCTGCAAGCGCTTGCATTCCGCGCCTGCCGCCTGGTGGTGGATACCGGGCTTCACCACAAGCGCTGGAGCCGCGAGCAGGCGCGGCGGTTCTTTGTCGAGGAAAACGGCTCGAAGGTCGAAGAAGTCGCCAGCGAAGTGGATCGCTATTGCAGCTGGCCCGGGCAGGCCTGCGGCTACAAGATAGGACACACCGAAATCGTGCGGCAGCGCGCGCGGGCCGAGGCCGAACTGGGCAGCGCTTATGACATGCGCGCCTTCAACACCGCCGTGGTGCTCGGCGGCAATGCGCCGCTCGATGTGATGGCCAACACGGTGAGCCGCTATATCGCAGCTGCTCGAGCGTGAGAGAAGGCAAGGGGTGCGTCCGCCGGCCCCGGCGGGGACGCGCCGCCGCGCCCGGCCGCCGGCTATGCGCATCAGCTGGCAAGCTGATCTTGCCTGCCGGCCTGCCCGCTCAAGCCGGGCCTCTCGCCTCAGGTCTTGCCGAACAGGCCCTTGGCCATGCCCATGATGTCATTGACCGGATTGCCATCGCCATCGCGGTCAAGCAGCTTCATCAGATCAGCCGGATTCTGGCCGATCTGACTGGCAATCTGGCCAAGCGCACCTTCGCCGCCCAGTTGCTGCACCACTTTGGCAAGCGCATCCTTGGCAATGCCGGTCTGCTGTGCAGCCAGATCAACCGTATCGCCCGGCGCTGCGACGGTTTGCGACAGGCTGGCAAGGCCCTTTTCCACCAGCGCCGGGTCAAGCCCGACCTTGGCGGCCAGCGCAGCCACATCATCGGGCGCGCCGCCGATATTCTTCAAAATCCCGTCAAGCAAGCTCATGTCCTTCCCCTTGGCGAATCGTGTCCCTGTGACAGTGTGACGCAGGCGCACGACATTTCAAAGAACAAGGCCCCGCTCCGGCTCACACCGGGCGGGGCTCTCCTCTCCAATCGGGAAAAAAGGTCAGGCCGCCGCAGGCGCAGGTGCGGCCTGACGGACGCCTTCGTCAACATGGGCTTCGAACTGGGCGAAGTTGTCGATGAACAGCTGCACCAGCTTCTGCGCGGTCGCATCATATTCGGCTCCGTCCGCCCAGGTGGCACGCGGATCGAGGATGGTCTGGTCGAGCCCGGCCTCGGCAAGGGCAGGCACGAACACCGGCACATCGAACCCGAAATTGGGATCCTTGCGGAACTCAACATCGGCCATCTTGCCATCAAGCACGGCGTTCAAAAGCGCCCGGGTCGCCTTGATCGGCATGCGGCTGCCGATGCCGTACTTGCCGCCGGTCCAGCCGGTGTTGACAAGCCAACACTCCACGTTCCCTTGGGCCCCGCCCTTGGCAATGCGCTCTTTCAGAAGATTGCCATAGACGCTCGGGTGACGCGGCATGAAGGCAGCGCCGAAGCAGGTGCTGAAGGTCGCTTCCGGCTCTGTCACGCCGATTTCGGTGCCCGCGACCTTGGCGGTGTAGCCGCTGAGGAAATAATACATCGCCTGATCAGGGGTGAGCCGCGCAATCGGAGGCAGCACGCCGAAGGCGTCAGCGGTCAGCATGATGACATTGGACGGCGCCGGGCCGAGGTTTTTCTCGCTCGTGTTCGGGATAAACTCGATCGGGTAAGCGCCGCGGGTGTTCTCGGTCTTGCTGGCGTCCGTAAAGTCAAGCTCGCGCGTGGCCTCGTCCATCGCCACGTTTTCCAGGATCGTGCCGAACATCCGCGTGGTAGCGAAGATTTCAGGCTCACCTTCGGGCGACAAATTGATCATCTTGGCATAGCAGCCGCCCTCGAAATTGAAGACGGCAGTATCAGACCAGCCATGCTCGTCATCGCCGATCAGGGTGCGGCTGGCGTCAGCCGAAAGCGTCGTCTTGCCGGTGCCCGAGAGTCCGAAGAAGATCGCCGAGCGGCCATCTGCACCAATATTGGCGCTGCAATGCATCGGCATCACGCCCTGTGCCGGCAGGAGGTAATTGAGCAGGCCGAACACGCCCTTCTTCATCTCGCCCGAATATTCGGTGTTGCCGATGAGGATCAGCTTTTCGGTAAAGCTCACCGCGATCACCGTATCGCTGCGGCAGCCGTGGCGTTCAGGATCAGCCTTGAAGCTGGGCAGGTTGATGATGGTGTATTCCGGCACAAAGCCCGCCAGTTCGTCAGCCGTCGGGCGCACCAGCAGCGTGCGGATGAACAGGTTGTGCCAGGCCATCTCGTTGATCACGCGCACATTGACGCGGTATTCCGGTTGCGAGCCACCGAACAGGTCGGCCACATAGAGTTCCTGCTGAGCTTCCAGCGCCTTGAGGAAATCGGCCTTGAGATTGGAAAAATGTGCGGGGCTCATCGGCTGGTTGATGGGGCCCCAGTTGATCGTGCTTTCGGTCTCGGCGTCGCGGACGATATACTTGTCCTTGACACTGCGGCCGGTGAACTTGCCGGTTTCCACCAGCAGCGCGCCATGCTTGGTCAGCTTGCCCTCGCCCTTTTTGATCGCATGTTCGACCAGCGCCGGGGTGCCCAGATTGGCGTAAATCTCAGCCGAGGTCTTGAACCCTTGGGCGGCGAGCGAATAAGCAAGAGCGGTCAAAATCGTGTCTCCTGAGCCGAATGGCGTCGCAACAAGGCGGCGTGAACCGGGAAGATCGGTCCGATTATCTGCGCCGCGCTGCCATGAGGTCATGCATACCTATGCAGCGCCGGGCAGCTTAACCAAGGCAAACGCCGAGTCACCCCTTCACAACGAGGGGGCATAGAGTGCCTGTGCGCCTGCGTCAAACTGCCCAAAGTGCCCGTGCGGCGAGGCGGTTTGCAAGCCCGCCCCCGTGCGCGTGCAAGCCTTGGCGCAAGCAATCAGCGGCGCGGGAATTGTGCGCCTGCGCGCTTGGCGCTACCCTTGGGCGCGCGCGGAACAGATGCTGCGCGAGGCAAGGAGGATGCGATGCCAGCAGGCGATGCCCAGGAACCCCGGTCAGGCGAGAGCGCCCCGGCCGACCCTGCGCGCCCCTGGCAGATCGCGCTGGTTGATGATGATCGCAACATCCTCACCACTGTCTCCATCGCGCTCAAGTCCGAAGGCTTTGTCACGAGGCTCTATTCCGACGGCGAGACGGCGCTCAAGGCGCTGCTGGAAAACCCGCCTGATCTCGCGGTGTTCGACATCAAGATGCCGAAGATGGATGGGCTTGAGCTGCTTGCAAGGGTGCGCGAACATTCAGCCCTGCCGGTCATTTTCCTCACCAGCAAGGATGATGAAAGCGACGAAGAAATGGGGCTTGAACTGGGCGCGGATGATTACATCGCCAAGCCGTTCAGCCTGCGCCTGCTGATTGCCCGCATCCGCGCCATCCTTCGCCGCGCGGAGCCTTTGCGCGAGAGCGCGGGCGGCAGCGGCGAGACGCCCCCGGCCCCGACCGCGGGCCCGATCATCCGGCAGGGCCGCCTGTTCATGGATCCGGCGCGCCACACCGTGACGTGGGATGGACGCAGCGTCAGCCTGACTGTCACCGAGTTCCTCATCCTCGAAGCGCTTGCAATCCGGCCCGGTGTCATCAAGAGCCGCAACCAGTTGATGGATGCGGCCTATCCCGATGATGTCTTCGTCGATGATCGCACGGTCGATAGCCACATCAAGCGGATGCGCCGCAAGTTCCGCGTCGTCGATCCCGACTTTGCCGCGATCGATACGCTTTATGGGGCAGGTTACAGCTTCAACGATGCCTGATGGCGCACAGCAGCGGTGGCGCGGCATCTGGCGGGGGCGCTTTTCGCTCACCGCGCGGATCCTGGTGGTCAATATCCTGCCGCTCGCTCTTCTGGGCGGTGGGCTGTTCTATCTTGATGGCTACCGCACGCAGCTTGTCAATGAACGCTTCAAGCTGGCGCGCATCGAAGCCCAGATCACCGCCGAAGCGCTGGCCGGCGCCACCCGCGAGCGGCAGGAGGCATTGCTGGTGCAGATCGGCAAGGAACAGCGCATGCGGCTGCGCCTGTTTGATGCCGAAGGGCGCCTGACTGCCGATAGCTTCGCGCTCGCCGAACCGGCTTTTCGCTTCAACGATATCGCCGATGATGACTGGGAACAGCGCTTTGCCCGCTGGCTCGATCGCACGGTCGACACGCTCGTCGCAGCCGAACCGATCACCGATTATCACGAACCCGAAGCGCAACAGGCCGATGCCTGGCCCGAACTCGCCCGTGCGCGCGAATTGGGGCTTTCGCAGGTGCGGCTTTATGACTGGCGGGATGGCACGCCGGTCATCACCGCGGCTGCTCCCGTCGGACTGCAAGGCGCCACCCTGCTCACTGTTCGCAACGCGGTCGACATCACGCAATCGGTGCGCGCGGCGCGCACCACGCTCGGTTTTGCGGTGCTGCTGGTGCTGGCCGCCTCGATTGCGCTCTCGCTGTTCCTGGCGCGCACCATCGTCATGCCCTTGCAGGCACTCACCAGCGCGGCAGTCAAGGTGCGCCAGGGACGCGAGCGCGCGGTCGAAGTTCCGCGCCTGCCGCAGCGCTCCGACGAGATCGGTGTGCTGGCACGCACCGTTTCCGACATGACGAGCGCACTGCGCCAGAGGATCGACGCGGTTGACAGCTTTGCCGCGGATGTCGCGCATGAAATCAAAAACCCGCTGGCTTCCTTGCGCGGGGCGATCGAGGCCCTGCCGCGGGTGAGCGATCCGGAACTCCGCGCCGAGCTGATTCAAATCGCAACCCATGATGTGCAACGGATCGACCGCCTCGTCTCGGAAATCTCCGATGCCAGCCGGATCGATGCCGAAATGTCGCGCGCCACGCTTGAACAGCTCGATCTTGCCGATCTGGTGCGTGCGATCATCGGCGGGCGCGAGGACCGCGCGATGAACGCTGGCCACCCGATCCATGTGACAGCCACCGGCTATGCCGCGCGGGTTGCCGGTGTGCCGATGCGGCTCGAACGGGTCGTGGAGAATCTGCTTGATAACGCCGTGTCGTTCTCTCCGCCCAATGCGCCCATCGAAGTGGTGATCGACAATGACGGGCGCTGGGTGAGCCTCGCGGTGATGGACAGTGGCCCCGGCATTCCCGTCGAGGCGCGCGAGAAGGTATTCCGCCGCTTTCATTCCGACCGGCCCGAAGGCGAAACTTTCGGCAATCATTCTGGCCTTGGCCTTGCCATTGCGCGCACCATTGCCGAAGCGCATGATGGCACGCTCACCGCCGAAGACCGGCCCGATGGCGCACCCGGGGCGTGCCTGCGCCTGAAGCTGCCTGCCGCATGAATGCGTCCACCCCGCTCGTGATGCAGGCATCCGGCGTGGTGATCGGCGGGCGGGCACTGCTGATCGAGGGACCGCCGGGCAGCGGCAAATCCTCGCTCGCGCTGGCGCTGCTGGATCGCGGCGCGGGGCTGATCGGCGATGATGCCGTAAGCCTGTCGCGGCAGGGCGAGGCGGTGGTCGCCGCGCCCCCGCCCAACATCGCGGGGCTGATCGAAGTGCGCGGTATCGGGATCGTCACGATGCCGCTTGCTGCCCCGGCGCCCGTTGCGCTCATTCTCACGCTGGGCGGTGCCGCGGGCGAGCGCCTGCCCCAAACTGCGCCGCGCCGCGACATCCTTGGCCTTGCGGTTCCGGTGCTTGCCTTCGTCCCCGGAACACTCGCGCCTGCGATCCGTGCGGAATGGGCGCTTGCAGTCCATGGGCTTGCCAGCGCCCCTCGCGATCCCGCATAAGCACCGCCCGGTCACCATGAACACGCCTCCTGCCCCTGAAACTGACATCGCCGCCGCCACCCCGCAGCACCTCTTGCTGGTTACGGGCCTTGCCGGTGCGGGCAAATCGACGGTGCTCGATGCGCTCGAAGATCTCGGCTGGGAGACCATCGACAATCTGCCGGTGCGCCTGCTCAAACGCCTGCTCGCCACCGAAACCGGCGAACGCGCGCCCGATGACCAGCGCGGCCCCCTGGCCATCGGATTCGACACCCGCACCCGCGGCTTCGTACCTGCCGAAATCATCGCGCTGGCCAAGGATATCGCCGCGCGCAGCGATCTTGCCGTCTCGTTCATTTTCATGGACTGCGCCGGACACGAATTGGAACGCCGCTATAATGAAACCCGCCGCCGCCACCCCCTCGCCCACGGCCGCCCGGTGATGGAGGGCATCGCGGCGGAACGCGAATTGCTCGAACCGCTGCGGCGCTGGGCGGAAATCGTGATCGATACGAGCGCGCTCAGCGCCAAGGACCTGCAGGACCATGTGCGCGCGATGTTTGCGGCGCCTGCGGGCGGCGATGGAGCGGGCGGCGCGGCCGCCGTGCCCCTTACAGTAACCCTGTCGAGCTTTGGCTTTGCGCGCGGCATGCCGCCGCTTGCCGATCTGGTGTTCGACATGCGCTTTCTCGACAATCCGCACTGGGTGCCCGAATTGCGGGCGCTGACCGGGCAGGATGCCGCTGTCGGCGAACACATCGCTCGCGACCCCGCCTTTGCCGAAGCCTTCGCGCGCATTCGCGATCTCCTGCTGCTGCTGCTCCCGCGCTATCAGGCGCAGGGCAAGCCCTATGTCCACGTCGCTTTCGGCTGCACCGGCGGGCGTCACCGCTCGGTTTACAGCACCGAATTGATGGCGCAGGCCTTGCGCGAGGCGGGATTTTCGCCCACTGTTCGGCATCGCAACCTGGGTAGCCGCGCGGCCGAAGAAATCGAACAGGACAGGCGCCGATGACGGATCAGCCCATCTTGCCCCTCTCTCATCGCTGCCCTGCGGCAGTTGCAGCACGGACGTAAATTCCCGCATGATCGGTTTGATCCTGGTAACTCATGGCCGCCTTGCCGACCAATTTGTCGAGGCAATGGAACATGTTGTCGGCCCCCAGCCGGCGGTGGCGACAATCTGCATCGCGCCTGATGATGATATGGAACAGCGCCGTTCCGAAATCGCCAAGGCGATTCGCGTGGTGGATAGCGGTGATGGGGTCATCATCCTCACCGACCTGTTCGGAGGCACGCCTTCAAACCTGGCAATCTCGCTGCTGGATGCGGGCCGAGTCGAAGTGATCGCCGGCATCAACCTGCCGATGCTGATCCGGCTGGCCGGCGCGCGCAAGGCCATGGACGTGACCGCCGCGGTTGCCGCCGCCGCCATGGCCGGGCGCAATTACATCACTGTGGCAAGCGAATTGCTTGGGCAGAGCGCAGGCGCTGCTATCGCCAAGGCGTAAGGACACGAGCGATGGAAGAACTCCGCCGCAGCGTCACCGTCGTCAACCGCAGGGGCCTTCATGCCCGCGCCAGCGCCAAGTTCGTCGGCGCGGTGGCCGCTTTGCCCGAAGGGGTGCAGGTCACAGTGAGCAAGGCGCCCAACAGCGCAGCGGGCGGCTCGATCTTGGGCCTGATGATGCTGGGCGCTGCCAAAGGCGATGTCGTCGAAGTGGCCGTGGCAGGCGAGAATGCAGCCGCCGTGCTGGCCGAGCTTTGCGGCCTCATCGAAGCTGGCTTCGGCGAGGATTGAGAGGGAGCCTCCCGGCCCTCCGGCGCGCAAGATGCCCAGTTCCAGCCACAGGCACATCACCGGCTTTTCCAATCCGACCGTGAAATACCTGCGCGCGCTGCGCGACAAGAAGCATCGCAAGCGCGCAGGCCGGTTCCTCGTGGAAGGTCTGCGCCTGCTCGAAGATGCGCGCGCCAGCGGGCGGGTGCCGCAGATGCTGGTGATGGCTGAGGGCAATCAACGCGCTGCGACAGGCCACGACGTGCTCACCCGGTTGGTGAGCGCGGTTGAGGCCAAAGGCGGCGAGGTGATCACCACCACACCCGACATCCTCTCCAAGATCACGGGCAAGGACAACGCGCAGAGCGTGGCAGGGGTTTTCGATGAATGGGACACCGACCTTGCGCGGCTTGATCGCAGCGCGGCGCCGATCTGGCTGGTAGCGCAGGCGCTGCGCGACCCGGGCAATCTGGGCACCATGCTGCGGACCTGCGATGCGGTGGGTGCAGGCGGGCTGATCCTGATCGATGATTGCGCCGATCCCTTCAGCGCCGAAGCCGTGCGCGCGAGCATGGGCGCGGTGTTTACCGTGCAGCTGGCGCAGGCCCGGTGGGATGACTTTGTGCCATGGCTGCGGGGTGGCGAGGGCCAGTTGGTCGCCGCCAGCCTGCGCCAGGCGGTCCCCTATCGCGGGGCGGCCTACGCGGCGCCGTGCTTCCTGCTGGTGGGCAATGAATCGCAAGGCCTGCCGGAGGCTTACGAGGCGCAATGCGACCTGCGCGTCACCATGCCGATGAAGGGTCGGGCCGATTCGCTGAATGCCGCGGTCGCAGCCGCAGTGCTTGCCTATGAGGTGCTGGCAGCGCTCGACCCTTGAGCCGCGCCGGGTTTCACTCCGCAGCGTCCTTGTCCGCACCAGCCGGGGGATACTCCGCCACGACCGCCGCGGCATCTGCCGCGCTGTAGCGCGGCGCACTTTCGACAAGGGGCACATCTTCGATTGCGCGCTTGCCGATTTCGACACCTTTCTCTGCCAGTCTGCGCCCCGAGGAGAGCACGTTGCGTTCGAAACTGCCAACAAACTTGTTGTAATTATTGACCGCGCTTTCCAGCCCACCGCCGACGCGCTTGAGATGTTCAGCAGCCGTGGCAAGGCGATCATAAAGCTCGGTTCCCATCCGGCCGATTTCCTGTGCCTCGCGCGCAAGGCCATCCTGCCGCCAGACCTGCGCGACAGTGCGCGCAATCGCGACCAGATTGGTGGGCGTGGCCAAGAGCACCCGCTTTTCAAAGGCGAAGTTCCACAATTCGGGATCATGTTCGAGCGCAGCGGCCACGAAATGCTCGCCGGGGACGAACATCACCACATAATCCGGCGCTTCTTCGAATTGTGACTGATAGCTTTTGGCGCCCAGCGCCTGGACATGGCCGCGCATCGAGCGGACATGCTCGGCGAGCGCCCGCTCGCGCGCTTCATCGGTATCGGCTTCGAAAGCGGCCTGATAGGCGTTGAGCGACACCTTGGAATCGATCACCAGCACCTTGCCACCCGGAATGCGGACAATCGCATCGGGACGCAGGCGGCCATCATCTGTTGCAATCGAATGTTCGAGGAAGAAGTCGGTGTGCTCGGCCAAACCGCATTGTTCGAGCAGGTTCTGCAGCGCCTTTTCGCCCCAGCGCCCGCGCGCCTTGGGGGCGTTGGTGAGCGAATTGCCGAGCCGCTGCGCTTCGCGCCGGACCTGCTCCTGCCCTTCGCGCATCGACTGGATAAGCCCGGCAAGCTGACCGAAGGCATCGGTGCGCCTCGCCTCAAGCTCGGCGACCTGCTTTTCATAGCTCGCAAGTTTTTCGCCCACCGGGGAGAGCAGTGCCTTGAGTTTTTCCTCGCTCGCCTTCTCGGAATGGACAAGCCGCTCCTCGGCCCGCTTGAGGAACGCCTCCTGCGCGCGGTTGAGCACGGCAGCGCCGGTATTCTCGAACTCTTTCAGCAGATTGGCGCGCGATTCTTCGAGCAGGCGCTTTTGTTCTTCAAAACCGGCACGCTCAGCCCGAAAGCGCGCATTTTCCTCGCGCAGGGCATCAAGCTGGGCCGCCAGCTCATCCGCGCGGCCGGCCCGTTCGCCGAGCGCTGCGACCTGGATTTGCGCTTCGCCCAGTTCGGCAACAGCACGCTTGAACTCAGCCTCCCTGGCCGCCAGCGCGTCTTGGGTCGCAGACAGCCGCTCGCGCAGGTCAGCAACCGGGCGAGAAGCAAGCAGCCAGCACACAGCCCCGCCCACGCCAAGACCGAGAAACAGGGAAAGGATCGCGAGAATCACCGGGTCCATCGCCCATCCCTACACGGAACGAATGGAGAACGCCAGCCTCTTGATCCGCTTGTGCCGAAGAAAGCCAAAGCCCCCTCAAGTCCGGGGTGAGGATGGGTGGAATGTTACGGCGCGAAGCGCCGCAAGCGCGACTGCGCGTCGCGGCCTCTGCCGCGCGCCCTCGCAGGCCGCCCGAAGGGCGAACAGCCGCGAGAGAAAATCACGCCGCGCGGCGGATTTTTTCGAGCTTCTTCAACGCCATCGCGCGCTTCAGGCGCGAGAGGTGGTCGATGAAGAGGATGCCTTCGAGGTGATCCATCTCGTGCTGAAGGCAGGTTGCCATCAGGCCTTCGAGATGTTCCTCGTGGGTATTGCCGTCCAGGTCCTGATAGCGCACCGTGCAACTCGCCGGGCGATCCACCTCGGCATAGATATCGGGCACCGAAAGGCAGCCTTCCTGATAGGTCGAAAGTTCGGCTGCGGGATCAAGGATCACCGGGTTGATGAAGACGCGCGGTTCCTTCTTGGTCGCGGGGTGCGTATGCTTGTGCCCGTCATGGCTGCATTCCACGGGCGGCGCATCGGGATCTTCAGGCTGAAGGTCGATCACCAGGACCCGCTTGGGCACCCCGACCTGAATGGCGGCGAGGCCAATACCGGGGGCATCATACATCGTCTCGAACATGTCGGCGACCAGCGCGCGCAGCTCGTCATTGAACTCATGCGGTTCAACCGGGGTCGAGACGGTCTTGAGCCGGGGGTCCGGCACTTCGAGGATTTCGCGGATAGCCATGCAGCGTTATGTAAGCGAGCGCGGCGATTTATTCAACGCAGGATCACCCCACCGGGCGGCGCGCCCGCAGCGCCTGGGCGAGTGTGCCTTCGTCGAGATAATCCAGCTCGCCGCCGACCGGCAGGCCATGGGCGAGCTGCGTGACGCGCAGGGGCAGGCCTTCGAGGCGTTCGGCAAGGTAATGCGCGGTGGTCTGGCCTTCGAGCGTCGCATTCATGGCGAGCACCACTTCATCCACGGCACCGTCCGCCACGCGCGAAATGAGACCTGCGATATTGAGATCTTCCGGCCCCACCCCGTCGAGCGCCGACAGCTTGCCGCCGAGCACATGATAGCGGCCCGCAAACAGCCGCGCGCGATCAAGCGCCCAGACGTCCGCAACATCCTCAACCACACACAGGAGCCGCGTATCGCGGCGCGGATCGGCGCAGATGCCGCAAGGATCGGAGGTATCGACATTGCCGCATACCGAGCATTCCACCAGCCGCTCGGACACTTCGCCCAGAGCTTCCAGCAGGGCAGGCAGGGCGGAGTTGCGGTTCTTCACCAGCCACAGCACTGCCCGCCGCGCCGAGCGCGGCCCCAGCCCGGGCAGCCGGGCGAGCGCCCCTGCCAAGCTTTCGATCTCTTGCGATGCCATGGGCTGACAGATAGGGGGTGCGCGTCGCTTCACAAAGGCTGCGGGCAAGGCTTATGCGCATTATCTTCATGGGAACGCCGGATTTCGCGGTTCCGGCGCTGCGCGCACTGCATCAGGCGGGCCATGAGATAACTTGCGTCTATACCCAGCCGCCGCGTGCGGCAGGTCGGGGCAAGAAGCTCTCCCCGACGCCGGTGCAGGTCGCCGCCGATGAGTTGGGGCTGGAGGTGCGTGTGCCGGTGTCACTCAAGGGTGCCGAGGCGCAGGCGGAGTTTGCGGCACTGGGGGCCGATGTTGCGGTGGTCGCGGCCTATGGTCTGATCTTGCCGCAAGCGGTGCTCGATGCGCCGCTCTTCGGGTGCCTCAATATTCACGCCAGCCTGCTGCCGCGCTGGCGCGGGGCGGCGCCGATCCACCGCGCGATCGCAGCAGGTGACGCGGTGACAGGCGTGACGATCATGCAGATGGAAGCCGGGCTCGATACCGGGCCCATGCTGCATAAAGTCGAGACAGCGGTCGGGCGCAAGACCACCGGCGAGCTGACCGCCGAGCTGGCCGATCTGGGTGCGGCGGCGATGGTGGAGGTGCTGGCCGATCTTGGCGCCTTCCCGCCCGCGCCGCAGGATGACACGCAGGCCGTCTATGCCCCCAAGATCGACAAGGCCGAGGCGCGCATCGACTGGAGCCAACCTGCCTGCGTGATCGAGCGCATGGTGCGCGCGCTCGCGCCTTTCCCGGGTGCATGGTTCGCGCTTGGGGGAGAGCGGGTGAAACTGCTCCTGGCCGAGGTGGCGGACGGCACAGGCGAGCCGGGCACAGTGCTGGACGATCGCCTCACCATCGCCTGCGGCGAGGCCGCGCTGCGGCCGCTCAGGCTGCAACCGGCAGGCAAGCCGGCAATGGACTTGGGCGCCTTCCTCAATGGGCGCAGCATAGCAGCAGGAACGCGCCTTTCGTGACCCGCTTTGCGCTTACCCTCGAATTCGACGGCACACCATTCTTCGGGCTGCAGCGTCAGGCGCACGGCCCGAGCGTGCAGCAGGCGGTGGAAGAGGCGGTGGAGCGCATCACGGGTGAGCGCGCGGTGCTGCACAGCGCGGGGCGCACTGATGCAGGCGTCCATGCCCTCGCCATGCGCTCGCATGTTGATCTCGCCAAGGACATTGCGCCGTTTCGCCTGATGGAGGCATTGAACGCCCATCTCAGGCCCGATCCGATTGCCGTGACGGCCTGCGAAGTCGTGGGAGAGGATTGGCACGCGCGCTTTTCCTGCACTGGGCGGCGTTACCTCTACCGCATCGCCAACCGCCGCGCGCCGCTCACGCTCAGCCTCAACCGCGCATGGCACGTCGCCCAGCCGCTCGATGCAGACGCCATGCACCGCGCCGCGCAGGCCCTGGTTGGCAGGCACGATTTCACCACCTTCCGTTCGGTCCATTGTCAGGCGGCCGATCCGGTCAAGACACTGGATGAACTGCGGGTTGAGCGCGTGGGCGAGGAAGTGCACATCCACGCCGCTGCGCGCTCGTTCCTGCATCATCAGGTGCGCTCCATGGTCGGCTGTCTCAAGCTGGTGGGCAGCGGCCATTGGGCAGAGGCGCGCGTCGCCGAAGCGCTCGCCGCGCGCGACCGGGCCGCCTTGGGACTTAACGCGCCGCCCCATGGGCTTTACTTCGTCGCCGCGGTCTATCCATGAATACCTGCCGCAACGACACCCTAGCCAAACTCTGACGCGGCGCGTAGCCAGTCGCCAAACGCGAGAGGAGATACCCCATGACCACCACCGGAAAACAGCTTTTCACCACCCTGACCGCCGATGGAAAGCTGACGCTGGAGGTGGCCGAAAGCCAGTTCACCGCGCCCACCGGCAATCAGGTGCTGGTGAAGATGGAAGCGGCGCCCATCAACCCCTCGGACCTTGCGATCCTGACGAGCGCGGCTGATTTCGAGAATGCGGAATACACCCCCGGCAAGGTGGTCGCCACCATGCCGGAGCCGTTTCTGTCAGGCCAGAAAGGCCGCCACGGCCAGCGCCTGCCTGCGGGCAATGAAGGCGCAGGCACTGTTATCGCCACCGGTGATTCTGACATGGCGCGTGCGCTGATGGGCCAACGCGTCGCCTGCGTGCCGGGCCATGCCTTTTCGCAATACGCCATTGCCGATGCGATGATGTGCCTGCCGCTGGGCGATCATTCCTGCGAAGCCGGGGCCTCCAGCTTTGTCAACCCGATGACCGCACTGGGCTTTGTCGAGACGGCGAAAATGGAAGGCCATTCGGCCATCGTCCACCTCGCCGCAGCTTCCAACCTTGGCCAGATGCTCAATCGCATCTGCATCGAGGACGGGATAAAGCTGGTGAACATCGTGCGCAAGGCGGAACACGTTGCGCTGCTCAAGTCGCAGGGCGCCGAATATGTCGTCAACTCCTCTGCCCCCACCTATATGGCCGACCTGCGTGCCGCGATTGCAGCGACCGGCGCTTTCCTCGGCTTCGACCCGATCGGCGGCGGACAGGCCACAGATGGTGTGCTCAAGGCAATGGAACAGGTTGCAGTCAGCCAGATGAGCGAATTCTCGCGCTATGGCTCAAGCCAACTCAAGAAGATGTACATCTACGGCCGGCTTGATCTCCAGAACCCGACCATCCTGACTGCCTCCTATGGCCTCCAATGGTGCGTGGCAGGCTGGCTGCTCACCCCCTTCCTCCAGCGTGCGGGCATGGAGACTGTGGCGCGGATGCGCAGCCGCGTCATGCAAAACCTCACCACCACTTTTGCCAGCCATTACAAGGCCAGAGTGACGCTGGAAGGGATGCTGGAGAAAGCCGCGATCCTCGATTACCGCCAGATGAAGACGGGCGAGAAATATCTCGTCACGCCGTGGGGGTGAGGGTGTCTGCGTGATCTACATCGTCCTCAATATCGGGGCGATTGCGGCGGCCACGGTGCTGGGCCTCGTGATCGGCGGGCTGTGGCTGGCGGCGGCGCGTCTGCCGCGGCCCGGCCTCCCGGTGCTGGCCACAATCGCACTGGCTGAATTCTGGCTCGCTGCAATCCTTGCAGGCGCGCTGATCCTTGCCCCGCGCGAGGCGGGAGCATGGGTCATGGCGCTGGGCAGCGCGGTGGTGATCTGGATCGGTTTCGTGGTGCCGGTGCTATGGGTGACGCTCACGAGCCTAGGGCAGGCCAAGGGGCGAACCCTTGCTGCGATGCTGTACTGGCTGGTGGTGATAATCGGTCAGGCAGCGATCATGCAGGCCATCGGCCTGGTGCCGCCACCGGCGACTTGAGCGGCGCGGCGCGCTTACACCGCGTCGAACGCCGCTTGCACATCCCTCGCATCGCTGATCCCGTTCGCAAGCAGGACTTGCAACAGGATGCGCGCCTTGGCCGGGCCAAGCGCGCGCGCCGCCACGAAACCGCGCGCGTCGTCATCCACCTCGATGTTGCGATCGACCATGCCTTCATCGACCCGCGCCGAACGCACCACCGAAACGCCCGCCTTGGCGGCAGCTTCGAGTGCATCAAGCACCACGCCAGGCGCGTTCCCCGCCCCCATGCCGGCCAGCACGATCCCCTTGCACCCGATGCCCAGCAGCGCCTTGACCGGCTCGGCATCCATCCCTGCGCCCGCAGTCAGGATGGCCACACGCGGCAAAGCCGCGGGCCACGCATAACGCGCAACCTCGCCCGTCCCTGTCTTACCGGCGCGGTGCGGCGGCCCGAACCATGTGAGGCTTGAAGGCGTCACACGGGCAAGGCTGGCGCGCGGAAATCCCTTGAACGCATCGATATTGGCGGTCGCAGCCTTCCTGACATCAACCGCGGCAAACACCGCATCACCCATCACCACCATCACGCCGCGGCCTGCCCCTTGCGGATCGCTCGCCACCCGCACACCATTTGCCAGATTGCGCAGGCCATCGCTGCCCACAACGTCTGCCGGCCGCATCGCGCCGACCAGCACCACAGGCTTGCCCGCAGGCAAAGTGAGATCGAGCAGCAGCGCGGTCTCCTCAGCCGTATCAGTGCCATGGGTGATGATAATGCCCGCAATCGCGGGATCGGCATAGGCCGCCATGCAGGCGGCATGAAGCGCGCTCCACTGGGACCAGCCCATGTCCTGCGAACCGATTTGCGCAATTGCCTGCCCTATGAGTTCGGCGTTCAGCCCAAGCGCCTGGGCAGCCTCAAGCATCGCGGCAAGCGCCACGCCGCCTGCGCGGTAGCCGCCGCCGGTGGCCGATCCAGCCGAGCCTGCAATCGTGCCGCCAGTGCCCAGAACCAGAATGCGTGGAAGTGTCATGCTGTCCACCTAGCGCGAAGCAGCGGGCAAGGCCACCGGCGATAGGCACGTCACGACCCAACAATACAAAACAACCTTGCATCATATTTATCATAAAAATATTTCGAATTGTTGAAGTCATATAAAAATATCTATAATTCACACAGTATGTAAAAAATTTTCTATGACGCAATTTGAAATAATTGGCATTATCTCTGCAATCCCGAAATCTGATATTTTTTTAGAATATATACCAATAATTTCTGCGCTATGTTTAGAATTATTTTGCCTTTTTCGCTTATCGCTTTCATGCGGCGCAAAATCTGATGCAACAAGGCCCCGAACAGCGGGCAGGCGGGCAAACGCCGATTTTCCGCCCGCGCGGCGATTGGGTGCTTGACGCAACGCTTTGCTCGGGTATGCGAACATCCTTAAGCAGCAAGCGCGCGGGCGGTTAGCTCAGTTGGTAGAGCATCTCGTTTACACCGAGAGGGTCAGCGGTTCGAGCCCGTTACCGCCCACCACACAAAAGCGCGAGTTCCGGGTATTTTACAGGATTGATCCGCCGCCCGCGCTGTTTTGTGCATTCCCTGCGTCGCCGCGCAGGCCATCCGGCATGATGCGGGCCTTGCCTTCGACCTAGAAATGTCGCCGGGCCTGCCGCTCGATATCCTTTACCACCCGCTCGGCAGCGGGCCATAGGCCGTCTTGCGCGGCATCTCAGGCGAGCAGGACAGCAAGGCCGATAAGCGGCGCTGCAAGGCGCAGCCGGAGCGCGGATTTCATGATCTTCCTCACTGCCTGTGCCGCCGACCTTGGCGGTGAAAGGCAGAGTTGGGCCCGTTTGTTCGGAAAAGCCTGCCCAGAGCTCAAGCAGCGCTTCGCCCGCTAAGATTGCCGTCTTTATTGCGGCCTCTACGAATTGCTAGCAGGCCGGAGACCAAGGCGCGCTATGATGGCGCGGCAAGGCGACAAGGGAGAATGGCGATGGATCTGCAACTCGACGGCAAGAGCGCGCTGGTGCTGGGGGCGAGCCGGGGGCTCGGCCGTGCGATCGCGCAGAGCCTTGCCGCAGAAGGCGCCGCGGTGACGACTGTCGCACGCGCCGACAGGGGCATTGCAGGCGCACGGCACATCGTTGCCGATCTTGATGATCCGGCCGCTCCGCAGGCAATCATCGCGGCAGTCAAGGCGGCAGAAAGGCCGCTTGATATCCTTGTGCTCAACAGCGGCGGCCCGCCCACCGGCAGCGCGGCAGAGACCGGCCCTGATGCCTTCGCTGCGGTGTTTGACCGGATGTTCAACGCCCAGCTGGCGATTGCCCAGGCGTTCCTGCCGCAAATGCGCGCACAAGGCTTTGGCCGGATCTTGGCGGTTGCTTCAACCAGCGTGATCACGCCGATCCCCGGCCTTGTGCTGTCCAATGCGGTGCGCGCAGCGCTTGCCTCGTGGTGCAAGACACTCGCTGGCGAAGTTGCGCGCGACGGGGTGACAGTCAATCTCCTCTTGCCCGGCCAAATCGCGACCGACCGGCTCGAAAGCCTCCACGCAAGCCGCGCCGCGGCCATGGGGGTGGCCGCCGAAGAGGTGATCAACGCCGCCCGCGCGGCCGTGCCCGCTGGCCGGTTCGGAACCCCGCAGGAATTTGCCGACATGGCGACATTTCTTGCCAGCCCGCGCGCGGCCTATGTCACCGGCTGCGCGATCCGCATCGATGGCGGTCTGACCGCAACGATCTAGGCCCTTTTTCGCCACGCCATGATGGTGGCCCCGGGCGCCCGTGTGCTTCGGGGCAACACCTGTGCCTGGCGGGCTGGACATCCGAATCGTTTGACGGCGCACAAAAACAGGCATACCTTCGAACTTACACATCTGCATAGTCTTGCAGGTATGGGGGGAGGGCCCATGCCAGTTTGCGATATTCAAGGCCGGGCATATGCCTAGCCAGGCGATCGTCTCGCGCGAGCTTGCCGATCTGCTCAAGCTGCTCGCTCATCCCGATCGGCTGCGGCTGATCGCAGAGCTTCGCCGCGGCGAGCAGGACGTCACCAGCCTTGCTGCCGCGCTCGCCCTGCCCACCACCCGCATTTCGCAACATCTCGCGCTGCTGCGCGCGCAGCGGCTGGTGGAGGAACGGCGGGCCGGGCGCACCCATTTCTACCGGCTGGTGCATCCCATGCTCGCTGCCTGGATCGTCGAGGCGCTGCAATTCGTCGACATCCGCAACCGGCTTGATGAGGCCGACCACATCGACACCGTGCGTGCCCGCTGGAGCGAACCGCTCGCCGCTCATCCAGCCGATCGCGCCGCTGCCCCTACCCCCGAACCCTCTGCCTGAAAGGATCGCCCCGATGTCCAGATTTGCCCAAGGCGTCGTCAAGTTCCAACGCGAAGTCTATCCTGAAAAGCGGCGCTTGTTTGAACGCCTCAGCGCCGGGCAAAGCCCCGAGGCATTGTTCATCACCTGCTCGGACAGCCGGATCGAGACTGCAATGATCACCCAGACCGAACCGGGTGAGCTGTTTATCTGCCGCAACGCGGGCAACATTGTGCCGCCGCACACCAACCAGACCGGCGGCATGACGGCCTCGATCGAATTTGCCATCGGCGCGCTCAAGATCCCGCACATCGTGGTTTGCGGCCATACCGAGTGCGGCGCGATGAAGGGCGCGATGAACCGCGCGGCGCTGACCAATCTGCCACACGTGCGCGAATGGCTCGGCTTTGCACAAGGCGCGGTCGATATCACCGAAGCGCTGGGCGCAAATCTCGATCCGGATGCCAAGATGCGGATGCTGCTTGAACAGAATGTCATCCTGCAACTTGCCCATCTGCGGACCCACCCGACTGTTGCAGTCGCGCTGGCGCAGAAGACGGTGCAACTGCATGGCTGGGTCTATGACATCAAGTCGGGCGGCGTGACCGCCTATGACGAGACCAGCGAAAGCTGGGTTGCGGTGGATGAACGCTATGCCGCTGACCTCGCCGAAGCCACACTTCAACGCCACGCCTGCACCGCCTGATCGCACCTTGCCCATGCCTTGCCGACTGCCCCCTTTTGACCCCCGCCCCGGAGCACCCCTGATATGAAACCGCTTGCTTCTGATGGATTGACCCCGGCTGTGGCAGGACGGGATTTCCTTGCATCGATCGTGGTGTTTCTTGTCGCCCTGCCGCTGTGCCTCGGCGTGGCGATTGCTTCGGGCGCGCCGCCTGCGCTGGGGCTTATCACCGGGATTGTCGGCGGGCTGGTGGTGGGCAGCCTTGCCGGATCGCCCTTGCAGGTCAGCGGGCCTGCGGCGGGCATGGCGGTGCTGGTCTATCAGCTGGTGCAGGAACACGGCCTGATCATGCTCGGCGTTGTCGGTCTGATCGCAGGCGCGCTGCAACTGGCCGCCGGCATCTTCAAGCTTGGCCAGTGGTTCCGCGCGATTTCACCCTCGGTGATCCACGGGATGCTGGCCGGCATCGGGGTGCTGATCTTCGCCTCTCAGTTCCATGTCATGCTCGATGACAGCCCGCGCTCGAGCGGCCTTGCCAATCTCGCTGCGATTCCCGAAGCGGTGTTGAAAGTCTTCCCCGCCGATGGTTCGGTGCATCATCTGGCCGCTATGGCGGGAGTGGTGACGATTGCCACAATCATTGCCTGGAACAAGTTCAAGCCCAGGCGCCTTGGCCTCTTGCCGGGGCCGCTGCTGGGCGTGGTGAGCGGGACTCTTTTTGCCCTTGTCTTCAGTCTGCCGATCAATCTGGTTGATCTGCCCGAGACTCTCGCCAGCGGGCTCAACATTCCCACGGCCGAGGCATGGGGCGGGCTGACGCGGCCGGAAATCCTGCTTTTGGGCGTGGTCTTTGCCTTTGTGGCGAGCGCCGAGACGCTGCTGTGCGCCACAGCGGTCGACAAGATGCATATCGGCGTGCGCACCGATTACGACAAGGAGCTGCGCGCGCAAGGCATCGGCAACATGATCTGCGGCGTGCTGGGCGCGCTTCCGATGACAGGTGTGATCGTGCGCTCTGCCGCCAATGTCGAGGCGGGTGCGACAACCCGCCTGTCAACGATCCTGCATGGCGCCTGGCTGTTGCTGGCGGTGGTCGCCTTCCCGCTGCTGCTCAATGAAATCCCGACCTCGGTCTTGGCCGCAATCCTTGTTTACACCGGCTACAAGCTGGTCAACGTGGCGCAGATCCGCAAGATTGCCGAGTTCGGCAAGCAGGAACTGGCGATCTATTTCATCACGCTCGTGGGCGTGGTGGCTATTGATCTGCTCACGGGCGTGATTCTTGGCTTTGTAGTGGCGACACTCAAGCTGGTTTACACCTTTTCGCATCTTGAGATCGAAGTTGAGCATGATCCGGCGACCAACCGGGTCGATGTGGTGATGACAGGCTCTGCGACCTTCTTCTCGATCCCCAAGCTCAGCACGACACTGGAAAGCTCGCCCTTCGGTTCCGAAGTGCACCTCCATGTCGAGAAGCTCGACTATATTGATCACGCCTGTCTGGAGATGCTTTCCTCGTGGGAGAAACTCCACCAAAGCACCGGGGGCAGCCTGATCGTCGAATGGAACGCGCTGGTCGAGCGCTACGGGCGGCGCGCGCCGGATCCGAGCAAAACCTCGATCCCCACGCTCAACGGTCGCGCCGTGCAGGACGCCCGCAAGCTTTCGGCCTAATTGAGCGCGGCGGGCGCTTCAGCCTTCCAGAGCTGCTTGGCATATTCGATATCGTTCTCGCTGGCGCGGCCAAGGCGGTGGGCGATGAAATCAATCCCGTCGATCAGCCACAGCGCCAATTCGGGCTGCGGCAGGCGATAAACGCGCTGCTGGCCGCGGTTCTCGGTTTCCACCAGCGCCACCGCCCGCAAGACGCCCAAATGCTGCGAGACCCGCGTCGCCGGGATTTCGAGCGCAGCGGCAAGCTCGTTCACCGTCTGCTCGCCTGCCTGCAATTTGAACAGGATGCGGATGCGGTCGGGGTGAGAAATCTGGCGCAGCACATTGGCCAGTTCCGTGGCGACGATCTTGCGGCTTGGCACGGGCGGTATCTTTCTTTTCTGAAGCCGGGAGGAATGATCAGGCTTTCACCAATGCGAGAGGAACGGCAGAAAGCACGGCTTGGTTCCCTTCTGCCAGGCGAAGCGCACGCCAAGCGGGCAGCGGGCGGCCGCCGCTGATGGGCTGATCGGCGCTCGCCAGCATCACGAAAGCGGAGTCATCAAGCTGCTTGCCATAGGGCGAGGACGAGCGGCGGCTGGCAGTGCCGACCCCGCTAGCGCGCAGTCGGCACCAGCTGTGTGCGAGGCGCTGTGCTTCCTCGCCGTGGCCGCCGCAACGCGCCGCCAGCGCAAGGCCCTGCATCAGCACTGCTGCATCAAGCGGCAGGGCCTGCGCGGTTTCACGCAGCACCTCGCTCGACACGCGGACAAGCCCGCCGTCGAACCATAGCAGCGGCCAGGGCCCCGCAATGCCGCTTACTTCGGCGAATACCGCTGCAATGATGCCGCGCAATTCGGGCAGCGCGATAATCGCATCCCAGCTATCAACGCAGCGCACCAACCGGCCGATCGCTTCTTCGATAGCGATGATCTCTATCGCCATGTCGCCCTGCCGCAAGGCACGGTCAGCCAATAGCAGGCGCTGGGCCACGGCGCTGCGCGCGCGGGCCGGGACAATAATGGCCAGCCTCTCGCGCTGTTCAGCACGCACCGCGCCAATCATCGCATCAAGCACCGCCTTGCGCGGCAGGGCAGTGTGGCAGGTATTGTCCTCGAGGCAGGCGGCCGGGTGCGGCGAGACGAGCATCACGTCAACGCTGCCTGCAGCCATGGTGCTGCGCGCAGCATCGGGATCGAACAAATAGCCCGCCAGCCATTGCGCCTGCGGCAGGGCCGGGCGCATCAGCGGGTTTTGCAGGCTCGCCGAGGCAAAACCCTGCCACGGCGCAAACACCGGCGCTGCCGGAGCCTGCCCCGCCCCCGCGGCCCAGCGCGCTACCTGGCGCAGCCCGCCCGCGCGCGGCACAGGCCTCGCGGCAAGATCAAGCGCGAGTCGGTGAGCTGTTGCCAAGGCATCCAGCGCCTTGCGCCATTCGGCCGGGGCATCGGCTCCAGCAAGATCAAGCATCAGCTTGCGCTCTGCCACCAGGCGGATCGCGCTGCGGCCCTTGCTCATGACAGGCGAGGGCGCGGCTTCACGGCGGGCTTCAGGCAGGGGCAGGCGCTGATCCATCGGCAGGTTCCTTCACAAGCGAAGCAGGTGAAGCGGACCTAGCGGCTCGTGTTCCATCTGAAAATTTCGTTATATATGAAGGAACGTTCTATTTTTGAGAACGTATTGACGGAAGCCCTGCCCCCTTCAGCGCGCGGCGAGCCCTGCCCGCACTGCGGCAATCGCAGCCGCGCTGGCCCATTCATAGCTGCCTGCAACGCGCCAGACTTCCTTGCCGGAGGCATCGAACAAGATGGTGAGCGGGAGCTGCCCGGCTGGCGAAAACTGCGCTGACAATTCGGTTTCGGGGTCAAGCCACGGCTCCAGCCGGGCAAACCCCTTGGCCGCAAAGAACGGCTCCACCACTTCGGCGCCGCGCAGGTCCTGGCTGATGGTAATCACGCGAACCTCGCCCTCAAGCGCATCTGCGAGGTCATCAAGCTGCGGCATTTCGGTAACGCAGGGCGCGCACCACGTCGCCCACAGGTTGATAAGGACCGGGCCGTCAAGGCTGCCGAGATCAAGGGTGGCGCCTGCGGGGTCCTTCACAACCAGATCGGGCAATGCCGTGCCGGCAAAGCTGGCATCGATCTTGCCGGTGAAGGCGCCCGCCTTGGCCGTCTCGCCTGCATCCGCCGGTTGCGCTGGCTCGGTCCCCGCCCTATCGCACCCGGCAAGCAAACTCATGGACAAGCACGCGATGAGCAACGAACGGGACATGGCAGGCTCCGACAATTCCGACAATAATGCCGCCAACGCGATGTGGGGCGGCCGCTTCGCTGCCGGGCCTAGCGCCATCATGCGCGAAATCAATGCCTCGATCCCTTTCGACAAGGCGCTCTGGCAGCAGGATATCGCCGCATCCAAGGCCCATGTTGCCATGCTGGGCGCCTGCGGGATCGTCTCGCGCGAGGATGCCGGCGCGATTGCCGACGGGCTCGATCAGGTCGCCGCCGAATATGCCGCAAACGGCGTGCCCGAAAACTGGGACCTTGAAGACATCCACATGACCACCGAGGCCCGCCTTGCCACATTGATCGGCCCGGCGGCAGGCAGGCTTCACACCGCGCGCAGCCGCAATGATCAGGTGGCAACCGATTTCAAACTGTGGGTGCGCGATGCGATAGACCAGATGGATAGCGGCCTTGCCGCACTGCAACGTGCGCTGGTGGAACGCGCAGAGGAACACGCGGCCAGCATCATGCCAGGCTTCACCCACCTCCAGACCGCGCAGCCCGTGACGCTCGGCCACCACCTGATGGCCTATTACGAGATGTTCCGGCGCGATCGCTCGCGGCTGGCGGATGCGCGGGTGCGATTGAACGAATCGCCGCTCGGCAGCGCCGCGCTGGCAGGCACCGGCTTTCCGATTGATCGCGACATGACCGCCAAAGCGCTCGGCTTTGACCGGCCGACCGCCAATTCACTGGATGCCGTATCCGACCGCGACTTTGCGCTCGAATACCTGTTCGTATGCTCCGCTTGCGCGCTGCACCTCTCGCGCCTCGCCGAAGAATTGATCCTGTGGGCGAGCCAGCCCTTCGGCTTCATCCGCCTGCCCGACAGCCTTTCCACCGGCTCCTCGATCATGCCGCAAAAGAAAAACCCCGATGCCGCCGAACTGGTGCGCGGGCATTCGGGCCGGGTGATCGGCAGCCTCACCAGCCTGATGATCACGATGAAAGGCCTGCCGCTCGCCTATTCCAAGGATATGCAGGACGACAAGCCCCCCGTCTTCGAAGCCGCCAGCCTGATGGGCCTCAGCATTGCCGCCATGACAGGGATGATCGCGGGCAGCACCTTCAACGCCGAGCGGATGCGCGCGGCGGCAGAGCTTGGCTATGCGACCGCGACCGACCTTGCCGATTGGCTGGTGCGCGAGGCTGGCATCCCGTTCCGCGAGGCGCACCACATCACCGGGGCGGCGGTGAAGCTGGCGGAAAGCAAGGGCACCGCGCTCGATGCGCTGGAACTGGCTGAGCTTCAGGCGATTGATTCCCGGATCGACGAACGCGTTTTTGCCGCGCTCTCGGTTGATGCCTCGGTCGCGGCGCGCGCCTCCTATGGCGGAACCGCAGCTGAGCAGGTATTGCACCAAGTGGCGCGGGCGCGCGCTGCGCTGGGGATGGACGCATGAGACGAGTTGGCTTGGTGATAGCAATGGCAACGCTGCTGGCAGGATGCGGCGTGCGCGCACCGCTTACCCCTGCGCCCGGCACCAATCTGCCGGTTGCCCCGCTGGGGCGTGCGACGCGCCCTGTGGCCGACGAATTGCTGCTGCCCGATCCGCAGGCAGCGCCTGCGAACCGCACTGTCGAATTGCGTCTGCGCTCCGAAGAACGCCGCGATGACCCGTTTGATTTGCCTCCGGAATAGCTTCAGGAAATTATGGACCATTTTACGATCCGCGACGGCGTGATGCACGCCGAGGATGTGCCGCTGCCGGCGATTGCCGAGAGCGTCGGCACACCTGTCTATGTCTATTCGCGCGCCACGCTCGAACGCCATGCCCGCGTCTTTCGCGAAGGGCTGGCAGGCGTTCCTGACAAGCTGATTGCCTTTGCTGTCAAATCCAACCCCAATCTGGCGGTGCTGAAAGTGTTGCAACGCGAAGGCTACGGCGCGGATGTCGTCTCGGTGGGCGAGATGCGCCGCGCGCTGGCGGCTGGCATTGCGCCTGACAAGATCGTGTTCTCCGGCGTCGGCAAGACCGCGGCAGAGCTGCGCGCTGCCCTGCTGGCAGGGATCGGCCAGTTCAACATCGAAAGCGAGGAAGAGGGCCTGGAACTGGCGCAAATCGCGGCCGACATGGGCCTCGTCGCGCAATGCGCGCTCCGCATCAATCCCGATGTCGATGCCGGCACGCATGACAAGATCTCGACCGGCAAGGCGGATAACAAGTTCGGTGTGCCGATCGATCAGGCAGGGCAGATCTTCGGGCGGCTTGCCTCCGAACCATCCGTGCACCTGCGCGGCGTCGCGGTGCATATCGGCAGCCAGCTCTCCGATCTGGCACCCTTGGAAGCGGCCTTCGAAAAGGTTGGCGCGCTGGTGCGTGCCCTGCGCGGCGCAGGGCACACGATCACCCATGTGGATCTCGGCGGCGGGCTGGGCGTGCCTTACAAGGCGGGCGAGGTGTTCCCCAGCCCGGCCGAATATGGCGCGATGGTCGCCCGTGTCACAAAGGATTGGGGCGTCACCCTGATCTTTGAACCCGGCCGCGTGATTGCGGGCAATGCCGGCGTGCTCTTGACCCGGGTCGTGCGGGTGAAGCGCGGGATCAAGGATCCTTTCGTGATCGTCGATGCGGCGATGAACGATCTGGCCCGGCCTGCGCTCTATGGCGCCTACCACGATTTCGTCGCGGTCGCGCCGCGCGGAGCGGATATGGTCGCCAATATCGTTGGCCCGATTTGCGAGACCGGCGATACCTTTGCGATGGGCCGGGTGTGTGATCATCTGGAGGCGGGCGATCTGGCGGTGTTCCGCACCGCGGGCGCTTATGGCGCAACCATGGCTTCCAGTTACAATTCGCGCGGCTTTGTGGCCGAAGTGCTGGTGGATGGCGACAAGTTCGCGGTGGTTGCCGACCGCATTGATCCCGGCGCCATTATGGATGCCGAGCGCGTGCCCGAATGGCTCGCCTGAGACGCTGATGAGCCGTATCGCCAGCCTGCCACTGTTCCACCAGATTGCGGGCCACAGCGTGCTGGTGCTGGGCGATGGCCCAGCGGCCGAGCCCAAGCGGCGGCTGGTCGAACGTGCGGGCGGCGTGGTGGTGGACGATATGGCGCGCGCGATTGATGAAGGGGTGAGACTGGCTTTCGTGGCCTTTGATGATGCGCGCGCCTGCGAGGTGGCGGCGATCAATCTGCGCTGTGCGGGCCTTCTGGTGAATGTCGTGGATCGGCCGGAACTGTGCGATTTCACCACCCCTTCGATCCTTGATCGTGACCCGCTGCTCATCGCCATAGGGACAGGCGGTGCCTCTGCGGGCCTTGCCAAACATGTGCGGCTACGGCTCGAGCGCGTGCTGCCTGAGAGCCTTGGGCGCTTGGCGCGTGCGCTGGAGGCCGCGCGCGGCGAGCTGCGCGCGCGTCTGCCAGAGAGTGCAGCCCGGCGCCGTGCGATGGATGCTGCGCTGGCGGAGAAGGCGATGCTCGATCCGCTCGATAGCGCCTCTCATGAACGAGTCGCGGAATGGCTGGCTGGCCTCGGGCAAGGTGCCAGCGCGGGCAATGAAGCGTCGCGGGACGCTCGTGCCGTGATCGAAGTCACCCTGACGAGCCCCGATCCCGAAGACCTTACCCTGCGCCAAGCGCGCTATTTGGGGGAGGCAGACGTGCTGCTTATCGACGGACAAGTGCCGGATGCGATCCTTGCGCGGGCACGCGCCGATGCTGCGCGCCTTGCATGGCCGGATGGTCAATCAGGCGCGCCTGACACAAGCGGCGGCCTTACGCTCATACTGCGTTATCATCCGCAACAAAGCGCCGCGCCCTAGAGCGTTTCCAAACCGGGTGGAATGATCCGGCACCCTGGGAAAGGCGCCACGACAAAAAATGACAGCGGTTGGCCTGATGCAACCAGATCACGAACTGCTCTAACCCACAACGCGGGGCCAGCCTCGATCAGGCCGCAAAAGCGAGCGGTTCCTGCAAGCTTTCGAAAAAGCCTGCCATGCCAGCCTTCGCCTGATCGCTGAGCTCGATGAAAACGCGTCGCTTGTCCATCGGATCGGCGACACGCTGGAACACGCCAGTCTCAACCATCTGGGTCAGCCATCGCAGGGCCGTGGTTGCAGGGACATTCGCAGCAATACACAGCGAGGTGACCGAAACTTTCTGCCCCTCGCCATGCGCCGCTGTCAGATCGAGCAGCATGTCCCAGGCTGGATCGGCAAACAGATGGGCATCGAAAAAGCGCGCCCGCCGCTGACGATTGGCGATGATCTGACGCACCAATTTGGGATCGGGCAGGCTGCGGGCGTGGTGCAGACCCTGATCGGGCGCACGATATTCCCGCTTGTTCTCACCTAAGCTGGCGGCAGGACTTGACGCGGTCGGCGCGCCCCATGCGCCGGCAGCGCCCGATTGCCCGCAGGAAAGACGATCCAGCGAGCGCGCAATCGCATCGACCTGACTGGCAAGCTGGAGGAGGTGGAGGCGCTCTTCCTCGCTCATTTCACGCAGCCGCGCCACCCCTGCTGCCCCGCAAGCACGGCCCACCGCCAGCACGCGTTCCGCCCGGCTCGGCGCCACCAGAATATCGGGAGCGGATTGATCAAGCAGGCCAAACACATCATCAAGCGCACCAAGCGATGTTGCCACCACCAGCTTGGCCCCGCTGCGCGCCGCGCGCGCATCAAGCCGCGCAAGGGCCGCCATCGCCGCGCCGTCCAGTGCCGGGCAAAATCGATCACCACAACATCGCCCAGAAAGGCCACCGGCTCATCCATCACGCCTGCAAGCACCCCGCCATCCACAGTGCGAAATCCGGCTCCGGCAAGATCTTCGGCAATCTCATCACGAACGGCTGCGCGTGATCCGAAAATCGTCACCCGTGCAGGGAGCCCTGCTGCATCGCGCGCCACGTCATAGCTCAGATTGGAGGTGTTCATCGAATCGCACTCCCGCCTCGATCAGAACAGGAATAGAACAAATAAAGATCATGTCAAGAAATCCAACAAGATCGCGCCCGGCACGATCCATCAACCACGAATCTCGATGGGGGTCCCATCGGGCACCAGTGCCCACAATTCGGCAATCTCATCGTTGGAAAGGGCGATGCAGCCATCGGTCCAGTCGCCCGGCACGCGTCCGGCCTTATAGCCATTGGGCTGACCATGGAGAAAGATATCGCCGCCTGCTGATCGGCCATATTGCGCGGCAAAGGCGCGGTCGGCCGGGTTGGGATAGGAAATCCGCAAGGAGAGATAAAACTGGCTGCGCGGATTGCGGGCGTCGATGGTGTAAAGCCCTTCGGGCGTGCGGCGATCGCCCTGAAACTGCTTGTGGCCTTGAGGCTGTCCGAATTGCAGGCCCCGGTAAACCCGCACCGGCTGCCCGCCTGCATAGGCAACCAGAATGCGCCGGGTTTTGTCCACCAGTAAGTAATCGACCTGCCGGGCCATGCCTTGCGGAAGCGAGCGCAGGGCGTGGCGCTCCAGGCCCGCAGGCGGGACAACGCCCTGAGGCACCACCACGCGCGGCGCCGGAGCAGTGGGCGCAGGCGCAGGCGGGCCGACACAAGCCGCCGCCAGCACTGCCAGAACAAGAGCCACCAGGCGCTTCATGGAGCAGAAGGCTACCCCACGCGAGGCTGGCTCTCAATGGGGGGTAATATCCTCAGTCCTCAAATGGGTCACGCATCAGGATGGTGTCATCACGCTCAGGACTGGTCGAAACGAGGGCAACCGGACATTCGATCAATTCCTGCACGCGCTGGATATATTTGATCGCCTGAGCGGGCAGATCGGCATAAGAGCGCGCCCCTGCCGTGCTGCCCTGCCAGCCTTCCAATTCTTCGTAGATCGGCTCGCATTCGGCTTGCTCTGCGGCATGGCTGGGCAGGTAATCATAGACATTGCCGCGCAGGCGGTATCCGGTGCAAATCTTCACCACATCCAGCCCGTCGAGCACATCGATCTTGGTCAGCGCGATACCGGTCACGCCAGAAATCGCACAGGTCTGGCGCACCAGCACGGCATCGAACCAGCCGACGCGGCGCTTGCGCCCGGTAACAGTGCCAAATTCGTGGCCGCGTTCACCCAGGCGCTGGCCGACCTCGTCTTCAAGCTCGGTCGGGAAGGGGCCGGAGCCGACGCGGGTGGTATAGGCCTTGACAATGCCAAGCACGTAGCCGGTCGAAGACGGGCCAAGCCCGCTCCCGGCGGCAGCGGCGCCGCTCACCGTGTTGGACGAGGTGACAAAGGGATAGGTGCCGTGATCGACATCGAGCAGCACGCCTTGCGCGCCTTCGAACAGGATGCGCGCGCCGGCCTTGCGCACTTTCTTCAACCGCTTCCACACCGGCTGGGCAAAGCGCAGCACGAAGGGCGCGATTTCGCGCAGTTCATCGAGCAGGGCAGCGCGATCAACCGGCGGCTGATCGAAGCCGGCGCGCAGCGCATCGTGATGCGCGCACAGCCGATCAAGCTGGGCATCGAGCTGATCGAGATGCGCCAGATCGCACACGCGGATCGCCCGTCGGCCGACCTTGTCTTCATAGGCAGGCCCAATCCCGCGTCCGGTGGTGCCGATCTTGCCCTTGCCCGCCGCCGTCTCGCGCAAGGCATCCAGATCGCGGTGGAGTGGCAGGATCAAGGGGCAATTATCCGCAATCGCCAGGTTATCGGCAGTCACTGTCACGCCCTGTGCTTCGATCTTGGCGACTTCATCGCGCAAGGCCCAAGGATCAAGCACCACGCCATTGCCGATCATGCTCAGGGTGCCCGAGACAATCCCCGAAGGCAGCAGGGAGAGTTTGTACGTCTTGCCGTCGATCACCAGCGTGTGGCCGGCATTGTGCCCGCCCTGAAAGCGCACCACCACATCAGCCCGGCTTGCCAGCCAATCGACGATCTTGCCCTTGCCCTCATCGCCCCACTGGGCGCCGATGACGGTGACATTGGCCATGCGCGGTATCCTTCTTGTGTGTGCTCGCAAAAGCTGCGCCGCGCGCCTAGGGCCTTGCGCGCGTCGGCGCAAGGCTGGTGGCCCTCTCAAGCCGCGTCAATCAGCGGTTAAGCGGGCCGAGCGCACGCCTTGCGGCCATGACGAATCGCCGCAAATCCCTGATCGGCCTTGGCGCTGCTGCCCTTATCGCGCTCCCGCTGCTGGCCGCCGAGCGCGCGCCCCGCCTGACCGGCGAAAGCCCTGACGCAGCGCGCGAACACGCACCGCGCCTCCAGCAGCGCGGCGAGCGGATCGAATGGCGCGAACGCGGCATCGGGCGCTATGCCAGCGCGCGGGTAAGCGGGACGGTGATCTATGGCAGCCACCTGCGCCAACAGGTCGATCTCTACGCCCCCGATCAGGCGCTGGGGGACGCGCCATTGATCGTCTATATCCACGGCGGCGGCTGGCAGATCGGCAACCACAAGATGGTTCAGGAAAAGCCGGCGCATTTCACCGCGCAAGGCTATGTCTTTGCTTCGGCGGGCTATCGCCTGCTGCCCGAAGCCCCCGTGGAACAACAGGCTGCCGACCTTGGCGAGGCTGTGCGTGTGCTGCGCGGTGCAGCCGAGGATTATGGTTTTGATCCGGACGCCATCGTGCTGATGGGACATAGCGCGGGCGCGCACTTGGCGGCGCTGATTGCAACCGATCCGAAATATGCCGGCGATGCCTTTGGCGCGATCCGCGGCGTCGTGCTGCTCGATGGCGCGGGCTATGATGTGGCGCTGGCGATTGCGACGCCCACCATGGAAGCTCCGCTGCTCTACCGCGATGTGTTCGGCACGGATCCTGCGCGCCACAAGGCGCTTTCGCCCGTCACCCATGCAGGCGGCAAGGACGCACCCGATTGGCTGGCGCTCTATGTGGCAGAACGAAGCAATTCCAGGATGCAGAGTGAAAGGCTGGTCGCAGCGCTGGTGAAGGGCGGCGCGCACGCCGAGGCCATCGCAATTTCCGCCACCGATCATGGCGGCATGAACCGCGATATCGGCACCCCGGCAGGCACGGCGCAGACCGAGGCGATCGATGCTTTTCTGGCGCGGTTGGTAAAACGCTAGAGCGTTTTCAAGCCGACCGGTAACACCCGGCGCCTCGCAAAGCGCAGCAAACCAAGCAATAAGGGCGGTTGGCCCGATGCAATCAGATCGCACACCGCTCTAGAGCGGTATCGCCTCCCCACCTTGCAGAACATGGGTGCAACCGAGGGCAGTTGCATTCTCACCCATGCCAAGCTGTGCCCGTGTGCGCCAGCCCGCCTCGCGCAAGGCCGCCGCTGCTGCACGATCATGGCCGAGCGGCAGATAGACCAAGGGCGCAGCCGCAGGTTGCGGGGTGATTTCGGCGAGGCGATCTAGATAGAGCGTAAAGCCCGTCGCCGCCTCCTCGCTCCCGCTGATCCGGTAGGTGCCGCCGCGCCCCGCCGCACCGCGCAGGCCATCGGCATAGAGGGTAAAGCCGAACCATGACTGGTATTCAAAGCCGTGCCGTTCGGTCGGATCAAGGGTAAGACGCACCGCATCCCCCCACTGTTCCGCAATCGCCGCAGCTATGCGGGCAAGACCATCCAGCCTGCTTTTGAGCGCGCCGCCTGCATCAACCTCGCGCAAAGTGGCAAGCGCTGCATCGAACGGCCCGGTGGCATAGAGCAGCGGCAGATAGGCCGCGCCGCCCGCCGCTGTCAGCCCGCCTGCATCCTTGGTGTCGAGTTCGCGCCGCACGGCTGCGATCTGGTCCGGCGCGAGCGGTAGCGCCTCGCGCGCGAGCGTATCGACCAGGTCAGGCAGCGTGAAATCGACTGAAAGCCTGGTGAGCCCGGCGGCCTCGGCGGCCTCGATCGCCAGCATCACGATCTCGCAGGCGGCAGCCACCGAATCCGCGCCGATCAGTTCGGCGCCCAGCTGGATGCGTTCACGCGCGGGATCGAGCTGGCTTGCCCGGATCAGCGCCGTGTCGCCGCAATAGGAAAGCCGCAAGGGCCGCGCGGCCTTGCCAAGGCTGGTGGAAGCAATGCGCCCGATCTGCGGCGTAATGTCGCTGCGCAGCGCGAGGGTGCGCAGCGAAGCGGGATCGACAAAGCGGAACATCGCCCGCGTTTCCACGCCCTGCATGCGCCCAGCCAGTGAGGCTTCGAATTCGAGCAGCGGCGGGCGCACCCGGTCATAGCCGTGGCCGCTCATCACCTGAAGGCACGCATTCATCGCCGCGGCAATGCGCGCGGTGGCCGCTGGCAGGCGGTCTTCGAGGCCTTCGGGCAGGAGATCGTCGGGTCGGGTCATGCAAGCGGCCTCTAGCCAATTCGTCATCCCAGCGAAAGCGGGGATCCCAAGCTGCGCGCCGCGACGCAGGCGGCCCGAGATCCCGGATCACGTACGGGATGACGATTGGCCGAGGTTTTGCTCAAAACGCGAGCGGCTTGACCAGCTTGACCCCTGCCAGCCCTTCGGCTTCGGCAAGCACGGCAGGCGGCAGGCCTTCATCAAGGCTCAAAAGCAGCACCGCCTCGCCCCCCGCCTCGCGGCGGCCAAGGTTGAAGGTGCCGATATTGATGCCGTGGCTGCCCAAGAGCGTCCCGATCCGGCCGATAAAGCCGGGCTTGTCATCGTTCACCACGTAGAGCATGTGGCCATCAAGCTCGGCCTCGATCCCGATGCCGAAAATCTCGACCAGCCGCGGCGCGTCCTTGCCGAACAGCGTGCCCGCAACCGAGCGCGCACCCTGTTCGGTCTCCACCGTCACCCGGATCAGGGTGTTGAAGGCGCCTTCGCGCTCGTGGCGGATTTCGCTCACTTCAAGCCCGCGTTCTTTCGCAAGAAACGGCGCGTTGACCATGTTCACCGTGTCGGAATAGCGCCGCATGAAGCCCGCCAGCACGGCTGCGGTAATCGGCTTGCCGTTCAATTCCGCCGCCGCGCCTTCGCGCTCGATGCTGATTTGCGTCAGATTGCCATGGGCAAGCTGGCCGACAAGGCTGCCGAGTTTTTCCGCAAGCGCCATATAGGGCTTGAGCTTGGGGGCTTCTTCCGCCGACAGGCTCGGCACGTTGAGCGCATTGGTCACGCCCCCGTTCACCAGATAATCGGCCATTTGTTCCGCCACCTGCAGTGCAACATTGACCTGCGCTTCGGTGGTCGATGCGCCAAGATGCGGGGTGCAGATGAAATTGGGCGCGCCGAACAGCGGATGATCTTTTGCCGGTGGTTCGGTTTCGAACACGTCCAAGGCCGCCCCTGCAACCTGCCCGCTTTCCAGGCAGTCCTTGAGCGCTGCCTCATCAATCAGCCCGCCACGCGCGCAGTTGATGATGCGGATGCCCTTCTTGGCATTTTCGAGCCGCTGGCGGCTGAGAATGTTGCGGGTTTCATCGGTCAGCGGGGTGTGCAGCGTGACGAAATCGGCGCGCGAAAGGAGCGTGTCGAGATCGACCTTTTCAACCCCCATTTCCACTGCGCGGTCTTCGGTGAGGAAGGGATCATAGGCGATCACCTTCATCCTGAGGCCGAGCGCACGGCTCGCCACGATCGAACCGATATTGCCGGCGCCGATCAGGCCCAGCGTCTTGTTGGTCAGTTCGACCCCCATGAACCCGCTCTTGGGCCACAGGCCTTGCTGGGTCTGGGCATTGGCATCGGGAATCTGGCGGGCAAGCGCGAACATCAGCGCAATCGCGTGTTCGGCGGTGGTGATCGAATTGCCGAATGGGGTGTTCATCACCACCACGCCCTTGGCCGAGGCGTAGGGGATATCGACATTATCAACGCCAATCCCGGCCCTGCCGATCACTTTGAGATTGGTGGCGGCATCGAGGATCGCCTTGGTGACCTTGGTCGAGGAACGGATAGCGAGGCCATCATACTCGCCAATGCGGGCGGCAAGCTGTTCGGGCGTCTCGCCGGTGATGACATCGACATCGCAGCCGCGCTCCTCGAAAATGCGCGCGGCATTGGGGTCCATCTTGTCGGAAATGAGAACTTTGGGTTTGGTCATCGGAAATACCTTCCACTCATCGTCCCGGGCCGAACCCGGGATTGCGCGCAGCACACGCTGGGGAATTGGGAAAAGCGGCCCCGGATCACGTCCGGGGCAAGGCAAAAAGGGGCAGGCTCAGCCGTTCTTGACCTTTTCGTAGGCCCATTCGATCCACGGCAGGAGCCGCTTCAGATCTTCCTGCTCGACAGTCGAGCCGCACCAGATCCGCAAGGACGGCGGCGCATCGCGGTAGCCGTTGAAGTCGTAGCCGACATTGCGTTCCTCAAGCAGCTTGACGATCTTCTTGGGCACGCCCGCCTTGTCCTCATCCGAGAGGCTGTCATACCACTCGCCCTGGAACATCATGCAGACGCCGGTATTGGTCTGCTTGGCCGGGTCAGAGACCATGTTGCGCAGCCACGGCGTTGCCTCGATCCAGTCCTTGACGATTTTGGCATTGGCATTGGCGCGTTCGATCAAGGCCTTGCGCCCGCCAATCGACTTCGCCCATTCGAGCGCGGCGATGTAATCTTCGGTTGCCAGCATCGAAGGCGTGTTGATCGTCTCGCCTTCGAAGATGCCGCGGTTGAGCTTGGCCCCCTTCTTCATGCGGAACAGCTTGGGCAGCGGCCAGGGCGGATCATAGCTTTCGATGCGCTCGATCGCCTTGGGGCTGAGGATCAGCATGCCGTGCTGGGCTTCTGATCCCATCACCTTCTGCCATGAATAGGTGGTGGCATCCAATTTGGGCCAGTCCATCTCCATCGCGAACACCGCGCTGGTGGCGTCATTGATCACCACGCCTTCGCGCCCCGGAGCGAGCCAATCGGTATCGGGAATCATCGCGCCAGAGGTGGTGCCGTTCCAGGTGAAGACCACATCATTGCGCTGCGGGATGGTGCTGAGATCAGGGATTTCGCCATAATCGGCAGTGAGGACTTGCAGGTTGGGCAGTTTGAGCTGCTTGACCGCGTCCTGAATCCAGACATTGCCGAAGCTTTCCCATGCCGCGACCGACACCGGGCGATTGGGATCGAGCATCGCCCACATGGCGGCTTCGATCGCGCCGGTATCGGAGGCCGGCATGATGCCGATCAGATAATCATCGGGAATACCGAGCAATTCGCGGCTCAGGTCAATCGCATATTTGAGCCGGGCCTTGCCCAGCGCCGAGCGGTGCGAGCGGCCAAGCGATTCGGTCTTGAGCTTATCCAGCGACCAGCCGGGGAATTTTGCCGTCGGGCCTGAGGAAAAGAACGGGCGTTCAGGCTTCAGCACAGGCTCGTGCAAGAGCCCGCGAACATACTCAGTCATGTCTTCTCTCCTTGCAGAGAGCACGCGCGGCGTTGGGACCGCGTGGCCCGTGTGCCGCTTTAGTGGCAGGCGGGCCGGTGTCAATGACAATCGGGCCTGCGCCCCTCGCCAAAACGCGCCAAAGTCTCTAATCGCGGCCAGACCATGCAACCTTCCGATCTTCGCATCGCCCTGTTCAGCGGCAATTACAATTACACCCGCGACGGCGCCAATCAGGCGTTGAACCGACTCGTCGGCTCAATGCTCGATCTGGGCGCCGCGGTGCGGGTCTATTCGCCGACCGTGCCCGAGCCCGCGTTCGAGCCGACTGGCGATCTGGTAAGCCTGCCAAGCTTTGCGATCCCCATGAAAGGGCGCGGCGAATATCGCGTGGCGACCGGGCTGGGCGCAGCGGTGAAGCGCGATCTCACGCGCTTTGCGCCCAATATCATCCACCTCTCCTCACCCGATCCGGGCGCCCATGCCGCGCTGAAATGGGCGCAGCAGCGCGATATTCCGGTGCTCGCCTCGGTCCACACCCGGTTTGAAACCTACCCGCGCTACTACGGGATCGGCTTCATGGAGCCGCTGGTCGAGCATCTGCTCAGACGCTTTTATAACCGCTGCGATATGCTGGTTGCCCCCTCGCAAAGCACAATCGACGAATTGCTCGCAATGAAGATGCACGACCGCATCGGCACCTGGTCGCGCGGGGTGGATCGCACAACTTTCTCGCCCACGCGCCGTGATCTTGAATGGCGCCGCAGCATAGGGCTGGCAGACGATGACGTGGCGATCATCTTCCTTGGCCGGCTGGTGATGGAAAAGGGGCTCGACGTGTTCGCGGAGACCATCGTCAACCTGCGCAAGCGGCAGGTGCCGCACAAGGTGCTGGTGATTGGCGATGGCCCGGCGCGGGACTGGTTCACCGCCAATCTGCCGGGCGGCATCTTTGTCGGCTTTCGCACCGGCGAGGCGCTCGGCGCAGCGCTGGCGAGCGGAGATATCTTCTTCAACCCGTCAGTGACCGAGGCTTTCGGCAATGTGACGCTTGAAGCCATGGCCTGCGCGTTGCCGGTGGTGGCAGCAGGAGCAACCGGCTCGGCGAGTCTGGTTGATGATGGCGTAACCGGACGGCTGGTTCCCCTGAAAGGCCAATCCGCCGATGTCGCCGCCTGCGCCGAGGCGCTTGCCGCCTATTGCCTTGATCCCGCCTTGCGCGCGCAGCATGGCAGCGCCGGGGCAGCGCGCGCGCAGGAATACAGCTGGGATGCGATCAACCGCGTGGTTGCGGATTACTACATCGCTCTCATCGAGGAGCGCCGCGCGTTGCAAGCGCGCGAAGCTGCTGCCGCGCGCTGAGCCATGGCCGATCTGTTCGCAGATAATGATTCGCCACCCCGTCCCCAAGGTGCAGCGCCCGGCGATGCCCCGCTGGCTGACCGCCTGCGCCCTGCCTCGCTGGCCGAGGTCATCGGCCAGGAACATCTGACCGGCCCTGACGGCGCGATCGGCCGGATGGTGGCCGCAGGCAAGCTTTCGAGCATCATCCTGTGGGGCCCACCCGGCACCGGCAAGACCAGCATCGCGCGGCTTCTGGCCGCTGCCGTCTCGATGCGCTTTGCCAGCATCAGCGCGGTGTTTTCAGGCGTGGCAGACCTCAAGGCGGCCTTTGCCGAAGCCGAAAAAATGGCGCGCGCGGGGCGCAAGACCCTGCTGTTCGTGGACGAGATCCACCGCTTCAACCGCGCCCAGCAGGACGGCTTTCTGCCCTTTGTCGAACGCGGCATCGTGACGCTGGTGGGCGCAACGACTGAAAACCCAAGCTTTGCATTGAACGCGGCGCTTTTGAGCCGCACGCAGGTGCTGGTGCTGAACCGGCTCAGCGAGACCGCGCTTGCCGCCCTGCTCGAACGGGCCGAAGCGCGCGAAGGCCCGCTCCCGCTGACCCCTGAAGCGCGCGCGGCCCTGATCGCGGGCGCCGATGGCGACGGGCGGTTTTTGCTCGGCCAGGCCGAGACGCTCTATGCCGCAAGGCTTGGCGAGCCGCTCGATCCGGCAGCTCTCGGCGCATTCCTCCACCGCCGCGTGGCCGTGTATGACAAGGACCGCGACGGGCATTACAACCTCATCAGCGCGCTCCACAAGGCGGTGCGCGGCAGCGATCCGCAGGCTGCACTCTACTGGCTGGCGCGGATGCTGGTGGCAGGCGAAGACCCGCTGTTCCTCGCCCGGCGGCTGGTCAGAATGGCTGTGGAAGATATCGGCATGGCCGATCCGCAGGCGCTCCCGCAATGCATGGCGGCGATGGAAGCCTATCGCTTCCTCGGCAGTCCCGAAGGCGAACTCGCGCTGGTGCAGGCCTGCCTCTACCTTGCCACCGCGCCCAAATCGAATGCCGCCTATCTGGCGCAGAAGGCCGCATGGAAGGCAGCGAAGGAAACCGGCAGCCTGATGCCGCCCATGAACATCATCAACCCCGCGACCGGCCTCATGGAAAGCCTCGGCTATGGCAAGGGTTATACCTATGATCACGACACGCCGCACGGCTTTTCGGGCGACAATTACTGGCCCGAGGGGATGGCACCGCAGACGTTCTATGCGCCGGTGGAGCGCGGGTTTGAACGCGAGGTGCAAAAGCGGCTCGATTATTGGGACAAGCTGAGGAGCGAACGCACATGATCACCCCGCGCATCACTGCTGCGCTGGCCGCAGCAGCGCTCATCGCCGGATGCAACAGCGCGCCCCCCGCGGCTGAGGACAGCGCGCCTGCGCCCACACCCGCTGCCGCCGCGCCCGATCCGGCCAAGTGCCCGCCGCCCGAATTCGCCTATAACGCGGACGAGATGGGCCCGCGCGGCGATCCGCTTGTCGTGCCCGCCAGCATCGCGGCGATTGCTGCCACCGACAACACCAACCTGGCGGTGACAACCCTTGCAGGGGGGCAGATCTGCAAGGATTTCAGCTGGGCCTATAATTTCAGCGATGAGGCGCGCCGCTTCCTCGGCGAGCGGTTGGTGGCGCTCGGCTGGGGGGCCTATGAGGCTTTCGGCACCGTGCTGTTTGATCGCGCGGGCAAGGGAGCGGCCTTCGAGACGGGCGAATGGCCCGTGCTCTCACCGTCCGAAATGCGGATCGCCGCGCTGCAACTCACGCAGTCGGGCTATGGCGGGCTCGAAGGCTTTGCGATCTGGCGGATTACACCGGCCGGCCTTGAAGAAATCCACCGCCTGCCCGATGATCACCGCATGTGGGAGCAATATCCCACCTATCAGGATTTCCACATTGATCGCTGGCAGGACGAGGCGTGCTTGCTCGTTTACGCTTTTGCCGATGAGGACCTCGAAGCAGCCGGGTATGATCGTGCCCGTAGCAAGCGCTCGCCGTTTCATGCGGCCGAGCGCAAGGGTTGGCAGATCGCACCGGGCGCCTGCCCCTGATGGCGCGCTTCAGTCAGTTCCTGGCGGTTGATTGGTCAGGCGCGGCAGGCGAGCGGCACAAGGGAATTGCGCTGGCGCTGGCAGATGATGCAGGTGGGCCGCCGCAGTTGCTCCCACCCCCGCGCGGCGGCTGGTCGCGCGCCGAAGCGCTGGCGGTTCTGTTGGATCATGCGAGCGAAGCAACGCTGATCGGGGTCGATCTCGGCATCTCGCTGCCCTTTGCTGATGCCGGCGCTTTCCTGCCCGGCTGGGAGCAGAGCCCGGCAGATGCCCGCGCGCTGTGGGCGCTGATTGACGAGGTCTGCGCTGATGATCCGCATCTGGGTGCAGGCTCTTTCGTCGATCATCCGGAAATCGCCGCCTATTTCCGCCGCCATGGCGGGCGCGAGGGGGCGCGCTTTGGCGGCGGGCGGGGCCGCTTGCGGGTGACCGAACACGCGCAAGCCGCAATGGGCTTGTCGCCTTATTCGAATTTCAATCTGGTGGGCGCGGCGCAAGTCGGCAAATCGAGCCTTACCGGCATGCGGATGCTTCATCGCCTTTCAGGCAAGCTGGCGGTGTGGCCGATTGATCCGCTGCCCGATGCAGGCGCGGTGCTGTGCGAGATTTACACCGCGCTCGCCGCGATCGAGGCCGGGCGCAGCGCCGCGCGCGCCAAGATGCGCCACATGGATGATCTCAACGCAGCATTGGCGGTGCTCGGCTCGCCTCGGGTGGAACGCAATGGCGCGATTGACGATCACTCCGCCGATGCCCTGCTGACCGCTGCCTGGCTGCGCAAGGTGCACCCGCAGCCCGCGCGCTGGGCACCCCAAGGCCTCACCCCGGAAATCGCGCGCACCGAAGGCTGGACTTTCGGGGCGTTGTAGCTACTTGAGGGCGGGAGCGGTTTCGCCTAAGGCCGCGCGCAGCCCCGAATGTGGCGGGCCGGCTTAGCTCAGATGGTAGAGCACCTGATTTGTAATCAGGGGGCCGCGGGTTCGATCCCTGCAGCCGGCACCAACCACACACCGGGCCTTCTCTCCGGGACAGCCTGCTAGCCGTGTCGCAATCGCCTGCCTATCACGCCTTGCACGAAGCCGCCTGCGCGCGCGGGGAGAAGACCTATCTGGATCCCGAAACCGGCTATGTCGTGTTTACGCGGCTGGCGCATCTGGCGCGCGGCAAGTGCTGCGGTTCGGGGTGTCGGCACTGCCCTTATGGCAAGGCGCCCGGTGGGGCCTAGGCGCCCAGCCTGAGGAAAAACTCCTCGCGCTCCAGCCGCAATTCCTCCGCGCTCATCGCCGAGAGCGCATCAAGTTCATTCTTCAGCGCGAGCGCGAGGCGCTTCGCTGTCTCGCCCGCATCGCGGTGCGCCCCGCCCTTGGGCTCATAGACGATGCGGTGGATCACCCCCAGTTTGAGCAAGTCGCCGGCCGTCACCTTCATCGCCTCGGCGGCATCGGCGGCCTGCGCGGCGCTGCGCCACAAGATCGAGGCGCAGCCTTCAGGCGAGATCACCGAATAGATCGCGTGTTCGAGCATCAGCACGCGGTTGGCGCTGGCGAGCGCCACCGCCCCGCCCGAGCCGCCTTCGCCAATGATTACCGCGATCAAGGGCACTGACAGCGAGAGGCACTTCTCGGTCGCGCGCGCGATGGCCTCGGCCTGCCCGCGCGCTTCGGCGTCGATGCCGGGAAAGGCACCAGGCGTATCGACCAGTGTGATGACGGGTAGGCCGAAGCGGTCGGCCAAGTCCATCAGCCGGATCGCCTTGCGGTAACCTTCCGGGCGCGCCATGCCGAAATTGTGCTTGATCCGGGTGGCGGTATCCTCGCCCTTCACGTGCCCGATCACCATCACCCGGCGGCCTTGAAACCTCGCAAAGCCCCCGAGAATTGCATTGTCATCGCCAAAGCGCCGGTCGCCCGCAATCGGCAGGAAGTGCTCGAACAGGCCGGCGGTGAGCTTTTCAAAGCGCGGGCGATCCGGATGGCGCGCCACCAGCGTGCGCTGCCACGGAGAGAGCCGCGCGTAGAGATCGGCGAGCAAGCGCTCGGCCCGTTCATCCAGCATCGCTGCCTCGGCTGCGCCGCCCTCCTGACGGCGCAGCGCCTCGGCCTCAAGCGCCAAAGCCTCGATCGGCTTTTCAAAGGGCAGATATTGGACCACGCCGCGCGCCTAGACTGTCATCGACATGCCGCGATAGATCCGCGCGCGATAACGCGAATCCTCGGCATCCGGCAGCGGCGCGCCCACCAGCAGCACCGCGCGGGCAAAGCGGCGCACTTCTTCCAGGTGCTCGTCGAGATTGCGCGGCTCTTCCGAACGCACCCGGCGGGTGAGGTTGATCTGGTTGACGGGCACATCATGCACCAGCCGCTCATTCTCCACCGCAAGCGTCGCGGTGAAGGCGTGCAGCGTCGTCTTGATGAAGTTCGCCAGCGCGAACGCCGGGCTGGTATCGCCCATCGGCACATCGGGGCTGGTCAGCACCAGCTGGCAATCATCATAGAGCGAGGCGAGCCGCGCAACGCGGAAGTGGTGGGTGAGGTTATCCGCCACCACAGCGCGGAACTCCTCGGGCGTGAGCGGATCGTCCAGCTCGAACAGCTTGCCCGGCAGCGGGGTGAAGGGCGTTGACAGGATCGTCGTCGGCTTGCCCCATTGTTCGATCGCGCTGTTCATCGCGCCTTCGACATCATCGACGCACACCAGCGAGGCGAGCTTTTCAGCCACCTCGCCTTCAAGCTGCGCCTTGATCGCTTCAAAGCCTTCAGCCGTGCGCGTGATCATCACGCAGCGCGCCGCGTGGCAATCCTCGATGAAGGCACGCGCGGTTTCGGCGAGGTAATCGGCGAGATGTTCGCCGATGATCCACACCGTACGCCCCCGCATCTGATCGAGCCGTTCCTGCTTGGGGCTTCCGAACAATTCGCGCTCGGTGGTGGAACGCTCCACGGAAAGGCCGCCCGAGGGCATGAAAGTCTCGCCGCTGACGGCGCGATCGGCAAGGAAGAACACGGTTGCCTGCGCCACGTCATGCTCGGTCGGCATCTTGCCGAGATAGAGCTTGGAGAGCACCCCGGTGCCGACTTTCCTGGCTTCGGCCGCGATCTTGTCAGCCGGCAGGAACGGCGCATCATCGGGCGGCACGCGCAGCAGCCAGTCGGCATCGGCCTCGGGCGTGGCCGGGCGATCACGCCATTCGGGCGCATCGAGGAAATAGCCGCCCTGCCGCAGCCGCCCGATCAGGCCCGCCGCAATCTCAGGGGTGAGCAGATACTGATCCCAGGTGCACTCACCATCGCCCTCGCGCGCACAGGCCAGCGCCAGCTCGCGCAATTCGTGCGGGTTGTTGGTATCGTGGCTCATCTTGACAGTGTCGTTGCGCGCCAGCCGCGAGAGCAGCGCCTCGACCCGCACGCCGCGCCGCAGCGCCTTGATGCTGGCGGCGTGGACGGCGTTCAACCGCTTGTTTTCCAGGATGAGCTTGCCGCGCCGTTCGAACAGACCCGGCTTACCACCCGTGCCCGAGAGGCGGTCGCCATCCACGGGGCCCGGCGCAATCGCGTTGAATTGCACTTCGGGGCCGAGATAGCGCGCCATCGATTCCACCATCGCGCGCTGGCCTGCCTTCGACACCGCGTAATCGGCGCGGTTGGGATAGGCGACCGCGAGATATTTCTCCCCGCCAAAGTACGACGAGACATTGAGGATATAGCCCGAACCTTGGCGTTTCATCAGCGGCACGACATGGTGCATCAGGAAGTAGTTCGAGACCAGATTGGCATCGAGCGTGTAATTCCACGCATCCACGCCCATATCGATCACCATGTCCTCAGCGCCCGCAACGCCCGCGTTGTTGATGAGGTAATCGATCCGGCCGAACGCCTTCAAAGTCGCATCGACCGCGCCTTTGAGGCTTTCGAAATTGCTGACATCGACATTGGCAAGCGTCTGCACCCGCCGTTCCACGCCCGCAAAGCCGATATCCTCAAGTTCCGAGACAATCCTGGCGCGCGCCACGGCAAGTTCGCTTTCGCGCCGTGCCACCATCATCACCTTGGCCCCGGCGAGCGCGAGCAGGCGCGCGACCTGCCCCCCAATCCCGGCAGAGCCCCCGGTAATCAGCGCGACCTTGCCAAGGTGCAAGCCGGTGATGTTTTCCGAAAAGCCGGGCATGGCCTTACGCGCGCCCGTCGCCTCGCCGATATTGGCAGGCACATAGAGCGAGATTTCAGCGAGCTTGCTTTCTTTGAGCAAAATGCGCGCCGCATGGCCTGCGGTGAAGCGGATATTTTCCGCCTCGCTGTTGCTGAAGCGCACGATCTGGTTGCCCCATTCGGCCTGACGGCGGCGGCCGTGGCTGGTGTCGATCTGGCTTTCATCGCGCCAGATGCGAATGAGCTGTTCATTGGCGGCGCGCAGCATGTGGCCATAGATATCGCCCGCCCCATCGCTGGTGTTGGTGAGAAACACAAAGCGCGGTTCCTGAAGCAGAGTGTCATGCCGCTTCCAGTAACGGCTGAAGGTGCGCGCCAGCGCCATGTTGCCTGCAAGCTCGGCATCAAGCAGCGCTTCGACTGTGGCATCGTCAGCCTCAGTCAGCGAGCCTTTCAGTTCGCCCGGCGGCAGCATCGGCAGGAACACCGCGCCGCTGATCGCGCCATGGGCCTTGGTATAGGCCTCCAGCGCCTCTTCCATCGCTGCCGGTTCCTTGCGGTTGAAACGGATGATCGAGAGGCCTTCGGTAATGCCCAGCGCCTTGCAGCGCTTCTCGGCAATCGCGACATCCGCCGTGCGCGGCACGCCAAGCGCTACCGAAGCGCCGCAGTTCAACTGCACCTGCGCGATTTCGAGCGCCTCGTCCCAATTGTCGCCCGCGGCAACCAGCACGGCCAGCCCCGTCCCGTCCATCGAACGCATCGTCGGACGCGCAAGGTAGGTGGAGCGCTGTTCCTTCCTAACAGTCATCCCGTGGGTGACTTCGAAATCGTGGCCGTTATAGGCCGCGCTTTCGTCCGAGCCGAGGAAGACGCAAGTGGTCGCAATGTCGGTGGGGGTGGGGAAAGTCTTGGCCTTGGGATTGCCGCCGGTCGAGCGTTCAAGGCTCATCATGTCGAAGAATTGCTTCGCGGTGGTGCCAGCCTCATCGCCGCGCGCTGCATCCATGGCCGCAAAAACGCTGCGGATTCGCTCGCTTTCAATCGGGCCGGGATAGACCAGATTGACGCGGATGCCCTTGGGGCCGAGTTCGAGGCTAAGCTCGCGGCTCATCGCGTTCATCGCCGCCTTGGGCACCACGTATGCCGCGCGCGCATAATAGGGCGTGCGGCTGAAGATGGTCGAGACATTGATGATCGATCCGCCCTCGGGAATGTGCGGGGCGGCCGCGCGGGTGACGTTCCACGCGACAGCGAGGATATTGCGCAGCGCATCGCCAACAGTCTCGCTGTCGGTGGCGCCCTTTTTCTGCAAGGCGGCGAGTTCTTCAGCCGTCAGCGGCAGATTCTCGATCGGCTGCTTGGGGCCAGCAGAGCCGGCATTGTTCACGAGGATGTCGATGCGGCCAAACTTTTTCGCCACCTCGTCCATCGCCGCGCGCACCGAAGCGGGATCGCCCCCGTCGAGCGCCACAGTCGCCACGCGCGATGCATCCACACCGCTTGCCTTGATGAGCGCCGCCGCCGCCGCCTCGGTGCGTTCGGGTGTGCGGCCCGTCATCACCACGGTTGCGCCTTCGGCAAGATAATGCGCGGTGATATGACTGCCGAGATTGCCCGCTGCCCCGGTGATAACGGCGATTTTGCCCGCAAGCCGCCCGGTGGTGGACATGGACGTTGCAGCGGCTGTCGACTTGGCCATCACACTCTCCTCATAAAGTTTCGCCGCGCGAGGCACGGGCTTGTTGATCTGTTCAATCTTTCCGGGGAGGAGGCAAAGAACGTTTCAAAATCGGCAATGCTCAAATCATGCGCCGGGTTCCCCCGAACTTGCACTTTTTGCAGCAAGTTGTGCAGCCCACGCTTCAAGCAGCGCATCACGGCTCATCAGCCCCAATTCCGGCAGGGCATGATTCACCACATAGGTCGAGCCCGTATGGCGGTTGTCCCACATCGCCTGGTGTGCTTGCGGAAGGCGATCCCACGGCACGACTTCGGGCATGGTCACTTCGAGCAGGCCGGCGGCGATCATGTCGTTCATCCGGGCCACTTCAAAGGCGTTGCACAGGTGCGTGCCAAGGATGCTGGCGGTCGGCATGATGATCTTGCGCTGGCGGGTCCAGACCTGCGGCGCGTAGAAGGTGAAACGGCTGCCCGCCATGTCTTCGGCAAAGATCACGCGGCCGGTAAAGGGCTTTACCAGCGAAGTCGAAATGCCGAGCGTATCCTGCCCGACGCGTTCAAACACCAGATCGGGGCTGCCGCGCGGATTATCGGGTGAACGCAGGATCTTGCCCACCGCCGACCCGAAGGGCTTCATCACCCGGTCCTGGTAATCGCGCACCGCCGCCTTGAACACCTCGATATCCGCCTTGGCATCGGGCAGGCGCGGCATGGTGTCGGGCCAATAGAAATTCGCGCCCTCGCGCCGCTTGATCGTCTCAAGGCTGACGATCCCTTCGATCGCATCTTCCAGCCCCAGCGATTGCAGGAATTCGCGCTGGCCATCGGTGGTGGTGGCAACCACGCTGCGCGCATTGAACAGGCGCGCGGCTTCGATCATCTCAAGGCCGGTTTCATCCAGCAGTTCGGATGATCCGGGGCCGTAGAAGATCAGCACCGCCTCGCCCCCGCGCACATTGGCGCGGCGCAGCATGTCTTCAGGCGAGGCGACGCCCGGCTTGCCCATGAAGCTGAAGTGATAGCCCGAAGATGCGCCATAAAACGCCAGCGTGCCGCCTTCGGCGAGCAGCTGGAAGCTGCGCGGGAAGGCGGTTTCGCCGGCATGGCTCACCACGTAATCGGCCAGCTTGCCGCCGTTCAAGGCCTTGTAAGCGGCGACAATCGGCGCGCCTGCGGCCTCCCATTGGCGGGCTTGCTCGGCATCTTCGGGAACGGCGGTGTAAAGCCCGGTGAAGGCCGCATCCTTGCGGTTGATCGCGCCGACCGCGCCTTGCACTTCGGTGATGAAACGGGCGCGTTCCTCGGAAGAAACGAGGCCCGTCACCTGCAAGCCGGTGCGCACCGATGATCGCAGCGCATCAAGCCCGGTGCCAGTGGCTGCGCCCTCGACAAACAGTGTCCGCCCCGGCGCAATCTGGAGCGTGGTGAACAGGCAGCGCGCAATCGTGCCGAGGTTCAGCACATAGCTGCCCGCCTGCTCCAGCGTCAGATCAGGCGGGATCGTGTGCATCTGCGGCGCCTGCACCGTGAGGAACTGCGCGTGGCTGCCGGTTTCCGTCTCGTAGCCCTGAATGCTGAAATCGGCATACATCGGATCATTGCCGACCTGCGGGGAGAGCAAGTCATTCGTCCCCGAATAGACTGTCACCAGATCGCCGACCTTCACCCGCCCCTGTGCGCGGGTTTCGCTGCCCAGCGCTGCCACCAGCGCAATGCCGCCCGATCCTGTAATCTGCACGTCTTCCTCGTGGGCATCGAACGGCGAGACGGGAATGCCCGTCAATGCCCAGATGTCGTTGAAATTGACCTCGCTCGTCAGCATGTAAAGCAGCGCCTCGTTGGGCTGAGGCTCGGGCACCTTGACGATGAGCTCCTTCTCGTGGCTTTCGGGCGGGCCAAAGCGCGGCGCGCCGGTATCGGGATCGCGGGCGATGCCGAAAGCATATTGAAAAGGCGGGATCGGGGTCACACCGGGGAAGAACGGCGCGCCGACGGGCAGAAGCTGGCCCGCTTTCTCCAGCGCCCTGGCTTGGCTCTCGTGCTTGTCATACTCCCACACTCCGTCGCGGCGGACCGGGAGCGGCGGGGCAACCTTGTCGATGAATTGCCGGATGCCGGTCTTGCCGCCTTCGGGATCGACGATGGCCTCGGCAAACAGCGCGGCCTCTTTGGCAAGGCCTGCCGTGATGCCCTCCTCAAGGCCGGTGCGCACCGCTTCGATGGCGCGCTCACCCGCACGCCCGCGGCCTGCCCAGTCAAGCTGGCGGAGCACGCGCTGCAAGAACGCATCCTCCATCACCGGCGCGAGCGCCACGGGCGCAGGCGTATCCCAGCGGGCAATCGCGGCCTGGCGTTCGGCAAAGGCCTTGCCCAACGCCGAGGCCTCTCCATGCGCCACATAGTCGCGCACAGCGGCATGGGCTTCGCTCAAAGCATCGCGCGGCCCATCCACCAGCACATCGACAAGGCCGATTTCGGCAGCTTTTGCCGCATCAATGCTGCGACCCCCGAGAATAAGATCCATCGCATCGCGCAGGCCCGTCTCGCCCTTGCGATCAACCAGCAGGCGCGGCAGGCGCTGCGTCCCGCCATAGCCGGGGAGCAGGCGCAGGCGGATTTCGGGCTGGCCGAAACGCGCCACCGGCTCTGCCACGCGGTAATCGCAGGCGAGCGCAAACTCCATGCCGCCCCCCAGTGCCACGCCCTGCACCGCGGCAACGCAGGGCTTGTTCATGCGTTCGATAATGCCGAAGGCGAGCTGCGCGTTGTTGGGCAGCACCAATGCTTCCTCGCGGGTGTGGATTTCCTCCAGCATCTGGCGGATATCCGCCCCTGCCACGAAGGACGCCGTGCCCTGCCCGGTGAACACCACCGCGATCACATCATCGGCGCGCGCCAGGTGCTCCACCACCAGCACCAGCTCATCAATCGCGCGCTCGTTCAATGCATTGACCGGCGGGTTGGTGACAGTGACAGTCGCCACCTGCTTGCCGGGCGCGACATCATTATACTGCACCAGGAAATAGCGATGGCGATCGAACAGCGCCTGCTCATCGCTCATGCGCTGCTTGCGCTGCCAATCGGTGATAACGGCGCGCAATTCGTCCAAAGCCTCGGGATTGCGCAGCGTGGTCACATCGCCAACGTCCTCGCCCACCACCAGCGCGCGCACCATGCGGCGCATATATTTGCCGCTGCGGGTTTCGGGGAACTGGCTGACTTCGATAAAATCGGCGGGAACTGCGACCGCGCCTTTCTCGGTGCGGACAAGATCGAACAGGCGGCGCTTGTCCTCGATGGTGAGCTTGCGGCCCGCCACCGGCACCACGAAAGCAAGCGGGGTCAGCCCCTTTTCGCGGTGCGGCGCGCCCACCACCAGCACATTGCCGACAGGGCTATCGGGGGCCAAAGCCTTGTCGCGCAGCACCGCGCCTTCGATTTCCTCGGTGCCCATGCGGTGGCCGGAAACGTTGATCACATCGTCCGAGCGGCCATGGAACGAGAACGAGCCATCTTCATGCTGAATGGCGAAATCGCCCTGCGTATAGGCCCACACGCCCTTCCAGCGCTTCCAGTAGCCTTCTTCCCAGCGCGCAGCATCACCCTTCCAGTCGCCGAGGACGCGGCCATCCTCGACACGGAAATTGTCCATGTCGCCCCAGATGGTGCGGGCAAGGTAGGGGTAAGGCGCGGTGATGACGATCTCGCCCTTCTCACCCACCTCAGCGCGCCGCCAGGTGACGCCGCCTGCCTCGGCCGCGCGGGCAAAAGGAGCCTCGCCGCCGCTTGCATCCTCGTCCTCAACCCACACATCCCCCACCACCCAGGGCAGCGGAAAGGCGTGCGCGTCGGGGCGCAGCGGATAGTCATTATTCCCGTAGAAATGCGTCCAGGCGATGCCGCCATGCTCGGTCGCCCAATAGGAATTGATGTATCGCGGCGTGACATGCTCCATCCCGAAGGCCTGCACCGAGGGGCTGACCGGCTCGGCGCAGAAGGTCGCCACGCGAAGCCCGCTCATGTCATAGCGCTGCAAATCGGCAAGGTTCGACGGATCGCTCATCACGCTTTTGAGAAAGGTGACGCCCGCCTTGAAGATCGTGACCTTGTGCCGCTCAATCATCGAGGCAAAGCGGCCGGCGTGGGGGAATACGGGCGATCCTTCGAACACCACGCTGGTCACCCGCGTCATCAAGGGCGCACAGATCAGATAGCTCTGCCCGGTGATCCAGCCCGGATCGGCGACCACGAACAGGGTATCGCCGGGGCGCGCATCAAAGCTTGCGGCCATGGTCTCGGCAACGCCTGCGGCATAGCCGTGGGAATGCACGATCCCCTTGGGCTTGCCGGTGCTCCCCGAGGTGTAGATGAAAAACAGCGGATAATCGGCATCCACCGGCATCGGCGGCGAGGCGGCCCAGATCGCGCGCACGAAATCCGTGTCAGACAGCGCCATCAGATCGGCTTGGCTGTTCACCGCAAAGCCCGCAGCGCGCGCCTTTTCGAGGATCACGTCGAGCGCGGCATCGGTCAGATCATGGCTCCACCTGTCGCGCTCCTCGCGCCAGATCATGTCGGCCGTGCCGGTATGGCGGCACACGATCACCGCCTCCACGCGCGGCGGCAGGGTGACAAGGCTCGAGGCTATCGCAATCCGCACCCGTGCGGCATCGGCACTGGCAATGCGGCCCTCATTGCCGAGCTGAATGAGCGCCTTGCCCACCCCGCGCATCACGTCCGAACGATCAACCGTGATCTCGCCCGCCAAGGCTTCGCGCACCGTATCAAGGATCGTCTGCTGGTCCGCCGCAGGCAGCGCCAGATCGAGCTTGCCCAGAATATCCAGCGCGGTCGTTACCGGCACGAAGTTGTCGAGCGCGGGATCGGTGTAGGCGTTCTTGAACGGGGCGACCTGCGCGGTGCGATAGGAGCCGTCCGCGGTCACAATCACCTTGGCGCCGGTGTCGGCAATGCGATCAGACAAGGTCTTGTCGGAAAAACCGCCGAACACCGCCGTATAGACGACGCCCATGCGCTTGGCGCCTTCGGTCCAGTAGATCTGCGGCACGATGCTCGGCATATTGAGCGCGATGCGATCACCCGGCTTCACGCCCAGCGCCTGCAAAGCCACCGCACATTTGGCGCTTTCCAGCAGTAGCTGACGGCGCGAGACGGTGAAGCAATCGAGCGGCGCGCCCTTGCCGCCATTGGCCGACATGTCCCAGCGATCCCCTTCGAAGATCAGCGCCGCTTCCTCGCCATGGCCTGCAAGCACATGGCGATCCATCTCGGAAAAGGCGGCATTGGTGCGCCCGCCGACGAACCAGCGCCAGTGCGGCGGGTTGGAGCCATCAAACGCCGCATCCCACGGCGCGAAATCGGCCGGCAGATCGGGGTTGACAGCTTCGCACGTCGCCGCATCCCAGCCGTGCCATGCGCCCGCTTCATCCTTGGCCAGCCAGGCGCCGCCCTTTCCCACACCAGCGACAAACCAGTGCATATTGCGCGCGGCGATATCCCCGTGAAAGGCGCCCGGATCCGCCAGCACGGCGGCGCGCATCGCGTCCCAATCGGCGGACGTGCCGATCGGATTGCTCATGCGCGCGGCGGCCACAAGGCCGGTATCTGCTTCAGCCAAAATCTCTACTCCCCCGATGCCGCACCAGCGCGCCACGGCAGTCAAAACACAAACGCAAGCTGGCAGCAAAATTGCGCGCTCAGGCGCGATTCAGCAACAAACCGCGTCGTCAGTTTCCGGTTTCGCAACGCTATATTGCAAAAAGCGTTCCGAAAGCCGATCCGCCGGGGAGGAGATTTTGGTCGACTCAGCCCGATTCAGCCGCGCCCGCGATAGGACTGGACGCCCTGATCGGGCACCCACAGGCCTTGTGGAGCCGGGCCAGTCTGCCAGAACACATCAATCGGGATGCCGCCGCGCGGATACCAGTAGCCGCCGATCCTGAGCCAGCGCGGCTGCATTTCCTCGGCCAGCCGCTGCCCGATGCCAACTGTCACATCCTCGTGAAAGCCGTTGTGGTTGCGGAAAGAGCCCAGAAAAAGCTTGAGGCTTTTGGATTCGACAATGGTCTCAGCGGGCGCATAGTCGATCACCAGATGCGCAAAATCGGGCTGGTCCGTCACCGGGCACAGCGAGGTGAACTCGGGCGCGGCAAAGCGCACCAGGTAGAGCGCGCCCGGCCTCGGGTTGGGCACGTAATCGAGCCGCGCCTCTTCCGGCGAACGCGGCAGCGGGCTGTCCTTGCCCAGAAAGGCGGGGTTCAAGGCGGGGGTGTCGGGCGTGTCAGTCATGGCGGCATGCTATGCCCGTGAAACCGGGCACAGCGCAAGCAAGGAACTGGACGCGGGCCGCGCACCGCTTATGGAGGGGCGGCCTGCCTGCTGACCTTGCAAAGATGCACCGCCTGATGCCTGCCGACCCCACCCTGTCTTGCCCCCTGCCAAAGCGCGCCCGGCGATGCCGCGAGCGGGCGCTTGTGACGATGGGCGCAGTCTTGGGCTTGCCGATGCTGGCCGCGCTGCCGCTGACCGGCGCGGCGCCGCTGGCCGCAAGCCCGCCTGCTGCGGCCCCTTCGCCGACGACCATGCCGCTGCCGACATTCGACCTGCCGCCCGGTCCCACCACGACGCCTGAGCCCGCGCGCCCCCAGCCGCAAATCCAACCGCAGGCCCAGCCCCAAGCCGAAGCGCGCCCGTCACCTCTGCCCGTGCCCGTGCCCGTCCCCGTGCCCGCGCCCACATCCGCGCCGTCACCCGCTGCCAGCCCGGCGCCCAGTCCGGCCACCACCACCACCCGAACGGGTGATCCTTTGCCGGGCGCTGAGGCGACACAACCGCCCCCCGGCGAGGCGCCACCCACCGGCCTGCCAGTCAGCCCGCCCGAACTGCCTGCATCAGCCGCCGCCGCGCCCAATTCCTCGGCGCTCGGCGCAAGCCTGCTGCCAGCTTGGTGGCCGCTGGCGGCAGGGGTGCTCGCCGGGCTTGGGGTGATGGCAATCCTCCTGCTCGCACAGCGCATCCGCAAGCCCCGGGTGCCGCGCCTTGCAGCGCCCGCTCCGCGCGCGGCAGACCATGCCGGGGCAGACAGCGAACCGGCACCCGCGAAGCTGGATTGCCAGCTCGCCATTCTTGCCGCGACGCGCAGCGTGATGATGTTCACCATCGAATACCGCCTCGAAATCGCCAACCGCTCGCCCCGCGCGGTGCGCGATCTTCAGGTCACTGCACGGCTCGGCTATCCGGGCCGCACCGGTGAGGAGGCAGCCCTTGTGCCATCGGCCGAAAGCATTCAGACTATCGAACGCATCGGCCCCCACCAGAGCCGCAGCATCACCGGCACGCTGCGCCTGCCGCTTGCCGAGATCGCCCCGATCCGGCAGGGCGCGAGCCCGCTGCTGATCCCGCTCCTTCACATGATCCTCGAAGGCGCCGGCCATCCGCGCGAGACGCGTCTCTTTGTCGCCGGAACGCCAAGCCCGGCCAATCTCGGACGGCTCCAGCCGATCCGGCTGGATACGACGCCGGGCGGAATTGCAGGGGTGCGCGCGCTGCCGGTGAACGCGCCCTAAGCACCCCTTGGCGCAGGCGCGGCGCGCGGCTAGGCTGGCGGCATGATGGATGCTCTCCCCTCGCTCGTTTCGACCGATTGGCTGGCCGACCACGCGGGCGATGCCAATCTGGTGGTGCTTGATGCCTCGCACCACCTGCCTGCCGCGGCCCGCAACGCCCGTGCCGAATATGCCGCGGCGCATATTCCGGGCGCGCGCTTTCTTGATCTGGCGAGCCTGGTCGATACCGCCTCGAGCGTGCCCGCGGCCCTGCCCCGCCCCGATCAACTGGCCGCGCGGCTGGCAAGCCTTGGCGTGCCGCCGGGCGCGGCGATCATCCTCTATGACGACAGCGCGATCCGCACATCGGCGCGGGCGTGGTTCATCCTGACAGCCAGCGGGTGGGAGCGCGCCGCGATCCTTGACGGAGGACTTGGCAAGTGGCGCAGCGAGAACCGCCCGCTCGAAAGCGGAGAGCCTGTGCTCAGCCCTGTCGCCCCTGCCGCGCTCACCCCGCCATGCGCTGTCCGCAGCAAGGCGGATATGCTGACGAACCTCGAAACCCGCGCCGAACAGGTGCTTGATGCCCGCAGCGCCGACCGGGTCTATGGCACCGGCACCGATCCCGTCCACGGCGGGCCCAATGGCCGCATTCCCGGCGCGCTCAACCTGCCTTACACCGAAGTGTTCAACCCCGATGGCACTTACAAAAGCCGCGACGAATTGCGCGCCGCTTTCAAGGGCGCGGGCGTTGATCTTGCCCGCCCGCTGATCGGCACTTGCGGCAGCGGGGTGACGGCGAGCGTGCTGCTGTTTGCGCTCCATCTGATCGGCAAGGCCGACACCGCGCTCTATGATGGCAGCTGGAGCGAATGGGCCGCTGATCCGGCCACCCCCAAGGCGCAGGGCCCGGAAGCATGAGCGCGGGCGGCGACGACAGCACCCGCCGCCCCGCCACCCGCGTGGTGCGCGGCGGCCGCAAGCCGGAATGGACCGGGCCGGTGGTGAACGTGCCCGTCTGGCGCGGCTCGACGCATCTTTATGCCAAGGACGCCGATCGCCACGCGGCGGGCCGCAACAATGCCGACGGGCAGTTCTTTTACGGCCGGCGCGGCGCGCCGACCCAATGGAGCCTTGCCGCAGCCCTCACAGCGCTTGAGGAAGGCGCTCATGGCACGGTGCTTTACCCCAGCGGCGTCGCCGCGATTGCAGGCGCGCTGCTCGCGGTGCTGAAGCCCGGCGATCACCTGTTGATGGCCGACAATGCCTATGATCCCTCGCGGAGCATGGCGACAGGGCTGCTGACGAGAATGGGGGTGCGCACCAGCTTCTTCGATCCGCTCGATGTCCCGGCCTACCGCGCGCTGATCGAAGAGGGCGCGCAGGCCGTATGGCTGGAGGCGCCCGGCAGCCTCACCTTCGAGATCTGCGACGTGCCGCTGCTTGCCAGCATCGCGCGCGAACATGGCGCAGTCAGCCTCATCGACAACACCTGGGCAAGCCCCTTGGGCTTTGCTGCGCTCAAGCATGGCTGCGATATTGTGATGATGAGCCTGTCAAAGCATGTCGGCGGGCATTCCGATCTGATGATGGGCAGTCTCAGCGCGGGTGAGCGCTGGTATGGCGTGCTGCGCCGCACCGCGCAGGATTTGGGCCAGGTGGTCTCGCCCGATGATGCGGCGCTCGCCGCGCGCGGCCTTCGCACGATGGCCGTGCGGCTCAAGGCGCAAAGCGCAAGCGCGCTCAGGATTGCCGAATGGCTCGCCGCCCAGCGCCAAGTCGCCCGCGTGCTGTGCCCGATGCTCGCGGATGATCCCGGCCATGCGCTGTGGCGGCGCGATTTCACCGGCGGGTGCGGGCTGTTTTCCTTCGTGCTGGCAAGCGATGACCCGGCGGCCTCGGCGCGGGTCGCCGATGCGCTGGAGCTGTTCGGGATCGGCTATTCCTGGGGCGGCTATGAAAGCCTTGCCCTGCCGATCCGTCCCGCCGATTACCGCAGCATCGCGCGCGATCCAACCGGCGGGCGTCCGGCGCTCCGGCTCGCGATCGGGCTGGAGGATACCGATGATCTGATCGCCGATCTCGCACAGGCGCTCGCGCAGATAGGGCGACAGTGAGCGCGCCAGCCCCACCCCTGCCCGATGCGGACGAGAGCAAGGCCGCCGAGACCGCCGCCTCCTTCCCGGCACCCGAGCCTGCCACCGAGCCGCAAAGCACCGAATTGCTGCAAGGGGTTGATACCTTGCGCGATGAAGTCGCGGCGCGCAGCGATGCCGTGGGCAGCATGATCGATCTGCTCGATGCCGTCGGTTTTACCATCGCTGACACGCGCTTTTCCCTGCTGAGCGCACTGGTTGTCGTGCTGGTGGTGCTGGGAGTGTTCCTGCTCGCACGGGTTGGCGAAAAGATCGGGCGGCTCGTCTTGCGGCGCATCAAGACGCTCGATCCCTCGCAAACTCTGCTCGCCGACAAGCTGATTTCGGTGCTGGTCTGGGCCCTTGCCGTCCTGATCGGGATTGATCTGCTGGGCGTTGATCTCACCGCGCTGGCAGTATTTTCGGGCGCCTTTGGCCTTGCGGTTGGCTTTGGCCTGCAAAAGACCTTCGGCAATCTGATTGCCGGCATCATCCTGTTGATGGACCGCTCGATCAAGCCGGGTGATGTGATTGCCATTGCCGATCAGACCGGCAAGCAGACTTTTGGCCAGATCCGCCAGATCGGCATTCGCGCGGTTTCCATCACCACGCGCGATGAACGCGAATATCTGATCCCCAATGAAAACCTGATGATCAATCAGGTGGAAAACTGGTCCTATTCCTCGCGCAATGTGCGGTTCCAGATCGAGGTCGGCGTCAGCTACAATTCCGACATGGATCTCGTCGAGAAATTGTTGATCGAGGCCGCGAAATCCGCGCCGCGCGTGCTCAAAACCCCCCCGCCAACCGTGTGGATGGCCAATTTCGGGGATTCCTCGGTCGATTTCGTGATCCATTGCTGGATCAGCGATCCAGAAGACGGCATCGGCAATGTCCGCTCGCAGGTGCTCAAGAAGTTGTGGGCCTTGTTCAAGGAGTACGAGATCGAAATCCCCTTCCCGCAGCATGATCTCAATCTGCGCGATAATGAACAATTCCAGCAGCTTGTCGCCGCGATCAGCCAGCGGGTTCAGGTTGCCAACTCGCCTGAGGACAACGCCTAAAGCTGATCTAGCAGGCGGCAAAGCCATTCTCGCTGGCGCATCTGGCCGCCCTCGCCCAGATGGGCGATCATGACACAGGCAGGCACTATCTATCTCGTCGGCGCCGGGCCCGGCCCGGCTGATCTTCTCACCCTGCGCGCGGCGCGCCTGATCGCGCGTGCAGGCGTGATCGTGCATGATGGGCTGGTGGGCGCAGATGTGCTGGCGCTTGCCCGGCCTGACGCGCGGCTGATTTCGGTGGCCAAGAGGCGCGCGCGCCACACGATGCCGCAAGCGGAAATCAGCGCTCTCTTGGTGCGCGAGGTCTTGGCGGGCCATGATGTGGTGCGCCTCAAGGGCGGCGATCCCTTCATTTTCGGGCGCGGCGGCGAGGAAGCCGAAGCCGCGCTTGCCGCAGGTGTGCGCGTGGAAGTCGTGCCCGGCATTTCGGCAGCGAACGGCGCGGCGGCAGCGAGCGGCATCCCGCTCACGCACCGCGATGCAGCCAGCATTGTCAGCTTCGTGGCTGGCCAGTGCAAGGGCCTGTCCGAACAGAACTGGGCTGGCCTTGCCGGCAAGGGGCGCACGCTGGTGATCTACATGGGCGTCTCGACCGCTGCGGCGATCTCGGAAAAGCTGATGGCCGACGGGCTTGCCCCCGACATGCCTGTTGCCGTGATCGAAAACGCCGCGCGCCCCGAGATGCGCGTGCTGCGCGGCCTGCTTGCCGGGCTACCCGATCTGGTGGCGGCCGAGCGCGTCACAAGCCCCGCGCTGATCGTCATCGGCGAAGTCACCGCGCGCGCCGAGGCAGCCGTCGCCGCTTTTGCCAAGGAGGCTGCCCAATGAAAATCCTCACCGGCAATGATCTGCGCACCGGAGCCGTGACCTGGTGGGACGGCTCGGGCTGGTCGCTCCATGTCAATGATGCAGTGGATGTGGGCAACCAGGCGGACGAAATCATCGCCCGCGAAGTCGCTGCGCGGCGTGTCAATGTGCCCTACGTGGTCGAAGCCACCCGCACCATTGACGGGGTGCGTCCTGCCCATATCAAGGACCGCATCCGCGCGCTGGGGCCGACTGTTCGGCCTGACCTCACCTTGAAGCCGCAAGACCCCCAAGCGATCGACTGGGTCATCTGATGTATCTTTACGACACCTATGATCAGGCCATGGTTGATGCCCGCGTGGCCGAGTTCCGCGATCAGGCGCGTCGCCGCCTTGAGGGCAAATTGACCGAAGACCAGTTCAAGCCCCTGCGGCTGATGAACGGGCTCTACCTGCAACTCCACGCCTATATGCTGCGCGTCGCGATCCCCTATGGCACCTTGAACAGCCGCCAGATGACCATGCTGGCGACAATCGCCGAGAAATATGATCGCGGCTATGGCCATTTCACCACCCGGCAAAACATCCAGTATAACTGGATCAGGCTGGAGGATGCCGCCGACATCCTTGCCGATCTTGCCAGCGTCCAGATGCACGCGATCCAGACCAGCGGCAATTGCATCCGCAACATCTCGTCCGATCACTTTGCCGGTGCTGCTGCCGATGAGGTTACCGATCCGCGCCCCTATGCCGAATTGATGCGGCAATGGTCGAGCTTCCACCCGGAATTCAGCTACCTGCCGAGGAAGTTCAAGATCGCGGTGATTGCCAGCGAAAAAGACCGCGCGGCGATGCGGCTCCACGATATCGGCATCCGCATCGTGAAGCGCGGGGAGGAATTGGGCGCGCAAGTTTATGCAGGCGGCGGGATGGGCCGCACCCCGATGATTGCGCCCTTGATCCGCGATTTCGTGCCGCTCGATCAGCTCATCACCTATGCCGAGGCCGCCTTGCGCGTTTACAACCGCTATGGCCGGCGCGACAACAAGTACAAGGCGCGCATCAAGATCCTCGTCCATGAGCTTGGCGCGGCCGAATACACCCGGCAGGTCGAGGAAGAATTCGCGCACCTGCTGAGCATCGGCGTTGAGCCGCCGCGTGAGGAACTGGCGCGGATTGCGACTTTCTTTGCCGATCCGCCCTTCATTGAGGGGCCCAAGAGCGTTGACCGCTCCAACCCCGCGTTTGACGCTTGGGTGAAAGCCAATACCCATCCCCACAAGCACCCGTCCTATGTCTCCGCGGTCATCAGCCTCAAGCCTGCTGGCGGCATTCCGGGCGATGCAAGCGCCGAACAGATGCGGGTCATGGCCGACCTTGCCCAGCGCTACAGCTTCGATGAACTGCGCGTCATGCACACGCAGAACGTGCTGCTGCCCCATGTCGCTATCGCCGATCTGCCTGCCGTGTGGGCGGCGCTTGATGCCGCAGGCCTCGCGGCGGCCAATATGGATACGATCGAGGACATCATCGCCTGCCCCGGCCTTGATTACTGCAGCCTTGCCAATGCGCGCTCGATCCCGCTCGCCCAGCGCATTTCGGAAGCATTCGCCGCCAGCGGCAAGAGCGCGCTGCTGGGCGAGTTGAAGCTCAAGATTTCAGGCTGCATCAATGCCTGCGGGCACCATCATGCGGGCCATATCGGCATCCTCGGCGTCGATAAGAAGGGGCGCGAGAACTACCAGCTCTCGCTCGGCGGAAGCGAGGCCGAAGATGTCAGCCTTGCCAAGATCACTGGCCCCGGCTTCGACGAAGACGGCGTGATCGCGGCGGTCGAGAAAGTCACCGACGTCTATCTCGCCACGCGCAGCGAGGGCGAACGCTTCCTCGATACCTATCGCCGCATCGGCATGGAGCCGTTCAAGGAGGCGCTTTATGGCTAAGATCGGCCCCAGCACCGCCGCGCCTCAGGCCGTGGCCGCATTTTCAAACAGGGCAATTTCAGGTGGCAACATCCTGCAAGGAGGCTGGGATGGTTAAGGTCCGTGATCTCGGCACCAGTCCCGATGAAGTGCAGTTCCGGTTCCGCGATGATGAACCGGTCGATCATGACACGGTGACAGTCGATGCAGCGCTCGAGCAGACCAACGCCACCGCGGTGCGGATCGAGCCGGGCGATGATGCCCGCCTGCTCCTGCCCTTCCTCGATCGCCTTGCGCTCGTTGAAATCAACTTCCCCTCCTTTGGCGATGGGCGGGGCTATTCTGCGGCGCGGATCCTGCGCGAGGCGGGCTATGCCGGCGAATTGCGCGCGGTGGGCGAAGTGCTGATCGACCAGCTTTCGCACCTGCGCCGCTGCGGGTTCGACTCCTTTGCTCCCGACAAGCGCCTTGACGAGGAAGACGCCGCGCGCGCCTTTGCCACCTGGGAGCATGTCTATCAGACCGCCGCTGACGGGCGCGTCACGATAGCAAGGCTGCGCCATGAAGCCTGAGACCGCCGCACAGACCAGTGCGCGCCGGCGCGACACGCTCGATCTCGCGCCGCGCTTTACCGAGCATGATGCCTTGCGTCTCAACCGGATGTTTCGCGGCGCCTCGACGCATGACATGCTCGAAAGCGTGATCCGCGATAATCTCGCGGGCGATCTCGCAGTGGTCTCCAGCTTCGGCGCGGAAAGCGCGGTGCTGCTCCATCTGGTTGCCTCGGTTGATCCAGCCGTGCCCGTGCTGTTCCTCGATACGGGCAAGCACTTCCCCGAAACGCTGGCCTATCGCGATGAACTGGCGCAGCTGCTCGGCCTCAATCTGGTGGTGCTGAGGCCTGATGCGGATGATCTTGCCAGGCGGGACGCGACGGGCCTCAGATGGTCATACGATCCCGATGGCTGCTGCGAGTTGCGAAAGGTGCGCCCGCTCGCAAAGGCCCTGGCGCACTATGATGCAAGCTTCACCGGGAGAAAGGCGTTTCAGGCTGCCACCCGCGCGCATCTGCCGCGCTTTGAACTCGATACCTCCGATGCTGCGGGCCGGCTTAAGATCAATCCGCTGATCGATTGGGACCCCGCCCAGATCGAGGGCTACTTCATCCAGCATGACCTGCCGCGCCACCCGCTGATCGCGCAGGGCTATCCATCCATCGGCTGCTCGCCCTGCACCTCACAGGTCGCCCCCGGCGAAGACCCGCGCTCAGGGAGATGGAAAGGCTGGGACAAAACCGAATGCGGCATCCACAAGCCCGGCGAAGAGCCGTTCCTCTAGAACGTTTTCAAGCCTGGTGGAATCACCCGGCGACTCGGAAAACGCGGCAAAACAAACCAATAGAGTGGTGGATTTGATGCAATCAGAGCGAAAACCGCTCTAGAGCCAGCCAACCTCGCGATACCATGCGGCGGTGGCTCTGAGCCCTTCTTTACCGCTGATTTGGGGTTGCCACACCGCAGGCGGCGGCTTTCGATCAAAGCGCGACACCCAATTGGGGTGGCACATATAGCCCACGCGGTCAGGCGTCAGCTTGGCTTTGGCCCCGCGCAGGGTGCCATCAATCCGGGCCGCGATGTGCAGCACGCTCTGGGGGAGATGCGGCGCGAACACCCATCGTCTGCCCACCGCCTCGCCGATCGCTGCAGCGAGTTCCTTGTGGCTCCACCCGCCCTCGCGCCCGTCGTCGGGCTCGTAGGTTTGTTTGCGCGTCACCGCCGCGCTGCCGACAAGCGCGACCAGCAAGGCCGCCAGATCGCGCACATGGATGAGCGAACTCGCGCCCCCCGGCGGCAGCGGGACGAAGCCCGCCTTGGCGGTGCGGAACATCTCCAGATAATCGACATCGCGCGGGCCATAGACACCGGGCGGGCGCACTGTTGTCCAGTCAAGCCCGCTTGCCTCGACCAGCGCCTCGGCCTCGGCCTTGGAAGCGCCATAGGCGGACAGCTCGGGCTTCCTTGCCGCCAGCGAGGAGACAAACACCAGCCGCTTGCGCCCAGCCGCCTTCATCGCGGCGATGACATTGGCCGTGCCGGTGACATTGGCCGCGCGAAACGCGGCAGGCTCGGGCGTGTTGGTGAGCCCCGCGATATGCATCACCGCATCCGCGCCCGCCACCAACGCAGCGAGCGCGGAGGTGTCATCAAGATCGCCGCGCACCCATGTGACGCCCTCCAGCGCAGGCTGCTCGCGGCGGGTCAGCGCGCGCAACTCATGGCCGGCCTCCAGCGCCGCTTCGAGCGTATGCGAGCCGACGAAACCGGTTGCACCGGTGAGCGCGATAACGCTCACAGCAGCACCAGATGATCGCGGTGGATCACCGCTGCACGCGGGGCATAGCCGAGGCGTTCGGCCTGTTCCTCGGCGCGGCGGCCCGCGATGAGCTGCACTTCGCCCGCGTCATATTCGGCAAGGCCCTGTGCCAACCGCTCGCCCTTGATGCTCACGATGCTGACAAGATCGCCGCGCCGGAATGCGCCCGATACGCCCACGATCCCCGGTGCCAGCAGGCTTGCCCCGCTGCGCAAAGCCTCGGCGCAGCCGCCATCCACCCGCAATTCGCCTGCCGGGGCCAACCTGCCGCCGAGCCAGGCCTTCCTCGCCCCATCGCCGCGCTGGGCAAGGAACAGCGTGCCGCGCCCTGCCGCCAGCGCCGCGCTGATTGGCGCTGCGCCCTTGCCCGTGATGATCGCCAGCGCAATCCCGGCCCGCGTCGCAATCTGCGCCGCCTGCAATTTCGAGCGCATCCCGCCCGAACCAAGGCCCGAGGACGAGGCAGCGCTCGCCATCGCCATCACTTCAGGCGTGATCGCCTCCACCACCGGCACCAGCTCCGCGCCAGCCTCACGCGGATCGCGGGTATAAAGGCCGTCCACATCCGACAAGAGCAGCACCGCATCCGCGCTCGCCGCCTGCGCCACCCGCGCCGCCAAGCGATCATTGTCGCCAAAGCGGATTTCCTCGGTCGCCACGCTGTCGTTCTCGTTGATGACGGGAATCGTGCCCGCGCTCAGCAGCCGATCAAGCGTGGCGGACGCATTGAGATAGCGCCGCCGGTCTTCCAGATCATCCAGCGTCAGCAGCATTTGCGCAGCGGTAATCCCGTGCGCCCGCAACGCGCCTGACCACAGATCAGCCAGTTCAATCTGCCCGACGGCGGCGGCGGCCTGCGCATCGGCAAGGCTCGCCCGCCCGCCCTTGGGCAGAGCCAGCCGCGCCGCACCCAGCGCAATCGCGCCGGAACTCACCACGATCACCTGCGCCCCGCCTGCCCGCAAAGCCGCCAGATCGCCTGCGAGTTGCACCAGCCATTCGCGCCGCGGCACGCCGCTTTCAATGAGCAGCGCCGAGCCGATCTTGACGACCACCCGCCGCGCTTGCGCAATGTCCGCAAGCCCCGCCAGCATATCGCCCCCTAAAGCGGCGACCATTCGCCCGCCTCGCCCTCGGCTGCGTCCTCGACCTCGCTGCCCCTGGTCTCGGTGGCGGTGCGATCGGGAAGGTAGGCAAGCACCGCGTCCATCAGCGCCGCAATGCCTTCGCCCGTCGCGCCCGACACGGCGAAAACCTGATCCGCGCCCGCGGCCTTCAGTTCCTGCGTGAAGCCTGCCACCAGTTCGGCGTCGGCAAGATCGCGCTTGTTGAGCACGATGAGGCGTGGCTTGTCTTCCAGGCCAGCCCCATAGGCCGCCAGCTCCTCCTCGACGATCCGCAGCGCCTCGGCAGGATCGGCATCCTCGGTGCCGGTAATGTCGATCAGGTGGATGAGCACCCGGCAGCGCTCGATATGGCCCAGGAACCTGTCGCCAATCCCCGCCCCATCGGCCGCGCCTTCGATCAGACCCGGAATATCAGCCAGCACGAACTCGCGCCCCTTGTGGCGCACCACGCCAAGCTTGGGCACCAGCGTGGTGAAGGCATAATCGCCCACCTTCGCCTGCGCGTTCGAGACCGCGTTGATGAAGGTCGATTTGCCTGCATTCGGGAGCCCCACGAGGCCCACGTCAGCCAGCAGTTTGAGCCGCAGCCACACCCACATCTCCTCGCCCGGCATTCCGGGCTGGTGCTGGCGCGGAGCGCGATTGGTCGAGGTTTTATAGGACGCATTGCCGCGCCCGCCCATCCCGCCTTCGAGCAGGGTGATGCGCTGGCCGACTTCGGTGAAATCGGCGAGCACTTCGTCCTGATCATCAGAAAGGATCTGCGTTCCGACCGGCACCTTGATCACCAGCGGCTTGGCCGAGGCGCCCGTGCGGTCCCGGCCCATGCCATGCCCGCCGCGCGGCGCCTTGAAATGCTGGGTGTAGCGGAAATCGATAAGCGTATTGAGGCCCGCCACCGCTTCGAACACGATATCCCCGCCATTACCGCCGTTGCCGCCATCGGGCCCGCCATATTCGACATATTTCTCGCGCCGAAAACTGACCGCACCCGGCCCGCCGCTGCCCGATTTCAAGTAGATTTTGGCTTGGTCGAGGAAATGCATGGCAAACTCCCTATGCATTTCTGCGGCGGATTGCGAGAGGTGATAAGCGCAGGAGAACAGCTTGCCCCGTCAACGCGCGATGGAACACCTGGTGGAGCCGAGGGGGATCGAACCCCTGACCTCGTCATTGCGAACGACGCGCTCTCCCATCTGAGCTACGGCCCCGTTCCAGCGTGTGTATGGCCACGACAGCCAACCAGGCGCGCGCCTTAGCGAGAAGCGCGCGCCCATGCAATGGCGATTTTGCGAGCGCTGCCCTGCCTCAGCGCTTGCGCTTGGTCGCAGGGGACGGCGCCGGCTTTGGCGCAGCGAGCGGTTCGATTACCGGCTGCGAGACAAAGCCTTCCTGCACCGGGATTACCGGCACAGCAACGCCGGTTTCCGGATCCACCACCGTCTGTGTTACTGCGGCAGCGGCAAAATTGGTGTAGGTGGGCACCTCTTCGCCATTGGCCCGGGCCTGCTGCACCGCAACCCAGCCCGGCTGCGAGGGGCCGTATTTTTCACCATATTTCTCATCCCATTCGGCCGAGGCGCGCTGATAGGCTTCATACTGGTTAAAGAAATCCTCATGCGGGGCCATGAACACCGGGAAATTGGCCTGCGCAAAGGCAAGGGGCTGCGCCTTGGGTTCGGCAAGGTAGCGGTTGGCTACATCGAGCGCAGCCTGACAGAAACCGCTCCGCGCTGCCGGATTGGCGAAGAAATTATAGACCTGCGTGGATTCCGCATCGCGCGCCACAACCGCATCGCGCCGCACACGATAGCGATCACCATAGGTCTTCTCGATGCGATCATTCAGCGCCTTGAGGCTGCGGACATTGTTGGTGAGGAACGCGCGGTAACCGGTGAGGATCGGCTCGTGTTCGCTTCCAAGGCAATTCAGTGCCGCCACGTTCCATGCCGAGCGCAGGTGCCACACCAGCCGGTCATCCGAAAGGTTGCTGTTGACAGTGATGCGCTTGCCATCAGGGCCCATCGGCGGGATCTTCATCACATAGGAAGCCCCGGCCGGCGGCAGCGGGCGATAGGGCACAACTTCAGCCACCGGCGGCGGCGGCGGGGGCGGTGGCGGTGCGCTTGCCGGGGTCGTGCAGGCGGCGACCAGCGCCGTGCCTGCAGCGATCGCCACAGCGCCGACACGGCGGATCATGACAGGGGCGGCAGGGGTTCGGTTTGCCGGAGGAAACGCAGCCGAAATCATGTCAGGTGAACCTCATTGTCGATAGCAATTGTTGCGCGCCGGCAATAAACCTCACCTGCACGCAATCAGAGGCAGCCGAAATAGCCTGCTTTGGCTGCAAAGCAAATGCCCGGAGCCTTGGATCAGGCCCCGGGCATCACGGATTTCAACGGTTCTCTTGTTCGCCCGAATTACTCGCGGTTGCCAAGGAAGTTGAGCAGGAACATGAACATGTTGATGAAGTCGAGATAGAGGCTCAAGGCGCCCATGATCACGGCCTTGCCCATGAACTCCGTGCCACGCAGCGCGGTGTAATCGTTCTTCAAGCGCTGCGTGTCATAGGCGGTGAGGCCCGCGAACACGAGAACGCCGATGACGCTGATGACCATGTTGAGCGCGCTCGACTGCAAGAAAAGGTTGACGAGCATGGCGATCACGATCCCGATCACGCCCATGATGAGGAAGCTGCCAAGGCCCGACAGGTTCTTCTTGGTGGTATAGCCGTAAAGGCTCAGACCGGCAAAGGCACCAGCAGTCGCAAAGAACGTCGTCGCGATGCTTTCCCCGGTATAAACGAGGAAAATCGTCGAGAGCGACAGGCCCATCGCCGCCGCATAGGTCCAGAACAGGACATTAAGGGTGCCCTTGCTCATCTTGTGGAGGCCAAAGCTCATCGCCATCACAAAGCCCAGCGGCGCCAGCGCCACGATCCACATTAGCGGAGTCCCGGCCAGCGCCTGCGTGATGCCGCTCGATGCTGCCACCAGCGCGACGATGCCGGTGAGCAACACGGCCGAGGCCATGTGGTTGTAGATCGCAAGCATATATGAACGCAGGCCCTCGTCATAGCCAGCGCGGCTCGCAATATCGCCGCCAGCGCGCGGAACCGAGCCGAGGCGCTGACTGCTTCCGAGATTGTTGTTCCAGTCTGCCATGGTGTTAAATCCTGATCTCCAAATGCGGCACGCTGGTGCGGGGGTAGGTATCGCGCCGCTTGCTGCGAATATCGGGCCTTTGGCGGGCTAATTCAAGCAAAACCGGAATTGGCGGAGGCAAATTTCATTCAGATTAACAAGGGTTAATCTTAACCCTGCCGAGACAAGGCTGCGCCCTTGGCGGCCGTGGCGCGCAGGGTCTCGGTCATCAGGGTGACAAGGGCCGCGTCTTTATCAAGCACATTCAAGCCCTCGCGGGTCATGCCGCCGGGGCTGGCGACGCGATCGGCAAGGGTGGCGGGCGGCACGTCGGCGCGCGCTGCCAGCATCGCTGCACCCTCGACCATAGCCAGCGCCAACCGATCAGCCAGCGCCCGTTCCAGCCCCAGATCAGCCGCCGCTGCGGCCAGCGCATCGATGAAGCGATAGACAAAGCCCGGCCCCGATCCGGCAAGCGCCGTGACGAGATCGAACTGCGCCTCGTCCTCTAGCCAGAGCGCCGTCCCCAGCATCCCGAACAGCCGCAAGGCAGCCGCGCGCCCGCTCTCGCTGAGGCCAGTTTCCGCAAGGATTACCGGGGATTTCCCAATGGCAGCGGCAAGATTGGGCATCACCCGGACATGGGCGACAGCGGCGGGAAAGGCTGCGCGCAGCTGCGCCAGCGTGATCCCTGCAAGCAGCGAATAAAGCGTCACGCCCTCGGCGCACAGGCCTTGCAAACCAGGCGCAAGGCTGGCCAGCTGCTGCGGCTTGAAGCCCAGCAGCACGGCATCAAAACCGCCCGCGCCGCGGGCTTCATCAGCGCTGCGATAAAGCGCCACGCCCGCTGGCGCTTCGGCCAGAGCGGGATCGAGCACGGCAAAACCCGCCGAACCTGCTCCTGCGGCCAGCCACCCGGTAAGCATAGCCCCACCCATGTTGCCGCAACCGATGATGAGCAGGCGGCCTGTCATCACGCCTCGCCTGCCGCATCCACCATCGCCGCCTCGAGTGCGGCCTGCGGCGTGCGATCGCCCCACAGCACAAACTGAAAGGCCGGATAGAACCGGTCGCATTCTTCGATCGCGCATTCGACAAGCGCCTGCGCCTGCGCCAAGCTAAGAGTGCCCTCATCGCCCAGAAGCACGCCGTGGCGATAGAGCAGCACATCGCCGTTCGACCATATATCGAAGTGCCCCAGCCACATTTGCTCATTGATAAGACAAAGCAATTCGAATGCTTGCGCCTTCTTGTCAGCGGTCACCCGAATGTCGGGCAGGCACAGGAACTGCAGCACCCGGTCGGCCGAGCGCCAGATTGCGCGCAGCTGATACTTGGCCCAGCTTCCCTGCACCTCACCGCTCATCTCATCATCGCTAATGATCTCGCACGGCCAGCCACGCGCTTCGAACAGCGCCAGCAGCATCTCCACCGGCGCGGTATCATCCTCGGCTGAGAAGTATCGCTCGCGCGGTTTCATGGACGTAGCCTCGGGTTCTGGGATCGGCGCGGTATCATTGCTGGCACGAATGCCTGCCTTGGGGCGGGCTTGGCAATGCAGACAGCAAACCGGATTGGGGAGAACCGGAGAAGCCTGTTCATAGCCTGTGCATAGAAATGCACCCACTGGTTTCAAACCCTATTTAAGAATCTGAATTTCCTCGCCTTCCGGGCTTTGATAGGTGAAGGAGTCGATCCCCTTCCCCTTAAGGCTCTTTACCAGTTCGCGCGCCTTGTCCGCGCTCGGCAGCGGGCCAACCAGCAGGCGGTTTGCCGCGCCCCAGCGGGTGGTATGCGCTTCCAGTCCCCGGAACAGATCGCCGCCCTGCTTTTCGAACTTGCGCCAGTCAAACTTGAGCGCGGCGACCTCGCGACCCGTTGCGATCTGCACCCAGTGGCGCGAGGGATGGACAGGCTTGGGTGGTTCCTTGGGCTTGGCCTCGGGCTTGGGCTCAGGCTTGACCGCGACTTCGCGGCGCGGTGCGATCCGGGTGATATCCACTGCATCCGCGCTCACCCGCGCATCGGGCAGCAGGCTGCCAAAATCGGCAAAGGCATCAGCCACCCGAACCGGCGGCGGTGGCGGCGGTGGCGGTGGCGGAGGCGGAGGCGGCGGTGGCGGTGGCGGTGGCGGAGCAGCTCCCACCGGGCCTGCAGCGGGCACAGCAGGCGGCGCAGGCAATGCCGCCGGGGTGCGCGCCGTCTGGGCTGCCGCATTGCGCCGCGCGGCGCGCGCGCTTGAGGGCACGATACCGGGCCGCGAGGGCGAATTGGCAGCACTGCCCACCCGTGCGGGCAAGGCAGGAGCCGGGCTGCCAAGCGGGGCGCCAGCCGGTGCCAGACGGCTATCGGCCTGCGCCTCGCGGGCAAAGCGGGCAAGCCGCGGATCATCGCGTCCGATATCCGCCGCGCGGGGAAAAATCCCGAGGTTGGCCGCGGCGGCCTGCTGCGGCCTGGTGAGGCGCGGCATGAAGGCGAGATACGGGATCAGGCGGCTCGACAGATCGCGCGGCATCACCTGCTCGACGATGGCAGAAGCGCGATCCTGCTCCCCGAAAATGGCAAGGCCAAAGGCACGAATTCGCAAGGCTGCAACATCGCGCTGGTCAAGCAGCGGGCGCAAGGTGTCTTCAAACCCGGCGCGATTGCCCGCAATCGCAAAGCTCAGCGCCAAGCGTCGCCGTGTCTCCGCATCGCGCGGATCGCGTTCGAGCGCACGGCGATAGCCCGCCTGCGCACCCACCTGATCGCCCACCAGATCAAGGGCCAGCGAGCGATCGGAGATGATCGCACTTTCCTCCACCCCTGCCCTGAGCGCCTTGTCGAACTGCTCTAGCGCCTGGGGTGCATCGCCGGCACGCAAGGCGACCCGCCCAAGGCCAGCCAGCGCGCGCGGATTGTCCTCCTCAACCGCCGCCGCACGCGCAAAGAAGCCGGTCGCCGCGTCAAAATCATCAACCGCCAGGGATGCCTCGCCCGCTTCCAAAAGAGCCGCCAGATCGCGTGGATCGCGCGCCAACTGCATCAAGGCACGGTTGAGACGCTGCACCTCGCCCGAGGGTAGCGGTTGAACCACCTCGCGTGAAGTGACGTCCTGCGCGAGCAAAGGCACAGCCAGCGCCGCCAGCGCGCTCGTCAGAACGCCGCGGGCGATGCCTCGCGGGATCGCGCTGCGGGTGAAAAGGAAAGGGTCTGCAACCATCAATCACTACCGAGGCAACAATTCGCCTCTCATAGCCAAGCCGCACTGCAATGCTAGCCTTCGCAGAGGCGGAGCCGGACAGGCGGAGCGTGGCGCACGGCAGGCCGCCCGTCACAGGCGCCCTGCTTGCACTACGGATTACTGATTGCTTTGGCGCCCGAGGAAACGCGGGATGCTGAGCGCTGGGCCGCCGTCATCGCCATCTTCATCATCCTCGGCCTCACCAGCGGTGCTGCGCGAAAGATTGGCCATCCGCTCGAACAGAGTGCTGCCAGCGCCGGCTGCTGCACCGCCCGCCGCGCCGCCCAGCAAACCGCGGCGACGCGCCCCGCCAAGCTGCGCCTCGACAGGGCGATCCGCATCTGCAAGCCGCTCGGCGTCGGCCAGAAGATCATTCTGCACCGGCGGCACATGGCCTGTGCCAGACTGCCCGGCTGCGCCCTCATCCTCCTCGGCATAGGGCTCGCCCAGATCGAGGGTGTCGTCCTCGACCGGCTTCCCGTAGGCAGAAGCCTCGGGCGGGGTCAGGGTAAAGCCAGCATCATCGGCGCCGCGCAGACCGGCCAGCGGATCGACAATGCCGTCAACATCATCTTCATATTCATCATCGTAATCATCATCGAGCCCACCCTCGGCCTGCATTCCGGTGAGGTCGAAAGGCTCGGCATCCTCAAGCCCCTCAGGCAGTGGATCGGCATAGACGGGAGCAACCGGAACCGACACAGCAGGAGTAGCCGCGCCGTAGGCGGCGGGCTGACTCGTCGCATCGTCCAGCTCGAGCACCGGACGCTTGGGAGCACGGGCGCCGCCAAGCGAGGTCGGCAGGCCGCGATCAGCCGCCAAGCTCGCTGACTGCTCAATTCCCGTCGCAACCACCGAGACGCGAATCTTGCCCTTGAGATCAGGATTGAAAGCGCTGCCCCAGATGATGTTGGCATCTTCATCCACCAACTCGCGGATGTGATTGGCGGCTTCATCCACCTCAAGCAGCTTCATGTCTTCGCCGCCGATGATCGAGATGATGACGCCCTTGGCGCCTGCCATGCTGACGCCGTCGAGCAGCGGATTGGCGATCGCCTGCTGGGCGGCATCCAGCGCGCGGTTTTCACCCTCGCCCTCGCCGGTGCCCATCATTGCCTTGCCCATCTCGCTCATGACCGAGCGCACGTCGGCAAAGTCAAGGTTGATGAGGCCCGGCATCACCATCAGATCGGTGATCGAGCGCACGCCCTGCTGGAGCACTTCGTCGGCAAGCTGGAAGGCTTCCTTGAAAGTGGTCTCGGCCTTGGCGACCAGGAACAGATTCTGATTGGGAATGACGATGAGGGTATCGACATGCCGCTGCAATTCCTCGATCCCGGCCTCTGCCGCGCGCATCCGGCGCGTGCCTTCGAACAGGAAGGGCTTGGTCACAACACCCACGGTCAGCACACCCATGCGGCGCGCGGCTTCCGCGATCACGGGCGCTGCGCCCGTGCCGGTGCCGCCGCCCATGCCCGCTGCAATGAAGCACATGTTGACACCTTCGAGCGCTTGCTCGATCTCGGCAACGGTTTCTTCAGCGGCGGCCTTGCCCACCTCGGGCCGTGCACCTGCTCCAAGACCGCCCGTGATATCCGGGCCAAGCTGGATGCGCTTTTCAGCCGGGCTCGTGCTGAGAGCCTGAGCATCGGTGTTGGCAACAATAAACTCAACGCCTTCGATTTCCGCGGCGATCATGTTGGCGATCGCATTGCCGCCTGCTCCGCCAATGCCGATCACGGTGATGCGCGGACGCATATCGTCAATCGCTGCCGGTCCGATATTGATGCTCATCAGGTTGTCCTCCAGCCGCAGGATAGGGATTTTGCCCGCCCTTCTATCCGCAATTTCTCTCTTTGACACAAACACCGGCCGGTTGTGATAGGGGGCAAATCCTTATCCACAGGCCTTTGTTAACCTTGGCAAGCCCGAGCCTGAACTGGCACGCGCCTCAGAAGTACTCCTTCATCGCCCGGAACAGCCGCCCGATGGGGAACAGGCCGCGCGCACCATGGCCAAGACCCGGCCGCATCGCGCGCGGCGCACTGAACGAGCGGATATCGACCGGGTCTTCGGCGGCATAAAGACACAGGCCCGCAAGCGTTGCAAAGCCGGGGGTCGCATGGGCTTCGGGCAGGCCCTTCAAATCAGGCGTGCGCCCCAATCGCACCGGCATGCCGAGCGCGCCCTGCGCAAATTCGGCCATCCCGGCAAGCTCTGCCCCGCCGCCGGTCAGCACCACCTGCCCTGCACGGGTGCCGGAAAATCCCATGTCTTTCAGAGCCTTGCCTATCTCGGTAGTAAGCAGCGACAAATGCTGGGTCACCACCGAGACAAGCTGGGCGCGCGAGATGCGGTTCTTCTCATCCGCCCCGCGCGCAAGCGGCGCAGCGCCAACCGCTGCCTCCTCTCCGGGGGCTTCGGCAGGGCTTGTCACCGGTATCATTTCGCGGTGATCGCTGCGGCTCGCGATCGCCGAGCCATAGACGCATTTGAGCCGTTCGGCCTGAAAGCGCCGGATCCCAAAGGCGGATGCGACTGCATCGGTGATATCGCCCGAACCCATCGGCACGGCCCGCAAGCCCAGCAGCATTCCCGCCGCAAACACCGCGATATTGGTGACATCGGCGCCAATCTCGACCAGCGCGACACCCAGATCACGTTCTTCGTCGGTGAGGCAGGCATAGCCTGCTGCAAGCGGCGCGGCGACGACGCCCTCGACATCGAGATGCGCGCTTTGCACCGCTTCCATCAGATTGCGGACCGGTGCCCCGTCGGCGAGCATGACGTGAATATCAACACCCAGCCGCTCGGCATGAAGCCCGCGCGGATTGGCCACCCCGTGCGCGCCATCCAGCGTATAATGCGCAGGCTGCGCATGGAGCACGGTGCGGCCATCGGGCTGGATCATGCCGCGCGCCTGGTACAGCAGCAGTTCGACATCCTCGTCCTCGATGCGCCGCCCGCCGATCTCGATATCGACACTTGCCACATGGCTGGCGAGCCCTGCACCGGCACACGCGATCCAGACGCTTTGCACGGTGAGGCCCGCGTTCTTTTCTGCCCGTTCGACCGCATCGCGGATCGCATAGGTTGCTGCGCGCATGTCGGTGACATAGCCTCGCTTGATGCCCTGACTGGCGCGGTGGCCTGACCCCAGCACCAGCAATTCGCCGGTCTCGCTTTCGCCCATAATCATGGCCGAGATACGGAAAGAGCCCACATTGACCGCGCCGAACACCCGCGTCAGCCGTGCCTTGGCGCTGTGCGAGGCGCGCTGTGAGCTTTTGGTCAAGCCGCGCGATGCCATTACTGAGAGCTCCCCTTTTCCAGACTGGCAAGCGCCTTGGCCCGCTCGCTCTGCCCCGGCACGCGCATGTATATGCGCGGCGGTGTGCGCATGTCGAAGGCCGCAACCTTGCCCCCGATCAGCCGGTTTTGCCCATCGAGCCGCGCGAACTGCACCAGCGCGGTGGCCGCTTCGGCATCGCCTTCGGGCAGCGCGAGCAGCTGATCGGTCGCAAAAGTGAGATTCCAGCGGCGGTTGCCGACCCATTCGGCCGCCTTGACCTGCGGCTGCAAGGCGGGCGCTGCGGCGAGCAGCAATTCAAGGCGTTCCACCTGCTGGGCCGCACCGGGGCCGGAAATCCGCAGCATCCCCTTGGCATTGGCCGCGGAAATCGGCGCCAGTTCTACCCCGAACCGGTCAATCAGCACCAGCCGATCTGGCTTGGCCAGCACGGCATGGGGGGCGCGCTCAACAATGTCGATGGCGAGCGTGTCCGGCAATTGGCGCGAGACCCGCGCGTCGAGCACCCAGGGCAGCGCCAGCAATTCTTCGCGCAGGGCCGCAATATCGACCTCGGGCATGGCGCGGCTGCGCTGGGCGAGTGCGAGAGCATAGACTTCGCGTTCGTCCATGCGGCGGGTGCCGCTCACCTTGACATGGCGCACGGCAAAGCCGGCATCCGCTGCGACCCGCGCGGCCTGGGCTTCGGCGAGCGCAGGGACGCCGGCAAAGCTCGCAATCACCGCCGCCAGGGCCAAGCCGCCACCGATGATAATGACAAGCCAGATGCGGCTCCACTGGTCCTCGGTGAAGGGCAGCAGGCCCATGGCGCCATCCACCAGCCCGCTTGCCTGCCCGCGCGCGCGCCGCGCCGTGAGCGCGCGGCTTTCCGCGCTGGCAACGCGACGCACACCTTTGCTGCCGCTACGCTTGATCTGGGCCATGGCGCGCTCCCTTGGCTTGGTGGACGCGCAGCGCCTCGTGCACCAGCATTTCGACGAGTTCACCGTAACTGATGCCCGCTTGCGCTGCCTGTTCGGGCACGAGGCTGAGGGGCGTCATGCCGGGCTGGGTATTGGTTTCGAGGACGAACAGGCCTTCTGCGCCCAATTCATCATCCCAGCGGAAATCCGTGCGGCTGGTGCCATGGCAGCCGAGAATCCGGTGCGCGCGGATCGCATATTCCTCACACAGGGCGGTGATTGTCGGCGGAATCTGCGCCGGGCAGACATGGAGTGTGCGCCCTTCTGTGTACTTGTGCTCGAAATCGTAAAAGCCGTTCTCGATGATCAGTTCTGTGACGCCCAGCGCGCGCGGGCCATCCGGGCCATCAAGCACAGCGGCGGTGAGTTCGCGGCCCTTGATGAAAGGCTCGGCCAGCAATTCGGCAAATTCCTGCCACGGCCCGGTCGCCTGCGGACTGATCGGATTGCCGGCATTGCAATCGGCAGTGACGATGGCAACACCCACCGAAGAGCCTTCATTGACAGGCTTCAGGACATAGGGGCGCGGCAGGGGATCGCGCTCGTAAAGCTCCGCGCTGGTCACAATCCGTCCGCCGGGCATGGGGATGCCATGCGGCACGAGCGCCTGCTTGGTCAGCTGCTTGTCGATCGCGATCACCGATGTGGCGAGGCCGGAATGGGTATAGGCCAGCCCCATCAGATCAAGCAGCCCCTGCACGCTGCCATCCTCACCCGGCACGCCGTGCAGCGCGTTGAACACCACATCGGGCCTGGCCTCATGCAGGCGCAGCGCCACATCGCGGCCCATATCGATCCGCGTGACCCGAAAGCCGCGTGCCTCCAGCGCATCGGCAACGCCGTTCCCGCTCATCAGCGAGACGGGGCGTTCGCTCGCCCACCCGCCCATCAGGACGGCAACGTGCAAGGGTTTCTCTGCACTCATGGCCGCCCCACCCGCTGGATTTCCCATTCGAGCGTGACGCCCGAATGTTCATAGACTTTCTGGCGCACGAGTTCTCCCAGCCCTTCGATATCGGCGCTGGTGGCAGTGCCGGTGTTGATGAGAAAATTGGTGTGCTTTTCCGAAACCTGAGCGCCGCCCAAAGTCATGCCCCGGCACCCCGCCGCATCGACAAGCTCCCATGCTTTCTTGCCTTCCGGGTTCTTGAAGGTCGATCCGCCCGTCTTGGTGCGCAGCGGCTGCGAAGCCTCGCGCGCGGCGGCAATGCGCTCCATCTCAGCGCCGATCTCTGCCGGGTCGCCCGGATGCCCCCGAAACCGCGCCGAGACCACGATGGCCCCTTCGGGCAGCACCGAATGACGATAGGTATAGGCAAGGTCTGCGGCGGGCAGGGTGACAAAGGTGCCATCGGGCAGGATCACCGCACAATCCACCAGCACATCGGCAACCTCGCGCCCGTATGCGCCGCCGTTCATGCGCACAAACCCGCCCACTGTGCCGGGAATGCCGCGCAGAAACTCCAGCCCTGCAATGCCGCGATCGCGCGCAGTCGATGCCACGAGAATGCCGCTCGCCCCGCCGCCACAAGTGAGTTCATGCTCGCCGGTATGTTCAACCCCTGCAAAGGCCTTGCCCAGCCGCACCACCACGCCCGGCACCCCGCCATCGCGCACGATCAGGTTTGACCCCAGCCCGAGCGCCATGACGGGAATCTCGCCGCCCAGACGTTCCAGAAAGGCGCGCAGATCATTGAGGTCGGCAGGCTCGAACAGCCAATCGGCTGGCCCGCCGGTCTTGAACCACGTATGAGGCGCAAGCGGCGCCTTGCAGGTGAGCTTGCCCCTGATACCATCAAGCGACACCGGCGAGGACACGGCGCCTTCGACCGCGCAGGTCGGAGCCGCGCCGTTATCCCACCAGGGCACATCGCCGGGCTGGATGCTTCCCATCATGCCGCAGCCTGCCCTTGCGCGGCGATGGCGCTGGCGAGGCCTGCCGCCCAGCGGGTAATGTCACCTGCGCCCATGCAAACAACGAGATCGCCTGCCGCAAGTTCGCCTGCAAGCTCAACGGCAAGGCTCTCAGGCCCCTCGATCAGCCGCGCTGCGCGGTGCCCACGCCCCTGGATGCCAGCGACAAGTGCTGCGGAATCAACACCAGCAAGAGGCTCCTCGCCAGCGGCATAGACCGGCGCGACATAAACAATGTCCGCATCATTGGCGCAGGATTGGAAATCTTCCATGAGATCATTGAGGCGCGAATAGCGATGCGGCTGGATTACCGCAATGACGCGCCCCTGATCGCTCACCGCCTCGCGGGCAGCGGCAAGCACGGCGCGGATTTCGACCGGGTGATGCGCATAATCATCGATCACCCCCGCCTCACCCCCGCCTGCCAGCGCCACAGTGCCAACGCGCGTGAAGCGCCGCCGCACCCCGCCGAACTTGGCAAAACCTTCGCGGATCACCGCATCCGAACAGCCCATCTCCACCGCCACCGCGATCGCGGCAAGCGCGTTCTGGACATTGTGGCGCCCCGGCATCGGCAAATGCACGCCCTCGATACGGCGATCTTCAAGACCGCGCTGGCGCACAATGACATCGAAGGTGCTTCCCCCAAGCTCGGGCCGCACGTTGACCCCGCAGATATCGGCTTGCAGCGAGAAGCCATAGGTCACCACCTTGCGATCGCGCACTTCGCCGATCACGGCCTGAACCTGCGGGTGATCGACACACAGCACTGCCGCGCCATAAAACGGCACATTGTGGATGAATTCCACAAAGGCGCGCTTCACTCCTTCGAAATCGCCGTAATGATCGAGGTGCTCGGGATCGATGTTCGTGACGACCGCAATCGTGCCATCGAGCCTCAAAAAACTCCCGTCGCTTTCGTCAGCCTCAACCACCATCCAGTCAGAATCGCCCAGCCGGGCATTTGAGCCATATTGCTCGATGATCCCGCCGTTGATCACGGTGGGATCAATCCCGCCCGCATCGAGCAGGCTCGCTATCATGCTGGTGGTCGTGGTTTTGCCATGTGTGCCCGCTACCGCGACCGTGGATTTGAGGCGCATCAGTTCAGCCAGCATTTCCGCGCGGCGAACCACGGGAATGCGCGCCTCAAGCGCTGCGGCGACTTCGGGATTGGTGCGGCGCACAGCCGTTGAGGTAACGACCACGGCAGCACCCGCAATATTCTCCCTGGCATGGCCGATATGCACGGTGATGCCATGCGCGCGCAGGCGTTCAACGCTGGGCCCCTCTGCGATGTCCGAGCCCTGCACGCAGTAACCCAGGTTGTGCATGACCTCAGCAATGCCCGACATGCCGATCCCGCCGATACCGACAAAGTGGATCGTGCCAATATCCGTGCCGACGCCCTTCATGCACCCACCTTGTCTTTGGCCGCTTCACGGCTGGCGGGCTGGACGCGGGTGTTGGCAGCGGCCGCCTTGGGCGCGAATTCCCCGACCCGGATCACGTCCATCAGATCAATTCCGCCCATCGTCTCGACCAGGTCGGCCAAGTCCTTGGCCGCATCGGGCCGCCCGCAATTGAAGGCGCAATGGGCAGCATTGGCCAGGCTTTGCGGCTGCTGCGCCATGACCTGGATTTGCTTGGCAAGCTCCTTGGGCGTGAAGGCGTCCTGCCGGATCATCCGTGCACCGCCAGCCTTCGCCATCTCGCGGGTATTGGCGGCCTGATGATCGTCGGTTGCGATCGGCAACGGCACCAGAATTGCAGGGCGACCCACCGCTGTCAGCTCCGCAATCGTCGAAGCACCCGCGCGGCCAATAAACAGATGCGCGCCTGCAAGGCGCTCGTGCATGTCCTCGAAATAGGTGCCCAGTTCAGCGGGGATATCGTGAGCGGCATAGCGCGCGCGCACGGCTTCGATATCTTCCGGACGGCATTGCTGAGTCACCTGCAAGCGCTGCCGCAGCGCCGGGGGGAGCATGGCCAGCCCATCGGGCACCACTTCGGACAGGACACGCGCACCCTGGCTGCCGCCGGTAATCAGAATGCGAAACAGGCTTTCCTCGGTGAAGGCGGGGAAATCTTTCTCACGCAGGGCAAGCACTTCTGCGCGCACCGGATTGCCGGTGAGATGGACCTTGCCCTTGTGCTTGGGCTTGAGGCGATCAACCGCGCCATAAGAGGTCGCAATCGCATCGACGCGTCCCGCCAGCAGCCGGTTGACCCGCCCCAGCACGGCGTTCTGTTCGTGGATCACGCTCGGGATGCCTGCTGCGGTCGAAGCGAGCAGCGCAGGCAAAGCCGGGTAGCCCCCAAAGCCGACAACAGCGGTTGGCTGGAAGGTTTCGAACAGGCGCAGCGCCATGCTGCGGCCAGCAAGAACAGCGCGCGCCCCCCCGATCCAGCCCAGCGGGTTCTTGCCGAACCGGCCTGCCGGTATAACGTGGGCGGTGAGATAATCGGGCTTGCCCGGAATGGCCGCGCCGCGTTCATCCGTCACCAGCGCGACATGATGCCCGCGCGCGTGCAATTCTGCCGCGAGCGCAAAGGCCGGGATCAGATGCCCGCCGGTGCCGCCTGCGGCCAGCACGAAATGGCGGCTCGCCCCGGCAGGAATGTGCTGTGCATTGGCGCTGCTCATCAGCGCTCCTCCTTGCTGCTGTCCATCAATCCGCGCAGCCCCCGGCCTTCCTTGATCAGAAACGGGTTGCGCCGCGTGATCGCCAGCAATAGCCCAAGCGTGAAGCACACCGCCAGTGCCGATGAGCCGCCATAGGAAATCAGCGGCAAGGTCATCCCCTTGGACGGGAACAGCTGGAGGTTGACGAGAATGTTGATGAAGGCCTGCCCACCCAACTGGGTGATAAGGCCCGCGCCCGCGAGCAGGGCAAACAGGTTCTCCTCGTCCACCAAGCGCATCAGCACCCGCACCACGATCGCGCAATAAAGCAGCACGATCACAGCGCAGGCAATCAGGCCGAATTCTTCGCCAATGACCGAGAAGATGTAATCGGTGTGTGCTTCGGGCAGGTTCATCTTGCGAACTCCCAGCCACAGGCCGCTGCCGGTCCACCCGCCTGCCATCAGCGTACGCTGCGCCAGATCGACCTGATCAAAGGCCGTGCCGCCGCCCCAGAAAGCATCAATCCGGTGGCGCGCATTGTCATAGAGGAAATAGGCCAGCGTCAGGCCCATGAAACCTGCGCCCACCAGCGCGCCGATACGTTGCACCGACACGCCCGCCAGCAGCACCATCACGAACCAGATCCCGGCAAACAATATAGTGTCACCAAGATTGGGCTGGGCCATAAGGAGCGCTGCGATCACGCCCAGCATGGCGGTGGCAAGGGTGATCACTGGCAGGCTCGCATCGCGCAACCGCCAGCTCAAAACCCAGGCAAGTATGATCGCGAAGGCAGGCTTCATGAATTCGCTCGGCTGAACCGAGATACCAAACTCGATCCAGCGTCTTGCGCCATTCTTGACCGGGCCGATGATCGGAACGAGCACCAGCAGCACCAGCATGATAGCGCCGACCACAATCCCGAGACGGCGGGCATCATCGCGGCTGGCAAACGAGATCGCGATCATCCCTGCAATCCCTGCCAGCTGGAACAGGATGTGGCGTTTGAGGAACATGAACTCATCGAGCTGCACCGCACGCGTCGAAAGTTGTTCGGCGCCCGCAGGAGAGGCAGCAGCAACTGCCACCACCCCAAGCGCCATCAGCAGCAGAATCAGCGCAAGCAGCACCTTGTCGATCTCGCGCCACCACACGCGCAAGGTCTCACGCCAGCCGCGCGAGACAGTCACCGGCGGGGAGAAGCGCTGGCTGCGCGCCGGGATCGTTCCGCGCGAGGTGCCAAAAGTGTTCATTGCGCCTCCCCATGAGGCTCGCAGCCCGTCATCGCCCGCACCATCTGGCTGAAATGGAACCCGCGCTTTTCGTAATCGCGAAACTGATCATAGCTGGCACAGGCTGGCGAAAGCAGCACCACATCCCCCGGCCGTGCCGCATCGCGCGCGCGGCGCACCGCCTCGCCGATCAACTCGCAGCGTTCGACCCGCACCGCTCCTTCGAGCAGGCTGGCAAACATCGGCCCAGCCTCGCCCACAGTATAGGCCGCGGCCACATTGCCGAGATGCCGCGCGCATTCGCCAAGCCCGTCTTCCTTGGGCAGGCCGCCGACGATCCAGTGGATGCGCGGGCTGCCCCCGTTGATCGCCGGATCGGGCGGAAAGGCAGCAAGCGCAGGTGCCGCGGAAGCCGCATTGGTTGCCTTGCTGTCGTTGATGTAAATGACCCCGGCCGCCTCGCACACCCGTTCCATCCGGTGCGGCAAGCCGCGATAGGTGGCAAGACCACGCGAGATTTGCGCGTCAGTCAGGCCAAGCTCGCGGCAGATGGCCTGAGCAACGCAGGCGTTCTGCGCATTGTGCGGTCCGGCAAGCGAAGGCGAGACGGGCACCGCCACATCGCTGCTGCGCGCCCGGATCGGCGGGTGGCCTGCCGCATCAAGGCTGCCGGCGATAGCGCGGGTCTGATCATCCTCGTCGCAGATCACCGCGCGGCCGTGCGTTTGCATCGCAAAGAGGCGCGCCTTTGATGCAGCATAGCCCGCAAAATCGGCATAGCGATCCAGATGGTCTGGCGTGATGTTCGTAAGCGCCGCGATATCGCAATCAAGCGTAAAGGTGAGATCGATCTGAAAACTCGATAATTCGAGCACATAGACCCCGCCTTCAGGGAGCGGCTGCTGCGCCATGATCGGATCTCCAATATTGCCCCCCATCACCGCTGGAATGCCAGCATTACGCAAGATGTGATAAACCAGCGCGGTGGTGGTCGATTTGCCATTGGTGCCGGTAATGCCCACCACCTTGTGCGGCGGCAGGCTCGCACGGGCCATCGCAAACAGCTCGATATCGCCGATCACCGGCAGGCCATATTGCCACACATGCGGGCCGATGGGATGCGTGTTCAAAGGCACTCCTGGCGAGATCACCACGCCCGCAAAACCACTGAGATCAAGCTCCAGCGGATCGATCAGCCGACAGCGCCCCTCGAAAGGCGCGCGCGCGACATCCTGCCGGTCCCACGCGATCACTTCCGCGCCGCTTGCGATCAGCGCCTCGGCCGCCGCACCGCCCGAGCGCGCAAGGCCGAGCACCGCAAAGCGCTTGGCCTTGAAGACGGGCGAGGTAATCACGGGCGCAGCGCTCCTTTGTTACCTGAGTTTCAAGGTAGCAAGACCGATCAGCGCCAGCACAATCGAGATGATCCAGAAGCGGATCACGACCTTGCTCTCGCTCCAGCCCAATTGTTCGAAATGGTGGTGGATCGGCGCCATGCGGAACACCCGCTTGCCGGTGCGCTTGAACCAGAACACCTGCACGATCACGCTGACGGCTTCGAGCACGAACAGCCCGCCGACAATCGCCAGCACCACCTCGTGATGGCTCGCCACGGCAATCGCGCCGAGTGCACCGCCCAGCGCAAGGCTGCCGGTATCGCCCATGAAGACCGCTGCGGGCGGCGCATTGAACCACAGGAAGGCAAGGCCAGCCCCCATGATCGCACCACAGAAAATAGCAAGCTCGCCTGCGCCCACCACATGGGGGATGCCCAGATAGGCGCTGAAATCGGCCCGCCCCACCAGGTAGGCGATGATCGCAAAAGTGCCCGCCGCGATAATGACGGGCATGATCGCCAGGCCATCGAGCCCATCAGTCAGGTTTACCGCATTGCCAGCACCGACAATCACGAAGGCCGCGAAGACATAGTAGAACGGGCCCAGCGGGATGCTGAAATCGGACAGTAAGGGCACATAGAGATTGGTGTTGATCTGGCTGACGATCAGCCAGGAAGCCACGCCTGCCACCACAAACTCCGCCGCCAGCCGCACCCTGCCGGGCACGCCTGCATGGCTGTTCTTGGAGACCTTGTCGTAATCATCAAGAAACCCGATCGCACCAAAGCCGATGGTCACCGCCAGACACGCCCAGACAAACGGGCTCGACAGATTCATCCACAAGAGCAGCGAGGCGGTGAGCGAGACGAGGATCATCAGCCCGCCCATCGTCGGCGTGCCGCGCTTGGCGAGGTGGCTTTGCGGGCCGTCCTCACGGATTGGCTGGCCCTTGCCCTGGCGCACGCGCAACAGATTGATGAAACGCGGGCCGATAACCAGGCCAATCGCAAGCGCCGTCATCAAGGTCGCACCCGCGCGGAAGCTCTGGTAGCGCACCAGATTGAACAGCCCTTCAAACCCGAACATTTCGGCAAGCCAGTAGAACATCTTTCCGTCCTCTGCGCCCTTACCTGCCGCCGCCGGTGGCGAGCAGGATCAGGCGCCTTGGGTCAAGCGGGCCACAAGCTTGCCGAGGCCAACCGAATTGGAACCTTTGACCAGCACTGCATCCCCGGGCCTGAGGCCAATTTCTCCGAGCGCGGCAAGCGCTTCGTCCGGATTTTGGCAATGAGCGAAGCGCACGTCCTTGCCAAGCAAGTCGCCAGCGCCTTTCCCCAGTTCCGCAGCAAGTGCGCGCATCTCTTCGCCAACAAGGATCACGTGCGCGATGCCGGCCTCGGCAAGCGGTTCGGCAAGCTGGCGGTGGAAACCATCGGAAAAGTCGCCCAATTCCTTCATGCTGCCAAGCACCGCAATGCGCCGTGTCGCAGGCGTAGCCCCCAGCGCCTTCAGCGTCGCGCGCATCGAGGCGGGGTTGGCGTTGTAGCTTTCATCCACCAGGAGCGCAGTGCCGCCAGCGACAGGAAGCGTATGACGCTGCCCCCGGCCCTTGAGGCCGCCCATTTCCGCAAGCGCCAACCCCGCTGCCGCCAGATCGCCGCCTGCCGCGCGTACGGCGGCAATCACGCCCAGCGAATTGACGATCCAGTGATCGCCGGGCTCAGCAATGGTGTAGCACAGGCGGATATCGCCGAGGTCAGCCGTCACCAGCGAACCGCCGCCAGCTGCAGGAATAGCATCCAGCAGGCGCACGTCAGCATCGCGGGCGCGCCCGAAAGTGATGACATTCTGCCCCAGCGCGCGGGCGTGATCCGCCATGCGCATGGCCCATTCGCTGTCAGCCGGAATGATCGCAGTGCCGCCCGGCATCAGGCCGGTGAAAATCTGCGCCTTCTCGTCAGCAATCGCCTCTAGGCTGCCCAAGTTCTCGATATGGGCAGGCGCGATGGTGGTGATAATCGCGACATGCGGGCGCACGTGATCGGTCAGCGGCGCGATTTCGCCTGCATGGTTCATGCCCATTTCGAACACGCCGAACTTGGCGCGCGCAGGCAAGCGCGCAAGGCTCAGCGGCACGCCGACATGATTGTTGTAACTGCGTACGCTGCGATGGGCAGCGCCTCTGCTCGCGCGATCAAGGCAGGCAAAGATCGCTTCTTTCACGCCGGTCTTGCCGACCGAGCCTGTCACCGCGATCCGCACCGCCTCGCTGCGGCCGCGCGCGGCATGGGCGAGCGCGTGGAGCGCGGCCGTGGTATCCTCAACGAGCACATGGGGGAAGGGCACGGGGCGATCGACGATTGCTGCGACGGCACCCTTGGCAAAGGCGGCTTCGATGAAGCGGTGGCCGTCCATGCTTTCGCCCTTCAGGGCCACGAACAGATCGCCTGCACGCACATCGCGCGAATCCATCTCCACGCCTGATGCCTGGAACTCGGCGCTGGCCATGCCGCCCGTTGCTTGGGCAATCTCGGCGCTCGACCACAGCGCCAGTGGCAGCGCATCGCGCGGGTCGGCAGGCCAGGCCTTGAGCAGCGGGTGGCGGGCAAGTTTGGCCATGCTCATCGCTCAAGCACTCCAGCCGGCGCATTGCCGCGCCACTTCGACATCATCAAAAGCTTCGATCCGCATGGTGTCTCCTGAACCGAAAATCTGCCCCTGTTCGTGCCCCTTGCCCGCAATCAGCACAATGTCGCTGGCCCCGGCCTCGCCAATTGCTTCGGCAATCGCGGCGCGGCGGCCTGGCACTTCGCGCGCGGCTTTGCCAGCGCCGGCCATGATAGCGGCGCGGATCGCGGAAGGTTCCTCGCTGCGGGGATTGTCATCTGTGACAATCACCAGATCAGCGCCCTTGGCCGCTGCCTCCCCCATCGGCGCACGCTTGCCGGTATCGCGGTCTCCGCCTGCACCGAACACCACGATCAGCCGTCCGCCCTGGCCGACATGTGGGCGCAGCGCCGCCATCGCGGCTTCGAGTGCATCAGGGGTGTGGGCATAATCGACATAGGCCGGCGCTCCGGCCGGATTGATCGCGGCGCGTTCCAGCCGCCCGCGCACCGGTTGCAAACGCGCGAGCGCATCGAACGCCTGACAGGGTTCCATGCCGGTCGAAATCGCCAGACCTGCCGCAACCAGCGCATTGGCCGCCTGATAGGCACCGATCAGCGGCAGGGTGACTTTGTGCATCTTGCCTGCGTGCTCGAGAGTCAGCATCTGGCCAAGCTGGGTCGGCTCGCGCGCGATGAGGCGCAGAAAAGTGCCGCCTTCGCCGACAGTCCGCACATTCAGCCCGCGCGATGCCGCAAAGGCGGCGGCGCGCTCCATCCACTCGGCCCCATCCGTGCCGATATGAATGATCGCCGGTGCATCCGCCTCCACCACCTCGGAGAAAAGGCGGAGCTTGGCCGCGAAGTAATCTTCCATCGTGCCGTGATAATCGAGGTGATCGCGGCTGAAATTGGTGAAGGCGCAAGCCGCAACCCGCAGCCCTTCGCTACGATATTGGGCAAGGCCATGGCTTGATGCCTCATAGGCCACATGGGTCACGCCCTCGCGCGCCAGGCCTGCCATATTGGCAAGGAAAGTCACGATATCAGGCGTTGTCAGCCCGGTCGAAACGCTGCCATCGGGCGTCGTGACGCCCAATGTCCCGATGCTCGCCGCACGCTCGCCACCGATGCGCCAGACCTGGCGCGTCATCTCGACAGTCGAGGTCTTGCCATTGGTGCCGGTGACAGCAACGATTGTCTGCGGCACTGGCTGGAAGAAGCCTGCCGCAAGGCGTGCAAAGGTGCGGCGCGGATTGTCACTGGCGATGTGCAGTGCGCCCGCAACCACTGCTTGCGGACGCGCCACCACCGCGACAGCACCCGCTTCGACGGCGGCGGGAATAAAACTCTCGCCATCAAGCCTTGCGCCCTGAAAGGCGCCGAATACAGTGCCGGGCGCCACCTTGCGGTGATCGATCGCAAAGCCGGTGACATCGCGCGCATTGGCTTCATCAGGCACGCCCAGCCCTGCCCGCTCAAGCAGCGCGGCCAGCCTCACTTGTGCCCCTCAACAAGGTAGCGCAGGTCGGAAATGTCCACATCGCGCGTGTTGTCAGGCAGCACATTGAGCATCGGGCCAATGCGCGGCACCAGCTTGCCGACCACCGGCGCTGCGGTATAGGCGGCGGTGCGTTGGAAGGAACTGGCTGCGGTGCCGCGCGGTTCGTCCATCACCACGACCACCACGTAGCGCGGGCGATCGAGCGGGAAAGCGGCCGCAAACGAGGACACCAGCGAAGTCTTGTTATAGACTCCACCGCTGTTCTTTTCTGCCGAACCGGTCTTGCCACCGACGCGGTATCCGGCGGCATTGGCACTGCGTCCGGTGCCATACATCGAGATCATCCGCAGCATCTGGCGCATACGCGAGGAAGTCGATTCCTTGAACACCCGCCGCCCGCGTGGCACGTCCTTGGGATCAAGCTTCATCAAGGTTGCCGGGCGCCAGATCCCGCCATTCACCATCGCGGCATAGGCACTCGCCAGATGCAGCGGCGTGACCGCGATGCCATGGCCGTAGCTGACTGTCATATTGGTGATGCGCGCCCAGTTCCCGCGCGGGAACAGCGGCTTGCCGCGAGCGGGCAGTTCAATGAACGGGCGTTGATCCATGCCGAGATCAACCAGCGTTGCGCGCAGGCGGTCAGCGCCCAATTCATCGGCGACCCGCGCGGTCACCGTGTTCGAGGAATAGACCAGCGCCTGCGGCACGTTCAGCCCTGCGCCCTTGGGCTTCAGATCCTTGAGCGAGCGCTTGCCGACCTGCACCGGTGTTGCATCCCACACCTTGGACAGATCCCGTATCACACCTGCATCAATCGCGGCGGCCATGGTGATCGGCTTGAAGGTGGAACCCAGCTCATAAACCCCGTTGGTCACGCGGTTGAACACGTTTTCCGCGCCGCTTGCGCCTGCGGTATTGGGATCAAATTCAGGCAGACTCGCCATTGCCATGACTTCGCCGGTGTCGACATCAAGCACAATCCCGGCCGCGCCAATCGCATTGGTCGCGAGCATCCCTTTACGCAGTTCATCCTCAAGTGCGCCCTGCACGCGGACATCGATCGAAAGTGCCACCGGCTGACTCTTGAGATCAGGGTGATTGAGGCGCTCTTCCAGCACCTGCTCCATGCCGATCTTCCCGCCTTCACCCTCGACCACATAGCCAAGGACGTGGGCAGCCAGCGAACCTTGCGGATAGTGCCGGTCGTTTTCACGCGGGATTTCGAGCGCCACCTCACCAAGCGCGAAAACCGCATTGGCCTCTTCGGGCAAGAGGCGGCGGCGCAGATAACCCGAACGGCCCGAGGCCAGCCGCTCGGCGAGACGTGCCTCGTCCATATCGGGGAAAATCGTCACCAGCGCGCGGGCGACTTCCTGCGGCGATCGCACCAGCGGGGCGCCATTATCGCCCATCGCCTTGGGGTTGAACCACAAGGCATAGGCGGGGAAGGCACGCGCCAGCGGAACGCCGTGGCGATCGGTGATCTCGCCGCGCGGCGGCAGCAGAGCCTGTTCAAGACTGGTGCGAGGCGGCGCCTCGCCGGCAAAGCCGAGCCACACGATACGGGCGAGCGCTGCACAGGCCACCACCCCGAAGATTGCGGCAACCCACAAGACCCGCCAGCGCGCCGTCAGCAGCGAGCGGGTGCGCAGGTGAACCAGTTCGATCCGGCCCGCCGGGATCGCCGGCTGCGCGGCAAAGGGGCTCATTCGCTGCCCCCCTGCACAACCGGTTGCGCGGCCCCTCCTGGCCCTTGGGCACGGGCAGGACGGATGGGCGAGGCCTCGATCAGGAAATCACCAAAGGCATCGGCGAACATCGCGCCCGCATCCGCCTCGCGCCGGGCCGAGGCGAACGTGACTTTCTCACCCGAAAGCGGCGAAACCATCGCAGCGTCGGCGCGGCGGACCGGCACGCCGGACACCTCCTCGCCCGCCACATCGGCGCGGGCCAGCCGGATCTGGGCCGGCGCACCGGGGACACGCGGCTGGCCAAGGCTTGCCAGCTTGCGCTCGCCATCGAGGAACTGGTCGGCACGCGGCGCGACAAAGCCGAACTCCACCGCGTTCCATTCGACCAGCTGACGCTGGCTGGCACGGGTCTCGAACTCGGTTTCGAGCAACATGCTCTCGCGCTTCAGGGCAATGATCTTGCGCTCAGCCAGCAGAACTTCGCTCTTCACCGCATGGACCCGCACGCTCAGCGCCGCAAACAGCGCGATGCACACCGCAAGCACGGCGGCCCAGCCAAGCGAGCGCATCTGGCTTTGACGCAAGCTCATGCTGCAAGCTCCCGGGCAGGTGCGCTGCTGCGGACGGCAAAGCGCAAGGTGGAGGAACGGGCCCGCGGATTGCACAGGATTTCAGCCTCGCTGGGGCGAATACCCTTGGAAACCTTGATGAAAGTCGGCGCCGGCCCGGCAATCTCTCCCGGCAGGTGGCGCGAGACCGCGCGACCTGCGCCAGAAGCCTCGCGCAAGAAGTGCTTGACGATGCGGTCTTCAAGACTGTGGAAACTCACCACCGCCAGCACGCCGCCTTCGCGCAGCAAGGCCTCGGCAGCGGCAAGCCCGGCGCGCAGTTCGCCGAGTTCATCATTCACATGGATGCGGACAGCCTGGAAAGTGCGGGTGGCCGGGTCCTTCTTGTCATGGGGCTTGTGGCCAAGCGCGCGGCGCACCACACGGGCGAGTTCACCAGTGGTGCTGAGCGGGCGCGCCGCCACGATCGCGCGGGCGACCCGGCGCGAGTGGCGCTCCTCGCCATATTGGTAGATCACATCGGCGATTGCGGCCTCATCGGCGGTGTTGAGGAAATCGGCGGCGCTCTCGCCAGTCTGGCTCATCCGCATATCAAGCGGCCCGTCGGTCATGAAGGCAAAGCCGCGTGCAGCCTGATCAAGCTGCATGGAGGACACACCGATATCCATGACCACGGCATCGACCTGAGGCACACCGATCCGCTCCATCGCGGCGCGCATGGCGGAAAAGCGCTCAGGATGCAGCGTGAGGCGCCCGGGGTAACCCGAAACCATCGCCTCGCCTGCCGCGATGGCATCGGGATCCCTGTCAAACGCGTGGACAGTGGCACCTGCCTCAAGCAAAGCGCGGGCATATCCCCCGGCGCCGAAGGTGGCATCAATGATCACCATCCCCGGAGCCGGTGCCAGCGCTGCGATGACTTCATCGAGCAAGACCGGAATATGCGGTGCGGAGCCTGCTGGCGCGCTCATTCGCCGCCCTCCTTGCCTTTGCCCTTGGCAGCGGCTTCGGCAACGAGGTGAAGGCAGGCCGCCTGCGCGCTCTCCCAGCCCGCACCCATACGCGCAAGTTCTTCCGGGCTCCAGATCGTGAAAAAACGCCCGCCGCCCTGAAAATAGAGACCATCGCCGACCTTGCCGAGGGTGCGCAGATGCTCGGGCATGATGAAGCGGCCGCTGTCGTCAAAGGGCACTTCGGTAAAGCCGAACAGCTGAAGCGAGCGCAGATCGCGGTCGAAATCCGTGCGGCCAGCACGAAAGGCGTTCTCTTCCTCGCGGTCGAGCTGCTGTTCAAGCTCGGCACGCCGCGAGAGACCAAAGCCGACGAGGCAATTCCAGCGTTCATGCTTGGCAAGGCACAAGGTCTTGGCGCCGCCCGAGCTTTCCTTGACAGCCTTACGGAAGGCGGGCGGCAGGACAAACCGGCCCTTGTCGCCGGCGGGCGAATAGGCTTGGCCAGAATATCCCGCAAAGCCCGACACGCGGCTCCAATCCCCCAACACCTGTGTCGCTGGTGCGCCCTCCCGCACCGCAAGCGACATGAACCCGGACAAGCCCTCCCCCTCGCCGCCAGCGCCCGCCCGAAAGGCGAGCCCCAGCAGCGCGCTGATGCACCCGGCACACGCGCAGCAAACGGAATTGCTTGATGAACCGCAGTCTTACCGAGGATGAGTGCGGGATGGAAGGGAATTTTGCGGGAAAACGCGGGATTAGTCGTTATTATTCTGAATTATCGACATATTTGTGCGAGCCATTTGGCTGCGATTGGTTACAAGAACCTCGGGAAAGCTCCTGAATTCTCCTGTAAAAACCAACGAATCTCGCAATTTCCTGCGGTTCCCGCATGGCGATGGGTGGGCGAGTCCCGCCCTTTCCCGCAATTTCCCGCAAGGCTCATTCAAAGGCAAAGGCAAGCAGCGCGGCCAGGCTGGCGCGGGCTTGATCGCTGGGCTCCTCGGCCTCGAAGACGGCCGCATCGGCAAGCAATGTCACCTGCCCTGCCCCAACCCGGCAGCGCGCCGCTGCGCCTTCGGCAGCCAATGTGCAGCGCTGAGCTGCCTCACTGCTCACGACCACCTCGCCTGCCAGCACCAGCGGAATTGTGCCTGCGCCCAGCGCCACGCGGCGCTCGGTCAGAGGCTGCTGGTCATCATAGCGGATCGCCAGCCCCCAGCGCGCCAGCACCGGCGGGATCAGCGCCACGTCCGAAGGCCGCCGCGGGTCGCCAAGCGCCAGATGATAATCGCCGGAAAGCTGCGGATCGAGCACCAGCAGCAGGCGTCCTCCGGCGCGCACCCAATCATCCAGCGCGACATTGTCGGAAGGCGCCAATCCGCGCGGCTGGATGACGGCAAGGCGCGAAAGGCCCGCCAGCGGATTGCTTTCGCTCTGGCCCGGCGCGGTTGCGGCAATCGGCGAAAGCGTATCGAGCAACACCAGCGTGTGGTGCGTCTCCAGACTGGCGCGCTGCCATGGCGCGCTGGCCGCAGAACTGGCGATGTCTGTAATGCTCGCGCCCAGCGGCCAGTAGAGCGGCAGGCTGGTCATCAAGCCCAGTTCTGGACGCACCGCCTGCCGATCAACGAGCGCAGGTGGCGCCGGCGCGGCGGCCTCATCCTGCCCGCACCCCGCCAGGCTTGCCGCACCGATCAGGGCGAGGAGCGCGCGCCTAAGGCTTGGGGCTGGCACCGGGCGCACCCGACGGCTGAACGGCAGGCGATGAGGTCGGGGGCGGCAATACCAGCGGATCAAGCAGCGGCGCGGGGCTCGGCTCAGTCGGAATATCAGGCACAACCAGCGCATCGGGCGCCGCGTTGGTGCCGGGCATGATTACGCGCGGCTCGGTTGTGGGGGCCGCATCGGGCACTGCGGCTTCATCGGCGCGGTCTGCCTGCGATCCGATAATGCTCGCAAGTCCCACCAGCAACACCATTGCTGCAATCCCGAACAGCCCGACCTGCAAGCGCTGGATGCCTGCCGCGCGGTCCAGCGACGCAGGGCCGGAAGTCTCCGCCGCATTACCCCCTTCAGCAGGAGCATGGCCGCTGAGACCAAACAGCTTGCGCCCGGGTTTTCTCATGCCGCACCCTCGCCTTTCAGCCAGTCAAACACCGGCAGCCCTTTTTCCGCGAGCCATGCCGGGTTGTAAATCGTCGAGAGATAGCGAAAGCCGGTGTCACACAGGATGGTGGCAACCTGCGGATTGGGCCTGCCTTCGGCCACGAGCTGACGGCCGAGCTCCACAGCGCCTGCGACATTTATACCGGACGAAAGGCCGAGGCACAGCCCTTCCTCGCGCAGCAACCGGGCGACCCAGTGAAGGCCTTCTTCATCGGAGATGCGGAACTGGGTATCGATCACCGCGCCATCGAGATTGGCGGTGATGCGGCCCTGCCCGATGCCTTCGGCAACCGATGATCCTTCCGCCGACAGCTCGCCGTGGGCGTAGTAGTTATAGAGCGCTGCGCCATGCGGATCGGTAAGCGCAATACGGATATTCTCATCAAACGCCTTGAGCCCAAGCCCCACCCCAGCAATCGTCCCGCCAGTGCCCGCCGCACAGGTAAAGCCATCGATGCGCCCTGCCATCTGCTCCCACAATTCGGGTGCAGTGCCGTCAATATGCGCGCGGCGATTGGCGATGTTATCGAATTGATTGGCCCATACCGCGCCCGGCGTCTCCTCGGCGATCCGGCGCGAAGTGTGCACGAAATGGCCGGGATTGGCAAACTTGGTGGGCGGTACCAGCACCAGCCGCGCGCCCAATGCCCGCAGCGTGTCCATTTTCTCCTTGGACTGGTTATCCGGCATCACAATGATCGTCTTGTAGCCGCGCGCATTGGCGACAAGCGCGATGCCGATCCCGGTATTGCCTGCGGTGCCTTCGACCACGATGCCGCCGGGCTTCAATTCCCCCCGCGCCTCTGCATCGCGGATGATATAGAGCGCAGCCCGATCTTTCACCGAGCCTCCGGGGTTGGCAAACTCGCACTTGCCCCAGATGTCGCAGCCAGCCGCTGCACTGGGGCCGGCGAGGCGGACCAGAGGGGTATTGCCGATAAGGCTGAGGGTATCGCCGAAAGGCCGGGTGATATTCATGCGCGAAGGCTTAAAACGCGATCCCGCTGGCGGCAAGCGCGACGCAATCCGCGCCCCGTTCCTCGCTCATCAATCTTCCGGCGCAATCGTGACGTGCAGACCATCCAGCGCATTGGTGAAGGGGATCTGACACGCCAGGCGCGAGGTTTCAACGCGGTGATCGGAGGATTCAAGCAGATCATCCTCGTCCTCGCTGATCGCGGGCAGCATCCCGGCAAACGCCGGATCAACATGCACATGGCACGTCGCGCACGAACAGCACCCCCCGCACAGCGCCAGCAATTCGTCAAAGCCGTTGTCACGGATCGCTTCCATGACTGTCAGGCCTTCATCAACAGTGATTTCGCTCGTCTCGCCGGCGCGGTTGGTGACGACCAGTCTGGGCATAGGAGGCTTTTCCTTTACGGGCTGAACAAGGCGCTTGGCGCGCTGGGGTTAAGATGCCTGCGCTGCTAAGGGGTTCGGCACGCCTTGGCAAGATTGAGGAAGTGATAGTGGGCCTGACCCTTACAGAATTACACGCTGATCTCGATTGTCTTGCGCTGCGCGAACCGGCGCTGGCACGCGAATTGGCACGCATCGGCTATCCTGAGCCGCGTATCCGGGAGCGCGGCTGGCAGACGCTGCTTCGCATCATTATCGGCCAGCAGGTCTCGGTTGCAGCGGCAAGTTCGATGTGGGCCAAGCTGGCAGCCGAGCTGGCAGGCGCGTTCACGCCCGCAAGCCTGCTGGCGCGCGATTTCGATACCCTGCGCGCCTGCGGCCTGTCCCGGCAGAAACAGGGCTATGCCCGCTCGCTTTGCGAACTTGTGGAGGCTGGCGCGCTGGATTTTGATGCCCTGCCCGCAGATGACGAGGAAGCGATCGCCGCACTCACCACAATCAAGGGGATCGGGCGCTGGTCGGCGGAGATATACCTGCTGTTTGCCGAAGGGCGCCGCGATATCTGGCCCGCAGGCGATCTGGCTGTGCAGGAAGGCGTGAAGCGCCTCCTTGCCCTGCCCGAACGCCCGACGGAAAAGGCCACGCGCGAACTTGCCGCCGGATGGTCGCCGCAGCGCTCCAGCATGGCGATCTTCACCTGGCATTACTACGCCAATGCGGCGCTCTAGCGCGCCAGTGATAGGATGACACAGCGCCGTTGGCAGGCGGCGTGACATGGCCTACAAACAGCACCATCCTGAGAGGGCAGGCCAGACGATGCGTGGCCGACCAGCGCGGAGGGAGCTTGCATGGCCAGTTCATTGCAGACCATCACCCGGCTGTTTGCCACCACTGCGCTTGCCGCAACGGCCTGGGCCATGCCGGGCACCGCAGCTGCCGATCCTGGCGAACAACTGCCCGCCTCACTGCAGGGAACCACCATGACCATTTCTGCCACCGCTGCCCCGCTGATTCCGCGCACGGCCCTGTTCGGCAACCCCACCCGCGCGCAAAGCCGCGTCAGCCCCGATGGCAAGTGGCTGAGCTGGAGCGCGCCGCATAATGGCGTGATGAATGTCTGGGTGGCGCCGATCAGCGATCCCGCGGCTGCGCGCTTGATGACGCAGGCAACCGAACGGCCAATCCCGCAATATTTCTGGGCGCCTGATTCGCGCAGCCTGCTCTATGTTCAGGACAAGGACGGGGACGAGAATTACCTGCTCTATCGCGTGGATCTCGCCAGCGGCGCGGAGACAACGCTCACCCCGTTTGAGAACACACGGGTGGAGATCATCGGCACCTCGCACAGCATCAAGGACAAGATGCTGATCGGTCTCAACAACCGCGATCCGCAGCTGCACGACATCTATCTGCTGGATATTGGCACCGGCGCGCTCACGATGGTGATGAAGAATACCGCAGGCTATGCCGGCGGCATGGCGGATGACACGCTGACCATGCGGATGGTGTTCCGCCAAAACATGGCAGGCGGGATCGATTACTTCCGCGTCACCGATAACGTGGCGGAAGAAACCCCGTTCGAAAGCGTGCCGATGGAAGATGCGCTCACCACCTCGGCGGCGGGCTATAGCCATGATGGCAAGCTGCTCTACTGGCTCGATAGCCGCGGCCGCGACACGGCTGCCCTGTTCGCCCAGGATACCGCCACCGGCACCAGAACGCTGATCGCCGAAGATCCGCGCGCCGATATCAGCGATACCCTGCGCGATCCCGCCACCGGGCGCGTGCAGGCCTATGCGGTCAATTACCTCACCGAAAACTGGGTCGCCTTCGACCCGGCAATCAAGGCCTCGCTCGATTGGCTGGAAAGCAAGCTCGAAGGCCGCTTCGGCATCAATTCGCGCAGCGATGATGACAGCAAGTGGATTGTCTTCAACGATCCGATCACCGCGCCGACCACGATTTACATCTATGACCGCAAGGCGAGCACGCTGACCCCTTTCTACGTCAGCCGCCCCGAGCTTGCCGGAATGCCGCTGCAGAAGATGCACCCGGTCGAAATCACCGCGCGCGACGGTTTGACCCTGCCCTCCTATCTCACGCTGCCGGTGGGCAGCGACAAGGCTGGCACGGGCATACCCGAAAAGCCGGTGCCGCTGGTGCTGCTGGTGCATGGCGGGCCGTGGGCGCGCGATTATTACGGCTTTAACCGCGAGCACCAGTTGCTCGCCAATCGCGGCTATGCGGTGCTGGCTGTCAATTACCGTTCCTCGACCGGGTTCGGGAAGGACTTCCTCAATGCTGGCAACAAGCAGTGGGGCCTTGCCATGCATGACGACCTGATTGACGCGGTGAACTGGGCCATCGCCAAGGGCATCACAACGCCCGACAAGGTGGCAATCATGGGCGGATCATACGGCGGCTATGCGACGCTTGCAGGCCTCACCTTCACGCCCGATACCTTCGCCTGCGGGGTGGACATCGTGGGCCCTTCGAACCTCGAAACCCTGCTGGCCACGATCCCGCCTTACTGGGCGCCGCTGGTCAAGCAGTTCCATGAACGCATGGGCGATCCGAACACGCCCGAAGGGCTCGCCCTGCTGCGCGCAGCAAGCCCGCTCCACAAGGCCGACCAGATCAAGCGGCCGCTGCTGATCGCGCAGGGCGCCAATGATCCACGCGTCAAGCAATCGGAAAGTGACCAGATCGTCGCTGCGATGAAAGCGGCCAAGATCCCGGTCACCTATGTGCTCTATCCCGATGAAGGCCACGGCTTTGCGCGGCCGGAAAACAATATCGCCTTCTATGCGATTGCCGAGAACTTCCTCGCCACCTGCCTTGGCGGGCGGGCCGAGCCGATCGGCGATGCGCTCAAGCCTTCGACCGCGCAGATCGTCGAAGGCGCCGAATATGTAAAAGGGCTCAAGGCGGCGCTCGCCAAATAGCTTTGCCTTCGCGCGCGCGCCTCTCTAATGCGTTTCAAAACGCAATCGAGAGGGGATCTTCATGAGCGAGCGGCGCTGCATTTTCATCACCGGGGGCGCATCCGGCATCGGGCGTGCCACCGCACGGCTGTTTGCGACACGTGGCTGGTTTGTCGCCATTGCTGATATCAACGTGGCGGGTATGGAAGACACGCTCGGGCTGCTTGAGGGCGGTTTCAAATATATGCACCGCCTCGATGTGCGCGACCGCGCTCAGTGGGACGAAGCGCTGGAGGCTGCCTATACCGCCGCCGGACAGCGCATTGATGTGGTGCTGAACAATGCGGGTGTCGGAGCGGGCGGGTCGCTTAGCGAGATGGCGCCTGACGAGATCGAGCGCTGCCTCGACATCAACTTGAAAGGCGTGCTGTTCGGCGCGCAGGCGGCCTATCCTTACCTGCAAAAAACCGCGCCGGGATCAGCGCTCATCAATATGGCCAGCGCGGCCGGGATTGCGGGTTCGGGCGGCATGAGCGTCTATTGCGCGACCAAGTTTGGTGTGCGCGCGGTTTCGGAAAGCCTCGACGCCGAATGGGCTGGCGATGGCATCACGGTCGCCTCGATCTGTCCCAGCTTTATCGAAACGCCCTTGCTCGACGGCACCGGCAATCGCAATTCAAACGAGCCCATCCGTGAGCGCGTGCGCGCGGCAGGGCTGGAAATCACGCCGGTCGAAGAAGTCGCCAAGGCGGTATGGGAAGCCGTGCACGGGACGAAGCTCGATTACTTCGTCGGCGCGACGTCGAAACGCATGGCCTTTGCCAAGCGCTGGATGCCGGGCAAGGTGAGGAAACAGTTGCGCAGCAGCTTGCGGCCGCTGGGCCGGTAGCCGCAAAAAGGCTTTCGATGGGAACACCGAAAGGGGCGCGTCAGCGCCCATAAGGCCGCTGGGCCGCATGAGCGATGCGGCCTTTAGGTCGCATAGGCCGCGTAGGCGAGGATACTGCACGCCGCGTGGCGGGTGAAACTACAGGAGCCCGTCAATGCTGCGCGCCAGCCGCGCATCGCGGCTCGACAGTCCGCCGGTGTCGCCCGCATCATGGGTCGTCAGCGTCACCTCGACCTTGGCATAGACGTTGAACCACTCCGGGTGGTGATCCTGCGCCTCGGCAAGCAGCGCCACCCGGTTCATGAAGCCCCAGGCCTCGGAGAAATCCTTGAACTGGAATGTACGGGTGATCGCCTTGCCCTCGCGCGCAAGGCTCCATTGCGGGTGATCGGCGAGCAGCTGGGTGATTTCGGCGGCGTCGAGTTCGGGGACCGGCATGGCGGGCGCTTCCTTAAGGGCTGGCTTGTTTGGAGGAGCCTTTTTCCCTAACGCACCGGGCAATGCAAGCGCTGCCAAGCCCCCTTCTCGAAGCCTGCGATCTCGCCTGCATGCGCGGCGAGCGGCTGCTGTTCCGCAGGCTCGCGTTCCGGCTGGAGGCAGGCGCGGCCTGCCATGTTACCGGCGCCAATGGCGCGGGCAAGACAACGCTGATCCGCGCGCTGGCAGGGCTCACGCCCCCCTTTGCGGGCGCGGTGCTGCGCGAGGGTACGCTGGGCCTGCTCGATGAGCGCAGCGGTCTTGATCCCGAAGCGCCGCTCGGCCGTGCGCTGGCCTTCTGGTTTGCGCTCGACAGCGCCAGCGATGCGCCCGCGGTCATGGCGCGCCTCAGGCTCGATGCCCTTGCCGAAGTGCCGGTGCGCTATCTTTCCACGGGTCAGAAAAAGCGCGCGGCGCTCGCCCGGCTGATCGGCCAGCGCGCGGCGATCTGGCTGCTGGACGAGCCGCTCTCGGGCCTCGACACCGCTTCGCAAACCCTCGTCAGCACCCTGGTGGCCGAGCATTGCGCCGCCGGCGGCATTGCGCTCATCGCCTCGCACCAGCCGCTCAATGTGCCGGGCATGAGCAGCTTTGCCATCGAGGATTTCGTGCCCGCAAGCGGCGAGGCTGCCTGATGCTCGGTCAGCTCCTGCGGCGCGACCTGGCGCAGTTCTTTCCCTTTGCAGGGGGCGGTGCGGCGCTGCCGGTGGTGTTCTTTGTGGCGGTCGCCATGCTCTATCCCTTCGCAGTCGGGCCGGATGCCAATGTGCTGGCGAAAACCGGCGGCGGGGTGGTGTGGATTGCAGCGCTGCTCGCCGCGATCCTGCCGTTGGAACGCCTTGTGGCGCGCGATATTGGGCTTGGCGTCTTCGATCAACTGCGCCTTCGGGGCCTGACCGAGGAGACCATGATGGCAGTGCGGCTTGCCGCCCATTGGCTGAGCTTTGGCCCGGTGCTGGTGCTGGCGAGCTTTCCCGCCGCAGCGCTGCTGAATATCGAGGGCGAGGCCTTTCGCCTGCTGCTGCTCGGCCTGCTCGCAGGCACGCCGGGGCTGGCCGCGATTGGCCTCATCATTGCCGCGCTCACCGCAAGCTTGCGCGCAGGCGCGGCGCTTTCCGGGCTGCTGCTGATCCCGCTGGCGCTGCCGATCCTGATTTTCGGCGCGGGCGCGCTGGCCCGGCTGGATCCAGCCAGCCTCGGCTTCGTTGGAGCGATAAGTCTGGGGCTGGTCGCACTCGCACCCTTTGCCGCAGGCGCCGCGATCCGCGCGGCAAGGGAGCAATAATGCGCGCACCCGAAAGCCATGTCCGCGCCAATCTCTTGATGGGGCGCATTGCCGCAGGGCTGCTGGGCTTTGCGCTGATCGCCTTCGCGATGAAAGCGATTTTTCAGCCTGAGGTGCAGGTGCGCTACACCCCGCTGGTGGTGTTCCATGCTGCGACCATGTTCGGCTGGCTCACCCTGCTGGCGAGCCAGAGCCTGCTGGCTGCCCGCTTCAAGCTGGCGACGCACCGCGCCTTCGGGCGCGCCTCGCTGGTGCTGGTGGGGGCCATGCTGGCAAGCGGCGGCGTGATTTCCTGGCGGATCGGCGAAGAACTGGGCCGCCCGGAAGTGACAGTCGTCAACCTCGCCGCCTTCGTCACCTTCGTGCCGCTCTACCTGCTCGCCATCCGCTACGCCCGACAGCGCGATCTGAAGGCGCACCGGCAGGCGATGCTGATCGCGACATTGGCGCTGATGACGCCTGCCTATGCCCGGTTGGTACAGGTGATGGGTCTGCCCGATCCGGTCGCGATTGGCATCCAGCCGCCGATCACCATTGCGATTGCTTGCGCCTATGACTGGGTGCTGCATGGGCGCGTGACACGGGCAACCCTGGCGATGCTGGGCTACTCAGTGGGCGTGGTGGCGGTGATGGTGGCTGTGCTCGCGGTGTGGTTTCTGTAATCCCCCCTGCCACGTTCCGTACCATGGCCGATACCGGGCTCTAGAGATAGGGCGGACAATCCCGCCCGGTCGGGCTTTTCGTGAAAATCTCGTTGCCGGTTTCGGTGATCGCAATCGAGTGCTCGAACTGCGCCGAAAGGCTCTTGTCGCGCGTCACCGCCGTCCAGCCATCGCCCAGCACTTTCGCCCAGGGCTTGCCAAGGTTGATCATGGGTTCGATGGTGAAGAACATCCCCGGCTTCAGTTCCGGCCCCGTCCCGGCCTTGGCGGCGTGCACCACCTCGGGCGCATCATGGAACAGCCTCCCCAAGCCATGACCGCAGAACTCGCGCACCACGCCATAGCGGAACTGCGCCGCGTGGGCTTCAATCGCCGCGCCAATATCACCCAGTCGCGCGCCAGGCTGTGCCGCGGCAATCCCCAGCATCAGGCATTCATAGGTCACCTCGACCAGCTTCTTCGCCTTCAAGGAAGGCTCGCCCGCATAGAACATGCGGCTGGAATCGCCGTGCCAGCCATCCACCAGCGGCGTCACGTCAATATTGAGTATGTCGCCATCCTTGAGCACCTTATCGCCCGGAATGCCATGGCAGATGACATGGTTGATCGAGATGCAGCTCGAATGCGCATAGCCGCGATAGCCCATCGTTGCCGGGAGCGCGCCAGCATCCAGCATCATGCTGCGGATCGCATCATCAATGCTGGCGGTTGTCACGCCCGGCTTGACCAGATCAACGCAGGCATCAAGGATTTCGGCTGCCAGTCTCCCGGCTTTCCTCATGCCTGCAAAGCCTTCGGGGCCGTGCAGTTTGATCGTGCCGTCGCGGTAGACCGTCTCGCCACCTTCAACAAGTTGGTATTCGTGCATGGGCGGCCATATAGCCGCTGCTCGGGCAAATTGCTACTTGGTGGCGGCAAAATAGGCACGGTATTCGGGTTTGACCGCCGCAATCACCGATGCGGTGACCGGCAGCGTCACCTCGTAGGAGCCTTCGGCATAGGAGCCCGCGACATAGGGTGCAGCGATCAGGCCGATGCGGTCAAACGCCTTTCTCCCCGCTGATCCGAGCAGCACATTGAGCTGTGCGACATCCGGGCAGGCGAAAAAGGTATCATCGGCATATTCTTCCCCCAGCCGCTTGATCTTGAGCTTTTTGAGCGCTGCGCACCAGCGTGCCCCCAACGCTTCCTGCATCGCCGCCTCAGACGTAAAAAACTCCTCTGCTTGCAAGACCTTGCCTGCCTCGCGGTCCCACACCAGGGCATCATAGGCCGCGTTGCCATGCGCCCCGCCGGCATAAATGTAGATCATGGCGGAGAGCGAGAGAAAGCGCGGCAGATCAGTCACCACCGACCATTCCTTCGAATAGGAGCGGTTGATGCAGCCGATGCAATCCTGACCGGAAAATTCGCGCAGCGCGTCTTCGAAATCCTGCCTTTGTTCCGCCAGCGCCTTGTCGCGCTCGACCGCAAAACGCGCCACCAGTTCGGGAACCGCGGTAACGGCAGCAGGCCAGTTATAGGCGAATTCGCGGGCATATTCGCCGCGCTTGTCGTTGTTTTCGAAGACCACAGCCTCGACGCCGGGCAGATCAGGGGTTGCGGCGGCGGCTTCGGGCGCGCTCGTCGCCTCGGGTGTTTGTTGTTCCGAACAGCCAGCCGCCAGCGCTGCTGCGGCAAGCCCTGTCAAGATCGCAAGTCGCTGCTTCATGTCCTGTAACCCCTCTCGACCAATCTTTCGCGTGACAAGCCCCGCCACACGATTATGAAACCTGCATGACTGATCCCACCGCTCTGATCCAGCCCGATCGCGGGCAGGATGCGATCCTCATCCATCTCGTCAGCAAAGACGGATTTGCCGAATTTGCCAAGCGCCTTACCGAAGCCCAGCGCGCCAGCCTTGCCGCGCAAAAGTTCGAGGGCGCAGCCGGGCAAGTCGCCATCGTGCCTGATGGCGATGGCTGGTTTGCCGCCGGCGGCGTGATGAACCCCGATGCGCTTGCCAGCTGGTGCCTTGCGAAGCTTGCCGAGGAACTGCCCGAAGGCTACTATCGCCTTGCCCATGGGGAAGCGGGCGCAGCCATGTTTGGCTGGGCGCTCGCGCAATATCGCTTCGCCCGCTATCTCTCCGAGATGAAGCCACCTGCTCCGCGGGTGCTGCTCACCGCCCAAGCGGGGCGGATTGACGGCATCTTGGCCGAAGTCGCGGCCGAGACACTGGTGCGCGATCTTGTCAACACTCCGTCAGAAGATATGGGCCCCGAAGCGCTCGAAGCCGAATGCGCGCAGCTCGCCAAGGCACATGGCGCAGAGCTAAGCGTCACGCGCGGTGAAGCGCTGGAGCGCGAATACCCGATGGTCCATGCTGTGGGCCGTGCCGCGGCACGCCACCATGCACCGCGCCTGATGCACCTCACCTGGGGCGATCGCGCACACCCGGTGCTGGCGATTGTCGGCAAGGGGGTGACGTTCGATTCGGGCGGGCTCGATATCAAGCCGTCATCGGGCATGCGGCTGATGAAAAAAGACATGGGCGGGGCTGCCCACGCGATCGCGCTGGCAGGCCTCATCATGGGCGATCGGCTGAAAGTGCGACTGCATCTGCTGATACCTGCGGCAGAGAACGCAATTGCGGGCAGCTCTTTCCGGCCCGGTGATGTCCTCAAGAGCCGCAAGGGCCTCAGCGTCGAGATCCACAATACCGATGCCGAAGGCCGCCTGCTGCTGGGCGATGCCCTCGCCCGCGCCAGCGAGGAGACGCCCGATCTGATCGTCGATTTCGCCACACTCACCGGCGCTGCCCGCGTGGCGCTGGGCCCGGATTACCCTGCCATGATGGCGCGCCGTGATGAGACGGCAGAGGCCTTCATCCAAGCAGGCAAGGCGCATGATGACGAACCCTGGCGGCTGCCGCTGCCCGAGGCCTACCGCGAATATCTCGCCTCCGACATTGCCGATATCGCCAATGCCCACGCCAATGCTTTCGCCGGCGCCAGCGTTGCAGGCCTGTTCCTTGATCGCTTTGTGGCGGAAGGCCTTGACTGGGTGCATTTTGACACCTTTGCATGGCAGCCCACTCCCAAGCCCGGCCGGGCGCGTGGCGGACGCGGGCTGGGGCTGCGCGCTTCGTGGCACGCGATCCGCGCGCGTTACGCTGCCTGAGCTTGCCGCAAGGGCACCAAACGTCTAGGGGCGCATCCCACGCGCTCCTGCACGAGGCTTGAGGGCGCAAGAGACCAACAGGGGCGCTAGACAAGGCAGATGAGCGAGGCAGGCGGCAATCGGCAAGGCTATGGTGTGCCAGGCGGCGTGCTGGGCCTGGCAGGTCCGGTGGCCAAGCCTGCGCCCGGAACGCTTCCGCTGCGCGGTGATCTGGCGCATATTGCGCTCGCCGGCACGCACCTTGCCGCCCATTACGTGATCCCGCATCAGCGCCTCATCGGCGAAAGTGGCGCAAACCTCCATCTTGCCCCGCGCGCAGATGCTGATGCCCATCACCATCTGGCTGCAGGCACGGCTGTGGAATTGCTCGATATTGCCGGCGAATGGGCATGGGTGTGTCTGGGGCCAGAGGGGCCTTCAGGCTATTGCCTCACGGCCCAGCTTGCGCCCGCTGGCGAGTAGCAACCGTGGCAATACGCATCTTTATTGATGGTGCAGCAGGCACCACCGGTCTGGAGATTCGCGAGCGCCTTGCGGGGCGCAGCGAGTTCGATTTGCTGGTGCTTGGCGATGCCGAGCGCAAGAGCGAGGCTGCAAGGCGCGACGCGCTCCATGCGGCCGACATTGCCATCCTGTGCCTGCCCGATGATGCCGCGAAGGAAGCGGTGCGGCTGGCCGAAGGCGCAGGCACGCGCTTCATCGATGCATCGAGCGCGCACCGCGTAGCTGCGGGGTGGACCTATGGCTTTCCCGAACTGGTCGGGCGCGAGACAGTCACCGCTGCGCGGCTCGTCAGCAATCCGGGGTGCTATCCGTCAGGCTTTCTGGCGCTGGTTGCTCCGCTGGTGAAGGCCGGCCTGCTGCCAGCCGACTGGCCCTATAGCGTGAACGCGGTGAGCGGCTATTCAGGCGGCGGCAATGCATTGATTGATCGCTTCGCGCGCGAGGCTGATCTGGCCTTTCGTGCCTATGGGCTGGCCTTGGGCCATAAGCACCTGCCCGAAATGCAGCAATATGCAGGGCTTGCCCACGCGCCGGTGTTCTCGCCCGCGGTTGTGCCCGCGCATCGCGGGATGGTGGTCGATGTGCCGCTCCCGCTTGCCGCCATGAAGGGGGTGGCACGAGCGGATGATCTGCGGTCCGCACTGGCGGAGTTCTATGCGGCAAGCGCCGTGGTGCAGGTGGCGGCCAAGGCGCCGTCCGAACTGCTGCTGCGCGAAGGCGCCCCGGCCCACGACGGCATGACCCTCTATGTCTTCGGCAGCGCCGACGGAACGCAGGCACGGCTTGTCGCCTGCCTTGACAATCTCGGCAAAGGGGCGAGCGGCGCAGCGATCCAGAATCTCAATCTGATGTGCGGCCTCCCCGAGACAAGCGGCCTCAAACTCACCGATACGCCCGAATAAGCGGCACATCTGCACAAAAATTAGACAAAGGCATCAGGCTCCCATCTGCGCCATTGCGCGGTGCATCATAATGTTGCACGTTCGCAGGCGATCAGGACAGGGATCGGCTGCCGGGAATCGCTGCGCTGCACAGATTGTTCGCGCCGCTTGGCACGGTTCTTGTTAGCTTACCCCTAAGGGGATCCACTTGGCACAACTGCGGCCAATCGAACGGGGACAATGTGAAAAAGATCGAAGCGATCATCAAACCCTTCAAACTCGATGAGGTGAAGGAAGCGCTGCACGAAATCGGCGTGTCGGGCATTACCGTCACCGAAGCGCGCGGCTTTGGCCGTCAGAAAGGCCACACGGAGCTTTATCGCGGCGCCGAATATGTCGTCGACTTCCTTCCCAAGGTGAAGCTTGAAGTGGTGGTTTCCGATGACCAGGCAGCCCGCGTGGTCGAAGCCATGGCGGCCGCTGCCCAGACAGGCCGGATCGGCGATGGCAAAATCTTCGTCACCGCGATTGAAAGCGCGCTGCGCATCCGCACCGGCGAAACCGATGAGGATGCGATCTAGCCGCGCTTACCCCTTGCCCGCGCAGGCCGGTCGACCGGCCGCCGCCTAACTCTCACCCAAATACCCAACTGGAGACACCGAATGTCACGCGCAAAAGAAGTTCTCAAGCAGATCAAGGACGAGGAAATCGAATGGGTCGATCTGCGCTTTACCGATCCCAAGGGCAAGTGGCAGCACCTTACCATGGTCGCAGGCGTGATGGGCGAGGACGAGCTGGAAGACGGGCTGATGTTCGATGGCTCCTCGATTGCCGGGTGGAAGGCGATCAACGAGAGCGACATGATCCTCAAGCCCGACCTTTCCGAAGTCTGGATCGATCCCTTCAGCGCGACGCCGATGATGATCATCAATTGCGATATCGTGGAGCCTTCGACGGGCGACTGGTATTCGCGCGACCCGCGCACCACGGCCAAGCGCGCCGAGGCCTACCTCAAGTCAACCGGCATTGGCGATACCGTCTATGTCGGCCCGGAAGCCGAGTTCTTCATGTTCGATGATGTCCGCTTTGAAGATGGTTACGCGGGCTCGGGTTTTGCGATTGACGATATCGAATTGCCGACCAACACCTCGAAGGAATATGACAACGGCAACATGGGCCACCGCCCGCGCGCCAAGGGCGGCTATTTCCCTGTCGCCCCGGTTGACAGCGCCGTCGATATCCGCGCCGAGATGGTCAATACCATGCTTGAAATGGGCCTGCCTTGCGACAAGCATCACCACGAAGTCGCTGCCGCCCAGCATGAGCTCGGCCTCACCTTCGGCACGCTGGTGCAGACCGCTGACCGCATGCAGATCTACAAGTACGTCGTGCACCAGGTCGCCGATGCCTATGGCAAGACGGCCACCTTCATGCCCAAGCCGATCAAGGCCGATAATGGCTCAGGGATGCACACACACATGTCGATCTGGAAAGATGGCAAGCCGATGTTCGCGGGCAATGAATATGCAGGCCTGTCGGAAATGTGCCTCTATTATATCGGGGGCGTGATCAAGCATGCCAAGGCGCTGAACGCTTTCACCAACCCCACCACCAACAGCTACAAGCGGCTGGTGCCGGGCTTTGAAGCCCCGGTGCTGCTCGCCTACTCGGCGCGCAACCGTTCGGCCTCGTGCCGCATTCCCTATGGCACCGGCGACAAGGCGAAGCGCGTGGAGTTCCGTTTCCCCGATGCGATGGCCAACCCCTACCTGTGCTATTCGGCGCTGCTGATGGCGGGTCTCGACGGGATCGAGAACAAGATCCACCCCGGCGAGGCGATGGACAAGAACCTCTATGATCTCCCCCCGGCCGAACTCGCTGAAGTGCCCACCGTGTGCGGTTCCTTGCGCGAAGCGCTCGACAGCCTGGCGGCCGATCACGAATTCCTGCTGAAGGGCGATGTCTTCACCAAGGATCAGATCGAAAGCTATTGCGAGCTGAAGTGGGAAGAGGTCATCCGCACCGAAACCACGCCGTGCCCGGTCGAGTTCGACATGTATTATTCGATGTAATCCGGTAACAGGCAAAATGTGCCCCTTCTCGAAGGAGAAGGGGCACATTTTTTTGCCCAAAAGGAGCGCGCGCTCAGCGCAGCTTGAGCATTCCGCGCCGCCCAACCACGATGAAAGTCGCCGCGATCACCAGCACGTAGCAGGCAGTCAGGAGATCGAGAGGATTGGGCCCGCTGGCATATCCAAGATGCGCCAGCATGCCCCAACCGCCCAGCATCACCAGCACCAAGCCGTAAGTCAAAGCGCCTGCTTCGAGGTTGATCGCGGACATCAGCTCGTCAGCCGCTCGGTAGGTTTGCCACGCGAACCACGATCCCGCCGCCAGGCCCAAGACACCGATCGCGGCTGATATCGGCACCGCCAATGGTCCGACAGGCGCCGCCAGCGCAAGCGCCAGCAAGGCCACACCCCACAGCGTCATCGCCGCGCCCGAATGGATGAATTGCGTCCGCATCTCGCGCACTTCGTCTTCGTCTTCGACATTGAGCAGCTTCGCGCCCACAGCAGGGTTCAGTGAGCCGAGCGCCACCACCGCCCCGCACAGCACATAGATAACCGCGACCAGTCCGGCGACCTCGACGGAAAGCGGCACGTTCTCAAGCCCCCTATCCTTGAAATAGGTGCCCGCCAGATAGCCTGCGCCATAACCGACCAGCCCGCCAAACAGCAGCCCGGATCCGAGTTGCAACGCCAGCTTCCGCCATTTCGAAGGCGCTTGTGCCGTTTCGATTTCACGCATCATGCCTCGGGCTCCCAGTGATCAATGAACAGGTCGGGCACTGCCACCCCGAACAGGCGCGCCATCCGCAACGCGAGGGGAAGCGAGGGATCGTACTTGTCGGTCTCAACCGCGTTGATCGTCTGGCGCGAGACGCCAAGCCTGCGGGCAAGCTCGCCCTGGCTCCAGCCTTGCGCTTCGCGATGGAGTTTCACGCGGTTTTCCACCGGCCGTTCCTGCTTGATAAAATACGTGCCAGACCCGGATACGCGCGCCGCGAGGTAACGCCTGCACCGATTCGAGACTGACAAGAGTTCTTTACTGTAAAGAGCTCTTGTCAGTCAAGAGCTCTTGTCAGCCAGCCCGCATCGCCGCGCCCAAAGGATTTTCCTACCTGCTGATTTTGTGTCTAATCCGTGCGCCTTGTTGCTTGCGATCACGAGGTGCCCTCCCACATGACCAACCTTCCCGCTCCCGAACGCCCGCTGCTCGTGCTGCTGCGCCGCCTGCTGGCATGGCTGTTTGCCGATCCTGTGCAGGCTCCCGACAAGGCAGAGCGCCCGGCTGGCCGCGAGGCCGAGTTTGCTAATCCGGCCAGCGGCTCATGTGTCACCAATGACAGCGAAACTCCCGGCAAACCGGAGCAAAGAATCCAGGCCATCAGCCCACGCGGCACCGCGCTCATCAAGCAATTTGAAGGATGCGCGAAAAAGCGCGGCGACGGACTGATAGAAGCCTATCCCGATCCCGGCACCGGGGCCGAACCCTGGACCATCGGCTGGGGCGCAACCGGACCTGATCGCTTCCACGGCGGGCGCATTCGCGCAGGCACGGTGTGGACCCAGGCCCAATGCGATGCGCGGCTTGATGAAGACCTCGCCCGCTACGCTGCCGATGTCGTCCGCGCGATCGGCCAGGCCCCCACCACGCAAGGCCAGTTCGATGCGATGGTGAGTTTCCACTACAACACCGGCGCGATTGCGCGCGCGACCCTGACGAAAAAGCACATTGCGGGTGATTATGCGGGCGCTGCGGCAGAGTTTGCACGCTGGAACAGGGCTGGTGGGCGGGTCCTGCGCGGCCTTACCCGCAGGCGCGAAGCGGAGGCCGCGCTTTATCGATCCTGAGCCATGCGGTCTTTTGCTCAATAATCCTTGCGCACCTGAGCCAGCAGCGAATCGCGCCCGATGGTCGAAACCAGCCCCAACAGCACCAGCCAGTTGGTGATGCGATATTCGACCTGGGTTGCGTTGTAATCGCGCCCGTCGGTGATGAGTTCAACATAGACCTTGCGCGAGATGTTCTTGCCCAGCGCCACACTGGTTTCGCGACCGATGATCGGATCCGCTGCGATGATCCGCAGTTGATCGAGCCCGATCGAGCTGCGGAGCGAACCGATCGGGTCAAGCCCACCCCCGCCGCCTTGCAGCGAAGCGAGTGCGGCGGCCAGTTGCAGCGCATCAGTGGCTGACAGCGACGTCACCGGGCCGCCAAACAGCAGGCGTGAGAGGATTTCCTCGTCGGGCAGCGCGGGTGTTGAGGAAAAAGCGATCTGCGGCGCCATCGCATTGCCGGTGATCCCGATGCCGATCTGCGTTCCCGAGCGGTTCGCCTCGGCCACGATATCGAGCTGCGGGTCAATCGGCCCGTTCTGGTCGAACACGATCCGCCCGCGGGTCAGCTCGAACTCGCTGCCCGCAAAGGTGTAATCGCCGCGCACCAGATTGGCCGTGCCGCCGATGCGCGGATCATCCACTGTGCCGCGCAGTGCGATGTCGATGCCCCACTCGCTGTCTAGCCCCATGCCTTCCACCCGCACCCGTGAAGGCGCATTGGCGTTGACGAGGTAGCGCCAGCTGTCGGTGCGGCTGGCGCGCTGGGCGGTCGCGGCGCCATTGCGGCGATTGATCTCGCGGGTGGCAATCTGGGGGAGCGCCACATCTTCGGCGGCGGTTCCGAGCTTCCAGTTGGCCCGATCAATACGGACACGGCCCGCGATCGTCCCGCCCACGCCGTCCGAGACAATCCGCAGCGGCCCCGTTATGCGCGCATCAAGCCCTGCGGCATTGACCAGCCGCGCGTTGGTGGCAGCGGCTCGCAAGTCGATCCGCGGGCCGCGTTGAGCGCTTATATCGGCAAGATCGATGGTTCCGCTGCCGATAATCGCGCCATTGCCAGGGGTGGTGCCTTCAAAGCGCGTGATCGCCAGCCGCGACCCGGCAAAACGCCCGCGCGCGGTCGCATTGGTGATGTCAGTGCCCGACACCGCACTCTGCACACGCAGATTGTCGCTGGCGATGTTGCCCGTAAGCTGCGGATTGGCGAGGCTGCCGCGCGCCGACGCTGTCACTTCAAGCGGGCCGGTAATATCGAAAGTCTCGATCCCGGCAAGCCGCCACAGGGCTTCGGCAGGGCCATCATAGGCAAGATCAGCCTGCAAGGCGCCGCGCATCAGGCGGTTCACGAAGTCACCACCGGCTGCCAGCTTGGTGATGCGGGCCTTGACCTGCCCCAGCCGCTTGCCGTTCTCCAGCAGCCGTGCGCCCGCGCTCAGCCCGCCGCGGTTGAGATCGGCAACCGCAACCACATTGACAGGCTGCGAGGACAGCACCAGCCCTGCCCGGCTGAAGCCATCAATCCGCACCCGCGCGCTGCCGGTCGGCGGCTCGTGGCTGGCCTGCGAATAGGTGATGATCCCTGAAAGACGCCCGCCAAAGCCAAGTTCGCTGCCGGCCAGATCAAGCAGCCGCAAAGGCATGCGCGCGATATTCGCGGAGAGGTGTGTTTTGCCGGCGCCGAAGCCGCCTTCGAGGATCGTATAGCCGCCCCCATAGCCGATCTGCGCGGGTGCAAGGTTCCACCCGCCGTGTTCCAGCTGTGTGAACACGGCCCGGCGCGGCATCCGGATCGCTGCGCCCGCATATTCGCCGCGCAGGAGCGGGGCGATCCGCCCGGGCGCGACATCGGCATCAAGCTTGAGCGCAAAGCGTTCCGACCGGCGCCCGGCGACTGTCGCAGTCACCTTGCCAGTGCCATTGGCAATTGCTGCGCGCGCATCGAGATTGGCCAGACGGAGCGCTCCGACTTCAAAGCCGCTGCCGGTCAACTGGCCGTTGAGGAAACTGCCCGCCTCGTCAAAGCGGCCGTTTGCGGTGATGTCGGCGCTGCCAATGGCCAGGACAAGATCCCCGCCAAAGCGCGCTTGCCGCGCCCTGAGATCGAGGGTGAAGCCCTGCGCACCGCCTGTGGCAGGTGCCAATCCAAGCGTGCCATTGATCCCGCCGCCTGCCACGGCAAGCTGCCCGTCAATGCCCGTCTCGCCAATTTCGAGCGCGCCCGTCAAACGGGTGCGGAAGATGTTGAGTTCCTCCACCGCAATGCGGGTCGGCCCGCCTTCGGGCAGGATCAGCCCGATATTGCCCGTGAACGGCCCGAGCAGCGAGCCGCCCGAAAGATCAATCGCAAATCCATCTCCGGCAGGCGCCAGCGCCACGCGCACATTGGCAAGCCCTGCAGCAGGCAGTGGATCGGCCAGCACCAGCACTGCGCGCGGCCCATCACCGGCCAGCTCTGCCTCCAGCGTGAAGGGGCCATATTCGGCCTGCCGACCGCGTCCCGTAATGGTAGTGCGCGCGCCGGCTGTCCCCGCCACCAGCTTGCTGTCAAACCGCGCGGCAAGCCGGGCGGCTGTCAACGCGCCATCGCGGACGATGATCGGCTCGCCCGCTCCCATGCCCAGTGCGCCTTTGAAGCGCACCTCGGCCCCGGCGAGGTTGACGATGGTGGCATTGCTGATCTTGCTGATCCGGCCTGCCACGTTGGCGCGCAGGCTCCATGGGATGCTGGGGCCGAACTTGGCGAGGATTTTCGCATCGCCTTCCACCTCGCCCGCACCCTCGACCCTGAAGCCCGCCAGCTTGACGGGGCCCGCCAGCGCATAGGCGCCCGCCGGCACGTCGCCACGCAGCGAGAGGGTTGCACCAAAGCCGGGAAAGGCAATGCGCGCATCATCGGCCGCCAGCCGCGTGCCATCAAAGGTGAGGCGCGCATTGAGCCTGCCCGTGACGAGACGCGGGTCGATCTGCGGATTGCCGGTGGTGATCCGATCCGCCGTCAACGCCAGCGGGAGGGTAAGTGTGCCGCGCGTATAGCGCGCCATCCCGGCCTGACGCAGCCCGGTGATCTCGATACCGCTTGCGGCCGCACGGCTGATTGCAAGCTGATGATCCAGCGCCAGATCGCTGAAGCGTCCGGTGATCGCGGCAACAAGGCGCGCCTTTTCTAGCCGCAAATCCGGACCCAGCAGCGCAGGGTCACGCAGCGCGGCGCGCAGCACCAGCCGTTCGACCCGGCTTGCGCCGATATCAACCCCACCCGCCAGCCGCAGGTCAAGGGCAGGGCTTACCGCAGCGGCGCGGCCTGCCACGAGGCGGTCTTCGAGGAGGAACGAGGCGGCAAGCGCCGTCTGGCTCCCCAGCGCATCTGCCACCAGGCCCGCGCTCTCGCCGCGCGGCGCGCGCACCAGTCCAAGCACGCCGAAACGTCCGCCCGTATTGGTCAGCCTCAGCGCTGCGACCGGCGGCTGGCGCCCCGCAGGCGCATCGGCCACAGGCCAGCGGGTCGCCAGCAATTGGCCGCGCCAGTTCGCCCACGTCCCCTCGCCCGCCAGTCTTGCGGCATAGCCTTCGCGCAGGCCCGTCAGCCCGGCCAACACCCCGCCCTGAGGCGCGACATAATCGAGTCCCATATCGAAGCGATCACCATCAGGCTCGGCATCGAGCATCAGGGCAAAGCGATCATCCGTGCCAAAGCTGGCGGTCGCGTTGATCAGTGCGCGCCGTTTGCGGATCAGCGCGTTGGCGGTGACGTTGACCTTTTCCGCCCGCGGCGTTGCCACACCCTCTGCCAGCACGAGGTCCCTGATCGTCAGCCGATCCACCCGGATATCGAAATCGGGCAGCAGCGGCGCATCGGGATCACCCGGCTCCAGTTCGGGAAGTCGCATCAACACCCCCCGCTCTGCCGTAACCTCGCGGATGTCCAACCCGCCCCACAGGAAGGTGAGTGGGCGCCAGTCAAGCGTGACCACCGGCACCTTGAGAAAGGCGCCCTTGCCATCGGCGACCACCACGTTGCGAAGCCGCGCCGTGCCATAAATATCGCCTTCGATCCGCCCGATCCGGAACCTCAGCCCATTGGCCGGTTCGAGCGCGGCGATCTGATCAGCCACGAAACGCTTGCCAATGGGCGATGAAAGAAAAGCCGCTGCCAGCACCAGCGGGCCAAGCAGGGCGGCAAGCAGCCAGCCGAGCCGCTTCAGCCAGATGCGGCGGCTGCGAAGCGCCGGCGGCTCGGTGCCTGCTTCTGGCTGTTCCACCTCGCCCGTCATCAGAACGCCTGCCCGATGCCGATAAAGACCACCACCGGCGCGTCGAACTCGCTGCGGTTGAGCGGCACGCCCACATCAATACGGATAGGCCCAAAGCTGGTCTTGTAGCGCACGCCCAATCCGGCCGCATAGCGGATGAAATCGAAATTGGGGACAGAGCGCTGGCTCACGCTGCCAATATCGAAAAAGGGCACCACCTGCACCGCCCCATCAAGCAGCGGCGTGGTGATGCGCGCCTCGACCGAGGCTTCGAGCAGCGCTGCACCGCCGGTCGCCTGCCCCGCTGCATCGCGCGGTCCGACACCCTGAAAACCATAGCCGCGCACCGAAGCCCCGCCCCCGCCATAGAGCCTGCGCGAGGGCGCGACATTGGCAAGGTCAGCCCCCTGGATTGTCGCTGCGCGCACCCGGCCTGCCAGCACTGTCCGCTCGCCAACCAGGCGATAGGCTGCTGCATCAAGCTGCGCGCGCAGGTAGAAATCCTGCACTCCTTCGCTGCGCGAGGATTCGGGTGCAAGAAACAGCGTGGCGCGATAGCCCTTGGTGGGATCGAGCAGATCATCGCTTTGATCGATGGTCGCGCTGCCGAACAAGCCGGCAATTGTAAAAGCGCGGCGCGGACCGATCGCACCCGGCGCAATGCGGACGGTGCGATTGCGCTCCTCGGTGACAAGCGCCTCGGCCCCGACCTGCCAGCTGAACTCCTTTTGATAGATGAAGTTCGACAGCCGCTCGAAGGTGCCGCGCAAGCCCAGGGTGCGCGATTCGACTGCCACCGTCGTGATGTCGCTCGCGAACAGATCGAAGAAGAGCACCTGATCGCGGCCCATAAAATTGTTGCGCTTGAACCCGATATTGCCAAGAAATTCGCGCGTGCCGACAATGCCGCGCAGCCGTAACGCGCCTTCGGGCGGGAACAGGTTGCGGTGCTCCCACGTCGCCTCTGCCTTGAAGCCATCCTCGGTCCCGTAGCCGATACCGCCGGTGAGAGTTCGCAAGGGCGCCCGTTCGAACGCCACATCGATCATCACCTCGCCGGGTGCATCGCCTTGCGGCGGCTCGCTCTCGCGCGGGGTGAGCGTGACGCTGGAGACCAGCCCCGTTGCCAGGATGGCGCGGCGCAGATCGACCTCAAGACTCTCGCGGTAAAGCTCACCCGGCCGAAACCGGGCGATGCGCGCCAAGTGCCGGGCGGGAAGGAAATCCGGATCGCCGCTGGTGAGCCCGGCAAAGACATAGCGCCCGCCGGGATCCACCGGCAACGCAAGATCGCCTTCCTGGCGGGCGTGATCGATCAGGAGTTCAGGTTCGCCCATCTGAGCAAAGGGATAGCCATTTTCCCCCAAGGCTGCACCCAGCGCGCCGCGCTCTGCCATGATCCGGTCCGCAAGCAGCGGATCGCCCACCGCAATCGCAAATGCACCGCGCAAGGCTGACCGCTCATCATCGGGCAAGCGCTCAAGCGCGCCCAGATCGATCGCGCCAAAGCGGTATTGCATGCCCGGATAGATATCGAACCGCACTGCGGTCTCCGCGGCTGCATTGCCGGCAACAGCGCCATTTTCCCGCGCCCGCCGCCCTCCCGAAAGCTGGCGCACGACCTCGCCGCCATAATAGCCGTAAGTACCAAGGATCTGCGTCAACAGATCGGCATCGGCGCGTGCGCGTGCGGCAATCTGGGGGGCGGTATCCTCACCCCGTTCGAGCTGGGCAAGCGCGGACAGCGCGCGGAACCGGGCGGTCACCTCCTCGCGCTCGGGAAAGGCTTCGGGATCGGCCGGAAAAGCCAGTGTGATCGTGTCGTTCAAAGGGAACTCGGCCAGTTCCACCACCTGCTCAAGTTCGGGGATGGCAAGCAGGGCAAAAGCCTCGCCCTCGGCGTCGGCCTCGAGCGGTTCGGGCAGTGCGAGTTCGAAACCATCAAGCTGGCGGCCGATTTCGGAGGCCGAGGCGACTGCTTCGGGAGCGGCAAAATCTTCGAGCGCCAGCAGCGCTGCCTCAGTGGGGTCATCACCCCCGTCCAGTACCGCCGCAGCAGGTGGGAGCGCAGCCAAAGGCTCGGGGGCAGGATCGCGACGCCGTGGCGCGCCGCCAAGCGCCCAGCTTTGCGAATCGGAGATCGCTTCAGCCGGGATCAATTCATCAAGTGTGCGCGGCACCGGCTGGACGGGCGGAGACGGCGCATCGGCATTGGGGCTGTCAGCGGGTTCTCCTGCGTTGCTGCTCGTATCATCGCTGGCATCGGCGGCATCTGCCTCGGCCATATCGGTCGCACGGGAGACAGGCTGGTCTTGGGGTGTTTCAATCTCTGCACGCGCTGAACCGGCAGGGGGAGGCGACCCCACCGCCTCGCCAGCAAGTTGCAGCGCAAGCGGCGCGGTGAGGCCGGCAACAGCGGCGCTCCCCGGCACTCCTGAACCCAGCGACGTTGCAACGATCAAGGACAGCGTCAGCGGGCGGAGGCGATCAGCTTTCCGGGAACTTGGCAGGCTGACCATCCTTGCCGCGGATACCCGCAAGTGAGGCATCCCCAGCGCGCCGCGGCGCCACCGCCGAGGTGATCAGCGCGCGCTGTTCCCCCTCGTCCATCACTTGCCAGCCATCGCGGGTCAAACGCTCAAGCGGGCGATAGCGCACTTTGTATTGCATGCGCGCACTGCCTTCGACCCAGTAGCCCAGATAGACATAGGGCAGGCCTTCGGCAGCGGCGCGGCGGATGTGATCGAGAATGATGAAATTTCCCAGCCCCTTGCGTTCAGGCAGGTGAGGCTCGTAAAAGGAATAGATCATCGACAGCCCGTCACTCTGCCGGTCGGTAAGGCAAGCGCCGACCAATCGCCCGGGCCGCCCGTCAACCCCCGGCTCGCGATATTCGGTGACTACCGTCGCAACCGGCGTGTGCTCGATCATATCGGCATAGTCGAGCTCGTCCATCTGGCTCATTCCGCCATCAGGATGACGCGCGGCGAGATAGCGCGCCAGCAAGGCGAATTGTTCATCGGTGGCCCAAGGGCGGCATTCGCTGACCACCAGATCGCGGTTGCGCTTGAGATCGCGCTTTTGCGTGTCCGAGGGGCGAAATTCACGGGCCACCACCCGCACAGACACACAGGCCTGACAATCAAGGCACGAAGGGCGATAGGCCACAGTCTGGCTGCGGCGAAACCCGATCCGGCCAAGCGCCTCGTTCAGCTGATCGGCATGCGGCCCTTTAAGCTCGGTAAACACCTTGCGCTCGCTGCGGCCCGGCAGATAGGGGCACGGGGCCGGGCTCGTCACAAAGAACCGGGGAAAGCGGATCGGTGCGGTCACTGGCTTGTGCTCAATCCTTTTCGCTGAATCAGCGTGGGGCATGTCTCGAGAAAAGCTTATGCCTGCACAGGTTCCCGGGTTAAAGCCCTTTAACCATGAATTGCTGCGGATAATGGCGCAGATTGCACCACCTGCCTCACAAATGCCGGGCAAATGCGGCCAAACCGGGCATTCAGCCCAGTTCCACCAGCTGCACGGAATAGCCCGCCTCGCGCAGCGCGCTCACCAGGTCATCGACCTGCCGGGCATCGCGGGCTTCGCATTCGATATCGGTGATAAGTCCCTTGGCCGGCAGCGTGGTGAAGATGCGCTGGTGATAGATCTCGATGATGTTGACGTTGTGCGCGTCGAACAGGCGCATCACCCGGAACAGTGCGCCGGGACGATCCTGAAGCGTGATCCTGAGACGCGCCAGCCGCCCCTGCCGCGCCAGATCGCGCAAGAGCACATTGGCCAGCAGCCGCGTGTCGATATTGCCGCCGCACAGCACCAGCCCAATGGTCCTGCCCGCAAAGCGTTGCGGATTTGCCAGCACCGCCGCAAGGCCCGCCGCGCCAGCGCCTTCGACCACAGTCTTCTCAATCTGGAGCAGCAGCGCCACCGCCTGCTCCAGCGCCGGTTCATCCACCAGCAGGATATCATCCACCCGTTCTGCGATCACCTGCGCGGTGAAATCGCCCGGCTGCTTGACCGCAATGCCCTCAGCCAGCGTATCCCCGCCGCAGTCGCGCGCCTCGCCCTTGATGCGCGCAAACATCGAGGGAAACAAGGCTGCCTGTACGCCAACGACTTCGATCGCGGGATTGAGCGCCTTGGCAACAGTTGCCATGCCCGAAATCAACCCGCCGCCGCCAATCGGCGTCACGATGCAGTCAAAATCCTGCTTTTCCTCAAGCATTTCGAGCGCAACGGTGCCCGCGCCCGCCGCCACGCGCGGATCATCGAAGGGGTGCACGAAAGTCAGGCCAAGCTCACCTTCGAGCTTCCTCGCATGGGCATAGGCTTCGTCGAAAGTCTCGCCCTCGAGCACGACTTTGCCGCCGACGCTTTCGGTCTGCATCACCTTCACTGTCGGGGTGGTGCGCGGCATCACGATCGTCACCGGTACCCCAAGCCGGGTGCCGTGATAGGAAAGGCCCTGGCTGTGGTTGCCCGCCGAGGCCGCAATCACCCCCCGCGCGCGCTGTTCATCCGAAAGCTGGAGCAGCGCGTTGAGCGCGCCGCGCTCCTTGTAGGCGGCGGTGAACTGGAGGTTTTCAAACTTCAGCCAGATATCCGCGCCGGTAATCTGCGACAGGGTGATCGAGTGCATCAGCGGCGTTTTGACGATCGCGCCTGCGATCCGCACGGCTGCTGCGCGCACGGTGTCGAGGGTGAGATCGGCCGGAGTGGCGCCGGACGCGCTGGCCGGGACAAGCGAGGATGCTGGGGCTGACATCATGGCCCCGCCCGTTAAGCCCTTACGGCCACACGCGCAACGCATGATTGGCAAGCCCCCGGTTTCCGGATAGCGAAGCAACGACATGAGCACACAACCAACAATCGCCTTTATCGGCCTTGGCGTAATGGGCGGGCCAATGGCTGGTCATCTGCTGCGCGCGGGCATGACAGTCACCGCCTATAACCGCTCGCCCGAACGCGCCGAACATTGGCGGGGGCTCTGGGCCTCCGAAGGCCTCCGCGTGACCTTCGCCGCCACCCCTGCCGAAGCCGCCCGCGGCGCCGATGCGGTTCTCACATGTGTCGGCAATGACGAAGACCTGAGCGACATTCTGCTGGGCGCAGGCGGCGTGCTTGATGCAATGATGCCGGGCGCGCTGCTGATCGACCACACCACCGTTTCTGCCGACATGGCCCGCCGCGTGGCCGCCGAATGCGCTGCGCGCGGGCTGGGGGCAGTGGATGCGCCGGTGAGCGGCGGGCAGGCCGGAGCGGAAAATGGCCAGCTCGCCATCATGTGCGGTGGCACGGCGGAAAACATGGCCTGCGCCGTCCCGATCATGCAGCCTTATGCCAAGGCGATCACGCACGTCGGCCCGGCCGGCGCTGGCCAGACCGCCAAGATGGCCAACCAGATGTGCATCGCCGGTGTGGTTGCAGGCCTTGCAGAAGCGATCCGGCTGGCCGAGGCCGCCGGACTTGATCTCGCCAAGACCTATGAGGCCATTTCGGGCGGCGCCGCGCAAAGCTGGCAGATGAACAACCGCTGGGCGACGATGGCCGCAGGCGAATTCGACTTCGGCTTTGCAATCGACTGGATGAGAAAGGACCTGGGCTATGCCCTTGCCGAAGCGCGGCGCCTCGGTCTGTCCGCACCTGTCACCGCGCTGGTGGATCAATTCTACGCCGAGGTGCAGGCCCAAGGTGGCGGGCGCAAGGATACCAGCGCGCTTATCACCCGCCTGCCCCGCAATCCCTCTCTAAAGGATACCTGATGCGCCGCCAGACCCTCATCGCCGCTGCCAGCGCGCTTGCCCTCACCCTTGCTGCCAGCCCGGCGCTCGCCGATACGCTGATCGATAATGTCGATGGCATAACCATTGGCGACAGGGGGGAAATTGTGCGATTCACCGGGCTTGTCTTCGATGACGAGGGCCGCGTCACCCAGCTGCTTGCCCGCAAGGACAAGCGCCCGGCCAAGGTGGATTACCTGCTCGATGGCAAGGGGCAGGTGCTGCTGCCCGGCATGATCGATGCCCATGTCCATGTGATGGGCATCGGCTTTGGCGCGCTGACGCTCGACCTTTCCGAGACGACCTCGCTCGAAGATGCGCTGGCCAGGATCAAGGCCTTTGCCGAGGAGAACCCCGGCAGGCCGTGGATTCTGGGGCGCGGGTGGAACCAGGAAAAGTGGGGCCTCGGGCGCTTCCCGAGCGCTGCCGAACTCGATAGCGTGGTGGCGGATCGTCCGGTGTGGCTTGAGCGCGTCGATGGCCATGCCGCATGGGGCAACACCATGGCGATCGCGCGGGCGGGCGTCACGGCGAAAACCCCTGATCCCGCAGGCGGGCGGATCATCCGCGATGCTGGCGGAAAGCCGCAGGGCGTGTTCGTTGATCGGGCCGCTGATCTGGTGGCCGAGGTGATCCCCCCGCCCCGCCCCAAGGACCGCGATCTCGCGCTCGCCGAATTCCAGAAAGCGATGATCGCGCGCGGGGTGACAGCGGTGGCGGACATGGGCACCAGCCCTGCTGACTGGGAAACCTTCCGCCGGGCAGGTGATGCGGGCCGATTGCAGGTGCGGATCATGGCCTATGCCGATTCGATCGAGACGCTTGAACTGATGGCAGGGCCGGGGCCGGGCCCCTGGCTTTATGCTGATCGGTTGCGGATGGGGGGCGTGAAGCTCTATCTCGACGGCGCGCTGGGTTCGCGCGGGGCAGCTTTGAAAGCGCCCTATGCCGATGAACCCGGCACGCGCGGCCTGCCACTGCTGACCCCTGCCCAGCTCAGGAACCTGATGAGCCGCGCAGCGATGGACGGGTTCCAGACCGCCGTTCACGCCATCGGCGATGCCGCCAATGCCGAAGTGCTCGCCGCCATCGAGGAGCTGTCGGAAAGCTACGAAGGCGATCGCCGCTGGCGGATCGAACACGCGCAGATCATTGATCCAGCCGATATCCCGATGCTGGGCAAGCACGGCGTGATCGCCTCGGTCCAGCCCCTGCACCAGACCTCGGACCGGCTGATGGCCGAGGCGCGGCTGGGGCCGGACCGGCTCGCAGGCGCCTATCCCTGGCGCAGCATTCTGGAAGCGGGCGGCCAGCTGGCCTTCGGCTCGGATGCACCGGTCGAGCCCGCGGATCCATGGGGCGGCATGGCGGCTGCAATCAGCCGCACCGATGCGAACGGCGAGCCCTTCGGCGGCTGGTTCCCGCAGCAGACAGTCAGCCGGGAAATGGCGCTCGCAGGCTTTACCTCGCTTGCTGCTTATGCCGGATTTGCAGACGGGCGGTTTGGACGGCTGGCCGTGGGCGAGCGGGCGGACTTCATCTTTGTCGATCGCGATCCGCTGATGGCCTCGCTCGATGAGCTGCGGCAGACCCGTGTGCTGGAAGTGTGGATCGGTGGGGTGCGCGTTGATGCAGGCGCAGAAGGCCCCGCGAAGTAAGCCTATTCGGCGGCAGCTGTCTCAGTTTCGGCGGCGGCCGCCTCGCGCGCACGCCGCGCGGCGCCCTCCTGAAAGCGCATCAGCAGCAGCGAAATCTCGAACAGCGCCAACAGCGGCAGCGCAAGGATGATCTGCGAGCCGGGATCAGGCGGGGTCACAATCGCGGCCAGAGCAAATACGCCGACAATCACATAACGGCGCGCGCCCGCAAGCTGCTGGCGGCTCACCAGCCCCGCGCGGTGCAGCAGCAGCAGCAGTACCGGCAACAGGAACGTCATCCCGAAAGCAAGGATGAACTGCATCACCAGGCTGAGGTAATCGCCTGCGCTCGGCAGGGCCTGGATGTCCATGCCCCCTGCCGTCCCGCCAAAACCCAGAAACCAGGTGAAGGCAGTGGGCATGACCACGAAATAGGCGAGCGATGCGCCGCTGATGAACAGCACCGGCGTAGCGATGAGAAACGGCAAAAAAGCGCGCTTTTCCCGCGCATAAAGCCCCGGCGCGATAAAGGCCCAGAGCTGGTTCGCAATGATCGGGAAGCTCACCATGAAGCCGGCAAACAGCCCGACTTTCAGCTCGACGAAGAAGACTTCGGGCAGCTTGGTGAAGATCAGCTGGCCCTCGCCTTCGGGAAAGGCCTGTTTGAGCGGCTGGACGAGGAAGCCAAGGATTTCATCAGCGAAATAGAAACACACCGCAAAGCCGACTGCAAGAGCCAGCACTGCCCGCACCAGCCTGGTCCGCAGCTCGATCAGATGATCGAGGAGGGGCGCACGCGTTTCATCCAGATCCTTGATCTCAAACATTTTTCTCGCCCTCGGACGAAGGCGGCGGCGGTGCGTCGGTGGCCGCCGGGGCCTCAACCGGCGGCGGGCCCGTCATCACCGGCGCGCCCTGCTCGGCTTCGGTGAGGTGGGCGGTGCGGCGCATGATTTCCTCGTTCTGCGCGCGCCACTTTTTCTCCATCTCTTCCAGCTCCGCCTCGCGCACCATGGCATCAATGCCAGCGCGGAAATGGGCCGAGACGCGGCGAACCTTGCCAATCCAGCGGCCGGCAGTCCGCATCGCGAGCGGCATGTCCTTGGGCCCGATCACCAGGACCGCGACAATCAGGATCACCAAAAGCTCGGCAGCGCCAATATCAAACATGGGACAGGGCCTGCGGCCTCCTTCAAGGGGCGATAAACGCGCAAGACAGCGTCATTTGCTCCGTTAAAGCGCACTTATTCGCGATTAGCCCTGCGATTTGTCGGCAGTGTTGATGGTCTCGCTGGCCGACGCATCGGCAGTCGGGGCCTCGATCTGCGGCTTGGCCGGAGCGGCAGGCGCATCGCCTTCGCTCATGCCTTTCTTGAAACTGGAGATGCCCTTGCCGAAATCGCCCATCATTTCCGAAATCCGCCCGCGCCCGAACAGGACCAGGACGACCAACGCCACGATAAGGATTTGCCAGATGCCGATGCCGCCCATGGTGTCTCTCGTCTTTCGAAAATGGGGTTACGCTCTGCGCCAATATAGGAGGCTTGCCCGCGCTATGCCACTATCAATCCGATTTCTCTGAATCCGGCTCATCGGGATCGAAATGCATCGCGGCGCCCAGCGCCTCGTCCACCGGATCGAGCAGGCCCGCGGCGCGCAATTCCTCGATGCCGGGCAGGTCGCGGCGACTGGCAAGGCCGAAGTGATCGAGGAAGGCGGGCGTGGTGGCATAGATAACCGGCCGCCCCGGCACCTCGCGGCGGCCCGCAAGGCGGATCCAGCCCGCCTCCAGCAGCACATCCAGCGTGCCTGCGCTGGTCTGCACGCCGCGGATCGATTCGATTTCCGCCCGGCTGACCGGCTCGTGATAGGCAATGATCGCGAGCACTTCGGTGGCAGCACGGCTCAAACGCCGCACCTGTTCCTTCTCGCGCCGCAAGAGATGCGCCAGATCAGGCGCGGTTTCGAAATGCCAGCGCCCCCCGCGCTCAACCAGGTGCACGCCGCGCGTCGCATAATGCGCCGCCAGTGCGGCCAGCCCATCTTTCACCGCGCCCGCTTCCAGCCCGCCAAGGTGCGCGGAGAGCTGTTCAGGCGTCATCGGCTCCTCGGCGGCAAACAAGGTCGCCTCGATCGCGCGGCTGACTGCGTCTGCACCGGGGGCTGCCTCCTCGCTCACGCAGGGCTGCCTTCCTTGAGCCGCCGGATGCGCAGGGGGGCAAAGGCGCCATCTTGTTCAAGCTCCGCCTTGCCGCGCTTGGTCAGTTCAAGCGCCGCCACAAAGCTTGAAGCCAGCGCCGAGCGCCGCAATTCCGGCGAAGCATGCGGCGGCAGGAAATCGCGGATTTCCAGCCATTCGAGCGTCACGCCAAGCATCGAAGACACCCGCTCCAGCGCCGAATCAAGCGTCATCACCGGGCGATTGGCGACATGATAGATGCGCGGGGCAGTGCGCGCTTTCACCTGCCCATAGGCCTGCATCAGCGCAAAAATATCGCAGCGATACAATATCTTGCGATCGGTTCTGAGGCCTTCGGGCGCGCCGCGCAGGAACACGTCGCGCCCGATCCGGTCGCGCGCCATCAGCCGCGCGGCGGCCTCGCGCATCGCGCCCAGACGTTGCAGGCGCAATTGCAGCCGCAACGCGAGTTCTTCGGGGCTCGGGTCTTCCTGTTCTTCCTTGGGCAGCAGCAGCGCGGATTTGAGATAGGCGAGCCAGGCCGCCATCACGAGGTAATCAGCCGCCAGTTCCAGCCGCATTGCGCCCGCCCGCGCAATATAGCCGAGATATTGATCGACCAGCGCAAGGATCGAGATTTGCCGCAGATCGACCTTTTGCCGCCGCGCCAGATCGAGCAGCAGGTCAAGCGGGCCTTCCCAGCCATCGACCTCGATATAAAGCGCATCATCGCTCTGCACCGCGGCGCCGGAAAACAGCAGAGGTTCATCTCCCATGTTCACGCCGTCTCCCCCTCCAGCGCGAGCAGCGCATCGCGCTTGGCGATAAGCTCGGCGTGTTCGGGCGCAAGCCTATCGGCGACGCGGGTGCCGGCAAGCGCGCGGTGAAGCCGCGCGGCGGCGCGATCGGACATGGGGGCCAGCGCCGCGCAGATGCCGATCATGTCATCCATCTTCGCCCAGCAATTGAGCACCAGATCGCATCCTGCCGCCTGTGCGCGCGCGGCGCGTTCAGGGATCGGCCCGCCCAAGGCCTCCATGTCGATATCATCGGTGAGCAGCAAGCCATCAAAGCCGATGGCCCCGCGAATCACCTCGGCAATGACTGTCGGCGACAAGGTGGCGGGGTTTTCAGCGTCCCACACCGGGAACACCAGATGCCCGGTCATGCCGATCAGGGCATGGGAAAGCGCGCGGAAGGGCGCAAGGTCAGCTTCCAGCTCCGCCGCGCTGGCGTGCACCACGGGCAAGTGCTTGTGGCTGTCCACCTCGCTGCGGCCATGGCCGGGCATATGCTTGATGCAGCCGGCCACGCCCCCTGCGGCCAGCCCTTCGATAATCGCGCGCCCAAGGGCTGCCACCTGCATCGGGTCAGCGCCGAGCGAGCGATCGCCGATCACATCATGCTTGCCGGGATGCCGCAGATCGAGCGGCGGGTGAAAATCGACCGTGATGCCCATGGCTGCCAGTTCCAGCCCCATCGCATGGGCATTGGCGCGCGCCGCCTCGATGGCGCTTGCAGGAGCGAGGCTGTACAGCCGGTCAAAAGCTTCGCCTGCCGGATAGGGCGACCAGCACGGCGGGCGCAGGCGGGCAACGCGCCCCCCTTCCTGATCGATCGAAATGAGCAGCCGCTCGCGCCCGTGAAGGCTGCGCAGATCATCGGTGAGCGCGCGCAGTTGCGCTGCATCCACGCAATTGCGGCCGAACAGGATATAGCCCGCGGGATCGCAATCGCGGAAGAAAGCGCGTTCATCAGCGGTGAGTGCGGGGCCAGTGAGGCCGAAGATCGCCGGGGTCATGGCGCGATGGTCGCAGGGGCAAGCCCATCTTGCAAGCAGCGTGCTCGCCCCATGCACAGCCCTTTCCGGCGCCTAAGCGCGCTTTCAAGCCGGCTGCAATGACCGGCGGATCGGAAAGCATGGCAAAACAGAATGTTAGAGCGGTTGGCCTGATGCAATCCGATCGGAAGCCGAGCTAGCGCTTGACCTGGCAATCCAGCCCCTCGCGCTTCAATGCCGCGCACAGCGCATCAGCCTCACTGCGGGTCGCCGCAATGGCTTGCAGGCGATAGACTGTTCCCGCGTCCACCTTGCCTTCAACCACGCGGTGGCGCGCGCCTTGCAAGGTTTCGGAACGGCGCGAAAGGTCAGCCCAGCCCTGTTCGGCCCGCTCGCGCGAGGAATAGGCGGCGAGCTGGACGCCGATGCCGCTGGCCTCACCGCTGGCAGCGGGAGCGGCCTGCGCCGCGACGAGCTTGCCGGGAGCAGGCGCACCAGCAGCAACCGGCTTGTCAGGGCTGGCGACGACCGATTGCGGCTTTCCGCCCTCGCCTACCAGCGGGGCGACATTGCCCGTGCCTGCGAATTGTTTGCCACCGGGGTCTCGGGGGCGCTCCTTGATCGGCCCCTCGGGCGCGGCGATGACGCTGCCGTCGGGCTCAAGCGCGGGATCGCTCACCCGCTTGGAGACAAGCCACACAGCCCCCACCAGCAGCGCAGCAAGGCCCAGCAGGCCCCCTGCAAACAGGATAATCTGGCGCGTGTCGAAGGCGCCTGCCGCGCTGTCATCTTCATCGGATTCCAGCCATGGCAGGCTGGTTGCGGGGACGAGATCAAGCTCGCCCGCGCCGTCATCCAGCTCTTCATATTCCGCATTGATGATCGCCATGCCGGCGCACTCCACCTGTCATTTCGTACGCGGCCTGCGCGCAGGCCGCGGGCGACTTACATCGATTCCACCGCCTCGACACCCAGCACCGCAAGCCCGCCGCGGATGACTTGCCCGATTGCGCTGACAAGGAAAAGCCTTGCGCCCGTCAGCTCACCGTCCTGTTCCACTATGAAGCGCTTTTGCGGGTCATCATTGCCCGCGTTCCACAGCGCATGGAACGCGCCTGCCAGATCGTTGAGATAAAAGGCAATCCGGTGCGGCTCGCGGGCGCGGGCGGCGGCCTCGATCTCGCGCGGGAACTGCGCGGCCTTGGCGATCAGCGCGAGGTCATCTGCGCCCAGCCGGTGAAGCGCCGCGTCAGAGGGCGCATGGCCGGCATCCGCCGCCTTCCGCAGCGTCGAACAGATCCGGGCATGGGCATATTGCACATAGAAGACCGGATTGTCTTTCGAGGCCTCGACCACCTTGTCGAAGTCGAAATCCATCTGCGCATCGGGCTTGCGGGTGAGCATGGTGAAGCGCACCACATCCTTGCCGACCATCTCGACCACATCCGCCAGTGTCACGAAGTTGCCCGCGCGCTTGGACATCTTGAAGGGCTTGCCGCCCTTCAGCAGCTGCACCATCTGGACAAGCTTGACCTCGAAGGGCTTGGGCGCCGCGCCATCGGCGCTCGTCAGCGCGGCGACCGCCGCCTTGATCCGCTTGACAGTGCCTGCATGGTCCGCGCCCCAGATATCGACGAGCGCATCGGCGCTCTGCGCCTTCTGGAAGTGGTAGGCCAAGTCCGCGCCAAAATATGTCCACGCGCCGTTTGATTTCTTGATCGGGCGATCCTGATCATCCCCGAACCTGGTCGAACGGAACAGCGGCAATTCAACCGGCTCCCAGTCCTCAGGGGGTGCCTTGCCCTTGGGCGCTTCGAGCACGCCATCATAGACAAGGTCATGGGCCCGCAGCCAGGCCTCGGCCGCATCGACCTTGCCCGAGGCCTGCAATTCGGCCTCGGAGGAAAACAAATCGTGGTTAATGCCGAGCGTGGCGAGATCGGCGCGGATCATGTCCATCATCGCGGCCACCGCGCGGGTGCGGAAGATGACCAGCCAGTCGCCTTCGGGGGCGGCGGCGTATTTATCGCCAAACTCGCCCGCCAGAGCCTCTCCCACCGGCTTCAGATATTCACCGGGGTAGAGACCTTCGGGGATGGTGATTTCCTCGCCAAGCGCCTCGCGATACCTGAGGTGCACCGAACGGGCGAGCACATCGACCTGCGCGCCCGCATCATTGACGTAATATTCGCGGATGACCTTGTGGCCGGCAAACTCCAGCAGGCTCGCCAGCGCATCGCCCACCACCGCGCCGCGGCAATGGCCCATGTGCATCGGCCCTGTCGGGTTGGCCGAGACATATTCGACATTGACAATGCTGCCCCCACCCATCTGCGAACGGCCATAATCTGCGCCGAGCCGGGCAATTGCGGCGAGTTCGGCCAGCCACGCTTCGGGCGCAAGGCGCAGGTTGATAAAGCCGGGCCCGGCAATTTCGGCGCTGGTAATCTGCGGATGCTGCGCCAGCTTTGCCCCGATCGCCTCGGCCAGCGCGCGCGGGTTCAGCCCGGCGGGCTTGGCCAGCACCATCGCGGCATTGGTCGCCAGATCGCCATGCGCGGGATCGCGCGGCGGTTCGAGCGTGACATTGGCAAAGCAAGTGCCCTGCGGCAGCGTGCCTTCGGCGACCAGTTCGGCCAGAGCGGCTTCGATGGTACCGGCAAAGGCAGCGTAAAGCGTTGTGGGTTGGGTCATGATAATCTCGTGCGGTGAGCGCAGGTCTTGCGCGTGCAAAATAGGAAGCCTTGGCCCCGGTCAAGTCCGGGAAGGCGATCAGCGATAAGCAGAGCAGCAACGCGGCCTGTCGCGATGACCGGTGTCGCAGGCACCGCAACCGCGAGCGCGCGTCCGCAGCGCCCCGAAACCCGGACCTTATCCGGGGGAAGGAACAGCACCGAGGACAGGGGCGCGCAGGCGCCCTGCCATCATCAACGCGTCGCGTTATACTTGAGCTGGTCCTCGGTCAGCTGAAAGCCGACCAGCATTTCAAAGCGCGTGCGGGTAATCGCCGCGCGCACTTCGGGCAGGGTGAGCGGATCGAGCGCCGCCTCGGGATCGCCGGCGCGTCGTCGCTTGGTGATCTGGGCGCGAATGTCGGGCGGCAGCGTCGCATCGGCCTTGTTTACAAAAGTGCCTGCGCGCGCCGATGCGCTGGCGCGCTCCTGCCCGTCGGCGAAAGTCAGCGTGACGCTGCCGACGCGCTTGGCCACCACCGAAGACCCGCCGCGCAGGACAGTGACGAAATAGGGCAGAGTGACAGTGCGGGCCCCGCGCACATCGCTGCGCCGCGCCTGCACAGTGAAACTCGCCTCGGTATAGACCCGCTCGCCCGCCTCATTGCAGGTCGAGCGCAAGTTGGTGAGCGCGGCGACCAGATCAAGATTGCCCAAGGTGGTATCGCCCGCGCTGCGGAACTGGGTGAGATCGCCGGTGTAATCAGGGATGCCGACCGCCGGGCACGCGGTCAGCACCGAGGTGACACCGACGCCCTGATCGACCACCAGTTCCCCCGACTTCTTGCAACCTGCGAGCGCCAGCGCAATTCCCAGCGCTGCCAGAGTGCGGGTAGTAAGCTTCATCCGTGGCCGTCCCTATCCATGCGATCCGGGGCGCTGTGCCCCCTTGCACTTGTTGCCCTAGCGATGCACGGATGAAAGCGCTAGAGAGGTATTCATGAACGCGCCCTTTCCTCCTGCTGACGCTGCCAGCCCCCCCGCTGTCGCCACCCTGCCGCCGCTCAACCTGCTGATCGCCGCCCCGCGCGGCTTTTGTGCAGGGGTTGATCGCGCCATCGAAATCGTCGAGCGCGCGCTCGAACGCTATGGCTCGCCCGTCTATGTGCGCCACGAAATCGTCCACAACAAATATGTCGTCGAAGGGCTGAGGGCCAAGGGCGCGATCTTTGTCGAGGAACTGGACGAGGTGCCCGATGATGCGCCGGTGGTGTTCAGCGCCCACGGCGTGCCCAAATCCGTCCCTGCCGAGGCCAGGCGCCGCAAGCTGCTTTATGTCGATGCCACCTGTCCGCTGGTCTCCAAGGTGCACCGGCAAGCCGAACGCCAGATCGAAAAGGGGCGCCACATCATCTTCATCGGCCACGAAGGCCACCCCGAGGTGATCGGCACGATGGGGCAGGTCGAACCGGGACAGATGACGCTGGTGGAAACCATCGAGGATGTCGAAAAGCTGCCCTTCGATGCCGACGAGGAACTGGCCTACCTTACGCAAACCACGCTGTCGGTGGATGATACCCGCGAGGTGATTCAGGCGCTCGAATGGCGCTATCCCAATATCTCGGGCCCGCGTGCCGAGGATATCTGCTATGCCACTTCCAACCGGCAGGCCGCAGTCAAGGAACTCGCCCATGATTGCGACCTGGTGCTGGTGATTGGTTCGCCCAATTCTTCCAATGCGCTCAGGCTGGTCGAAGTCTCCGAACGGCTCGGCACGCCTGCCAAGCTGATCCAGCGCGCCGCCGAGATTGATTTTGGCTGGCTTGAAGGGGTTACGACGCTGGGGCTGACGGCCGGGGCCTCGGCGCCCGAAATCCTCGTGCGCGAAGTGGTGGATGCGCTGCGCCAGCACCGCACCATCAGCGAACGCGAAATCACCGCCACGATCGAAAAGATGGTGTTCAAACTGCCGCGCCAGCTTACCGAATAGGCACGCACCGGCTGGCGGGGGCTTGGAGTGGCGGTTTACACCCATCTCGGCGCCGAGGCGCTCGCTGCGCTGATCGGGCAATATGATGTGGGCCAACTCATCTCGGCCAAGGGCATTGCCGAGGGCGTGTCCAATTCAAACTGGCTGATCGAGACATCGGGCGGTGCGGGGGGCAGCGCGGGCAAGGCAGGCCCGCAGCGCTTTATCCTCACCATGTATGAACGGCGGATCGACCTTGCCGATTTGCCTTTCTTCCTTGGCCTGCTCGATCACCTGTCAGAGCGCGGCTGCCCGGTGCCGCGCACCATCCATGATCGTTCCGGCGCCTCGTTCCGGATGGAAGCTGGCAAGGCAGTGGCGCTGATCGAATTCCTGCCCGGTGTCTCGCCCACCCGGCCCACTCCGGCACAGGCGCGCGCCGTTGGCGAAGTGCTGGCGCACATGCATCTGGCCAGCGCCGATTTTCCGCTCACCCGCGCCAATGGCATGGGCTTTGCCGCCAATGCGGCAACCCTTGCCGCCTGCGGGGCTGAGCGGCTTGCCACAATCCACCCCGATTTGCCTGCCATGCTGGCGCCCGCCCGCGCCGCTGCTGCACTTGATCTGGATAGCCTGCCGCAAGCACAGATCCATTCCGATCTGTTCCCTGATAATGTGCTGATGCTGGGTGAAAAAGTCACCGGGCTGATTGATTTCTACTTCGCCTGCACCGGTGCGATGGCGCTCGATCTGGCGGTGACGCATGCAGCCTGGTGTTTTGACGAGGCCAACGCCTATCGCGCGGATTGCGGCGCAGCGCTGATTGAAGGCTATCAGGCGGTGCGCCCGCTCGAGGCGGCAGAGCGCGCGCTGCTGCCCGAAATCGCCAAGGGCGCCTGCCTGAGGTTTGTTGCAAGCCGGGCCGAAGACTGGCTGGATACGCCCGATGATGCGCTCGTCACCCGCAAGGACCCGATGCAATTTGTGGAGCGCTGGCGCTTTTATGACCGCGAGGGCTCGGCCGCGCTTGCCTGAAGTGCGCCGCTGCGCCTAGGCGGGGCGCGCGATGAAACAGGTCGAGATGTTCACCGATGGCGCCTGCAAGGGCAATCCCGGCCCCGGTGGCTGGGCCGCGCTGCTGCGGATGGGCGCGCATGAAAAGGAATTGGTCGGGGGAGAGCGCCAGACCACCAATAACCGCATGGAAATGACTGCGGTCCTGGAAGGGCTCAAAGCGCTCAAGGCGCCGTGCGAAGTCACGATCCACACCGACAGCCGCTATGTCATCGACGGGATGACCCAGTGGATCTTCGGCTGGCAGCAGCGCGGCTGGGTGAATGCAGCGAAGAAGCCGGTGATGAATGAGGATTTGTGGCGTGCGCTGATCGCGGCAGCGCGCCCGCACAAGATCACTTGGCAATGGGTCAAAGGCCACGCTGGCCACCCCGAGAACGAGCGGGTCGATGCCCTTGCGAGCGCCGAAGCCGCGCGGCAGGCAGAGCGGGGCGCATAGTCCGCACCCCGCTCCCGCTTATCAGCTGTTATCTTCGATCGGCGCGTCGGGGCCGTTCTTCTTGATCGAGGCGATGGCGTTCTGCGCGCTCGCCTTGCTCGCATAGCCTTCGGTCGAGAACATGATTTCCGAATTATACTTGAACCGCACCCGGTATTCGCCGGCCTTGTCCTTGTAGATCTCGAACTTGTGCGCCATGTGCGCCCCTCCCCTTGTGGTTAACGAGGCGACAAACCTGACACATCGCCAAGCGCTTGCCTAGGCGCTTATCGCCTCTGTTCCCATGTTGAGACGCGCAGGCGCATAGAGCGCTGCATCAAGCCTGGCTGTCATCGCATCGCGCCCCTGCCCGAGCAACATCTGCGCCGCCAGCCGGGCTGCGGCCGGCGCGGTCTGGATGCCAAAGCCGCCCTGGCCTGCAAACCAGAAGAAGCCCGGCTCGGCAGGGTCCGCACCATAGACCGGCGCGCGGTCGGGCGCGAAGCTGCGAAGGCCTGCCCAGCGCCGTTCGACCGCTGCGATCCGCCAGTCGGTGACCTGCTGAAACCGGTCAATCGCAATCGCGATGTCGAGTTCTTCGGGCGCGGCATCACAAGGCTCGGACGGCACCTCGTCATGGGGCGAGAGCCAGAGGCGGCCATTATCGGGCTTGAAATAGAAGCTGCCCGCAATGTCGATGGTGAGCGGCAGATCGGCAGGAGCCTCGGGCGCAACCCGCAGCACCGCAACGCAGCGGCGCTTGGGCGCGATGCCGAGGGGGCGCACTCCCGCCATCGCGGCGACTGCATCGGCCCAGGCGCCTGCGGCATTGACCAGCACGGCGGCGCGCCATTCAGCCCCGCTCTCGCTCGCCAGATGCCACATGCCCCCGGCGCGATGGGCACGCGCCAGCCTTGCGCGGCAGGCGACTTGGGCCCCGTGGCGCCGCGCCAGGCCGAGATAATGCTGGTGGAGGCCCGCCACATCAATATCCGCGCAATAGGGCGCGGCCACCGCCTCACAGCCCCATGCCTCGCGCAGGTGCGGCACCCGCGCCGCCAGCGCGGCGCTATCGAGCCGCTCGATCCGCGCACCTGTCGGGCCGAATCGATCCATGAAAGCAGCAATCGCACCGCGGTTGTCCTGGTGCGCCAGATAGACCGCACCGCGCGGGGCGAGCACGCCTTGCTGTTCGAGATAATCCAGCGAGGCCAGCGTCAGCGGCACGATTTCCGGGCCGCCATAGCATTCATCCCAGAACGCTGCCGAACGCCCGGTCGAATGATAGCCCGGCGCATCTTCTGCCTCGAGCACGAGGACGCGGGCATGGGGCGCGAGTTCCGCGGCAAGGCTGGCGCCTGCCATGCCGCCGCCGACAATGGCGAAATCGTAAAGTGGCTGTTCGCTCATGCCGGCAGGGTTAGCGAGGCGGCGCACGCCGATCAAGGAAATCGGCAATCGCGGCCATGGCGCGCGCGCGCACCGCGTCAGTCTCGCGCAGGATTTCGTGGCGAGCTTCGGGCCCGAATTCAACCATCTCGCCATTTGGCAGGCGGGCGGCGGCGCGCAGGTTGGCGGCATGGCTGACCAGCGCATCAACGCGGGTGGACAAGATCAGCACCGGCGTTTGCACGGCTTCCAGAACGCCCGGAGCCTCCAGCCGCCGCCACGAGGCATAGGCGCGCTCGACCCAACGCCAGCTGGCCGGCCCCATCACCAGTTCGGGACGCGCCATGCGCCAGAATTCCTCGTCTGCATAGCGCTCGGGATCATGGGTGAGCAGATCCGCGCGGCCAGCCGGAAGCTCGCCCGGCTTCTCGCTCCATTTCCATGCTGGCCGCATCGGATCACCGATCGCGCACATCACCTTGGCGACGCCATTGAGCAGCGCCAGCGGCAGCGGCGGGCCTTTGACGCCGACCATCGGCGCGCTGAGCACCAGCGCATCCGGCGCGGCATAACCCTCGGCCACCCCCCGCAGCACCAGATGCCCGCCCATCGAATGGCCCGCCAGCACATGGGGGCCGGGTGTCTCGCTGGTCCAGTCGGCCCAGAATGCGGCAAGATCATCGAGCCAGACGGAAAAGTCCGCGATGTGGCCTGTCACGCCATCCTTGCCGAGGCGGCCCGAGCCTGCCTGCCCGCGCCAGTCGGCCGCCGTCACCCGCCAGCCCGCACGGTGCCATTCCTCCAGCGTTTCGAGATATTTCTCGTAAGCATCACCGCGGCCCGGAAAGAACAGGATCGAACCGCGCGGGCCCGCGCCCCCGGCCCGGCCGGGCCAGTCGATGCGGCGGATCGGATGGCCATCGCGGGCATGCCAAAGGCTTTCGAGGGCAGCAGGCGGAATGGCGCGGCGATCAATCACATCGCCATCAGGCAAGGGGGTTTCCAGGTCTTTGATGTTCCGCTCCGTGCTTGGTTACTATTTGGTAAGCACTCTTGTGCAACACCTGTCCCAATTCAGGACGGCCAGCCGCGCTGGCGCTCCGGTTCTTGGGGGCTTTATGGTGCAAGAGAATATCCAGTACGGCCTGCTGATTGCCTTGGCAATCGCGCTGGTCTTTGCCGCGATCACCGATATCCGGCGGCGCCAGATCGACAACTGGCTGAACCTTGCAATCGCGCTCGGCGCGCCGGTGTTCTGGTGGGCGAGCGGCCTGTCCCTGTGGCCCGGCGTGGCGCTGCAACTGGGCGTGGCGCTGGCGGCCTTTGCGCTGTTTGCGGGCCTGTTCGCACTGAAAATGATGGGCGGCGGCGATGTAAAGCTGCTCACCGTGCTCGCGCTGTGGGTCGAGCCTGCCCAGTTCCTGCAACTTGTGATGGTGATGGCGATTGCCGGCGGCGTGCTGACGCTGGTGATGGCCGCCTGGCACATTGCCCGCCGCCAGCGCGAAAAGCTCGCCATTCCCTATGGTGTCGCGATCGCCTTCGGCGCCCTGTGGGTGCTGGCAATCCATCACGTTCCGGCGGCCGCCGTGGCCGCCAGTGCGCAGTGAACCTGATTTTAACCAGTCTGGACTTACACCGATCAACCATACTCGCCCGGTAACCAAGCTGGGCCGTCACTAGGGGGCTCAACCGCCATGGATAGGAAGAAACTGGTTCTCTTGCTCGGCGCTCTGATCATTGCGATCGGCACCGCCTTTGCCGCACGCACAGTCATGAGCGGCGCTGGAGCCCCGGCGGCAGAAGCCGCTGCCGAGCCCACCGGGCCGCGGGTTCTGGTTGCCCAGCGCGCACTTCCGGTCGGCACCATCATCACTGCCGATGCGGTTGGTTTTCAGCCCTGGCCGAACGAATTGGTACAGGATGCCTATTTCATTGACGGCACGGCTGATCTCAATGCGCTGATGGGCACGGTGGTGCGCTTTCCGGTGACGGCTGGCGAACCGGTAACCCAGGGCGCGCTGGTGGCGCCGGGCGATCGCGGCTTTCTTGCAGCGGCGCTCGGGCCGGGCATGCGCGCCGTAACCGTGCCGGTGTCGGCCCAGACCGGTGTGGCAGGCTTTGTCTTCCCCGGTGACCGCATCGATCTCGTGCTCACGCAGACAGTCGAGGGCGAAGGCCCCGCCTTGCGGGCGGCCGAAACCGTGCTGAGCAATCTGCGGGTGCTGGCGACCGACCAGACCACTGAACAGACCAAGGATGAAACCGGCAAGACGGTTGTCAACACCTTCCAGACCGTTACGCTCGAAGTGACGCCCAAGATCGCCGAAAAGATCGCGGTTGCCCAGACCATCGGCCAGCTCAGCCTGGTCCTGCGTTCGATCCGCGACAGTTCGGACGAGCTGGAGCGCGCGATTGCGTCGGGCGACATCACCATTCCGGCAGGCGCGACCCGCGACCAGGAAGAACGCCTGCTCAAGGCCGCGATGGCCCGCCCGATCGACAAGGGCACCTCCTATGCCACCGGCGGCGATGTGTCGCGCTTCCAGCGCTCCACTCCGCCTCCGCAGAACCGTGGCAGCATGGTGCCTGCCCCGGCGGCGGCTCCCGCGGGCGGCGCTCCGGCCGTCGCCGCAGCGCCAGCCTATAGCGGTCCGGTGGTGCGGGTGAGCCGCGGCAAGGAAGTGCAGGACGTCCAGGTCGGCAAGGGCGCAAGCAAATGATGCGCCCGGCCAAACCGCAATTCCAGCGATCCGAACATTCTCAAGTGCAAGCAGCTAGACCCGAGGGGGGCCGCACGATGAAACTGAGTTCCAAAGCAAAATGGCTGGTGGCCGCGCTTGCCGCAGCGCCGCTGGCGGCGATGCCGCTGGCAAGCGCCACCGCCCAACAGGTGACGAGCCCGTCGCAGGACATCGTCCTTTCGATCGGCAAAGGCCAGCTCATCAGCGTGCCGGGCGCCATGTCGGATGTGTTTATTGCCAACGAATCCGTCGCCGATGTCCAGGTGAAGTCACAGCGCCAGCTCTATGTCTTCGGCAAGGCGGGCGGTGAGACCACCATCTATGCCAGCAATGCCCGCGGCGATGTGATCTTCTCGGCCAATATCCGGGTCGGCTCGAACATTGGCAGCATTGATCAGATGATGGCGCTGGCCATGCCCGATGCAAAGATCAACGTCTCGACCATGGGCGCGAGCACGGTCCTGCTGACCGGCACAGTCGCCGCTCCGGAAGATGCCGCCGAAGCCGAACGGCTGGTACAGGCCTTTCTCGGCGAAGGCGCCAATGTGATCACCCGTCTCAAGACGGCAACGCCCTTGCAGGTCAATCTGCAAGTCAAGATCGCCGAAGTGAGCCGCACTTTGCTGCGCGAGATCAACGGCAATCTGCAAAGCTTCGATGCCATTGGCGGGTTCAAGTTCGGGCTCGGCACCGGACGGGCGTTCACTCAGGGCGCCTACAATGTCGGCGGGCCGCTCGGGGTGGGCAATTCGATCCAGAATCCCGGCCTGATGGTGCCGGTGCTCGATCAGTTCGGCCAGCCGGTTCTGCGCCCCGATGGTTCGATCCTCACCGAAACCATCACCGGCCCCGGCGTCAATTCGGCAGGCAAGACCTCGATTGCGGCGCTTGGCCGCCTGTTCGGGCTTGATCTGCTCGGCGCGATGGACCTGTCGGAACGTCTCGGCCTGGTCACAACGCTGGCCCAACCCAACCTGACTGCGCTCTCGGGCGAGACCGCAACCTTCCTTGCGGGCGGCGAATTCCCGATCCCGATCGCGCAGGGCCTTGGTCAGGTGACGGTGCAGTTCCGCGAATTCGGTGTCAGCCTCGCCTATACCCCGACAGTGCTGTCGAACGGGCGGATCTCGCTTCGGGTGCGCCCGGAGGTTTCCGATCTCACCACCCAAGGCGCGATCACCTTGAACGGCTTCCAGGTGCCGGGTCTCACCACCCGCCGCACCGAGACAACCGTGGAACTGGGCTCGGGCCAGAGCTTCATGATCGCCGGGCTGCTCAGCGCCAATTCGCAAAAGCTGCTCGAAAAGGCCCCCGGCCTTGGCGACGTGCCGATCATCGGCAACCTGTTCCGCAGCCGCGATTTCCGCCGCGGCGAGACTGAGCTGGTGATCGTCGTGACGCCTTATCTGGTCAAGCCGGTGGACGCCAAGGACATCAAGCTGCCGACCGATGGCTATGCCTCCTCGTCCGAGCTTGCCCAACTGCTTGGCTATCAGGAGCACGCGGGCACCTCGGGCGCTCAGCGTCCGGGCCCGACTGCGGCCCCAGGCGGCGATGGCCAGCCGGCCGCTCCGCGGGTTGGCGATGCAGCCCCTGCCGAACCGCTCGTCCCGGCCCAGCCGCAACAGCCGCGCCGCGCGGAGAAGAAGGGCACAAAGGCCCAGCGTGAAGCCAACGCCGCCGCCCCCGGCTTCAGCTTTTAAGTGAGAAAGGTGAGACACATGCCCTTTACCCACACCCGGAAGAAGTATCAGGCTTCGGCCCTCGCGCTCGGCCTCACCTTGAGCCTCGGCCTTGCCGGCTGCGGCGGGATGCCGACCAACAGTTCGCTTTACAGCATGAAGCAGCCGGTGGTCGAACGCACCAATTACACCTTCGATGTCGCCACCAACGCCGGTGGCCTCTCGATCAGCGAACAACAACGCCTTAACGGCTGGTTCGAAACAATGGACCTGCGCTATGGTGATCGCATCACGTTGGATGATCCGACCGCGAACCCCGCCGTTGCCAACACCGTCAATGATCTCGCCTCGCGCTATGGCCTGATCGTCAAGGGCACCGCGCCCGCCACTGCAGGGGCGCTTAACCCCGGCATGGCGCGGGTCGTGCTGACTCGTTCGGCCGCCAGGGTGCCCGGCTGCCCGGACTGGTCGGCCACCTCGGACATGAACTACAACAACGGCCTAAGCCCGAATTACGGCTGCGCCAGCAACAGCAATCTGGCTGCGATGGTGGCTGATCCGGAAGACCTGCTCGAGGGCCGCAAGGGTTCGAGCGAGACGCTGATCAACACTTCGAACAAGGCGATCAAGACCCTTCGCGATGCTCCGCCGACCGGGGCCGCGGGTCTTCAGAATGCAACTGCGCAAGGCGGAGGAAACTAAGCGATGAATGCTCCCTGGAAATCCGGCCTGCCCGGCAATCGTGATCCCTTTGCGGCCTATATCTGCGATGACAGCGCGCTCGACGTGATCCGTCCGGTGGTCATCGAACTGGGCTGGCAGCCGGAAAAGTGCAACAAGGGCGGCCTGCGCAACGCGGTGCAATCGCTTTCGGTGAGCGCCTCGCCGGCGATCCTCATGGTTGACCTGTCGGAAAGCGGCGATCCGCTCAATGATATCAACGCCCTGGCAGAAGTGTGCGAACCCGGCACGGTGGTGATTGCCATCGGCCAGGTCAACGACGTGCGCCTCTACCGCGATCTGCTGGCAAGCGGCATCCATGACTATCTGCTCAAGCCGCTATCCGCGCAGCAGGTGCATGACGCGCTCAACCAGGCGCTGGCAGTATTCATGGCGCCCAAGCTTGGCGATGGCGACAGCGCCAAGCGCCACATTTCCACCGCGGTGGTGGGGACGCGCGGCGGGGTTGGTGCCTCGACACTGGCGACCTCGCTGGCCTGGCTGTTCAGCGACACCCACAAGGTGCCAACCGCTTTGCTTGATCTCGATGTGCACTTCGGCACCGACGCACTCGCGCTTGATCTCGAACCGGGCCGCGGCCTGACCGACGCGATCGAAAACCCGAGCCGGATCGATGGGCTGTTCATCGAACGTGCGATGGTGCGCGCCAATGACAATCTCTCGATCCTCTCGGCCGAAGCACCGATCCACCAGCCGCTGATGACCGATGGTTCGGCCTTTGTGCAGCTGGAAGATGAGTTCCGCCAGGCTTTCGAGATGACAGTGATCGATATGCCGCGCAACATGCTGATCAATTTCCCGCAGCTGATGGGGGATGTGAACCTTGTGCTGCTCGTCTGCGAGCTCACCCTTGCCTCGGCCCGCGATACGATCCGGCTGCTCTCGTGGCTCAAGACCAATGCCAATCATGCCCACCCGATGATCGTTGCCAACAAGGTGCAGGCCGGCGCTGGCGAGATCAGCCGTGCGGACTTTGAAAGCTCGATCGAACGCAAGATCGATATCGTGGTGCCCTATGACTACAAGGCCGCCTGCAACGCGGCGAAGCTGGGGCAGGTGTTTGTCGATGCCAACCGCTCAAGCAAGGCGACCGCAAGCATCCGCCAGATTGCCGAACGCGTCATGGGCGCAAGCCAGGACGATATGGCAGCAGCCTCGCATGAGAAGAAGTCGCTGCTTGGCAGTTTCGATCTCAAGTCGCTTCTGCCCAAGAAAAGCAAGGCTGAAACAGAGGCGGCCGAATGATCCGCAAAGGGCCATCCGGTGCCGCATCCCGCAATCGCTGCGGCAAGCCATGCCGGGTGCCCTTGATGGCGGCCTGTCGCCATGATGCATCCCAACCCGTGACCCGCCACCAGGAGCCAGCAGCATGAACTTTCTTGATACCCTGCTCATCACGCTGGTGATCTTCGCCATGCTGGTGGTTGCCTATCTGGTGATTTCGGGCCCCAACGCCGCAAAGGCAACCAAGCGCCGGCTCGACGCGCTGCGCTATCGCCATGCCGAAAGCGCCGATGCGAAGGTGGAAGCACAGTTCAAGCGCGCGCTGGCCCAGCGCAAGCCCAAGTTGCACCGGGTGGCTGGCTCGGGCTCGCGCATCGAAGCGCTGGCACTGCGGCTCGACCGGACCGGCAAATCCTGGACGATCTCGCAATATATCTACGTGTCGCTGGGCATGGGCCTGGTCATTGCGGTGCTGGTGTTCCTGCAAACCGGCGCGCTCGCGCTCGCGCTTGGGGTGGGTGTCGTGATTGGTGCCGGCGTGCCGCACCTTTACGTGAACCGGCTGATCAAGAAGCGCACCAACCTTTTCAACGCCAAGTTCCCCGATGCCATCGAACTGCTGGTGCGCGGCCTCAGGTCGGGCCTTCCGGTGACCGAGACCTTGTCCGTTGTCTCGTCCGAAGTGCCCGGCCCTGTCGGCATCGAATTCAAGGGGATCACGGATCGCATCAAGGTCGGCAAGACCATGGAGGATGCCCTCCAGGACACCGCCAACCGGCTCAACATCGCTGAGTTCAACTTCTTCTGTATCACGCTGGCAATCCAGCGCGAGACGGGCGGCAACCTCGCCGAAACGCTCTCGAACCTTGCCGACGTGCTGCGCAAGCGCGCCCAGATGAAGCTCAAGATCAAGGCCATGAGCTCCGAAGCCAAGGCATCGGCCTACATCGTCGGCGCGCTGCCCTTCATCGTGTTCCTGCTGATCACCTATGCCAACTCGGAATATATCAGCGGCTTCTTCACCGATGAACGCCTGATGGTGGCCGGTATTGGCGGGCTGGTGTGGATGGGCATCGGCGTTGCCATCATGGCCAAGATGGTCAGCTTCGAAATCTAGTCCCGGGGAGTTTTGCGATCATGATCAATCAACCGCCCGGACCCACGCTGCTCGGCGTCGATGTCATGATGGCCGGCACCGTGCTGGCTGGCCTTGCCGCCTTTGCGATGGTGCTGGCGATCTATGCGGCTGTCACCATCCGCGATCCCATGGCCAAGCGCGTCAAGGCGCTCGAAGGCCGGCGCGAACAGCTCAAGGCAGGCATCGTGACGGCTTCGGCCAAGAAACGCAATTCGCTGCGGCGCGCCTCGGAGGGCACCGAAAAGGTGCGCGAGAAGCTCGACAAGATGAAGGTCCTGCAGCAAAGCCAGCTTGAGGCGATCCAGCAGAAGCTCGCCCATGCAGGCTTTCGCAACAAGGAACTGGCGGTCTATGTCATCGGCGCGCGTGCGGTTTTGCCGCTGGTGCTGGGCGGGCTTGCCGCAGTGCTGGTCTATGTGATCAACTATTTCCCCGATTGGGGCGATTTCCAGAAATTCATGTTGTTCGCAGCGGCCGTGCTGATCGGCTACAAAGGGCCTGAACTCTATATCAGCAACACCGCCAACAAGCGCACCAAGGAAATCCAGAAGGGCCTGCCCGATGCGCTCGATCTGCTGGTGATCTGCGCCGAGGCTGGCCTGACGGTTGACGCCGCCTTCAACCGCGTGGCCAAGGAACTGGGCCGCGCCTATCCCGAACTTGGCGATGAATTCGCGCTCACCGCGATCGAACTCTCCTTCCTCAACGAGCGGCGCATGGCGTTCAACAATCTGGCGTACCGGGTGAACCTGGAATCGGTCAAAGGGGTGGTGACCACCATGATCCAGACCGAAAAATACGGCACTCCGCTGGCCAGCGCGCTGCGCGTGCTTTCGGCTGAATTCCGCAACGAGCGGATGATGCGCGCCGAGGAAAAGGCCGCGCGCCTGCCCGCGATCATGACGATCCCGCTCATTCTGTTCATTCTGCCCTGCCTGTTCGTGGTCATTCTTGGCCCGGCAGCCTGCGCGATCTCGGATGCGTTGATCAAGTAGGCATGGGGTGCCGCGCACCCCGATCATCGCAGCGCCGCGGGCCGGCCCTGTGCCAAGGGTCGGCCTGCCTGCGTTTCAGCCGCGCTCCGCCAGCATTGCTTCGGCCCGCGCCCGCAAGGCTGACAGCATGGCGCGCAAGGCGGCCTGTTCGGCAGGGGCAAGACATCCAAGCAATTCGCGCTCGGTCGCCAGCGCCAGCGGCATGACTTCGGCGTGGATCGCCCGCCCCTCACCCGTCAGTTCGAGAAATTGCGAGCGCCCGTCGACGGGATTGGGCAGGCGCGCGATCAGGCCACGTTCCTCCAGCACCCGCACTGCACGGTTCACCGCAACCTTGTCCATCAGCGTTGCCGCCGTGAGCGCGCGCTGGGTCATGTCGGCGCTGTTCGCGGCATCGCCCAGCACCGCCATCACCCGCCATTCGGGAATCTTGAGCGCGAACCGCTTGCGATAGCGCTCGGCAATCAGAGCGCTTACCGCATTCGAGGCGACCGAGAGCTGGTAGGGCAGAAACCCGCCAAGCTGGCCCGAAGCGCCTGGCACCTCGTCATTCATAAGGGCGCTCATCCCACCACGGGTAGAAATCGGGCATGTCGGCGCTGACCTTGCCGGGGTATTGGGGTGCGCGCTTCTCAAGGAAGCTCGCAATCCCCTCTTTGGCATCGGCACCGCGCGAGAGGCGATAGATCGAACGCGAATCGATCTTGTGGGCTTCCATCGGGTGATCGGTGGCCGAAAGCCGCCACATCATCGCCCGCGTCATCGCCACTGAAATGGCCGAGGTATTATCCGCAATCTCGCGTGCCAGCGCTTCGGCAGCCGGCAACAGATCGCCGGGCGCATGGATGGAACGCACCAGCCCGCCCGCCTTGGCTTCGGCCGCATCGAATATCCGTCCCGTGTAGCACCACTCCAAAGCCTGAGCGATGCCGACAATCCGCGGCAGGAACCAGCTCGAAGCCGCTTCGGGCACGATCCCGCGCCGGGCGAAGACAAAACCATAGCGTGCCCTTTCGCTGGCAAGGCGGATGTCCATCGCAAGCTGCATCGTTGCACCCACACCCACAGCGACCCCGTTGCAGGCGGAGATCAACGGCTTTTTGCTCTCGAACAAGCGCAGCGTCAGCAGGCCCCCGCCATCGCGCACGCGCGGATCGGACAGATCATCGACCTGCGTGGGATCGGAGAACACATGGCCCCCGCCCTCCGGTGTCAGATCGGCGCCTGCACAAAAAGCGCGCTCGCCTGCGCCCGTGAAGATCACCGCCCGGACGCTATCGTCAGCGTCAATATCGTCCATCGCCGCGATCATCTCCTCGCCCATGGTGCGGGTGTAGGCGTTCATCTTGTCGGGACGGTTGAGCGTAATCTTGGCGATGCCATCGGCCTTGTCGAGGATGATCTGGGTATAGGTGGTCATGCGCACTCCCTTTGCTTTCTTGCCCATCTGATGCCACGCCGCAGGCAAAAGAAAACCCCTCGCAAAAGCGAGGAGCGCAGCGCGTTGCAGAGAGGTCTGACCGCGATTATGGGTGATTGCATGGCGCTAGATCCGGCCAATGTGATGGATAATCCGCGCGAGCGCTTGCGCGATCCGGCCTATTTCGCGCTGCATCTCAAGGCGGCAGCGGCGCTGCGTGCGGTCGGCAATATGGGGTGGTATGATTCGCACTTCCTGCGCCGTTTTGAGGCGGCGCGGTGCTATCTGGCTGATGTGCGGCCCGACATGATCGAGACCTTCGAGGCCGGGTTTGCGCCGCTCAAGCCCCGTCCGGGCTTTCGCGAGACGGTGATCGAGGAGGTCTTCGATACCGAAACCTTCGCCGCAATCCTTGCCCGCAGCCACGCGATTGCAGCAAGCGCCGGTGACGAGCAAGCCCGTGAAAATGCCGATTTCGGGCGCGATGTGGTGTGGGATGATCCTTTCTTCCTGACCGTGCAGGAACAGGTGCGTCCTCGGGTTGAGGCACTGGTCGGCACGCCGCTCACCTCATGCTACAATTTCCTCAGCCGCTACGGGCCCGAGGGCAAGTGCAACCTGCACATGGACCACCCCGATGCGATGTACACCTTCGATTTCTGCATCGAGCAGGACGAAGTCTGGCCGATCTATGTGAGCCGGGTGGTGGATTGGCCCACCGCAGATTTTGCGCGCCGCTTCGATCCCGAAGCCATCATCGCCGATGCTGATTATGACTTTGCCGAACATCTGCTGCGGCCCAATCAGGCGCTGCTGTTCAATGGTTCCTCGCAGTGGCACTATCGTCGCCCCAAGCAGGCTGGCGGCTTTTGCCACTTGCTCTTTTTCCACTATGTGCCTGCCGGGTGCGAGGCGCTGGTACGTCCGCTGCGCTGGGCGGCGCATTTCGGTATCGCGGAGCTTGGGCCGCTGTGCGATCTCTTCGCCGATCCCAAGATCGATGGGCTGGCCTAGAGGATTTTCCGATCAGACCGGGTCAGAAAATGTGGCAAGCCCGCGCGGCGCCTGAGCGTTGCTTTTCCGTGCGCGCCAGCTTGAATGGAAAACGCACTAAGGCGAGAGCACCCTCCCCGTCTCGGCGCCCCGGCTCGGGCGCTGCTGCAAGATCAAATGGCGCAGCGCCAGACTGGCGAGCGCCGCCTTGGCGTCCTCTGCCGTGCCGCGATTGGCAGCGCGAATATGTGCGTGCATTGTCTTGCTCACGGTGTCGATGTGCCTTTCCCAATTCCTGACTTGTGTCTGGCTCAGCTGCCGAGCCGAAGTCTCGAGCCAGACCTCAAAATCATACATCCACAACGCCCCCGACTGCGATCGATTGCGAAGATCAGCGGGCAAGGCCGCAAGGCTCTCGGCGGAAAACTCGCCCGCGGCCAAGGCCTCGTTCCACGTCTCCCATAACGCTGGGCAGCCAAGTCGAAACCCGGGTGTCTTGGCGACCAGCTGAGCACGCCGCGCCCAGCGCCCTCGGGTGTGATGCTGGCGCTGTAGGTTGGCTCAGCCTGTTGCCAGGCGCGCGGCAAGCATGGCATCCGTGCCCGCTGGCGCCGCGGCTGGCAGCGCCACACCGGCCACCAGCGCCAAAACGGAAAAATGCCGGATTGCCTTGCCCATGGGTTGGATCATCTCCCGTTCTCCTCTGGCGTCAGGCGCCGGTTCGTCCATGAAAAATCCCGCCTGCCGCATCCCTGCGACAGGCGGGATATTCCGATCACAGCATGGCGCATGGCCGCGAGCAAACGCGCCAGCCCTGCGCCCCATCCGCCGTGGCGCGATCAGCGCGGGGCCATGCGAATGGCGCCGTCGAGGCGCACGTCCTCGCCGTTGAAATAGCCGGTCTCGATCATGCACAGGGCAAGCTTGGCATATTCGGTGGGGATGCCGAGGCGCTTGGGGAAAGGCACGGATGCGGCCAGCGCATCGCGCACGTTCTGCGGGGCGGCGGCCAGCAGCGGAGTGTCGAAAATGCCCGGCAGGATGGTGTTCACCCGAATGCCTTCGTTCATCAGGTCACGTGCAATCGGCAGCGTCATGCCGATCACGCCGGCCTTCGAGGCCGAATAGGCCGCCTGGCCGATCTGGCCGTCTTCGGCCGCAACGCTGGCGGTGTTCACGATCGCGCCGCGCTCACCGAATTCGTCGATCGGATCGAGCGTCATCATGCCGGCCGCCGACTTGGCGATGCAGCGGAAGGTGCCGATGAGGTTTACCTGGATGACGAAATCGAAGGCCGAAATCGGAAAATGCTTGATCGAGCCATCTTCCTTCGAACGGCTGGCGGTCTTGATCGCGTTACCGATGCCCGCACAGTTCACGAGGATCCGTTCCTGCCCGTGGGCCTCGCGCGCCTTGGCAAAGCCTGCATCAACTTCCGCATCGCTGGTCACGTTGACCTTGCAGAAGGTGCCACCGATTTCGGCAGCCAGCGCTTCGCCCTTTTCCTCGTTCATGTCGAAGATGGCGACTTTCGCGCCCTTGGCTGCGAGCGCGCGAGCAGTCGCGGCGCCGAGGCCCGAAGCACCGCCGGTAACAACGGCAGGGGTATTGGCTGAAACTTCCATTGGTTTTCCTCTCAGATAGAATTGATCAAATCAGCCCGCGCGGCGCTTGAGCGAAGCTTGTCGCCTGGACCGCCCGGGCGAGAATGCATCAAAGTGCCTCGATGATCGTCACATTGGCGACACCGCCGCCTTCGCACATCGTTTGCAGGCCATATTTCTTGCCGTGGCGCTTAAGGGCATGAACCAGCGTGGCCATCAGCTTGGTGCCCGATGCGCCCAGCGGGTGGCCAAGCGCAATTGCGCCGCCGTGGACATTAAGGCGCTCGGGATCTGCGCCAGTGTGCTTGAGCCATGCCAGCGGCACCGAGGCGAAGGCTTCGTTGACTTCGAACAGGTCGATATCATCAATGGTCATGCCAGCGCGCTGGAGCGCCTTGTCGGTCGCAAACAGCGGTTCTTCCAGCATGATCACCGGATCGCCCGCCGTCACGGTGAGGTTGTGGATGCGCGCCAAAGGCGTAAGGCCATGGGTCTTGAGGGCTGCTTCCGACACCACCAGCACGGCCGAGGAACCATCGCAGATCTGGCTTGACGAGGCGGCCGTGATCGCGCCATCGGGCGAAAGCAGCTTCACGCCTGCAATCCCTTCGAGCGACACATCAAAGCGGATGCCTTCATCAATAGTATGCATCTGCGGCCCCTCGGGCGTTTCCACCTCGACAGGCACGATCTCGCGTTCAAATGCGCCGCTTTGGGTGGCGGCAATCGCCTTCTTGTGGCTGTTATAGGCGAATTCATCGAGCTGATCCTTGGTGAAGCCGTGCTTCTTCACGATCATCTCGGCGCCCATGAACTGGCTGAAAGTGATGCCGGGGAACTTCTCTTCAAGGCCCGCCGCCTTGTGATAGAGCCCTTCCTTGGCATGCAGGGTGACGTTGGAGCCCATCGGCACGCGGGTCATGCTTTCGACGCCGCTGGCGATCACGACATCCTGCGTGCCGCTCATCACGGCTTGGGCTGCAAACTGGATCGCCTGCTGCGACGAGCCGCATTGGCGGTCGATGGTCACGGCGGGGGTGGACTGGGGCAGCAGCTTCGAGGCCAGCACGCCCATGCGGCCGACTTGCAGTGCCTGCTCGCCCGCCTGGCTGACACAGCCGGTGACCACATCGTCAATCGCAGATGGATCAATGCCGCTGCGCTCCACGATGGCATCGAGCGATTTCGCCAGCAGGTCCACCGGGTGCACTCCGGCCAGACGCCCGCCGCGGCGCCCACCAGCGGTCCGCACGGCTTCGACAATATAGGCTGTGGTCATGATGTCTCTCTCCTGTGAGGCAGGCGCCAGCCAAATCAGTTGCTGATCGCCACTTGCTTCGCGGCAAGACGCCTATGGGAGCCGCGCGCGGGAATCAAGCGGGTAAGATGATAGCGGCGCGCAAACCTAACGCGTGCGGCCCTGATCGCGGTCGAGCAGCAATTGCCACAAGATCGCGGCCACTTCGCCATCGGGAACGCCGGTGATGCGTTCGGGGCGCCAGCGCCGCTCAAAGGCTTCGACCGCCTTGCGCTGATCGGTAATGTCATAGCCAAAACGTTCGAGCGCGAGAAAAAAGCTGCCCTCGTTGTGAAAGGGATTGCCCGCAGCAAGGGATCGCGGGCGCGGCAGGCAGAGCCTGTATTCGGCGAGCCGCTCCCACGGGAACAGCTCGCCCGGATCAATCTTGCGCATCGGCGCAACACAGGAATGGCCCACGACATTGGCACGCGGGATGTCATAACGCTGCACGATCCTTGCCAGCAGCGGGATCAGCGCGTTGATCTGCGCCTCGGCAAAACCGCGATAGCCGCCATTCGCGGGCTCGTGGCCGGGATGGTCCAGTTCGATCCCGATGCTGGCTGAGTTCACATCGGGAATGCCGCGCCAGTAACTGGCCCCCGCATGCCAGGCACGGCGGTCTTCGGGGACGAGCCGGATCACGCCGCCTTCCTCGGTGATGCAGTAATGCGCGGAAACCTTGGCGGCAGGGTCGGTCATGCGGTCAAGCGCGGCGCCGACGGGTTTCATCTCGGTGTAGTGCAAAACCACCATCGAGACCGGCAGGGTGCGCTCATCGTGATTGGGCGAGAGACGTTCCTCGTGAACCAGCTCATCCTCGCCCATATCCCGCTCCGCTTCAGCCAATCAAACCATCAGGCTCAGGCAGCACCGCGCCCAGCACCAACACACCCTCGCCCAGCTTGTACTGCAGGCCACCTGCCAGTTCCTCGGCGACCAGCGCCACCATATGGGCGGCAGCCGTGCGGCTGGTGATTTCGTGGTCGGCAAGGTCGCCCTGCAGAGCGCGGCCGATGCTCTCGTCAAAGGCGATGCGATCGCCCCTTGCCCGCGCGACGATCTCAACCGCGCCGTCGCGCCGCTCGGCGCCAATGTCCAGCGTGCCCCCGCGCACCAGACTTTCGAGCGCAATCTGCGCCAGGTTGAGCAGCACCTTGACGGCGGGCTTGGGCAGGCTTGGTTCGGCAATCGCCCAGTTGATCGCGATGCGCTTGTTATCGGCAGCCAGCGCGTTGATCACCGCCTGCGCCTCGTCAATCGGGATCGCCTCGCCAAAGCCGCCCGCTGCGCCGAAAGCGAGGCGGAAGAATCTGAGCTTGTCGGTGCTGACGCGGGCGGAATGTTCCAGCAGCTCGATGCAGCGGGCGCGCATTTCCGGGTCTTTTTCATCGGCCAGCAATTCAAGCCCATTGGCCAGCGCGCCCACCGGAGAAAGCATATCGTGACACAGCCGCGAACACAGCATGGCGGCAAGATCGGTTTGCGAAGTCATGGGATGCGTCCTAGCTTTCGCAAAGCGCAAAGGAAAGAGCGGCAAAGCCTGCGTCCCCATCGCGCCACATCCGCAGATCATCCCCGGCGATAATCGCCCAGATCCGTCCATCGCCGCTGGCTGCAGCGCGGTCGGCAGCCGAAGGCGCTGCCGGGCCTCGCGGGTGCGAGTGGTAATAGCCGAGCACTTGCAAAGCGCCCGGCGCGCGCGCGGCGCGGTGCGCGTCGACAAGGGCCTGCGGGTCGATTTCGAAATGGGTGTGGGGCCGGGGGTGGACATTGCGGGCAGGGCGCGCTTCGCGGATGCGCACGCCCTCGCCCAGCAAGATGCCGCAAGCCTCGTAGGGGTGCGCCGCGCGGGCCGCGGCGAGCAATGCGGCGTGAACTTCGCTTGTCAGCACAATGTCCATCGCGCATGGCCTTAGCATGTCCGCTGAGGAAATCATCACTGGCACAGCTCCTGCCGCAGGCCGCCTCGACAAGGTGCTGGCCGATGCGAGCGGGCTCAGCCGCGCCCGGGTGCAGGCACTGATCGACGAAGGCCGGGTTGAAATCGCGGGCAAGAGCGCCAGGGCAGCCTCGCTCAAGGTGGCCGCAGGCGCGCCGTTCCGGATCATCATTCCGCCTGCTGCCGAAGCCGCAGCGCAAGCGCAGGACATCCCGCTCACGGTCGCCTATGAAGATGCGCATCTCATCGTGGTCGACAAGCCAGCCGGCCTGGTGGTGCACCCGGCCGCGGGCAATCCGGATGGCACGCTGGTCAACGCGCTGCTGCACCACTGCGAGGGGCAATTATCCGGCATCGGCGGCGTGGCACGCCCCGGCATTGTCCACCGCATCGACAAGGACACATCCGGCCTCCTCGTGGTTGCCAAGACCGATGCGGCGCATGAAGGCCTCGCCGCGCAATTCGCCGCCCACAGCGTGCACCGCCGCTATCTTGCGGTCTGCGCCGGACACCCCTCGCCTGCCGAAGGCACCGTGGATGCGCGGCTGGGCCGTTCGGATGCCGATCGCAAGAAAATGGCCGTGCTCCCCAAGGATTCCTCGCGCGGCAAACATGCCGTCACCCATTACAGGGTCTTGGAGAAACTGGACGGCGCGGCGCTCATCGCATGCCGTCTGGAAACCGGGAGAACCCATCAGGTGCGCGTTCACTGTGCGTCAATCGGTCATGCCCTATTGGGCGATCCGCTTTACGGGCGGACACCCAGGGGGCTGCACGGGCTGTTGGCGCGACTCGGATTTGCCCGGCAAGCGCTGCACGCAGCGGAATTGGGCTTCATCCATCCGATAAGCGACAAAGCCTTGCACTTTGCCAGCCCTTTGCCCGCCGACATGCGGGAACTGATCGACGAACTTGGTGGTAGTTATCGATGAAATAAGCAGCATCTGACAAATTTTGCCTCTATAACTCATCTCAGTGGCCCAAGGCGCCGTATGCTCATCAGAGGTGCGGCGCGCAGCGGTCGACTACAGAAAGGTCAGGTAATTTCATGAACACACCCAAGACCCAGTCGCTTCCGGCTTTGAGCGGTGAGCAGAGCCTCAACCGCTATCTTGCGGAAATCCGCAAATATCCGGTGCTGACGGCCGAGCAGGAATATATGCTCGCCAAGCGGTATCAGGAACACGAAGACCCTGAGGCAGCGGCCCAGCTTGTCGCCAGCCACCTGCGCCTCGTTGCCAAGATCGCGATGGGCTATCGCGGCTATGGCCTGCCGCTGGCCGATCTCATCTCCGAAGGCAATGTGGGCCTCATGCAAGGCGTCAAGAAGTTCGAGCCCGACCGCGGCTTTCGCCTTGCGACCTATGCGATGTGGTGGATCAAGGCGAGCATCCAGGAGTTCATCCTGCGTTCGTGGAGCCTTGTGAAAATGGGCACAACGTCGGCCCAGAAGAAGCTGTTCTTCAACCTGCGGCGCATGAAAAAGCAGCTTGAGGCTTACGAAGACAGCGACCTTTCGGCCGAGGATGTGGCCAGGATCGCGACCGATCTCGGCGTGCCCGAGCAGGAAGTCATCAACATGAACCGGCGCATGATGCTGGGCGGCGATGCCTCGCTCAACGTCGCGATGCGTTCGGACGAGGATGGTTCGGGCCAGTGGCAGGACTGGCTGGTCGATGATCGCCCGCTTCAGGACGAGACTGTTGCCGAGGCCGAGGAATCGCAGATGCGGATGGAAATGCTGGCGCAGGCGATGGAGAGCCTCAACGAGCGCGAGCGCCACATCCTTACCGAGCGCCGCCTGTCGGACAAGCCGCAGACGCTCGAGGAGCTTTCCCAAGCCTATGACGTGAGCCGCGAGCGCATCCGCCAGATCGAAGTGCGCGCCTTTGAAAAGCTGCAAAAGGCCATGCACAGGATCGCGGGCGAAAGGCTGCTGCCGGGCGTTGCCTGACGCAGGGCGTAAGCGGCGCCGCGTGGCCGCATTGGCATAATCACGACAAAGCCCCCGCCGATGTGATGGGCGGGGGCTGTTGCTTTTTGGCGGCCCTACTTCGCTGGCGCCAGATCGAGCACAGCTGCGACCATGGCGCGCGTGCCGAGGATCACGCTTTCGCGCGGGGCGATCTGGAACAGCGGGGAATGGTGCCCGGCAATCGGCGCACCCCCGGCCTTGGCGGCTGCGATGCGTTCAGGCGTCGTGCCACCAACCGCGAAGTAATAGCCCGGAACGCCCGTATCTGCTGCCACGAAATAGGTGAAGTCTTCTGCCCCCATGTTGGTCTGCCGGAAGGGCACCACCACGCCCGCGCCCAATGCGCGGGCCAGCGCCGTGTTGAGACGGCGGGCAAGCGCGGGGTCGTTGTTGGTCGTCGGCGTGCCCGACAGGCGCTTGACCTCGACCGGCATAGAGTCGGGCAGGCCATGCGCCTTGCCGATATTGAGAGCGATGCGTTCGATGGCAGCGATCACCTGCTCGCGCGTTTCCTCGTCATTGGCGCGCACTGTCACTTGCAGCATCGCTTCATCGGAAATGATGTTGTGTTTCGACCCGGCGTGGAACGATCCGACTGTTACCACCACCGGAGTGAGCGGCCCGATCTCGCGCGAATCGATGGATTGCAGCGCGGTCACGATCTGCGAGGCGATATAGACGGGATCGCGCCCGAGATGCGGCGCTGCTCCATGGGTGCCGATGCCGGGCACGCGGATGTCGAGCGAATCGGAACTGGAATACTGGATTCCTTCGGAAGCCGCGATCTTGCCCGTTTCCAGTTCCGCCGCGACATGAAAGGCCAGCGCATAATCGGGCTTGCCGAAACGCTGGTACAGCCCGTCCTCCATCATCGCCTTGGCACCGCGCACACCTTCTTCGGCGGGCTGCACCACGAACATCAGCGTGCCTTTCCACTGGTCTTTCATCGCAGCGAGCCGCCGGGCAGTGCCGACCATCGCGGTAATGTGCACATCATGCCCGCAGGCATGCATGGTGGGATATTCCTTGCCATCCTCGCCCACCTGCTTGGCGCGCGAGGCATAGGAAAGGCCGGTCTTCTCCTCGACAGGGAGCCCATCCATATCAGCGCGCAGCAGGATCAGCGGGCCCTCACCATTCCTGAGGATGCCGACAACGCCGGTCTTGGCGATGCCGGTTGTCACCGTGAGCCCTGCCGCCTTCAATTCGGCCGCCATTTTCGCAGCGGTGCGGTTTTCCAGAAAACCCAATTCAGGGTTGCGGTGGAAATCGAGGAACAGCGCAGCAAGGCTCCTGTCATAATCCGCTTCGATCGCGGCGCGGGTCTCGGGCGCTTCGGCGATCGCGCCCTGGGCAGCAAAGCCAAGCGCAAGCGCGCTTGCGGCAGCGGCGGCGTGGATAAAGCGCATCAGATGATCTCCCCCTTGTCTCCTCGCAGCTAAGCCTCTCGGCGCGGCGTGTGCAAGCGCGGATGCTTTCCACGCCTATGGCCCTGCGCTAGAGCGGCTCCATGCTCGCCGCCACTGCCCGCATCTTTGCAAAAGTCATCGTCGGCTGGATTGCGCTCACCGCAGTGCTGGTGGTGGCCTTCCGCTTCGTGCCCGTCCCGGTAACCGCCACCATGCTGATGGACGAGAACGGCATCACGAAAGACTGGAAAAGCCTCGACAATATTGATCGCAATCTGGTCGCCGCGGTCATTGCGGCGGAGGATTCGCGGTTCTGCCAGCATTCCGGCTTCGATACCGAGGCGATCGAGCAGGCGATCAGGGAAAACATGGAAGGCGGGCGGATCAGGGGCGGATCATCGATCAGCCAGCAAACCGCCAAGAATGTCTTCCTGTGGCAAGGCGGTGGCTATGTCCGCAAGGGGCTGGAGGCGTGGTTCACCTTCTGGATCGAACGTGTCTGGGGCAAGCGCCGGATCATGGAAGTCTATCTCAATGTCGCGGAAACCGGCATCGGCACCTATGGCGCAGAAGCGGGCGCGCAGCGTTACTTCGGCAAGCCCGCCGCCCGCCTGACGCCCAACGAGGCCGCCCGCATGGCCGCAGCGCTCCCCAGCCCCAAGACGCGTTCGGTGAAAAACCCCACCGGCTGGCTGGCCGGGCATGGCCGCCGGATCGAGCGCCGGCTCGGGATCGTCAAGCGCGATGGCCTCGACGCCTGCGTTTATCCCTAGGCCCGGAACCGCCCGGCTACCCCGTGCGTTGCGCGCACACCATGCAAGCCCCACCCGCTCTTTCCCGCAGCCGCGCATGATGCCGCAATCCAACCGCCCCGTAACATCAGCGTCTGCCGCATCGGCGCAGGCGCGCGAGGCGTTGCAGGCGGCGATGCTGCGGCTGGCCGATGGTGACAAGACAGCGCTGGAGGAAATCTACCGCGCGACCCGGGTGAAGCTGTTCGGCATTTGCCTGCGTATCTTGGGCGACCGAAAGGAAGCCGAGGACGCCTTGCAGGACGTTTACGTCAATCTCTGGCAGCGAGCCGACCGCTACGACCCTGCGCGCGCCAGCCCGATCGCGTGGCTGGCGGCGTTTGCACGCAACCGCGCGATTGATCGGCTTCGCACTGGCAAGGTCCGCCAGGGCGCCGTGCCGGTCGAAGCGGCCTTGCCGCTCCCCGACGAGGCCCCGCTTGCCGAAGCGCTGCTGATTGATCTGGAGCGCAACGCGCAGATCCACACCTGCCTTGGCGCGCTCGATGAACGCACCCAGGGTCATATCCGCGCCGCTTTCTTCGAGGGCAAGACCTATGCCCAGCTCGCCGCACAGGCCGGTGTGCCGCTTGGCACCATGAAAAGCTGGATCCGGCGCGGCCTCATGCGTCTTCGCGTCTGTCTGGAAGCGAGCGAGCGGGCATGACCAGCAATCCCGAACAGGACGTGCCGCGCGATGATCCGCTGATTGCAGCGGAATGGTCGCTAGGCCTGCTGGAAGGCGATGAACTGCTCGCCGCGCGCGGCAAGCATGCCATTGATCCCGATTTTGCCTGGCGCAAGGAATGGTGGGACAACTGGTTTGCGCCGCTCGCCGATGAAATCGCCCCCGCAGAACCCGGCCCGCATGTGTGGCAACGCATTGCTGCAACGATCAATGCGCCCGCGCCGCTCGCGCCGGAAGTCATCACCCTAAAAGCCCGCGTCAAGCGCTGGCAGATCGTCTCTGGCCTGACCTCTGTCGCCGCCGCCATTGCGCTGATGGTGAGCATCTTCGGCCCGGCTGCGACGCCACCGCCCGCGCCGGCACCTGCCGCGCCGCTGGTTGCCAATGTGACGATTGGCGATGGGCCCTTGCGGCTGGATGTAACCTACCTTCCCGCCAGCGAGCAGATGCTGGTGAGCGCGATAGGCCTTACCGCTGACGGCGTGCATGATCACGAATTGTGGCTGGTGCCGCAGGGTGGCGGCGCGCTCCAGTCGCTTGGCGTGATTGCGCCGGGCGAAGTGCGCGCGATGAGCCTTGCCCCGGAAATCGCCCGCAATCTCGGCGACGGCGCGCAGCTGGTGCTGACGCGCGAACCGCTTGGCGGCAAGCCCGCGGGCGCCGCGGCCGGGCCAGTCGTCGCGCGCGGCGCTCTCCAGCCGGTCTAGGGCATTACCGATCTAACGGGATCGGAAAATGCGACAAGCTCGCGCAGCGCCTGCGCGTTGCTTTTCCGCGCGCGCCGGCGCGAACGGAAAACGCCCTGGCCACGCGTCCGCACCACGCCATTCGTCGTATCGCGGCGGCGGTTCATCGGCTTTGCCTCTCCAGCCATGCATCCTAACGGCGGCCTGATCGTAGCTTGCGTGCAGGGCTGCGACACGCTTTGCCATCCAAGGAGATTTTCCATGTCCGTTACCCCCCGACTGACGTTCAAGGCCGCAGCCCTCGCGCTGCTTGCCGCCACTGCTCCGCTTGCCACCACCCCGGCCCTTGCAGACAATCACGCCGAAGCCGCCAAGGGCAACATCGTCGAAACCGCCATGAGCACCGGCATGCACAACACGCTGGTCGCCGCCGTGCAGGCCGCCGGCATCACCGAAATGCTGGCCGCCCCCGGCCCCTTCACCATTTTCGCGCCGACCGATGATGCCTTTGGCAAGCTGCCCGCGGGCACTGTCGAAACGCTGGTGCAGCCGGAAAACAAGCAGATGCTGATCGGCATCCTTGCCTATCACGCCGTTGCCGGTGAAGTGACCAGCACCGCGCTCGTCAAGATGATCGAGGACAATGGCGGCAAGGCCACTGTCAGCACCGTGATGGGCATGCCGCTGACGGCCGAGATCGTCGATGGCAAGGTCGTGATCACCGATGCCAAGGGCGGCAAATCGACCGTGACCATGGCCGACGTTGCGACCAGCAACGGCGTGATCCACGTGACTGACGGCGTGTTCCTGCCGGGCTGAGCCCTATCCGCTAGCGCTGCTCCCGGCCTTTCCCCAACTCCCACAGCCAGGAACAGCGCCATTCGAACCCCGTCCGGCGTTTCCTCCATGCGCCGGGCGGGGTTTTGTTTGTCTGTCAGGAACCGGAGGCGGTGACTTTCTCTATCGCATCAGCGTCAGCGTAGAGAGCGGCGATTTCATCGGGCGTCATCACCGAAAGGGCCTCATAGGCGGGGCGGGTTAGCGCCTTGTCGCCATTGCCTTCACCGACCAGTTGATAAGCGCCATCCTCAGGAAAAAGGATGCAATAAAAATTCGCGGTCCTCAGGCGATTTTGGGCCGGTTATCACAACCACGCTCGCGCCTTCGTCGCAGGCATAGATATGCCATCGCACGCTCGCGAAACGGCGTTCCGCCGGGCCGCGATCACATTGCAGATTTGGCGGAACTTCTTGCTTTGCCGCGGCCGCCGGAGCAGCGGTTAAGCCTGCTCCGGCAACACCCAGCGCGACAGCCAGGAAGACAGCGCGGCGAAACGAATTACGCCGCCGCTTCCTTTTGCTCCTTGGCGCCGTGGACCTGGATCGGTTCCTTCTTGCCCGCGACCACATCGGCATCGATCACGATTTCGGTGACGCCTTCCATGTCGGGCAGGTCGAACATCGTGTCGAGCAGCAGCCCTTCGACAATCGAACGAAGCCCGCGCGCGCCGGTCTTGCGCTTGATCGCGCGCTCGGCAATCGCCTGGAGCGCATCGTCGGTGAAGGTGAGTTCGACATCCTCCAGCTCGAACAGCTTGCGATATTGCTTCACCAGCGCGTTCTTCGGCTCCTTGAGGATCGTTACGAGCGCGGGCACGTCGAGATCGTGCAGCGTCGCGATCACCGGCAGGCGGCCGACGAATTCGGGGATAAGGCCGAACTTGAGGAGATCCTCAGGCTCAGACTTTTCGAGCAATTCGCCCACCCGGCGCTTGTCCGGATCGGCGACATGGGCGCCGAAGCCGATCGAACGCTTCTGCAGGCGATCAGCAATAATCTTGTCGAGGCCGGCAAAGGCCCCGCCGCAGATGAACAGGATGTTGGTGGTGTCCACTTGCAGGAATTCCTGCTGCGGATGCTTGCGCCCGCCCTGCGGCGGGACGCTCGCGGTGGTTCCTTCCATCAGCTTGAGCAGAGCCTGCTGCACGCCTTCGCCTGAAACGTCGCGGGTGATCGAGGGATTTTCCGCCTTGCGGGTGATCTTGTCGATCTCGTCGATATAGACGATCCCGTGCTGCGCCTTTTCCACGTTGTAATCGGAAGCCTGAAGCAGCTTGAGGATGATGTTTTCCACATCCTCACCCACATAGCCTGCTTCGGTCAACGTCGTCGCGTCAGCCATCGTGAATGGCACATCAAAGGTGCGCGCCAGGGTTTGCGCGAGCAGCGTCTTGCCCGAACCGGTGGGGCCAACCAGCAGGATGTTCGACTTGGCGAGTTCAACATCGCCCGCCTTGCCCGAATGCTTCAGCCGCTTGTAGTGATTGTGCACCGCGACCGAAAGCACACGCTTGGCCCGATCCTGTCCGATCACGTAGTCATTGAGCGTGGTGAAGATGTCCATCGGCGTGGGGATCTCGCCATCTTTCTTGCCGGCGATCCCTGCCTTGGTTTCCTCGCGGATGATGTCGTTGCACAGCTCGACGCATTCATCGCAGATGAACACCGTGGGGCCTGCGATAAGCTTACGCACCTCATGCTGCGACTTGCCGCAGAAGCTGCAATAGAGAGTGCTCTTGCTGTCAGAACCGCTCAATTTGGTCATTCCTGTGTCCTCGAATCCGCATGGCCCAGCGGGACTGCGCTTTGCGCGGATTCGTCAAATGTATCTTGCGCGCCGGATGAATCAACCAACGCAGCGCTTTTTCCTGTCCAATGCACGCACATAAAAAGGAGACAAGAGCCGAAAATTCAGCCCCGTGGAACTCCTGCGTCCCGGTATGGATCGGCTGTGCGATGATTTATTCCGGCGCCCCGCCCGATCCGTCGGCGGCGGCTTCTTCGCTATCGGGCCGGCTCTCGAACACCTTGTCGACGAGGCCGAACGCCTTGGCTTCTTCGGCTTCGAGGAAGGTATCGCGATCCATCGCCTTTTCAATTTCATCGAGGCTGCGGCCAGTGAACTTCACATAGAGATCATTCATGCGGCTGCGGATGCGCAGGATTTCGCGCGCCTGAATTTCGATGTCGGACGCCATCCCGCGCGCCCCGCCCGACGGCTGGTGGATCATGATGCGGGAATTGGGCAGCGCAATCCGCATCCCCGGCTCGCCTGCCGCAAGCAAAAAACTGCCCATGCTGGCGGCCTGCCCGATGCACACGGTCGATACACGCGGACGGATATATTGCATGGTGTCATAGATCGCGAGACCCGCGGTCACCACGCCGCCCGGCGAGTTGATGTACATGCTGATCGGCTTGGAGGGGTTCTCGCTTTCGAGGAACAGGAGCTGGGCCACGATCAGCGAGGCCATGCCGTCTTCGACCTGCCCCGTCACAAACACGATCCGTTCGCGCAGCAGACGTGAGAAGATGTCGAAGCTGCGTTCGCCCCGGCTGGTCTGCTCCACCACCACCGGCACCAAAGCGCCGGTCACCGGATCGCGGGTGAACTGGCCCTGCGTGCCGTAGGTTTCGCCAAGAGTGCCGGAAAGATCGATCATGAGGCTATGCATCCTTTGTGTTTGCCATTGCGCTATGTCGGAGGAGAGCCTCCAATTTCAAGTGCGTTTACCACGAGGCTTGTGAATAGGGTGGGTGAATTGTCGCTCCGGCCCGCGCCGAGGGGCATTTTCCCGCTTGCGCGCCAAGCGCGGCGTGGCACACCTTGTCGCCCATGACCATCCGGACTTTCACGCGCCCCGCGCTCGCCGCGCTTCTTGCCGCCACCGCTTCGGCAGCTTTCGCGCAAGGACCATCGCCAGACCCGGCCGCTGCCGCGCAAGGCCATGTCGAGCGCATCCGTGCGCTGGATGATGCCGGGCCGCAGCTCAATGCCGTCATCGTCTATGATGGTGATGCGGCGACAAAGGCGGCTGCGGCCAAGGGGATGCTGGCCGGGCGCACCATATTGGTGAAGGACAATATCGAGACCGCCGAATGGCCGACCACGGCAGGCAGCCTCGCCCTCAAAGACAATGCGACGGGCCGCGATGCGCCGCTCATCGTCAATCTGCGGCGCAGCGGCGGGGTGGTGCTGGGCAAGACCAACCTTTCGGAATGGGCGAACATCCGCTCCAGCCAATCCACCAGCGGGTGGAGCGCAGTGGGCGGGCTGACGAAGAACCCCCATGCGATTGACCGGAACGCCTGCGGCTCGTCCTCCGGGAGCGGCGCGGCAATCGCGGCAGGGCTGGCATGGGGCGCGATCGGCACCGAGACCAATGGCTCGATCACCTGCCCCGCCAGCGTGAACGGCATTGTCGGCTTCAAGCCGAGCGTCGGCATCGTCAGCCGCACCCATGTGGTGCCGATTTCGCGCACGCAGGACACCGCCGGGCCGATGACAACGAGCGTTTATGATGCCGCCCTGCTGCTCACCGCAATTGCGGGGGAAGATCCGGCCGATCCCGTCACCTTGGAAGCGAGGCGCGTGCCCGATTACACCGCAGGCCTTGCGGATTATTCGCTGCAAGGCATACGGATTGGCGTGATGCGCGGGCAAGTGGGCAACCGCGAGGATCTGAAAGCGATCTTCAACACCGCGCTCGCCGATCTGGAGCGAGCCGGTGCGGTGCTGGTCGATATCGCGTTTCAGCCGGACCGGCAGATGAATGCCGACAGCTTTACCGTGTTGATGTTCGAACTGCGCGAGGAAATGGGCAAGTATCTTAGCTCAATCCCCGCCTTCAAGAACGGGCCGACCCCGCGCAGCCTGGCCGATCTGATCGCCTTCAACACCGCCCATGCAGCCAGCGAGATGCGCTGGTTCCGCCAGGAATTGTTCGAACTGGCCGAGACCACCACCGACCGTGCGGCTTACGAAAAGGCCCGCGAAAATGCCGTGCGGTTGGCCGGCGCCGAGACGCTCGACAAGCTCTTGGCTGACAACAACGTGCAGTTCCTTGTCGCGCCGACCCGCGAGGCGGCGTGGGTCAGCGATCTCGTCAATGGCGACAATTTCAACGGCAGCGTCGGCTTTGGCTCTCCGGCAGCGATTGCGGGCTATCCGCATCTCACCGTGCCGATGGGCGCGATCGAGGGCCTGCCGGTGGGCCTTAGCATCTTCGGCGCGAAATGGGCCGATCACGATGTGCTGAAAGCCGGTGCGGCCTACGAAAGAGCGCGGACAGCCACGCTGCCCGTGCCTTCCTTTGAACGGTGGAAGCCCGAGAATTGACCCGCCAACCTGCGCCGCCTGCGAGGTTTGGATGAAAACCCAGTAGCCATGATACTCGGTTCGGCACGGCAGCAATCCCGCTGCCGGATCAACGAGTAGACATACATGACACTGGTAGAAGTGTGCGCGTTGCTTCGTCTGCTGATAGGCTTTGCCACCCTCGTCCCGAAGGTGGTCGAGGTGTCACATTCCAAGTAACTGTCAGTGACGGTTCAGGGGGCGGCTCGCAGCTGGCTCCTCGGGCTCCCGAAACAATTAACCCCCGACCGTTGCAGCGGCCGGGGGGGGTAATCAACAGGGTAAACCTGTCACTGGTATCAAATCGGTATGCGAAAACTCTGGAAAAGGCGATAATGCACTTCCCCGGCGAGCCCGAGAGTCTCGCCTTACTTCTTGGCTGCCGCCTTCTTGGCCGGAGCCTTCTTGGCGGCGGGCTTGTCAGCCGCATCGTCATTGGCCTTGGCAGCCGCCTTCTTGGGCGCGGCTTTCTTGGCGGGCTTGGCTTCGGCAGCAGGGGCTTCCTCAGGCGCCGCTTCCGCCTTCTTGGCAGAAGCCTTCTTCTTGGAAGGAGCCTTCTTTGCCGGCGGGGCCGCCTCGGCTCCCTCATCCGCTTCGATCGCGGCCTGGAGTTCCTCGACAGTCACTTCGCGCTCGGTGATTTCGGCCTTGTCGAACAGGAAGTCGACGACCTTGTCTTCATAAAGCGGGGCGCGCAGCTGGGCGGCGACCATCGGCTCGGACTGGACATATTCGATGAAGCGCTGGCGGTCTTCCGGGCGATATTGCGCGGCGGCCTGCTGCACCAGCATGCTCATTTCCTGCGAAGTCACTTCCACGCCATTGGCCTGGCCGATTTCCGACAAAAGCAGGCCCAGGCGCACGCGGCGCTCGGCGATGGCGCGGTATTCGTCCTTCTCCGCCTCAATCTGCTTGAGAGCAGCCTCTGGGTTTTCATCTTGCGCGGCTTCCTGCTGGAGCTGCGCCCAGATCTGTTCAAACTCGGCCTCGACCATGCTGGGCGGCACTTCGAAGCTGTGACCGGCGGCAAGCTGATCGAGCAGCTGGCGCTTCATCTGTGTGCGGGTGAGCCCGGCGGTCTGCTGTTCGAGCTGGGCCTTCATGATTTCCTTGAGCTTATCAAGGCTCTCAAGGCCGAGGTTCTTGGCGAAATCTTCGTCGATGACAGTCTCGGTCTCGACCTTCACCGCCTTCACGGTGACATCGAAAGTCGCTTCCTTGCCCGCAAGATGTTTGGCCTGATAATCTGCGGGGAACGTGACGGTGATGGTCTTTGCCTCACCGGTCTTCACGCCAACCAGCTGCTCCTCGAAGCCGGGGATGAACATGTTCGAGCCCAGCACCAAGGCGGTGTCTTCCGCCGAGCCGCCTTCGAAGGGCTCGCCATCCAGCTTGCCGACGAAATCGATGATCAGCTGATCCCCATTTGCCGCCTTCTTCGTCTTGGCCGCATCCTTGTAGCTCTTGTTGTTGCCAGCGATCCCCGCGAGCGCCTCGTCGATCTGCGCCTCGGTGACCGGCACGGTCAGACGCTCGATCTTGAGGCCATCGGTGCTCGGCGCCTCGATCACGGGCAGCACTTCGAGGCTGATGGTCAGCTCGGCATCCTTGCCCTGTTCATAGCCCGCGCCCAGTTCGACCTGCGGCTGCATCGCCGGGCGCAGCTGTTCATCGCGGATCAGCTTGTCGAGCGACTCGCGAATCGTGTCATTGACGACCTGCGCATGGATGCTTTCGCCATGCATCTTCTTGAGCAGATTGACCGGCACCTTGCCCGGACGAAAACCCGGCATCCGAACCTGCGGCGCGATCTTCTTGAGCTCGGCATCGACGCGCGCGGCGATCTCGCCCGCCGGAATCGTCACGGCGTAGCTGCGCTTCAAACCTTCATTAACAGTCTGCTTGGTTTGCATGAGATTGGGCAAAGCCTTCTTGAAGTGAATTCCGAATAAGCCGGACGGCACGGAACCGGGCGAAGTTGGTGCGGGCGAAGGGACTCGAACCCCCACATCTTGCGATGCCAGAACCTAAATCTGGTGCGTCTACCAATTTCGCCACGCCCGCATTGCCCGAACGAAGCCGCGCGGGAAGCAAGGCCCCCCGCGCGTTATCCGGCGAGCCTCTATCCCTGTTGGACCAAAAGGGCAAGCGCAACACGCTTGAAGGCGGATGAAAGCCCGTTTAAGGGGCGCGCCCATGACTGAAAACACCGCAAACGACCTGCCGCCCGATCGCCTTTGCGTGAACCCGGCGAGCCCTTTTTTCAACGGCGAACTGCTCCAGCGCGGGGTGGGTATCCGGTTCAAGGGCACAGTGCGCACCGATGTCGAGGAATATTCGATCTCCGAAGGCTGGGTGCGGGTGCAGGCCGGCAAAACGGTTGACCGGCGCGGGCGGCCGCTGCTGATCAAGCTGACGGGCGACGTCGAGGCGTGGTTTGAAGACCTCGGGCCGGATGCACCGGTGGCGAAGAAAGCGTAAGCCTGCCAGAACTTGCCAAAGCGCGCATTTGCGCCCACTTGGGCGGCGTTATGGATGCCCCCCGCAAACCGCAAGTCATCATCATCGGCCGCCCCAATGTCGGCAAATCCACCCTGTTCAACCGGCTGGTGGGCAAGAAACTCGCGCTGGTCGATGATCAGCCCGGCGTGACGCGGGATCGCCGCATGGGCGATGCGGTAATTGCCGGGCTGCACTTCACCATCGTGGATACCGCCGGCTGGGAGGATGAAGACCCCTATACCCTGCCCGGCCGGATGCGCGCGCAGACCGAGGCCAGCCTCAAAGGCGCCGATGCCGCGCTGTTCGTGATTGACGCGCGCGCAGGTCTCACCCCGCTCGATGAGGAAATCGGGCGTTACCTGCGCGAACAATCCGTGCCCGTGGTGGTGGTGGCCAACAAGGCCGAAGGCGCAGCAGGCGAAGGTGGCGTGCTGGAGGCCTATGCGCTGGGCCTTGGCGAGCCGGTAGCCTTGTCGGCCGAGCATGGCGAGGGGATTGCCGATTTGTTCGGCGCGCTGTGGCCGATCATTGGCGAGGCTGCTGAGGCTTACGAGCAGGCGCAGGAAGCCACCGAAGCCGCGCTCGAGGATGATGAAGAACGCCCGCACGGGCCGTTGAAGCTCGCCATTGTGGGCCGGCCCAATGCGGGCAAATCGACCCTTATCAACCGCCTGCTGGGCGAAGACCGCCTGCTGACCGGGCCTGAGGCCGGGATTACCCGCGATTCAATCGCGATCGACTGGCAGTGGACGGATCCCAAGACCGGCGCGACGCGCGACATTCGCCTGATCGACACCGCAGGAATGCGGAAAAAGCGCAATGTTACCGAAAAGCTCGAAAAGCTCTCGGTCGCTGATGCCCGGCGCGCGGTCGATTTTGCCGAAGTCGTGGTGCTGCTGCTGGATGCGACGCAGGGCCTTGAACATCAGGACCTGAAGATTGCTTCGCTGGTCCTCGAGGAAGGCCGCGCGCTGATGATCGCGATCAACAAGTGGGACGTTGCCGAGGACGCGAGCAAGCTGTTCAACGGTATTCGCGCGGCGCTGGATGATGGCCTCGCGCAGGTGCGCGGCCTGCCGCTGCTTGCCGTCAGCGCCAAGACAGGCAAAGGGCTCGACCAGATGCTGGGCGCCGCCTTCGAATTGCGCGAAGTGTGGTCGCGCCGCGTGCCGACGGCAGCGCTCAACCGCTGGTTCGACGATGCGCTCGAAGCCAATCCGCCGCCCGCACCCGGCGGCAAGCGGATCAAGCTGCGCTACATAACCCAGGTTGGCACCCGCCCGCCGCGCTTCGTGATTTTCGGGACGCGGCTGGATGCGCTTCCCAAAAGCTACGAACGTTATCTGGTGAACGGCATTCGCGCGAAGCTCGGCTTTGATGCCGTACCGGTGCGCGTGACGCTGAAGAGCCCCAAGAACCCCTTTGGCAAGGAGGGGTGATGCTGATTGACTGGCTCGCCTCTGCCGCAACGGCGGCCAGCGCGACCCCGCTGCTGGGCCTTGAAATCATCGAGCGCACCGCCTCCACGCCGCGGGTGCAGCAAGTGGTGCAACTGAGCCTTGCGCCGGCCTTTCTGCTCGGCGGGATCGGGGCCGTCATGAATGTCATCATGAACCGGATGATCTGGGTCGCGACCCGGATCGAGCGGATCGAGGATGTGCCCGAACACGAACGCCGCCCGCGCCAGCACGGCGAACTGGGCTGGCTGCGTCAGCGGCGCAAGCTGGCGCAGACTGCAATCTTGTTCACCACTGCCTCTGCGGTGATGATCAGCACGGTGATCGCGCTGTTGTTTGTTGCCGCCTATATCAAGGCGCAGATCGGGACGCTGATTGCTGCCATGTGGGTGCTGACAATGGCATTGCTGATTACCGGCCTGGCCTTTTTCCTGATGGAAACACGGCTGGCCGCGCGCGGGGCCGGGCCCATCCCGTAAGCGCGAGGCCCAAAGCCAAAGGGCGGTGCAAGGCTGCCCCGCCCTTCCTCGTTATATCTCTTGGCCCGTTCAGCTGTCGCCTGCCGGTGCGCTTTGCAACTGGACGTAATTGGGCAGACCCATGCGTTCGATCATATCGAACTGGGTTTCGAGGAAATCGACGTGTTCTTCCTCGTTCTTGAGGATATCCTCGAACAGCTGCGCCGAGGTGTGATCTTTCACACTGCGGGCATAATCAGCCGCTTCCCTGAGCAACGGGATCGCTTCATGCTCCAGCGCAAGATCGGCCTTGAGGATTTCTTCGACTGTCTCACCCACCTTCAACCGGTGGATTGCCTGAAAATTGGGCAAGGCTTCGAGAAAGAGGATGCGCTCGGCCAGCTTGTCGGCGTGCTGCATTTCCTCAATCGATTCATGCCGTTCGTAATCGGCGAGCTTTTTCACACCCCAATCGGCCAGCACCCGGTAGTGCAGCCAGTACTGGTTGATGGCAGTCAACTCATTGGTGAGCGCTTGATTGAGATAGTCGACGACTTTGGGATCGCCCTTCATGGCGTGGTGCTCCTTGCGGTAGGTCAAAGCGCGGTTGGCGCGTTGCGCTTTAAATAGCGCGCCACGAGCACCACCTGCAAGTGGCACATGAAAAAATTTCTAAAGGAATCAGCGACTTGCGATCTATTCGCAATCGCGGATGCGGGGCCTTATACTGCGAACACTTCGCACGAGAGGGCAGCGCGCTGCTCGTCGATGATTTCCTGCGCGTCTTCAAGGCATTGCCCGCAATTCGGACGTTTTCCCAAGGCCGCATAAGTCGCCTCTGCGTCCCCGTTGCAACGGGTCGCGGCGTGGCGCAGATCAGTCTCCCGAATTGCGTTGCAGATGCAGATATACATGGCCGCCGAATCACTCCTGCGAAGCGTTTGCAAGAGCAATATATGCGACTTATTCGCAATAACAAGGAGAATGTCACGACACCCGCAAAGCCAGCATCTCGAACTGCGCGTGGGCCTGCGCGCAGTCGGCCAGCGTCGCTTCAGCCCATGCCCTGACTGCGGCCTCGTGCTGCGATCCGTGAGCCGCAAGCACGTCGGCCGTGGTCAGGGCAAAGCGCGGGGGCGCTGGCGGCACCGGGAATTCACCCGCGGCAAGCGTCTTCAAGGCAGCGGTTGCTGCGCGATGGCTGCGCCCCATCTGCACCACCATCCACAAGGACGCACCGTGGATCCAGAAGGATTGCCGCGCACGCCGGTCGTCAGGATCGCCGGGGTGCTGAACCGCATAGGCGTCCACCGTCAGGCGGTGGCACCGGCTGAACAGCGCCGCGTCCTGATATTCGCGCGCGAGAACGGCGGTATAGGCACCCCAGCATCCGGGGCTTGCGGCCATGTAGACATGGGTTGTGCCGGCTGGCGCAGCGGCGAAAACCCCGCCGCAGGAAAAGCAGACCTCGCTCACTTTCTCAGTGCAAACACCCGGCGATAGGTCAGGCAACGCCAGAGCCACTCCAAAGGCCCGTAGCGGAACCGGTCGAGCCACGGCTTCGACCATGCCAGCATCACCACCCACGCACACACCACCACGATATAAAGCTGCGGGCGGTTCAAATCGCCAAACAGCCCCAGACCCCAGCCGTGGAACACCACCATCATCACCGCCGAGGTGCCAAGATAATTGGTAAAGGCCGCCCGGCCCGCCGCGCGCACTCTCTCGCCCAGCCAGCCGGTCGCTTGCGGCGCATAGACCACCAGGAGCGCGGCAAGGCCCAGCACCATCGCAAGGCGCGGCAGCGGGGTCCAGCCGACAAAGGCAGCCAGCGTCGCATAATAGGAAAAGCCCGCAGCCTTCACCACCAGGCCCGCCGCGAGATGCGCCACCCCCCCGCCGATCACGCCCAGCCAGCCCCACAGCCGCATTTTCGCAGGATCAAAACCGCCGCTGAAAAAGCCCATGCGGTAAAGCGCCATGCCAAGCAGCATCAGCGGCAGGGTTTCAAACCCGAACAGCAGCGCGTTCGTGATCGGCTCGCTCCACTGCTCGGTAATGCGGTGTGTCACCAACGCGGCGTAATCGCCCGCAGCAATCGCTGCATTGGGCACCTCGCCCCGCGCCAATGTTGCATCAATGCCCCTGATCAGCCCTTTGCGGGCTTCGGCAAGTTCGGGGGCGGATTCGCCAAAACTTGTGTCCGCGATCAGATAGGGCATCGACATCGTGACCCCATAAAGCAGCACGCCGAACAGATAACCGGCAAGCCCCACGGCAAATTGCCGCTTAACCGGCCAGCGGATGCAAGCCAGCGCGATCAGGCCGAACAGGCCATAATAGAACAGGATATCGCCTGCCCAGATGAAAAAGAAATGCACCATGCCGAATAGCATCAGCAGCACCAGCCGCCACGCCTGCAACCTGGCGCCAGCGCCGCTCGCCCAAGCGCGCTCCATGAAAAGATACAGCCCCGCGCCGAACAGCAGCGTGAAAAGGCCGCGCATCTTGCCATCAACCAGCACGAATTGCGCGATCCACAGCCAACCGCCCGGATCGCCCGGATCGCCGATGAAGGCAGCGGGATACATATAGGCCTCGAACGGCTGACCAAAAGCGACGATATTGGCCGCCAGGATGCCCATGACGGCAAGGCCGCGAATGAAATCGAGCGTGCCGATGCGTTCATCCGCAGCAACAGGGGCGGCCCACACAGGCTCGTCTGTGCCTGCATCCCGTGCCTCAACCGATTGATCCACGCGCCCACCCCCTTGCAAGAGACGGCGCGAGCCTAGCAGTTTGCAGCGATGATCACAGCCGCAAATGCATGCGCTGGTCGAGGAAACTCACCCGCCGCTGGCCACAAGGCACGCCTGGCCTTGCTGTTTGAGCCGGACGCAGGCCTGTTCGGCGGCGGCCTTGCTGGCAAAGCCGACTGCGTGAAGCCGTGTGACATTGCCCGCGGGAACGAGCGCCTTGCGCGTGCCATTGAGCGCCGGATTGCCAGCCAGCTGGTTCCACAGCTTGTCGGCATTGGCCGCCGTCCCGAAAGCGCCAAGCTGCACGCGCCAGTTGCCCGAAGCGCCTGTGGCCGGAACAGCCGAGACTTGCGCTGCAACCCGCACGGGTGCGGAAGCAGGCGCAGGTGCAGGCGCAGCGGGCGCAACAGTCACCGTGCGCGGCACAGCTGCGGGCAGGACGGCATTCTGGCTGGCAGCCTGCGAGGCCGGCACGTCCGCGCGGGTGATCCCCGGCGCCGCCGCCCGCGCGGGAGCAGGCGCGGCTGATGCCGGGCGCGCCCCCAGATCAGCCGCGGCCAGCGCGGCGGCCCGTTCGCGGGCGGCGGCATCATCCATGCTGCGCGCCAGCGATTGCGCCTGCTGGCGCTGCCCGATCGGAACATATTTGTCCATCTGGGCAAGAGCAGTGGCCGCCTGCGGCAGCCCAGCGCCATTTGCCAATGTCATCAACGCATAGGCACGCACCCAGTCGCGCGGAGCGTAATCGCCATTGAAATGCGCGAGGCCCACCACATATTGCGCGCGCGGATCGCCGCGGTCGGCAGCGGCGCGCACCAGCGGCATGGCCTTTTCCTGCTCGCCTTCCTGAAACAGCAGCAGCCCATAATTGTCGGCGGCCTTGAGGTGCCCCTTTTCGCTGGCGGCGGCATAATGCTCGCGCGCCTTGGCGCTATCGGCGACCACCCCGCGCCCGAGCCGGTAGGCCTGTGCCAGATTGAACAGCGCATCGGCATCGCCCGCCTTTGCCGGGCCCTGCCATTCGGCAACCGCGCGGGCATAATCGCCCGCTTCCCAGGCATCCACACCAGCCTTGACATCAGCCAGCGCAGGGGCACCCAGAACCCCGAGCATAGCAGCCAATGCCAAGTTGCGGCCCAATGAATATTTCATGCTGTCCTCGAATAGCTGACGCGGTTGCAGGAAAATCGTGGTTACTTCGCCTCAACCTTAACCCGATCAAGGTTAGCATTTCGTTGCCGCGCGGCTTTCGTCGGGTTGCCGAACCCAAGCGGCCTTCAGACAAGTTGCAAAAAGCACCGCCCGGCAGCGTGTTAACCTTAAATTAGGGGTATCCTGCGATCCCATAGTCACCTTGCCGCGATGAAGCGGCTGAATTGGTTCAATGAGCAGGGGGACCCAGGCGTTGCGTGTACTCGCTTTGGCATCGCAAAAAGGTGGATCGGGCAAGACGACCCTGTCCGGCCATCTCGCCGTTCAGGCACAGCGCGCCGGCGCCGGGCCGGTGGTGCTGATCGACATCGACCCGCAAGGATCGCTGGCCGACTGGTGGAACGAGCGCGAGGCTGAATACCCCGCTTTCGCCCAGACCACTGTGGCGCGTCTTGCCAATGATTTGCAGATCCTGCGCCAGCAGGGCTTCAAGCTCGCCGTCATCGACACCCCGCCTGCCATTACCATGGCGATCCAGTCGGTGATCTCGGTGGCCGAACTGATCGTGGTGCCGACCCGCCCTTCCCCGCATGACCTGCGCGCCGTGGGCGCAACGGTTGATCTGTGCGAGCGCGCGGGCAAGCCGCTGGTGTTCGTGGTCAACGCGGCGACCCCCAAGGCCAAGATCACTTCCGAGGCCGCCGTGGCCCTGTCGCAGCATGGCACGGTTGCGCCGATCACCCTGCATCACCGCACCGATTTTGCCGCCTCGATGATCGACGGGCGCACTGTGATGGAGATTGATCCCGAGGGCCGCTCGGCCGCCGAGATCACCGCACTGTGGCGCTATGTCTCCGACCGGCTCGAAAAGAACTTCCGCCGCACCGTGTTTGCACCTGCCCCTGCGGCTGGTCAGCAGACGATGGGCGGTGTGCCGCGTCCGGCGGGCGGCTTTGGCCGCCGCGTGGCGCAGTAGGAAGGGCGAGGCCAGCCATGTCCGACAGCGGATATGCCTCGCTCGGACCGACCTTGCTGGCACGCAAGGGCGGTGCCAAGCCCGCCATGCGCCCGCAACTGCCGGTTGCAGGAGATGTCGGGCAGATTGCCGCGCTTGCTGATGAACAGCTCGAAGATCTCGGCTGGAACGACATGGGCGATGACGGCGGCACTCCCACGGGCGAAGTCAGCGTGGTGGTGCCGATCGATCCCGCAAGCCCGCTTAGCGCCGAAGCAGCCGCAGCCAGCCCGATTGTCCGCCGCCAGCAACGCCGCCTCGAAGAACGCCTGCTCGCCGATGCAGTGATGACCGGGCCGCAAGCTGCTGAACTCGATGCCGCCGAGGAAGGCGAGACGGAATGGGAGGCGCAGGAGGCGGCCTATGCTCCGCTCCATTCGGGCGAACCTGATTTCGCCACCACAGCCGAACATGCGCCGCTTGCCGAAGCGCCGGTTCTTGCAGTGCGCGCCAAGGCCCCGGCCCGTCCGGCGCCTGCTCCTGCCGCCGCATCGGTGCGCCGCGCGGCCTTTACCTTGCGGCTTGATCCCGAACGCCATCTCAAGCTGCGGCTCGCTGCAACGATACGCGGCGTGAGCGCGCAGGCGCTTGTCACCGATGCGCTCGACGCGCTGCTCGCCGAATTCGACGAACTCGATCAACTCGCTGCCCGCTTGCAGCGCCACTGACCGCAACGCACGCCGCATGAACAACCGGGGGAAACCAACCATGGAAAGCAATTTCAACAGCCGCAGCGCCGCGAATCGTGCAGGCCGCGCATCGTCGATGATGGCGCTGGTGATCCCGGCAGCGCTTGCAGGGATTGCCTTTGCCAGCAGCACCAGCGCTGCGGCCGCTCCTGCCGCGGAGGACCCGCAGGTCGCCAAGGCCGAAGCCGCGCTGAAAAGCGGTCAGGCCGAAAAGGCGGTGGTCCATGCCGAAATGGCCGTGGCTGCGGATCCCTTCAACGCCGACACCCGGGCGCTTCTGGGCGCGGCCTATCTCGGCGCAGGGCGCTTCATGGCGGCAGCAAGCGCGTTTGAAGATGCGCTTGATCTGGGCCAGGAGGATGCCCGCACGGTGCTTTCCTATGCGCTTGCCAAGACCGCGATCGGCGATGGCCGCGTTGCGGTGGCAGCGCTTGATGATGCGCGCGCCCGGCTGAACGCTGCCGATTATGGCCTTGCCCTTGCCCTTGCAGGGCAGCCCGAACGCGGCGTCAAGGTGCTGGTCGACGCGGTGCGGTTCGAGGAAGCCACGCCCAAACTGCGGCAGAACCTTGCCTATGCCTATGCGCTGTCGGGCAACTGGCGCGCGGCGCGGGTGATGGCGGCCGAAGATCTGCCCGCAGGCCAGGTCGATGCGCGCATGGTGGAATGGGCCGCAACCGCTGGCCCTGACCAGACGATGCAGCGCGTTGCCAGCCTGCTCAAGGTGACCCCGGCCCATGACATCGGGCAGCCCGCGCACCTTGCGCTTGCCAATTTCGAAGCCGCGCCCGCACCCGCTGCAGCAGCGCCTGTTCCGATGGTTGCTGCCATGGCAGCGCCGGCTCCTGCTCCTGCGCGTGTCGCCGCACCCGCGGTCGTGGCCGCTGCGACCGCGGATGAGGCCCCGGCAGCCATTGCCGAGGCTGACGCCAGCAACACGCCGGTGCAGGTCGAGCGTGTCGATCCGACCCCGGCGCGTTTTGCCCAAGCCTTCGCTGCTTCCGAAGTGGTCGTTCAGCCAGTCGCTGCGCCCGAACCTCAGCCCGGCGCCGATACCGGCGCGATCCGGTTTGTCTCATCACCAGTGGTGCAGGAACTGCCCGCCGCGCCGAGCCGCCCGGTGCGCGCTGCCGCGCCGGTCGCTGCGCCCCTGCCCGCGCCCGCACCGCAGCGCCGCATGGCTGCCACTGCCGAGGCCAGCGCGCCGGCTGCGGCGGTACGCGAAGTCGCGAACGACAAGAACCTTGCCAGCCACCTCGTCCAGCTTGGCAGCTACACCAGCAGGATCGAAGCCGAACGCGGCTGGAATGCGCTCAAGGCAAAGTTCCCGCAGCTCAAGGATCACGATGTCGTGATCACCGAAGCGGTGGTGAACGGGCGCACCTTCTTCCGCGTTGCCGCTGCAGGCTTCGGCCCCAAGAGCGCAGCGAGCCTGTGCAGCACGATCAAATCAGCAGGGCGCGGATGCTTTGCCTATCTCGCCAGCAATCCGCCCGCAGGCGCGGTGGACAAAGGCGTACGGCTCGCAGCGCGCAGCCGCTGATCCGCTCTGATCGCCGCTAACTCGCGACCCCGCCCTTGAACAGGGCGTTGACGCGGCCTTGCGTGGGCAGCCGGTCGAACGGGGTATTATCGGCGGTCGCGGCCATTTTGCGGCGATCAATGATCCACGGCGCGTCAGCGTCGATAATCGCGATGTCCGCTTCATGCCCTGCGGCAAGTTCGCCAGCCGCAACGCCCAGGATGCGCGCCGGATTGCGCGCCATGAGATCAAAGGCGCGCGGCAGATCGATCGCGCCATCGCGCACCAGCCCCAGCACCATCGCCAGCAGGGTTTCGGCCCCAGCCATGCCCGGCGCGGCATCGGCAAAAGGCAGGCGTTTGTCCTCCGGCCCCTTGGGATCATGGCCGCTCGCAATGACATCGATCACGCCTTCGCCAATCGCGGCGAGCGCAGCCTGCCGATCCGCCTCTGCACGCAAGGGCGGCGAGAGGCGCATGAAGGTGCGGAAATCGGCTGTCGCCAAGTCTGACAGCATGAAATGGGCAGGCGTGATCCCGCAAGTGACAGGAAGCCCACGCGCCTTGGCCTCGCGCACCAGGGCAAAGCCCTTGGCGGTTGTGACCTGCCGGATATGGAGCCGCGCGCCCGCCATCTCGGCCAGAGCAATATCGCGGGCAATCGCCAGCGCTTCAGCCTCGGCAGGGGCGGCAGGCAGGCCGAGCCGGGTCGCTATCTCACCCGCGGTTGCGGCCGCCTCGCCCACCAGTGCTGCATCTTCGGCGTGGGTGACAACCACCATGTCGAGCATGGCGGCATATTGCAGCAGCCGCAGCATCACGCCCGAATCCGCAATCCAGCGCCGCCCGGTGGCAATGCCGCGCGCGCCGGCCTCTTTCATCAGCGCGATTTCCGCCAGTTCCGCGCCCGCCAGCCCGCGGGTGGCGGCGGCGAGCGGATGGACCCAAAGATCAGGCTTGCCGCTCTTGGCGATAAAGCCCACCCGGCTCGGCAGATCGAGCGGCGGCGATTGATCGGGCATCAGCGCCGCGCGCGTGATCCCGCCGAAACGAAAGGCGGGCTTGTCGATCGCAAAGACGCCGAGATCGACCAGGCCCGGGGCGATCAGCTTGCCGCGGGCCGCAATGATCTCGTCGCCATCCTCAGGCATGACATCCGCGCCTGCTGCAAGGATCACGCCGCCCGCGCAGCGCACCGCGCCCGCTGCAACCCCGCGGGGCGTGACCAGTTGGCCGCCAGTGATGGTGAGCGGGCGCGTCTGCTTCATGCTGCCCACCCCGCAACACCGCGGGCGCGGCGGGTCAGCACATCAAGGCAGGCCATACGGATCGCCACGCCCATTTCCACCTGCTGCGTGATGATCGTGCGATCGCGCAAATCGGCCACCTCGCTGTCGATCTCGACTCCGCGGTTCATCGGCCCAGGGTGCATCACCAGCGCATGGGGTGCCGCCTGCGCCAGACGGGCGGCGGTGAGGCCATAGAGGTGATGATATTCGCGCGCGGAAGGGATAAACTGGCCCGCCATGCGTTCCTGCTGGAGCCGCAGCATCATCACGACGTCTGCCCCCTTGAGAGCGGCACCAAAATCGTGGAACACTGCGGCGCCCATGGCCTCGATCCCGGCGGGCATGAGCGCAGGCGGCGCGCAAACCCGCACCCTTGCCCCCAGCGCGGTGAGGCATAGAATATTCGAGCGCGCCACCCGGCTGTGCAGGATATCGCCACAAATCACCACGCTCAGCCCGGTGAAATCTTCCGCGGTTTGCCCAAGCTCGGCCAGCTTGCGGCGCAATGCCAGCGCATCGAGCAGGGCTTGCGTGGGATGCTCGTGGCTGCCGTCACCGGCATTCAGGACCGGACAATCGACCTTGTCGGCAATCAGCCGCGTGGCGCCCGATGAGCCATGGCGGATCACGATGGCGTCTGCCCGCATGGCATTCAAGGTGATCGCGGTATCGATCAGCGTCTCGCCCTTCTTCACACTGGATGTCGCCGCCTGCATGTTGACGACATCGGCCCCGAGCCGCTTGCCCGCGATTTCAAAGCTGAGCAGCGTGCGGGTCGAGTTTTCAAAAAAGGCATTGATGATGGTCAGGCCCGCCAGGAGATCGGAATGTTTGGAGCGCTGGCGATTGAGTTCGACCCATTGCTCGGCCTCGGCCAGCAGAAACAGGATCTCGTGGCGCTCCAACTGGCCGATGGCAGTCAGATCACGATGGGGAAAAGCCAGCCGTCCGGCCGGAAAGCGGCCCGTTGCCGCAGAAGTGCCCTGTCCATCCATCGCGTTCACGCCCTTAGTCGAGCGGCATCGACTGCTCAACCCATCGGAACCTCGCTTTTGTCGGGAAGTTAACACAAGGCAGAGCAAACTTGGCCTAACCATGCCCAATTGACGCAAATTTTCACCCCAAGGACCATTGCATGAACTTCGCCCGCTCGATCTGGAAACTTCTGGTCGCGATCAAGGATGCGCTGGTGCTGCTGTTCATGCTGCTGTTTTTCGGCGTGCTGTTCAGCGTGCTCGCCGCCCGACCCAGCCCCGGCAAGGTGCGCGAGGGCGCGCTCGAAATCGTGCTCGCCGGTGTCATCGTGGAAGAAGCGAGCGAAGTCGATCCCTTCCGGGCGCTGCTCAGCGGGGAGGCGCCCATCGAAGAATTTCAGGCGCGCGATCTGGTCCGCGCGCTTGATGCAGCGGCAGGCGATGACAGGATCAAGGCGGTGGTGCTCGATCTGTCGCGGTTTCTCGGCGGCGGGCAGGTCCACGTGCAGGAAGTGGGCGAAGCGCTTGACCGGGTACGCAAGGCGAACAAGCCGGTGCTGACCTATGCGCTCGCCTATGGCGATGATCACCTGCATCTCGCCGCCCATGCCAGCGAGGTGTGGGTCGATCCGCAAGGCGGCGCGATCATCAACGGGCCGGGCGGCAGCCGGCTCTATTACGCCGACCTGCTCGAACGGCTCGGCATCAATGCGCGCATCTACCGCGTCGGCGAATTCAAGTCGGCGGTCGAACCCTATTCCCGCAATTCCATGTCGGATGAGGCGCGCCAGAACATCGGCGGCGTTTACGATGCGCTGTGGAGCGAATGGCAGGCCCATGTGAAAAAGGCCCGCCCCAAGCTCAAACTCGATCGCGTGACAGGCGATCCGGTGGGCTGGCTCGAAGCCTCGGGCGGCGATCTCGCGAAGGCCTCGCTTGCCGCAGGGCTCGTCGACAAGCTGGGCGATCGCGTGGCCTTTGGAAAGCGGGTTGCGGAAATTGCCGGGGAGAGCAAATCAAGCAAGCTGCCCGGCGCCTATGCCAGCAGCGATTACGCTGCGTTCCTTGCCGCCCACCCTGCCCCTTCCAAGGGCAAGGCGATCGGGGTTGTGACCATCGCAGGTGAGATCGTGGACGGTGAGGCCGGCCCCGGCACGGCGGGTGGCACCCGGATTGCCAACCTGCTGGATGAAGCGCTCGAACAGGATTTGGCCGCGCTGGTGGTGCGGATCGATTCGCCCGGAGGCTCGGCGCTTGCCTCTGAAGAAATCCGCCGCGCCATCCAGCGCCAGCGTGACCGCAAAATCCCCGTCGCCGTCTCCTTCGCCAATGTCGCGGCAAGCGGCGGTTACTGGGTGGCGATGTCGAGCGACCGGATCTTTGCCCAGCCCGAAAGTGTCACCGGATCAATCGGGGTCTATGCGGTGCTCCCGACACTCGAAAAGGCCATCGGCAAGGTCGGCGTGAGCGCGGATGGCTATCGCACCACCGCCCTTTCAGGCCAGCCCGATATTCTGGGCGGGCTCACGCCCGAGGCCAATGCCATGGTGCAGGCCTCGATCAGTTCGACATACGCCGAATTCCTGGCGCTGGTGAGCAAGGGGCGAAAGATTGACGCGGGTAAGCTCGATCCCATCGCGCAGGGCCGCGTGTGGGACGGCGGCACCGCGCGGCAGCTTGGCCTTATCGACCAGTTCGGCGGGCTTGAGGATGCACTCGCCTGGGCAGCGGGCAAGGCCGGCCTCAAGGATGGGGAGTGGCACGCAAGCTACCTCGGCACCAGCACCAACCGCTATGATTCGCTGCTGCGCCAGCTGGTCGGCAGTCAGGCCAAGGCCGCTCCAAGGATCGAGCGCGCCGATCTGTTCGGGCTGGCTGCCCGCCAGCAGGCCTCGCTCGCCGCACAGCTGAGCGCGGATCTCACCCGCCTGACGCGCGGCAGCGGGGTGCAGGCCCATTGCCTCGAATGCCCCCGGGCTAGCCGCCCACCTGTGGCAGTGCAGGCGGCCGGTGATGGCTCGGGACAGTGGCTGATGGGTCTGCTGCGTTGGCTCACGGGCTGATCGCGAGAGAAGCAGACGCCAAAATCTCTGCGTGCCAAAGGTTGCCGCTTGCCAATCGCAGCGAGCCCGATTAAAGGCGCCCCCCTGTCCAGCGGCCATACCGGCCAGCCGCACACGGACGGGCGCGTAGCTCAGCGGTAGAGCACACCCTTCACACGGGTGGGGTCACAGGTTCAATCCCTGTCGCGCCCACCATCTTTTCCCCGACCTTGCGGCAAAGGTGGTTCTGCATCGGCCCAGTGCGGATGGTGGCAAGCCGGGGCTATGATCGCGCCCCGATCTGTGCGACTTTACGTTTCATGGCGCTGTTCGAAGCCCTCGTGGTGCTGCACATCATCACCGGCACAACCGGGTTGGTGGCCTTTTGGGGGCCCATCGTAACCCGCAAGGGCGCCACACGCCACCGCCAATGGGGCCATGTTGCTTGCTATGGCTTTGTTGGCGCCGCTCTGCTGGCGATTTTCATGGCGCTGCTGTCGCTTTATGGGCCAGACGAACGCATCCCCTCAATCACCGATCGCGAACTCTTTGCCGGCCTGTTCGGCTGGATGATGCTCTATCTCGGCTTTCTGACCATCGGTTTTGTCGATTACGGCCTTGCCGTGGTGCGCCATGCCCGCAATCACACCGCCTTGCGCGGGCTGCGCTACCAGAGCGTGATTGCCGCTGTCGTGATTTCGGGTGCGTGGTGCGGCTGGTTCGGGTGGAAGGTCGGCCATCCGCTGATGATCATTGTGGCTGTGATCGGGATTGTTGCGATGGCGATGCAGCAGCGCTTCATCTGGCTGAGCCAGCCGCCGCGCAAGATGTATGTGGGTGAACATTTCCGTGCGCTGATCGGGATGGGGATTTCGGCCTATACCGCGTTTTTATCGGTCGGCTTGGTGCGTGCCTTTCCCGAACAGGTGTTCAACCCGCTGATCTGGGCCGGGCCGAGCAGCATCGGCGTGGGCCTCATCATCTACTTCACGATCAAGGGCAAATCGCCGCGCCGCTCAGGGCCGGGCCCAGCGCCGCAGCAGGTTGGCGATGGTCTTGTCCAGGGTGAGTAGTTCGGCCGATTGAGCAGGCAGGCGGGCGCTGAGACTGGCGCGCAGGTTTTCCATATCGAACAGGATTTCGCGCGCACAGCCATCGGGAACCATGCTCTCGATCCAGCCGACGCACACGATCCTCTCGCCGCGGGTGACGGGGCGCACTTCGTGAAGGCGCGTGGAGGGGTAGAGCACCAGCTCGCCCGCATGGCCTTTCACCTCTTGAGTGCCGCTGGCGGAATGGATCACCAGCTCACCCCCGTCGTAATCGTCCGGCGGGGAGAGGAATAGCGTGAAGCTGAGATCGCTTCGCATCGCCTCGCCGCCCGCCGCTGTCATCACGGCATTATCGACGTGAAGCCCGTAATGCCCCCCGCCTTCGGTCCGGCTGATGATGAGGTTCGAAAAACGGCGCGGCCAAGCCGCAGCGCGCAGCACCGGTTGTGCCCTCAACAGCGCCTGCACCTCGCCGGCCAGCGCGCGGGCGGCAGGAGTGGTCATAAGAGCTTGCAGATTGTGTTTGACCGCGCGCGCGCGGGGCCCGGCGGTCACGCGTCCGTCGCGCCATTCCAGCGCAGCGGCGCGGGCAGCCAGCGCCGCGGCCTCGGCAGGATCGGGAATGAGGGAAATCAGCAGGATCATCGCGCCAAACCTCTAGCGCGCGATCACTCCGCGCGCCACGAGTTCATTGACCTTCGCCGCCACATCCTCGAGCGATCGGGCTGAGCCGCCTGCCGCATCGCGCTCGCTCCACACCGCATAGCGCAGGCCGACAAACACGTTCATCCCCATGATCGCCCAGGCCTCGATTTCGCCCAGCCCGTCGCGGAATTCGCCGCGCGCCATGCCTGCGCCAAGCCGCGCGGTGATGCGTTCGGCGACAGTTTCATAATGGGTGCGGTAGCTTGCCGGATCGACGAACTCGGCCTCGTCGATGATGCGGTAGATTTCTTTATGTTCGGCGGCAAAGCGCAGGAACGCACTGAGGGCGGCGCGTTCGATGTCGATCGCGCTCATCTCGGGCGCAAGCGCCGCGCGCGCACTCGCCCGCACGTTCTCGCTCATGTCCTGCACCAGAGCGCGGAACAGCGCCTCCTTGCTATCGAAGTAAGTGTAGAAACTGCCCAGCGCGACGCCGGCGCGCCGCGTGATCGAGCTGACCGAGGCTTCGTGAAAGCCTTTCTCGCCGAATTCGATGGCCGAGGCATCAAGCAGTTTGCGAAGCGTGCGCCGCCCTCGCTCGGTGCGCGGGGTCTTGGCATCGCTGACACTGCGGGAACCCTGATCGCGCAGGTCGGCCTTTGGCTTGGTTTCAGCCACGCGACTGTTGCTCATTGGCATCTCCCCTGCCCCTTTCGCTAACCCGCATCCACAGCCAGCGCAAGTCAGAACTTGAAAGATGGTTCACCTTTCAATATCACCAGTTGCAACAAGGGTAGGAGAGGAACCAGTCCATGATTAATCACACCACTACGAGCCGCGCCCTGCGCCGTGCCGTCCTGCTGGCAGGCTGCGCAAGCCTTGCCGCCATCGCTGCGCCTGCTGCTGCACAGGACCGGATTGATGACACGCCTCCTGCCGCCAGCATTGCCACAGGCGACGGCGAAATCGTGGTCACTGCGCGCCGCCGCGAAGAACGCCTGATCGATGTGCCGGTGGCCGTCAGCGCATTCAGCCAGGCTGACCTGCAACGCTTGCAAGCGGTTGACCTTTCCGGCCTGCAGGCCATGGCCCCCAACCTCAATCTGGTGCAAGGACGCGGTTCTGCGGCAAGCGCCAATATCTTCATCCGCGGCCTTGGCCAGCCTGACGCGTTGCAAACCTTTGATCCAGCGGTCGGCATCTATGTCGACGGGGTCTATCTGTCGCGCATTCAGGGCGCGCTGCTCAATCTGTTTGATGTCGAACGCATCGAAGTGCTGCGCGGACCGCAAGGCACGCTTTACGGCAAGAACACCACCGGCGGCGCGGTTTCGATCGTCAGCCGCAAGCCTGATCTCAATGATGTGAAAGTCGAAGGCTCGGCCATGTATGGCAGCTTCGATCAGTTTGTCTTGAACGGCTATGTCAATGCCCCGCTGGTGGAAGACAAGGTCGCCTTGAGCCTTGCGGGCCAATGGGACAAGCGCGACGGGCTTGTCACCGATCCTCGCACCGGGCGGCGCTACAATGATCGCGACAGCGCAACGATGCGCGGCATTTTGCGGGTCAAGCCGGTTGAACGCTTTGAGGTGCTGGTCTCGGGTGATTACAACCGGCAGCGCAATGCGCTGACGCTGGGCTATCCCACCGCTCCGCTCATCCAGACCGACTTTGCGCTGGGCGCCGTGCAATTGGTGCCCGCCAAGCCCTATGGCCGCTACAATTTTCAGGCTTCCACCAGCTTTACCGGGGATGAAGGCCAGCGGCTCGATCACTGGGGCGTGAACGTCACTGCCAACTGGCAGCTGACCGATGCCGTCACCCTCACGAGCATCACCGGCTGGCGCAAGCTTGATCCCAAGCTCTTCGTCGATATCGACGCGAGCGAGGCCGAGCTCGGCGATGTCTTCGTCGGCATTGATCAACGCCAGTTCAGCCAGGAATTGCAGCTGAAATGGGATACCAACCGTTTCAGCGGGGTGTTCGGCCTGTTCTATCTCAATGAGAACATCCGTTCCCACCAGGAAGCCTATGCTGATGACCTGTTTGCCTTTGGCGGCTTCCCGCTCACCTTCCTGCGCCTGATCGACGATGAACAGAACACCAAGAGCTATGCGGCATTCGGGCAGGCGACCTACAAGTTCACCGATCGCCTGAGCATTACGGCAGGCCTGCGCTACACCTATGAAGAGCGCACCTATGATCGCTTCACGACCACGGCCTCGACCTTGCCTGCGCTCAATGGGCTTGCCTTCAGCTTCCCCGGCAGCCTCCCGCCGCCGCTCAACAATGAGCTCAAGGCCGATTTCGACGCCTGGACGCCCAGCCTGACGCTGGCCTACAAGCCGAGCGAGGACAGCCAGATCTACGCCTCGGCCTCACGCGGGTTCAAATCGGGCGGCTTTAACGGCCGTGCCAACAGCATCAATGATCTGACACAGATCGTGAACGGCGTCCCGACGCTGGTCACCAGTTTCGAACCGGAAACCGTGTGGACTTACGAAGCGGGCGGCAAGGCGAGCTTCCTTGATGGCCGCGTCTATCTGGCAGGCAATGTCTTCTACAGCGACTTCCGCAATTTCCAGGCCCGTGTCGGTGGCGGCGCGGTGGCGGTGTTCCCGGTGCTGAACGCCGGGCGCATGGACATCTGGGGTGCGGAAATCGAAGCCGTGGTGCGCCCGACCCGCGAATGGACGGTGCGCTCCAGCCTCGGCTGGCTTGATGCCCAATACAAGGAATTCAACGACGGCCGCCGCCCGCCGACCTTCTCGTGCAACCCGACCGGCCAGCAGATCACCTGCCAGCCCGCCTTTGCCCCGCCGATCAGCTTCAACATCCAGAGCGATTACCGCATCCCGCTGGGCGATGCCGGCACACTGACGCTGGGAGCCGATGCGCGCTTTGTCGACAAGCATTTCCTCAGCGTCGATAACCGCCCCGGCCTGGTGGAGCCTGGCTACTGGCTCGCCAATGCTTTCGTGCGCTTCGATCATGCCAGCCGCAACTGGTATGTGCAGGGCGGCGTGAAGAACATGTTTGACAAGCTTTATGCAACCGACGGGCAGGAATTCAGCTCGGTCGGCAATATCCAGACGATCTATTTCGGCGACCCGCGCACTTTCAACATCATGGTCGGGTTCGCTTTCTGATTGGCACATGATGGCAGCGGTGGCGGCTGTGGGTCTCGCCCTACCAGCCCGCCCCCTGCCCTCCGGTCGGCAGGGGCGCACGCAAGGCTGGGGGGTCTTGGGCGCGCCTGCCGATCACCTCTTTTCTTGGCCCTTTTCTTGTCCGGCCCAAGCGGGCATAGGCGCGTGCCATGCATGACATCCGCTTTATCCGCGAGCACCCGGAAGAATTTGATCGGGGCCTCAAGCGCCGGGGGCTGGAGCCGCTGGCCGCTGAACTGATCGCCATTGACGAGGAACGCCGGGCCGCGACGACGGCGGTGCAGGTGGCGCAGAGCCGCCGCAATGAAGCGTCCAAGCTGATCGGCGCGGCGATGGCCAAGGGTGACCGCGAGGGGGCCGAGGCGATCAAGGCCGAGGTTGCCGCGCTCAAAGAACAGATGCCCGCGCTGGAAGCCCGCGCCGATGAATTGGCGGCGAGGCTGAAGGCCGCGCTGGAGGTAATCCCCAATCTTCCCGCTGATGATGTGCCCGATGGCGCGGGCGAGGACGCCAATGTCGAGGTTTCGCGCTGGGGAACCCCGCGTGAATTTGACTTCACCCCCAAGGAACACGCCGACCTTGCGCCTGCGCTGGGCATGGATTTTGAAACCGGAGCGCGGCTTTCCGGCGCGCGCTTCACCTTCCTGCGCGGAGACATGGCGCGGCTCCATCGCGCTTTGGGCCAGTTCATGCTCGACGTGCAGACCCGCGAGCATGGCTACGAGGAATGCAACCCGCCGGTGCTGGTGAGCGACGATGCCATGTATGGCACGGACAAGCTGCCCAAGTTTGCCGAGGATAGTTTTGAGACAAACGACTTAGACCCGAAAAAGCTCGTTCGTGCAGTATATGATCACCTTGCAAAGAAGGCTGAGACGTACACAGGCTCGGTTCCTTCAGATGTCTTGGAGTGGGAAGCGGCAACGGCCGAATTGGCGGCAGATTGGAACCGTAATCGCCGCTGGCTCATCCCCACCAGCGAAGTCTCCCTCACCGCCAGCGTCATGGGCGAATTGCTCGACGAAGCTGCGCTCCCGATGCGCCTCACCGCGCTCACCCTGTGCTTCCGCTCCGAGGCAGGCGCAGCGGGGCGCGATACGCGCGGCTTCATCCGCCAGCACCAGTTTGAAAAGTGCGAACTGGTCTCCATCGTGCGCCCCGAGGATTCCGAGGCCGAACACCAGCGCATGACCCGCGCGGCCGAGACCATCCTCGAACGCCTCGGCCTGCCCTATCGCAAGCTCTTGTTGTGCACCGGCGACATGGGTTTCGGCGCGCGCAAAACCTATGATCTGGAAGTCTGGCTGCCGGGCCAGGGCGCGTTCCGCGAGATTTCCTCGTGCTCGAACACCGGCGATTTTCAGGCCCGCCGCATGAATACCCGCTACCGCGTGGCGGGAGAGAAGCGCACCGAGTTCGTCCACACCCTCAATGGCTCGGGCCTTGCGGTCGGGCGCACGCTGGTGGCGGTGATAGAGAATTATCAGAACGCCGATGGGAGTGTCACAGTGCCGGACGCCTTGCGCCCCTATATGGGCGGCATCACCCGTCTAGAGCCTCGCCATGGATAAGCGCCAAGACACTCTCCTCCCCCTTGAGGGGGAGGCCGGGAGGGGATGTTCGGCGCGTGACATGAACGCCGCACCCCCAACCCCGCCGCACAGGGAGGGGAGTTGCTGATGCGCATTCTCCTCACCAATGACGATGGCTACCACGCCCCCGGTCTCGAGGTGCTCGAGGCCATCGCGCGCCAGTTTTCCGATGACATCTGGGTCTGCGCCCCGTCCGAGGAGCAATCGGGTGCAGGCCATGCGCTCACCCTCAACCGCCCGGTGCGGCTGGTGAAATTCGCCGACCGCCGCTTTGCCGTCACCGGCACACCGACCGATAGCGTGGTGATGGCGCTCAGGCAGGTGCTCGATAACCCGCCCGATCTGATCCTGTCAGGCGTCAATCGCGGGGCTAATCTCGCCGATGACATCACCTATTCGGGCACGGTCTCAGCCGCGATCGAAGGCGCGCTTGCCGGCGTGCGATCAGTCGCCTTTTCTCAGGTGCACACCGCGCAGAGCCTGGCGGGCGGCGTCCCCTTCGATTCAGCGCGCACATGGGGGGCGAAGGTGTTGCAACCCCTGCTCGATGCGCCCTTCGCGGCCCGCACGCTCATCAATGTCAACTTCCCGCCGCTCGCCGCTGGTGATGTCAAAGGCATCCGTGTCACCCGGCAGGGCTTCCACGATTACGCGCGCGGCACAGTGGTGGAAGGACGTGACCCGCGCGGCTACAAATATTACTGGTTCGGGCTTGATCCCATCGAACACACGCTGGATCATGGGACGGATCTGGAAGCCATCGAGGAAGGCTTTGTGTCGGTGACGCCCTTGCAGCTTGATCTGACCCACTATTCAACCCTCGGCTTGCTCGCCGAAAGGTTTGCCGGTTGAGCCAAGCGCGGCGTTCCGGCGGGCCGCTCAGGCGGCAGGTCAAGGTGCCGGTATGGGCCGATATCGGCCTGCGTATGGGGATCGCCCTTGGGCTGATCCTGTTTCTCATCCTGATCCACTGGCTGGGGCGCGATGGCTTGCAGGATAGCCATGACGGGGAGATAAGCTTTCTCGATGTCGCCTATTTCACCGTGGTCTCGATCACTACGACCGGCTTTGGCGATATCACACCGATTTCCGAACACGCCCGTCTTATTGAAACGCTGGTGGTAACACCGATCCGGCTGGCGGTGATCTTCATCTTTGTCGGCACGGCCTATACCTTCGTTATCCGCCGCAGCTGGGAGAATTGGCGCATGGCGCGCATTCAGGACAAATTATCCGGCCATGTCGTGGTGCTGGGCTACGGCGTTTCGGGCTCACAAAGCGTGCGCGAACTCATCGATCGCGGCGTGGCACCGGAAAACATCGTGGTGGTTGATCCGAGCGAGGATCGGCTGGCCGAGGCTGAAAGGCTCGGCGTCAATGTCATGCAGGCCGATGCGACCCGCGATGATACCTTGCGCGCGGTGCGGATTACAACGGCCCAGAGCGTGCTGGTCTCGGCCGGGCGCGATGACACCTCGATCCTCATTGTGCTGACTGTGCGGCATCTTGCGCCCGATGTGCCGATCAGCGTGGTGGTTCGCAACGAGGATAACGAGGTGCTCGCGCGGCAGGCGGGCGCGAACAATGTCATCAATCCGGTGCGCTTTACCGGGCTGCTTCTCGCCGGCAGCGCGAGCGGCACTTACATCGCCGATTATCTCGCTGATCTTGCGAGCGTAAGCGGGCGGGTGCAGCTGGTGCAGCGGGTTGTCAGCGAAGCGGAATGCGGCTCCTCGCTGAGCGATCTCAAGAGCGGGGGGCGAGGGCTGCGCGTCTATCGCAACGGGCGCGCCATCGGCTTCTGGGAGGATGAATGTCAGACCTTGCAGGCAGGGGATGTGATCGTCGAAATCGTGCCCACGGCAGGCAGCGAGAGTTGATACATTTTTTGCGCTCGCGGTGAGCGCGCGGGCGCGCGCCGCCTGCCGCGGGGCCGGCCTACCGGCCGAAGCGCGGTTGCGCTCACGGGATGGCGGCGCGGTTACAACTCAGCGAAACAGCAGGAAAACGCCGCCCATTGCCGCCATGCCGATGATGAAATGGGCCGCATCAATCAGGAACAGCGCGAGCGACTTGCGCAGGAACAGGTAATTGACGCCGATCGCCGGGATCATCACGCCCCCGGCAAAGCCCACCGCCATCATCATCACCACGTGGGGCGCAGGATCGGTGCGGGCGATGAGGTGCCACAGCACCATCGCGATCAGCACTTCAAAGGCAAAGGCAAGGCCGAAGATCACGCCCATATTGCTTTGGCGCAGCTGGGAATTGGAAAGACCCGCCGCGCGTTGCCACACCTTGGCGAAGATCACGCCATACCACAGCGCGCCAACCGCAAAGAACGCCCCGGCACCTGCGAGCACCGGCCAAAACGAAAAGTCGTCCATAACCTCACCATCCCTGCGCCCCCGCTGGCCATACCACAGGGCGCGTTAGATGACGTAGGCGAATTCTTCCTGGGCAGGGGGCGGCTTGCGGCCGCGCATTTCGGCATCAAGCTGCACCACGGTTTGGCTTGCGGTCTTGACGAAAAGGCCCGGGACGATGGCATGCACCATGCAGGCCAGCCCGCCCGTCACCATCCGCCAGCCAAAGCTCCACGCGGTGCGGGCGTGCTGGGTGTAGGTCTCGCCAATGGCGCGCGGGTGTTCGGTGAAGAGCTTTGCGATCATGGGGCCAAGAATGCCTGCTTGCCCCGCTTCCGGTCAAGCCCGCCAGATCGGCCTGTGCCACACCATCTAGCGCTGGCGGCCCACACAGTGTAGGGGCGCGGCCGCTATGAACACGCCCGCCACGCTCATCCCTGATCAGAAAAGGATCGGAATGGTCAGCCTTGGCTGTCCCAAGGCACTGGTCGACAGCGAGCGCATCCTCACGCGCCTGCGCGCCGATGGCTATGCCTTCGCCGAGGACTATGCCGGCGCCGATGTGGTGCTGGTCAACACCTGCGGGTTTCTTGATAGCGCCAAGGAAGAAAGCCTTGCTGCCATCGGCGAGGCCATTGCCGAGAATGGCCGCGTGATCGTGACGGGCTGCATGGGCGAGGAAGCCGAAGCAATCCGCGCCGCACACCCGCAGGTGCTCGCCGTGACGGGCGCGCACCAGTATGAACAGGTGGTCGAAGCAGTCCACACTTACGCCCCGCCGAGCCAGGGCCCGTTTATCGATCTGATACCCCAGCCTGATATCAAGCTGACCCCGCGCCATTACAGCTACCTCAAGATTTCCGAGGGCTGCAATCACTCCTGCGCCTTCTGCATCATTCCTGATCTGCGCGGCAAACTTGCCAGTCGCCGGGTCGATGCCTGCCTGCGCGAGGCGGAAAAGCTGGTCGCCGCAGGCACAAAAGAACTTCTCATCATCTCGCAGGATACCAGCGCCTACGGGGTCGATATCCGGCACGAGACGCGCCCATGGAAGGGCCGTGACGTGCGCGCCCATATGACCGATCTGGCGCGCGAGCTCGGCCAGCTGCGCACATCCGAAGGCGCCGCACCGTGGGTGCGGCTGCACTATGTCTATCCCTACCCCCATGTCGATCAGGTTATCCCGCTGATGGCAGAGGGGCTGCTCACCCCCTATCTCGACATCCCGTTCCAGCACGCCTCCCCCAAAATCCTTAAGCTGATGCGCCGCCCGGCCAACGAGGCCAAGGTTCTGGAACGCCTCAATTCATGGCGCGACATCTGCCCCGATATCGCGATCCGCAGCTCCTTCGTGGTCGGCTTCCCCGGCGAGACCGAGGAAGATTTCCAATATCTCCTCGACTGGCTCGAAGAAGCGCAGTTGGACCGCGTCGGCGCGTTTCGCTTCGAACCCGTCGCGGGCGCAGCCGCCAACGCCCTGCCCGATCATGTCCCCGAGGCGGTGAAGGAAGAACGCTACGCGCGGATCATGGAAGTGACCGAAGCGATCAGCGCCGCCAAGCTCGCCGCCAAGGTCGGCCGCACGCTGCCCGTGATCATCGACGCGGTCGGCGAACCGGACGAAGATGGCGATATCGGCGCGACGGGCCGCAGCCAGGCCGATGCGCCCGAGATCGACGGGGCGGTCTATCTCAGGAACGTGCCGGAAACGCTGGCTCCCGGTGATATCGTCAGCGTCCTGATCGAAGATGCCGACGCGCATGATCTGTTCGGCGTGATCGCCAAGCGCTAGGCCTCAACGGCCGCCGCGTCTTTCACCCGGCCCCAACTGACGCGCGCCGGTTGCTTAACGCATGGGCGCCGCCCGTCCCTGCAAGGGACGCCTGCGCGCAAGCCATCTGGTTCTTGGCGTCAAAAAGCGCCATAATCGCAGGCATGATCCGGGTTATTGCTTTTCCTTTCGCCCTCGCAGGCCTTGCATGGGCACCGCTGGCGGCTGCGCCCCAGCCTACCCCTGCCGAGGCGGCCGAGGCTTCGCGCGCGGCAGAAGCTGTCGCCTCCCGCGCGCAGGACGCAATCGAGCGGGTTGATCCGACAACGCTTGGCCCCTCACAGGTGCTTAATCCCAGCCTCAGCGATCCCTATGCGGCGGCCACGATTGCGCCTGCTCCTGCCGGCGCGGCGCCCGTGCTGCCCACCATCAGCCCGCTCGATGAAGAGGTGACCTATGCCAGCGCGCCGCGCGGTCCGGCGGTGCGGATGATCGCGCAGGAAGTTGCCCAGCCCTTCCCGCAAGCCGCGCCGCCTGCCGCTGCCCCTGCGCCGCTGCCTGTGGTCGAGCGCGCCGCGCCCAGGCCGCCTGCGCCAGTTGCCAAGGCGGCACAGGGCAAGGAGCCTTTCGTGGTCAAGTCGATCCTGCCGATCGAAGGCACAATCCGCTATGGCGACTGGTTCTGGGATGAAAGCGCCGCGCCTGCCACAGGCACGCTGGTGATCACCATTGATCTTGAAGCCCGCGTCATCAGCGCCTTTCGCGACGGGCACGAAATCGGCACCGCAGTTGCTCTGCTCGGCACGCCCAGCCACCCGACGCCGACCGGCACCTTCCCGGTGCTCAACAAATCGCGCGAGCATTTCTCGCGCAAGTATAACAATGCGCCCATGCCCTTCAGCCTGTGGCTGACCAATACCGGCATCGCGATCCACGGCTCACCGGTGACCAATGGCTATGCCAGCCACGGCTGCATCGGGGTGCCTGATCCTTTCGCGGAAAAGCTGTTTGCCGCCACCAAGCGCGGCGACAAGGTGATCATCACCCGCGGGCGCATGATCGGCATCGGCGACAAGGTGATCTGAGGATTGGGGCGGCCGGCTCGTCCAAAAATCAATGCACCCGGCGCGGCGGCTCGGGGGCGAAACGCCAGCAGCGCAGCTCAATCCCGACGCCCTTCATCCGCTCCACCCCCGGCACGGCCAGCACCCCGCCAAGCGAGGCCTTCTCGCCGCGCCACAGCCGGTCAAAGGCACGCCCCGCCTCGGCGCGGGTGCAGTGGCCGCCAAGTTCGCTGATGATCCGGCACAACGTCTCGATCGCGATCACGCGCGGCACATTGGCGTAATAGACGAGCCCCGGCTCGCCGTCTGCGCGGGTTTCGTCGGGGTGCACCATGTCGTCCCAGTCGAGCCCCGCGTACCATTCGATTGCCCGCCAGCCCTCGGCGATATGGCCTGCGCTGGTGGCAAGCGCACGGACATCGAGCCAGTCGCTCTCGGCCAGCCGGGCGCGCAGCTTCACCCGGTCGAAATCGTGGTTGTCATTGGACGGATCGCGCGCCGGCGTGATCCCGGCCGCTGCCACCACCGCTTCGAGTTCGGCCTTGCGCCAGCCGAGCAGCGGGCGCAGCAGCAGCAGCTCGCTTGCCTCGAGCAGGCTTGCCGCGCGCACGCCTGCGAGCCCCGCAAGCCCGCTGCCGCGGTTCAGCCGCAAGAGCAGCGTTTCGGCCTGATCATCGGCATGATGCGCGGTTGCCAGTGCCCCCAGGCTGCGCGCCTGCGCCCATTGTTCGAGCGCCGCATAGCGTGCCGCGCGGGCCTGTGCCTGCAGATTGCCGGGCGCAAGGCTGACGCTGAGGGCGGTAAAGGGCACGGCGCGCGCAGCGCAGATCTGTTCGACAAGCGCAACTTCTCCGGCGGCCTCGGGTCTCAGGCCATGATCAACACTGGCAACCGCAATCTGCCCCGGCATCGCAGCATGAGCGAGCAGCAGCAGAGCAAGGCTGTCTGGCCCTCCCGAGACAGCAAGGCCCAGCGGGCCAGCGCGTTCATCAGGTGACCACAGCGCTGCCAGATCGGCGGCGAAGCGCTCGACCAGTTCTGGCTCGATCAGTTGCACTTCACCTTGGCGCGGTTCGCCTGATATTCGGCCGCCAACCGCCCGGTTGCGACCGCCGGATAGGTCTCGCTGAACTCGGCGAGCGCGATGCAGGCACGCTTGGTGTCCTTCATGGCGATCATCGAGGCGCCGAGATAAAGCAGGCTGTCGGGCGCGCGATCGCCGTTTTTGTCGGCCTGATAATTGCGAAGGAACCAGCGGGCGGCTTCTTCGGGCATATTATCATCAAGGAACGCGCGGCCCAGCAGGTTGCGCCCGAAACTGATGCGGCGGTGCTTGGGATATTTCTCGACGAACTGGATGAGCTGCTGACGCGCCTCTGGGAAGAAGCCCGCATTCCACAGCCGGAAGCCGTAGGAATATTCATCATCGCCCGGATCGTCCGTCTGTGGCTTGGCAATCGCCTGCACTGCCGCGAGCCGCGCCGCATTGGGCGCAGCCGCCGCCGTGGCTGGCGTGCGCCCCGAGGCCGTTCCCGTCATCGCCGCCAGATTGCCCGCGGTGGCATTGCCGCTCCCGGTGCCGCTTGAGGCCGGGGCAGGCGTTGCAACCGGCGGCAGGGGGGTGGACGCGGCCAGGGCTGGGCCAGCACCGCCGCGTTCCAGCGCGCTTAGTCGCTGATCCAGCTGGGACAACGCATTGGCCGCCTCTTCGGAACGCTCGGTGAGGCGCTGCATCTGCAACTCCAGCGCATCGAGCCGGGCGAGCACATCGGTGAGCGCAGAGGCCGAGGGCACAGCGCTTGCCGCGGTGCTGGGCGCAGCTTCGCTGCCCGGCTGGATTTGTGGCTCGAAAAAGCGCGAATCCCCGCCGGGGAACACTTTGCGCTGAAGCGCGCGCACTTCGGCTTCGAGCTTGCGGATGCGCGCTTCCTCTGCGCGATCCTGCGCGGCGGCAGGGGCGGAAAAGGCTGGTGGCACGGCGGCCAGCACCGCGCCTGCGAGCAACACGCCCGCGAGCTTGCGGGTCAAGGGGTGAAAGGTGATGGTCATGGCGTCTCAAGCTCCCTGTGGCTGCGCCGGGGCGGCGGGCCGGTTCATGACAAGCCTGCGATGAATGGCATCCAAACACCTGCCGATTTGCAAGCCCCAAGTCGAGCCTTGGCGCGCGCCTATGCACCGCAAAGTGCAGGTATCGCGCCCAGCCCTAATCTTCGGCGGCCGCGGGAGCCGGTGCCGGAGCCGGTGCCGGTGCAGGCGCAGCGGGTTCGGGCTCGGGCGCGGCGCGCTCGGGTGCGGGTGTCGGCGTGCGCGGCTCGATCGCGCGGCGGCGCGGCGCGGCAGCGGCATTATCTCCTGGCGAGGAAGTGGTGGACGGCGAAGGCGGCGCCGCAGCCGGTGCAGCGCGCGCCAGCAGGGCCGCGGCCGAAACCGGCTCGCTCGGCAAGACCACCGCGCGCGCAGCCAGGGGCGCAGCAGGCTTGCCATCAATCGTGATGCTGAGCGCATCGGGCCGCGCGGTGTTGATCCGGGGATCGCGCGCGTTGGCAGGCACGGCAAAGCTTTCACCCTTTGCGAGGGTCTTTTCCAGAAAGCGCTCGCCGCCTTCCTCGAACAGGCGCACCCAGATGCCATCCTCAAGCGCCGTAAAGACCACTTCGCCGCCTGCTGCAGGCGCGGCGTCAGAGGCCGCATCAGGAGCGCTATCTTCGACGACTTCCTCGGCCTCGGCCACCAGCGGCGCTGCGCCCTCGCCCGCGCGAAACTGGCTTGAAAACCATGCAAACAGCCCTGCCGCCAGCACCAGCGCGGCAAGTCCGCCCGCCCATGCCAGCCCGCGCGAGGGCAGCTTGGCCGGATCGCCGGGCTCCATCCCGCCGGGCACCACATTGCGCGTCTCGCTGGCATCGCCAAGCTCGGCGCGCACGGCGGCTGTCACCTCTGCCTCAGAGAGGCCGACCGCGCGCGCATAGGTGCGGGAAAAGCCGATGGCATAGGTGCGCGAGGGCAGCGACGCAAATGCGCCCGACTCGATCACTTCCAGCTGACGGATGGGAATCCGGGTGCGCGTGGCAATATCGCCAAGCGTAAGCCCCTGCGCCTCACGCGCATGGCGCAGCATAGCGCCCGCGCCTGATTGATCCTGCCCGCGCGCCTCTGGCACGCCCTTATCCTGTTCGCTATCCATGACCCGATCCGCGCTTTTCCGGCGCTCTTATCATCCTTTGTTAACTCTGCCCACAGCCGATCACGGCCGGTCTAGTCAAGGCCGCAAGGCGCGCATTCGCCAAGCCGTGCCGCAGGCCCGATCAATCATACTCAATGCCGCGCTCTTCCGCCCACAAGGCGAGTTCATGGCGCAGATTACAGCCCGCATCAGACAGCCAGCCATTCATCGCGGCGGTGATCTCGGCAAGATCAACCTTGCGGATCAGTTCCTTGATCGGGCCGACTGCGGCAGGCGTGATCGAGAGACGGCGATAACCGATGCCAAGCAGCGCCAGCGCTTCGAGCCGGCGCCCGCCCATCTCGCCGCACACCCCAATATCAACGCCGCTGCCGATGCTCGCCTGCATCACGCGCTTCAGGAATCGCATGATCGACGGGGACAGCCAATCATAGCGTTCGGCCAGCTTGGGATTGGCGCGGTCAGCCGCAAACAGGAATTGCGTCAGATCATTGGTGCCGATCGACAGGAACGAGAGCTTGGGCAACAGGTGATCGAGCACTTCGGCCAAAGCGGGCACTTCGAGCATCGCGCCGAAATGAATGCGCTCGGGCAAGAGACGCTTTTTCGCGCGCAGGAAGGCGAGCTGTTCATCGAACACGGCCTTGGCCTCGTCAAACTCCCATGGCTCTGAGACCATCGGGAACATCACGTAAAGCGAGCGCCCGGCGGCGGCTTCGAGCAAGGAGCGCGCCTGCGCTTTCATCAAGCCTTCGCGTTCGAGCGCAAGGCGCAGCGCCCGCCAGCCCATCGCGGGGTTTTCATCATGTTCACCGCTGCCGGCAGCAAGATAGGGCACAGACTTATCGCCGCCAATATCGACGGTGCGAAAGATTACCGGCTTGTCACCAGCGGCATCGAGCACATCGCGGTAGAGCCGCGTCTGGCGCTCGCGCTGGGGGAGCGTGGCCGACACGAGAAACTGGAACTCGGTGCGAAACAATCCGACCCCGTCTGCGCCCGTCAGGCCAAGCGCGCTCATGTCATCACGCAAACCCGCATTCATCATCACCTGGATGCGCGTGCCGCAACGGGTAAAGGGCTCGACATCCCTCAGCGAAGCATAGGCCGCCTGCTTCTCGCGGCTCTTGGCAAAACGCGCCTGGAAGGCTTCGGCGACCTGCGGCAAGGGGCGGATGATGGCGTGACCAGCCGTGGCATCAAGCAGCACTTCATCGCCTTCGCGGATAACGCCGCGCAGGCTCTTGGCGCGGCCCAGCACAGGCACGTTCATCGCGCGCGCCACAATCACCACGTGCGCGGTCAGCGAGCCTTCCTCAAGGATCACGCCTTTCAGCCGCCGCCGATCATATTCAAGCAGTTCGGCAGGCCCCAGATTGCGGGCAATCAGGATGGTATCACGCCGCAGACCCTGCGAGGCCGCCGTGCCCAGCTGACCGGAGACAATCCGCAGGAGCCGGTTCGCCAGATCTTCCAGATCGTGCATGCGATCTGCGAGCAGGGGATCGTCGATCTCGCGCATTCTCATGCGGGTGTGCTGCTGCACACGCTCGATCGCAGCCTCGGCAGTAAGGCCTGAGTCGATCGCCTCGTTGATGCGGCGAGACCAGCCTTCATCATAGGCGAACATCTTGTAGGTTTCGAGCACCTCTTCGTGCTCGCCCCCGATGCCGAATTCTGCCTGATTGGCCAGGCCGTCGATCTGCTCGCGCATACGGGCAAAGGCGCGATAGACCCGCTGGCGCTCGGCCTCGGTATCCTCGGCCATGACCTGCGTGATCTCGACACGGGGCTGATGATAGACCGCAAAGCCCGAACCCAGCCCCTTGACCAGCGTGAGGCCGGAGACGGTCTGCGGGCCGACCTGTTCAGCGGTCAGCCCGCGCGCTTCTTCCTCATCGACAAGCTCGGCATTGGCGATAAGTTCGCTCAAGACCATCGCGGTGGTCTGGAGCGCTTCGATCTCGACATCTTCATAGCGGCGCGGTTCGACATGCTGGACGCACAGCACGCCGACGGCGCGTTCCCGATAGACAATCGGAACGCCTGCAAAAGAGTGGAACTTTTCCTCGCCGGTTTCGGGGCGGTACTGAAAATCGGGGTGGGCCTTGGCCTCGGCAAGGTTGAGCGTTTCAACCTTCTGCGCGATCGCGCCGGTCAGGCCCTCGCCGATGGCCATTCTGGTCACGTGCACCGCGCTCTGATTGAGGCCGCGGGTGGCGAAGAGTTCAAGCATCCCTTCGCGCAAGAGATAAATCGAGCACACCTCGCTCGACAGGCATTCGCCGATGATCTCGACGACCTGGTCCAGCTTGCCCTGCGCGTGAAGGCGCGAGGCCATGACTTCGGTGAGGCGGGTGAGGATCTGGCGGGCGGCAGCAGCAGCGGTCATGGCTGCAAGACTTAAGGCCATGACACGCGAAAAGCAAAAGCCGCATGTGCTCGCTGCGCTGCCATCCGCCTGCCCGGAACTAGCTTCGGGCGATCTCCTCCTTCAGCCGGAGCTTCTGCTTCTTGAGAGCCTGCAAGGTTGCGGCATCCGGAATGGGCCGCGCCATTTCCTCTCGCAGCCGCGCTTCGAGCCCGGCGTGCTTGGCAGTAAGAGCTTCGCGGTGGGAAGACAGGGCTTGTGATGCCATAATCGCATTCTCCTTCCAGTGCGGGGGGCTGCCCCCGCTGAAAGCGACTCAGGCCGAACGCGGCTGAGCCGCAGGTTCCATGTGAACCACACAAATCGTGCCATGCAAAGCACTACCGGATGATGAACGGACAGATCGCGGCGTGGCTGCGACCAGACGCGCCGCCGCCTGCGGCCAAATCATGCGGGAACGCACAGCGCGCTTGCTCATTTGTGAGCTTCATCGCATAGCGCAGCGCGTGCCGCTTGGGGACACAGGTTTCAGGACAGATGAACGAGCAGGAACTGCGTAAACGGCTCGAATTGCTTCGCACCGAGCACCGCGATCTTGATGCCGCGATTGCTGCGCTGACCGAAGCGGCGCGCCAGAACGCCTTTGCCGACCAGCTCCAGATCGCGCGTCTGAAAAAGCGCAAACTGCGCCTCAAGGATCAGATCGCGATCATTGAAGACACCCTGCTACCCGATATCATCGCGTGATTTTTTGCAGTCACGCCAGCGCGCGAGGCGTACCGCCCACCCCACCTCCCCGCCCGACCACCGCAACATAGTGGTGCGATTGGTGGCGGGCGGGTGGCCGGAGCATTCTGATGAGAACGTGCCGCAGCGGGACGGGCACGAAAATGAACGGGAAAGTAACCATAGCGAGGTGGCGCAGACAGCCCCCGAGGCGTATCACGCGCTCACATGAATTCGCGCACCACCAATCTTTCGCGCCCGATCATCGAGGCGCTCTATACCGAAGCCTTGCTGCTTGCCGATGACGTTCGCGGTGTCTTCGCGCTCGGCACGCGCGAGCCGGTGGGCGGCGAAGATACCATGGTGCGCCTCGCGCTTTCCACCGAGGGGCTGAAAACCACCACCCGCATGATGCACGTGCTGGCATGGCTGCTTAACCAGCGCGCGCTGTTCGCCGGCGAGCTCAATGAAAACCAGGTGCGCCGCCATGGCGCGCTGCCGCCGGATCGCGGCTCGGATCCCGCGAACCTCGCGCTGCTCGAACCCGAAACCCGCGCGCTGATTGCCGAGACCGAGCACCTGCATCGCCGCATCGCGCGGCTCGACGAGGCATGGCGGCAACGCTTTGCGATGCAATCGCCCGCGCGTGCCTTTCAGGAACGCATTGGGCGCGAATTCGGGCGCCTGGGTGATCTGAAGTAGTGCCGCAGACCGCCCAAACTATGTCGCAAGCATCGCCTTGCGCCACCGGGTGAGGCGCTCCTCACGCACGTCGCTGGCCATGGCGGGCTCGAACCGCACCAGTTTTCCGCGCATTGCACCACCAGCATGAGCCAAATCGGGATGAAGCCCCGCGCCGGTTGCCGCCAGCATGGCAGCCCCCAGTGCGGTCGTCTCGACGAAGTCGGGGCGCTCGACGGCTATGCCCAACATGTCTGCCAAATCCTGCGCCATCCAGTTGTTGGCCGACATCCCCCCATCAATCCTGAGCGTTTGCCATTCGGCCCCGTCAGCAGCAAAGGCGGCGGCAAGATCATGCGTCTGATGTGCCATCGCCTCCAGCGCGGCGCGCGCAAGCTGCGCCTTGCCGCTGGCAAAGCTGAGGCCCGCGATCACGCCGCGCGCCTCGGCCCGCCAATGCGGCGCGCCAAGGCCCGACAGCGCGGGCACGATCACCACCCCGCCGCTGTCGGGGATCGAGCGGGCGAGCGCTTCGGTCTGGCTGGCGACTTCGACAATGCCGAGCGAATCGCGCAGCCATTGGACAAGGCTTCCCGCCACAAATACCGAGCCTTCGATTGCGTAAATGCGCTCGCCGCCAAGCTGGGTGAGCACCGTGCCTAGCAGCCGGTTGGCCGAACGCGGGATCGCGCTGCCATTGTTCGCCAGCACGAAAGCACCGGTGCCGTATGTCGCCTTGGTCTCGCCGGGGGCAAGGCAGCCCTGCCCGATGGTTGCCGCCTGCTGATCGCCGACCAGCCCGGTAATCGGGATCGCCCGGCCGAACAGCGCGGCCTCGGTCGCAGCTATCGGCCCGGCCATGTCGGTCACCTGCGGCAGCGCGCCCATCGGCACGCCGAACAAATCGCACAAGCCCGCATCAAAGCCGCTGGCGGCAAGGTCCATCAACAACGTGCGGCTGGCATTGCTGGCATCCGAGACATGCGCCCCGCCTGAAAGCTTGAAGGTCAGCCAGCTTTCAACTGTTCCGAAAGCGAGCGTGCCCTTGTCGGCGGCAGCCCGCACCCCAGGCACATTATCCAGCATCCAGCGCATCTTGGTGCCCGAGAAATAGGGATCGAGCAGCAAGCCGGTACGCGCCTGCACTTCGGCCTCATGGCCAGCCTCGCGCAGGCTCGCGCAGAACGGCTCGGTGCGGCGATCCTGCCACACGATGGCGCGGGTCAGCGGCTCGCCGTTCGCCTTGTCCCAGGCTACCACGGTCTCGCGCTGGTTGGTGATGCCGATGGCCGCGATCATGTCGGGCCCGCCAGCGCGCGCGATCATTTCCGCCGCGCAGTCGCGGGTGCGCTCCCAAATCTCGCGCGCGCAATGTTCAACCCAGCCGCTGGCCGGATAATGCTGGGTGAGTTCGCGCTGACTGGTGCCAAGGCATTCGCCTTGCGGTGTGAACAGCATCGCGCGGGTCGACGTGGTACCTTCATCGAGCACCAGAATAAAAGTCATGCAGCCCCTCTCCCTGTGGCGCCCCTTGCCGGGGCGTGACTTCTGCCACGACCATCGCCATATGCAAGAGAATGACTGCCATACCCCCACAACCTTGGCCAACCGGGCTTGCCGATCCGGTCGAGCCGCTGGTGCTGCGCGTGCTGGCGCCGAACCCTTCGCCCTACACCTACACCGGCACCCAAACCTATGTGGTCGGCCCACTTGACGGCCCCGATTGCGCGGTGATTGACCCTGGCCCTGCCGATGATGCCCATATTGCCGCGATTGTGGCCGCGATTGGTGCGCGGCAGGTCACAGCGATCATGTGCACTCACACCCACCGCGACCATTCGCCCGCCGCTGCGCCGCTCGCGGCTCTGACGGGCGCGCCGGTGGTCGGCTGCGCGCCGCTTGCGCTGCAAGTCGAAGGGCCGCGCTCGGACGAGGCCTTTGATACGACCTATGCCCCGGACAGGGTGCTTGCCGATGGCGAAGGGATGCGCGGCACCGGCTGGACTCTCACTGCGGTTGCCACGCCGGGGCACACATCCAATCACCTGTGCTTTGCCCTTGAAGAAAGCGGCGCACTGTTCACCGGCGATCATGTGATGGGCTGGTCCACCAGCGTCGTCATCCCGCCCGATGGCGACATGGGCGATTACATGGCGAGCCTTGAAAAATTGCTGGCGCGCGATGACCGGGTCTATCATTCCGCCCATGGCGCCGCGATCGAAAAGCCGCGCCAGCTGGTGCGCGGCATGATCGGCCACCGCCGCCAGCGCGAAAACCAGATCCTGCGCCTGCTTGGCGAGGAGGCCCGGCCGGTGAGCGGCTTTATCCCCGCGATGTACAAGGGGCTGGACGAGCGCCTGATCCCGGCGGCTGAAATGAGCGTGACGGCGCACCTGCTGGATCTTGAGAAGCGCGGGCTGGCAGCCTTTGACGGCACCATCTGGCGGGTGGCTTAAACGCGCAGGCCTTCCTATATCGCACGCCGCACCTGAAGACGAAGGCTTTGACCGATGAACACCATGACCACACTGCCCACCGGCGCCGATCTGCTGGCCGAGATCAATCGCCTGCGGAAAGAACGCAATGCGGTGATCCTTGCGCATTATTACCAGACGCCCGACATTCAGGACATTGCCGACTTCGTGGGCGACAGCCTCGAACTTTCGCGCAAGGCCGCCGATACCGCTGCGGATGTCATCGCCTTTTGCGGCGTCAAGTTCATGGCCGAGACGGCGAAGATCCTCTCGCCCCAGAAAACCGTGATCCTGCCCGATATGGACGCCGGATGCAGCCTCGAGGATTCCTGCCCGCCGAACAAGTTTCGCGCTTTTCGTGAGGCGAACCCCGATCACATCGCGCTCACCTACATCAATTGTTCAACCGAGGTGAAGGCGCTCTCCGATATCATTGTGACGTCATCATCCGCCGAGACAATCCTGGCGCAGATCCCGCCCGAACAGAAGATCATCTTCGGGCCTGATCGCCACCTTGGCGGCTATCTTGCGCGCAAGTTCAATCGCGAAATGCTGCTGTGGCCGGGGGTGTGCATCGTGCACGAGGCTTTCAGCGAGACCGAACTTCTGAAGCTGAAAGAGCAATATCCCGGCGTGCCGGTGGCAGCGCACCCGGAATGCCCGCCTTCGATCATCGACCATGCGGACTATGTCGGATCGACCAGCGGCATTTTGAAATTCGCCAAGGAATTCGCAGGCGATACGCTGATCGTCGCGACCGAGCCGCATATCATGCACCAGATGGAAAAGGCGCTGCCCGAAAAAACCTTCATCGGCGCGCCGGGCGCGGACGGGAACTGTTCGTGCAACATCTGCCCCTACATGGCGCTCAACACGATGGAAAAGCTCTACGTGGCGCTGCGCGATTTGTCGCCGCAGATCGAGATCGACGAGGATGTGCGCGTAAAGGCCAAGCGCAGCCTCGACCGGATGCTGGAGATGGCCAGCGGGACTGTGGGCATGGGGGACTTGGGGAAGGTGCACTTCAGCGGGGATTGAGGGATGATACCGGATTTTCAATCACTTATGCTACCTGTTCTGCGCCATGCAGCAGAAGGCGAAATACGAATTTCCGAGCTTGTCCCCCAACTTGCCGACGAGTTCAATCTGTCGGAGCAAGAGCGTAACGAGACTTTGCCGAGCAGCGGCCAGACAGTTCTCTACAATCGGTCACAATGGGCAAAGACCTATTTGAAGCAAGCTGGACTGCTCGAGCCGACGAAACGAGCATATTTCAAGATCAGCCAACGAGGGCGCGAGGTTTTGGATAACCCGCCGACGCGTATCGACATACCCTACCTGGAACAGTTCGAAGAGTTCCGGCAGTTCCGTGAACGAAACAAAAAACCGAAAGAGCAACACGGCGGGACCATCGCAGAGCCTGAAATTGACGCCTCGCCCGAGGATGTTCTGACCGCCACCCACCAACAGATCACTGACGCATTCATCGCGGAACTAATTGATAGACTGATTGCTGGCACACCGGCCTTCTTCGAAAAGGCTATTGTCGAACTGCTTTTGGCAATGGGTTACGGAGGCAGTGGCGCAGGAACCGGACGCACTCTTGGCAAATCCGGTGACAACGGCGTTGACGGCGTGATTGACCAAGACCCCTTGGGCGTCGACCAGCTTTACATTCAAGCCAAGTGCTATGCCCGCGACAACGCGATCAGCGCGGGCGCCATTCGCGATTTTTACGGCGCTCTCAGCCTCAAGAAAGCTAAGAAGGGCATCTTTGTCACCACCTCAAACTTCACCCGCAGCGCGCTTGAAACGGGAGCGCAATTGGATGGACGCATAGTGTTGATTGATGGCGAGCAACTCGGTCGTCTTATGGTGCGCTACAATGTCGGTTGCCGGGACAAATACACGCTTCACGTGAAGGACTTTGACGAGGATTTCTTCGACTAGCCCCGCGCCCTACTCACCGCCAGCGCCGCGCCCACCAGCACCATGCCGACCACATCGAGCCCGCTCAGCACCTCGCCAAACGCCAGCCAGCCGTAGATCGAGGCGACCACCGGCTGCATCAGCAGCGCCAGGCCCACCACCAGCGGCGGGAAATATTTGAGCGCAAACACCATCAGCCCCTGCCCCACCAACTGACTGAGGACGACGAGGCCGATGATCGGCGTCCAGTCGCCCGGCCACACCGGCTCGCCCAGCGCCAGCGCAATGGCGAGCAGCACCGGGCAGCCAAAAATGCTCACCCAGACCAAGAGGCTCCATGATCCGAACTTGCCGCGCGCGCCTTGCAACGTCAGCAGATAGACCGCGTAAAGCAGCCCTGCCGCCACGCTGAACAGATCCCCCAGCAGGGTTTCGTTGGAAATCTCAAGGCTGCGTCCCATCAGGATCGCCGCGCCCGTCAGCGCAAAGATGATCGCCAGCCATTCAAGCCGCCCCGGCAGCGTGCGCGCGACCAGAAAACCCCAGAACAGCAGCACGATGGAGCCCGCATTGCCGAACAGCGTCGCATTGCCCAGCCGCGTCATGCCGATGCCGATGTGCCAGCTTGCCAGATCCAGCGCGAAGGTGACGGCGCCCAGCGCCACCAGCCCGAGCGTGGCTGCGCCCATGCCGGTCAGCCGCTGGTGATTGGCCCTTGCCAGCAGCACCAGAAAGGGCAGCGCCAGAAACAGCCGCCAGAATCCGGCGGCAACCGGCCCGGTATCAGCGAGCCGCACAAACCACGGCCCCAGCGCCAGCGCGACATTGCCCCCAAGCAGCGCGATCAGCAGCAACCATGCTGCAGGGCGCGCCTCGGGCCGGGCAAGTTCTTCTTGGGACGCACCCTCATTTTCCATGCTTGCGCCCTAGCCGCGCTAGGCCCTAGTGCAATCCCAAACACAGACCGAGGACGTAATCTTATGCACGAAGCCCTGTTCCAGCCGCTCCAGATGGGCGCGCTCCACGCGAAAAACCGCATCCACATGGCCCCGCTCACTCGCGGCCGCGCGGCTGATCCGATGTTCGTGCCCAATGAACTGATGGCGCTCTATTACCGCCAGCGGGCAGGCGCAGGCATGATCCTCACTGAGGCGACCGGCATCAGCCGTGAAGGGCTTGGCTGGCCGTCAGCCCCCGGCATCTGGAGCGATGAACAAACCGAAGCCTGGAAGGCCACCACCAGGGCCGTGCACGAGGAAGGCGGCCTGATCGTGATGCAGCTGTGGCACATGGGGCGGATCGTGCACCCCTATTTCCTCGATGGCGAGCCGCCCTTTTCTGCGAGCGCCACGCAGGCACCGGGCGAAGCGCACACGCCAATCGGCAAACAGCCCTATGCTCTCGCCCGCGAAATGACCCACGAGGACATCCGCCGCACCATCGCGGATTACCGCCGCGCGGCTGAAAACGCCAAGAAAGCGGGCTTTGACGGGGTGCAGCTGCACGGCGCCAATGGCTACCTGGTTGACCAGTTCCTGCGCGACAAGACCAACCTTCGCACCGACGAATATGGCGGCAGCCCGGAAAACCGCACCCGCTTCATGCGCGAAGTGCTGGAAGCGCTGATCGACGTGTGGGGTGCGGACCGCGTCGGCATCCGCCTCTCGCCGAATGGCGATTCGCAAGGCACCGATGACAGCAACCCGCCTGCGACCTTCGGCGCGGCTGCCAAGGTGTGCGAGGAGTTGGGCCTTGCCTTTGTCGAACTGCGCGAGCCCGGCCCCGATGGCACTTTCGGACAGACCGATGTGCCCAAGCAAAGCCCGCTCATTCGCCAGATCTACACCGGCGCGCTGATCCTCAATTCGGATTACACCGCCGAACAAGCCGAAGCCGATGTAGCGAGCGGCAAGTGCGATGCGGTGAGCTTTGGCCGGCCTTATATCTCGAACCCCGATCTGGAAAAGCGGATCGCCGTGGGCGCGCACTGGAACCCCAACAAGGACGTGCCCAAAAGCTGGTATTTCCCGATTCCACAGGGCTATACCGATTACCCGACGCTCGAAGAGGAACAGGCCCAAGCGGCCGAGTAAGTCTTGTGGGCTCGGCAGTGTCCACTTGGGCTGCTGCCGGGCCCGACAGCCCTATTCGGTTGCAGGCGGTGGCAAGGGCGCAGGTGCGGCAGGCGGGTCGGCAGGGGCCATTTCGCCTGCAACCACCGGCTGGGCGGCATCCATGGCCGCTGGCGAAGGCCCCTCGCGCGGGGCAAGCGGGGCTTCGCTGGTGAGCTGCTCCAAGGCAATCATATCATCGCTGATCGTGCCGCCGAGCACTTCGCCCTCGGCCCGCCCGCCCATCTCGGATGTTCCCGCGCCGGACTCGCCCTGGCAGGCGGCAAGCACCATGATCAGGGCAAGAGCAATCAGGGTCCGGATCATCCGCATGCCTTTCGTGCAGCGCGGTCGAGCGCGTCAAGAAAATCCTTGCTGCGCGCAATCAGGGCGGCATCCCACGCCTCGCAGCTGACCGAAAGGCCGAGCCGCTCCAGCGAGGTAACGCCATATTCGGCAATCCCGCAAGGCACGATCCCGCTGAAATGTGCAAGGTCCGGGGCGAGATTGACGGAGAAGCCATGCATCGTGACCCATCGCCGCACCCGCACGCCGATCGCGCCGATCTTGGCCTCGGTGCCGTCTATGTCGCGGGTCCAGATGCCGACGCGGCCCTCGGCCCGCCACGCCTCGACCCCGAAATCGGCAAGGGTGGCAATCACCCAGCCCTCGATCGCATGGACAAAGCAGCGCACGTCCTTGCCCCGCCGGTTGAGATCAAGCACCAGATAGCCCACGCGCTGGCCCGGCCCATGATAGGTGTAGCGCCCGCCGCGCCCGGTCTCCACCACGTCGAACCGCGGATCGACCAGTTCGGCAGGGTCCGCGCTGGTGCCTGCGGTGTAGATGGGCGGGTGTTCGAGCAGCCAGATCAGCTCTCCCGCCGTGCCCGCTGCCACGGCCTCGTTGCGCGCCTCCATCTCGGCGAGCGCGCCCGCATAGGGCACGAGCCGGTTCTCGCACCGCCATTCGATGGGCGCAGTCGCTGTGCGGCGATTTGCAACGCTTGCCATGGCACGGCGGTGCAGGCATTCAGTGATGATATCAAGAGGGATTGTGAAGGGTCATCCGCCACGCCCCTCGCTTGGCGCCAAGAGACAAGGGATAGGCAGGCATGGCTGGCAGGAAACTCGATATGGGCGCGGCATGGAGCAGCGCCATGGGGATGATCGCGCAGAACAAGGATACGGTGAGCGCAATTGTCGGCCTGTTCTATTTCCTGCCCTATCTTGCGGTCGGGTTGCTGGTGCCCGAGGTGGCCAATCCGCAGCCTGCCGAAGTTGCACCGGGGGCCAGCCCCAATGCCGCAGCCCAGGCCGCCATCGACCAGTTGACGCAGGCCTATGCCGATAACTGGCCAGTGCTGCTGGCAGTCACGATCGCGCAGTTCATCGGTTCGCTGAGCCTGCTTGCCTTGCTTGGCAATCCCGATAGCCCGACTGTGGGCGAGGCGCTGAAGCGCGGGCTGGGCGCTGCGCCTTCCTATTTTGTTTCGCAGGTGCTTTCGGTGCTGCTGATCAGCCTCGTCGTGGGCGTTCCGCTCGGCGTGCTGTTTGCGCTTGGCCAGCCGATCGCCGTGGCCTTCGGGTTGGTGGCAGCGAGCGTGGTGGCGCTTTACCTCTTCGTGAAATTCTCTTTGCTGGCCCCGGTGGTGGCGATCGGCGGAGAACGCAACCCGATTGCCGCGCTCAAAGGTTCCTGGGCAACCACCAAGGGCAATTCGGTGCGGATCGCGATCTTCATGGCTCTGCTGATTGTGACGATCCTCATCATCAGCGGCCTTGTCAGCCTGGTGCTGGGGCTGGTGTTTGCGCTGTTCGACAGCGCCATCGCCGATATCGGCAACGCCGTCGTGGCAGCCATCATCAACACTGTGCTGGGCGTGATCTTCGTGCTGGTGCTGGCGGCAGTCTATCAGCAACTGGCAGGGCCAAGCGGCAAACAACTCGCTGCGACTTTCGAATAGGGCCGCTGGCAGCGCGCAGCCATGGCCGAGACCGATCCTGACCTGGCGGCTGGAGCGCACACCCGCGCTGCCACCGGCACCATCCCGCCGCGGCGCATGGCGCTGCTGTTCACCGTTATGCTGGTGACAGCGGCCGGCAACACCGCCATGCAATCGGTGATGCCGTCGATCGGCACGGCTCTGCGGGTTGATGATGTGTGGATCAGCCTCGCCTATTCCTGGTCGGCGCTTTTGTGGGTGGTGTGCGCGCCGATCTGGGCGCGGCGGTCGGACCGGCGCGGGCGCAAGGCGATGATGGCGCTCGGCCTCGCCGGCTTTGTTGTCTCGATGCTGCTATGCGGCCTGTCACTTTATGCCGGGCTGAATGGCTGGCTGTCTGCGCTGTGGACGCTGATTGCCTTTGCTGCGGCGCGCAGCCTTTATGGCGGGTTCGGCAGTGCCGCGCCGCCTGCGGTGCAGGCCTATGTCGCCGCGCGCACACCGCGCAGCGAGCGGACGCAGGCATTGTCTCTGATCGCATCGAGCTTCGGCCTTGGCACGGTGATTGGCCCGGCGCTTGCCCCGCTGATGGTGCTGCCGCTGCTCGGGCTTGGGCTGACAGGGCCGTTCATCTGCTTTGCCGTGATCGGGCTTGCAGCGCTCGTGGTGCTGCGCCTGCACCTGCCCAACGACGAGCCGCAATTCGCTGCCAAGGCTGGGCCCACGCCCTATTCGAGCGGTTCGGGCGCACCGAGCGATCCGGCAGCCGAAAGCGAGGACGAGAGCGCGCTGACAGGCGAACCGCCGCGCCTTTCATGGCTTGATGCAAGGCTGCGCCCGTGGATCATCGCGGGCTTTTTCGGCGGGCACGCGCAGGCGATGGTGCTGGGCGTATCGGGCTTTCTGGTGCTTGACCGGCTGGGCCTGCGCGAAACCCCGGCCGAAGGCGCCGGGCCGGTCGGCCTTGTGCTGATGAGCGGCGCGATTGCGACCTTGCTCGCGCAGTGGGGCCTGATCCCGCGCTTTGACCTCGGCCCGCGAGCGGCAACCCTCTGGGGGATTGCGACCGCGGCTTTCGGCACGCTGGTGCTGGGACTGGCGGGGAGCCTCCACACCATTGCGCTGGGCTATGCGATTGCCTCGCTCGGCTTTGGCCTGTTCCGCCCCGGCACCACGGCGGGCACCTCGCTCGCGGTCACGCGGGCAGAACAGGGGCAGGCGAGCGGGATTGTCGCCAGCCTTGCCGGGGCAAGCTATATCTACGCGCCAGCGCTGGGCGTGTGGCTTTATGGCATTTCCGACTGGCTGGGGTTCGGGCTGATGATGACCCTGTGCCTGATTGTGCTGATCCTCGGCTGGCGCGGACTTCAGGCGGACGCGGCGCTCACCCGGGAGCGGGGCTAGATCGCGCGCGATGCTCGGCGGCAGAGCCGCCGCAAGCGCGACCGCGCGCCCACGGGTGCTCAAGCCCGCAGGGCTTGAAACGCACCGAGGATGTGCCCGCCGAGGCGGGCGCACTTATCAAACAATCTCCAGCACCACATCCTGCGGACGACACAGGCGCACGCCCTTGTCGGTTTCGACCAGCGGGCGTTCGATCAGGATAGGGTCGGCTGCCATTGCGGCTAGGATCGTCGCATCATCCGCCTCGGGAAGCCCGCGCGCTGCGGCATCCGTGCCGCGCAGTCGCAGTCCCTCGCGCGGCGTGATCCCGGCGTCGCGATAAAGCTGGGCAAGCTTTTCAATGCTTGGCGGCGTCTTGAGATATTCCACCACCGTCACCTCAACGCGGCTGAGATTTTCGAGGATCGCAAGCGTCTTGCGCGAGGTGCCACACGCCGGATTGTGCCAGATGGTCGCTTTCATGCCGGTGCTCCATTTCCCTTGGACGACGGCGCGGGCCTAGCCTGCTGCGCGCCCAAAAGCGACAGTTTCCGATAAATCGCGGCGCATCGCATTTTTCCTTTGCACTTGCGAGTGAGTTGCAATAACGCGCGGCTATCAATTGCAAAGGATTCTCATGTTCAAGTCAACTTTCCGCATTTCCCTGCTCCTCGGCGGCGCTGCTCTTGCAGTGCCTGCGCTCGCCAATACGGCTGCGGAGGATGACTCGACCGGAGCGGCAACGGGGCCAGTCGGCACCGAAATTGTCGTGGTGGGCGATACCGATACCGCGAACACCATCAGCGGTTCCTTTGCTCGCGTTACCGACCAGGACATGAAGCGCGCCCGCGTGCTGAATGTGAATGACGCGCTCAGGCAGGTCGCAGGCGTATTCCCGCGCGACGAGGAAGGTGCAGGCGCCCGTCCCAATATTGGCATCCGCGGGCTCAATCCGGTGCGCTCGACCAAGGTGCTGCTGCTCGAAGACGGCATCCCGCTGGGCTTTGCACCCTATGGTGATAATGCGGCCTATTATCATCCGCCGATCCAGCGCTTTTCCGGCATCGAGGTGCTCAAGGGCGCAGGCCAAGTGCGGTTTGGCCCGCAGACCATCGGCGGTGTCGTCAATTACATCACGCCGGATGTCCCCAACGAACTGAACGCCCGGGGGACAATTGCTGCCGGTAACCGCGATCAGTTCATGGCCGATGCCCAGCTTGGCGGGCGGCTGCTGGGCGGCGGCGTGATGCTCCACGTCAATCACAACCAGACGCAGGGCAACCGCGACAACCAGGCGATCCGATTCACCGACATCTTCCTGAAAGGCGCCTGGGAGCTTGGCCCCGACCACGGGCTTACCATCAAGCTTTCGCGCTTCCGCGAGGATAGCCGCGTGACCTATTCGGGCCTTACCCAGGCGGAGTTTGCGGCCAATCCGCGCGGCAATCCCTTCATCAATGATGATTTCCAGACCGAGCGATTGAACGCCACACTTGCGCATCGCTGGGATCTCACCGGCGATCTGACGCTGCGCACGACGGCCTATTACCACCACTTTACGCGCGACTGGTGGCGCCAATCGTCCAATTCGGGCCAGCGCCCCAATGATGCGAGCGATCCGGCCTGTGGCGGCATGGCCAACCTGCTGACCACCTGCGGCAATGAAGGCCGCTTGCGTGATTACGACACTTTCGGGATCGAACAGCGGCTGACGATCGATCACGCGCTGCTCGGCTTTGGCGGCGAGACCGAGATTGGCATGCGCGCGCATCAGGAATATCAGCGCCGCCGCCAATGGAACGGCGATACGCCCACCGCGCGGCTTCCCGGCACCGGCATCAATGGCGGGGTGCGCGAGAACAACGAACGTGACACCTTCGCCTTCTCCGCCTTCGTCCAGTCGCGCCTTGAGTTCGGCACTTTTGCGCTGACCCCCGGGGTGCGCGGCGAGTTCATCAGGTATGAACGCCGCAACCTGCCCGTCGATGTCATCCTTGGCGGTCGGCCCAGCGGCGCGCTGACCGCGCCTTCGGCCGGCACCGAACGGCTTAACAAGGTGCTGCCCGGCCTCGGCGCGACTTGGGACATCACACCCGATGTCACGCTTTACGGCGGCGTGCATCGCGGCTTTTCCCCGCCGCGGGTGGAAGACATCATCACCGCAGCGGGCGGCTCGGTCGATCTTGATCCGGAACTGAACACCAGCTGGGAGCTGGGCGTGCGCGGCACTGTCACCCCCGGCATTCGCGGCGATGCGACCTTCTTCGTGATGGACTTCGACAACCAGATCATCGCCCAGTCGGTTGCAGGGGGGATCGGCGCACAGCTGACTTCGGCGGGGCGCACCCTGCACAAAGGCGGCGAAGTGTCGCTGACGGGCTCATCGCGCGAAGCCGGCTGGACTTCGCCCGAAACCGATATCTACGCCCGCCTTGCCGCCACCTGGGTGGCCGAGGCGCGCTACAATTCGACCCGTATCGCCACCGCCCCATGCTTTCGCGGGGCGACAACCGGCACGCTGGTCGCCACCGGTGCAGGCGCCGTGCCTTGCGGCGTGGCGCGCGATGTCAACGGCAACCGCCTGCCCTATTCGCCCGAATGGCTGTTTTCGGCAGCCGTCGGGGTCGAGCACAAGGGCTTTGGCGGGCAGGTGGAACTCGTCAGCCAGTCGGACATGTTTGCCGATGATGTCAATCTCATCCCCGTCACCCCCGATGGCCAGCGCGGGCTGATCGAAGGCTGGACGCAGGTGAACGTGGCGCTGTCCTATGGCCCGCCAGGGGGGCGCTGGGAGGTGTTCACCACCGCGCGCAACCTGTTTGATCGCACCTTCATCGTCGATCGCGCGCGCGGCATCCTGCCGGGACAGCCCTTCACCATTCAGGCAGGGGTCACTGTTCGTTACTGATCGGATGGAGGCGGCGAGAGCGCCGGCACAGCAGCGGCGGCATCCTCGGCGCTGATGCCGGGGGCAGGCGCGGCCGAGAGGTTCTCGCGCCGCTGCGCCACCCGCCCTGCTCGTTCGATCGCGCGCACCAGCCGGGGATAGACCCCGCAGCGGCACAGATTGGGGACGGCAGCCTCGATCTCCTCGCGGGTGGGCGCGGGATTGCGCTGGATCAGCGCGGCCGCCGCCATCACGATCCCCGGGGTGCAGAACCCGCACTGGATCGCTTGCTCTGCCACCATCGCCTGCTGCACCGGATGTGAGCGCGTGCGCGACAGGCCTTCGATGGTGGTGACATAGCGCCCCTCCGCCTCGGCCAGCGAGACCGCGCAGGATCGGAGCGCCGCCCCGTCGATGATCACCGTGCAGGCCCCGCCCTTGCACCCCGGCCCGCTGCCGCAGCTTTTGGTGCCGGTCAGGTTCGCCGCCTCGCGCAGCGCGAACAGCAAGGGCGTGCGCGGATCGAGATCAAACTCGACCGGGCGTTCATTGACAGTGAGGCGAGGCATGGCTGCGGCCTAGTTGCGCCAGCTTGGATCGATCCGGTCGATGCGGCGCTTCCACGCCTCGAAATCGAACAGGCCCGCACCGCCCTGCCCTGCCATCACGGCAAGATCGCGCTGGTGAACATCGACCACTTCCTGCGGGACGAGAACGGGATTGCCCATGCCGAGCGTTGCGACCTGGATCTCGCAGGCACGCTGCAAGGCCCACATCTTCACGAACATGCCGGGAATGGTGCGATCCATCACCACCGGGCCATGATTGCGCAGCATCAGGATCGACTTGTCACCGAGATTTGCGACCAGCCGTTCGCCTTCTTCGGGCCGCACAGTGACGCCTTCGAAATCGTGATAGCCGATCTGCCCCTGAAAATTGCAGGCGTAGAAATTGCACGGCACAAGGCCATCCTTGTGGCTGGCCACCGCCATGGTGGCCGTGGTGTGGACATGGCAGATCGCCGCCGCGCGCTCGCCCAGGTGCTGGTGGAAATAGGCATGCTGGGTAAAGCCTGCCTTGTTCACCATGTATTGCGAGGGGCCCACATTATTGCCCTCGACATCGATCTTGACGAGATTGCTCGCCGTCACTTCGTCATAAAGCAGGCCAAAGGGATTGATGAGAAAGGTATCCGCTTCCCCCGGCACTTTCACCGAAATGTGGTTGTAGATCGATTCCGACCAGCCGAGGTGATCGAAGATGCGGTAACAGGCGGCAAGATCAAGCCGCGCCTGCCATTCAGCCGGGCTGCATTGGTCCTTGATGCTTGCGCCGCTGTGAAGCCGGGTTGCCATGGTCATCTCTCTCCCAGATATTCGCTGATCGCTCTTAAACTCCCCTTGGCAGCCTGCCGCAAGGGTCTCATTGCAAGATATTGCTTTACCGGGAGCGCTGAGCAGCGCTAGCCCTGTTTGTTGAATGTCGGCCTCTCCTGCTTCACCTGCTGCGCCCATCGCTGCTTCTGCGCCGCAACAGGCGCGGCTGGTGACGGGCAGCATCCCGCGCCATCTGCTCCAGCAGACCTTGCCGATGATCATCGGTGTAGCTGCAGTAATGTCGATCGGGCTGGTCGATACCTATTACATCGGCAAGCTTGGCAGCGAGGCGCTGGCGGCGATTTCCTTCATCTTCCCGGTCTCGGTTGCCACCACCTCGCTGGGCGTGGGGGTGAGCGTCGGGATCAACGCAGTGGTCGCGCGCGCGCTCGGGGAAGGCGATTTTGCCAAGGCGGCGCGCCGGGCCAATTTCGGGATCGCCTTTGCGCTGGCTTGCGGCGCGGCAATGGGATCAGCGCTCTACCTGCTGATCGATCCGCTGTTCGGCGCGATGAATGCACCGGCGCAAATCATGCCGCTGATCCGGCTGTACATGGAGCCACTGGCGCTGGGCTTTCCGCTGATCCTGCTCATCATGGGATTTAACGGCGTCTTTCGCGGACAGGGCGAAGCGCGGCGCACCAGCGTGATCTCGATCACCTATGCGCTCGCCAACTGGGTGCTGGATCCGCTGCTGATAACGGGGGCTTTCGGGATCGAGGGCTTCGGCATGGCAGGGGCCGCCTATGCCACAGTCATTGGCTGGGGCGCAGGCGTGATGATGAGCATCTATCTGATCCGTGCCACGCAGCTGCCGCTTGATCTGGGCCTGCTCAAGGATTGCCACATCATCGAAAACGCGCGGGCTGTCACCCGGATCGGGCTGCCTGCCGCTTTCTCCAATGCAATCAACCCGATGGGTCTTGCGATCCTGACGGCGCTGGTCGCCCTTGAAGGCGAAGCGGCCGTGGCCGGCTTTGGCGCGGCAGGAAGGCTGCAAAGCTTCGTGATCGTCCCGCTGCTGGGCCTGTCGGGCGCGATTGGCGCCATTATCGGGCAGAACTGGGGCGCCGGGTTTTACCACCGCTCGCGCGAGGCAGCGCTTTATGCGGGCGGCTTTTGCGTGGTCTATGGCCTTGTGGTGGCAGCCGGGATGCTCGCCTTTGGCGAATGGTTCGCCTATCTCTTCACCCGCGATCCGGCGGTGATTGCGGAGTTTGCCCTATACCTCAAGATCGCGGCGTGGGGCTATGCCGGCTTTGGCCTGTTGATCGTCGGCAACGGGATCATGAACGCGGTTGACCGGGCGAGCCTGGCGCTCACCCAGTCGGTGGGCCGGGTGTTTCTGGTGATGCTGCCAACGGCGGTGGTGCTGCGCCCGGCATGGGGCAGCGCGGCAATCTTCACCGCGGAACTTGCCGCCAATCTGTTCGGCGCGATTTCGGCGGTGGTGCTGGTGCGTCATGTGCTGGGCAAGGGATATCGCCCCTGGGTCAAGGCTTGACGCTCTGCGCCATTTTCCGCGGCCCCTGCTAGGCCAAATTTAACCAAATCGCAGGCAAAGCAGATCGCATGGATGATCTGCTGGCCGAATTCATCGCAGAAACCCGCGAGATGCTGGAGGCAACCGGCGGCGAACTCGTCGCATGGGAGGCCGATCCGGCTGATCGCGCGCGGCTGGATGCGATGTTCCGCTTTGTCCACACGGTGAAAGGCAATTGCGGCTTCTTCGATCTGCCGCGCCTTGCCAGCCTCAGCCATGCCGCCGAAGATGCGCTGGCGGATCTGCGCGCGGGTCGGCGCGAACCATCGCCTGCGCTGGTGAGTGCCGTGCTGGCGATCATTGATCGCATTGCTGCGATGGTCGATGCGCTGGAGACCGGCGCGGAGATCGGCGGGGACGAAACCGCGCTGATCGCAGCGCTTGCCGATGCGGCACCCCGGCCCGATGCCGCGGCTGCCCCCGCGCCGCTTTTACCCGAACAGGCGATGCCGCGCCGCAGTGATCCGGCGGCCTCAGCGCTCTTTGCGCCGCGTACCATCCGCCTGCCCGTCGATCTGCTCGACCGCGTGATGAGCGGGGTTTCCGACATGGTGCTGGCCCGCAATGATCTGGCGCATCGCCTGCGCGAAAGTGGCACGCAGCCGACCATTGATGGCCCCTTTGAACGCCTCACCGCGATCCTTGCGGACGTGCGCGATGCCATCACCCGGATGCGGATGCAGCGAATCGAGACCCTGTTCGGCGCGCTGCCCCGGCTGGTGCGCGATCTTTCGGCCGAACTCGGCAAACAGGTGATGATCGATCTGGAAGGCGGCAATGTCGAGCTTGATCGCGAAATGATCGAAACGATCCGCGATCCGCTTACCCACATCATCCGCAACGCGATCGATCATGGCATCGAGGCGCCCTCGGCCCGGCTTGCCGCAGGCAAACGCGAGATGGGCCTCATCACCTTGTCGGCCCACCAGTCGGGCAACACCATCGCCATCGTGGTCAGCGATGACGGGCGCGGGCTCGACGAGGAAAAGATCGCGGCCAAGGCGCTCGCGACGGGTCTCATCACCCCTGCCGAACGCGCCAGCCTGACGCGCGAGAAACTGCTGCAATTGATTTTCGAGCCCGGCTTTTCGACCGCCGATGCAGTGAGCAATATCTCGGGGCGCGGGGTCGGGCTCGATGTGGTGCGCCAGAACCTTGAGAAAGTCGGCGGCAGCATCCAGGTATCAAGCCAGCCGGGCGTCGGCACGCTGTTCACGCTGCACATTCCCTTGACGCTCAGCATCATTGCCGGGCTGACAGTCGAAGTGGCAGGCCAGCGCCTGGCGATCCCGCAGGGCTATATCGAGGAAATCATCGAAGCCAGCGCCGAGGCGCTTGATTATGCGCGGATCGGGGAAAGCGCGCTGGTGACCTTCCGCGGCGCGCGCGTGCCGTGCCTGCAGCTTGCCGATGTGCTGGGCCTCACCGCGCCGGATATGCGGTGCGGCACCCATACGCTCGCAGTGCTGCGGCTGGCAAGCGGCGATCTCTTCGCGCTGGCGGTCGAACGCATCCACAGCCATGGCGATCTGGTGGTGAAACCGCTTGCGCCGGCGGTCATGAAATGCGGGCTTTATGCCGGCTGCGCGCTGCTTGATGATGGGCAGCCGGTGCTGCTGCTGGATGTGACGCGCATTGCCGCGGAACATGATCTGCTGTCCGACACCCGTGCGCGCAGCGCGCAGCCCCGCTCCGGCGAGGCGGCGACTGCCGCGCACAAGACCGCCCGCGCGATGCTGTTCACCGGGCTCGACGGGCGGCGCGCAGGAGTACGGCTGGAACTGGTGCAACGCATCGAGACCATTGCGACGAGCGCGATCGACACCAGTGGCGCACGCCCGCGCGCGGTCATCGACGGGATGATCCTGCCGCTCACCGGACTCGGGTCAGAACTTTCGAGCCGTGCCAAGCAGCGCCTGCTGCGCCTTTCGGACGGGACAAGCGAGCTGCTCTATGCGGTGGCCGATGTCGAGGATGCAGTCGAACTGCCGCGCACCCTCACCCCAGCCCCCGATGATGCGCTGGTCGAAGGGCTTGCCCTGATCGGGGGGCGGCCCGTGGCGGTGCTTGATGCCCACGCGCTGTTTGCCCGTTTCGGCGAAGCGCCGCTGCCGGCAGCACGCCCGCTGTGCCGCCTGCCCGATACCGACTGGGCGCGCGCGATCCTGGCCCCGCTGGTCGAGGCGGCGGGCTATGAAATCGCCGAGGCGAGCGCCAATGCGGATGATGCCGGGGTGCTCACCATCGTAATGGAAGACCTTTACGAGGTTGCAAGCCATCTTGGTCAGTTGCCGCAAGGCCCGATCATCCGGCTGCGCGATCACCCCGATGCCCCGCCGGAAGCGCCCAGCATCTACCGCTATGATCGCGAGGGGCTGGCCAAGGCGCTGAGCGCGCTGCGCGCGGCAACCGCTGGAGAAAAGAGATGAACTCGCTGGTGCTGATCATCCAGATTGCGGGCCGGCGCTGCGCGATTGCGGCGGCTGATGTGAAATCGGTGATCGACCTTGGCACCATCGCGCCGGTCCCGCGGGCACCGGCCTTTATCGCCGGACTGACGACGCTGCGCTCGCAGGCGCTGACCGTGATCGATTGCCGCCTTGCGCTGGGCCTTGCCGACGATGCCTGGCCGAGCGACCCGCGCGCGGCAGTGATCGCGGTCGAAGGCCATTCCTATGCCCTGATGGTCGATGCCATCGAGGACATCACCCAATCGCTGGGTGAGCCGGGGCAGATCCCCGGCGGCTTTGGCGCGGCATGGCAGAATGCCGCACGCGGGCTTATCGAGACGGGAATCGGCCCCGCGCTGCTGCTGGACCTGGTGCAACTGATCGCCGGGCCGGATGCCGCTCAGGGCAGAAACCTTCGGGCGGCTTAATCCCATGGTTACCTCATGCCCCCTATCCTGCGCGGCACCGCGAATTGAGAGATATCCATGAAAACCTGCCTGATCGTCGATGACTCCCGTGTGATCCGCAAGGTTTCGCGGCATATTCTCGAAACGCTCGGCTTTGCCGTGTCCGAGGCTGAAAACGGCAAGCTGGCCCTCGAGGCCTGTTCTCAGGCGATGCCCGATGTGGTGCTGCTCGACTGGAACATGCCCGTGATGACCGGCATCGAATTCCTCGTCCACCTGCGCGCCCATCCCGGCGGCGACAAGCCCAAGGTGGTGTTCTGCACCACCGAAAACGATGTCGCGCATATCCGCGAGGCGATCAGCGCGGGGGCGGACGAATATGTCATGAAGCCGTTCGATCACGAGACGCTTCAGATCAAGTTGCAACTGGTCGGGCTTGCGTGAAACCGGCGCGCGCGCCTCTCAAGCCCGCACCATCCGGCCACCACCCCCGGGCGATCGGGGTGATGATTGTCGATGATTCGCTGACTGTTCGCACCATCCTCAAGCGGATGGTCGAAAGCGATCCCGCTTTGCAGGTCACCGCCACCGCCAGCAGCGCGGAAACCGCACTCGCCCAGCTTGGCCAAGGAGCGCCCGACGTGGTGCTGCTTGATCTCGACATGCCGGGCATGGGCGGGCTTGAGGCCCTGCCCGTGATCCTTGGCCTTGCCCCGCACGCGCAGGTGCTGGTCGTCTCGGCACTGACCGATGAAGGGGCCGAGGCGACTGTGCGCGCGCTTGCCATGGGCGCAGCGGATACCATGCTGAAGCCGCGCCCCGGCGAGTTTACCGAGCATTACCGCACAAATCTGCTGGACCGCATCCGCGCGCTGGGCTTGCGCGATGCAAGCGCGGCGCGCCCCACGCCAACGCGCCGCCCCATGCAGCAGCCCGCCGCTACGGCCACCAACCCGCCGCCGCCGCAGCCAGCCACCCTGCGCCGCACCGGTCCGCGTCCCGAGGTGATCGCGATCGGCGCGTCAACCGGCGGCATCCATGCGCTCGGCCAATTGCTCGGGCAGCTTGGCCCTGCCATGAGCGCGCCGATCCTCATCACACAACACCTGCCCGCCTCTTTCATGGCGGTCTTCGCCCGCCAGATCGAAAGCGCCTGTGCCCGGCCCACGATGCTGGCACGCGAAGGGCTGCTGCTTGCGCCCGGCTCCATCGTCATTGCCAGCGGCGCGGGCCATCTGGTGGTGCGCAGTCATGGCGAGGCGCTGGTTTGCGGCATCTCCACCGCGCCTGCTGCCAGCGGCTGCTGGCCCTCGGTCGATCCGATGCTGGTGAGCCTTGCCCAGACCTGCGGGGCGCGCGCTGTGGCGGTTATCCTTTCGGGCATGGGCAGCGACGGGCTGATCGGCGCACGCGCGCTGGCCGCCGCGGGCGGCACGATCATGGCGCAGGATGCCGATAGCAGCGCGGTATGGGGCATGCCCGGCGTGGTGACCCGCGCAGGGCTGGCAAGCCTGGTTGCCCCGCCCGAAGCTATCGGGCAAGCGATCATGACCTGCGCCGCGCCGGCGCGGGCGCTGTCCTGACACGCGAGGCCGCCAGCACCCATGGAACCGAGCCCCGCCTCCCTCCAGATGATCGCCGATCTTCTGACAATGCACACCGGACAGGAATTGAGCGAAGGCCGCCGCTGGCGGGTCGGATCGGCGCTTGCGGGATTGTTTCGCGAATACGGGATCAGCAATGTCGATCAGCTGGTCTGCCTGCTCGATCAGCAGCCCCTTGGCCAGCCGAGCCAGGCCCTGACCCGGCAGGTGGTTGAGGCCCTGCTCAACAACGAGACCTATTTCTTTCGCGACAAGCCGACCTTCGATCAGCTGCCACACACGATCCTGCCCGAGCTGGCGCGCCGCCGTGCGGCCACGCGCCGCCTGTCGATCTGGTCGGCGGGATGTTCAACAGGACAGGAGGTCTATTCGCTGGCGATGCTGTTCGCCGACCAGCGCAATCAGTGGGAGGGCTGGACGATCGAGATTCTCGGCACCGATGTCTCGCACCGCGTCATCGCCGCCGCACGCGCGGGACGCTTCAGCCAGTTCGAAGTGCAGCGCGGGCTCAGCGTCGCGCAAATGCTGACCCATTTCGACGAGGATGGCGGCGCATGGCAGGTTCGCGAAGCGGTGCGCTCGCTCGTCCGCTTCCAGCAGCACAATATTCTCGATCACCCTCCGGGCCGCAAATCCTTTGACCTCATCCTGTGCCGCAATGTGCTGCTCTACTTCAACCAGCAGACCCGCGCGCACACCTTCATGCGGCTGGCAGAAGCGCTGGCGAGCGATGGCTATCTGATGTTGGGCGCTGGCGAAACAGCGGCTGGCCAGACTGATCTGTTTGTGCCCGCCGTGCAGCGCATTGGCCTGTTCCAGCCGCGCATCCGCCAGGATGCGATGCGGGCGGCGATTTCGGGGTGACAAACGGCCTGCAAGGGCATTCACGGTCACTTAACCATCAATTTTCAGCAAATCTTGTCTTATCAAGCGCTATTTTCCGAAGCCTGACCCGATGGCCAGCTTGTGTCGCGAAGATCAAGGCCGGTGAATGTGAGCGAATGCCAAGAAGCGCAAAACCCATGCGGCTGACCGGCGCCGGGCTGGTGCTGGTGCCCCTTGCTGTGCTCAGCGTGGTATTCGGCCTTACCATACTGGCCGCAATCGCGAGCGATCAGATCATGATCGTCTCGCCCCTGCCGCTCTTGACTGCAGCCTTGCTCATGTATGCTGCAACGCTGGTGCTGCTGGGCTGGCACGGGATCACCAATGTGCGCGATCTGCACGTGCTCGGCATGCTTGACCCCCTCACCGGCCTGCCTAACCGCCGGACTTTGCAGGAAAACATCGCAGACACTTCGCGCGGACAGGACGAGGTGGCGATTGCAATCATCGATCTCGACAGCTTCAAGCTCGTGAACGATCATTACGGCCATGCCGTCGGCGACCAGTTGATGCAGCGCTGCGCGGCCATGCTGCGCGAGATATGTGGTCAGGAAGCCCGCTGCTTCCGGCTTGGGGGGATGAATTTGCCGCAATCATGACAGGGCAGGCGGCCGGCAACATCCTTGAAGGGATGTGTCGCACACTGATTGAACGGCTCGGCGAGCCGGTAGAGGTGGGCGAACGGGCGATTGCCATCGGTGCCAGCATCGGGCTCGCGCGCAGCACCCATCAGGTGCGCCTCGACCCATCCGAGATGCTGCGCCGCGCCGATGTCGCGATGTACATGTCCAAGCGCGGCGGCAAAATGCGCTGCACCTGGTTCAGCGAGAATTTCGACCGCCGCCGCGAACGGATGCGCGCCATCGAGGACGAGATGCGCAGAGGCATTGCGACAGGTGAGTTCACGCTCGCCTACCAACCGCTGGTTGATGCTGGTGGCGAGCGGATCGTAGCCGTCGAGGCACTGCTGCGCTGGAATCGCGCGGATGATCGCCTGATCGGCCCCAATGTATTTATCCCGATCGCGGAGGATTCCGGCCTCGTCAATCCGCTCGGCCTGTTTGCCTTGCGCCGTGCGATGAACGATGCAAAGCACTGGGATATCAGCCTGTCAGTCAACATTTCCGCCGCCCAGCTGCGCAATCCCGAGTTCCCAATCCAGCTCGGCGAAATCCTTGAAGAGACTGGCTTTCGCCCCGAACTTCTCGAACTTGAGGTAACTGAAACCTGTCTCGTGCTGGATCCGGTCGTGGCCGAGCGCACCCTTGATGTGATCCGCAGCTTTGGCGTGCGCATCGTGCTCGATGATTTCGGCACCGGCTATGCCTCGATCGGCTTCCTGCGGCGCTTCCGGTTTGAAAAGCTCAAGCTTGATCGCAGCCTCGTGCTGCTGGCAGGCAAGGATGACGGCAGCCGCGCCATGATGCTTTCCAGCATCGCCATGGCGCGCGCGCTCAATATGAGCGTGACCGCCGAGGGCGTCGAAACCTCGCAGCAGGCAGAAATGGTGCGCGCGGCGGGCTGCGACCAGATCCAGGGCTGGCTCTATTTCAAGGCGATGAACGCAGCCGAAGTGGATCAGCTGATCAAGTTGCAGCAGGCCGATGACGAAAGGCCCAAGGTTATCGCTCATTTGCCGGGCACCGCGACCAGGCAAGCCAAGCCCTGAACGCGCACCCGGCGCTGCCCCGACAGGCCGCGCGGCAATCTTTTGGAAAGGATTTTCCTTCAGGAAAGGTTGAGCAGGATCTGGGGAAATGCACATGAACATGATCGCCAAGCATGATCGCCGCGAGCGGCAAAGCGTGCCTGACTTCGTGCGCGAATTGGCAGCCGAGGCGCTGAAGGATGAAGATTTCGCAGCCTCCGCGCCATCGGCCGCCCCGGTTTCTGGAGTGAGCTTCTTCGAACGCTTCGCATGGTTCCGCGACTTGTCGCTCTCAGGCAAGATCCACGCCACTTTCGGCAGCTTTTTCGCGATTGGTTTTGGCATTGCGCTGGTGCTCGGCCTTGGCCTTGCCACGCTATGGAGCCGCTACCAGACCTCCGCCGCGGTGCAGGAAGCGGTGATCGCGGCCACCGAACTGCACGGCACCGCCGGCGAATTGCGCTTTCATAGCTTGCGCTATCTTTATGATGGCAACCCGGCAGAACGGGTCAAGCAGGCGGAGGCACAGGCAGCTGCCGCCCGCAAGGTGGCCATGATTGCACCAATCGTGGCCGAACATGTCCCTGATCTCAAGCTCCGGCTTGACGGGTTGAGCCAGAAGCTTGCCGTCTATGAGGCAAGCTTTGCCCGCGCCGCCGCCGCCGAAGAAGCCCGGGGTACGCTGCCAGCCAGTCTCAGGAACGAAATTTCCGTGCAGGGCGATGATCTGTTTGCCGAAGCGCGCGCGCTTGCCGGCGATCTCACGCAGGCCAGCGCCGCCATGCAGGAAACCGGCATTGCTTATTTCTTCAATATGATCCGCGTAATCGGCGTGCTGGCGCTGGTGGCGGGCGTGGTGCTGCTGGGCGGACTCGCCTATCTCTCGCGCGACTTCTCGCGCAAGATCACCGAAATCACCACCGCGATGACGATGCTTGCCAAGGGGGATCGCAATTTCGAGATCACCGGCGCCGAGCGCAAGGACGAGATCGGCGCGATGGTGCGTGCGCTCGACCTGTTCAAGCGCGCGAGCAAGCAGCTCGAAAACTGGGCGCGTGAACGTGCGGAGCGTGCCGAACAGGAAATCCGCGACCAGCTCGAACGCGAGCGCGAACGTCAGGAAGCCGAGGAACGCAAGGCCGTGCTGCTGGATGAAGTGGCCCGCCAGTTCGAGCGCACCGTCGGTGAAGTTGTCGAACGCGTCGCCAGCGCTTCGGGTGAATTGAGCACCACTGCCTCGAAGATGGCGCAAAGCGCCGAGGAAGCCAGCCGCCGCACCGGCGAAGTGGCAGCATCGATGGAAGAAGCCAATGCCGGCGCCACCTCAGCGGCTGCTGCCAGCGATGAGTTCGCGCTCTCGATCAGCGAAATCAGCCGTCAGGCGGCCTCCTCGAGCGAACTGGCGCGCCTTGCGAGCGAGGCGACCGGCGAGGCGGATGAAACCATCTCGGCCCTCTCTGCTTCGGCAGAAGAGGTCGGCCAGATCGTCGAACTGATCCAGACCATTGCCCAGCGCACCAACCTGCTGGCGCTCAACGCCAGCATCGAAGCCGCGCGCGGCGGCGAGGCAGGCCGCGGCTTTGCGGTGGTCGCCAGCGAGGTCAAGGAACTCGCGATGCAAACGAGCCGCGCGACCGAGAAAGTCGCAGAGCAAATCCGCGCCATGCAGGAGACGACCGGCGCCAGTGTCAAGGCCCTGCGGGCAATTGCGGGGCAGGTGCAGCAGCTCGAGACCACCGCCGTTTCCATCGCCAGCGCGGTCGATCAGCAATCGGTGGCGGGGCAGGATCTGGCGCGCTCGATAGATCTCGCCGCACGCGGCACCGAGAAAGTGGCAGGGCATATCGAGGATGTGCGGCAGCTGTCGCTTTCCACCGGCGCTGCGGCGTCGCAAGTGCTCACCAGCGCAACCGAATTGCAAGATCAGGCCAGCCACCTCAGCAAGCAAGTCCAGACCTTCCTGCGCCGCGTGCGCGAGGCGTAAGCATTGCCGGGCGCTCCCGCCACGCGTAAGGCTTGAGGCTCACCCCAAGGGGCATTGCAACCGATGAGCCAATGGCGCCTGGCCGCCCAGATCGACGATATTCGCGCACCGCTGCTGGGGCCATTGGCGGCGAAGGCGGTGCAATCTTGCGCGATTGCGACGTTGGTTGAAGTCACCGGCTCGGCACCGCGTGATCCGGGCGCGCAGATGCTGATCACCGAGGCGGAGCATTGGGGATTCCTCTCGGGTGGCTGCATCGAAGATGATGTCGCCCGCCACGCGCGCGAGGCCATCGCGCAAGGCGCGCCGCGCCTGTTGCGCTATGGTGAGGGCAGCCCTTGGATCGATATCAAGCTGGCCTGCGGCAGCGCCATTGCCGTGCTGGTCGAGCCTGCCAGCACCGGTGAGCCTGCGGTGACGGCCTTGCTGAAGGCCTATCGGGCCCGCATCCCGCTTGGCTGGTCAAGCAATGGTATCACGCGCAGCATCGCGCCGGGCGCTGTGGGCTTTGCGTGGGACGGCGCGGGCTACACCCGCCTCTACGAGCCTGCCTTGCGGCTTGTACTGGTAGGAGCGGACGGGACGGCGCTGGCTGCGGCGCAGCTGGCCGCAACGCTGGGCTGGGAGGTGGGCCTGATCGCTCCCGGTGGGCCCGCCCATCCCCCTTTCCCGGGCATGGCCTATCACAGCGGCAATCCGGCAGCAGCGATGGCGGCGATGGCGCCTGATCCCTGGACGGCCGTCGCGGTGCTCAGCCATGATCGCGAGGATGATGAAACCGCGCTGGCAACGGCGCTTGCCAGTGCGGCCTTTTATGTCGGCGCAGTAGGGGCACGCGCACGGCTTGAGGGGAGGCTCGAACGCGTGCGCGCCCACGGCGTGAACGAAGCGCAATTGGCGCGGCTTCACGCCCCGATTGGCTTATCAGGCTTTTCCAAGGCGCCGCGCGATATTGCGCTTTCGCTGGTGGCCGAAGTCGCGCGCGCATTCCATGCCCGCTCGGCAGCAGCGAGATCTGCAGGCGCATCAATATCCATCAGCACCCCGGGATCGGCAGTTTCCAGATAGGCAACCCCGCTGGTGCGCCCACTCAGCAGGCGGTGCGCGCCCCTATCGCCCGAAAGCGCTGCCAGATCGGCAAAGGCTGCGCGGGTGAAGGCCGCCGGATGGCCCGGCTTGCCCGCCACGGCGGGGCGCGCAGCGTAGCCTGCAAGGTCGGCCAGCGCGGCAAGTTCGCCGCACAGGCTCACCGGCACCAGCGGCATATCGCCGAGGAAGATGAAGACGCCCCGCGTGCGAGGAGCGAGCGCGGCAAGCCCGCAACGCAGGGATGCCGCCATGCCTTCTTCCCAATCAGGGGCTGTCAGCGCGCGGCAGGAGAGCCCTTCAAGCGCTGCGCTGATTGCCGGCGCCTCTTCCCCTGCGACCACCACCACTTCGGCAAAGCCTGCGCGGCTCACGGCCTGCGCCGTGCGGCGGATCAGCGGCACGCCCGCAAGAGGCGCAAGCAGCTTGCGCCCGCCAAAGCGCCGCCCCGCACCCGCGGCCAGCACCACGGCCGACCAGCGCGCAAGGGATGCTCTGTCGGTCAGGCGATAACCTGCGGCAGGATCGGCAGGCTGCGGATGCGCTTGCCGCTTGCCGCCGCAATCGCGTTGACCAGCGCAGGCGAGGCAGGCGGCACGCCCGGTTCGCCAATCCCGCCCATCTTCGCCCCGCTGTTGATGAAATGCACATCCACCTCGCGCGGCGCATCCGCGAGCGTAATCAGCGGGTAATCGGTAAAATTGCTCTGCACCACCGCGCCGTTTTCCAGCGTGATTGCCTCGCCCAGCGCAGCCGACAGCCCCATGATCATGCCGCCTGCGATCTGTGCCTCGGCATTCAAGGGGTTCACCACCGTGCCGCAATCGACCACCGCAAAAGCCTTGAGGATTTTCGGCCTGCCATCGGGCAACATCTTCACTTCGACCACTTCGGCAACGATCGTGCCGAAGCTTTCGACAATCGCCATGCCGCGCCCGTGGCCATCGGGCAGCGGGCTGTCCCAGTCCGATCGTGCCGCAACCGCATCCAGCACCGCCAGGTGCCGCGATCCGGCGGGCAGATGCTTGCGGCGGAAGCGGTAGGGCTCCTCGCCCGCAGCCGCCGCCAGTTCATCCATGAAGACCTCGTTATAGAAACCGATCTGCGTTGAGTTCACCGAGCGCCACGGCCCGTCGATCTGGTGCGACTGATATTCAAAATGCCGCCGCGAGGTGGCGGGCACCTGGTAGATGAAATTCGCCTCGCGCTCGGCATTGTCGCTTTGGACGTAGTCGCTGCGCCAGGCCGCGATCATGCCCTTGCCATCAAGCGCGGCGCTGAGCCGGGCCGAGGATTGCGGGCGATAGGTGCCGTGGCGCACTTCTTCCTCGCGGCTCCAGATCAGCTTGACGGGATAGGGCACCTGCTTGGCGAGCGGGCCAATCTGATCGAGGATTTCGGTAACACCCGGAAAGCGTCGCCCGAAGCCGCCGCCCATGATCATCGGGTTGAAGATGACATCGTCCATATCAAGGCCTGCCGCCTTGGCCGCGCGATCACGCGCGCCGAGCGGGTCCTGCAAGCCGCCCCACAGGTGAAGCTTGCCATCCTTGTAATGGCCGGTGAGCGCAAAGGGCTCCATCATCGCATGGTGCAGAAACGGCACGCGGAAATCGGCCGTCACCAGCTTGTCTCCGGCCGCCTTGAAAGCGGCAGCGACATCGCCCTCGCCCGCTTCGTTGGTGGGCTTTCCGCCCTCGCGCAGTTGATCTTGTGCCGAAAAGATCGACGCGGTCGAGACCGCGCCATTGCCGCCATCGGAAAACTTCGGGCTGAGCGCGGCGAGCCCCTTGGCCGCCTGCCAATAGCCCTTGGCGACGACGATCACGGCATCTTCGAGCTTGACCACCTGCTCCACCCCCTTCACCGCCAGTGCCGGGGCCTCATCCACCGAGATCAGCTTGCCGCCGCGCACCGGGGCGGCCGCGATGGTGGCAACGCGCATCTCCGGCAAGGTGAAATCAATGCCATAGACTGCGCTGCCATCAACCTTGGCGGGGATATCTGCGCGTGGGATTCCGGCTCCGATCAGCTTGAAATCCTTGGGGTCTTTCAATTTGGGTGAGCTGCTGAGCGAACGTTCGGCCGCGGCTGCCGCCAATTCGCCATAGCGCAGTTTGCGGCCCGTTGGCGCATGGCTGACAGTGCTGTTGGCGGTGACGAGTTCGCTTGACGGAACGCCAAGCCGCGCGGCGGCTTCCTCAATCAGGGCGAGCCGCACGGCCGCGCCCACCACCCGCATTCCGGCCTGCCCGGTAAAACGCACCGCGCTCGATCCGCCGGTGATCTGGAGATTCTGCGAGCGGGTCAGCATCCCGATCACGGCCGCGGGCAGCGCATTCACGACCCCCGGCATGCCTGACAATTCGGCCATGAAGCCCTGCACCAGCGCGGTGTTGGCAAAGGCGCTGTCGGCGGGGGCCTGCTCCACCACCACCTTGGCCCAATCGGCATCCAGTTCGTCCGCGAGCATCTGGCCGAGCGCGGTGTGCGTGCCCTGTCCGAAATCAATATGCGGCGAATAGAGCGTAACGGTATCGTCCTCGGCGATCTTCATCCAGGTGAGGAAATTGTGCCCGCCGCCCGCTTCGGTCAGCGCCTTGGCGCGGCTGCGCGCGGAATTTTCAGCCAGGTAAAGCCCGAAAGCCCCGCCGCCCACCAGCAGCGCGCTGCCAATCAGGAAGGCACGCCGCTTGACGCCCTTCTTCTTCGGCTTGGCAGCAGGGGCGGCGGTGTCTTCATCAAGATGCGGGGTGGGATTGTCAGCCATCATGCCGCTCCTTCGCTGGCATCGGCGCTGGCCTGTCCGGTCGCGGCGAGGATCGCCTTGCGAATGCGCGGATAGGTGCCGCAGCGGCACAGATTGGTCATCGCGGCGTCAATCTGCGCCTCGGTAGGCTTGCCGACGGCATTGATCAGCGCGGTCGCCGCCATGATCTGGCCAGACTGGCAATAGCCGCATTGCGGGACCTGGGCGGCAATCCATGCCTGCTGCACCGGATGGAGCGCGCCGTCTGGCCCTTTCAGTCCCTCGATGGTGGTGATCGCCTTGTCGGCCACGTCGCCCACTGCCACGCTGCACGAGCGGGTGATCTTGCCATCGACATGCACCGAACACGCCCCGCAAGCCGCCACCCCGCAGCCGAATTTGGTGCCGGTCAGCGCCAATTCCTCGCGCAGCACCCACAGGAGCGGGGTGTCGGCGTCGGCCTCGACGATTGCATCCTTGCCGTTGACGGTGAAACGGATTGCCACTGCGCCTGTCCTTGCCTTGTTCGTCCCGAAGGATGCGACACATAACAGGCAAGACACGGCCCGCCTACGAGAAACCCAAAGGCAGAGCGGGGGCTGAGCGGCTGCTAGCGCGCCGCAGCCTCGCGGGCGGCTTCGGCCTGTTGTGCCAGCATCAGGTAGCCGACGATGTCGGGGACGGCAGCCTCGTCAATCGGCGCCTTGTAGACTTCGCGCATCTTGGTGATCGTCGCAAGCCACTTGTCCCGGCTGAGGCGCGGCTGCTGAAGCATTGTCGAAGGCGAGTGGCAGGCGGTGCAATTGGCGATCACGGCCTCAGCACCGGGGCCGGGCGGCAGTTCCAGCGGATCATCGGGCAGCGTGATGGTGGTATCGGCAAAGGTGACCTGCGGCGCACGCTCGCAAGCTGCCAGCACCAACGCGAGGATCATCACGAGCGCTCTCATGCCGGCCTCAAGGTGATACGCTCGATCACGTTGCGGGCATAGCCTGACGGGTTCCAGTTGAGCGCCTCTGGCTGCACCGCACCTGCCACATTGGCTGCGCGCACCCCGATGTTGGCAAGGCTTTGCGTGACTTCGGGGATGGTCACTTCCCACAAGCGGAAGGCATAGGGGCCTTCATCCGGGCCAACCAGCTTGCAAGGCAGTTCAAACCCCTCGCCCACCAGATCGACTCGGGCCAGCGCCGCATCGCCGCCCATGGCGATCCCGCGAAGGGTGAGCGGTGCACCGCGTGTGATCACCTCGCCATCTGCATGGCTGGTAATCAGCGCGCGCGGCGGCATGGTGGTGATCGAAACTGTCGGGAAATCCTTGTCATCGGGCGTGATCGGGCGGGCGGGAATGCGATAGGATTTGGCGACGTAATAGCTTTCATCCTCGCCGGTGAGCACTTCGATGGTCGCAAGCATCTTGACCCAGTAGGTCGAAAACCACCCCGGCACCACGATCCGCAATGGGAAGCCATGCAGCACCGGCAGCGGCTCGCCATTCATCGCCCATGCCACCAGCACATCATCGCGCCGGGCAACATCGAGCGGCACGGATTTGATGAATTGCGGCGCCCCTTCCATCGGCGGCACATCGAGCCCGGCAAAGCGCACGCGGGTAGCGTTCGGCGCGACGCCTGCCTTGGCGAGCACGTCTTTCAGCCGCACTCCTGTCCAGCGCGCGCAGCCCATGGCGCCATTGCCCCACTGGGTGCCGGTGACGCGCGGCTCGGACAGCCCGCGCCCATTGCCCGCGCATTGATTGACAGCGACGATCTCGACCTGTTCACCCGCGCTTACGATCTCATCAAGCGTGAGTTCGACTGGCTGTGTCACCGCGCCGCCGATTGCCACGCGGTAATTGGCGACATTGATTGCGGTCGGAAAATCCCAGTTCCAGCGCACAAAAAAGCGTTCTGTGGGCGTAATCACACTCTCGCCCAGTGCCTTCAGCGGTGTCTCCAGCACGGGCGGACGAATGCGCTGGACGATCATCTCGTCCTTACCCGGAAAGGTTGGCCCCAAGGGCCGCAAGCTCGGCCCGCCCGGCAGGCCAAGGTCGATGAGCTTCTCGGCCGTAACCTGCCCTGCCAGCGCCGAGCCAATGCCGCCTGCGCCAGCCCCGGCCAGCAAAGCGCGCCGCGAAAAGCGAGCCTCGCTCATGCCTCGGCCCCTGCCAGCCGCGCCATCAGCTCGCCAATCTGCGCCACGGCAAGATCATGCGCGCGCAGCAAGTCGCCAATATCCTCCAGCCGCGCCATTTCGCCATCATCCCGCATGATCGAACAGATGACAGCAGCATCGCCTGCGCCCGCCATGCGCGCAAGATCAATCGAAGCCTCGCAGGCCGAAGGACGCTCCATCACCCCGCCACCGCGCGCAATCAGCGGGAAGACATGGCCCGGCGAATGAATGTCCGCCGCGCTCGCCCCCTCGGCAATCGCGACCCTGATGGTGTGCGCCCGGTCAGCCGCCGAAATGCCGGTCGAAACCCCGCTTGCGGCCTCGATTGAGCGCGCAAAGGGACGCCCCGTCTGTCGCTCGGTACCCGGATTGACGAGGCTGAGACCAAGCTGGGCCGCACGCTCGGGCGTTACGGCGAGGCAGATCAGGCCGCGCCCATGCCTGGCCATGAAGTTGATCGCATCGGGCGTCACATGACGGGCGGCAACCATGAGATCAATATCCCCGCCGCGCAGCCTGTCGCCCGCGATCACCACCATGCGCCCTGCCGCAATCTGCGCGAGCGCATGATCGAAAGCCGCGCCGCTCATCACGCAAGATCCCTTCCTGCGGCAAAGCTTCTGGCGCCCAGCACCACCTGCCTGCCGACCAGTTCAAGCTGGCCCCTTGCGCGTTCATCGAGGCATTCGCCATCGGGCGAGAACATGCCGCGATAGGTGCGGATGGTCGCGCCCATCGGGGTCGGCCAGCCGCGCAGCGCATGGGTGATCGCGCGCATGGTAAGCAGCGTGCTCATCGCGGCCTGATCGCCGAAAGCCGTGGCAATCAGGCCAACCGCACGGCCATCAAGATAGGGACGCTCATCGCGCGCCAGATCCTCAAGGTAATCAAGCGCGTTCTTGACCACACCCGAAATGGTGCCGTGATAGCCGGGTGCTGCCACCAGAATGCCATCAGCTGCTCGCACTGCTGCAACCAGTTCCATGCCATGCGAGGGATCATGCAGAGGCCCCAGATAATGCGGCAGCGCGGTGAGATATTCACCCCCGAAGACCTGCACCTCGGCCCCTTCGTCCGCCGCAATCGCAGCGGCCAGCCGCAGCGCCTGCTCGGTCGAGGAGCCGGGATTGACCGTGCCGCCAAGGGCCACGATTTTTGTCATCAGGAAGGTGTCCTTTCGGTGAGATAGGCTGCAAGGCGTGCGGTTTCCTCGGCCGTGAAATGCAGGCCCAGCTTGGTGCGTCGCCACAGGATGTCTTCGGCGGTGCGCGCCCATTCCTGGGCAACAAGGTAATCGACTTCGGCAGCGGTGAGGCCATGGCCGAAATCCTCGCCGAGATCACCAGGGCTTGTCGCATCGCCAAGGATGGTCTCTGCGCGGGTGCCATACAAGCGGACCAGCCGCGCTGCACGAGCCGTGTCCAAAAAGGGGTAGCGCGCCGCCAGCGCACTGGCGAGCGCGCCAGCCCCTGTCATCGCAAAATCGCCTCCCGGCAGCGGCGCCGTGCCCGTCCAGTCGGGTGTGGCAAGCATGGGAATATAGGGTGACAGCTTGCAAAGCGCAGCGCTGGCAAGCTGACGATAGGTGGTGATCTTGCCGCCGAAGATCGAGAGCAGCGGGGCCTCGCCGTCCTCGTCATCGACTTCAAAACGATAGCCGCGCGTTGCCGCCTCAGGCCGACCCGAACCATCATCGACCAGCGGGCGCACCCCGGAATAGGTCCATATTACATGTTCGGGGGTGACGGGTGTGCGGAAATACTCAGACGCGCCTTCGCACAGGTAGGCGATTTCCTCAGGGGAAGCGCGCACTTCATCAAGGCTGCCGGTGTGATCGACATCGGTGGTGCCGATCAGCGTGAAATCCTGTTCGTACGGGATAGCGAAGAAAATCCGTCCGTCCGGCAGCTGGAAGAAATAGGCGAAGTCGTGATCGAACAAGCGCCGCACCACAATGTGCGAACCGCGCACCAGCCGCATCCGCTGGCTTGAAGGCTCACCCGCGCGCCCCAACAGATCAAGCACGCGGGGTCCTGCTGCATTGACAACCGCGCGGGCGCGGAAAGTCTTTCCCCCTGCCTCGATCCGCCACACACCACCCTCACGCACCAGCGTCGTCACCTCACAACGGGTGCGCACCTCGGCGCCGCGATCCGCCGCATCGCGCGCGTTCAGCACCACCAGCCGCGCATCATCCACCCAGCCATCCGAATAGGCAAAGGCGCGGGTATAATGGGCCTTGAGCGGCGCGCCTGCCGGATGCTTCGTCAGATCAACGCTTTGCGTTGCAGGGAGATACTTACGCCCGCCGATATGGTCATAGAGAAACAGGCCAAGCCGCAGCAGCCAGCGCGGGCGCAAACCGGGACGGTGGGGGAGGATGAAGCGCAAGGGCCAGATGATATGCGGCGCAATGCCCCACAGCACCTCGCGTTCGGTAAGCGCCTCGCGCACCAGCGCGAACTCGTAATGTTCGAGATATCGGAGGCCGCCGTGGATCAGCTTGGTCGAATTGGACGAGGTGCCGGCTGCCAGATCGCCGCGTTCAAGCAGCAAAACCCGCGCGCCGCGCCCGGCGGCATCGCGGGCAATCCCTGCGCCATTGACGCCGCCACCGATCACCGCGATGTCGAACACCGGCGCGCTCACAGCGCAAGTCTCGCAAATGCGAGGGCAGTGCCGAGCGAGGCGAGGGTCGCCGCCAGAACCGGCATGACCGAACGCCAGCCCAGTTGGAGCAACAGATCCGTGCGCGTCCGCATCGCCGTGGCGGTGACAGCCAGCAGCAGCAGCGTCTTGGACAAGGTCAGCGCGAGAGGCGCGAATGCGCCGGGCAAAGTGAACAGGGAATTGACCACCACCAAGCCAAGAAAGGCAAGAATGAAGCCCGGCAACAGCGGCACCCGCGCCACCATATTCGCTTGCGGCAAGGGGTGCGCGCGGGCAATCCACAGCGCAGCGAGCGTGACAAGCGGCGCAAGCAGGGCCACACGGGTGAGCTTCACCACTGTCGCCTGCGCGCCCGCACTGTCCGAAATGGCAAAGCCCGCGCCGATGGCCTGCGCCACATCGTGGATCGATGCGCCCACCAGAAAGCCCGCCTGCGCCTCGCTGAAGCCGAGCGCGGTGGTAAGCGCAGGGTAAGTCGCCAGCGCAATCGCGCTCGCGGCGGCAAGGATCACCAGCGTCAGGGTAAACTGCGCCTGCTCGATCCGCTCGCGCCCGATGACGCCATAAAGCGCGAGCGCCGCCGAAGCGCCGCAGATCGCGGTCGCTCCGCCTGCCAGCAGGCCAACACTCGGCCCTTGCCCCGTCAGCCGCGCAGCCATCATCGCCGCGAGGACCGAGGCCGCCATGACAAGCGCGAGGCCCGCAAAGGGCACCACCCCCATCGCGCCGACCTGCGCGAGCGTCACCTGAAAGCCCAGCAGCACGATCCCGGCGCGCAGGCCATGGCGCGAGACCGCATCCAGCCCGTCATGTGTGCGCGGGTCTCCGGCAGCGAAATTGAGCGCCAGCCCCAGCAACAGCCCCGCCAGTATCACCGGCACGCCATAATTCTGGCTGAGCCACGCCGCCGCCGCACTGGCAATCGCCACAATCGCAAGGCCCGGCACAAACCGGGTGAGCGGCTTTTTCGCAACAGGCTGCGCGGGGGATGCTTCGGCCAGCACCAGCTCACCGAACAGGTCGCCTGCATAGGCATCAAAATCCGCTTGCCGCTTGCCTGTCATACGCCTCTTGTCTTGCCCCGCACCGCTGTATGTCCTGCGGTGTCATACCGACTAGCCCGCGCACCTTGGCAATGCAACCGTCAAGCGCTGCGATGCCTCAACTCTCTTCGGCGCGGCGGATTTGCGGCAAGAGCCACTGAAACCACGCCAGCGCGATCCAGTACGAGGCAGCAGCAAACACGAACAGCGGAACGAAGCCAAGCCCTGCATCAAGCACACGGCCGGTGATGAGGCTGATCGCCACTCCGCCCATGTTGCCCATGAAGGCCCCGAAAGCCGTCACCTGCCCGACTTTCGCACCCGGCACCACGTCGGTGATGGTCGAGAAGATCGAGAGCGAAAAGCCCTGATGGCCTGCCATGACCACCCCGACCATGACCGCGACCGGCCAGAAGGAATTGAGCGTCAGCACCAGCGGCAACGGCGCGACAATCAAGGCCGAGGCGAGCATCACAGTCTTCCTGACCCGGTTAGGGCTCCACCCCCGCTCCAGCAGGCGCGTCGAGGCCCATCCCGCCAGCAGGGCGCCCAGCCCCGATCCGGCAAAGGCAATCGCCAGCGGCCAGGCCAGTTCGAGCGTCGAGAGGCCAAACGCGCGGCGATAATAATCCGCCAGCCAGAAATTGATGAACCACCAGGTCATGTCGGAAAGGGCCTTGGCCCCGAGGATCGCCCAGGTCGTGCGGCTCGTCAGGATCGCGCCATAGCCGCCGTGCTCTCGGGCCAGGGGAGCCGGTGCGGTTGTCTCTTGCGCGCGCAGTTCGGCAAGACCGCGCGCCAGCCACATCCATACGGCAAGCGAGACGAAGCCGCCGATCCCGCCTGCCACCAGCGCCCCGCGCCAGCCTACGGCGAGCGCGAGGACTGGGATCACAAAAGGCATCGCGATCGTGCCCGCGCCTGCCAGCATGGTGGCAAATCCGAAAGCAAGCGAGCGCTTGTCGGGCGCAAACAGGGTTGCCACAGTCTTGATAGTCAGCGGGGTCTGCACCGCTTCGGTCACGCCGAGCCCGACGCGCGCGGCGACCACATGGGCGGTGGTGGTCGCCCAGCCATGCGCCATTGCCGCAAGGCTCCATGCGCTTGCCCCGACCTGCATCGAACGGTTCACGCCCAGCCGATCAACCAGCCAGCCGGTAAACAGAAAGGCAAACGCCGCCGAGAACTGCGTTACGGCGGCCAGATCGCCAAAGTCACTGTCGCTCCAGCCGAAATCGGCCATCATGTCGGGCTTGAGGATGGCGATGATCGGCCGGTCCATCGCGTTGAACACGCCGGCGATGCACAGCACCGTGAACAGGGACCAGCGCAGGCGCACCGAAAGGGGCGAGGAGTTTGCAGCCATCTGGAATATTCCTAGGTGTCATAGTCCCGAACAGGCAAGGGCCGCCGGATCGCTCCGACGGCCCTCGTCGTGCCTATGCGGACAGCGAATGCCTCACTTCATCCGCGCGCGCAGGCTGATGCCGAAATAGCGATCAGCATCACGCGGGATCTGCAAGCGCCGCCCCTGCTCGACATTCAGCAGCACATAGCTTTCATCGGTGATGTTGCGGGCATGGAAGGTGATGCGGTACCTGTCATCCGCATCCGAGAACCCGATCGAGGCATTCCATATGCCATATGCGTCAATCCGCCCCTGTTCGCCAAGATCGGAGAACTGCGTGCTGGTGTGCCGGAAATCGGTCGAGAAATAGGCCCGCAGATTGCTGCCGATATCCGTCTCGTAATCCCCGCCGATATTGTAAACGAACTCAGGCGCAAGCGGCAGGCGCGTGCCGTTGCGGGCATCAGGCGCGCCCGTGATCGGGTTGGGATTGAACGCCTTGACCCGCGCATCAGCATAGGCCGCATTGGCGCGCAAGGTCAGCCCGCGCGTCGGGGCGAGTGTCAGATCCGCTTCAAAGCCGCGGCTGCGGACCGTGCCAGCATTGGTGAGGTTCGAAACAGTCGCGGTGTTGACGATGATGAAGTTATTGGCCTGAAACCCGTCATATTCCACCGTGAACGCCGCCAGGTTGAACCGCCCGCGGCGATCCCAGAACTGGGACTTGAGCCCGATCTCGAAGGCATCGGACAATTCCTCGTCAATCGGCACCGCATTGTTGGGCGCGGTGTGATTGAAGAACACGTTGAAGGCAGGCCCCTTGTAGCCGCGCGTGTAACTGCCGTAGAGCATGATGTCGTCGGTCGGCTCGTATTGCAGCACGGCGCGGCCCGACAGGTTGCCATTATCGGTCGATCCGGCAGAGGTATTGGTGCCATTGCCGCCATTGGCAATCAGCCCGCCTGCCGGGTTGAGATTGGTGCCCGGCCCGGTTGCAGGAAGGCCGGTGGTGCGGTTCACAGCCGGCGCGCGCGTGTGGGTGAATTCCAGATCATCCCAAGTGTAGCGCAGGCCGCCGGTGAACGAGAATTGATCGGTGAACCGATAGGTCGCCTGCCCGAACACGGCATAGTTGGTCGAGGTGACATCGCTGAACGATGTCGCTGTCGGGAAGATGGTGTTGACCGTGTCATTGAGATTGCACGGGCGGGCGCCGGTGCGCGGATCAATCGGCAGGGTCGAGGTGTTGCACACAACATTGTTGCGGGTGAAGACCTGGCTGTTTTCCGAACGCCAGGCGAACACGCCTGCCTGGTAGAAGAACCGCTTGGTCTGATCCGATGCAATGCGCACTTCAGCCGAGATCTGCTCGGTTCGAACCACCCCGTCGTCGTGAAGTTCAGGCGTGCCGACGATCGCACGCGGCAGGAAGTCACCTTCGCGCAGTTCCTGGTTGAACCAGTTGCGATAGCCCAGAATGACGCTCAGGGTATGCGCCTCGCCGATGCCGAAATCGCCCGAACCGGTAATGCTCCACTGGCGATCGCGGGTGCGGGTGACAAGGTTATGATTCACAAACCGCTGGTCGGCACCCAGCGCAACCCCGCCCGGCAGGTTGAGTTCGGCATCAAGCACCGCACCGCGGCTCACCCCCGTCACATCGGCGCAGCAATCATTATCAGCCTCGAAATAGTCGGCAACCAGCCTGAGGTCGGTGCGGCCGCTCGAATAGTCGAGGATCGCGCGGGCGCCGTAATTTTCAAAGCCGTTGATCTTCTGATTGCCATTGGCAACATTGATGATGTTGCCATCGAACGAGCCGTAAAAGCCGGTGACGCGCGCGGTGAGGTTTTCTGCCAGCGGGCCGGACAGGGCAGCGCGCATCCGCACTTCGTTGCCTTCGAACCAGTCGACGCGGGCCTCGCCTTCGAATTCGTCAGTGCCGCCCTTGGAGATGATATTGACGAGGCCCGCCGAAGCATTGCGCCCGAACAGCGTGCCCTGCGGGCCGCGCAGCACTTCGAGCCGTTCGATATCCACAAGATCCATGAAAGCCTGGCCCGAACGCGACAGCACAACACCATCGACAACGGTGGACACACTGGGCTCTGCCGCGATCGAGAAGGTGATCGTGCCCACGCCGCGCATCACGATCGCGCTGTTGGCGCTGGTGGTGCCCTTGCGGAAGGTGACCGAGGGCACGACAGCAGCGATATTCTCGAGGCTGAAGACACCAGCCTGCTCCAGCCGCTCTGCCGAAACCACCGAAATGGCAATCGGCACGTCCTGGACGTTTTCCTTCACTTTCTGTGAAGTAACAATGATTTCGTCGAGCCCGTCGGACTGTGCGAAGGCCGGCGCGGCTTGTGCAAGCGCAACAGCGCTGACCGAGGCAGCGAGCGCGTGAAGCGCAGTTCTGGTGGTGGCGGACATAGCGTTTCTCTCCCCCTGATGCCCTGACTGGTCCCTGTCACGATCCCGATGATCGTCGCCCTACGGCCAATCTTGTGCGCCATCGGTTGCGCTTTTCGTCCTTATATGTCAAGCGGTGTCATACGAGAGTGGTCGGGGCAAGATGGGAGATCCGGGACAAGTGGGTCTGCAATTGGCAGCGTGTGAAGGAGGGTTCGACCTGCTGTTGAGCGGGCGCAGCGTCCTGTCACACCGCGCCCACGCGCCCGCTATTGCGCTCGCACAGGGCGCCCCTCAAGTCACCATGGTGCGCGGCAATTTCCGGCTTTCGGACCAGCCCGACCAAGCCGCTGTGCTGGCCGGGTGTGCCATCGATTCGCCATCTGGTGCGCTGCTCAGCAGCAGTGATGGGTCGGCACGCCTTGCCCTGATGGTGGATCAAGCAGCGCAACGCCTGCTGCTCAAGGCACAAAGCCCGCATGATCGCATCACTGTGGATTTCACCATGGCGGCAGAGGATGTGCTGTGGGGCGGGGGCGAGCAGATGAGCTACCTCGTGTTGAACGGGCGCAACTTCCCGATCTGGACGAGCGAGCCTGGCGTGGGCCGCGAACCGGGGACGCCGCTGACCGATCAGGCAAGCGCCGATGGTTCCTTTGCAGGCGGGGATTACTGGACGACGAATTACCCTGAACCGACATTTCTTTGCTCTGCGGGCTGGGCGATCAGCCTAGCTAACTCCGAGTTTGCCGAATTGGACGCGCGGGAGCCGGGGCGCATGCGCGTCCATGTCTGGTCAGGCGAAGTCGTGATCGACATGTTCGCAGGCGCGCCCGCCGATCTCACCCGCCAGCTGGGCGAACGCTTCGGACAACGTCCTGCTCTGCCCGAATGGGCGATGGGCGGTGCGATTGTCGGCCTCAAGCAGGGCGAGGCGAGTTTCGACCGGCTTGAGAAGCTGATCGCTGCGGGCGCGGCAGTATCCGGCCTGTGGTGCGAAGACTGGGTCGGCATCCGCGAGACCAGCTTCGGGCGCCGCCTGTTCTGGGACTGGCAGTGGAACGCGCAGCGCTACCCAGACTTGCCGCAAAGGATCGCCGCGCTGAAAGCACGGGAGATCCGGTTCCTTGGCTATGTGAACCCCTATCTCGCGGTTGACGGCCCGCTTTACCGCGAAGCGGCGGCACAGGGCCTCCTCGCCCTGCGGCTGGACGCCGACACCCCTTATCTGGTCGATTTCGGTGAGTTTGACGCAGGCGTGGTCGATTTCACCAACCCCGCTGCCGCCGACTGGTTCGCCGAGGACGTGATCGGCAAGCGGATGCTCGATTTCGGGCTTGACGGGTGGATGGCGGATTTCGGCGAATATCTGCCCACCGACCTGCGCCTGTTCGATGGCGACCCGATGCAGGAGCACAACCGCTGGCCGGTGCGCTGGGCCGAGGTCAATGCACGCGCGGTCGCCTCAAGGGGCCGGACGGATGAGGTGCTGTGGTTCATGCGCGCCGGGCACACCGGCGTGCAGGCCCATTGCCCGCTGCTATGGGCGGGAGACCAATCGGTCGACTTCTCGCGCCATGACGGCATCGGCACAGTCATCACCGCCGCATTGTCATCGGGCCTGGTCGGCAATGCCTTCAGCCATTCCGATGTCGGCGGCTATACGAGCCTGTTCGGCAATGTCCGCACCGCTGAGCTGATCTTGCGCTGGTATGAGCTGGGTGCCTTCTCTCCCGTCTTCCGCACGCATGAAGGGAACCGCCCGGATGACAATCTCCAGGTCGACTCGACCCCTGAACTGATCGCGGGCTTTGTGCGCTGGAGCCGCATCCACGCCCAGCTTGCGCCCTATGTTGCCCACCTTGTTGAGGAAGCGCAGACCAAGGGCCTGCCTGCCCAGCGTGCGCTGTTCCTGCACTACCCCGAAGACCGCGAGACCTTCACCATTCAGGATCAGTTCCTCTATGGAGCAGACCTGGTGGTGGCGCCAGTAATCGAAGCGGGGGCGGTGAGGCGCAGGGCCTATCTGCCGGCAGGCGAATGGCGGCACCTGTGGAGCGGGCAGGACTATGCATCGGGCTGGCACGACATCGCCGCGCCGCTGGGAGAGCCGCCGGTCTTCTACCGCACAGGCAGCGCCTTTGCGCCCTTGTTCGCCCAAATCGCTGAAAGGTTCGCGGCATGAGCCGCGCGAATATCCGTGATGTCGCCGCGCGCGCCGGGGTTGCGGTGAAGACTGTCAGTCGGGTGCTCAATGGCCACCCCTATGTCAGCAAGCAGCTGCGCGAGCGGGTCGAGGCTGCGATGGCTGAACTGGATTACCGGCCAAGCGTGGCAGCCCGCATCCTGTCGGGTGCAAAATCCAATCAGATTGCCCTGATCTATGACAATCACAGCCCCTATTACATGTTCCAGATCCAGAAAGGCTGCTGGGAAGTGTGCCAGGCCGAGGGCATTCGCTTGCTGGCACAGCCGATTGATGTGGCCGATCCGGGTGTGGGCGAACAGGTCCGCGGGCTGGTGAGCGAAACCCATGTGGATGGCATTATCCTGTCCTCCCCCGTGACAGATTGCCTGCCTGTGTTGCGGGCGCTGGAGACCATGGAAGTGCCTTTCGTGCGGATCTCGCCCGGGACCAACCACGCGCTCACATCATCCGTGTTCATGGACGACGCGCAGGCCGCCGATGATATGACCACGCATCTGATCAATGCAGGCCACCGCAGGATCGGTTTCATCAAGGGCCATGCGAACCACATGGCTTCTGATGATCGCCTGTTCGGCTATCGCCGCGCACTGGACCGCGTGGGCATCCCGTTCGAGCCGGGGCTGGTGGCAGAGGGCGAGTTTGATTTTGATAGCGGGGTGGCGGGCGCGCGAGCCTTGCTCGATCAACCGGAACGCCCGACCGCGATCTTCGCGTCCAATGACGACATGGCCGCCGGCGTGCTTGCCGTGGCGCATGACCGGGGCATTGATGTGCCGGATGAACTTTCTGTTGCGGGCTTTGACGATACCACGCTGGCCCGCACCGTCTGGCCGCCGCTGACCACTATTCGCCAGCCCATGGCGGATCTCGCCCGCACTGCGACGCAAATCCTGATCGCTGGCGGAGACATCACCCACAAACGCCTGCCCCACGAGCTTGTCGAGCGCGCTTCGGTCGCTCCGCCAAAGAGGAACCTGAAATGAGTGAATTGCCCCTGCCCCCTGCCACCCGCACGCTCGGGAACAGCGGGATCGAAGTCTCCCCCTTGGCCTGGGGGATGTGGCGGCTTGCGGAGAACGGGCGTACGGCTGCCGATGCGGCGCGGCTCGTCCATGCGGCGCTGGAGGCCGGGATCACCTTCCTCGACACAGCCGATATTTACGGCTTTGACGCAGGCGCAGGCTTTGGCGATGCCGAGGTGCTGCTCGGCGAGGTGCTGGCAACCCAGCCGCGCCTGCGCGATCAGATCGTGCTGGCGACCAAGGGCGGCATTCTTCCGCCGCTGCCTTACGATCAGAGCGCGGGCTATCTGAAGAAAGCGATAGAGGATTCGCTGCGCCGCTTGCAGGTGGACGCGGTGGACCTGTGGCAGATCCACCGGCCCGATATTCTCGCCCACCCGCAAGAGGTGGCCCGCGTGCTTGATGACGCAGTGGCTGCGGGCAAGATCAAGGCGCTGGGCGTATCGAACTTCACGGTTCATCAGACCGCGGCGCTGAACCACTTCCTCGGGCACAAGCTGGTTTCGACCCAGCCCGAAATCAGCCCCTTGCGGATTGACTGTTTCGAGAATGGCGAACTCGATCAGGCGATGGTGCTTGGCCTTACCCCGCTGGCGTGGTCACCGCTTGGCGGCGGGCGTCTCGCTGCCCCTGAAACGCTGCGGGACAAGGCCGTGGCGGCGGCGCTGGACAATGTGGCCGAGGCACAGGGCGTCTCGCGCGCTGTCGCAGCCTATAGCTGGCTGATGGCGCACCCGGCCGGGATCGTGCCGATCATCGGTTCGCAAAAGGAAAGCCGCATTGCCGAAGCGGTGCAGGCGATGAAGGTCCGCTGGACGCGCGCTGAATGGTATGCCGTGCTGGTCGCCGCACGCGGTGTGCCACTGCCCTGACCGAGCACCGCATCAGAACACAAGACTTGGACGAGGAACCCGAAGCAATGACCCAGCCGCATGAACAACAATGCGAAATCGCGTGGTTTTCCGCGCTGTGTGACGATGATTACGAATTTCTCGGCGTCCCCGATCCCTATCTGCAATCGAGCTGGGAGCATTGCCGCAACATCGTTCTGCGCGCGGAGGAAGGGGGCTTTGACAACATCCTGCTGCCTTCGGGCTACAGCCTAGGCATCGATACCACGATCTTCGCCGCCGCCGTCGCCACGCAGGTCAAGCGCATCAAGCTGCTCTGGGCAACCCGCATGGGCGAGGACTGGCCGCCGCAGCTTGCGCGCCGGATCGCGACGCTTGATCGCATCCTCGGCCCCGCTGCAAGCGGCACCGGAGGGCGCCTGAACGTCAACATCATCTCGTCCGATATGCCGGGCGAAACGATCGAAAGCGGGGCCCGCTACCGCCGCGGCACCGAGATCATGAAGATTGTCCGCACGCTTCTGAACGGCGAACACCTCGACTTCGACGGCGAGTTCTACAAGCTGAAGCTCGATCCGCCGCGCATCACCACGCTTTCCGGCAAATGTCCGCCGTTCTATTTCGGCGGCCTCAGTCACGAAGCGCGCGAGTGCGCAGCCGAGGCGGCGGATGTCTACCTGATGTGGCCGGACACGCTTGCCAAGGTGCGCGAGAACATTGCAGACTTGAAAGCGCGCGCAGCGAAGTATGGCCGCACCCTCAAGTTCGGCTACCGCGTCCATGTAATCGTGCGCGAGACCGAGGAGGAGGCGCGCTGCTACGCTGATCGCCTGCTCTCGAAACTCGATGACGAGGCGGGCCGGGCGATCCGCGAGAAATCGCTCGACGCCAATAACTACGGTGTCCAGCGCCAGCAGGAATTGCGCGGCGCGGCGGATGGCGATGGCTTCGTGGAAGAAAACCTGTGGACCGGCATTGGCCGCGCGCGCTCAGGCTGCGGTGCGGCGATTGTCGGCACGCCCGATCAGGTGCTCGCCAAGCTGCGCGCCTATCAGGCCGAGGGGATCGAGGCCTTTATCCTGTCAGGGTATCCTCACATGCAGGAAGCCGATCTCTTCGCGCGCCATGTGCTGCCGCATATCCCGCACGGCCCGCTCCAGATGTAAAAACCCGATAGTCTGGCAGGGCGTCATACGCCTTCTGCCAGTTCCTCCCTTTCCGCAACTACGCAGGCGAAGCGGTCAGCCGCTGCGCCCGGTGCATAGAGACGAAAGGCATCGGCAAGCGCGCGTGAGGTGACTGCACTGCTACCCAACCTTGGACCACTCGGGTCTGGAGTTTTGCGCCTTGCTCAGGTTCGGTGGGCTGGTTTCACCGGCTGAGTTTGCCAGCATGATCGGGGGGATATTCCCGATCGCGCTGTGCGGCCGCGCTTCGTTGTCGTGCCTAGGCCACGCCTCCGGCTTTTCGCAAGCATCCTCGAGCGAGAGGAACCAGTGCGCGTTCAGGCATTCGCTGCGCAGCTTGCTGTTGAACGCCTCGATGAACGCATTGTCTGTGGGCTTACCAGGGCGAGAGACCCGAAGGGCGGCGAAGCCAACTCCAGGGTCACACCGCGCTGGTAAGCCCACAGATCCATGTCCCGAGAGATAAACTCGCTGCCATTATCCACCCTGATCGTTTTGGGGTAGCCGATCTCCCGGCATGCCTGTTCCAGCGTGGCAACCACGTCTTCGCCCCGATAGCTGAACCGGGGATCGATCACGGGCGAAAGCCGTGAGAACGTATCCACCACGGTCAGGATGCGCAGCTTACGCCCCGTCGCCAACTGGTCGTGAACGAAGTCCATTGCCCAGACGTCATTCGGCCGGATCGCAGGTGCACGGTCCTCCCTCAGCTTCGCCTTGACCCGCCGCTTGGGCGTTTTGTTGCGCAGCTGCAAGCCCAACTCCCTGTAAAGCCGGTAGACCTTCTTGGCGTTCACGATCCAGCCCTCTCGGCGCAGGATGTGATAGACGCGACGATAGCCGTAGCGAACGTGCGTCTCGCAGATCTCCTTGATGCGTTTCTCCAGAAAGGCCGGATCGGTGCGGCGGGACTGATAGTGGTAACTGGAAGTGTCGAACGGCAGAACCCGGCAGGCCCTCCGGATCGACACGCCCCAGTCCAACAGCATCCCGTCAACCAGCTCGCGCTTCCGATCCGGCCTCAGAGCTTTCGTTTGATAACATCCTGCAGCATCTCGCGATCGAGCGTCAGATCGGCGACGATCTTCTTGAGCCGGCTGTTCTCGTCCTCCAGCTCACGTAGCCGCCGCATCTCCGATGGCAACAGCCCCGCGTATTTCTTCTTCCAGTTGAAGTAGGTTGCCTGGCTGATCCCTGCCTTGCGGCAGATCTCAGCAACCGACGTTCCTTCCTCGCCCTGCTTGATGACGAACGCCTTCTGCGCGTCCGTGAACTTCGATGCGTTGGCTTCGCCTGCCTTCGGCTCACGCCAAACCTCCTCGCCCAGCCAAGGATGGCTACAGCGGAAAACTCTAGCCGCGAATGGTCCAGTTTTCAGGTGGCAGAGCACTCCTGGAGCAGGGCCACTACTTGGCTGGAGAGGGGAACGGCGTGCGGTCGCCGAGCTTTCATTCTGCCGACCGGGATTTGCCAAACGGCCTTGTCCAGGTCGAACTCTCCCCATTCGGCGAGACGCAGCTCACCGGGGCGTACGAACACACGAGGCAGGATCCGCAAGGCATACATGGTCGGTGGGTAGCCGTCGTAGGCATCGATCGCCCTAAGCAGCTCTCCCACCTTCTCTGGCTCCACGATGGCCGCATAGGACTTGGGCACGGGAGCGAGCAGTGAGCCGCTCAGCAGGTGCGCTGGATCAGCGTCACACCGGGCTGTGGCCACACCGAACCTGAAAACGCGACTCGCAAAAGACCTCGTTCGTTTGGCGCTCTCCCGGTTGCCCTTGCGTTCGATCTTCCTGAGCGCTGCCAGAAGCTCGTGCGGGGTAATCTCGGCAATGGGTCGCTTGCCAATCGGATTGCGGAGCTGGTCGAGAAAGTACCGGAGCTTTTTGAGAGTGGCCGGTGCGATGTCCTCGGCTTCACGTTTGGCGATGAACTCCTCGGCCACGTCCTCGAACAGGTTACCGGCCCTGACCTGGGCTGCTAGCTTTTCCTGACGACGCCGTTGGACGGGATCGCCACCTTTCATGATTTCAAGCCTGGCCTCGTCGCGGCGAGCTCTGGCCTCCTTGAGGCTGACCTGCGGATAGGTCCCGAAGGTGAGTCTCTGCTCCTTGCCGCGGATTGTGAGCTTACAGATCCAGCTCTTGGTTCCAGTGGGTCGAACCAACAGACTCAGGCCGCCACCGTCGTTGAGCTTGTACTGCTTATCAGACGGAATTGCTTTGCGAATCTGGATGTCTGTGAGGGGCATTGGGGGTTTCGCCTTCAGAAATTGTCGTTCCGAAGGCTGATTCCGGGGTTCGAACCCCTTCCTGAACCCCATGAGACCCCTGAATCTGGGCGAACATGGCTGAACGAACGTGGACGCTGGAGGCGAATATCTGGCTGTTTTGCGCGGTTTTTTCAACCGGAAACAGCCCATTATGGATGAGTAAATGGTGCCCAGAAGAGGACTCGAACCTCCACGCCCTTGCGAGCGCCGCCACCTGAAGACGGTGCGTCTACCAATTCCGCCATCTGGGCACATGTCGCAAGACCAACCATGGCGTCGGCTGCGGGTAGGGGCGCGCCAATAGCGAGCACTCCCCCTGCCTGTCAACGCAAACCTCGCACCAAATCGAATCTGAGTGCGAATGCTTGCCTTTTGTCCGGATTTGCTCCGATTAGCCCCGCCGATGCCGTTGCCGTGCCGGAACGCTTGCTCTGCTCAGCGCATTGAAGCATGGGGGGCGCGCAAACCTTTTGGCCCCTTACCTTGATTGCAAGAGCATTCCTGCCATGACCACTTCTTCGCCAGTCTCCGGCTCCCCGCTTTCGGGCAAGCTTGTTACCCTGTTTGGCGGCAGCGGCTTTATCGGCAACCATGTCGCACAAAAGCTGCTGGCGCGCGGCGCACGTCTCAGGATCGCCAGCCGCAACCCGGAACGCGCCCACAGCCTGAAGCCGCTGGCCAATCTTGGACAGCTCCAATTCGTCCCCTGCAATCTCACCCACGAGACGAGCGTTGCCGCCGCGCTTGCAGGCGCGAGCCACGCGGTCAATCTCGTCGGGGTGTTTACAGGCGATCTTGACGCGGTGATGGCCGAAGGTGCGGGCCGCCTTGCGCGGCTCTCCAAGACAGCCGGTATCGAGGCACTCGTCCATGTCAGCGCCATTGTACCGGGCGCGGAATCGGGCGTTGCCTATGCGCGCGCCAAGGCCGCAGGCGAGGAGCGCGTCATGGCCGAGTTCCCTGAGGCCACGATCCTGCGCCCTTCGATCGTGTTCGGCGAGGATGACAATTTCCTGAACATGTTTGGCTCCATGATCGAACTCGCACCGGTGCTTCCGGTATTCGCGCCCGAGGCCAAGCTGCAGCTTGTCTATGTTGATGACGTGGCAGAGGCGATCGTCACCGCGCTCGAACACCCCGAACTCCACGGCGGCCACACCTATGAACTGGGCGGACCGGAACAGATCAGCATGATGGAGCTGAACCAGCGCATTGCGGCGGCGCAAGGGCGCACCCGGCGCTTTATCGCGATGCCCGACACGCTTTCAGCGATCTTCGCAAGCCTTCCCGGCACGCCGATGAGCCGCGACCAGTGGGCACTGCTCAAGCCCGGCAATGTCGTGGCCGAAGGCGCGCGCGGCTTTGCCGAACTCGGGATCGCACCGCGGCCCTTGGGGCTGTTCCTCGACAAATGGATGCTCCGCTTCCGCAAGCATGGCCGCTTTGGCCTTGCCAATGAGCGCGCCAAGGCCCGCAAGGCGGGCGGCTGAATCAGGAGCGGCGCGCCCCGGCGCCGGGTTACAGCCGCGCCTTGTAAAGCGCGAGCAGGGCTGCTTCGCCCTTGCGCGCTTCGGCGGCGGCATAGGCAGGGCTATCGGGCACCATCCAGCCGTGGTTGCCTTCATAAACCTTGACCTCGGCAGCGACACCCGCGGCCTTGGCCGCTTCGGCAAACGTGACCTTGTCGGCGGGTGCCTTGGCATCATCATCCTTGGCAACGGCAATCAGCAAGCCGGCCTTTACCACCTCAAGCTGGGCATGCGGGCTCAACGGATTGCCCTCGCGCACCAGCCCGCCGCCGTGGAAACTGGCCGCAGCCTTGATCCGCGAAGGCACTGCGGCTGCGCTCCAGACAGTGAACGGCCCGCCCATGCAATAGCCCTGCGTGCCGATGCCGCGCTTGTAATCGACCACATCCTGTTCATCGAGCCAGAAGGTGACAGCGCGGGCATCGCTCATGATTGCGCTGGCATCGAGCTTGCCGCGCCACGGGCCGACTTTCTGGAAGCCCCCCTTGGCGATGAAATCGGCGAAGTCGGCGAATTGTTCACCTGCCACATCGCGGTAATAGGGATTCATGACGAGCACGGCATAGCCTTGCGCGGCCAGTTCGCGCGCGATCACGCGCTTGGCCTCGCGCAGGCCGGCGATATCGGGCCACAGAATCACGGCGGGATGCGCGCCGCTTGCCGGATGGACAAAGAACCCGTCGGCAGTGCCGTCGGGCGTCGCAAAGCTGACAGTGCGTTCGGTCAGCGCCGGTGCCGCGCCGAGCGGCGCCGCCGCCCCTGCCGCCAGCAGCCCCGCCCCCGTGAGGGCGCCAAACTGGCGCCGCGACACCTGATCGCGCGCCCAGCTTTGCAGGTTGGCTTCATCGCACATGCAGATCTCTCCGAGTAATCGCTTGGCTAGGTGATAGGCGCAAGCATCGCTGATGGACAAGCGGCGTTTGGCCTGCGAGGTTCCCGGTGATGAACCGCCTGGATGATCCTTCCGATATCCGCGCCTTTGTGCGCCGCGCTGATGGGATCACCACCTCGGGAAAGCTCGAGCCGCATGATCCGGCGCGCCTTGCCGCGATGGGCGTGCGCCATGTGGTGAACCTGGCGCCTGATAGCCACCCCGAGGCGCTGGGAAACGAGGCCGCCCTCATGGCCGCCGTGGGCATCGCCTATACGCATATCCCCGTGCCATTCGATGCACCCCGCCATGATCATGTCGCAGCGCTGGAAGCCGCGCTGGCCGCCTATCCCGGCCCCACCCACGTCCATTGCATCATGAACTGGCGGGTGAGCGCCTTTTTCTATCTGATCGACCGCGCGCGCGGGGTGCCCGAGACCGCAGCGCGCGCGCAGATGGCAAAGGTGTGGAACCCGCTGGAAGATGACGCCGCGCCCACCGTGTGGCGGGCGTTGCTTGCGCGCTAGGTTTCAAAAAAGTTCAGCTCCAGCAGCACATTATTGGGATCGGCGGTGAAGATTTGCCTGAGGCCGATGCTGGAGAGATCATTGACCCGGTAATCGGCTTGCCGCGCATCCAGCCGCGCTTTCACCGCGTCAAAATCCCCGCAGCTTAGCGCGACATGGTGGATGGCGCCCGTCTCTGCACCGGGCGCAACGCGGCGATCAAAGGCGCGCGGGCAATCGGTGGAATTGAGGTGCAGGATCGCCCGCCCGCTGGCATCATACATCCAGCGCACCTGATCGGGCCTCAGCGGCGGCGGGCCGTCGCGTTCCTCCAGATCGAGCAGTTCGGCATAAAAGCGCGCTGTCTCGGCCAGCCGGTCGGTGATGATGTTCACGTGATCGAGGCGGCAGGCAATCATGGCGCGCAGCATCGCCGATTGCCGCAGGGCCTGCCACTGGCAAAAGCGCCGTGCGTTCAGGAAATCACGCCTGAACCTTGCTGCGGGCTGACTGGCGCGTTCAGACCGGCGACACCGCGCAGGCGACAAGCTGGCATCCTCAACCATCCGGGGGAACCATCATGCGCCTTGGTCTTGTTTCGTCCGCTGCCCTGTTTGCTGCGCTGGCCGCAGCCGTTCCGTCCGCTCCTGCCGCGGCCCAAGCGCTCTCCAGCGGGGACTATGCCCAGTGCACCGTTTATGATCGCGATGGCCGCAACCGGGGGCTCGACAGCGTATGTCTGGAGCGCAAGCGCGCCCAGATCAGCCGTTTCCAGAACCAGCAGAGCCGCTTCAACAGCGCGCCGGTGCCGTATAATTATGGCAGCACATCCTGCCCGGCATGGGCCAATGGCGGGCGCGGGTTCAGCTATACTGTCTACAGCGATGGCAGCGCACCGCCGATCGCGGCTGCGTTTGATTCGATCACTGACGGGCGGCCCTGCATGCCGCAGCCGAATATCTTGCTGCGCGGCGTTCCCTGACACAGGGGCACTGCTGGTGGCTAGCGGGCGAGCGCAGCCTCGCACTGGTCCATCAGCTCGGCGATGATGGCGGCGGCAGGTTCTTCCTTGGTCACCATCCCGACCGACTGCCCCGCCATGACAGAGCCGTTTTCGACATCGCCCTCGATCACCGCGCGGCGCAGCGCCCCTGCCCAGAAATGCTCGATCTGAAGCTGGGCCTCGGCCATGTCGACTTGCCCTGCATCCAGCAGGGCGGCGACTTCGCGCTGCTTGGCGGTGAACGCCTCGGTGCCCTTGTTCTTCAAGGCACGTACCGGGATCACCGGCAGGCGCGGATCGACCTGCACGCTCGCCACCGCCTCGCGGGCCGAAGCACGGAAAAAGGCCTTCTTGAAATCGGGATGGGCGATGCTCTCGGTCGCGCAGGCAAAGCGCGTTCCCAATTGCACGCCCGCCGCGCCCATTTCGAGATAGCTGGCAATCGCCTCGCCCCGGCCAATGCCGCCCGCGACGAAGATCAGGTGATCGGCGGCCAGCGTGGGCAGGATTTCCTGCGCCAGCACGCTGGTGGAAACAGGGCCGATATGCCCGCCCGCTTCCATCCCTTCGATCACCAGCGCGTCGGCACCGGAACGCAGCAGTTTCTTGGCAAGAGCAAGGGTGGGGGCAAAGCAGATCACCTTGATGCCGCTGTCATCGGCCTTGATCGCTTCAACCGATCCCTTGGGCGGGATGCCGCCTGCCAGCACCACATGGGTGACGCCATGCTTGCGGCACACCGCGATCAGCTCAAACAGCGCAGGGTGCATGGTAATGAGGTTGACGCCGAAAGGCTTGGTGGTGAGCGCCTTGGTCGCGGCGATTTCGGTGTCGAGCAGCTCTGGCGTCATCGCTCCGCAGGCAATCACGCCGAACCCGCCCGCATTGGAGATGGCGGCGACAAGGTTGCGTTCGGACACCCAGCTCATCGCGCCGCACAGGATCGCGGTGTCGCAGCCGAGGAAGTCGGTGCCGCGCTGCATGAGCGCGGCGGTCAGGGGATAGGTGCTCATGGCCCGCGCGATTAGGCGTTGACGTGCCCTGCGGCAAGCGCCCGCAGCAATTCCCCGCAATATTCGGAGAGGGCCAAGGTGGCCGTTGCAAGTCAGCGGCGTGACAGCGTTATGATTACCCTGCAACGTAATTTTCTTTCAACCGTCCGCAAGGTGTAACCAAGCTCTGCCACAGGCGTCGCGTCAGCCGGGCCCTCTCCTCTCCCCATTCCGGCTGGCACAGTTTTGACGGACCCTCAACGCAAAGGAACCCCGCTATGCTTCTGCGCCTCGCTCTCAGTGCTGTTACACTTGCCTGCGCTGCCCCGGCTCTGGCCGAGCAGACCAGTATCGCCGTGCCTTACAGCGATCTCGACCTCACCAGTGAAGCAGGTCGCAAGACCCTTGACACCCGCCTTGCCCGTGCCGCGCGCTGGGTGTGCGGCGGTAGTGCCCCGATCCGCGGTCTGGCGCAGCGCGCAGCTGTCAACCAGTGCCTTGCCGAGGCGCGCGCCTCCTATGCACCGCAGGTCGAACTTGCGCTCAACGCTGCCAATGCTCGCCGTGTGGCTGTGCTGGCCGACAAGATCGCGCTGTTCAGCCGTTTCTGATTGCGCCAAGTCAAGATCCGGCAGGCGGCTGTGTCAACCAGCACAGCCGCCTTTCTGGCGTGTCAGCGATAAACAATCCGCACGGCGCTTGCGGCCCGCTTGGCCAGATCGACGGCAGCAGACGCATCACCAGCGCGGGCGAGTGCCACACCCATGCGGCGATAGGGACGGGTGACGGGCTTGCCGAATATCCGCACATCGGTGTCGCCCAGCGCCAAGGCGTCAGAGAGGCCCTCGAAGGCGAAGTTGTCCGACTCGCGATCAGCGAGAATCACTGCGGAGGCGGCAGGCTGCGCGGTGATTTCGGCGGGCACGGGCAGGCCGAGGATCGCGCGGGCGTGGAGATCGAATTCGGTGAGGCTTTGCGAGGCAAGCGTCACCATCCCGGTATCGTGCGGACGGGGCGACAATTCGGAAAAGATCACTTCCTCGCCGCGAACAAAGAACTCGGCGCCGTAAAGCCCCCAGCCGCGCCCATCGCCTTGCAGCGCCATGACGATCTTGGCGGCCATCTCCTGCGCGCTCGCCAAGGCGGCGGCGGACATGGCGGCAGGCTGCCAGCTTTCGCGGTAGTCGCCGCGTTCCTGCCGGTGGCCGATCGGCGGGCAGAAGCTGATCCCGCCAGCATGGCGCACCGTCAGCAGGGTGATTTCATAGTCGAAGGCGATGAACTGTTCCAAGATCACCCGCGCCCTGTCGCCGCGCATATTGGCGACAGCATAGTCCCACGCCGCCTCCAAGGCCTCCGGCGTGTCGACCTTGCTCTGGCCCTTGCCCGATGAGGACATGACGGGCTTCATTACAAGCGGATAGCCGATGCGCTCTGCAATGGCCTGCGCTTCAGCATAGCTTTCGGCATAGCCATAGTGCGAGGTCACCAGCCCCAGCTCGCCCGCGGCCAGATCGCGGATCGCATCGCGGTTCATGGTGAGCTGCGCCGCGCGGGCGGACGGCACAATGGTGAAGCCCTCACCCTCCAGCTCGGCCAGCATCTCGGTGCGGATCGCCTCGATTTCGGGCACGATCAGATCGGGCTGGTGCTTCTCGGCTGCGACCCTCAGCGCCGCACCATCAAGCATCGGAAACACCTCGCGCCCGTCGGCCACCTGCATTGCGGGCGCATCGTCATAGGAATCGCAGGCAATCACCCGCGCGCCGAGGCGCTTGGCGGAAATGACGAATTCGCGGCCCAGCTCGCCCGAACCGAGCAGCAGGATAGTGGCAATATGGCTCATGGCCTGCGGCTTTAGCCGCGATATGCCCCATGTCCAGAGCCCGCCGCCACCTGGCCGCGGGGCAGGCAGCCGCGCGCCACCTGCCCGCCCCCGCCCGCCCGCGCCATGACAAGGCCAAGTTCTGCCTCACGCAAGGTCCAATCGGTAGTGCGTTCGACCCGCGCCAGCCCGGCGCTCGCTGAAAGACGCGCCATGCGCGATCCGCCGCGCATCACCGGAGAGGCCAGGGCTGCAAAAGTTGTCAGCACTTCCTCGCACCAGGCGCGTGCGGCTGCCTCGCTGCAGCCGGGCAGGATCGCCGCGAACCGCTCACCATCGAGCTGGGCGATCTCGCTGCGCGGCAGTGCCATGGTTTCAAGGAACTTGGCAAAGCCCCAGATCACTTCATCGGCGGCCCGCTGGCCATAGCGCACCAGCAGCGCGCGCATCCCGTCGACCGCCAGCACCGCCACCATTTGCCCGCCGCCGCGCGCGAGATGGCGGGCAAGACTGGCGCAGAAGGCTTGCCGGTTGGCAAGGCCGGTGAGCGGATCGGTGATCGCGCGGGTATGCAATTCGCCTTCAAGGCTGCGAACCTGCTGCACCGACCGCAAGAGGCCAATCGCCCCCTCAGGCTCACCCGAATGGCGCATCAACGGGCGCAGGCTGAGCGCATACCAGCGGCGGCATGAGGGATCGTGATGATGGGCCTCAGCGCTGTCTTCCCGGCCGCCCTGCGGCAGGCAGGCAATGATCGGAAACTCCACCCAGCCTGCCAAGGGATGGCCCGCCAGAACCCCGTTCACCTTGGCAGCAAGGAAGGCCGCGTGATCGCGCGTTGCCAGATCGGTGATATGCGGCGGCAGCAGGCTGGCGGCCATATCAAGCCCGATTTCCGCGATATTCGCCGAGGCGTGAGCCAGAAATCCCCGCTCATCGAGCCTGATCAGGATATCTCCCGAAGCCTCCTCCAACAAACCATGTAGAATTGCGCCTTCAACTTCACTCAGCCCCAACTTCATGCCCAACTGCCCCACTTCAGGCACATCAATCCAAGTTATTTAATGGTAAACTTGTTATTCCAAATTACGCCGAACCGTAATCAGGAACCACGGCACCCCCTTGCACCAACCCCAATTTATCTAATCAAGTTAGTTTACCAAACTAAAAAACGAATCAATTGCCAAGTGTCGTTTACCATAATTTGCAGTCAGGTCAGCGTTCTATACGTAGTGTGCTGCTCCGGTGTCATACCCAAGGATAGGCCCCTAAACACTTTCGCTAGGAACAGGTGGGTGAATTGTCAGAACTCGATCATGATCCGCACCGCATCGGGCGCGCAGCCGAGCGCAGATGACAGGCGCAGGCGGCATTCTTCGATCACGGCATGAGCCTCGGTGCCGAGCGCGCCGGTTTCCCGCAAGGCTTCGGGCGCAATACCAAGGACTTGGGCAATCGCATCGAGGCGTTCGGGAACGGGGCGGGCCTTGCCTTTCTCCCATGCCCATACGGTCGGCTTGCTGACCCCGAGGGCCGTTGCCACATCGGCCAATGTAAGCCCACGTTCGCGGCGCAAACGATTGAGCTTTTGTCCGAATGTGCCGCCAAGCGGTTCGCGCACGGCAGCCATTGCCCGGGCCGGTTCGCCGGCTGAGGGCAAACTCTTCAGCGTCGCTGCCGCAAGCGCTGCACGCCCCAGCGCCTCGGCAAAGGCGCAGCCATAAAGCTGCTCGGAACGCCAAACGATGACTGCATCGACGGGCCCTGCCTCGGGCAGGTCAAGCGTCAATTCTTCGCCAACCGCCAATTCGAGCGCTGTTTCCAGCAGCAGTCCAGCCGCCGAGAGGTTATGGATTGTGACATTGGCCGCCGCGCCATCGCCGAGCCGCCCGCTGGTGACGAGCCGCAGCGCCCTGCGCGGGCTGGTGCGGGCGCCGGTTTCAGCGCTCTCGCCTGCCTGAAGATGTGCCTTGAGTGCCATGTCTGCGCCCTGTCCAATGAGAGCGCCCATGGGTCGGCCCATTGCGTTAACACGGGGTTGGCAAACAGGGTTAACCGCGACGAACTGCGGTCCAGCGTCGATCAATCCCTGGCATCAAGCCCATAGGCGGTGTGCAGCACACGCACGGCGAGTTCGGTCTCGTCCTCGTCGATCATCACGCTGACCTTGATTTCCGAGGTGCTGATCGCCTGAATGTTGATGCCGCGGTCGGACAGCGCCCGGAACATGGTGCTCGCCACGCCGGCATGGCTCTTCATGCCGACGCCGACGACGCTGATCTTGGCGATCTTGCTGTCGGTGATGATGCGGTTGAAGCCGATGGCATCGCGGCGGTCTTCGAGCAGCGCTTGCGCGCGGGCGAGATCGGATTGCGGCACGGTGAATGTCACGTCCGTCTCGCCCTTGTCGCGCCCGACATTCTGAATGATCATGTCGACATTGATGCTGGCAGCAGCCAGCGGTTCGAAGATATTGGCTACCGCGCCGGGCCGGTCAGGCACGCGGGTGAGGATGACCTTGGCCTCGTTCTTGTCGTGCGCGATCCCGGTTACAAGCTGGCGTTCCATCAGGCCTTTCTCCACCAATTCATCCATTTCCTCGTCCGACACGATCAGCGTGCCGGGCAGATCATCGGCAGGCGGCGCGCCCTCGCCGATAAAGCTCGACAGCACCTGCACGCGCACGCCTTCCTTCATGGCAAGGCCCACGCTGCGCGTCTGGAGCACCTTCGCGCCGACGCTGGCGAGTTCGAGCATTTCCTCGTAAGTCACCGCCTTCTGCTTCTTCGCCTTGGCAACGATGCGCGGATCGGTGGTGTAGACGCCATCGACATCGGTGTAGATGTCGCAGCGATCGGCCTTGACGGCAGCCGCAACGGCGACTGCCGAGGTATCCGATCCGCCGCGGCCCAGCGTGGTCACCCGGCCATCTTCCGAAATCCCCTGAAAGCCGGGGACAACCGCAATCTCGCCGGCCTCCAACGCCGCGAGCATGGCGGGCGCGTCGATGCTGTCGATGCGGGCCTTGGCGTGGGCTTCGATGGTGCGGATCGGCAGCTGCCAGCCGAGCCAGCTCCGCGCCTTGCAGCCCAGGGCTTGCAGGGTGAGCGCGAGCAAGCCGCTCGTCACCTGCTCGCCGCTCGCGACCACCACGTCATATTCGGCCGGATCATACATCGGATTGGCTTCGCGGCAGAAATTGATGAGCCGGTCGGTCTCGCCCGCCATCGCGCTGACGACGACCACCACCTGATCACGGGTGCCATCAGGCTTGGGCGCGGCCTGGGCGCGCACGATGTTCGCCACCCGGCGGATGCGTTCGGTGCCCGCCATCGAAGTGCCGCCAAATTTCATCACTATTCGGGCCAAGGTGCCAATGCTCCCGCTGGTGAGTATTCCCGGGCGCTGTTAGTGTGGGCACATGGATAAGGCAAACGGAACAAATGTAACCATCCGCCCCGAAGAGGCCGCATTCTTTTCTGCGCTGGCGCGCGAGTGGTGGAATCCCAAGGGCCCGATGGCGAGCTTGCATCAGGTGAACCCGGTGCGTCTGGGCTTTATCCGCGATGCCATTGACGTCCATTGGCCCGAAGTGGCCGAGGCTGCCAAGCCGCTCGCGGGCAAGGCGGCGCTGGATATCGGGTGCGGCGCGGGCCTCTTGTGCGAGCCTCTGGCACGGCTCGGCGCGGAGGTGACGGGGGTGGATGCCGCGGCCGACAATATCGCCGCGGCCAGCGCCCATGCCGAGGCTATGGGCCTTGATATCCGCTATATGGCAGGCGAGGTCGGCGGGCTTGATATCGGCACCTTTGATCTGGTCACCTGTGTCGAGGTGATCGAACATGTCGCCGACAAGCGTGCCTTTCTTGCCGATGTGGCGGCGCGTCTTGCACCCGGCGGGCTGCTCATCATGTCCACGCCCAACCGCACGGCGGCCAGCCGTGTGTTGCTGGTCGGCGCAGCCGAGGCGATCGGCTATGTGCCCAAGGGCACGCATCACTGGCGCGATTTTGTCACGCCCGAGGAATTGACCGATTTGCTCGGCGCGGTTGGGCTGGCCGTTACCGCCACGCGCGGCATTGCATGGCGCCCCGGCAAGGGGCTGCACCTGTCGGATGATATGTCGCTCAATTACATCCTCAGCGCGCGGTGGGCCTAGGGGCAGGCTCGCCCTTTCAGCGCCCCATCGCTGAACACGCCGGCAACGCCTGCCGCCCTGAGCATGCCTGCCAGCTTCACATCGCCGCAGCCACGCGCCGTGGGATCGCTGCCGGTCCGCAAGGCTTGGGGCAGGAATTCGTTCTCGGGCCGCACCGTCCAGGCATGGACGAGGAGCCCTGCCGCCTTGGCATCGGCCACAAGCGTGGTGGCTGCGCCGTCCCCGCCCAGCACCAGCGCGATATGCGCGCCAATCGCATCGGCATATTGCGCGATCTCGGCAAGGCCCGAGGGCGTCACCATTTCGGCATAGCGCAAGCCGGGCTCGTCCGCCGGGCCGCCGATGGGGGCAACCAGCTGCACCAGCTTGAAATCGCTGCGCTGTTTCAGCCGCCGCAAGGGCGCTGCATCAAAACTCTGGATGAACACCGGGTCCGTCGGCGTGATCCCAAGCGCTTTCAGATCGCGCAGCAACAGATCGACCAGATCAATCCGCTCGGTCTGGAGCAGATGCGTGGGATGCTTGATTTCGGGATAGAGCCCGATGCGGCGGCCGGTTTCGGCTTCCTTCAGGCGCACCAGCTGCACAATCTCGGCGAGCGTCGGGATCTGATAAAGGCCATCATAGCGGGCATTGCCGGGCCGCAGCGAAGGGATGCGTTCGCGCGCGCGCAAAGTGCGCAATTCAGCGAGCGTGAAATCTTCGGCGAACCAGCCAGCAACGCGCTGGCCATCAATCGTCTTCTCGCGGCGGCGGTCTTCGAACTCGGAGCGGCTCGCGACATCGGTGGTGCCGGAAAGCTCGTTTTCATGGCGCGCCACCAGCACCAGATCCTTGGTCGCGACAAGATCGGGCTCGATGTAATCCGCGCCCTGATCGATCGCGCGCTCATAGGCGGCAAGCGTGTGTTCGGGACGATCCGCGCTCGCGCCGCGGTGGGCGATGATGAGAAAATCGCTCTCAGCCCCAGCCGGCACCGCTCCGGCCAGCGCAAGCACCGCCATCAACCCAGCAAGACGCGCCATTCATCCTCCTTGAAGCCCACCAGCACCCCACCCGGGTACTCGAGGATGGGCCGCTTGATCACGGAAGGTTGCTGGACCAGCAAAGCGACAGCCTTATGACTATCGGCTGCATCGGCCTGCTCAGCGGCGGTGAATTTCCGGAACGTGGTGCCCTTGCGGTTCACGATCGCATCAAGGCCCGCCGCTGCAATCCAGCTGGCCACTTTGGCAGGATCAGCGCCTTCCTTCTTGTAATCGTGGAAGGTGTATTCGAGGCCATGGCTCTCAAGCCACGTGCGCGCCTGTTTGACAGTGTCGCAGTTGGGGATGCCGAAAAGGTGGATCATCGGGTTCTCCGGTCAGATACGGGGGGAAAGGTGTGCATCGGCAATCGCGACGGCGAGCGCATCGGCGGCATCGCTGCCTGCGATCTGGACGCCGGGCAGCAGCACCTTGACCATCGCGGCCACCTGGGGCTTTTCCGCCCGGCCTGTGCCAACGACGGCTTTTTTCACCAACCGCGCCGCGTGTTCGTTGACTGCCAGATCGTGGCGTCCGCAGGCCGCCAGCACGCTGCCGCGCGCCTGCGCCAGCTTGAGCGTGGATTGCGGGTTGGCGTTGAGGAACACCTCCTCACACGCTGCGCGGTCGGGCGCATACTGGCCGATCACGGCTGCAATCGCCGCATAGAGGTGATCGAGGCGCTGTGGCATTGGTGCCGTGGGATCGGTCTTCACCTCGCCATTGGCGACATGGCTGATGCGCGCGCCTTCAGCAGCGATCACGCCCCAGCCGGTTGAGGAGAGCGAGGGATCAAGGCCGAGGATAATCACTGCGCCCGGCTCACAACCCTATCCGCCAACCGATGCGCCACGCCGTCGCCAGCAGCAAGGCCGCGCCCAGCGCTATCGCCAAAAGCCATTCGGCCCGGCTCAGCCCAGCTTCTCCATCACCTCGTCGGGGATTTCATAATTGCCCCACACGGTCTGCACGTCATCATCATCATCCAGCGCATCGATCAACTTTAGCAGCGTCGCCGCCGTGCTTTCATCGACCACCACACTCAGCGAGGGCTTCCAGGCAAGTTTCACATTATCGGCCGGGCCAAGCACTTTTTCCAGCGCGCTCGCAACGCCGTGCAGGGCATCGGCAGCGGTCCAGACAATGTGGCCGTCTGCGGATGATTCGACGTCATCCGCGCCAGCCTCAATGGCTGCTTCAAGCATCTTTTCCTCATCGGCCACGTCGGCCTTGTATTCGATCAGCCCGCGCCGCTCGAACCCGTGGCTGACCGAGCCTTCGCTACCCAGGTTGCCGCCGTTCTTCGAAAAAGCGGTCCGCACATTGGTGGCCGTGCGATTGCGGTTATCGGTCAGCGCCTCGACAATCAGCGCCACGCCGCCGGGGCCATAGCCTTCATAGCGCACCTCGGCATAATCCTCGCCGCCTGCCATGCCGGCCTTGTCGATGGCGCGCTGGATATTGTCCTTGGGCATCGACTGCGCCTTGGCGGCGTTGACTGCAAGGCGCAGGCGCGGGTTCATGTCGGGATCGGGCAGGCCCATCTTGGCCGCGACAGTGATCTCGCGGGAAAGCTTGGAGAACATTGCCGAGCGTTTCTTGTCCTGCGCACCCTTGCGGTGCATGATGTTCTTGAATTTGGAATGGCCTGCCATGGGATGTGCTTTGTTGCTGGGGTTGAAAAACAGGGGCAGGCCTTACTCCCATGCCTGAGGGGCGCGCAAGGGCGCTGTTTTCATCCCAGCCGCTGCCCCGCCTGAGCCCGTGGGCGCGCGCCCGCGACGCGCTGCGCTTTGTCGCGCGGCCCACGCCCTATGCCGCGCGCCACCCGTGGAGCCTTGCGCTGGTGACAGCGCTCGCCAGCCTGTTCGTGTTGCATCTGGCGATCGATTGGGCAGCAACCTGGTTGCTTGAGACAGGGGACGGTTGGGCAGGGTTTCTGCCATTACCGCGACCGGATGAACGCCCGCAGCGTGACGTGATCCTGTCAGCCGTGGTGCTGGCACCGGTCTTGGAAGAAGCGTTGCATCGCGGGTGGTTAAGCGGAAGGATTGCCGCGCTGCGCTTTGCCGCCTTTGGCTTTGCAGCGACAGGCTGCATGCTGCTCGGCCTGACAGTCGGCGCGCGGGGGGAGGGTTTGCTTACACTGGCAGGCGTGGTGATCGCGCTCGTCGGCTTTGCGCAATGGCTGATCACGCGCAAGCGGGACACAGCGGTTCCTGCATGGTTCACCCGCCACTTTGCGCTGGTGGTATGGGGAGGCAGCCTTGTTTTCGGGGTGTTGCACCTCGGAATTTACCAACCGGTCACCCACCCGCTCGGGCTGCTGGTGGTGGCGCCGCAGCTGATCGGCGGGCTGCTGCTGGCCTATGTCCGCACCCGGCTGGGACTGCGCGCCGCGATGCTCCACCACGCCGCCTATAATGCGCTATTCCTGACCGGCGAGGCGTGGCCGGGCTAGATTTTCACCGCAGTGCCGCTGGCGCTCACCATCAGCATCGAGCCATTGGAGCCGATCACTTCATAATCAAGATCAACACCCACCACGGCATTGGCCCCAATGGCCGCCGCCTCGGCCTGCAATTCTTGGATCGCTTCATTGCGGGCGCGCGAAAGCACCTGTTCATAGGAACCCGCCCGCCCGCCCACGATGTCGCGGATATTGGCAAACAGATCGCGGAACAGGTTGGCGCCGACAATCACCTCGCCGGTGACAATGCCGCAGTACTCCTTGATCGGATGACCTTCGAGCGTGGGCGTGGTTGAAACGATAATCCCGCGTGCGTCTTTCCAAGGGCCGGGCATGGGAGGTCTCCGGTTGCTGTATTGCGATAATAACACGGCTCTGCCGCAATGCAATGAGCAAGCGGCCCGGCGCTTACACCATCCCGAGCGCGTTCTTGTAGGTTTCGAGCAGCATATCCTGCTCGCTGCGATCATCGGGCTTCATTTTGCGAAGGCGCACGATCTGGCGCATGATCTTGGGATCATAGCCGACTGCCTTGGCCTCGGCGTAAACATCGCGGATATCATCGGCGATGCCCTTTTTCTCTTCTTCGAGCCGCTCGATACGCTCGATCAGCAGGCGCAAACGATCATCGGCGGCGTTGGCGTCATCAGACATGCGGGGTTCCTTCGAAACAGAATCACTTGGCCGCTGCCCTAGCCGCGCTGCCCGCCCGATTGAACCGCTCAGCGCAATTATTCCTGTGCGTTTTTCGCGATACTCGCTTCCATCGCGGCAAGCTGTTCGGGCGTGGCGGGGGACTGGAAGCGCGCTTTCCATTCCTCGGCCGGCATCCCGTGGATCACTTCGCGCGCGGCGGCTTTGTCACCCGCATAGCCGCCCTCGATGATCCAGTCGGCGAGGCAGTTGCGGCAAAAGCCCGCCAGCCCCATCAAATCGATATTCTGCGCATCGTGGCGATGGCGCAGGTGGCGCACCAGCCGCCGGAAGGCCGCGGCAGCGATCCGATCATCCAGCGCATCAAGTTGGTCTGTATTGGTATTCATCACGGCATTCCTTCCCGCTGGCCCTTGAGTTGCAACACGCCTGTGCCATAGCCCAGCACAGCAAGAGGGACAGACGCAAAAATGGCAAGACGCGACCACACCCGCATTGATCCGCGCGGCCGCAAAGTTAAAATTCTCGCAACGATCGGCCCGGCCAGCCGCTCGCCCGAAATGCTCGAACGCCTGCTGCGCGCAGGCGCCGATGCTTTCCGCGTCAATATGAGCCACGGGGCCCACGAAGATCACGCCGCCGCGATTGCCGCGATCCGCGCGCTGGAAAAGCAAGTGGCCCGGCCGATCACGATCCTTGCCGATCTGCAAGGGCCCAAGCTGCGGGTCGGCACCTTTGCCGAAGGCCAGGCGGTGATCCGCCATTCGGGCCATTTCACCCTCGATCGCAATCCCGCGCCCGGCGATGAACACCGCGTCTGCCTGCCGCATCCCGAACTCTTCGGCATCCTTGAGCGCGGCCAGCGCCTGTTGATCAATGACGGCAAGATCCGGTTGAAAGTGCTCGAAGCCGACGCCGAGCGCATCCTGTGCAGCGCCGAAGTGGGCGGCGTGATTTCCGATCGCAAGGGCGTGAACGTGCCCGACGCCGAAGTGCCAATTCCCGCGCTCACCGAAAAGGATCGCCGCGACCTTGCCTTTGCGGTCGAGCACGGAGTTGACTGGATCGCGCTTTCTTTCGTGCAGCGTCCCGATGACCTTGCCGAAGCACGCAAGCTTATCAGCACCCGTAGCGGGCACATCGGCCCGGCGCTGTGCGCCAAGATCGAAAAGCCGATGGCCGTCAAACGCCTCGATGACATCATCGAGATGGCTGACAGCATCATGGTGGCGCGCGGCGATCTGGGCGTCGAGCTGGAGCCGTGGGAAGTCCCGCCGCTGCAAAAGCACATCGTCAACGCCGCGCGCCGTGCGGGCAAGCCGGTGATTGTGGCAACGCAAATGCTTGAATCGATGATTGAGAGCCCCTCGCCAACCCGCGCGGAAGTCTCCGACGTGGCAAACGCGGTCTATGATGGGGTGGACGCAGTGATGTTGTCGGCCGAAAGCGCAGCGGGCGCATGGCCCGAAGAATCCGTCGCCATGATGGATGCCATCGCAACACAGGTCGAAAGCGATCCCGAATATAAAGGCCGGGTGCGTTATCTCGACACACCGCCCGATGCGACCACCTCGGACGCCTTGTCCCACGCCTGCATGACCATTGCCGACACGCTGCCAATCAGTGCGATCACGGTGTTCACCACCAGCGGTTCAACCGCAAGGCGGGTGGCGCGCGAGCGGCCTGCGACCCCGATGCTGGTGCTCACGCCTTCGGTCAAAACGGCGCGCAAGGTCGGCCTCTTGTGGGGCGCGCACGCGGTGACCACGCGCGATATCGACAGCTTTGAAGAGATGATCGGCAAGGGCAAGCGCATGGCGCTGCGCCACGGATTTGGCAGCGCAGGATCCAAGGTGATCGTGCTGGCCGGTGTGCCCTTCGGGACGCCGGGCAGCACCAACCTCCTGCACATCGTCACTATCGCTGGCGACGAGTTGGCCAAGCACAAAGTCGCCTGAAGGGCCCTGACGGCACCCGCTTGCAAGACTGCTTGCCCCTCTGCCGCTGCATTCTGAGCATCCCGCTGTCAATCGCTTGAAGAGAAGCGAGATGGCCTGGCCAGCGCGAGGCAGGCGAGGACAGTCGATGAACATGATGCAGATGATGGCCCGGCTTGGTCTGGTTGCGGCAGCTGTCACCATGCCTGCGGGCGCGATGGTCCAGCAGGTCGGCGACCGGGTGCTCTCGCCATGGCGCGGCAGCCGCATCGCCTGCCCGTGGGCAGTCGACGGGCGGCGGTACGATGCCGTGATCGTCTCGCTGCCTGACAGTGGCTACAATATGCGCATCCGCTACGATCAGGACGGCAGCCTCGAAGACACCACCACGGGCAGCTGCCGTACGCGGTAAGGCAACACGCTCCGCTGCGACCAAAGTGCGATCGCTATTGCGGCGCGGCTCGGCCTTACAGAACCAGCTAGGTCTGTGTTACCACCGCCACCGCCTTGCCGTTTTCCCGCGTGATCCGCGTTTGCCAGACGGACAGGCGCCGCCCGATCTGCACCGGCGTGGTCTCACCCAGAAGCGTCTCGCCTTCGGGGCCTGCGCCAAGGACGTTGGTCTTGCCTTCGATCGTAGCCGTGCCGCTGGCGCCCTCCGGGACGTCGAGGAATGCTGCGACTGCGCCCGATGAACCGGCAAAGGCCATGGTCGCTCCACCGTGGACGACATTGTTGATGGTGCACATCTCTGGCCGCACGACCATCTGCGCGGTGACCCGCTCGGGCGTGACGGTGGTCATCGCAATGCCCAGATGCTTTGAAAATGGCATCACGTCAGACAGAATTATTGGACATGGCATCCCCCCTCTTTGCCAGTTCAAGCTCTCATGTGCTGTTGGCCGCTGCCCGCAGCCGCGCGCGCGCTTCGGCCTCTCCGATCAGCGGGAGCAGCTCTCCCATATCGGGCCCATGATCCATGCCGGTGAGCGCCTGACGCAGCGGCAGAAAGAGCGCCTTGCCCTTGCGCCCGGTGGCCTCTTTCAGAGCGCCGGTCAGCGCGCCCCATGGGTTTTCACCCCAGGTAAGCGCCTCGGCAGCCTGCGCGAGAAAGGCGCGATCTTCGGGCGAAAATTCGCGTGTCTCGATCGGACCCGTAACGAGCCGCCACCATTCAGCCGCCTCGTGGACATGCGACAGGTTGGGCTGCACGGCGTGCCAGCCTGCCTCGTCCATGCCTTGCGGCAGGCGGTGTTGCACTGCAGCGAAGGGAAGCTGGTGAACGATAGCCGCGTTAAGCCGTTCCAGATCGGCCTCGTCGAACTTGGCCGGGGCCCGCCCGAAAGTCGCAAGATCAAAACTCCCAATCAGCACTGCGCGATCAGCAATCGGCTCGATCGGTTGCGACGTGCCCAGGCGTGCCAGCAGCGCGATAATCGCCTCGGGTTCGATGCCAGCCTCGCGAAAGGCATCACACCCCAGCGAGCCGAGGCGCTTTGACAACTTGCCCTCCTTGCCCACCAGCAGCGCTTCATGGGCGAATTGGGGCAGCGATCTTGCTGCACCCTCATGCGCAGCAAAACCTGCAGCAAAAAGCGCGGTAAAGATCTGGATTTGCACCGCGGTGTTCGAAACATGGTCCTCGCCGCGCAGCACCTGGGTGACGCCCATGTCGATATCATCAACCGCGCTCGGCATCATATAAAGCCACGAGCCATCCGCACGGCGGATCACCGGATCGGACAATTGGCTCGCCGCGAATTTCTGCTGACCGCGGATGCCGTCTTCCCAGATGATGGGTTCGTCATGATCGAGCATAAACCGCCAGTGCGGAGCGATCCCCTCGGCTTCCTTTGCGGCGCGCTCTGCCTCCGACAAGCGCAGGGCGGCGCGATCATAGATCGGCGGCAGGCCACGCCCAAGCGCGATCTTGCGCTTCACTTCCAGCTCCTGCGCGCTTTCATAGGCAGGATAAATCCGCCCTGCCGCGCGCAGGGTCGCGAAAGCGGCTTCGTAGCGTGCCAGCCGTGCGGATTGGCGCTCCTCGCGATCCCAGTTAAGTCCGAGCCAGGCGAGATCGGCGCGAATGGCCTCAACATATTCCTCGCGGCTGCGCTCCGCGTCGGTATCGTCAATCCGCAGAATGAAGGTGCCGCCCGCTTGCCGGGCCAGCATCCAGTTATGGAGCGCAGTGCGGATATTACCGACGTGAAGCCGGCCGGTCGGCGAAGGGGCAAAGCGAGTGGTGACCATACGCGCCGCGTTAGAGCGCCGCGCCCGCGCCCGCAAGGATTAGAGCGCGCGCAATTCGGCTGCGGCGAGCGCCAGCGCGGCCTCCCACAGACGCGGTGCGCGGCTTTCGCGGATAAGGCCGGTTACCGCCGCCTCAAACCCCACCCGATCACCTGCCGCCGCTGCATCGATAAAAGCCCCAATGGTTGCCTCGTCATGGCTCAAAAGGCGGCAGCAAAAGCGGCTGACATGGATGTTCTCGGGCCACACCGCCGCAATCGTATGGGCCAGCATCAGCGCCTTGGCAGCGATCTCGACCCCGCCCAGTTTCAGCGCGAGTTCGGGTACTGGATCGCGTCCTACCCGTTCGTGCAGCGCGATCAGCCGCAAGGCATGAATGAAGCGCGCTGCGACCGGCCCGAGCCGATCTATGCGCGGCGGGACAGCCAGTGCGGCGATGGTGCGATGAGCAGCGGCAGTAGGGCGATGGCAGGACATGAAACCTCGCTTGGATCAGGAGTGTCGGAACGACTCCCAGATACATTATTGCGACTGATTTGCAATAGCTATACATCGCCCGCCTGATGGTCGAGAAAAACCCCGCCAGAGCCGAGGCCCTGGCGGGGTTAGCCTGTTTCAGCCGCAAGCTGGTGCGGGCTTATTCTTCGCCCGCATCCTCCATATCAGCCACCGGGGCCGAAGCCCCCATGGCTGCCATTGCCGCCTTCATCTTCTCTTCCGAGCCGATCGCGTCAGCGGCCGGCTCAACCTCGCGCTTCCCGGACGCACCGAGGGCTTCCTGCTGCTTCTTCCATGCGGCCTTGAGCGCAGCATCGCGGCTGTTCGCCGTTACGCGCAGGCGGTTCATGGCGGCGCCGGTGCCCGCGGGGATGAGGCGGCCCACGATGACATTTTCCTTCAGGCCAATCAGCGTGTCCTTCTTCCCTTCGACCGCTGCCTGCGTCAGCACGCGGGTGGTCTCCTGGAACGAGGCTGCCGAGATGAACGAGCGCGTTTGCAGGCTTGCCTTGGTGATCCCGAGCAGCACCGGGGTGCCTTGCGCGGGTTCCTTACCCGTGGCGAGCTTGGCGTTCACTTCGAGCATTTCAGCCAGGTCAACCTGCTCGCCCGGCAGCAGAGTGGTGTCCCCGCCATCGGTGATCTCGACCTTTTGCAGCATCTGGCGAACAATCACCTCGATGTGCTTGTCGTTGATCTTCACGCCTTGCAAGCGATAGACTTCCTGGATCTCGTTGACGAGATATTCGGCCAGCGCTTCGACGCCCAGCACCTCAAGGATGTCGTGTGGATTGGGCGAACCGGAAATCAGGGTATCCCCCTTCTTCACATAGTCGCCTTCCTGCACGTCGATCACCTTGGTCTTGGGGATCAGGTATTCGACGGGTTCGCCCTCCTCGGGGATGATCGCGATCTTGCGTTTCGCCTTGTATTCGCGGACGAATTCGATCCGGCCGGAAATCTTGGCAATCACCGCCACATCCTTGGGCATGCGCGCTTCAAACAGCTCGGCCACGCGCGGCAGACCGCCGGTGATGTCGCGGGTCTTGGCAGCTTCGCGGCTGGCACGGGCGAGAATGTCGCCCGCCTGCACCGTGTCGCCATCACCCACCGACAGCGTCGTGCCCGGAGCAAGCATGTAACGCGCCGCCTCGGTCTCGCCGCCACCTTCACCCAGCAGGGTGAGACGCGGACGCAGGTCTTCCTTCTTCTTGCGACCCGTCGCGCGGTTTTCGGTCACCACGCGCTGCGCGATGCCGGTGGCATCATCGACTGCTTCCTCAAGGGTGATGCCCTCAAGCAGGTCCTGATACTTCACCACGCCCGATTGTTCGGTGATGATCGGGAGCGTGAACGGATCCCACTCGGCCAGGCGATCGCCGATCTTCACCTGATCGCCATCCTTGAACATCAGCACGGTACCATAGGGCACCTTGTGCACCTCGCGCTCACGCCCTTCGGCGTCGATCACCGCGATCTCGCCATTGCGCGCGAGGCTGAGAATGCGCCCGCGCTTGTCGGTGATGGTCGGCATGTCACGCAAGGTAACACGGCCTTCGGAAATCGCCTCGAGATGGCTGGTTTCGTTGAGCTGTGCCGCACCGCCAATGTGGAAGGTCCGCATGGTCAGCTGCGTGCCGGGCTCACCGATCGATTGCGCGGCGATCACGCCAACCGCTTCGCCAATATTGACCGGGGTCCCGCGGGCAAGATCGCGGCCATAGCAGGTCGCGCAAACGCCCTGTTCAGCCTCGCAAATCAGCGGCGAGCGGATCTTGGCCGACTGCACTTCAGCCGCCTCGATTTCCTTCACCATGGCCTCGTCAAGCAGCGTGCCCGCCGTCACGATCACTTCGCCGGTCGAAGCATTGATGATGTCTTCTGCCACGGTGCGCCCAAGAATGCGCTCGCCAAGCGAGGCAATCACGCTGCCGCCCTGAACGATAGCACGCATTTCAAGCGCGTTCTGCGTGCCGCAATCTTCCTCGACGATGACGCAATCCTGCGACACGTCGACCAGGCGGCGGGTCAGGTAACCCGAGTTCGCGGTCTTCAATGCGGTGTCCGCGAGGCCCTTGCGCGCCCCGTGGGTCGAGTTGAAGTATTCAAGAACGCTGAGGCCTTCCTTGAAGTTCGAGATGATCGGCGTCTCGATGATTTCACCGCTCGGCTTGGCCATCAGCCCGCGCATCCCGGCAAGCTGCTTCATCTGCGCCGGGCTACCACGAGCGCCCGAGTGGCTCATCATGTAGATCGAGTTGATCTGGGCTTCCTTGCCCGTCTCGGGATCGATCGGCTGCGCCTTGATCTCGGCCATCATCGCTTCGGCGACCATGTCCCCGCACTTCGACCACGCGTCGATGACCTTGTTGTATTTTTCCTGCTGGGTGATGAGACCATCCTGGTACTGCTGTTCATAGCCAGCAACCAGTTCCTTGGTTTCCTCGACCAGCTTCTCCTTGGCGTCGGGGATGATCATGTCATCCTTGCCGAAGCTGATGCCGGCCTTGAACGCGTGGCGGAAGCCCAGCGCCATGATGGCGTCGGCAAACAGCACCGTGTCCTTCTGGCCGGTGTGGCGATAGACCTGATCGATCACGTCGCCGATTTCCCGCTTGGTGAGCAGGCGGTTGACGATGTCGAAAGGCACCTTGTGGCTCTTGGGCAGGCACTCGCCAATGAGCATGCGGCCCGGCGTGGTGACAAAGCGCTTCATCGACACGACACCGGATTCATCGGCCTGCGGGACGCGGGCGATGATCTTCGTGTGGAGCGTGACGGCCTTGGCTTCGAGCGCCTGATGCACTTCGGCCATGTCGGAGAAGCGCGGCAGCTTCTCGATCTTGGTGCCGTCAGCTTCTTCGATGAACTCGGGGTGCTTCTCCTGCCGCTCCATCGAGAGGTAGTAAATCCCCAGCACCATGTCCTGCGAGGGCACGATGATCGGCTTGCCGTTGGCGGGCGAGAGGATGTTGTTGGTGCTCATCATCAGCACGCGCGCCTCGAGCTGGGCTTCGAGGCTCAAGGGCACGTGGACGGCCATCTGGTCACCATCGAAGTCGGCGTTGAAGGCCGAGCAGACCAGCGGGTGAAGCTGGATCGCCTTGCCTTCGATCAGCACAGGCTCGAACGCCTGGATGCCCAAGCGGTGCAGCGTCGGCGCACGGTTCAGCAGCACGGGATGTTCGCGGATCACCTCGTCGAGAATGTCCCAGACTTCCTTGCGCTCCTTCTCGACCCACTTCTTGGCCTGCTTCAAGGTCATCGACAGACCCTTGGCATCGAGGCGCGCATAGATGAACGGCTTGAACAGTTCCAAGGCCATCTTCTTGGGCAGGCCGCACTGGTGCAGCTTCAATTCCGGGCCGGTCACGATCACCGAACGGCCCGAGTAGTCGACGCGCTTGCCAAGCAGGTTCTGGCGGAAGCGGCCCTGCTTGCCCTTGAGCATGTCGGAGAGCGACTTCAAAGGACGCTTGTTCGCCCCCGTGATGACGCGGCCGCGGCGGCCATTGTCGAACAGCGCGTCAACCGCTTCCTGCAACATGCGCTTCTCGTTGCGCACGATGATGTCGGGCGCGCGCAGTTCGATGAGGCGCTTCAACCGGTTGTTGCGGTTGATGACCCGGCGATAGAGGTCGTTGAGGTCCGAGGTCGCGAACCGGCCGCCATCAAGCGGCACCAGCGGGCGCAGTTCGGGCGGGATAACCGGGATCACGTCGAGGATCATCCATTCCGGGCGGTTGCCCGAATCGATGAAGCTTTCCACGACCTTCAGCCGCTTGATGATCTTCTTGGGCTTCAATGCCGACTTGGTGGTGGCGAGCTCTTCCAGCAGCGCATCCCGCTCGGCCTCGAGATCAAGCTCGGCCAGCATCGTCTTGACCGCTTCGGCACCGATGCTGGCAGAGAAGGCATCTTCGCCATATTCATCCTGCGCATCGAGAAGTTCGTCTTCGGTGAGCAGCTGATACTTCTCCAGCGGGGTGAGGCCCGGCTCAATCACCACGTATTTTTCGAAATAGAGGATCGCTTCGAGCTGCTTCAATTGCATGTCGAGCAGCAGGCCGATGCGCGAGGGCAGCGATTTCAGGAACCAGATATGCGCCACCGGCGCGGCCAGTTCGATGTGGCCCATACGCTCACGGCGAACCTTGGTGACGGTCACTTCGACGCCGCACTTCTCGCAGACGACGCCCTTGTATTTCATGCGCTTGTACTTGCCGCACAGGCATTCGTAATCCTTCACGGGGCCAAAGATGCGGGCGCAGAACAGCCCGTCACGCTCTGGCTTGAAGGTGCGATAGTTGATCGTTTCCGGCTTCTTGATCTCGCCATAGGACCACGAGCGGATGCGCTCTGGCGAGGCGATGCCGATCTGGATCTGGTCGAAGGTTTCAGGCTTTGCCAGCTGGTTGGTGAATTTGGTCAGGTCGTTCATGACTGTGTTCCCTTAGGGGGATGAATCTCATTGGGGCGAAATGGGCAGCGGGAGCGCCTCAGCACCCCCGCGCCGCCTGTTACTCCGCTGCCTCCAGCATATCGCCGTCGTCGTCCTCGTCGCTGAGCGATTTGAGCTCGACGTTCAGACCGAGCGAGCGCATTTCCTTCACGAGCACGTTGAAGCTCTCCGGGATGCCGGCCTCGAAGGTGTCGTCGCCCTTGACGATCGCTTCGTAGACCTTGGTGCGGCCGACCACGTCGTCGGATTTCACCGTCAGCATTTCCTGCAAGGTGTAGGCGGCGCCATAGGCCTGGAGCGCCCAGACCTCCATTTCCCCGAAGCGCTGGCCGCCAAACTGCGCCTTGCCGCCCAGCGGCTGCTGGGTGACGAGGCTGTAGGGCCCGATCGAGCGCGCGTGGATCTTGTCGTCGACGAGGTGGTGAAGCTTGAGCATGTAGATAATGCCCACGGTCACCTTGCGGTCAAACGCCTCGCCGGTGCGGCCATCATAGAGCACGCTCTGGCCCGAGGGATCGATCCCGGCCTTGACCAGCATTTCCGAAACGTCCGCTTCGCGCGCACCGTCGAACACCGGGGTGCCCATCGGCACGCCAGCGGCCAGATTGCCGGCAAGTTCCACGATTTCCGCGGTCGAGCGACTGTCGAGATCTTCGTGATACTGCTCGCCGTAGATGTCCTTCAGACGTTCCACCACCGCAGCGGGCGGAGCCGCATTGGCATAGTCTTCGGCCGCATTGGGGTTCGCCGCGCGCCATTCATCGAGCGCCGCCTTGATCTGGTGGCCAAGCCCGCGCGCGGCAAAACCGAGGTGGGTTTCAAAGATCTGCCCGACATTCATGCGCGAGGGAACGCCCAGCGGGTTCAGCACCAGATCAACCGGCGTCCCATCCTCAAGGAAGGGCATATCCTCGACCGGCAGGATGCGGCTGATCACGCCCTTGTTGCCGTGGCGGCCAGCCATCTTGTCGCCCGGTTGCAGCTTGCGCTTCACCGCGACAAACACCTTGACCATCTTGAGCACGCCGGGCGCGAGTTCATCGCCGCGCTCCAGCTTTTCCTTGCGATCATGGAACTTGGCGTCGATCAGCTTGACGGCTTCGTCATATTGCGACTTCACCGCTTCGATCTGCGCCTGACGGCCATCATCGGCCACCGCGAACTTGAACCATTCGTGGCGCTCGATGGTGTCGAGCACTTCCTCGGTGATTTCCTCGCCCTTCTTGGCACCCTTCGGCGCCGCCGAAGCGATCTGGCCGACCAGCATGTCCTTGAGGCGATTATAGGTCGCGCGGTTCAGGATGTTGCGTTCATCGGCCGCATCCTTGCGCAGGCGTTCGATTTCCTCGTTCTGGATCGCCCGGGTACGATCGTCGATTTCGATGCCGTGGCGGTTGAACACGCGCACTTCGACGACCGTGCCAGCAACGCCCGGCGGCAGCCTAAGCGAGGTGTCGCGCACATCGCTCGCCTTTTCGCCGAAGATCGCGCGCAGCAGCTTTTCTTCCGGCGTCATCGGGGATTCGCCCTTGGGCGTGATCTTGCCGACGAGGATGTCACCGGGGTGCACCTCAGCGCCGATATAGACGATGCCTGCTTCATCGAGGTTGCGCAGTGCTTCCTCGCCGACGTTGGGAATGTCGCGGGTGATGTCTTCCGGCCCCAGCTTGGTGTCGCGGGCCATGACTTCGAACTCCTCGATGTGAATCGAGGTGAAGACGTCATCCTTCACGATGCGTTCGCTGATGAGGATCGAGTCTTCGTAGTTATAGCCATTCCACGGCATGAAGGCGACGAGGCTGTTCTTGCCCAGCGCCAGTTCACCAAGATCGGTCGAAGGGCCATCGGCGATGATGTCGCCCTGTTCGATCACGTCACCCACCTTCACCAGCGGGCGCTGGTTGATGCAGGTGTTCTGGTTGGAACGCTGGAACTTTTGCAGGGTGTAGATGTCCACGCCCGACTGGCCCGGTTCGACATCGCCAATCGCGCGGATCACGATGCGGGTCGCATCGACCTGATCGACGATCCCGCCGCGCTTGGCTGCAATCGCCGCGCCCGAATCGCGCGCCACGGTTTCTTCCATGCCGGTGCCGACCCACGGCGCTTCGGCCTTGACGAGCGGCACGGCCTGGCGCTGCATGTTCGAGCCCATCAGCGCGCGGTTGGCATCGTCGTTCTCAAGGAACGGGATCAGCGAGGCTGCGACCGAGACGAGCTGCTTGGGGCTCACGTCCATCAGCGTGATCTGTTCGCGCGGCGCCATCAGGTTGTCGCCATTGTGGCGCGCCGAAACCAGCTCTTCCACGAACGAGCCATCCTCGTTCAGCTCAGCCGAAGCCTGCGCGACGGTGTGCTTCTGCTCTTCCATCGCGGAGAGATAGATCACATCGCCCGTCACCTTGCCGTCCACCACCTTGCGGTAGGGGGTTTCGATGAAGCCATACTTGTTGACGCGGCTGAAACTGGCGAGCGAGTTGATCAGGCCGATGTTCGGGCCTTCGGGCGTTTCAATCGGGCAGATGCGGCCATAATGCGTCGGGTGAACGTCGCGCACCTCAAAGCCGGCGCGCTCGCGGGTGAGACCACCCGGCCCCAATGCCGAAACGCGGCGCTTGTGGGTGACTTCCGAAAGCGGGTTGGTCTGATCCATGAACTGCGAGAGCTGCGAGGAGCCGAAGAACTCGCGCACCGCGGCAACCGCGGGCTTGGCGTTGATGAGGTCGTTCGGCATCACCGTCGACACATCGACGCTGCTCATGCGTTCCTTGACGGCGCGCTCCATGCGCAGGAGGCCGACGCGATACTGGTTTTCGAGCAGCTCGCCCACCGAACGCACGCGGCGGTTGCCAAGGTTGTCGATGTCGTCAACCTCGCCCTTGCCGTCCTTGAGGCCGACGAGTTCCTTCACCACCGCAAGGATATCTTCCTTGCGCAGCGTGGTGATGGTGTCCTCGCACTCAAGGCCAAGACGCATATTGAGCTTCACGCGCCCCACGGCCGAGAGGTCATAGCGCTCGGGATCGAAGAACAGCCCCTCGAACAAAGCCTCGGCGGTTTCCTTGGTTGGCGGTTCGCCCGGGCGCATCACCTTGTAGATGGCTTCCAGGCCTTCGTCGCGGTTCTCGGCCTTGTCAGCCTTCAGGGTATTGCGGATCCACGGGCCGGTGTTGACTTCATCAATGTCAAGCAGTTCGATCCGGTCGATCCCCGCCTTGTCGAGCGTTTCGATGTGCTCGAGCGTGACCTCGTCGCCCGCTTCGATATAGATGCGGCCTGTCGCCTCATCGATCATGTCTTTCGCGGCATAGCGGCTCACGACCTCCTCGGTCGGCAGCAGCAATTCGGTCAGGCCATCCTTGGCCGCCTTGTTGGCAGCGCGCGGGCTGATCTTGGCGCCGGCGGGGAAAACTTCCTCGCCGGTCGCGGCATTGACCAGCGCAAAGGCAGGCTTGGCATTGCGCCATTGTTCGGCGACGAAGGGAATCTTCCACCCGTCCTTCGCGCGCTCCCAGGTCACGGTGCTGTAGAAATAGCCGAGGATGTCCTCGGCATCGAGGCCGAGCGCATAGAGCAGCGCGGTAACAGGCAGCTTGCGCTTGCGGTCGATACGGACGTTGACGATGTCCTTGGCGTCGAATTCGAAGTCGAGCCACGAACCGCGATAGGGAATGACGCGGGCAGCGAACAGCAGCTTGCCCGAAGAATGGGTCTTGCCGCGATCATGGTCGAACAGCACACCGGGGCTGCGGTGCATCTGGCTGACGATCACGCGCTCGGTGCCGTTGATGATGAAGGTGCCGTTCTCGGTCATGAGCGGCATGTCGCCCATGTAGACGTCCTGCTCCTTGATATCGAGAACGGAGCGGGTTTCGGTTTCGCTGTCCACCTCGAACACGATGAGGCGCAAAGTCACCTTCATCGGGGCGGCATAGGTGATGCCCCGCTGGCGGCATTCGGTGGTGTCGTATTTGGGCTCTTCGAGTTCGTAATGGACGAAATCGAGTTCAGCCGTGCCGGCGAAATCGCGGATCGGGAAGACCGAACGCAAGGTCTTTTCCAGACCCGAGACATAGCCCACCGACTTGTCCGAACGCAGGAACTGTTCGTAGCTTTCGCGCTGAACCTCGATGAGATTCGGCATCTGCACCACTTCGTGAATGTCACCGAAGATCTTGCGGATGCGCTTTTTCGCGGTGCCTTGCGCCTTGCGGCTGCGTACCGGGCCCGATTTCGCCTTGGTTGCCATGGAGGATTATGCCTCTTCGTGTTGCGCCGCGCCTTGGGAACACCCGCGCGGACAGGAAAATTCGTGTGTCATCACGCGGGAGGGGGCACCAAAGGCAACGCAAACGCGACAAAGCCGCGTGCTCGAAAGCGCAGTTTGACAGCTTTCGGCGGCAGCAATCGAGTCGGCGTCGCGAAATTGGCGTGCCCGTCGCTTCCATCCGGGACCGAGACTCGCGCAAGAATCAGTCGTGCTCGAAGCGAACAGGAGCGCGCGCATTATAAGCGCGTCCGCGCCGTGTCAATCCGGGCGCGCGCGCAGCAGCGCTGCCGCACCGCATATCCCGAAAAACAATGTGCGGCAGATTGTTTTTCAATATGAACGATTGGCGAGATGGATCGGCTCGCTCAGCGCAGGCGTGCTTGGCCTGCCGACACTGGTCGTCGATTGGGCGAGCCCGTTTAAGGATCATCTATTCACAGCAACGCTCGGCCCTGATTCCAACTCTTTGCTGCTGATCATCGCTTTGGCCATTCTCGCCCGCGTGTCCCGCCGCGGCGCGGAAATGCGCGACCTTCTGGAAGGAAACATCAGGAAGGAAAGATGTGGTGCCGCCCATCAACGACGACCTCGAAGGCACCCGCATGATGGTGAAGCTCGATGAGCTGCTCCACGCCCGCCGCATGACGCTGACCGAGCTGGCCGAACGGGTGCGCCTTAACCCTGCCAACCTCTCGATCCTCAAGACCGGCAAGGCCAAGGCAATTCGCTTCTCCACGCTGGCTGCAATCCGCCGCGAGCTGGAATGCCGGCCGGGCAACCTGCTCGCCTATGGACTGGACAGGCGATGAAGCGCCAATTCGCTTGACTTGATCGCCAAAAGCCATAAAGGGCCGCCCCGACCGCTGCGGCGGTCATCCGTCCGAGACAGTTGGTGACCGGATTATGCCGGTCTTAATCTCCAGCCTAGACGGGGAAACGAGATTTGCAGGAGCGCCCGCGCACCTGCTCGCATATCGGCTCTGGCCCTCTCGGGGCTGCGCCATGATGCACCCTCCTTCCCTTTGTCGAACGGACTCGCCCGTGTTCGGTGCCTTTTGGGGCCCTACGCGGACAAAAACGTAGCCGGCCGCCTGTGGGGAGCCATTCCTGCTTGCGGCCATAAGTGAAGGAGTATGGCATGGATCGTTCGCAAAAAGCCGACGCGGTTGCCCAGCTCAATGCGGTCTTCAACGAGGTTGCGGTGGTGGTTGTCACCCGCAATCTCGGCATGACGGTGGCTCAGACCACCGCCCTGCGCGGCAAGATGCGCGAAGCTGGTGCTTCCTACAAGGTTGCGAAGAACCGTCTCGCCAAGCTCGCCATTCAAGACACCGATTACACCGGCCTTGGTGACATGCTCACCGGTCCGGTCGGCCTCGCCTGGTCCACCGATCCCGTTGCTGCCGCCAAGGCGGCTGTCGAATTCGCCAAGACGAACGACAAGCTGGAAATCGTCGGTGGCTCGATGGGCGCGGTGGTGCTCGATGAAGCCGGCATCAAGGCGCTTGCCTCGATGCCCAGCCTCGACGAGCTGCGCGGCAAGCTGGTTGGGCTCATCAACGCCCCTGCGACCAAGATCGCACAGGTCGTTACTGCGCCCGCCGCCAAGGTCGCCCGCGTGTTCGCCGCTTATGCGGACAAGGCAGCTTAAGAGACGTTTTTCGTCAGACGAAACATTCTTGGGGCACTTTCCGCCCCGCCACATAATTGGAGTGAAACATCATGGCCGATATCGCCAAGCTTGTTGAAGAACTGTCGCAGCTCACCGTGCTCGAAGCTGCTGAACTCGCCAAGGCCCTCGAAGAAGCATGGGGCGTTTCCGCCGCTGCTGCTGTGGCCGTTGCTGCTGGCCCGGCTGCGGGCGGCGATGCCCCGGCTGCCGAAGAGCAGACCGAATTTGACGTGATCCTCACCGGCGACGGTGGCAAGAAGATCCAGGTCATCAAGGAAGTCCGCGCCATCACCGGCCTCGGCCTCACCGAAGCCAAGGCGCTGGTCGAAGGCGCGCCGAAGGCTCTCAAGGAAGGCGTCAGCAAGGCTGAAGCTGAAGAAATCAAGAAGAAGATCGAAGAAGCCGGCGGCACCGTCGAGCTCAAGTAAGCGTCGCAGCGGATACCCGCAAACCGGAAGGGGCGGTGCCGAAAGCGGCGCCGCCCTTTTTCTTTGGCCTTTTGCCTTGCCCCTTTTTTGTTTGCGCCCCTCACCCACCCACCCTAGGTCCACCCTGGCCCCCCGATCACCATGCACACACCCGCTCATCTCGACACGCCCGGCTGGGGGCAGGAACTGCGCGCCACGACCGCGCTGGCGACGCCGCTGGCGCTTGCCAACCTGCTGCAGATGCTGACCTATGCGATTGACGTGATGTTCATCGCCCGGCTGGGCGAGGTGGAGCTGGCGGCCTCGGCGCTGGCTGTCTCGCTGTTCGGGCTGGTGCTGTGGGCCTTGTCGAGCTTGTGCGGTGCGGTCGCCCCGCTGATTGCCGAGGCGGTTGGCTCCGGCAATCCGTCCCCGCGCCCCGTGCGCAGGTCGCTGCGCATGGCCTTGTGGCTTGCCGTGCTCAGCGGACTTGGCGGCATGGGCGTGTGCTTTCTGCTTGATCCGATCATGCGGATGTCCGGTCAGCAGCCGGAGATCATCGCGCTCGCCAATGGCTATAACCTGGTGATCGTCTGTTCCCTTGTCCCGATGCTGCTGTCATCGGTGCTGCGCAATTTCGTCTCTGCGCTTGGCCGCCCGGTCTTTGCCACCGCGATCACCGCCTTGGGCATCGGGGTCAATGGGCTGGGCAATTACGCCTTCATCTTCGGCAAGCTGGGCGCGCCCGCGCTCGGCCTGACGGGCGCCGCGATTGCGACCATCATCACAGCGCTCTTCACCCTTGGCGCCTATATCCTGGCAATCCGGATCGATCCTGCCTTGCATCGTTATCGCGTGTTTGTCCGCCTGTTTTCACCCGATTGGGAGCGATTTGCCCTCTTGCTCAGGATCGGCGTGCCGATTGCGCTGACTGTAACAGCCGAGGCCGGGATTTTCGGCGCAGCGGCTTTCATGATGGGCAATTTCGGCGCGGCGCAGCTGGCGGGGCACACAGTGGCGCTGCAACTGGCGGCGCTCGCGTTTCAGGTGCCCTTCGGCGTCGGGCAAGCGGCCGCGATCCGGGTCGGCTATTTCTATGGTGCGCGAGATAGCGAAGGAATCAAGCGGGCGGGCTGGGTCGCGCTCGCCATCGGCACCGGCTTCATGGCAATCACCGCCAGCGCGATGGTACTCGCGCCTGAATTGCTGCTGTCGATCTATATTGACCCTGCGGACATGGCCAATGCCGCCCTCGTCGCCTTTGCGCTGCAATACCTGCTGCTCGCCGCGATTTTCCAGCTCGCGGACGGGGTCCAAGCGGTCGCCGCCGGAGCCTTGCGCGGACTTCAGGACACGCGCGTGCCGATGTGGATTGCGATCTTCAGCTACTGGGTGCCGGGCATCGGGCTTGCCGTGGGACTGGGCTTTTTCACCCCACTTGAAGGCACCGGCGTGTGGATCGGCCTTGCGACCGGACTGTTTTTCGCCGCCGCCCTGCTCATCCGCCGTTGGGGCCAGCGGGACCGGCTGGGCCTGACAGGAGCGGCCCGGCCTGCCGGATCGTGATCTCGCGCTGCGGGAAAGGGATCGAGATGCCGATCTCGTCGAAGCGGCGCTTGGCAGCCTCGTTCAAGTCCCATGTCAGCCTGAGATAATCCGGGGTCGCGCACCAGACCCGCAGCCCGATATCGACCGAACTCGCCCCCAGTGCCGCAACAAAAGCAACCGGTTCCGGCTCGGCCAGCACCCTTTCGTCTGCCCGTGCCAGCGCCAGCAATTCCTCGCGCGCCAGGGCCATGTTGTCAGTATAGGAAATGCCGATGATGAGCTCAAACCGCCGCGTCGGCTGGCGCGAGAAATTGACGATGGCCTTGTTCCAGAGCTCGTTATTCGGAACCATGACATAGAGCCCGTCGAGCTGGGTGATCTCGGTGGTGAACAGGCCGATACCCTGCACCGTTCCCATGACCGGGCCTGCGCTGATCGTCTCGCCCACCCTGAACGGCCGCTGCAGCAGGATCATCACGCCCGCGGCAACATTGCTGAGAGTGCCCTGCAGCGCGAGGCCGACCGCCAGCGCCAAGCCGCCGAGCGCTGCAATGATGGTGGTGGTCTGCACCCCGAACTGGGTGAGCACCGTCACACCAAGGATCACCCACAAGGCATATTTGATGACATTGCCAAGGAACTTGGCGACGGTGGGGTCAATCCGCTCGGCATTGCCGAGCGCCTTGTCGGCGGTGCGCCCGAGCGTGCGGACCACGAAAAACCCGATCACCATGACCGCAAAGGCGCCTGACAGCTCGATCAGGTTGGTGCGCAGCCATAGCCAGGCTTGCCCGGCATAATTGAGTTCGGTGGAAAGCTGGCTCAACGCGTCGGCAGGATTGGTCAAGGGATACTCGCAAGGGTAAGGTTGGTGGCAGGTCAGATAACAGCACGCACGGGCAAGGCGCACCATCCGCCGCCTGCCTAGCGACGGGGAGGCGCGCTTGCCACCCCAAGTGCTTCAGGAAGTGCGCGAAGTGCGCTGAACGACCTCGCTCTTAGGGCGCGGCCGCCTCGGCCGGAGCCGGCTCGTCCGCCGCTTCGCCTTCGGTGCCTTCACCCACCGCTTCGCTTTCGGCACCTTCTGCGGCCGCCTCGGGTTCTTCGGCGATCAGCGGCGCGGTCATTTCAGGCTCGGGCTGGGTCGCCACGGCATCTTCCGACTTGGAACTGATATACATTGCGGCAATCGCAGCCACCAGCATGATGGTGACGCCCACGCCAAAGACCAGCGCGGCAATCCCGAAGAAATCGCCGCCTGCCGGAGCCGGCGCCGGACGCCCGCCCCGCTGAAAACCACCGCCACCTGAATTGCTTGCCATGCTGTCCTCCCCATGAGATAGGACCACGGCACGATCCCGCATGCCATGGCGGCTGCGTTCTACCACGCCGCGGCGCCTTCGCCAAACGTGCAAATTTTTCCGCTTCCAGCGCTTGACACTGCACCCGTGCGCAACCATCTGCGGCGCGTTGGCACTCTCCCCGTGGGAGTGCCAATGGAGAGAAACCCTATTTTCAGGAAAGGTCATAGATATGGCATTTCGTCCGCTGCACGATCGCGTTGTTGTGCGCCGCATCGAAGCCGACCAGAAGACCGCTGGTGGCATCATCATCCCCGACAGCGCTCAGGAAAAGCCGAGCGAAGGCGAAATCATCGCCGTTGGCGATGGCGCTCGTGACGACGACGGCGATCGTATCCCGCTCGACGTGAAGGTCGGCGACCGCGTGCTGTTCGGCAAGTGGTCGGGCACCGAAGTCAAGATCAACGGCGAAGACCTGCTGATCATGAAAGAAAGCGACATCATGGGCATTCTCGAACCCGTCGCTGCGGCTGCCAAGGCCGCCTGATCGGCTGATCGGCGCTTTCCAATCAACAAAAAATCTCAGGAGAAACAATCATGGCTGCAAAGGACGTCAGGTTCGGCCGCGATGCGCGCGAAGGGATTCTGCGCGGGGTCGACATTCTCGCCAACGCTGTGAAGGTGACGCTGGGCCCCAAGGGCCGCAACGTCGTGATCGACAAGAGCTTCGGCGCGCCGCGCATCACCAAGGACGGCGTGAGCGTTGCCAAGGAAATCGAGCTCAAGGACAAGTACGAGAACATGGGCGCGCAGATGCTGCGCGAAGTGGCTTCGAAGGCAAACGATGCGGCCGGCGATGGCACCACCACTGCCACCGTACTCGCCCAGGCGATCGTCACCGAAGGCATGAAGTCGGTTGCCGCCGGCATGAACCCGATGGATCTGAAGCGCGGCATCGATCTCGCTGTTGCCAAGGTGGTGGAAAATCTCAAGGCCCGTTCCAAGGCCGTCTCGGGCTCGGAAGAAATCGCCCAGGTCGGCATCATCTCGGCCAATGGCGATCGTGAAGTCGGCGAAAAGATCGCCGAAGCCATGGAAAAGGTCGGCAAGGAAGGCGTGATCACCGTCGAGGAAGCCAAGGGCCTCGAATTTGAACTCGACGTTGTCGAAGGGATGCAGTTCGATCGCGGCTACCTCAGCCCCTATTTCATCACCAACCCCGACAAGATGACGGTGGAACTGGAAAATCCCTATATCCTGATCCACGAGAAGAAGCTGTCGAACCTCCAGTCGATGCTGCCGATCCTCGAGGCTGTGGTGCAGTCGGGCCGTCCGCTGCTGATCATTGCCGAAGACATCGAAGGCGAAGCGCTCGCGACCCTCGTCGTCAACAAGCTGCGCGGCGGGCTCAAGGTTGCAGCCGTCAAGGCTCCGGGCTTCGGCGATCGCCGCAAGGCCATGCTGCAGGACATCGCGATCCTCACCAAGGGCGAGATGATTTCCGAAGACCTCGGCATCAAGCTCGAAAACGTCACCATCGGCATGCTCGGCCAGGCCAAGAAGGTCTCGATCGACAAGGACAACACCACCATCGTCGATGGCGCCGGCTCGGCTGAAGACATCAAGGCGCGCGTGGCCGAAATCCGCACCCAGATCGAAAACACCACCAGCGACTATGACCGCGAAAAGCTCCAGGAGCGTCTCGCCAAGCTTGCTGGCGGCGTAGCCGTGATCAAGGTTGGCGGTGCGACCGAAGTCGAAGTGAAGGAGCGCAAGGACCGCGTCGATGACGCGCTTCATGCAACCCGCGCGGCTGTGGAAGAAGGTATCGTTCCGGGCGGCGGCACGGCGCTGCTCTATGCCACCAAGGCTCTCGAAGGCCTCAAGGGTGAAAACGAAGACCAGACCCGCGGCATCGACATCATCCGCAAGGCGATCACCGCCCCGATCAAGCAGATCGCAACCAACGCCGGTCACGACGGTGCAGTGGTCGCGGGCAACCTGCTGCGCGAGAATGACGAAACGCAGGGCTTCAACGCTGCCACCGACACCTACGAAAATCTGGTGAAGGCCGGCGTGATCGACCCGACCAAGGTGGTGCGCACCGCACTGCAGGACGCAGCTTCGGTTGCTGGCCTGCTCATCACCACCGAAGCGGCCATCGTCGAAAAGCCGGAAGACAAGCCGGCTGCTCCGGCGATGCCCGACATGGGCGGGATGGGCTTCTAAGCCGCGCAAGGGCGGGCAGAGCGCGCGACGCTCGTACCGCCTGACGGCACCGGCTCTGCCGGAGCCAGCCCAGAGCACCAAAACACGAAACCCCGGCGGCAACCCCGCCGGGGTTTTTCTTTGCCTGCCCGCCAAAGCCTTGCAGTTAACGGCATGGTGAGGGTCTGCACCATAAAGGGGCAGTGCCGCAAATGGGCCTGTGCGCGCGCGCCGCAATGCGCGACACAGGGCTCGACCCACGCGAGCCCCCGCAGGCGGGACAAGGCACGAGGCGATGACTATGCTCAAGGTTTCCAATGACACCTCAGCTTTCGAAGTGCCCGTGCGGCTCGACGCAAACGGCAAGCTGGCCGCCCCCTGCGTCGCCGAAGCGCTCAAGCGGATGGACACGCATGGGCTGGTGGTGCTGACCGGCCTCTTGTCCGATGCCGAAGCGGATATCGGCCGCGACCTGATCCGCCAGACCATTGCTGATCCCGATCGCAGCCGCTGCACTTTCGCCAGCGAAACCGACAATCACTATGTCCGCCGCGACTTTTGTTCGCTGCCCTCAAACCCGGATGTCATCGGCTTTGCCGCGATGCTGTGCCAGCGGCTCGAAGGGGTCTATGCGGAATATTGCGGCCGCTCGCGCTCGCTGCTCGAGATCATCACCCTGACCAGCTATCTTGGCTCCTCGCATCAATATATCCATCGTGATCCAATCGGCGTGATAAGCCTTCTCGCCGCGGTCGAGGATGTCTCCGAACAGCAGGGCGGAACTGTCTTCATCCCCGGCACGCACATGCATGGCGGCGCGGAAAACAAGCATGGGGGGGCAGCCTATGAGCTGATGGAGCTCTACCGCATCCGGTGCAACTGGCGGATCCTGAGACACAATCTGGCCAAGCTTGTGGGCATGCGCCGCAGCCAGAGCACCCCGCTTGCCCCCGGCGAGTTTCGCGATCGGGTATTCTCAACCAGCTGGGATCAGCATCAGCCCAACCTGCTGCGGTTCCTTGCGGGCAAGAACCTGCAATTCAGCATCAAGATGCTCGGCCCGCGTATCTTGTGGAAGCTCTATCGCCGCCGCAAGGAACTCAGCCAGCTGTTCAACCTTGTCCAGAGCGCGCCGCGCAAGGGGACAGTCATTCTCTATCGCAGCGATCTCCTGCACGCAGGGCCGGATAACCGCACGGCCACGCCGCGCCGCTTTTTCGGCATGAGCTTTGCGCGCGATATCGTCGATCACAAGTTCTGGCACGACGGCTATTCGCCGCATCCCAGCCTCAGCGCAAACCCGATTACGCTGGGCGATCTGCTGGAGAGCGAGCCGCTGGTCGTGCGGTCGAAAGCGCCAGGCCCGCGCGCACCCGCGCTGGCCGACTGACAGGCGCGTGGCTCATGCGTTTTGCGTGCAAGCTGGAGCGAACGGAAAAGCAGCGCTCAAGCGCCGCGCAGGCTTGTCGCACTTTCCGATCTAGTTTGATCGGAAAATGCTTGAGCCCCTTGCCTCCAGCCATGCCCGGCTGGTGCGCGCCACTTCGCGGGCGCGCTGGGCGAGATCGGGGAAGGTTTCGCGCAAGACGGCTGAACGCTCCTCGATGGCAAGCGGGAGGTGATCGGGCAGGGCATCAATCATCGCCGCCAACGGCAACCCGCCCTGCCCCAAAGGCATCCGGCGGTTGATCGCATCATCAATGATCGCATCGAAACTGGTAAGGTCTGGCGGCGCAGCAGGCGCATCGCAGGGCTGGCAATAGCTCAGCCATTCGCACGGGATCGCGCTCAAGTCCTCAGCCGTGCCGCCCGAACGCGCCCAGTGCAGCGTATCGACCAGCAGGGCCTTGGCCTCGCCCTCGACGCTTTCAAGAATCGACCGCGCGGCGTGGATCGTCTTCACCTCGGTAAAGAGGCCGAATTCGAGATTGATCCGCACACCGGTGCCCTTGGCGGCATCGACCATCGCCTGAAACTTGGCCGTGGTGGCGCTCACGTCAGGATCGCTGGAGACGCAGAGCAGGTTCCTTGCGCCCAGTTCCGCCGCAATGCCGACCAGTTCGGTGAGCCACGGATCGCGCGGCCCCGGCATGATCCAGGCAACTTCCAGGTCGAGCAGTTCCACGCCCGCATCTCTCGCCTGGGCCCGGATGGCCCGGGTGGTGGCGGGTGTCCATGTCTCGCGCTCGGCCCACATTCCGCCAAAGTCGAACCCGCCAGCCGCCGCGCATTCGACAAGCTGGGCAGGCGTTGCCTCGGGCATGATCCCGGCAGCGAGCGAGATTTGGCGCATTATAGCGTCTGCCCGTCATCGAGCACGAAATCGCTGCCCGTCACGAACTCTGCTGCATCCGAGCACAGGAACAAGAGCACGCCATCAAGCCCCTCCTCGCCCATCAGGCGCTTCCTCGGAAAGCGCGCAATCTGTTTTTTGCCCGCCTCGGTTTCAAACCAGTCAGCATTGATCGCGGTGCGGATATAGCCGGGCGAGATGGTGTTGACGCAGATGCCCGCCCGTGCCCATTCGCGCGCCATGCTGCGCGCCGCCTGCACCACGCCGGCCTTGCTCGCGGAATAGGCGACGAGGCCGGGCGAGGGTTCAAAGGCGGTGATCGAGGCGATCAGCACGATGCGCCCCCTCGTGACGCCCGCTGCCATCATCCGCTTTGCGCCTTCGCGCGCGGTAAGGATCGCGCCGGTCAGATTTACTTGCAGCGTGTGCGCGATCTCCGCCTCGCTCATCGCGGTGATCATGCCCGCGCCGTCAACGCCTGCATTGGCAATCACCGTGTCGATGGTGGTGCCGAAAGCAGCCTCGGCGGCATCGAAGCCCGCGATAATGTCAGGCTCGCGCGCGACATCCATCTGCACCGCCGTGGCAGCCGGGCCGATCTCACCCGCCAGCGCAGAGAGCCGGTCCGCTCGCCGCGCGCCCAGCGCAACCCTCGCGCCGTTCGCGGCCAGAATACGCCCGAACCGCGCGCCGAGCCCAGAGGATGCGCCGGTGATGAGCGCGCTGCGCCCAGTCAGATCAACAGAAATGCTCATGCCCTTCACTTAGCGGCGGGCAGCACCCCGTCGATATATTTCTGCAACGTGGTCTGGAAATGGCGCACGCGGCTGTCCTGATAATGGCCAAGCTGCATCTTGCCGACCTTCATCGCCTTCATGCCCTCCTGCACATAGGGCAGGTTCGCCATGTCCTGATCGAACACATTGGCAAGCTGCGGCCCCATCTTGTCAGCGGCCCAGGCAAAGGGTTCATCATCGGGAATACGCGTCATCTCGACCGCGCGCGGGCGCGGCTGGCCCTTGGGCGTGGGGAACAAAAGGCGGATTTCCATGATGCACCAGTCGGGGCTGTCACCCGGGAACCAGCGATAGACGAGCGTCGGCAGGAAACCGATCCACGGCGAGAAATTGGGGAAGATGTTGTAGGTGAAATTGTCGAGAATCTCGGTGTCCGAGGCATCCGAATAATCATAGCCATATTGCTCGGCAAAGCCGCGCCGCCCGGCCTCGGCCAGCACCTTCCTTGCCCCCAGCGGATCGGCCGCGTCATAGCCTTCGGGGGCTTTATCGGTCGCGGAAAAGCGCCGATTGGTGCGCGCATCCTGCCCGCCGGAAAACTCGTTCATCTTTTCAAGAACGTAATCGGAATCCTTGCCCTTCACATGCGGACTGAGCACACCCGAGGGCGTGATTGCCCGGTTGAAGTGATCGCCGATCAGATCATAGCGCGTATTGGCATCGCCAAGGAAAGCGAGCAGCTGCGGGTGCGTGGTGATCGAATGCCAGGCTTCCATGAACGCCTCGGCGGTCGCTTTCCAGTTCGCCGGAATCCGCTTTTGCACCCACATGCCGGTGTAGCGGTTTTCGAAATCATAACGCTCGTAATGGCTCGCCGGTTCGCCCAACCACGTCTTGAAATCGGGCAGATCGTGGTTTTCGGTCAGCATGACAAAGCCCTGCCACAGCTCGACACGCGCCTGCGGCAAGTCCATGTCCTGCCCTTCAAGATGCTTGAAGTCCCACGAACAGGGGATTTCCTTCAGGGATCCGTCGTTGCGCCAGGTAAAGCCGTGGAACGGGCAGCGCAGCTGGATCGAATGGCCGCTCTCGGTGCGCAGCTTGCGGCCACGATGCAGGCAGGCATTGTAGAAGGCCTTCACGCTCCCGTCCTTCTGGCGGATGAGGACGAAGCTCTTGCCCGCAATGTCGAACACCACGCTATCGCCCGGATCGGGCATTTCATCTTCGCGCGCGGCAAACAGCCACACATTCGGCCACATCTTCTCGCGTTCGAGACGGGCGAACTCTTCCGAGATATAGGGCATGGTCGAAATCGGTTCGTCGCCCATTTCGATGGTGCTCTCGGCAAACAGGTAATCAGGCGGGCGGCGGGTATCACCGTTGAGCATATCGGTGTAGCTGATTCCCGGGCACCGGTCGCCTTGGGCAATGTCTTTTATCTCGTTCATGGGGCTTCTCGATCCTCTCGCCGCTGTCCCTGTGATCCTCGCACTTTGTGCAGTTCTACCAGCCACGAATATTCCACACCTTGGAGCAAGGGTCACCCTAGCGGATTGGAGAGGAAACATGGCGCTTGGCGGGAAAATGGCGGCTTTGGGCGAGGTGATGCAGCTCGCTTTCGTGCCAGAGGATTTCGATGCGGCGGTGGCGCACTGGACGGGGACGATGGGAGTCGGCCCGTTCTTCCTGATCGAGGGCATTCACCTCGATGGCATGAAATACAAGGGCGAGCCGACAGAGGCCGTGTTCGATCTGGCGCTGGCCTATTGGGGCGACTTGCAGATTGAGCTGATCCGCCCGCGCGATGAACACCCCTCGATCTATCGCGGGGAATATGGCGCCACCGGCAACGGGCTGCACCATGTGTGCATTCTCGTCGATGACATGGACGAGGTGATGCGCGTGTGCGCCGAGGCTGGCGCTGAAGTGGTTATCGAAGGGACTTTCGGCACCAGCCGCGTGATCTACGTCGATGCGGGGGGCGGCCCCGGCACGCTTGTCGAAATCCTCCAGCGCGCCAGTGATGGCCCCGATCTGTTTGGCATCATCAAGGCCGCCAGCGTCAGCTGGGATGGCAGCGAGCCGCTGAGACGATTGGGGTAGGTTTTCTCCCCCGCAAGCGGATGGAGAGAAACAAAGACGCAACCAAGCCCAAGGCCCGCAAGGCTGACCAGCCGCCCCGAGGTGCGCGATCCCACAGGGATCAAAACAGCACCGAGGATGCTGGCGGCAGAGCGTACGTGGAACTAATCAGACGCGCCCAAATAACCCAGCTGACCCGCCTTGAAGATCGTCTGCGCGCGGTTGACACTGTCGAGCTTTTCGCCCGCGCGGTGGATGTGATAGCGGATCGTGGCGTGTGACCGGTTGAGGATCATGCTGATCTCCTTGTCGGTCTTGCCGATCGCCGCCCAACGCAGGCATTCCACTTCACGCTTGGACAGCACGCAGTCCGAAGGAATGCGCCGCTTGGTGCGATTGGCCTGGACATAGCCTGCGACAAAACACCGCGTCACCATCGCAAACAGCGTGCCGTATTCGGCAAATTCGCGGGAAAGGTCCTCCTTCTCGCGGTCCATCGAGATGAAACTGGTTGCCGAAATCTGGCCGAAGGGCAAATGCACCGGAATGACAATCGCTGCCTTGCACAGCGCGCGGCGTTCGAAATCAGTCAGGTCGATCTCGGCCAGATAGTGATTGCGCCAGCGGGTGTTGAAACCGCGGGCATTGACCCAAAAAGGCTCGCTTTCATAGCGGCAGGCGCGGGGCAGCGGCGAATGCAGCGCAAGGCGGTGATCCTCCCACCAGCGCGCGCCATCTTCGAGCCAGCGGAAGATATCGGCGTTGAGGATCGTGCCATCGGCATCGACCATGGGTTCCTTGGAAGAAATATCGTCGCACACCGCGATCTGCATGCCGCGCTCGCGCGCGATCCGGGCAAGGTTCACGGCGGCATCGTGGATATCCTCGGGACAGGTGATGGTCACCTGATCGAGATATTGTTCAAGTGTCTCACGGCCCTGCGGCGTGCGCAGGTCGACAACATTGGTGGCCATTTTGAGCTCTCTCCCTCTCAAATCCCCCCGATTCGCAAGCCTAACCCTTTTTTGCAGGCCGTCACTCACAATTTACGTAGGGGAAGGCATCCGCATGAGAGGCTAGCCAAAGGGCGACAAGGGAGTTTTGCGTAATGGCCTGGAAAGGTGCGAATTTCGGCGTAGCGATCAAGGCGCTGGCGCGCGCACTTCCGGACAAGCGTCCGGCAATTGTTCATGGCATGCGAGTGATTGGCTGGGGCGAGCTTGACCGGCTTACTGATCGCATCGCCGCAGGGCTCAGGCAGCGCGGGCTGAAGCCGGGCGATATCGCAGGGCAAATGCTCCGCAACACGCCCGAATATCTGCTTGCCTATTTCGGCTGTGTGAAGGCCGGCATCGTGCCGGTCAATGTAAACTACCATTACAAGACGCGCGAACTCGCTGACATCTTCACGCGGTTCGGGTTGAAGGCTCTGTTTACCGAAAGCGATTTCGCGGCCATTGCCGCAGAAGCAATGCCCGGCGGCACGCTGACCTTCGATGTGAACGGCCCTGATTGGGCCGATCTTTGCGCCACGCCGCTGCCGCAAGGCTTTACGATCCATGATGATCCGGCGGCCCTGTTCCTCACCGCCACCGGCGGCACCACCGGGATGCCCAAGGGCGTGATGTGGCCGATGGAGGAAGCCTGGGGCGCCTTCAGCATATCGGTATGGCAGCGAGGGCCGGGCACGCCGCCACTGGTCACCCAGTCGCTGGAGGAGCAGGTCGCCGAAGCTGCACGGATCGCCCCCGATCATCCCGCCAGCACCTCGCCGCTGCTGCTGCTCTCGCCGCTGATGCATGGCGCAGGCCAATTCAGCGCGGTGATCCACTTGCTCAAAGGCGGCACGCTGGCGCTGCTCCCGGCCGACAGGTTCGACGCTGATCTGGCACTTGACGAAATCAAGCGGCTGGGCGCGCGCGGGGTGTTCATCGTGGGCGATGCCTTCGCGCTGCCGCTGGCTGACCGGCTGGATGCGCGCGGGGACGGGGCAGAGGTGCTGGCGAGCCTGCGGTCGATCACCTCGTCGGGCGCAGTGTTCTCGCCTGCGCTCAAAAGCCGCTTAATCGCGCATAATCCCGCCTTGATGATCGTTGATGCGCTGGGATCATCCGAAAGCTCGGGCACGGGGATCGTGATCACCACGGCGGCGGGTTCCTCAGGCGGCGGCAAGTTCCAGCCGCTGCCTGGCCGCGAGACGCGTCTGTTTGACGAGAACCTCGAGGAAATCCCTCGCGGTAGCGACGGGGTCGGGATCGTCGCCCGCACCGGGCCCTTGCCGCTCGGTTATCTCGGCGAGGACGAAAAGAACCGCCAAACCTTCCCCGTGATTGACGGCCAGCGCTGGCTGATGACCGGCGACCGCGCGCGCTGGGCGGCCGACGGCACCCTCGAATTCATCGGGCGGGATAATATGTGCATCAATACAGGCGGCGAAAAAGTCTTCCCCGAGGAAGTCGAAGCCGTGTTGCAGGATCACCCGGCAGTCAAGGATGTGCGGGTGGTCAGCCTGCCGGATGCGCGCTTCGGGCGAAAAGTCGTGGCAGTGGTGCAGGCCCTCGGCGACGTCGATGCGGCAGTGCTTGATGCCCATGCGCGCGCTGGGCTTGCCGGATACAAGATCCCGCGGCTTTACGTGTTCACCGACAGTTCGCTCCGGCTCAACAATGGCAAGCCCGATTACAAGACCGCGCAGGCCCTTGCCGAGGCTGCGGCGCCCTGATCCGCGGACGGGCGCAGCCGCTCCATGAATTGCCGCCAGCCTTTGATCTGACCCGGCGCCAGCAGGCTTGCGCGGAACAAGTGGCCGATCAACACCACTTCGGCTGCCACAAAGCCTGCCATCAGCACGCCGGCGCCCGGCAATGCGGGCGTCGAAATGCCCGAACCCAGCCGCGCCAGCACCACAAACGGCGTCCATAGCGGGCGCTACCTCATGACCTGCACCGCCAGCCCGGAACTTCCCGAAGGCACCGCCTGAATGAGCAGCCACACCGGCATGAGATCGTCCTGCCGGGCCAGCAGGCGAAGGCGACAGGCAATGGTCAAGACTGCCTGCAGCATCGTCCCAACACCGGCGTGCGGCTGATCATTGGTAAAAATGGCGCTGCGCGGCTCTTCGGGAAAGCCGCCCGCGATCTCACCCCCTGGCCGTGGCGCAAGGAGCGAGATCAAAGCGTGCGAGCCATTCCATGAGGCGCCCGCGGGCACCCCTCGCCCGCATCTGTCTGAGCTGGCCGAAACAGGCGATCATCGCGATCATGGTCATCTTGCCATAAAGCCCGCGCGCTTCGGTGAGAAAACCGATCGCATCGGACCTGCGGTGGTCAGGAACCGCGCCCGTCACCTCGATCGAGCCGGAGGTGGGCCGGATGATAGCGCACATCATCCGCATGGTCGTGGTCTTGCCCCCACCAATGCCGCCAGGATAGCGCAAGATCGCGCCGGGCTCGGCCGCAAAGACGAGATCATCGACCGCGCGCATCACGGCAAATTGCTGCGCCAGACGGGTCTCGTGAGCACGGCTCTCCCCGGCTCGCGCTGCGCTTGGCGCGGGGATTGCAGGCAAGGATGGCAAAGGGTCCAGATCAAAGCGGAAGACCGAGCAATCTTAGACCCCGCCCGATCAGAACGGAATATCATCGTCGAGATCGTCAAACCCGCCGCCCTGGTTCCAGCCGCCGCCGCCGGTGCTGCCCATGGCGCCGCCTGCCGAGCCACCATCATAGCCGCCGCCCGAACCGCCCCCATAGCCCCCATCGCCCGCGCGTCCGCCGCCGCCACCTGGGCCATCAAGCATGGTGAGCGTCCCGCCCAGCCCCTGGATCACAACTTCGGTGCTGTAGCGATCCTGCCCGTTCTGATCCTGCCACTTGCGGGTTTGCAGCTTGCCTTCGACAAAGACCTTGGAGCCTTTCTTGAGGTAGCGCTCGACCACGTTGACAAGGCCCTCGGAAAAGATCGCGACATTGTGCCACTCGGTCTTTTCCTTGCGCTCGCCCGTCTGGCGATCCTTCCAGGTTTCCGAGGTCGCGATGCGCAAATTGGCGACCTTGCCGCCATTGCTGAAGGTGCGGATTTCCGGATCAGCCCCCAGATTGCCGATCAGCATGACCTTGTTGAGCGAACCCGCCATCGAAATATCCTTTCCCGTCAGAACCTTGCGCGCATAGTCTTGCGACTCGGACAAGCTTCATAGGACATCAAAGCGCAGCCGGCGACAAGCCTCGAGGGCCTATCCCCGACTCAGCGTGCTGGGTAGCGCAGCCGTCCGAGAAAGCGGGTGAGGCTGGGCAATTCGCGGTCCTTGCCGACTAGCTGCGCCTTGACCTTTTCAAACTTCATCACGCCATCAATGCGCCGATCAAGGAAGGCGTAGGTCTCAGCCTTGCCCTCGCTGTCGTCGTTCACGAACACCGCCAGCGTTGCCGAATAGATGCCCGCCAGAATCGCGCGCTTGGTGTAGTGGTTGTAATCGGTCGCAGTATCGCCGGCGAGCCGCCACATGATATCCGCTGAGCGCCAGCCCAGCTTGAGCGCGCGCGGGACATGCTGCGGCTGCGCCATGATGGCAAGCGCGCGGCGCACCGCTTCATCGATATGCTCAACCGCCTGCAAGCGGAAGGCGACCAGCGTGCGGATCCGCTCGCGGATCTTGAGCTCGGCGAGCTTTTCCTTCGGCCATTCGGCCGCCATCGCCTCGTCCACCGAGGTGATCCACGCCTCGATCATTGCCATTGCACGCCCGCCCGGCGCATCGGCAGGAAAGGCAAGCCTGGCCACATCGACATCGACGCCCGCCATTTCGGCAGCAGCCACCAACGCGGTTTCATTCCAGCCGTCAAAGATGGCAGACGCCGCAATGTCGGGCGCCAGCGCCACGGCCAGCTCATCAAGCGTCATATCGGCATAGTCGGTCATGTCAGAAAGAAGGCCCGTAGTTCTTCGGAGTTCCCTTTTCCGTGCGTTTTTTGTCAGCGGCCTCGAATTCCTGCTTCATGAGGACATTGCCCGCCTGCACCATCATGTAATCGCGGGCAGAGCGGCCCGAATTGTCGTTGCGATCAGGATCGGCCCCCTTTTCGAGCAGCATCCGCACCATCTGGACATTGCGCGCGTGCACCGCCGCGATCAGCGGGGTCTCGCCGGTCTGGTCTGAGACATTGACGCTCGCCCCGCCCTTGATCAGTTCCTCGGCCCCTTCGATAAAGCCGATCGAAGTGGCCAATTGCAGCGGGGTAATCCCGCGCTTGTTGCGGATATTGGGATCAGCGCCGCGTTGCAGCAGGAAGCGCACCCACAGCGGGTCCATCCGCTCCACCACGATGTGAAGGCCGGTATCGCCGCTCGTCAGATCGCGGCTGTTGACGATCTGGGTGCCCGGCTTGTTGAGCATATCGGTGGCCTTGTCGCCATCACGATCCTTGACGGCTTTGAGAAACTGGTAGCCCTCGGAGAACATCTGCGCGGCAACAGGCGTCAGCGGCGCGGTTGCAACGCCTCCGATGCCGCACGCGACAAGCGCAGTGGCCAGCGCGCGCGGGAGCGGGTATTTGCGCAAAAATCCGGTCAGCACGGTTTGAACCTTTCCCAATTCCTGCCACATGGTCTAATCGATGGCGGTGAGCGCCGCCCGTCAGACCATCTCATCGCGCCAGTTAGCAGAGCATGAACCGCAAGGCCAATCCCCCGATGAAATCCCCTGCCTTCCTCAGCATTGCCGCAGCGCTCTTGCTGGCCGCCTGCACCGGCGATGCCCCCCCGCCCGGCCCCTCGCCCGACGGGGTGGATCTGCGCGGTGCGAGCATTGGCGGGGATTTCAGCCTTACCAGCCACACCGGCGAGCGCGTGAGCTGGGATGACTTTGCCGGCAAATACCGGCTGGTCTATTTCGGTTTTACCTATTGCCCCGATATCTGCCCGACCGATATCCAGCGCCTCAGCCAGGGGCTCAGCGAATACGAGAAAACCCACCCGGCCCTTGGCGCCAAGATCCAGCCGATCTTCATCTCGGTTGATCCCGAACGCGACACGCCGGCAGTGATGGCCGAGTTTGTCGGCAATTTTCACCCGCGCCTGGTCGGCCTCACCGGGACTCCGGAAGAAATCGAAGCCGCCAAGAAGGCCTTCGGCGTGCAGGCGAGCAAGGACCCGGCCCGGTCTGATGGCAATTACAACGTCAGCCACACCACCTTCACCTATCTTTTCGCCCCCGATGGCGCACCGCTCGGCATTATCCCGACCGACAAGGGGGCAAGCGGCGTGGCAGCGGAACTGGCGCAATGGGTTCGCTGAGAGAGCGCTTCTGGGAATTGCCGCTAAGCGCGCTCACCCGCGCCGAATGGGAAGCGCTGTGCGACGGCTGCGGGCGCTGCTGTCTCCACAAGATCGAGGATGCCGATACCGGCGAGATCATTGATACCAATGTCGCCTGCCGCCTGCTCGATACCGCAACGGCGCGCTGCTCCGATTACCGCAACCGCAAGGCCTTTGTGCCCGATTGCCTGCGCCTGACGCCGACGATTGTGGCCAGCGTGGGCTGGTTGCCGGATAGCTGCGCCTATCGTCTCAGGCAGGAAGACAAGCCGCTTTACGCATGGCACCCGCTGCTCAGCGGCGATCCCGACAGTGTGCTGCGTGCCGGCATCTCGGTTATCGGCCGGGTGGTGAGCGAGGTCGATGCCGGCCCGCTCGAACACCACATCGTCGATTGGGAGGCGGACGGGAGCATCGCCGAGGATGAACCGGATGATGCGCCATGATTGGCTGGCTTGAACGCGCTGCCGGGCTTGCGCCCGAAGTGGAGCTGGCAGGCCGCATGGTGCCGATTGCGGTGAAGCGTCACCCGAGGGCACGCCGTCTCACCATGCGGCTGGCGCCCGATGGCAGCGAAGTGCGGATCACGCTGCCGCGCTGGGCCGCGAGCAGCGAGGCGATTGCCTTTGCCCATGCCCGCAAGGAATGGCTCGAAGGCCAGATCGCCTGCGTTCCCGCCCGCGCGGCGCCGTCGGAAGGCGGCGAAGTGCGCTATCGCGGGCGCAGGCTCAAGGTGGAATGGAGCGCTGCTGCCCCGCGCCGCCCCGAACTCATCGGCGATGACTTGCGGCTCGGCGGCCCTCAGGCCGGCATCGCGCCGCGCATCCGCCGCTGGCTGGAGGACGAGGCGCTGGCCCTCGCCACCGCCGACATGCGCGACTATTGTGCAGCTGCCGATCTGGCGCCAGTCCCCGTCAGCCTGTCGCGCGCGCTGAGGCGCTGGGGCTCGTGCTCGGACAAGCAACGCATCCGCATCAACTGGCGGTTGGTGCAGGCGCCAGACTTCGTGCGCCGCTCGGTGGTGGCCCACGAAGTCGCACATCTGGTGCACTTTGATCACTCGCGCGCGTTCCACGCGCTGCTGGCGCGCATCTACGAAGGCGAAATTGCGGCGGCGGACCGCTGGCTCAAGGAGCATGGCCGCAGCCTCTATGCGGCCTTCGGCTGACGCGGCGCCTTTCGCAAAGCAACTGGCAAGCCGCACCGCTTACCCCTATATTGCCTGCCATGGCCTCGCATTCACGCTTCAATCCCACCTCGGGGATCATCGATTTCTGGCAGGAATTCCGGAAGCCCAACCCCTATCGCTGGCCGATGCTTGGCGCAGCGACGATCCCGGCCATCCTGATATTCGGGTGGGCATTCTCGCAAACCCATTTCCGGGAGCCTGAGCGCCCCAAGATCACCTACATCACCAGCTTCGCGCCCGACCGCACCATCGACGAGATCATCGCCAGCAATATCGAAAATCAGGAATTGAAGGATCTGCGCGCCGCCAAGGAGGCTGAAATCGCCCGGCGCAAACGCGATATGTACAAGGCGCTCGGGGCAGCCGCGGGCATGGATGTTGACAAGATCGAAGCCAAGGCCGAGGCGCGGCGAGCGGCTGAAAAGGCCGCTGCCGAAAGGAAGCGCGCCGAACAGATGGGTCGCGTCGCCAAGGTGCCCGGCCCTGCCAGCGAAAGCGCCGCGCCATAGCAGCTCTTGCCCCTGATGATCATGCGTGGATGGATGCTGCTGCACGGCTGGCCGCGCGCGCGCGGCCCTTGGCGCGGCCCAATCCCGGCGTTGCGGCATTGGTTGTGGCAGCCGGATGCCTCGTCTCGCGCGGGTGGACGCAGCCCGGGGGCCGCCCTCATGCCGAGGCCGCGGCACTTGCCGGCCTTGATCCTGCTACACTGAGCGCTGCGACGCTTTATGTGACGCTGGAACCCTGCGCCCACCAATCGCAGCGCGGCCCGGCCTGCGCCGATCTGATCGCAGCCACACGGCCTGCCCGCGTGGTGATCGGGCAGATCGATCCTGATCCGCGCACCGCTGGCGCAGGCGTTGCGCGGCTGGAGGCGGCAGGCATTCGCGTCAGCGTGCTGGATGATGCGGCATCGGCCGCGAGCCTTGCGGGATTTTTGGCTCGCCAGCGCCTGGGGCGCCCGCACGTCACGCTCAAACTGGCCATGTCGCTCGATGGCTGCATTGCGCTTGCCGATGGCACCAGCCAGTGGATCACCGGCGAGGCCGCACGCGCCCATGTCCATGCGCAGCGCGCCCGCGCCGATGCTATCCTGGTGGGCGGCAGGACCTGGCGTGCCGATAGCCCCCGCCTCGATGTCCGCCTGCCGGGGCTGGAGGCCCGCTCGCCGCGCCGGGTGGTGCTGACCCGCGGGGCCGCGCCCGCTGGCGCGCAGGCAATTGGCGCGCCCGAAGATATCGCCGGCCTCGATGACGTGCTCTACCTCTACATCGAGGGCGGCGCGAGCGCCGCCGCCGCCTTCCTGGCGGCTGATCTGGTGGACGAGCTGCACCTCTATCGCGCGCCGGTGCTGATTGGCGATGGTCTTAGAGCGCTCGGCCCGCTGGGCCTGGCTGAGCTTGGCGCAGCCCATGGCCGCTGGCGTCTCCAGCAACAGCGCCAGCTTGGCAGCGATACATTCGAAGCCTATTGGCGCACGCGCAGCTAAGGAAGGAACCCAGCCCCCATGTTCACCGGCATCGTCACCGCCATCGGCACCATCGCTTCGGCCGAGCAGCGCGGCGATCTGCGCGTCCGTATCAACGCCCCGCTCGATCCGGCGCGGATTGATATCGGCGCCTCGATGGCGTGCTCGGGCGTGTGCCTCACGGTAGTGGATCGCGGCGGCAAAGCAGGCGATGCGTGGTTCGATGTCGATGTCTCGGGCGAAACGATCAGCCGCACGGTTGCAGGCATGTGGCAGGAAGGCCGCCGCCTCAACCTCGAACCCTCCTTGCGGATGGGCGATGAACTGGGTGGGCATATCGTCACGGGCCATGTCGATTCGATCGGCGAGGTGGTGAAGGTTGCGCGCGAGGGCGGCAGCTGGCAGGTCGCGGTGCGCGCCCGCGCGGAAATGGCCCCCTTCATCGCCGAGAAGGGATCGATAACCGTCGACGGCGTCTCGCTTACGGTCAACAATGTGCGCGACCGGGCGGATGGCACCTGCGATTTTTTGCTCAACATCATTCCCCACACCGCCAGCGTCACCACGCTGGGCGAGCTGGCAGAGGGCGACATGGTGAACCTCGAGATTGACGTGCTGGCGCGCTATCTCAAAAGGATGCAAGGACTGGCAGCCCGGGGGTAAGGCGCACCGCAGCAAGCCACGGCTTGGCCCTTGGGGTGCAATCGTCAGATCTCCCGGTGGGGCGGGGAGAGGGTGCCGATGTGATGCCCCTTCCGATAGCCGCGGGCAGCGACGCCCAAAGTGGGCGCATCGTAAATCGCTTCTCCGGTCAAAACCGCGGATCATCAAAGAGATGCAGCGCGCGCAGGACAGAAACAAAGTCGTCCGCACCACCGCATGGCGAGGACCGGACAGTGTGATCGGCCTCACGAAGCAGACAGCGGCCCAGTTGCAAAATCCCTACGGGTGATCACATAGGTCACATGGCGCAGCATCGCGCCGCCTGCCATGGCGCGCACCTCGGTGTGATCGGTCAGTCTGGCGCCGATCTTTTCCATCGCGCGGCGCGAACGGTGGTTGGCCTCGCCCACGACAAAGCGGCATTCGGCAAGGCTGGCCAGCGCGTGGGCGAGCATCAGGCGCTTGAGCTCGCGGTTGGTGCTGCCGCCCCAATGGGAGCGGGCAAGGAACGTCCAGCCGATCTCGACCGAGCCGCCATTTGCCTCGTCCAGACCCTGATAGCGCGAGGAGCCGATTACCGCACCGCTTGGCTTGTCGATGATGACGAGCGCACCCTTGTTTGCCAGCGCATCAGCGAAGAAGGTGCGGAACACCGGTTCCTGCCAGCGATCATGTGCCGGGTGTTGGCGCCAGATCAGCGGATCGCTGGCGACGGCATAAAGCGCGTCCCAATCCTCAGCTTGCAAAGGGCGCAGGATCAGAAGTTCGCCTTCCAGCACGGGCTGGCGATCGAACACGCCCCTGCGCCTCAGCCGGTGACTTCAGCAAGCGCAGCGATGAACCTGGGCAGGTTGTCCGCCGTCAACCCGGCGATGTTGATCCGGCCCGAGGCGGCCATGTAGATGGCGTGCTCCTCGCGCAAGGTCACGACCTCGTCCTTGGTCAGCGGGATGATGGAGAACAACCCGTTCTGATTGCCAAGCGGCGCAAGGTCAATCCGCCCTGCCATGCCTGCCGCAGCCAGCGCATCGCGCACCGCCCGCATCCGTGCGCGCATCTCGTCGAGCTCGGCAAGCCAGATGCCCGTGAGATCAGGATCGCGCAGGACCAGGCGCACTGCGGCCGCGCCGTGATCGGGCGGCATCGACCAATTGGCACGGGCCAGAGCGTTGGCATTGCTGGCGATGGCATCGAGCCCCGTCGGCGCTTCTGCCAGCATGTAAAGCGCGCCTACCCGGTCGCGATACACCCCGAAATTCTTGTCGCAGGAATAGGCAATGAGCGCCTCGGGTACCCGGGCGAGCACTGCGCGCATCCCGGCAGCGTCGGCCTCCATTCCCTCGCCCAGCCCCTGATAGGCGGAATCGATGATCGGAAATATCCCCGTCTCGGCAATTGCATCGGCAATGGCGGCCCATTGATCAGGGGTGTAATCCACGCCGGTGGGATTGTGGCAGCAGCTGTGCAGGAGCACCGCTTCATCGGGGCCAGCGCCCCTTATCGCTGCCAGCACCGCATCCAGATTGGCGCTGCCATCGGCATTGGCGTGATCGAAAGTTGCCACATCGAGTTTGATGTCGGCCATGATCTGCGCGTGGTTGGGCCAGCTTGGCACGCCCATGTGAACGCGGCGCACGCCCGCCTTCTGTGCAAGCGCCACGGCAAGCCGCACCGCACCCGTGCCTCCCGGCGTCTGCATGCCTGCAAGCCTGCCGCCCATGGTCGCATCGGCGCCGAAGATGTAGGGCATCAACGCGTTGACAAAGCCGATATCGCCTTCGGGGCCGAGATAGGATTTGCTGTCCTGCTCATCCACCAAGCGCTGTTCTGCTGCCTTGATTGCGCGGAACACCGGCGTTGTGCCTTCATTGGTGCGATAGACGCCGACACCGAGATCAATCTTGTCCTCGCGCGGGTCGGCAGCGTGAAGACGGATCAGGGCGAGCAGCGCGTCAGGCGCCTGGGGAGTGAGTCGGTTCAGCATGACGCCGCACCGCATGGCCCCATGCGCGCTGCTTCGCAAGCCGGGTTTTGCGCTAGAAGGGCAGCCAGCGCTGTTTCTCGGAAAAGCGCATGTAGCCCGCGTTCACCCCAAGCCTCAGCCCCGCACCGACGCGGATCGGGATCAGCACCATATCGCCCTTGCGAAGATAACTGGCATGGAACCCGCCGATAAAATAGGCTTGGCCTTCGCCAGCCGGGAAGCGCGCAAACAGGTCTTCGCTGTCATAGAGATTATAGACCAGCACAAAGGTGTTGCCGGCATTGGCGCCGGCATCAAAGCCGACCGAAGGCCCGGTCCAGTAAACCCGGCGTTCGCCTTCGACCTTGTGGTGCAGGGTTCCCGAGCCGTAGCGCGCCCCCACGACCAGCGCACCGCCCGCTTCGCGCCCGACGATATAGGCATTGGGGCGCCCCTGCTTGGCCAGAATATTCTCGATCAGCTTGGCCAGGCCTTCAGCGCCCTTGCCGAACAAGCCTTCGGCTGCGCCGATCAGATCGTCTTCGCCATAAGTCGCAGAATTGGCCGAAGCCGAGGCTGGCGCCGGATTGGCCATCGTCTGAGGTTCGGCGGGAGGCATAATGTCAGCATCCGACCAGCGGCTCACCTGTTCGGCCGTGGCGGACGGGACATTCTGTTCAGGAAGTTGTGGCGGCATCGCGGCAGACGGGGCCTGCGGCGTTGCCAAATCCGCATCAATCCCGCCAGCAGCCGGAGCCTGACGAAAGGCATCATCGGGATCAAACCGCTCGACCGGTTGCGCCGCTGCGGCAAGCGGCATCACCGCCACCGCCAGCGCCGCAGTTGTCATGGCCATGCGCTTGCATCCACGGCGAAGCGACAAGAGAGCAGCAGCACAAACCTTCATGTCAGAGCCTTTCACGCCGAACCGGGCCAGAATTCGCCTCACCCTACAAGAATCTCCTCCCCCAAGGGCCGCAAGCCCGAGGCGATGAGGCGAATCAAAAACGCGCCAGAGCGAATCTTCAAGCGGGCGGCAGCCTGGGCGAAGCGCGCTGAACGCCAGACGAATGACCATCGCAGGTCTGGGCGAGACGGCAGCTACCAATGCCGCCGCGAAAATCTTGCCATGCCACCTTGCCGAGGCGCAGCGCGATGCTTATAGCGCGCGCTTCGCGCAGGCGATCTGCTTGCGGAGACGTGGGTGAGTGGCTGAAACCAGTTCCCTGCTAAGGAACCGTACTCTATCAGGGTACCGAGGGTTCGAATCCCTCCGTCTCCGCCACCGGATTCTGAAAAATTTGAGATTTTTCCTCAGGGTGAACTTGTTCCCTGACGTGACCCCCAGCTTTCCTCCAGCTGGGATTAGAGCCGGGCGGTTGTTTTGCGCATCAGCGCGGTTGAAGCAATGGGCTGCGTAGCGGAGCCCGTAGGGCGTAGCGAAGCAGGCCATTGCTTA
>JBKBLW010000002.1:218274-525814 GCA_046296155.1 Erythrobacter sp. | reverse complement strand
AGCAAACCTTTGCTGCTGTTTCTCGCCTTCCGGATCGTTTCAGAAACGGCGGTCAGGGTGACGATTCAAGGGCCCCGTCTCCAGCCGATGCTGCATTATTCAACCCATGATCTGCGCAGAGGTCCAACGAACGATGTCCTGGGCTCCCATGGCTCCAGCCTGGCGAGCAATTTCTCGGCCGGCCCGAAACAAGACCAGCGTGGGGATGCTGCGAATGCCAAACTGTGCGGAAATAGCGGGCTCCGTCTCGGTATTGACTTTGGCCGGCCTGGCTTTCGGTTCAAGAAGACGTGCAGCTTGCTGAAACTGCGGGGCCATCATCTTGCACGGGCCACACCACGGCGCCCAGAAATCGACCAGCAGGGGAATGTCATTTTTCTCCAGGTGGCGTGGGAATGTTTCTGTCGTCAACGCGATAGCTTCGCCGGTGAAAAGAGCGTGCTGGCAGCGGCCACAGTTCGGATGCTTGTCGAGCTTGTGCCTTGGTACGCGATTGATCGATTGGCAGTGCGGGCAGACGATGTGGATGTTATCGCTCATCTTCGGGTTCCTGTGCCAAGCAGCCGTCAGGAACTGATCGAGGTTTGCGCAATCACCACTTCCAAGGTGCCGCCATGCTTGTGAATCCGGCGCAGCCGCCATGCCAGCATGAGCATCGTCGCACCGAACAGGGCGGCGTAAAAAGCCAGCACCCAGCCCATGGCCACCAATGATGCCGCGGGCAGGGCGAACAGGAACCAGCCAGCCGCCAGCCCCAGAGCAATCGAGAGGATGCCGCTTAGTGCCAGCCACACCTCGCCCTTGATTTCCCGTCGGAGGCGAATGGCGGCGGTAACTTCCAGAGCGCCGGAAAGCACGGCCCACAGGATGATCGACCACCACAGGAACAGCGACAGGGCAAGGGTTGCAACGAGCGGCCAGACGATAACCACGACACCAGCAAGAATGCCGGTAAGCCCGCTAAAGGCGAGCCAACCCCATCTCTCCCCGGTCTTCATCCGTCGCCATGCGGCAGCAAGTCCTATGATGCCGTCGACGAAGGCAAAGGCACCAAACAAGATGGTGATGGCAAACAGGGCTGATCCCGGCATCAGCGCGGCCAGTATCGAAAAGATAAGGGCAAACGCCCCGCGCAAGGCAAACAGCCACCAGTTGCGGGACAATGAACATGCTGTGCTGACGGATACTGCTTTCCCATCATCCATGGCGACTTTTTACCTTCTTGATCATCGGCGGGAGTGTTTACGCGCCGAGAGGATGCATATTTCCCCAGTGATGACAACCCCTGCCTTGCGCCGGGTAAAGATCCCGATCAGCCGCGACACTTCTGGCGGTCAAGGTGCGGCAATGATGCATGACAATGCTCTGATGCTGGAAGACCTGCGGCATAGCTGATAGACCCTTGCAACCATTGCGCTCCGTCGGAGCCTCAGATGCCGGATTTCCATGCAGCCCGCCCCATACTCTCCCGCTCCCGACCGCTTCCTGCGCCGGCTGATGGCCGTCGGCCTCGTGGCTGCCTTGCTGATGGTGCTCTGGCAGGCGCTGCCGGGCCTGCAGGCGTGGCTTGCTCCGCAAGATGCGGCGCCGCGCACTGTTACCCCGCGCGGAGACCTGGCGGCTGACGAAAAGGCGACAATCGAGCTGTTCGAAAAGTCACGCGGCAGCGTCGTCTATATTTCCACGGCGCAGCTGGTGCAGGACGTGTGGACCCGCAACGTCTTTGCCCTGCCCCGCGGCACCGGCTCGGGCTTCGTGTGGGACGACGCCGGACATGTCGTCACCAACTACCATGTCATTGCCGGTGCTTCGCAAGCGACTGTGAAGCTGGCCGACGGACGCGACTACAAGGCGGTTCTTGTCGGTGCCTCGCCCTCGCACGACATTGCCGTATTGCGCATTGCCGTGGCATTCCGGCGGCCTCCGCCGGTGCCCATCGGCACCAGTGGCGACCTCAGGATCGGGCAGAAGGTCTATGCCATCGGCAACCCCTTCGGGCTCGACTGGACTTTGACCACCGGCATCATCTCGGCGCTCGACAGATCACTCCCTGCCGAGGACGGGGGCGCTACCATTGATCACCTCATCCAGACCGACGCGGCGATCAATCCGGGCAATTCGGGTGGGCCGCTGCTCGACTCCGCCGGCCGGCTGATCGGCATCAACACCGCGATCTACAGTCCTTCCGGTGCCTCCGCAGGGATTGGCTTTGCCGTTCCTGTCGACACCGTGATGCAGGTGGTGCCGGAGTTGATCCGCACTGGCCGTTATGTGCGCCCGGCCGTGGGCATCGGCGCGGATGAGCAGGTCAACCGCCAGCTTGCCGCGCGAACCGGAATAGCCGGGGTTTACGTTCTGGAGGTGGCACCGGGATCCAGCGCTGCACAGGCCGGCCTCAAGGCCTGGCGTATCGGTCCGGATGGACTGGTTGCGGGCGACGTGATTATCGAGGTCGAGGGGCGCAAGGTGGAAAGCCTTTCCGATCTGCTGGCCCGGGTTGACGATTTCCGCGTCGGAGACACGATCATGCTCCGTCTGCGCCGGGACAATGAAACGCGCGAAGCGCAGGTCACGCTTGAGCCGGGTGTTTGACACCCCTTGGGCCTGACGGCTCTGTCTCAAACTCCAAATACCGCGTCCGGTTGCGCCACTCATGGCATATCCGCGATCATAGACATCTCCTTGAGCGACCCCCCCGGTCATGTCCGCGCACTTAGGATTTTCGCCAGCACTTTCGGCGCCAGATAGCCAGCTTCAGGGTGCGGCGGATAATCTACACCGTGCTGATCCTGAGCCTCGGCTTCTTGGTCCGCCTCGCCCCGCCGAGCGGCGTTCTTGCCGATGCGCCCGCCGTCCTGCCGGCCCTGCCGTTGCGCGGCGTAGTCTGGCCCATCTTCCGCCTTCTGGCCGGGGAGAACCATGAGCATATCCGCCCTGTGTTGGTGCGTCAGGTGCTGTTTGTCGCCGGCTCTCGCCTCAGCATCATGACAGTATGGGAGTTTCTCCAGCACTTTTTATGTCTTGCCTGCTGGGACCGGGGGCCTTGTCATGACTTTTGTGTGGTTCGTTGGTCTTGGGGGCGGAGCCATCATCAATGGGCTTGCCGTGGGGCGCAAGGGCGCGGGGGAATGCACGACCGCCTGAAAGTGCTGCGCGCCGAGCGCGACTGGAGCCAGCAGGTTCTGGCTGACCGGATCAGGGTCAGCTGCCGGATCGTCAATGCCGTCAAGAAGGGACGCTGTGACCCTTCGTCGCGGTGGAGGGCAATGACTGGCGCAGCAGGCCGGGATCACCTAAGGCGCACGCGGTGCCGCTGCGCCCTTAGAAGCCCATGAGGACCCCGCGATGATCAAAGCCGACACATCCTGGCTGTGCTGGGCGATTGCCACGCTTGAAGCAGACCAGGTGCGGTCGGCTGATACCCATCTCGTCAAGCTCGACCTGCCCGAGCTTGCGGGGATCGATGTATACCTCAAGGACGAATCCACCCACCCCACCGGATCGCTCAAGCACCGGCTGGCGCGCTCGCTGTTCCTGTATGGGTTATGCAATGGCTGGATCGCGCAAGGCACTCCGATAGTCGAGGCATCCTCCGGGTCGACAGCCATCTCCGAGGCCTATTTCGCGCGCATGCTGGGCCTGCCCTTTATCGCTGTGGTGCCGCAGGGCACCGCGCCAGCCAAGCTGGCTGAGATCGTCCGCCTTGGCGGCCGCTGTCACGAAGTTTCAGGCCGCGATATCTACTCCGCCGCCCAGAGCCTCGCCTGCGAGATCGGCGGGCATTACATGGATCAGTTCACCTTCGCGGAACGTGCCACCGATTGGCGCGGCAACAACAATATTGCGGAATCAATTTTCCAGCAGATGCAGCGTGAGTTGCACCCGCTGCCGCGCTGGATTGTGGTGGGTGCAGGCACCGGGGGGACTTCGGCGACGATTGGGCGCTATATCCGCTACAAGGCTTGTGGCGCGGCGCGTACCCGGCTTGCGGTGGTGGATCCCGAAGGCTCGGTCTTTGCCGAAAGCCACCGCACCGGGCGCAGCGACCTTGTCTCGGATGCGCGCAGCCGGATCGAGGGGATTGGCCGACCCCGGGTTGAGCCTTCATTCCAGCCCAGCGTGATCGATCGGATGATCGAGGTTGCAGATGCCGACAGCTTTGCTGCCGCGCTGTGGTTATCGGACCGGTTGGGCCGCGCCGTCGGCCCGTCGACTGGCACCAATCTCGTCGGGGTCTTGATGCTCGGCCGGGAGATGATCGCAGCCGGCGAGGCAGGAAGCATTGTCAGCCTGATCTGCGATAATGGCGAGCGCTACCGCGATACCCTGTTCAACCCCGCGTGGCTGGCGAGCGAGCCTGCAATTGCGGATCGCCGCGCGGCGCTTGCAGCCATGCTGCAGGAATATTCGCGGTAAACAGGGCCGGCAAAGGCGCTGCCGGACGGCCCGGCAACGCCCCCAGCACTGCCCGGATTAGCGCGCGCGTTTCTGGCGCACCAGTTCTGCGAGCGTTACAGTCGCGCCCACCACTGATGTGCGGGCATGATCTGCCCCCACCATCATTGCGGTGACAGCGGCCTCGGCAAACAGCCGTCCGCCAACCGAGATGACTGTTGGCGATGTCGGCAGGGCAAGGCGGCTCTGCTCGATCGCGCGGCTGAGGCGCACCAGTGAATGGCGGCGCGGCAAGGCATCGGACAGGCCGATATCCACGACATCGGGACACTGCGCGCGCACCTGGTTGGCGAGTGCTTCGGTGCTGTCGGGAAAAGCCACATCGACTTGCCAGCCGGCATCGATGAACTGATCGGCAAGCAGGCTGGTGCCAAGCTTGTGCTGCTCTCCAGGTGCGGTGGCCAGCAGGATGTTGTAACGCTGCGGGCTCGTGGCTGCGCTGGCTGGCTGGAGATGGCGCACCGAGTGGCCTGCCAGTTGCAGCATGCTGAGCGCGATAGTGAGATCGATCTCGCTGCACTTATCGGCGAGCCATGCATCGCCCAGCGCGCGCGCGGCCGGTTCGATGAGCAGAGCGATGATGGCATCGCTTTTCCACCCTTGTGCGGCAAGCTGCCCCAGCACGGCTTCAATCTTGGGGTCATCCCCGTCAAGCGCAAGCCGCTCCAGTTTCTTGATGGTCTTGGCAATTGCTGGCGGGACTGCGGCGTTCGCGGCCTGTTTGGTGCGTTCGTGCTGGCGATCAAAGAGCATCAGGTCCCAAGTGGAAAACAGCCGGTTGTTGACGACATGTTCGCTCAGCACCTGTATGTCACGGTGACGCGGATCGCGCTTGATCGAATCCCACACCTCATCAAGTTGGGCAGGCGGGCCTTCAAGGGTTTGCAGGAAGCAGCCATCTTCGAACAGCAGCATGCCCGTGATACCAAGCTCACGGTTGCGGGCCCGGGCCATGCTCACCATGGCTTTAAGGTCTGCGGGGGTCGGGTTGGTGGTCGCCATGCTCTTGTAAGTTAGGCAACCGATCCATTCGTCACTTGGGCGCTGTTTGCTTTGCATGTGCGACGCCATTTCACTTCTCCCAAGCGGGTGAGGGCAAGGTGACGAGCCGGTCAGGCGCAATGAACCTGTCCAAGCGATCGGCGAAGGTCCTCATCCGCCAATTTTCTTGTTATGTTTTCAAGGATCAGATGGGAAAAAGAGGGGCACGCTGCGGCCTCGTTCCGGGGCGAGGCTGGCAAGCTGGTCATGCCCGTGCTGCATTCAAGGCAGGGGCCTTCGTGCAGCGTCGGCATGAACCTGTGATCCCATCGCAAGTCCTACCGGGTCCCTGGCTCGCCGCCAGAGGTTTCGACTCCGTTCGACGAGCAGTGCAAACCATCCGACAAGCTGCATGTATCGTCAAGCGAAGGCGGCAAAAAAACAGCCGCTATGGCAAATAAGCTAGGTGAATTTTCCCTTACGGCGCGGCCTGCTCCCACCTGCATGCCAACCCCATGAGGTGCTGCCCGGCGCATCTGTTCGGGGCGCAGAGCAGGAAAATCTTAACCATATCTGATTCGGTTAAGGGCGAGTGGCGCGTAAGTGCCGCAGTTGTCGCAGGAACACCTGAAATGGCCCCTCAGAAATGAAAAAGCCCCGGAAAACCGGGGCTTTTTTGAAAGGTTCGAAACTTACCGGGTGCCGAAAAGCACTGCGAAATATTCCCAGATCGACATAAATGCCTCCTTAACGCGACCAAGCGCGATCAGAGGCTTAACACATTTTTAACCATACGCAATAGCCAGCCGCCTAGGCTGCAGCGCGATTTTTCCGCATGATCTCCACCAGTTGCCCGATTGTTACAGCCTTGGCGAAGAGGTAGCCTTGTCCATGGTCGCAGTTCATGTCGCGCAGTTCGGCAGCAATCCGCTCGCTCTCGACACCTTCGGCGACGACGACCTTGCCCAAAGAGTGTGCGATTTCGATGGTGGCGCGCACGATCGCCCTGCTTTCCTCCGAGGAGACCATGCCTTGGACGAAGCGCTTGTCGATTTTGAGTTCGTTGCTCGGAAGGCTCTCCAGATATTCAAGGTTGGAATGGCCCGTGCCGAAATCATCGACCGACAAGGAGATTTTGCGCTGTTGCAGCGCCTTGATCTGCGAAGCGAGGCGCGCGTCGTCGAGTTTTGCGGTTTCGGTGAGCTCCAGCGTCAGGTTCTTGCCCGGAAACCGGTTCTGTCCAAGCAGTGTCATCATGTCGAACAGGAAATCCGTGTCGCTCAGACTTTTCGCTGACATGTTGATCGCGAGCTTGAAGTCTGGATCAACCCTGAGTGCGGCGCGGGCATCCTTGAGCGCGACATCCATCACGATCAGAGTGAGATCGTTGATCATGTCATGAGCTTCTGCCGTGAGCACCAGTTCCTGGGGATTGACATAGTCCGCGCCCTCGGGTTGCCAGCGGATCAGTGCCTCGGCCCCGACCACCCGGCCGGTCCGAAGATCAACCTTGGGTTGGTAGCCAACCCCGATCGAGCGGTCGCGCAGACCCTTTTCCAGCAGGCGCAGCAGTTCAAGGCGCTGCTGGCGCGCTTCGAGATAGGCATCATTGTTGACGATGTAGCGCAGCCCTTTGCCCGCGGCCTCATCGGCGGCCTGAATCGCTTTCTTGATCCGCTGACGCACTGGCAGTTCGTAATGCGTATCGATCCCGAGCGCAGGGTTGCCGCCCGCAATATGTGCGCCATGGTTAATCGCCATCTTAAGCATCATGGCAAGCCCGTCGGCGTGCTTCGCCAGAGTGCTGCCAACCATGCGCGGGGCCAGCCACAGCAGCACATCTTTCTCGAATGCGACTTCCTGCGCATCCCCCGGACCTTTTATGAAGCTGATCAGATTGGCAACAAAGTCGCCCATCTGCGTATCGCTCCAATCCTCCGACAATTCGGCAAGATTGCTGATCTTGAGTGCATAGACGTCCTTGTCCGCATTGATCTTGTCGAGCGGCATGGCTGAAGTGGTAAAGGCATCGACCTCGTTGTTGTAATATTTGCGGGCGATATGCTGGAACCCGATCCCGGCTACAAGCAGCGCCAGCAAGGCCGACAGCACATCGACATTCACTCCAAGCCCATCGAGCGCAAAGGGGGCAATGACCAAGATCCCGGCAGCCAGCCACAGCTTGCGGTTTGATCGCGCGCGTGTCTGGATTTGCCAGACCAGCGCGATCACCAGCACCAGCAGGGCCGGGTAGGCACCGAGGTCAAGCGGAAGGCCACGTTTGAGTGTGTGCGCGCCGATGATGTGGAAATAGGCACCGGGGATGTTGCCTTCGCCGGGGAACTGGAAGACATCTTCGGTCTGAAAATAGGTCCAGCCGATTACCACGCTCTTGCCGCGCAGCTGTGTTGTATCGGCTTTGCCGGAGATAACGTCCCCATAGGAAATTGTCGGGATCCGGCTCGGCATGAAGGCATAGTCGGGGTAATACCATGCAGGCTTGCCTCGATAGTCAGCCAGCACTGCCGCGATCGATGGCATCTGGCCGTTCTCGAAGTCCGAGAATGTGCGAAACCGCACTGACAGGCTGTAGGGCAAGGCAAAGCCGGTCATGTTGGCAATCTCGGCTGCTTCGCGGAATTCGGGACGCGGAAGAATCGGCGCGAGCTCACGAAAGCCGATCTTGCCTCCCGGCGCAGCCCCCAGCCACACCTTGCCGCGATGCCGGGCGAGCGTTTCGGCAAAGACTGCATCGGCTTCGGGCGTTTCCGGATCGGCATGGGCGCGGTCCCACACAATCCGCTCCACGCCAGAGGCGATCAGTTGATCCATCAGGCGGCTGTCGTCAAGGCGCGACGGTTGGCGCCCCAGCTGATTGAGCGTCGCATCATCAATGGCCACAAGCACGATATCGGGTGGCGGGACAGTGGATCTGACCTGTGCGCGCAGGCTGCGATAGGTGCCCTCGAGCGGCAGAGGCAGTTCGATTACGGCGGAGACCAGTCCGGTCATCGCGGCGATCAGCGCGATGGCAATCCGCTTGCGCTTGATCAGGCCTGCGCTCGATCCGGCGTCAAGCACGCTGGAAGAACGGGTCGTAACTTCCAGTCTGCCTGCCGACCGCCTTATAGCGGCGCGCACGGCCTGGCCGAGCGAGGAAAGGGTAAGGCGCATCAAGACGGCTCCGTGATCACGCCGTCATGACTAGCGGGGCTTGGTTAATTCTCCGTAATGCTTCGGCCGAGCAGAGCGTTGCGCTGGGGCAAGCTTGCGCTCTGCCCGGTGAAGACCTGCATGAAGATCAGTCGGCCTTGACGCCCATTTCCTTCAGAAGCGCGTCTGCACCATCGACCTTTTCCATGGTCCACAGCATGAAGCGGCTGTCGACGTGGATGGTGCGGTTGATCTTGGGATCATACATCCAGTCGGAAACCACACCCTCGATCGTGCCGTCAAAGGCAAGGCCGACAAACTCGCCGCGCGCGTTCAGTGTAGAGGAGCCGGAATTGCCGTTGGTGATGTCGACCGTCGAGAGATAGTCGACCGGCAGGGTGCCGAGTTCAGGCGAGACATAGCGCCCGTAATCCTTGGCCTTGATCAGTTCGATCATCTTGGCAGGGGCATTGAATTCGCCGCGGCCGGTGTGCTTGGCAAGCAGGCCCTCTGCGGTGGTGAAGGGCGTCCAGTTCTGGCCGTCCACGCTCTTGCCGGTCACCTTGCCATAGGTAAAGCGCAGCGAGCCATTGGCATCGGGATACATCAGCTTGCCCTGCGATGCAGCATAGGCAAGGCGCGCTTCCATCACCGCCGAACGGGCCTTTTGCAGGTCGCCGGAGTTCGCCTTGTCGGCAGCTTCGCGGGCCATGGCCTCTTCATGGGTGGCAACCGCAAGCTGGATGAAGGGATCATCCGACGAACGGAACGCCGAGGCAGGCTGATCGAGCCAGGCAAGACGCTTGGCGGTGTCGCCAAGGGTTGTTGCAGCGTACATGGCTGCCAGGTCCTTGCCTTCCATCGCCGCATCGAAGCTGGCGAGACGGCTTTCGGCGGGCAGGGTGCGATATTCGCGGATGCCTGCTTCCCACAGCGCCTTGTCGATCGCGGGGACAAAGCGGCGTTCAATGCGCTGGAGGCTCTGGGTCATAAAGGTGCGGTCGCGCTGCTGATAGCCGGGTTCGCGCTGCGCGTCGGGCTTTTCCTGTTCGAGCGCCCAGCGATAGAGCATCCGTGCTGCCCCATAAAGCTGCCCGCGCCCCAGCATCCCGCGCTTCTGATCGGCCAGCAGGGAGGCGTTGTTTGCCTTCACCAGCCGGTCAAGCTCGGCAAGTGCGGCGCCATATTTGCGGCTGCGCGCAGGATCAGCGGCGATCCAGTTGCGGAACGCGGCTTCCTCGGCGTTCTTGCGGTCAATCAGCGAGATCGCATCTGCGCCTGCCAGCTGGCCGGCGATTTTCTTCTTGTAGTTGTCCACGCCCTGCAAGGTCGCGGCATAGGCAATCTTGTGGGCCTCATTGCCTTCGGTCAGCGCATTGATCTGGGCGCTGTAATCGGCCAGCGACTTTTGCTGATAGGGGTAGAGCTCTTCGTAGTAAAAGCGCGCTTCTTCCGCTGTGCGCAGGCGGTCAGTGGTGCCGGGAAAGCCTGCCACCATCACGAAGTCGCCGTCCTTCAGGCCTTCCGTGGCAATCGGCAGCCAGGCCTTGGGCGTGAAGGGCACATTATCCTTCGAAAAGGTGGCCGACGAGCCATCGGGCGCCACATAGGCCCGGTAGAAGGAGAAGTCGCCGGTGTGGCGCGGCCACATCCAGTTATCCGTCTCGCCGCCGAAATTGCCGACGCCGGCTGCGGGTGCATAGACAAGGCGCACGTCCTTGATTTCCAGCTGTTGCTGGAGCCAATATTGCTGGCCGCCGAAATAGGGCCGCACATCGCAGCGGCGGTTGGGCTGCTTTTCGCATTCCTCGATCAGCTTGGTGCGGTTGGCCTGCAACAAGTCATAGCGCGCCCGGCCCGAAAGTTTCTCGGCACCTTTCAGCATCGCTTTGGTGACATTGCGCAAGTCCTCAATCACATAGACCCGGCTGCCAGGCGCTGCGGGCAGTTCCTCGTCCAGCGACTTGGCGAGAAAGCCGTTGGTCAGATAATCATTTTCGGGCGAGGAGTTGTACTGCAGCGATCCGGCGACGCAGTGATGGTTGGTCGCAACCAGCCCCTGCGGCGAAAGGAATGCTGCTGAACAGCCACCCAGCGAGGCGATGGCGGTGAGCGGCGGGCGCTGCAAATCGCCCAGCGTTGCCGGATCCAGTTCAAGCCCTGCCGCCTTGAGGTCGGCGGCAAGCGCTCCGGTCTGGCTTGGCAGCCACATTCCTTCTTCGGCCATCAGCATGGCAGGCGAGGCAGCAAGGAGCAGCGAGGCTCCAGCGAGCAGCGATTTCTTCATGATAGGCAGCCCTTCAAGACCTGTGAGACATGCGCGGCCGTGGCGGCGGCGCGGTGGTTGGTTGCGGCGAGATAGAGCAACCGCGCTCTCATGGAAATGGGGCTCGTGAGCAGGCGCCTTAATGGCCCGCAGCGCTCACCGGATTGAGCACCAGCAAGAGCCGCCTCTTGCCGCTCTGGCTGATCGGCGGCGAGCGGTGGATCGCGGGATGGAACGTTGCAAGCCTGCCCTTGAACAGGCCGACATCACCCGCCTTCATGCAATTGATCCGGCGCGGCGTCTCACCGCGTGCGGCGGCTTCGGCTTCGCGGGTGTCGAGCCAGTCGGTGCCGGGGCCAACATAGGTGGTTATAAGCCGTGCCGAGACATAGTCGGCGTGGAACTTGCGGCAGCTATCGGTGGTGACAACTTCAAGCCGGACCTCGAGCCGCGCCAAGCTGAGTGCGCTGCAGAAATGATCCGCCAGCATCGCCACATCGCCAATCAGCGCTGCATGAAGGTGCGGCGCGCCATAACCATTTTCGACAAGTGCTGCGGCGAGCAGCGTGGGCAACTGGGCGCGCTCGGCCGCAAAGCGGAGATCTTGCGGCGTGCCTTCGATCAGGGCGGCAAAATCTGCAGGCACGGCGCGTTCCCAGATCGCAAGGTTGCAGTCCTCGCGGCGGATCTGCTGCAGGATTGCTGCTTCACAAGCGATAAGAGCTGCGGGCAGAGCGAGTACAGTCATAAGTGAGAGCAGCTTCAGAGTGTTATGAGATAAAGTATCAATAGAGCAGTTCCTGCCGTTTGGCAAGCTGGGCGTGAATGCCTCTTGCGAGTGATTATCAATTCGGCCATCAGGCAGGGGATTGCATCTCAACACAAGTCAACACAGGGGGTTCCTGATGCGCAGCACTCTCAAGGTCTGGACTCATCTCGGGCTGGGCACCATGGTCGCCGGGGGGCTTCTGGCGGCGTGCAGCGGCGATGCCGGCGGCGAAGACGGTGCCCGCGGCGGCGAAGCGGGAGCCGCGGCGCCGATTGGCGAGGGCGGTGAAGGCGGTGAGGGTGGCGAAGGCGGTGAGGGTGGCGAAGGCGGCGAATCCGGCGAATCTGGCATAGACACCGCCGCGGCAGCGCGCGATCCGGTTGCCTATCGCAGCGCGCTTGCTGTGGTCCAAGCCCATGTGCTCGCCGCCCATGATGCCTTTGCGGCCGGGCGCAAAGCCGAGGCCGCCGAAATGTTTGCTCACCCTGTAAGCGAAGTGCTGGTTGGCATGGCGCCGGTCTTTGCCGCGCAAGGCGTTTCGGATTTCAGCAGCCTTCTGACCGACGCTTCGACGGCCGTGCTGGATGGCGAGAATGCCAGGCAAATCGCTGCACGCCGCGATGCAATCATTGCCGCGCTGAAAGCAGCCGCCGCCAAGGCACCCAAAGGCACCGCGAGCGAGGGCGCAATGGCCGCAGGTGTCGTTGCCGACCAGATCGAACGCGCTGTCGCCATGCACCGGGAGGCGCTGAGCAATCCGGCCTATGAACCCTATCTGGATGGCTATGGCTTTTCCCGCGCCGCGCAAAGCCAGTTTGCGGCATCCCAAGGCGCAATCAAGTCGGCTGATCCGGCCCTGCATCGCCGCATCACCGAGGCGCTGGGCCTGCTCGCCAAGGCCTATCCTTCCGCCGAACGTCCGGCGCGACTCGCAGTCGAGCAAGGGGCGCTGGCAGCGGCATCTTCGAAGGTGATGTTGGCACTCGGCAGCTGATCGGCGCCGACGCGATTCTTCCATAACCGCGCGTCTTGTGGAAATGCGACAATCTTGGCTGCGCTGGGCGATTTTGCCCGTCGTTCCCTTGTGTTTGGGCGTAGGCCCTTTAGTCTGTCTCTCGAGGGGTCGTCCGGCAGCGGGCGTGTGAGCGGTTTACGCCGTTTTGTTTTCCGGTGTCGGCGCCTGCGTGGCGCGTGCGTGGCTGCGCATGATGTGCGGGCACGCCCGTGCGGATCAGGGGGGAGAGCCGGCTTGTTTGACAATGGTGAGGCTTTGCCGATTGGAAACGGGGCGCGGCGTGGGGCAGCCTTCAGGCGCGGCGCTGGTTCCTTTGCGCTTCTTGCCGGGTTGATGCCTCCCTTGCTTGCCATGCCCGCCTTGGCGCAGGCCCAAGTGCCGATCACGCCGCCTGCCCGCAGCGATCTCGTCCCGCCCGACCAGCGCACCCGTGATCGTGCCACAACAACCCTCACAATCGACGGCGATTTCGAGCGCGCGCCATGTGCACTGGATCAGCCGCAATATGCCGACTTGCGTTTTACCCTCAAGGGTGCGCGTTTTGATGGGCTGGCTCGGGTCGCGGGATTGTCACTCGACGAGGCGTTCGCCAGCTATCGCGAGCGCGAAGTCCCTGTGTCTGCGCTGTGCGACATCCGCGCGCGCGCCAACGCGATCCTGCGCAGCCAAGGCTATCTGGCGACTGTCGAAATCCCTGAGCAAAGCCTTGCCGGGGGCGTGCCCTTGTTCAAGGTCGTTTTCGGCCGGCTTGCCAGCGTCCGCGTGCGCGGGGATGCAGGCCGTTCGGAGCGGCTCGTCGAGCGCTATCTTTCCAAACTGACCGCGCAGGACATCTTCAACACCCGCGATGCCGAGCGCTATCTGCTCCTGGCCGATGATTTGCCTGGCCTCTCTGTGCGCCTGTCGCTGCGTCCGGCAGTCGAAGGGGAGCCGGGCGATCTGCTGGGCGAGATTGCAGTCGTGTCCGAGAGCGGCGCGATTGATGTCAATGTCCAGAACTATGGCTCGGATGCCATTGGTCGCTTTGGCGGCCTGCTGCGGGGCGAGCTTTACAATCTCACCGGCCTTGGTGACCGCACCACGCTCACCGCTTTCAGCACACTTGAATTCGCCGAACAGCACACCTTCCAGATCGGCCATGATTTCGCCCTTGGCGGCGAGGGGCTGCGGATCGGCACCCAGATCACCTTCAGCCTCACCAATCCCGATATCAACCTTCCCGGCTTTGCCATCGATTCTGAAACCGTCTTTGCCAGCATTTTTGCCAGCTACCCCCTGGTTCGCCGCCGCAATGCGAGCCTCCATCTTGATGCCGGGTTCGATTATGCGGATCAGAATGTCGAGTTGAATGGCCTTCCCCTCACCCGCGATCGGGTGCGGGTCATGTTTGCGCGCCTTTCGGGCGAGAGCACCGATGCCGGTTCAACCCAGCGCCAGGGCGGCTACAGTCCGTTCGAACCGCGCTTGCGATTGCGCTACCAGGTGGAAGCGCGTCAGGGGCTCGATGTCTTCTCCGCCAGCCCTGATTGTCGCCCCAATCTCTTGGCCTGCCTTGCGCCGGGTCTCGTCCCGCCGAGCCGGATCGAGGGCAATCCGCAGCCTTTTGTGCTGCGTTTCGACACCGGCGTCGAATATCGCCCCGCACCTCTGTTCACACTGTCGCTGCGGGTCAACGGGCAGATCACGGGCGATGCCTTGCCTGCCTTTGAGGAATATGCCGGCGGCAGCTTCTCGATCGGGCGCGGCTATGATCCGGGCACAGTGCTGGGCGACCGGGGCTTTGGCGCTGCTTTTGAGGCGCGCTACGGCACGCTTGCCCCCAAAGGTGCAAACGATCTTGCGGTGCAGCCCTATGTCTTCAGCGACATGGTGCGGGTGTGGAACGAGGATCCGAGCCTTGCCGGGCTCAATCCCAACCGCCTGTGGTCAGCCGGTGGGGGGCTGCGCGCAGCGTGGGGTTCGCGGATGCAAGGTGATGTTGCGCTCGCTGTGCCGCTGGAGCGTCCGCTTAATGCCCCCCAACTGGGCGCGGTGCGCCTGATGGTGTCGCTTACGGCGCGCCTGTTCCCGTGGAGATTCTGAAATGAACAAAGCCAGGGCCAAGCGTTCGCGTCTTCTTGTCACCTGCGGCAGTGCCGCGCTTGCTGCTGCTCTCGCCATGGCCGGAGCCAGAGTTGAGGCGCAGGCCTTCAATGCGACGCCGAATACTGCGGCTGGCACTGTAACCTTCGATTCGCGCACCAACCCTAATGTCGAGACCATCACCATCGGCAGCCGCACCGCGATCATCGACTGGACACCGCTGCCCACGCCTGCGCCCACCCCGTTCCTGCCCGATGGGGCCATTGCAACTTTCCGCAATGATCCGGCCTTGGTGCAGGATTTTGCGGTTCTCAATCGCATTCTGCCCAACGTCGCCAACACTCCTGCCCAGATGAATGGTTCGGTGGTCTCGCGGTTGGTCGATCTTGCCACCGGTGCTGCCACACCCGGCGGCTTCGTGGCATTTTATTCGCCCACCGGTATTCTGGTGGGATCGACGGCGACCTTCGATGTCGGCAGCCTGATGCTGACGACGCTGGAGCCTTCGGCTGCCAGTTTTCAGAATTTCGCCGAGAACGGCGGGGTCATGAACCTTGCGGCGACCGCAGGCTCGACCGCGCGCATCCAAATCGATCCCGGTGCCCAGATCACGGCGACGGCGGAGAATTCCTTCTTCACAGTGGTTGCTGCTGATATCGCCATGCTGGGCACGGCCAATATCAATGGCAGCCATGCCTATGTTGCGGGTGAGGTGGTGAACCTGCGTTTCACCAACGGCTTGTTCGACATCGATATTCCGACGGGGACTGCGGCGGCGGGCTCGGTCGTGACGCTTGATGGCAATATCGGCGGACCGGCAAGCAGCGGGGCGGGCGATAATCATGTCATTTATGCGGTTTCGCGCGCCGCTGGCGACCCGATCTCGATGCTGCTGAGCGGCAATCTCGGTTTTGCCCCGGCCGCAAGCGCTTTTGTCGAGAACGGCGACATCATCCTCGGCGCCAATTTCAATGTGGCTGGCCGGGTGGTCGCCGAAGGCGGATGGCGCGATTTCGAGCCGGATCTCGAATTCGAAGCAAACAACCGCACCAGCAATATCACCAATAATATCACGATCAGCAATGCCACCATAACCAGCCGTTTTCTTGCGGCAGGCACCCATTCGGTCGTAGCCGAAGCCAACATCACCGGGACCAGCTTTGCGCGCGATGTGGTACTGTTCGGCGCGGAGACCGCAGGGCTGAGCGCGCAGCGCGGAGGAGTGTTGACCGTGGGCGGCAGCGCGGACGTGCTGGCGCATGATTATGGCCGCACCGCGATTGTCTCGCTTCAGGATGCAATCGGGGGACGCGCCTATGTATCAGCATCCGGGGATAGCCAGATCGAGATTACCGGACGCTTGCGCGTCGATGCATCCGCTTACGCCGATTTGAACACCGAGGTTGGCGGACAAGGCAATGCGCTGGGCGGCCTTGCCGAACTGCTGGCGCAGGACAGCAGGATCACGGTTGGTGGCGGGATCGACCTCATGGCCCATGCCAATCGCAACGGCACCACCTCCTCGTCGAACGCTTTCATGCGCGGTGGCGAAGTGCGGGTGGTGGCTGGCGGCGCGAACGCCGCGATCACCACCATTGGCGCTATCGAGGTTTCCAATTTCGCCGTCGCGCCCGACGGGGTGGGCGGGGCAAGCGGCGGCGACGCGTTCGGCGGGACGAGCTTCATCAGCGCCGAGGAAGGTGCGCTCGTCGAGGCGCTGAGCGGGCTCATTTTCCAGGGCTACACCCGTGGTGGCGATGCCGCTGATGCCAATGGCGGCGCGGCGATTGGCGGCGCCCAGGGCATCTTTGTCGAGGCGAACAGCCGCATCAACGCGGGCAGCCCCTTCGGCGTGCTGGTCAATGGTTCGGCGATCGGCGGCAGCGTCACGTCGGGCACTCAGGGTGAAGGCGGGGCCGCAAGCGGCACCAGCTTTGATGTGCTGGTTGCCGAACAGGGGACCTTCGCGGTTACCGGCGCCATGGAGGTCGATGTCCAGGCCCGCGCCGGGCAGGGACAGAGCGGAGGCGATGCCACAGGCGGTGCAGTGTCTCTGAGGACCGCAGGCGGCACCATCAGCGTGACAGGCGATGCGCGCTTCTTCGTCAACGGCTGGGCTGGCAATGCAGCGATTGGCGTTGGCGGTCCGGGCGGAACGGGCACGGGTGGCAGCCTGCTGATCGATGCGCGTGAGCAGTTCCCTGATGTCGGCAGCATCACGATTGGCGGCAATGCGTTCGTGCTCGCGGAAGGGCTCGGCGGGTTTGGCGGCGCAGCCGATGCTGTAACGCCCGCCGGACGCGGTGGGGATGGCATTGGCGCGCCGCCCAATTTCACCGCGAGCGCGGCCGGGATTACAGTGCGTGCCTCGGCCGAGGGCTCGCAGGTGCGGCTCGGTTCGCTTGAGGTGCTTGCTGGGGGCGAGGGCGGCCATGGCGGGCTTCCCTTTGCCCTTGGGCCGGGCGGCGATGGTGGCGAAGGCCGCGGCGGAACTGTCAGGCTTGGAACATTCCTGCCATTCTCTATTCCCCAGAACACCAATGGTCTGGTCAATCTGGGCAGTTTTGTCGCAGTAGATGCCTATGGTGCAGGTGGCCGAAGCGATGGCACTGCCCCGCAAGTTGGCGCAGCGGGCGCCGGGCGCGGCGGCGTTATCGAACTCACCAGCAGCTATGGCCGGGTCATTGCCGGCGACACTGTGCTGAACGCCGAGGGCCTTGGCCTCTTCGGCCTCGATGGCGGCATCGGCGAAGGCGGACGCGTCGAAGTCGGCACGGTGTTCGAGGGCGATCTTGAACTGGCCAGCCTTGCGATCGATGTCTCGGGCTTTGGCGGCAACGGTGTAAATATCGGCGGTGAGGGACGCGGTGGGCAGGCTGATATCCGGACGCTGAACGGGATGATGGCCGTCGCCGGAGCGCTCTCGGTCACTGCCAATGGCCAAGGCCGCGATGGCGCGACCGGTGGGGAAGGCAACGGAGGCTTCGTTGCGGTCCGGATCGGCGAGAACAGCAGCCTCGAGGTCGGCGGCAACACGGCGCTTGTAGCCGATGGCATCGGTGGTATCGGCTCGGTAGTCCGGAACGGAACTGGGACAGGCGGCGAGACAACGATTGCGCTCCAGGGCTTCACCAGCGGGCCTGCCCGCCTGACCACCCTTGGCAATGTGCTGATGACAGCCGAAGGCCGCGGCGGTCAGGATGCCTTTGGCGGGTTGGTGAGCCTGGTTGCCCCGCAAGAGACCAGCGCGCAGATTGGCGGGCAATTGCGGATGAGTGCCAACGCCATCTGGGGCCGCCACGCAGCGACGGAGGCTGCCGGGAGAAGCCTTGCAGGGACTGCGCTGCTGAATGCCATTGGCGGCCAGATCACGGTGACGGGCCTTGCCACTGTCGAGGCTCAGGTACCCGATGCACCCTCGATCTCCGGCCTGCTGGTCGGCGCAGAAGCTGATGGCGGTACCGCACAGGTGGCAGCGCGCGAAGGCGGTTCGATCACCTTCAACAATGCCCTGTCGGTCTTCGCCAATGCCTTTGGCGCGCGCGGCAGCCTGACGCAGGTCTCGTCCAGATCCAGTGCCTTTGCGGGCAGTGCGTCTGTCGATTTGAGCGGCTCGGGTACGCTGTCGATCGCACAAAATTTGCAGATCGCTGCCGTGGGACGCGGCGGCACCGCGAATGCTGCCGATGAAGGTTCGACCGGCCGCGGTGGTTCGGCCATTCTGGGCCTCGATGGCTCGGGTACGCTGTCAATCGGTGGCAGCGCCCGCCTCGATGCAGATGGCAGTGGCGGCGACAATGCCGGCGGCGGTGGTGGCCAAGGTCGCGGCGGGCGGGCGCTGGCCTTTGTATCGGGCGGCGGTAGGCTGGATATTGTCGGCAGTTTCAGCGGCGATGCTCTCGGCCAGGGAGGCGCCGGCCAGGTTGGAGGCATCGCTTACGGCGGCGTTGCCGGGATCGATGTGTTTGATGGCGCAGTCGAGATCGGCGGCAATGCCTTTGCCGGCACCGAAGCTGTAGGCGGGGATGCTCTCTTTGGCGCTGGCGGGGATGGCGGTTTTGGTTATGCAGGAGCCGCGCTGTTTCGGGTGCGCGGCAACCCCAACGCTCCGGCAAGTCTGACGATCGGGGGTGATGCTGTTGCCTTCTCGCAAGGGGTCGGCGGGCGCGGCGGAGCAGCCAATGGCACGACACCTGGCGGCCGTGGCGGCGATGGCTTTGCTGGCGACGACGTCAACGCGAATCAGGCTGACGATGGCTTCCTGAACGGAGCGTACCTGCTCGCCGATGCAGATAGCGGCAGACTGTTCATTGGCGGTCAGGCCGTGGCAGTCGCGTTTGGTATTGGCGGCGATGGAGGTGTCGGTAGCGCGCAGCAGAATGGCGGTAACGGGGGGGATGGTTTCGGCGGCCTTGCCAAGGTCGGGCTGGATCTCTTGAGCGGTGATGGCTCGATTGGTGATGGCAGCGCAGAGTTTGGCTCGGCGCTTTTGCAGGCGGTGGCGATTGCCGGGAATGGCGGGCTTGCCAGCAATGGTCCGCAGCCCGGCAATGGTGGCGTGGGATTTGGCGGGCGCAGCATTCTGGGAAATCGCAACGGCACTCTGACAGTGGGTGAAACGGCGCTTGATGCCTCCGGTTTCGGCGGCGATGGCGCGGTCGGTGGCTTTGGCCGAGCCGGATCCATCGGGATCTTTGCGAGCCTCGGCGGTTCGCTGACGCTTGATGCCCTGACAGTCGATGCGAGCGGCTTTGGCGGCGCAGGCCTGACGTCGCATGGTGGTCAGGGGCGCGGCGGGCCGGTCGATCTTGATTTCCTTGGGGTAGATGTGGCCCTTGACGGACCGGTTGTTGTCACAGCGTTGGGGCGCGGCGGCAATGGCGCGAGCTTTGGCGGGGCGGGCGATGGCGGCTCGGTGCTCGTCAATGTCATCGGTGCCGAGCTTGGCGTGGCTGGCACCCAGACCTATCGCTCGTTCGGTGAGGGCGGCAATGGCGTCACCGGAGTGGGCGGCGCCGGGCGCAGCGGAGCAATCATCCTGCGCGCCCTTGATAGCGGCACAATCAGAGCGGAAGGCGGCCTGACGACGCTGGTCTCGCGCGGTCAGGGGGGCAACACGGTGTCGGGTTCGATCGCGGGAGCAGGCGAAGGCGCGACCATTGCTTTGACCACCGCCGGCAATAGCGCGATCGTGCTGAGCGCGCTTGATGCGCTGTCGAGCGCTATTGGCGGCACCAGCACAAATGCTGATGGCGGCAATGCGCGCGGCGGGCTTGTCAGGCTTTCGGTCGAAGGGCAATCCGCGATCGAGATAACCGGTTCTGCCAGCATGATTTCCCGCTCGCGCGGCGGCGAGGGCGGCGGAACAGGAGGGCAAGGCGGCACGGCAGTCGGCGGCTCGCTCAACATCGCGGCCTTCGATGATTCGCTGATCCGCCTTCCGTCTAACAGCCCGCAAGGCCCCGGCCGCGCGCAGTTTGGCGTCATTATCGAAGGCGGGGCCTCGCGCGGTGCGGGCGGTCGGGGCGGTGCTGCCGAACCTGAACCACCAGGCTCTGCCATGATCACCGCCGAAGGCGGCAGCCGCATTTTCGGAACGGGAATAGAGGTGTTCGAAACCGCTCAGGGCGGCTCCAGCGCTGACACCAGCCTGAATATTGCAGGCGGCAATGCGGTCAGCGGCAATGTTAGCTTGCGCGCACTGGGCACAGGCAGTTTGCTTGATCTGGATGTCATCGCCTTCAGCCGTGCGACCGGCGGTGATGCGAGCGGTAGCGGCGCTGCGGGAGGAGCAATCAGCGGCGATGCGCGCCTGATCGGGGAAAACGGCTCGGCAATCATTCGCGGCACCAGCTCTCTCTCAAGCGAGGCTTTCGGCGGCGATGCAGGAGCAGGCGGAGCGGGCGGCAATGCTCGCAATGGCGTGGTTGCCGCGACCCTGACCGGCGCTGCAAGCCTGCAGCTTGGTGCGCCCACTGTGGCGGGCTCGTTCGAGATTGCAGCGATTGCGCGCGGCGGGGCGGGCGGTGCTGCATCCGGCACTGCGCTGGCCAGCCCCGTGACAGTGAGCTTTGCCGACAGCAGCACGGCAAGCGGCCCGCTCGGCCAGTTGCGCCTTCGCTCCGAGGCTGAGGCAAGCGGCACAGGTGCCGGCGCGACAGCGGGCAACCTGACCTTCACCCAAAGCGGCACGACGGCGGTGAACCTGGCCGAACTGCGGTTCGCCAGCGATGCGCGGGCTGCGCCGGGTGGCACTGTGGCGGGCGGGCTCACCCGCGTGTTGCTGCCCAGTGGCAATCCGCAGCTGGTTGTCGGAACGATCGATATTCTCAATCGTGTCACGGGTGGCGGGAGCGGGTCCGGCGGCGGGCTCGATATCGCTGTGGAAGCCGGCGGGGCCAGCATCGACCGCCTCACCGCACGGGTTCCGGTGGTGGGTACGCCGGGCGCCAGCGCTCTGGATTCGCGGATTCTCGCGCTCGCCAGCGCCATCAACATAACCCAGCTGATGCAGCTCAGCGTCGACGGCAATCTTGATATTGTCGCGCTAAGCGGTCCCTCTTTGCCGCCTGGCTTTATCGGCGGGCCGGTGAGCGGTGGGCCGGTCTTTGATCTTCGCGCTGACGGGCGGCTGTTGTTCAGCGGCAACAATCTCGGCGGTCCCGATATCAGTGCCGAGATTATTGCGCTTGCTGCGCGCAATCTCGAGATTACGCCCAATACCCTTGTGGCGGCCGATGCGTTGGATGCGACTTCGCTCGGCACGCTCGGCGCAGCCTTGCTCGGCGGGGATCTCAACGCCGAAGTCTTCTCGCTCACGAATGACGAGATGAACCGTCTGAGAGTGCGCGATTTCACCCTGCGGGTGCCGGTGGTGAGCGATCCCTCGGGCGCCGATCTCATCGTCGGCAATCTCAACCTCGCCGGATCGGCCGGTAATGGGTTCGGGCAGGTCGAGATCATCGCCGATGGTGCAGCGGGCATTGTCAGGGTCGAGGGGCTGGTCAGTCAGACCAGCGCTGCGTCCGGCGATGCGGTGATCATCAGCGCGGGCAACCGGATCGAGATCGTGACGCCGGGCGGGGTCGTGATCACCGATCCTGACGATTTGCTGACCGGCCTCGTATCTCTCGAGGCGGGCCACATCTGGGTCGGGGATGCCGATCTGATCGCCCAGCTGCGCGCCAATCCGAGCTTTGCGGGGCGCGACGACATTCTCGCTGTCGCTGCTTCAGGGAGCGATGATCCGTTCGGCTATGTGCGCGGGAGCGAGGTGCGTCTCAGCGTCACTCGGTCGTTGTTGATCCGCAACACCGGCACATCGGATCAGCCGGGCGGGGTGAGCGTCGCAGAAGGTGGCCTCAGGATCTTCCAGCCCTTCTTCAGCGGCGGGGACGAGATCGAGGTCTTTGCCTATGGCCGCCGCGTCACCGATACGGGCGCGGTGATCACGGGCGAGGATTTCTTCGGCGAGGTCAATTTCCACCGCACCAGCCCGCCCGTGACGACCTATACCGACACCAGCTTCTTCAACGATTGCAATATCAACTCTGGCATTTGCGGACCTCAGCCGCCACCGCCGCCACCGCCGCCGCCGCCGCCGCCACCGCCACCGCCGCCGCCACCGCCGCCGCCGCCACCGCCGCCGCCGCCACCGCCGCCGCCACCGCCGCCACCGCCGCCGCCACCGCCGCCGCCACCGCCGCCGCCGCCGCCGCCGCCACCGCCGCCACCGCCGCCACCGCCGCCGCCGGTGCAGATCGTGGTGCCCCCGGTCGGCAATCCGACGCTCATCACCGAGCCGCTTGAGCAGGGTAATCCGGTGGTGCTCTCGCAGCCGGAGGATGACAGCCGCTTCGGGATGGACTTCCCCGAACTCGTCAATGCGCCGCTGATTGATGAAGACGCGCAGTTCGACGAGCCGGTCACCACTGGCGGAGACGCTTCGATCTATGCCCCCAAGCCTGACGGGACGAAGTGAGATGATGACCATCGCAAGGATTACTGGAGCCACAAGAGCGATTGCTTGCGCAGTCATGCTTGCGACAGGCATTGGCGCCCATGCCGAAACGCCGCGCGCGGGGCCTGCCATTCCGATCAGTTTGCGCGATGCCTTTCCGATCGGCAGCAACGGGCTGTGCGAGGCTCAGATCGTTGCGCCTGAGCCGGGGGCGGGCCTGTTTGACCGGCGCTATTCGGTGATCTGCCGCGATGCCGCAGCGCCGGTTGGCACCTTGTGGGTGGTCAAGGGCGGGATTGCCAGCGAGGCGCAGGGCCGCTTTGCCGAGGCCGGAGCCAGTTGCAATCCGCAAACCGGCAGCGCCGCGGCGCCTGCACGCCTGGGCCGTTTCACCCGGCTTGATTGCACTGCGCCGGGCAGTGTGCTGCGCACCAATGTGCTTGCGGGCGAGGTTGGCGGGCGCACCTATGCGGCCAGCGGCCTTGCGGCCTATGGCAAGGCGCTTGAGCTGGGTCTCGCCTCGCTCGTCGAGGGACGCGTGATGCCCGGCACGGTCGAGATCCCGCTCACCCAACTGACCGATGATCTCGCCTTTACCCGCCAGCAGGCCGAAGCCATCGCGGCCGATCTCGCCCTTGCCGAGGGATATCGCCGCAGCAATGCGGGCCGTTTTGCCGAAGCGGCGGAGTTCTTTGCGGCCTCTTCCGAGGCGGCAGTTCGGAGCGATACCAGCACCGAGGCGATGCTCAATGCGGCCTTGCAGCAATCCAATCTCGGAAATTTCGTCGAAGCGCGCCGCCTGCTCGCCAAGACCCGTGCCGCAAGCGTGAAAAGCCCGATCCTTGCCCGCCTGCAACGCAATTATGAAGCACTTGATGCACTCAACCAGCGCCAGCCGCAGCGGGCGATTGCGATCCTGGAAGCGCCACTTGCCAATGACTTCCCCGATGAGCGCGCCTTGCGCGAATTGCAGATTGGCCCGGCTCTGGCCGGACGCCTTTCGGCCGACAATGCGCGGCTACTCAGCGCGGGCTACACCAATTCCCTCACCCCGCTGGAGCGTGCAGAGCTGCTGGACGGGCAAGCCGATTACCTGAAGGCCAGCGCGCTGCGGCAAGTCGGGCGCGAGAGCGACGCGGCGCCTTTCCTTGAACGTGCAAACACCACTTTTGCAGAGGTGCGCGGCGGCAAGGTTGTGTCGATCATCTGGCTGCGCGCGCAGGTGCTGGCCGAACTGGCCGAACTTGCCGAGCGCGCCGGGCGCCTCAGCGAGGCCGAAGCCTTGCATGGCCGCGCAATTGCGCTGGTGGCGGCAAGCTATCCCGGCTCTCCCGCACTCGACAGCGCGCGGGCCCAGCTGGCAGGTCTCTATGCCCGAACCGGGCGACGCGACGAAGCGCTCGGGCTCTATCGCGCAATCGTGAGCGACGCCAAGGGGCGGCCTCTGACTTCGCTCAGACGCCTCATGATGCCTTATTTCAGCCTCTTGTCGGGCGATGGCTCGGGCCTTGTGGAAGAGGGCCGCGCGGTCAGCGATCTGTTTGCCGCCAGCCAGCTGCTGCAACGTTCGGGTCTTGCCCAGACACAGGCTGTGCTGGCGCGTGAATTGTCGGGCGGCAGCGATGCAGCGGCCGAATTGTTCCGCGGTGTCACCAATCTGGCCCGCGCGATCGAGCAGACCCGCACTGCCGTCTTGCAGATGGAAGGCCTGAGCCAGCTTTCGCCCGATCAGCAGGTGCTGCTCGAAGAACGCCGCAACAGCCTTGTCCAATTGCAGGAACAGCAGGCAGGCTTGCTGCAAAAGCTTGCCGAGAACCCGCGCTACCGGGTGGTTGCGGGCGGCGCGCTGGAGCTTGCCGATCTTCAGGCAAGCCTTGGCGAGGGCGAGGCCTATCTCAAAATGATTGTGCTTGATCCGGATGCCTACATGGTCTTTGTCGCACCGCGCGAAGCACTGGCCTGGCGGATTGATGCCAAGGCCGACGATCTGGAAAGGCTGGTGACCACCATCCGCGAGAGCATCGCGGTGGTCGAAGCCGGGCAGGTCCTGACTTATCCCTTTGACGTTGCTGCCTCGCGCGAGCTTTATTTGCGGTTGTTTGGCCCGATCGCTGCGCGTCTTCCCGAAGTCCGCCATATCGTGTTCGAGCCGGATGGCGCACTGCTCAAGCTGCCCATTAATCTGCTCATCACCGATGATGCGAGCGTGGCGCGCTATCAGCAACGCACCGCGCGCTCTGACGGGGATGAATATGATTTCCGCGATATCGCCTGGCTCGGTCGCAGCAGCGAAATCAGCACTTCGGTTGGCTCGGCGGCTTTTCGCGATGTGCGCCGCGCGCCGCGTTCCGGGGCAGCAAAGACCTATCTCGGGCTGGGGGAAAATGCACCGGTCGGCACGGCAGAGATTGCCGCGTCGCGCACCAGAGCGGCGCTCGAGGGCGGAGAAAACTGCCTGTGGTCGCCCAATATCTGGTCGCGCCCGATCAAGGCTGACGAACTGTTCGCAGCCGCTCGACGCTTCGGCAGCGGCACGCGGGTCATCACGCGCAGCGAGTTTTCCGACAGCGCGATCCGCCGCATGGATGACCTTGCCGACTACCGCATCCTCCACTTTGCGACCCACGGACTTGTCACCGCACCCCAGCCGCAGTGCCCGCCGCGTCCGGCTCTCCTGACCTCGTTTGGCGATGATGATTCCGATGGTCTCCTCACCTTTGGCGAGATATTCAACCTCAGGATTGATGCTGATCTGGTGATCCTGTCAGCCTGCGACACTGCTGGGAGTGCCACTGTTGGCGCCACCCGCGAGGCGGGCATCACTTCGGGCGGTGACTTTGCGCTCGATGGTCTGGTGCGCGCCTTTGTCGGGGCAGGCGGGCGCACGGTGCTGGCGAGCCATTGGCCGGTGCCGGATGATTTCAGTGCTACGCAGCGGCTGATTTCCGGGTTGTTTTCCGAGGATGCGGCCAGCACTGCGGCGGCGCTCCGCCGCTCGCAACTGAGCCTGATGGACGCAGCCGAAACCTCGCATCCGTTCTACTGGTCGGCCTTTGCCGTGGTCGGCGACGGCGCGGCTGCGCTGGTCCGCTGAGGCGGGCTGATGCAGGACACAAGCCAGCGCCGGGTGCACATCTTCGGATGGCTCGCGCGTGGCTGGCGCAATGTGCGCGAGGCCGGCATGGTCCAGCTGGGCCTCACCTTCATGCTGGTGTGCCTGGCGCTGTTCATCGCCCGCTACAGCTGGGTCCTTCCCGACGGGTCCGAGCCGACCCCTCTCACCAGCGAGGCAGAGCGCGCCTTCTATGACCTGAGGGCCTATTACGCCGCCGATCTGGTCGAGGAAGACAAGCGCGTGGTCCTGGTGGTTTATACCGACCAGACGCTGATTGCTGCGCGCAAACGCTCGCCGCTTGACCGAGGGATCCTCGCCAAAGCGCTGCTTACGCTCGACACATTCGAGCCCAAGGCTATCGGGATCGACATCCTGTTCGATCAGCCACAGGACGAGGACGAGGAACTGATTGCCGCGCTGCGGGGGATGAAAACCCCGGTTGCGGTTGCCTATGCTGCCAAGGCGACCAATCCGGACGACATTGAATATGAACAGCAGCAATTCCTTGAAGCCTTCATGGCGCGCCTTGAAGGCAGCAAGGCGCGCCCTGCCAGCATCCGTCTCGACAACACCTTTGGCGCGACCCGGCTCTGGCCAGACATCCGCCCTGGTCTGCCCCCGCTGCTTGGGCGGGTGATGCTGGAAGATGCCGGCGAGCTATCGAGGGCTTTTGCCGATTACGAGGGCGCGATTGATTACCGGCGGCCCAAGTTTCAGGACTCGGTGCTGTTCCCCCAGGCCCAGATTGACCTCTTCGTTGACCCCGATCCGGAAATCCTGCCGTTCCTCAAGGAGCAATATTCCGGCAAATACATCCTGATAGGGGGCGACATCGTCGATTATGACCGGGTCGAGACCACCTTCACCTCGATCAATGGTGAAGTGCCCGCGGGAATTGCTGTCCATGCGGAAATCATCGCCCAGATGCTCGATAATCGTGTTCTCACCCCGATCCCGGCCCCGGTTATCTGGGCGATGGCGGTTGTGGCGATCATTGCCGGGGTCGTTACCGCACTGCTTGAATGGCCCGCGCGGCGACTTGCGCTGTTCGGCGTTGCGCAGCTTGCGTTCTTTCAGGGCACGCCATTCCTGTTGCAGATTCAGAACATCGATACCTATGGCTTGCCGGCAGTGGGCGGGCTGATCGGCTGGATCATTGTGTTCGGGGCGGTCACGTCCACCATGCGCGCATCGGGCGCGGTGCAGCGCAATTTCGCCACCGGAGCGCTCGGCAAATATATCCCGCGCGACATTGCCCAAGCGATCATCGATCAGCCCGAACTGCTCAAGCTGGGAGGGGAGAAGCGCAGCATTTTCGTGCTGTTCAGCGATCTGGAGGGTTTCACCAAGATGAGCCACGCCCTGGAACCCGAAATGGTCGCAACCCTGCTCAACCGCTATCTCGACATGCTTAGCCAGGTGGTGCTTGATCACGGCGGGGTGATCGACAAGTTTGTGGGCGATGCAGTCGTCGCCTTCTGGGGCGCGCCAATAAGCCGCCCTGATGACGGCGCGCGCGCGGCGCGGGCGGGCTATGCGATCTGGCAGGCGGGTGAGGCTTTTCGCCGCGAGGTCGCCGCGATGGACGCCAACCTGCCGCCGATCGGCAAGACCCGCGTGGGGCTCCATTATGGCGAGGCAGTCATCGGCAATTTCGGCGGGGCGACGCGCATCCAGTACACTGCGCTGGGTGACAGCATGAACACCGCAGCCCGCCTTGAGGCCGCAAACAAGCCGCTCTGCTCGAGCGTGATGGCGAGCCGCGAATTTGCCGAAGCTTCCGGGCTTGACTGGTGGCGACCGATGGGTCGGGTCCAGTTGCGCGGTCGTGCGCGCCCTGTGGACCTGTTCGAGCCGGCGCCCGACTTTCCCGAGCAGGATCGGGCGCGGCTTGCCGAGGCAATGGCGCTTGGCCCTGCCGACCGCGCAGCAGCGATCGCGATTGTGGAAGCGCTTGTGGCTGGTCATCCGCAGGATTTGGCCTTACAAAACCTGGTAGGGCGTCTCAGGGGTATGGACGAGGGAGGAACCTATGTTCTGGACTAATGCGAAAGCCCGGCTGGCAGGCCTCGCGGTGCTGGGTGCTGTGGCGGCTCTGCCTGCGAGCGCAGTCGCAGGGGTCGTGGTGAAATCCTCCGGCCCTTCGGCTGCACGCTTTCCGGTCGGCACCAAGCTGGATGACGATTCGACGATAACCCTGCGCGAAGGCGATACAGTGACGGTGCTCACCTCAGGCGGCACGCGGGTCATCAGGGGGGCGGGCACGCACCGGGTCGGGGATCGCCCGCAGGTCGCCAATGAACGATTTGCCGCACTCACGCGCAAGCGCGCTGCGAGCCGGGTGCGGACCGGAGCCGTTCGCGGCGACAGTGATGAGGTACCCAGCAATCCCAGTCTGTGGTACGTCGACGTGACGCGTTCGGGCACGATCTGTCTCTATGATCTTGCGACGGTTCGCCTGTGGCGGCCGGGGACTGCAGGCACTTCGACCTATCGCATCGCCGATATGGCCACGGGCGCTCAGGTCGAGGTGACTTTTGATGACACCGTGATGATCGCAGCGCTCGATCCTGCACGCCTGCCGGTGCGCGAGGGCGCGCTGTATCAGCTGACAGGGCCTGACGGCGTCAACGCGGCTCAGGTCAGCTTTGTCCTGCTTGGCGCTGATTACGACGCTCCTGATACGCTCGCTGAGGCCTTGATCGCCAAGGGCTGCACAGTGCAGGTCGAGGCGCTGGCAGACTCGCTGGAGGCTTCGGCCAAGGCGGCCGAAGATCCGCTGGCAGGATCAGGCTGAGAGGTCTTCGAGGAAGGATTGATAGCGGGCGGCATCTCGAAGGGGTGAGAGATGGGGGGAGTGGCAGCACGGATTTTGGCAGAGGGTGCAGCCATGCGCCGGTGGCTGATGCTGGCCGCACTTGGCGCGCTGGTCCCGGCCTCGGTCGCGATCGGCAATCCGGTGTTCGAAGGGGTGGCAAGCTGTGCTGGCTCGACCTGTCACGGGCGTGCCGAAGGCAATGGCGCGGTTGTTCGGCAGGACGAGATTGCAACCTGGCAGGAGCCGTCCTCGCCATCAGGCGCGCATTCGCGGGCTTATGCGGTGCTGGCCGGAAGACGCGGTCAGCAGATTGCGGCCAGCCTCGGGCTGGGTTCGGCGACTTCGGCTGAAGCGTGCCTTGGCTGCCATGCAACCTATGCGCCCAAGAGCCAGCGCGGCGCCAGGTTTACACTCACTGACGGGGTCGGCTGCGAGAGCTGTCACGGCGCGGCTGGTTCGAGCAGCGGGGCAGGTTGGCTGGCCGCGCATTATGCCCGCCCTGCCACCCATGCCAGCAACATTGCTGCCGGGCTGATCCCGCTCGATACGCCTAAGGCGCGCGCCAATGTCTGCCTCGATTGCCATTATGGCTCGGCCAAGCCCGGACAATTCGTGACGCATGCGATGATGGCAGCAGGCCATCCCCGCATATCCTTCGAGCTGGATCTGTTCAGCACGCTCCAGCAGCATCACAATATCGATGGCGACTACGTGGCGCGAAAATCCCGTCCCGATGCCGTGCGGTTCTGGGCTGTTGGCCAAGCCGAAGCGGTGCGGCGTGCGACTTCGCTCTTTGCCCAGCCGCGTTTTGCGATGGAAGGAATGTTCCCGCAGTTCTATTTCTACGATTGCCATTCCTGCCATCGGACGATCACTGATGGACCAAGCCGCAAGCTGACCTTCGAAACCAATCCTGGGCGTCCAATCACCTTTGGCAATCCGCCCTTCAATGACGAGAACATCATCTTGCTGGGCGCGGTTGCAGGAGCGCTGGTGCCGGGCGAGGCGGCCGCATTCCGCAGCGCCGCGCGCGAATTCCACAAGGCGATGGCAGCAGACGCCAGCGCGGCACGCAGTGCGGCACAAGCTCTGGCGATGCGCGCCGGTGCGCTGTCGGATGCGCTCGCCCAGCGCGGCTATGGCAATGAAGACGCCTTCCGGGTGATCGCCTTGGTTGCTGGCGAGGCGACCTCGGCCCAGTTCACCGATTATGCTGGATCGGTGCAGGCGGTGATGGCGATTGATACCCTGCTTAACGCCCTGGTGCGCGACGGGCGGGTTGCCAGCGGCGCAGCGGCTGGCATCAGGGGCGATATTGCCCGCGCTTACAAGGCGGTGGAGGAGCCTAATGCCTATCGCCCCGCCGACTTCCGCGCTGCGCTCAAGGCGGCCGCTGGCGCGATTGGCAGGCTCAAATGATCCGGGCGGGCCGGACGATCAGTGCCCTTGCCAGCGTGGCGCTCGTTCTGAGCGGCTGCGGCGGCGGGGGGAGCAGTTCCGGCGGTGGTGGCGGCGGCTCGGGCACGGGCGCTGCGCCTGCGCCCTCACCGACGCCTCCTCCGGTTGCTGCCGGATCAGTCTATGCTGTGCCGCGCGCCGAAAGCCTGAGCGCCGCCGAGGTCGGCACCATCATCGCGCAGGCTGCCGCTCAGGCGCGCGCCAGCGGAGCGAGTGCCACCATCGCGGTTACCGACCGCGTCGGTAATGTGCTTGGCGTTTTTGCGATGCCCGGGGCGGCAAGCACGGCGCGGATTTCGGCGGCTCCTAACGGCCAGAACGTGGACGCTCAGGGACTCGTCATTCCGAGCGCTGCGGCAGCCATCGCCAAAGCCATTACCGGCGCATATCTTTCGAGCGGCGGGAACGCTTTTTCCTCGCGAACGGCGAGCATGATCGTGCAGGAACATTTTCCGCCTGCGCCCAGCACCGCAGGGCTCGAAAGCGGGCCGCTGTTCGGCGTCCAGTTCAGCCAGCTGCCCTGTTCCGATCTTGCCGCGCGGGCAAGCGACGGGCTGATCGGTCCGAAACGTTCGCCGCTCGGCCTTGCCGCCGACCCGGGGGGCTTTCCGCTCTACAAGAACGGCGTGGTGGTGGGAGGCATCGGGGTGATCGCAGACGGGGACTATGGGTTTGATCCCAATGTGCTCGACCGCGACAATGACATTGATGAACTGATTGCGCTGGCCGGCACTGTCGGGTTTGAAGCCCCCGTCGCAATCCGTGCGGACCGGATTTTCGCCGATGGCACTTCGCTGCGCTACACCGATGCGGCCTATTCGCAGGTCGGCGCGGTTGGCGGAGCGAGCTTTGCCGCGACACCCGGCGCGCTGGTCGCGGTGGCGGGCTATTATAACGGCAGCGGCCTGCTTGCCGGCACCACCTATGGCAGCGAGGCTTCGGGGGTGCGCCCGGCGAGCCCGGCAGAATTTTCGATCCGCGATGCTTTTGTGCTGACCAACGGGGCTGGACTGGGGCGTTTCCCGGTGCGCGGTGGCACCGATGGAGGCGAGATTGCCAGCCCTATCTCGGCGGCCGAGGCGCGCACCATCCTTGAAGAAGCCTTCACCATTATGAGCCGCGCGCGCGCACAGATCCGCCAGCCGCTCGACAGCCGCGCCGAAGTCACGATCAGCCTGGTTGATACGCGCGGGGCCGTGCTTGGCATTGTGCGTTCGCCCGATGCGCCGATCTTCGGGATTGACGTAAGCCTGCAAAAGGCGCGCAGCGCCAATTTCTTCTCCTCAGGCTTTGCGGCGGCAGAAATGCAGGCAGCAGGCGGCGAAGTGGGGCAATTCGTAACGCGGGCGCGGGATTTCCTCGGCAATTCCCAGGCGCTCACCGGGCAATTCGCTTTCTCGGACAGGGCGACCGGGAACCTTGCGCGTCCCTATTTCCCCGATGGAGAACTGGGCCGCCCGCCGGGGCCGTTTTCGCGCCCCATTGCACAGTTCAATCCCTTTTCCACCGGGCTGCAATCGGCGCTCATCATCGGCAATCTTGCCCAGCATTTAGGCTTTGTCACCGGCGCTGCGCCCACTGATACGGCAAGGAACTGCACCAGCCTGCCGATGACGCCTGCGGGCACGAGCCGGCTCGCCAATGGCATCCAGATATTCCCCGGCTCGGTTCCGATCTATCGCGGCAATGTGCTGGTGGGCGCGATTGGCGTGTCGGGTGACGGGATCGATCAGGATGACATGATCAGCTTTCTCGGCCTCCATAATGGCGGGCAGAAGGCGGGGACGGGCATCGGCAATGCGCCGAATGCGATCCGCTCAGACCGCGTGCTGGTGCAGGTGGGCACACGGCAAGTGCGGCTGCGCTACATCAACTGTCCTTTCGCGCCCTTCCTTGATACTGCAGCGCAAAATGTCTGCGAGGGGCTTTAGGCAATGGGCTGGCTCCTCCTTCCCGCAGCCTTGCTGGTGCAGCAACCGCTGCCCGAGCCCCCGTCTCCCGAGACGCCGCCTGCCGATCAGCCACAGGCGCCTGAAAGCTGGGAGGTCGATGCCCCGCCTGTCGATCCGGAGCTCCTCGAAGGGCGTACCCGTCCGGGCTACACCGCCTCGCTGCCTCAGCGCATCGAACAGAAAAACGAAGGCGCGATCCGCGCACCCCCGCCCGAGGCTTTCCCCAAGGACCAGCTCCCCATCCCTGATCGCTGGCGGCTGATTGAGACCTTGGGGCTGGTGCGCGAAAACCTGTTCGATCCCTATAACCAGAACACCTACAAAGGCGATCGTCCGATTAACCGCGCGAAAGTTCCGTGGCTGCCGATCAAGGGTGATGACTGGTTTTTCGTCGCCAATCTCATCAGCGATACGGTTTACGAGCCGCGCACCTTCCCGATCCCCGTTGGCATCCAGACGACGCAGGATCCTGACCGGCTGGATGTATTCGGCAATAAGTTCTCGACTGTCCTCAGCCAGACCTTTCTGGTTGGTGCGGCGCTGTTGAAGGGCTCCACCAACTTCAAGCCGCCATCGATCGAGTACCGCGTCACGCTGGCCTTCAATATGAATTATGTCGAAGTGCCGGAACGCCGCGTGCTGTTTGTCGAGCCTTCGCGCGGCACCACCCGGTTTGACAGCTTCGTGGGCGTGCAGGAAGCTTTCGTCGATTACCACTTCACCGAGTTTGACACTGAGCGTTTCGATTTCATCTCGATCAGAGCGGGCATCCAGCCGTTCCAGTCCGATTTCCGCGGGTTCCTGTTCAACGATCAGCAATTGGGCGTGCGCCTGTTCGGATCGCGCGACAATAACCGGTTTCAGTTCAATGTGGGCGCCTTCTGGCGACTCGAGAAAGACACCAACTCCGGCCTCAATTCGGTCGTCCAGCGCCCGCGCGATGATTTTGTGTTCATCGCCAATGCCTATCGGCAGGATTTCCTGATCCCCGCGCTAACGAGCCAGGTGACGGTCGCCTACAACATGAACCGCGAAGGCAGCCGGATCGAGGTTGATACCAATGGTTTCCCGGTGCGCCCGGCCTTGCTTGGTAACTTGCGCGGGCGCGATTATGATGTGGTCTACCTGGGATATAACGCCGATGGGCGTATCGGGCGTATCAACCTGACGGCCAGCGCCTATTGGGCGCTGGGCGAAAACCGCAACAACATCTTCACCGGAGAACCTGCCAATATCAACGCGCAGTTCGGCGCGCTGGAGGCAAGTTACGACAAGAACTGGATGCGCTTTCGCTTGTCGGCCGCCTATGCCAGCGGCGACAAGGACCCGTTTGACAACAAGGAAACCGGGTTTGACGCGATCTTCGAAAACCCGGTTTTTGCAGGCGCAGATACCTCTTACTGGATCAGGCAGACCATTCCTTTCGCAGGCGGCGGCCGTGCAGTCAGCGTGAACGGGCGCAATGGCATCCTCAATTCGCTGCGCTCGTCCAAGGAACAGGGGCAGTCCAATTTCGTCAATCCGGGGCTTGTCCTCGCAGGGATTGGGGCGGATTTTGATCTGACGCCGGAGTTCCGCCTTTCGACCAATGCCAATCACCTGTGGTTTGAGAACACGCAGGTTTTGCAGGTGCTAAGGAACGAAGGCAGCATCCCGCGCGAGATCGGTTTTGATCTGTCGGCGGCTGCAATCTGGCGGCCCAAGGCGACGCAAAACATAGTCATGCGGCTTTCGGCGGCCGCGCTCCTGCCCGGCAAGGGCTTTCGCAACCTGTTCGACAATCTGGGCTCGGGCCGCGAGTTTTTCTCGGTGCTCGCCAATGTGGTGCTGACTTACTGATGGCAAGGCTGACCCAACACCTGATGCGTACGCTCGCTCTGGCAATCGGAGCAGGGCTGCTGGCGCTCGCACTCCTGGCGGGCGACACGATGGCGGCCGACAAGGAAAAGCCGGTGAAGCGCGATTACTCGCGCGTGATCGCAGCCCCTGCCCCGGCCCAGCAATCCGTGGCGCAGATGGAGGCGAAATCGGCAGGCTGCCTCACCTGCCACACCCAGTCCGATGCGCCCACCATGCACCTTTCGCCCGCGGTGCGCCTTGGCTGCACCGATTGTCACGGCGGTGATACTTCGGTGCGCGGTAACGCGGAATTGCCGCACGATCACCCCGATTATGTCGCCGCGCGCGACCGGGCGCACGTGCTGCCCAAATATCCCGACAGCTGGCATTTCCCCTCATCCGCCAACCCCAAGCGGACCTATGCGCTGCTCAACAAGGAAGCGCCCGAATTCGTCAAATTCGTGAACCCATCCGATTACCGCGTGGCACGCGATGCCTGTGGGGCGTGCCACATTCAGGCGATTGAGGCGGCGGAGCGCTCGATCATGGCAACCGGCGCCATGCTGTGGGGCGGGGCGGCCTATAATAACGGCATATTGCCGTTCAAGAATTACGCCTTGGGAGAGGCCTATACGCGCACCGGCAAGCCGGCCAAGATCACGTCGCCTGGCGCAGGTAAAGACGGCAAGCTGACGCCTCAGCAGGAGGCGCGCGGGGTGCTGGCCGAGCTTTATCCCCTCCCCGCCTGGCAGGTGATCCCGCCAGCCGATGTGTTCCGGGTGTTTGAGCGCGGCGGGCGCACCATCAATTCGCAATTCCCCGAAATCGGCCTGCCGAGCCCTTCCGGCCAGATCCAGCGGCTTGAGGAACCTGGGCGGCCTGATCTGAAGCAATCCAACCGCGGCCCGGGCACGGGCTTGCGCGTCGCGATTCCGGCGCTCAATATCCACAAGACGCGCCTCAATGACCCGTTCACCTGGTTCATGGGCACCAATGATCAGCCGGGGGATTACCGCCATTCGGGCTGCGCGAGCTGCCATGTGGTCTATGCCAATGACCGGGAGCCGCGCCATTCACTCACCTATGCGCAATATGGCCGCGATGGGCAGAGCATCACGGTTGATCCGACGATTGCGGGCAAGCTGGAGCATGCCGCAGGCTATGCCGGCAAGAAAAAGGGCGGCCACGGCGCGATCAAGGAACCCGGCCATGACCAGCATGGCGATGCCAGCGGTGCCGGTAAGCGTGCTGACGATACCCTCACTTTCAACGGACAGCAGAAAGAAAAGGGCCATCCGCTGCAACACGTCTTCACCCGCGCGATCCCGACCGCGCAATGCATGAATTGCCACATGCACCAGCCTAATATCTTCCTCAATTCCTACCTTGGCTACACCATGTGGGACTACGAGAGCGATGCGCCCTTCATGTGGCCGGAAAAGCAGAAATACCCGACATCTGCCGAAGTGCGTGCGGTGCTGGATCGCAATCCCGAAGGCGCCGCTCCCAAGGGCAAGTGGGCCGATCTCGATTTCCTTCGCAATGTCTATGATTTGAACCCCAAGCTTAAAGACACGCAATTTGCCGATTATCACGGCCATGGCTGGAACTTCCGGGCGATCTTCAAGCGTGACCGCGAGGGCAATTTGCTTGATGCCGAAGGCAAGATCGTTGACCCGGACGATCCCGAAAAGTGGCGCAAGAACGGGGAGGGCAAATTCGTGCCGCCCGGGGTGAATCCCGGTAAGGCGGTTCACATGATGGACATTCATGCCGAGGTCGGCATGCAGTGCGCTGATTGCCACTTCGAACAGGATAGCCACGGCAATGGTCTTATCTATGGCGAGGTCGCCAACGCGATCGAGATCGGATGCAAGGATTGCCATGGCACCGCCGATGCCTATCCGACGCTTCGCACCAGCGGCCCGGCTGCTCCGCCGCAGGGACACAATCTTGCCCTGCTGCGCAATCCCGATGGCAAGCGCCGCTTTGAATGGGTGGAAGGGCCAGATGGTCGCCGCAAGCTGATCCAGCGTTCGATCGTCGATCCCGGCCTTGAATGGGAGATGAGCCTCGTCAAGGATGCAGTCGATCCGGCAACGCCCCATTTCAACGCCAAGGCCGCGCGCGCCAAACTGATGAGCCGCTATGGCGCAGAGACCGGCCGCTTCGAGTTCGGTGAGGGCGTGGGCCTTGAGGATCGCGCCCACCGCGAGCCGGAAATGGCATGTTTCACCTGTCACCTGTCGTGGACAACGTCCTGCGGCGGATGTCACCTGCCCATCGAGGCCAACTGGAAAACTGCCTCGCACCGCTACGAAGGCGGCGAGACGCGCAATTTTGCGACCTATAACCCGCAGGTGGCGCGCGATGAGATGTTTCAGCTGGGCAAGCACCAGACCACCAAAGGCAACCAGATCGCCCCGGTGCGTTCATCATCGGCGCTGGTCTTGTCCTCGATGAATATCAACCGCGAGCGCATCTACGTGCAGCAACCGCCGATCAGCGCGATCGGATTCTCCAGTCAGGCCTTTGCGCCGCATTTCCCGCACACTGTGCGGAAAACCGAGACCAAGACCTGTTCGGACTGCCACCTTTCGGACAAGGACGACAACAACGCGATCATGGCGCAGCTGCTGCTCCTTGGGACGAACTACGTCAATTTTGTAGGGCTGAATGCCTGGACCGGCCTTGAAGGCGGGTTCCAGGCGACTCGCGTCACCGAATATGACGAGCCGCAAGCGGTGATCGGCTCATACCTCCACAAGTATGCCTACCCCGATTACTGGCGGATGCACGTCGAGGATAATGGCCGCGAGCTCAAGAACTGGGTGCGCGGCAAGACTTTCGACAAGAACCTGTCGGGCGAAACGAAGCCGCTCGAGGAATTTGTCAACATCAACCAGGGCACACCTGGCCGGGTCGGCTGCCTGCAGCTCCGCGGCGAATATATGTTCGTGGCCGAAGGCAAGGGCGGATTGCGCGCCTATGATGTGGCTTCGATCGCGAACAAGGGTGTTTCCGAACGTATCCTCACGGGACCATTCTCGAAAATGGGGCATGACACGCAGGTCAAGACGACGGATGCGACCTGTATGGCACTGCCCACCAACCAGCCGATTGCGCCGACCCGCAGCACCGCGGCAATGCGCGAAATCAATCAGGAGCAAGCCTTCCTGCCCATCTACAACTATGCGGTGGTGACCGACAGTGTCGAAGGGCTGATACTCGTCAATGTCAATACGCTGGAGGACGGCGAGTTTCGCCGCAACAAGCTTCGCCGCGAAGTGCTTGCTGATGGCAGCACCGCCTGGAATCCCGGCGGCGTGCTCAATGGCGCGCGGCATATTCATCTGGCGGGCGAGGTTGCCTTCATCACCGCGAACAAGGGCCTTGTCGTGGTGGATCTTGCCAATCCGCTTGAGCCCAAGCTTGCCGCGGTGCGCGAGCTCACCGATGCGCGGGCAAGCGCGATCCAGTTTCGTTATCTGTGGGTCTCGGACGCCGACGGCATCAAGCTGTTCGATGTTACCACGCTGCGCAATCCTGTCGCAGTGCCAGAGGGCACGGTGCGGCTGGCGGACGCCCGGCGCATCTATGTCGCGCGCACCTATGCCTATGTCGCGGCCAAGGCTGAAGGTCTTGTGATCCTCGATGTAAAGAACCCGCTTGCCCCGCGCATCCATCAGAAGGTGACGCTTGATGGTGCGCTCAATGATGCCGAGGATGTGATGGTGGCAACCACCAATGCCTCGCTCTTTGCCTATGTCGCTGATGGGCGCAATGGGGTGAAAGTGCTGCAACTCACCAGCCCTGACAGCCAGCGTAATTTCTACGGCTTCTCGCCTGCGCCCGTGCCTGAACTCATTGCCTGGGCCAAAACCCCTTCGCCTGCCATCGCCATGTCCAAGGGTCTCGACCGCGACCGCGCGGTGGACGAGACCGGCGGGCAGATCGCGGTGTTCGGAAGATTGGGTTCGCGCCCCTTTACCCGGCCCGAGATGGAGCGCCTGTTCATGACCCGCAGCGGCGTGCCGTGGAAGGTCAGTGACGAGGTCGATATGAGCCGCTGGATCGGCCACCTCCCGCCAGCCGGGGCCAGCCGGGCGGCGGCCCGTTAGAGCGGTTTTCGGGCGAGCTTGCGCGAACGGAAAAGCAACGCTCACACGCCCCGCAGACTTGTCGCATTTCCTGATCCCGTTTGATCGGGGAATGTTCGAGCCGGTGCTATTCGCGTTCTGCGAACATTGAGCGGATCATGGCTTGTAGCCCCGGTGTGAAGCGGGCGAGGACCTGCCAATCGCCGACGCGTTCGAAGTGGGAGACCACCTGTTCCCCGTCCCAGCGGTGCAGGGCATAGGTTGGTGGTTCGGTGGTGATCAGTTCGCGATCATCGGGCCTTTCTTGATCAATCGCATTGAGGTCCATCGCGACCAGCGGCGCGACAGAGGGCGTCACCCCCAGAGGAATGCCGGCAAACTGCGTGGTGATCGGGCGGTGCAAATGCCCGCAATGCACCGCTTGAACCTGCGTTTGTCCGGTTAGCACTTGGCGAAGGCGCACAATCCACGGCTCGTCCGGCGCGGGATCCATCCAGTCGATGCCCGCCACAATCGGCGGGTGGTGCATGAAGATCAGCGTGGGCGTATCGGGAGCCTCGGCCAGCCTTGCCGAGAGCCATGCCGCGCGCGCCTCGCAGAAGGCGCCGCCGTGGCGGCCATCCTCGAGCGTATCGAGGCAGATAATCCGCAGCCCCGCTGCTTCCGCGACGTAATGCAGAAAGCCGCCATCTGCCGGGACGACTTGCGGAAAGGCGCCAAGCAAGCCCTCGCGGGTGTCGTGATTGCCCACCATCGGCAGGATCGGACAGGGGCAGTCTTCGAGGAGCGCGGCGGTCTTGGCAAAGCTTTCCGCATCGCCGTGATCGGTGATGTCGCCTGACAGCACCAGCAGATCGGGCGCATTGGGGCCATCAAAGAGGCGCTGAAGCACCGCGCGGAAGCGGGTGAGGTTCAACTCCTCGGGCTGTTCATCAGGAGCAAAGCCAACATGAATGTCTGTCAACTGCGCGATGAGCAGCGCGCGGGCCTTAGGCGGAGGGGCCGCGGCTGTCATTTGCTGGAACCCTGGGCTGAAGGTGCAGCTGCGACATAAAGCGAGGCTCCTTCGGGAAGATCGGGGCGATTGCTGGCCCATTGTCCCGAAGGAACGTGATAGGCGTGGCACATCGCGCAGGAGGAGGGAATGATTTTCTTGGTCTTGAGCGCGCTTGCACCGAGATGGCATTCCCGGCAGCTTTTCAGATCAGGGATCAGCAGATCGTTTGCGGTCTTGGACTTGTCGGCCGCGTGGCAATCGGTGCACTCTTCCTTCTTGTGTGCCTCGTGGCTGAAATAGCCATGCATGAGGAACCGGTCAGGCAGGTTGACCGGCATGAGATCGGCGCGGCCATTGGCTTGCGTTGGCAGATGGCATTCAGTGCACACACCGCCTTTCTGAAGGCCTGCGGCAAGGCTGATATAGGCATTCACCGGTCGTCCGAAGTCGGCATAATAGCGCCCTGCTTGTCCAAACTGGCCGGGCCGCCGGCGCGCGGACGCAACCGGGCGCCGCGACGCACCCTGGCGCAGGCTGGCAATGTCCTCGCGGAACTTCCTGACATCGCCGTGGCGCAGGCTGGTGAAGCCCCCCGGACCGCGGCCTGAAACAAGGCTGTGGCAGCCCTCGCAAGATGTCTCCATCTCGACTGGCTTGAAACCGATCTTGTCAGCAGACAGCGCGTGGCAATCCTTGCATTCGAGCGGAGCGCCATATTGCTTGAGGCTGATCGCCATGCGCGCGGCGCCCCCGCGCTCGTCCATATGGACATCATGGGGGAATTTGAGCCCGCTTTGCTCGATCGGTTTTTGGTCCAGCGAAACCCGCACCGGTTCCTTCGCGCCATAGGCCGCATAGAATGTCGGGCGGAACTGCGGGTGCTCCTTGCCGAAATCATGGGCATTGCCAAGGCTGGTGTCGCTAAGGCGCGTATCGAGTTTGTCGTGGCAATCGCTGCAAAAGGCCTCGCTCGCGGGCTGCTGGCGGACTTTGCCTTCGTGTTCGGTGTGGCAGGTGGTGCAGGCGCCGCGCCCTTCTTTGCCGAACATGCCGGCAATCTTCCACAGGGCAGCATCGCCTGATGACAGTTCGGGCATCCCCGCGATCAGGCGAGGCTTGGCTGCGTGATCGTCCAAGTCCCTGTGGCAAGAAATGCAGGTCTCGTCGCGCACCGAGACAAAGGCATCGACATGGCAGCTTTCGCAGTTTTCCTCCAGCTTGTGGTGCTTGGAGGACAGCGCGCCGGTGCTCCAGGCAGCGTCAAGCACAGTCTGGCCTGGCACGATCTTTTTCGGATCATTGGGGGTAATGGTGCGGGTCATGTGGGTGATGACTGGCACCGCCAGAAGCAGCGCGAGGATCAGGCTGGCGAGAGTCCATGCCATTGCCCGCTTGCTGGGCAGCGCGCTGGCGAGCGCAAAACTGGCAACTGCATCACCTTTGCCTTCCTCGATGGGCGCTTGCCGGATGGTAAGCGCGATCCGTCCTTCTGTATCGCGAGCGATTGCGAGCAGGGCCGAGCCGAGCGCGATCTCTCCGCCGACGCCCGGATCAATCACGCCTTCGGTTATGCTGCGGCCATCCAGCGCAAAGCCGAGCGTGCCAAGCGCCTTCGCGCTGACGCTGCCATTGCTGGCGAGGGTGAGCGCAAGGTGGCGCTGTTCGACCGCCAGATCGGGCAGGTGGATATCGCACTCGGCTGCGCGCCCGATGGTGATGCTGGTTTGGTCGAGCACCCGTTCGCGGATGATCTCGCGGCCCGAAGCGGTGAAATCGATGGTGCGGATCAGGAACATCTTGGGCCTGCCCTCACCAATAATAGAACACACTGATAACATGCGCGATCAGCGCTGCGATCAGGGCAATTGTGGCAGGGATGTGCAGGAACAGCCAGATTTCCAGCAGTGCCTTGATCCGCAGATAGCCGCGGATCTGCATCAGTTGTTCGCGGCGCCGTTCGAGGAGCGCGCGGACGCGTGCATGCGCTTCGTCATGGCTGCCGATGCCCCGCAGCGCGCGAGTGGTGGCACAGGCCGGATAGCGCCCCGTCAGCCGTCCCCAGGCGCCGCCGTGGAACACATCCTGCTGCAAGGCGGCCAGCACGAGATCGGCCTCGCTGCGGGCGAGCGGCTGTGCTGCGCTCTCCAATTGGCGGTCAAGTGCAGCCAGCGCATCGAGCATTTGGGCGCGTGTCAACTCGCGGCGATTGGCGCTGAGGCGGGCAGGCAGCGTCGCATAGGCGATCACGCCCCAGATGCCCGACAGGATCACCGCCAGCATCAGCCCATAGGCAAGCGTATGGACATTCCATCCCACCTGAAACCCGGTGTGCAGCGTGCCGATTACGATCAGTGCAAGCCCGAGATAGACATGGGCGCTCGTCCATGCCTTGAGGCTCCATGCGCCGGTGGTGATGTGGCGCTTGCGCACCCCAAGCAAGGACAGCCAGAGGATCAGGAGTACGCCGATCGTCCCGAGCGTATAGCCGTACCACGTCCCGCCATTGGGCCGCGGCTCCTGATCGATCAGCGCATAGCCCATGATCGCTGCGCCGCTTATGCCCAGCGCGATCCACAGCCAGCGGAAATTGCGGTGTTTGAGAAAGCTTACATGATCCGAATCGCGCCGCGCCTCGTCGCGGCTGAAGCGGCTCCTGCCAGCGCCTGATGCGCGGCTCGCCACTACTGCACGTCCTCGGTGAGCTTGGTGAAAGTGAGGAACTTGTCGGGTGCCACGCGAATGGCTGCGCCGGTTGGGCACGCGCGCACGCAGGCCGGGCCGCCGTCAATGCCCGAACACATGTCGCATTTGATTGCAAGCTTGGCCTCGGGCATCCCTTGCTTGGCCGCTTCCTTCTTGCGCCAGTCATAAGGCGCCTCGCCCGGGCCGGGGCCTGAGCCGAACAGCAGCCATTGCAACAGGCTTGGCTTTTTCGGTGGCTTGGCATCCATGCGGATCACGCCATAGGGGCAATTGCGCTGACAATTGCCGCAGCCGATACAGGTTTCATCAATGAAGACCTCGCCGTCGGGGCCGCGGTGGATCGCGTTGGGCGGGCAATCGGCCATGCAATGGGGATGTTCGCAGTGCCGGCACGAGGTTGGCACATGGAGATGCGCATAGGTGCGCCCCGCCTCGCGGTCCAATCGCGAAAGCCCGTCATGGCTGTCGGCACAGGCCTTCTCGCAATTATCGCAGCCAATGCACAGTGTCTCGTCGATCAGCAGCACATCGGTTGCCTCGCCAATGCCGTTATCGACCAGAAAGGCAGCGGTCTCGGAATAGAGATCAACCGCGCCGGTGAAAGCGTCCTTGCGGCTTTCGATGAAGGCGTTGGTGGCCCGCCTGCCGGCCATGTCTTTCATCGCCTTCTCGCGCAGCGCCGGGTTCTTGGCGAGCAGTGCCAGAAAACCTTCGCCGGGCAAGCGGATCACTTCGGACTTGATTGCGGCCTTGACCGTCGCGGTGCGGGGTGAGCCGTCAATCACCGCCATCTCCCCGAAATAGGAGCCGGCCGGAAGGTATGACAGGAACACCGGCTTGCCGCCTATTTCCTTCTCGACAATCATCGACCCGCGCCGGATGATGAAGATATCCTTGTCGTCCGCCCCCTCGGTCACGACCACTTGGCCTGCGCGCACTTGCATGACCTCGGCGCTGGCCACCAGTGGTGCCACGTCTTCGCGGGTGAGGCCTGATCCGAACATCTGGAGCAGTTGGCGCTCGATCGAGATTGCGGTGACCGCGCGCGCGGCGCCGGGCGAGGTTGCCAGCAGTTTGAGCGCCGCCGTGCGCGACAATTCGAGCGCGATAACAGGTTCGGCGGCGCGGATCGTGGCACCCCGCCGGCGGCCTGAAATCAGGCCAACCTCGCCAAAGATCAGCCCCTGTTCGATGGGGACGGTGAGCGATGGATCATTCGGATTGATCTCAACAGCGACCGAGCCTTCGGCAATCGCGAACATCGAGGAGCCCGGATCGTTGCGGCGGAAGATAACATCGCCCGGATCATAGGCATGACAGGTGGAATCGAGCATGAGCTCGCGCAGTTGCAGCGTTGAAAGATCAGCCAGAATGGCAATGTTGCCGCCAAAAAGCATGAGCCATTCATCGACGCTGCGATTGCCGGGAAGGCGGGCGAATTTTTCGGCGAGAATAGGCTCGTCCGCGGGCTTCAAGTCGAGGTTCCCATTGAGAAACTCGATGACGTCATAGCCCTGGTTCATGCAGTGCTTGATCAGCGGATAGCCCGCCAGCGCGCCGATTACATGGATCCCGGGAACGGTGGTTTCAAACACCGGGGAAAGCTTGGGGAAGGCGCCGGGGTCGCTGCTTGAAAACTCTATCCCCATCGCCTCGACAAAGCCGCGCGGCGGCTGCGAGCCGGTCCGCGCGATGATCCGGTTGCACGGGATCGCTTCCTGACCATCGCGGGTATCGAGCAGCAATTCGCCATCCCTGACCTCGGCCGGACTGGTCTCGCGCCGCACGAAGATCCGCCCGTCGCGTTCCGCCTCTTCAAGCAGCGCGACATTGGCGGCCTTGGCACGGGCGAAATCGGCCGAGCGGTTGAGGATGGTGACGACATTGCGCTGTGCCGGATCAGCGGCAAGGCCGAGCGCGTTCTCGATGCCGGCATCGCCCGATCCGATGACTGTGATGTGTTCATCGAAATATTCGCCCGGATCATCGAGCTGATACTGGATCATGGGCGAATCCGCACCCGGACAGCGCAGGCGATTGGGATTGCCCTGTGTGCCGATGGCCAGAACGATCGCTTCGGCGGCGATCACCTCGCCACTTCTCAGGTGGATGGCGAAATTGCCCTTGGCGCCTTCCACCTTGGTGACTTCGGCGTTGAGCTTCACATTGACCCCGCAGGCTGCGATCTGCTCGTCCCAAGTCCCCAGAATGACCTCGCGCTTGCCCGCGTCGAAATCGAGATCGCTGCGGAGCACCAGATTGCTGGGCGTCGCCATGACGTGCTTGCCCTTCTGGTATTTGAAGATCGTATCGGAGAGGTGATCGGTTTTCTCGATCAGTATATGGCTCATGCCAAGCGCCACCGCGCGTGCCGCAGCGCTCAATCCGGCTGGCCCCGATCCGATAATGGCGACTTTATACAAGCCCGACAACCGATCCCCCCCTTGGACCCAATTGCGCCTGAAGGCAGCATAAAGAAAACCGGCTGTGATGCTAGAGCGAATTGCCGCTTGCGGGCAGCGCTGCTAGCGGTTTGGACATGACAAGCGAGAAGCAAACAGGGCAGAACCGGCTGGGGTGGGGGTTGCTGGCGGCAGCCTTGGTGCTGGCAGCGGCTTCCATCGGTTACAATATCTACGAGAGCCATGGTGATCGTTCCCCCCAAGCGGCGGCTGCAGGGGCGGGCGCGCCGGGGATTGATGAACTGCGTGCCCGCGCCGAGGCTGCGCCGAACGATGCGCGCGCGTGGAGCAATCTGGCCTTTGCTCTGTTCGAGCAGGGTGAATTTGCCGATGCTGCGGCGGCCTATCGCCGGGCAGTTGCTGTTGATGACAGCCAGAGCGCGCTGTGGTCGGCACTGGGCGAGGCGCTGGTGCTGGCGAGCGAGCGCGACCCGCTGCCTGCCGAAGCGCTTGCCGCCTTCGAAAAAGCACTGACGCTGGATCCCAAGGATCCGCGCGCACGCTATTTTCTCGCGGTGAAGAAGGATCTCGACAAGGATCACGAGGGCGCAATTGCCGCCTGGCTGGCGCTGCTTGCCGATACGCCGCCGGGCGCGCCCTGGGAGAGGGATCTGGTTCGCACCATCGAGCAGGTCGGCAAGATCAACGGGATTGATGTTGCAGGCCGGATTGCGACTGCGAGCGCCAATCGCGCGCCGCCGATGCTGGCACCCGGATCGGGCGCGGTGGCGGGGGCTGCGGCTTCGCCTGATCTGCGCGGGCCAAGCGCTGCGGAGGTGGCAGCGGCAAGCAGCATGACTCCTTCGGAGCAGCGCGCAATGGCCGAAGGCATGGTTGCCCAGCTCGAAGCGCGGTTGCAGCAGAACCCGAAAAACCTCGATGGCTGGGTGATGCTGATGCGAAGCCGTATGACGCTGGGCGAGAGCGCCAAGGCCAAGGCCGCGCTTGAGGCAGCGGTGAAGGCCAACCCGGCGCAGGCAGCCCAGCTGCGCGCACAGGCGCAATCGCTCGGCATCGACTAGGCGGACCGTCGGCGGCCAGGCCTTTTCCCGTGGGTGGCAGATGGCCGGCGTTGGGCAGGGAAGTTGCCCTTTTCCCCTGAAACGCGGAACTGGCCGCTTCGGGGTGCCTTGCTCCGAAACCGCAAAAGCCCCTGCGCTCGTCGTGAGCGCCGGGGCTTTTCGATCCGGCTAGAGCATTTTCCGATCAGACGGGATCGGAAAATGCCACGAGCCCGCGCGGCGCCTGAGCATTGCTTTGCCGTTCGCACCGGCTTGAACGGAAACCGCTCTAAGGCAGCTCATTACACCACGCCGAAGGCGAGCATCGCATCAGCGACCTTTTTGAAGCCCGCGATATTCGCGCCCTTCACATAGTCGATATATCCGTCGCCCTGATCGCCATACTCGATGCAGGACTTGTGGATGCCCGCCATGATGTCCTTGAGCATCTGCTGCAATTCCTCCTCCTTCCACGAACGGCGTTCGGAGTTCTGGCTCATTTCAAGGCCAGAGACGGCGACGCCGCCCGCATTCGAGGCCTTGCCGGGCGCATAGAGAATCTTGTGGTGCTTGAAGATGTGCACCCCGTCGAGATCGGTTGGCATGTTCGCGCCTTCGCTTACCGCACGGCAGCCGTTGGCGACCAATGTCTTGGCGTCTTCGCCCAGCAGTTCGTTCTGCGTGGCGCAGGGGAGCGCCACATCGCAGGGCACGCCCCACGGGGTCTTGCCGGCATGAAAGCTCGCCTTGGGGAAGGCCTCGATGTATTCCTCGATCCGGCCGCGACGGTGGGTCTTGTGAGTTTTGACCCAGTCGATCTTTTCCTGCGTAATGCCGTCAGGATCATGTATGTAGCCGCCCGAGTCCGAGAGGGTAAGCACCTTGCCACCGAGCTGCACGATCTTCTCTGCCGCGTGGGTCGCCACGTTGCCCGAGCCCGAGATGACGGCGGTCTTGCCTTCGAGCGTCTCGCCCTTGGTCGCCAGCATGTTTTCAAGGAAATAGACCGCGCCGTAGCCGGTTGCCTCGGTGCGGATCAGCGAGCCGCCCCATTCCAGCCCCTTGCCGGTGAGCACGCCCGTGAAATTGTTGGTGATGCGCTTGTACTGGCCGAACATGAAGCCGATTTCGCGGCCGCCCACTCCAATGTCGCCCGCTGGCACGTCAATGTCGGCGCCGATGTGGCGGTAAAGCTCGGTCATGAAGGATTGGCAAAAGCGCATGATCTCGCGCACGCTCTTGCCCTTGGGATTGAAGTTGGAGCCACCCTTGCCCCCGCCCATGGGAAGACCCGTGAGCGCGTTCTTGAAGGTCTGCTCGAAAGCAAGGAACTTCAGCACGCTCTCCGTCACGCTGGGATGAAAGCGGATGCCACCCTTGTAAGGGCCGATTGCGTTGTTGTTTTGCACCCGCCAGCCGCGCTGGACGCGGATATTTCCATTGTCATCCTCCCAGCATACACGGAAGGACACCACGCGATCCGGCTCAGCGATGCGGCGCAGGATCTGCTGGGAGTGATACTCCTCCTTGTCAGCTATGAAGTCGAAAATGTCCTCCGCCACTTCCTGCACGGCCTGGACGAATTCGGGCTGATAAGGATTGCGCTTTTTTACGCCCTCCATGAAACCATTGAGATCGACGTGATCGGTAACTGCCATGATGATTCTCCCCCTCCAACGCGGGAGAATATCAGCTTGCCGCCGGCAAGGCTTGTCATTTTGCGGCAGATCGCCGCGCGCTGTGATCCGCTGCGTCAGATCGCCGAGCTGAAACTGCGCTGGGCTGCGGCGCGGTAGCTGTCGAAAAGGCTCGCGATGACGCGGGCATAGGGCAGCCCCTGCGGCGTGATCGTCAGATCATTGCCGGCCAGCCGCGCCAGATCGCGTTCGAGGAAGGGCGCAAGCGCCCCATGCACCTCGCCCAGCAGACCCGGTGCGATAGCGGCATGGCCGCGGGCAAGGAGATGCTCAATCACCTGTCCGCGCATCTGATCGGCGGTGCTGCGCGCAATGCCGTGTGCCGCCGACAAGCGCCCTTGCGAGGACAACATCCGATATCGGCCATTGTTCTTTTCATTCTGCGCGATCAGGCTCGGAAAACTGCTGATTGCGGTCGAACCCAAGCCGATCAGCACGTCGGACGTATCATCAGTGAAGCCTTGGAAATTGCGCCGGAGCGTGCCGGTGCGCGCGGCCTCGGCCATGGGATCATGGGGCAGGGCAAAGTGATCGAAGCCGACCGGACGATAGCCATGGCTGGTGAGATATTCAAATCCCTTGCTGGCCATGGCAAAGCGTTCGGCGGGGCCGGGCAGGGCTTGTTCGGGGATCATGTTCTGGCGCGGCACCATGTGCGGGACATGGGCATAACCGAACAGCGCAATGCGGTCTGCGCCCATCAGCCGCGTGTGTTCGAGCGTGTCTGCCAAATCCGCTGCTCCCTGATGCGGCAGGCCGTACATCAGATCAAAATTGAGCGAGGTGACCCCGGCTGCGCGCAGCCATTCCACGCTGCGGCTGATGAGGAGCGCGCTTTGTTCGCGCCCGATGGCTTTCTGGCAATGGGGCGCGAAGGTCTGCACGCCCATGCTGGCCCGCGTGATGCCTGCCTCGCCGATGGCGCGGCCCCAGGCGGGGTTCATGCTGCGCGGGTCGAGCTCGATCGACCATTCAGGCGCATAAAGCGGGAACTGCGCGTGGAGCGCGTCCACCAGCGCGAGGAATTCGGCAGGCAGGATCGCATTGGGGCTGCCGCCGCCAAAGGCAATGCGCCGCACCCGCGCGCTGGCCGGCAGCAGGCTGGCGACGGTGGCGATTTCCTGATGGAGCGCGGCCAGATAGCTCTCGACCCGCGTGCGCTTGCCGGCCGCGCCGGTGTTGCAGCCGCAATAATAGCAGATCATCTCGCAGAAGGGGATGTGGAGGTAGAGCGAGACATCGCCTGTCGCCCCGGCAATCGCCCGCCTTATGGCGTCTGCTTCGAGCGGGCCGAAATCGGCAGCAGTGGGATAGCTGGTGTAGCGCGGCACGGCGCGGGCGAGGAGGTCCGGATGATATGTCCACATGAGGGCCGTTAGACAGGCCCGGTGCGCGCGCGTCTTTGCGCTGGATCAAATCTCGCCTTTGGTCTTCTTGCGGCAGGTGCCGGCATGGCAGCCCTTGGGGTGGCAATCGGGCTTGTCGGGGGTGTCTTTTCCGAGCGGGATGGCGATCTCGCCGCCGCCGCACAGCTTGGCGGTGAGGGTAGCGCTTTCCTGCGGCAGCGGCCCGATCAGCACCGGGACAAGGGCAGCGAGCGCAAAGGCGGGGGCGATGCTCACGCCTCGTCCTCCTCATCGATCAGGATGCGGTTGGCCGCGCCGTCCATATCCTCATATTGGCCACTCCTCATCGACCACAGGAAGGCGGCAAGACCAAGCACACCCATGCCGAGCGCAATCGGGATGAGGAAGGCAAGGCCCGTCATTGCTTTGCTGCCCCCGCCAGCCGCAGCGAATTGGCGACCACCACCAGCGAGCTTACCGACATGGCAATCGCGGCGATCAGCGGCGTGACATAGCCAAACAAAGCAAGCGGCACGGCGAGCACATTATAGACAATCGAAAAGCCGAAATTCTGCCGCACAATCTGCATGGTGCGCCGCGCCACTCGAATGGCGAGGGCGACGGGCATCAGCGTATCGCCGATGAACACAGCATCGGCCGCCTGCTGGCTGGCGTCGGACGCGGTGCCGGGCGCGATCGAGGCATGGGCGGCGGCGAGCGCCGGACCATCGTTGAGGCCATCGCCCACCATCAGCGGGCGGTGGCCTTGGGCGGCGAGGGCTTCCAAGGCAGCCAGCTTGGCCTGTGGGCTGGCCTCGGCGATCGCCTCAAGACCGAGTTCGGCGGCCACTTTCGCAACCGGAGCAGCGCGGTCGCCCGAGAGGATCTGCGCGCCGATATTCCATGCGTCGAGCGTCTTGATCGTCTCTGCCGCATCGCCGCGCAGCGGATCGGTGAAGGTGATGATCTGGCTGTGCTCACCGATCACCAGCCGGGCGGCGAGCGCGCTGGTGGCAGACTGCGGCCGCTCGAGCGCCACACGCAAGCCCCGCCACTCACCTATGATACCTTCGCCGCTTGCCTCGCGGATATTGGCGATGGGTGCAGGTTCTACCCCTTCGCGCAGCAGGCTGGCGGCCAGTCCCTTGCTCAGGGGATGACGGCTTGCCTGCGCCAGGCCCAGCGCGACAGAGCGTGCCTCGGCATCAAGGCCCGCGATATCGGGGCGCGGTTCGCCCAGCGTCAGCGTCCCGGTCTTGTCAAACAACACAATGTCGCATTCGGCGATCCGTTCAAGCGCGCTGCCATCCTTGACCAACAGCCCGCGCTTCAAGAGTGCGCCCGAGGCCACCACCTGTGCCGAAGGCACGGCAAGGCCCATCGCGCAGGGACAGGTGATGATCAGCACCGCAATCGCGATCACCAGCGATTGGTGCACGCCTGCGCCTGCAACCATCCAGCCGACGAAAGCGAGCGCTGCCAGCGTGTGGACGACCGGCGCATAGAGCCTGCTGGCGCGGTCAGCGATGCGCACATAGTGGCTGCGCGATTGGCCCGCCTCGTCCATCAGCCGGGCAATTTCGGCCAAAGCCGTGTCCTCGGCCACCTTGGTCAGGCGCACCTGGATTGGCGCGCCGAGATTGATTGCGCCTGCGTGAACTTCACTGCCGACTGATACGGGTTCGGGCAGGCTTTCGCCCGTCAACATGGCATTATCAAGCGTGCTCGCACCCTGTTCCACCACGCCGTCTGCCGCAAGCGCTTCACCGGCGGCGAGCAGCACCAGCATGCCGGGTTCAAGCGCTTCGGCAGCGATGCGACGGGTGGTGCCATCGGGGGCGAGAACGCTTGCGCTCTTGCCCATGCGGCCGAGCAAGGCGCCGATCCCGGCGCGCGTCCGCGTGCGCATTTCGGCATCGAGCGCGCGGCCTGCGAGCAGGAAGAACAGCAGCATCACCGCGCTTTCGAAATAGGCGTGTTCGCCCGCGGTCAGGGTTTCATGGATGCTCAAGGCAGTCGCGAGGATCACGCCAATCGAAATCGGCACATCCATATTGGTGCGCCGATGCGAAAGCGCCATCCACGCGCTGGCAAAGAACGGGCGGCCCGCATAGGCGATTACCGGCAACGCGATCAGGGCGGAGAGCCAGTGGAACAGTTGTTTGGTCGCCCCGTCCGCGCCCGACCAGATGCTGACGGACAGCAGCATCACATTCATCATGCCAAAGCCGGCCACCCCCAAGGCGCGGGTGAGCTGTTTGCGTTCCTTGGCATCGGTGCCGAGCGGATTATCGGCCACGCGCTGCGCTTCAAAGCCGAGCGCGAGCAGCGCGCGTTCGAGCACCGCTTCATCCAGCCCCGGATCATGGGTGATCGCCACGCGCTTGGCCGAGAAATTGGCGCGGGCGGCATAGACGCCGGGGGTCTTGGGCAATTCGCGCTCGATCTTGGCGATGCAGCCTGCACACCGCATCCCCGGCACGGTAAAGCGGGTGGCAGCAAGCGGGCTGGTGTCTGAAGCAAGGGGGGCAGCGACATTCATGGCCTAGAATTCGCTTTCCTCGGCCCATTGAGCCGCGCCCGCATCAGCCGAGAGGCGGATCAGCCAGCGGCCCGGTGCAATCGGCTGATCAGAGCGCCACACCCCATCGCCAAGCGGGCGGAAGGTGAGATCGGCAAAGGCCTTCTCGCCCAGCGGACGGCGCAAGGCGGCGGCAAAGCTGGTGCCCGCCGGAACGCCCTCGGTGCGCAGCAGCACATGGCCATCAAGGCCGCGCTCGGGCCTCACCTGCCAGCCCAATGCGCGCGCCTGTTCTGCCTCCTCCAGCCAGGTGTTGAACTTCTGGCTCGCGACATAGGAATTCTCCACCACCACGCCGTGAAAGCCACCAATCGCAAGGCTAGCCATGGTGGCATTGACCGCGATCACGATGCCAAAGCCTGCCGCCATGATGATCGCCATGTGGCGCCCGGTGAACTCGCCTTGGCGCTTCTTGCCGCCTGCCATTATTCGCTCTCCGGAGTGGTGAAGTTGGTGGTGGCCAGATCAATCTCGCCATCCTCGGCGAGCGAGGTCAGGCGGAAGCTGAAGCTCTCCGCACGCGTGCCCGCAGGGATTGTCACATAGGCGCGGATGATGCGCGTTTCATTGGCGGGCACCGCGATCACCTGCTGCGGGGCGGCCGCGTCCATATTGATGCTGTCGGTCCACATCACCGCGCCTTGCGGCAGGCCAACCAGCGCCACTTCCATGTCGCGCGGGCGTGCCTGCATATTCCTGAGTCGCAAGGTGTATGCGTTGCGCACCGCGCCATCCTTCATGAGCATGAAAGGCGGATTGCGATCGGGCGAGACTGTGAGTTCGGTATGCGTACGCGTGCCGAGCGCGAACAGCAGGCCTGCGCCAATCGCGCTCCACACGCCCAGATAAAGCAGCGTGCGGAAGCGCAAGAGCGCCTTCCAAGCAGGCGTCGGCGCAGCGCCTGCGGCTTCGGCCTCGCATTGTTCAAGCGTTGCATAATCGATCAACCCGCGCGGGCGGCCAACTTCCTTCATCACCTTGTCGCAGGCGTCGATGCACAGCCCGCAGGTGATGCAGCCGATCTGCTGGCCTTCGCGAATATCGATGCCCGTCGGGCACACCGCGACGCACAGGTTGCAATCAATGCAGTCGCCGAACTGGCCGGGCGCTTTTTCCGCCTTCTTGATGCTGCCGCGCGGCTCGCCGCGCCAATCCTTGTAGGTGACGATCAGCGATTTTTCATCGAGCATGGCGGCCTGGATGCGTGGCCAGGGGCACATGTAGATGCACACCTGTTCGCGCATGAAGCCGCCCAGCCAGAAGGTGGTGAAGGTGAGGATGCCAACCGTGGCATAGGCAACAAACGCCGCTTGGCCCGTAAAGAATTCGCGGGTGAGCGTTGGCGCATCGGCGAAATAGAGGATCCACGCGCCGCCGGTTGCCATGCTGATCGCAAGATAGATCGTCCACTTGAAGGCGCGCCGCGCGATCTTGGATGCTGTCCACGGCGCTTTATCCAGCCGCATCCGGGCGTTGCGATCGCCATCGATAAAGCGATCAACGTGCTGGAACAGATCGGTCCACACCGTCTGCGGGCAGGCATAGCCGCACCATGCCCGGCCGACCGCGCTCGTCACCAGAAACAGGCCGATGCCTGCCATGATGAGCATGCCTGCGACGAAATAGAATTCGTGCGGCCAGATCTCGATATCGAACATGTAGAACCGGCGATGTTCCAGATCGATCAGCACCGCCTGATCGGGCGCATAGGGCCCGCGGTCCCAGCGGATCCAGGGCGTGACGTAATAGATCGTCAACGTGACCAGCATCACCAGCCACTTGAAGCGCCGGAAGGGGCCATCGATCCGCTTGTTGTGGACTGCCTTGCGCGCTTCGTAGAGTTTGATCGGAGGCTTGGGCGGCCCGCCCGCAGGCGCGGGCTGGGGCGCAGGAGTTCCCCCCAGTGCCCCGGCCCAATCGCGCGCCTCGGCAGGCCGCTCCAGATCGGCTGTATCAGCCATCATTGTCGGTCTTTGCTGCGCTGGCCACTGCGGCCTCTGCCTCGCTCACCGCGCGGGGCGCTTCCTCGCCCCCGCCGCGCGAATGCACGTAAGCTGCCAGCATCTTGATCGTCACCGGATCAAGCCGCCCCTGCCATGCGGGCATCACCCCGTGGCGCGGGCTGATGATCTGGGCGCGCACTTGGGCTTCGCTGCCGCCGAACAGCCAGATCGCATCATTGAGCGCAGGTGCGCCCTGGGTGCGATCCCCTTCGCCGCCCGCGCCGTGGCAGGCTGCACAATTCTCGGCAAACAAGCTTGCCCCGCGCGCGCTGCCTTTGGCCTTGCCCGAAAGCGAGAGGACGTGGGCGGTGAGCGCGGTGACTTCGGCAGGCGACAAGATGTCACCAAAGGCGGGCATGTAGTTCACCCGGGTTTCAGCCGCATCGCTCCAGCGGATGCCGTGGGTGATGGTGTGCTGGATATCAGACAGCGTCCCGCCCCACACCCAGTCATTATCGTTGAGGTTGGGATAGCCTTCCGAACCCGCCGCGCCTGCGCCATGGCACTGCACGCAATTCACCTTGAAGGCCGCAGCACCGCCCGCAATCGCTGCCTGCCAGAGTTCTTCGTGCTTGGGCAGGTCTTCGATATCCAGCGCCTCGAGCCGTTCGAACTTGGCCCTGCGACGCGCTTCGGCTGCGTTCATCTCCTTGGCGAGCTCGCCGCGGCTGGTCCATCCCAAGGTGCCGGAGGTCGCATCCTTGAGAAGCGGCCAGGCGGGGTACAGCACCACATAGACTGCCGCCACCACAATCGTCGCGTAGAACGTCCACAGCCACCAGCGCGGCAGGGGTGTGTTCAACTCCTCGATGCCGTCCCATTCATGGCCGACGGTCTCAGTGCCGGTCGGCTCGTCGATCCGCTTATTCGCCATCGTCGTCATCCTTGAAAATCGAGTGCTTGGCAGCATCCACATGACGCCTGGCACCGGGGCGGAAATGCCACAGGCACAGCGTCAGATAGAGGCCGAAGATCAGCGCCAGCCAATAGCTGTCAGCAAAATGGCGCAGAGTTTCATAAAAGCTCACTGGCCCTTCTCCTGTGCCAAGGCTTCCTGGGCAGCGGCGCTGTTCACATCGACCAGCGTGCCCAGCATCTGGAGATAGGCGACCAGCGCATCCATCTCGGTAACGCGGGTGGGATCGCCATCATAATCGCGGATCTGCGCCTTGGGGTAACGCGCCAGAAGGTCGCCTGCGTCCGCATCGGGATTGGCCTGCGCCATCAGGTCCTTCTCTGCCATTGCGATGTCGATGTCGCTGTAGGGCACGCCCACCCGGCGCAGCGCGGTGAGCGTGGCGGAGGGATTGGGCACCTTCAGCGGGGTTTCCGCGAGGAAGGCATAGCTTGGCATGATGCTTTCAGGCACCACCGAGCGCGGCGCCTTGAGGTGCTGGACATGCCATTCATCCGAATAGCGCCCGCCCACGCGCGCCAAGTCCGGCCCGGTGCGCTTGCTCCCCCACTGGAAGGGGTGGTCATACATTGATTCCGCGGCAAGGCTGTAATGGCCATAGCGCTCGACCTCGTCGCGGAACGGGCGGATCATCTGGCTGTGGCAGGTGTAACAGCCCTCGCGGATATAGATATCGCGGCCCGCCTGTTCGAGCGGGGTATAGGGGCGCATCCCTTCCACCTTTTCGATGGTGTTGTCGAGCCAGAACAAGGGCGCGATTTCGACGATCCCGCCGATCGCAACCGTCACCAGCGTCGCAGCGGCAAGCAGGGTAACGTTCTTTTCAAGCTTCTTGTGGCCATCGAAAACGTTGCTTGAGGGTGCAGCATTGCTCATCGGTAACTTCCTTCTTTGCTGCGCTTATTCGGCGGGTTGGGCGTGCGGGGCGGCGATGATCGGGCGGTCGGCGGCCTCATCATAGGGCGTATCACCGAGCGGCGCTTCTTCCCTCAGCTTGCCGGCAATCGTCATCGCCATGTTATAGGCCATGATGACAGCACCCGAGAGATAGAGCAGCCCGCCAAAGGCCCTGAGCGCATACATCTTGTTGAGCGCCACGACCGTGTCGATGAAGCTGTTCACGAGGTAGCCGTCCGAGCCATATTCGCGCCACATCAGCCCTTGCGTGATCCCGGCGACCCACATGCTGGCGGCGTAGAAGACGATGCCGGCGGTCGCGAGCCAGAAGTGCCAGTTGATCATGCGCAGGGAATACATCCGCTCGCGGCGCCACAGGCGCGGGACGAGGAAATACATGCAAGCAAAGGTGATCATCCCGTTCCATCCCAGCGCGCCGGAATGGACATGGCCAATGGTCCAGTCGGTGTAGTGTGACAGCGAGTTCACGGCCTTGATCGAGAGCACCGGGCCTTCAAAGGTGCTCATCCCGTAGAAGGCGAGGGCGAGGACCATCATGCGGATGATCGGATCGGTGCGGATCTTGTCCCACGCGCCATTGAGCGTCATCAGCCCGTTGATCATGCCCCCCCACGAAGGCATCCACAGCATGATCGAGAACACCATGCCCAGCGTCTGCGCCCAGTCGGGCAGCGCGGTGTAGTGCAAGTGGTGCGGCCCTGCCCAGATGTAGAGGAAGATCAGCGACCAGAAGTGGATGATCGAAAGCCGATAGGAATAGACCGGACGACCGGCTTGCTTGGGCACGAAGTAATACATCATGGCAAGGAAGCCGGCGGTCAGGAAAAAGCCCACCGCATTGTGGCCATACCACCACTGGGTCATGGCATCCTGGACGCCTGCAAACAGCGAATAGCTGCGCGAGCCGAAGGGATGCACCGGCAGCGCCAGATTGTTCACCACATGCAGCATCGCCACCGTGATGATGAAGGCAAGGAAGAACCAGTTGGCCACGTAGATATGCGGTTCGTGGCGGCGCAAAATCGTGCCGACGAACACCGCAAGATAGGCGAGCCACACGATGGTGAGCCACAGATCGACATACCATTCGGGCTCGGCATATTCCTTGGATTGGGTGACCCCCATCAGGTAGCCGGTGGCGGCGAGCACGATGAACAGCTGATAACCCCAGAACACGAACCGCGCCATGCCGGGGAAGGCGAGCGTGGTGCGGCAGGTGCGCTGCACCACATAGAAACTGGTCGCGATCAGCGCATTGCCACCGAACGCGAAGATCACCGCGCTGGTGTGCAGCGGACGCACCCGGCCGAAATTGAACCAAGGTTCGAAATTCAATTGCGGGATCACCAGCTGGGTGGCGATGATCACGCCCACCAGAAGGCCGGCGATGCCCCAGAACATGGTCGCGATCACGCCCCAGCGGATCACGTCGTCATCATAGCGGCTTGGCCCCGGCGGCATCCGGAAGATGCTCTGCGCTTTTGCGAGCGGATCAAACCGCGCCAGAGTGAGCACTGCCAGCAGCGCTGCAACAGCGGCAATCAGACCCATATGCACGGCAAAGGCCGTGTCCTGAGCAAGAGCAAGAGCGATGATGGCCAGAAGCAGGACAGATCCCCACATTCCAAGCCGCCGCACGACTGATTCCATGATGAAAAATCCCCTTTCGTCAAGGCGCGCTTAACGCCCTCCCGAGTGGCAAGAATTGATCCAGATCAAGATTGTGTCAAATGTTCGGGGCGGCTTGGACAGGCCGGGTTTGACCGGCAGCTTGCGCCAAGGCGGGCAGGTCAAGCAATTGCACCAAAGAACGGCCCCGGGTCGCAATCAGCCCTGCCTCGCGCAGTTCGGTAAACTGGCGGCTGACAGTCTCAATGGTGAGGCCGAGACTGTCGCCGATATCGCGGCGACTCATTGGCAGAACCAGCCGACATGCGCCGTCTGTCTGATTGGTCGTGTTGTCACTCGCCCGCTCGGCCATGGAAACGAGGAAATCGGCGATCCGCTGGCGCGCCGACTTGTGCCCGAGCTGCATCATCCGAGTGCGGCTGCGGTGGAGCGCCTGAAGGCTGCGGGTCAGCACCCAGCGCAGCACCGCCGGATCGGTCTGGGCAATGTCAAGAAAAGCATCCGTGGCAAAGGCTATGAGGTCGCAGTCGGTAAGCGCAACCAGACGGAAATCACTATCCTGCTTGCGCAGAACCGAAATCATGTCACCGGCAAAATGAAATGCCAGGACCTGCACCGTGCAGGCAGCCTCGCCCGTCGCCAATGGCTGAGCCACGAGCTTGGCCGAACCCCTGGCGATGTAGATCAGCCGATCATGGCACGGATCGTTTGCCAGCGTCTCACCCTTGGCCAGGTGCTCATACATGCCGATCCTACACAGCGCATCGGCCGTCACGCTGGCTTGCCAGCCATCGGGCAGCGCGGCCCTGAAAGCGTCCATATTGGCACGGGTTCGGGAAGGCATGCGTGTGGCCATGATGTGCGGCCTTCTGGGCCCAAAGTGCGGCACTTTCATTGATCGGAATCAATGAGCGCGGCTTTGCCCCGCGGCTATCGGCCCCCCTGGGCAGCAATCATCCTGGGCCGCGCAGTGCGGCCGCTGCTGCCTCAAGGGTAGGAAATCATGTTGAAGTATCTGACTTTGGGGGCAGTTGCCGCTGTGCTTGTGGCAGGGCCCGCGCTGGCTCAGGACCGCGCCGGGCGTGTGCAGCTGAAACTGGTTGGCACAGCGGTGCTGCCCGATGGCAAGATCGAACAGGTCAATATCGACCGCGTGGGCTTGCCGGCCACCTTGCAAACCCGTGCCAGCGACAATTTCACGCCGACAATCGCGGCTGAATACTTCTTCACCAACAATTTCTCGGTCGAAACGATTGCCGGCATGACGCAGCATGATGTCGATGCCAGCGCTGGCCTGCCGGTGGGCGCTGAACTGGTCGCGGATGCCAAGTTGATCCCGGCGACGATCACGGCCAAGTATCACTTCGATCTGGCCGGCATCAAACCCTATGTGGGCGCCGGGCCGAGCTATTTCCTGTGGGTCTCGCAGGATCCGGGCGCAGCCGTGCGTCCCTTGGGCGTGACCAGCCAGAAGCTCTCGAATGAGCTTGGCCTTGCCCTGCAGGCGGGCGTCGATGTGCCGCTGAATGAGAAGGGCCTCGCGCTCACTTTCGATGCCAAGCGCTACTTCATCGGCACTACCGCAAGCTGGTTTGTGGGCAACACCAAGGTGATCGAAACCGAACACAAGCTTGACCCCTGGGTTTTGAGCGCAGGGCTTGCCTATCGCTTCTGACCGGACAATCGTGCGTCAGAAATCAGCAGGGCGCGGCGGGTTTTGGCCTGTCGTGCCCTTGAGCTTTCTCGGCACCGCGCCTGCGCACGAGGGGCCGGACATAAGACCTTTGTCTAGGAACCGGCGAGGTGTAGCCTGCGCTACGACAGGGATAAGAGAAGGGAGAACCCACACTATGATCCACGCCGTCCCGCGCCCCAAGGCCGACCACGCCACCCATTGCCTGCCCGAAGACTATGCGCGGCTGTACCAGCGATCGGTCGATGATCCCGATGGCTTCTGGCTGGAACAGGCCGGACGGCTCGACTGGTTTCGCGCTCCCACCATTGGCGGCAACTGGTCTTATGATCCGGTCGCGATCAAGTGGTTCGAAGATGGCACTCTCAATCTGTGTTACAATGCAGTTGACCGCCATCTGGCTGACAAGGCCGACGCCACCGCACTGATCTTTGAGCCGGATGATCCCGCTGCGCCCGGCCGTAGCCTGACCTACCGCGCGCTGCAACATGAGGTGGTGCGGATGGCCAATGCCTTGAAAGCGCTTGGCGTCAAACGGGGCGACCGGGTGACAATCTATATGCCGATGATCATCGAAGGGATCACCGCGATGCTCGCCTGCGCGCGGCTGGGGGCGGTACACTCGGTGGTGTTCGGCGGCTTTTCTCCCGAAGCGCTCGCTGGCCGGATCGAGGATTGCGCGAGCCGTTTTGTCGTGACTGCCGATGAAGGCTTGCGCGGGGGCAAGCGGGTGCCCTTGAAGGACAATGTTGATGCGGCTTTGGCCCATGACGGGGTGGCGGTGGAAGGCGTGCTGGTGGTGCGCCATACCGGCGGCGCGGTTGCCATGGCCGCGGGCCGCGATCACTGGTTTGAAGACCTCGCCAGTGATGCGGATTGCCCGTGCGAGGAGATGGGCGCCGAAGACCCGCTCTTTATCCTCTACACCAGCGGTTCGACCGGCAAGCCCAAGGGCGTGCTCCACACCACCGGCGGCTATGGTGTGTGGACGGCGACGACCTTTCACTACATTTTTGACTACCAGCCTGGCGAAGTGTTCTGGTGCACGGCCGACATCGGCTGGGTAACGGGGCACAGCTACATCGTCTACGGCCCGCTCATAAACGGCGCGACCGCTGTGGTGTTCGAAGGGGTGCCGAACTTCCCCGATCATGGCCGGTTCTGGGACGTGGTCGACAAGCATCAAGTCAACATTCTCTACACCGCGCCTACCGCGATCCGCGCGCTGATGCGCGAAGGCGACGCCCATGTCACCAGCCGCAGCCGCGCTTCGCTCCGCCTGCTGGGCAGCGTGGGTGAGCCGATCAATCCTGAAGCCTGGCGCTGGTATTTCGATGTGGTGGGCGAAGGCCGCTCGCCGATCATCGACACCTGGTGGCAGACGGAGACCGGCGGCTGCATGATCACCACCCTGCCTGGCGCGCATGACATGAAGCCAGGCAGCGCTGGCCTGCCGTTCTTCGGGATCCGCCCGCAATTGGTCGACAACGAGGGGGGCGTGCTTGATGGTGCGACAGAGGGCAATTTGTGCATCACCCATTCCTGGCCCGGCCAGGCGCGCACCGTCTATGGCGACCATGATCGCTTCGTGCAGACCTATTTCAGCACTTACGCGGGAAAATACTTCACCGGCGATGGCTGCAAGCGCGATGAAGACGGCTATTACTGGATTACGGGCCGGGTCGATGACGTGATCAACGTTTCGGGACACCGCATGGGCACCGCAGAAGTGGAAAGCGCGCTGGTGCTCCACCCCAAGGTCGCCGAGGCAGCCGTCGTCGGATATCCGCACGACATCAAGGGGCAGGGCATCTATTGCTATGTGACGCTGAACGTCGGCGAGGAGGGGTCGGACGCGCTGCGCGCCGAATTGAAAAACCATGTGAGGAAGGAAATCGGCCCCATTGCGACGCCCGATTGCATCCAGTTCACCGATGGCCTGCCCAAGACCCGTTCGGGCAAGATCATGCGGCGGATCTTGCGCAAGATTGCCGAGAATGATTTCGGCGCGCTAGGCGATACCTCCACCCTGGCTGATCCTTCCTTGGTAGAGCGCCTTATCGAAGGCCGTCAGAACCGGTAAGGCCAAGGGGATTATTTCAGCCCAAGCTCGCCAAGGTTGATGGTGGCGGCATTGTAGCTTGCCGCTGCCAGCCTGCCCGAGATGTCGGCGCGGATCGCCCGGATCTGCGCGTCCGCAGCGGCTTCCTCGCGCAGGTTCACGAGGAAGAAATCGCCCGCGCCGAGACGAAAGCGGGTCCGTTCGGCCTGCACCATGGTGTTCGCCTGCCGCACCTCGTCATTGGCGAGCGAAGTGAGACGGATGGCCGCGTTGAGCGTGGCGATGATGTTGTCGATTTCGACTTCGATCTGATCGGCAATGCGGCGTTCGCGCAGCTCAAGCTCGCGCAGTTCCGCTTCGGCCCGGGCCAGCCGTCCGCGCGCATCGCGCCGCTGGAGTGGCACCGAGAAGGTGAGCCCGACCATCGTATCGGTTGCATTGTCGAAGGTGGGCATCCCGGCAGGGCCCGGACCAAGCGACTGGCGCACCTCGGCGCGTCCTTCGAGCGAGGGCAGGAGATCATTGCGCCGCAGCTCGATGCGGTTGACCGCGCGTTCATTGGCAAGCCGCAGGGTCCGCAACTCAGGGCGCTGTTCGAGCACTTCGTTACGGGACAGCGCCATCAGATCAGCGGCTGCGGGCACTTCGCCCAGCTGGGCGCGCGGCGGCAGTTGCTCACGCCGCGGCACCACCAGTCGACCCGATGAATCGCGCAGGAAAAAACTCAGCGAATTGGCGGCTGTTTCAAGATTGCGGCGGGCCTCTTCCAGCAGGGTGCGGCGCCTCAGCAGATTCTGTTCGTTTTCGGTGAGCGCGATGGTTGGCAAAGCGCCCTCGCGCACGCCGCGGGCAAGGCCGACTTGCCGTGCTTCGGCGATCTCGAGCAATTCCTCGAACACGCGCACTTCCTCGCCCGCGCCGACCCATCGCCAATAGGCGCGCAAGGCTTCGAGTTGCACATTGAGCTGCACCAGCAGGACATCGACGCTGGCCTGCTCGGCAGCAAGCCGGGTGTCATCAATCGCAAAGCGACGCTGGTCGATGCGGCGGTTACGCAGCAGCGAGAACATCGCGCCGATCCGCACCTGCCCAAGTTCGGTGGTGTTGAATGCGCTTTCCGACGTCGGGAACCGGCCGCTCGACACCCGGTAGGCGGCAAACACCTCCGCCCCCAGGGGGCGCAGACCTTGGCGCACTTCGGCGCTGGCGAAATTGCCATCGAAAGTGCCGGTCAGCCGGTCATAAACTTCGCCGCGCAGCATGAGGTCAAAGGCGCCGTCTGCACTGAGTTGATCGCCCCGTGCCGCCGCCTCGCGCTCAAAGGCTTCAAGGATTGCGGGGAAAGTGAGCGCCGAGGCACGAAGCACCTCGCGCGGCATCAGCGGGCCTTCCCTGAGCGCAACGTCGATCGGCTCACCCACCGGGGCAATATCCTGCGCCTGCGCCGCCGCGCCGCCCAGCGCAAGCGCCAGCGGGGCCACCGCAGCCAGCAGCATCAGACGGGCGGGGCAGGAGAGCATCGCGAAGCCTTACGTCCCCGAGACGGACGAGGTCGAGGAAGGGTTGGGAAGTTCGGGCGGGAAGCTGTTGAGCTGACGCCAGATTTCATAGCCCACCGGCACCGTATTAAGCAGCACCCAGGCCTGCGCCTTGGCGCCAAAGCGCACAAAGCGTTCCTCCGGCCAGCGATGCCCGTCGCTCGCATCCTCGCGGATCAGGACGCGGAAGCGGCCGTCCGGCTGCGAGGCCTGATCGACCGAGATTACCTCTCCGCCGAAAGTGCCGACCGCAACTGCCGGCCAGCCGCTGAACTGCACCGCCGGCCAGCCTTCGAACATGATCCGTGCCTTGGCCCCGACCTGTACCAGGCCGACATCAAGCCCGTTGATAAAAATTTCGACTACCCGTTCGGAACTTTCGGGCACGAACATCGCGAGCATATCGCCTGCGCGCACAAAGGTGGCCGCGTCGCCTGATTGCACCTTCTGGATAAAGCCATCGCGCGGCGCGGTGACAATCTGCACAGCCTGCCGCGACAGGTTTATCCGTGCGCGGGCGAGCGCAGCCTCGTCTGCCGCCACCTTGCCGCGCATGTCCTGAATACGGATCATTGCCTGTTCGTAATCGCGCCGCGGCGCAAGGCCTGCCTCGAACAGCTCGCGCGCGCGGCGTTCGTCAATCTGCGCGGTCGCAAGCGCGCTGCGCGAGGCTTGAAGCTGGAGCTCGACCTGGCGGACTTCGGCTTCGAGCCGCTCGATCAGCTGCGGGTCGATATCGGCGATGCGGACAATCGGGTCGCCTTTCTTGACCCGCGCGCCGTCGCGCACATACCATTCCTCGATCCGTCCGGTAACGAGCGCGTTGATGGACTGTTCGCGCTCATTGGGGCTGAGTGTCGTGACGACCCCGCGCCCCGTAGTGGTCTGCACCCAGGGCACATAGATCAGGAAGATGAGCGAAAGCACAAAGCCCGTGAGCAGCATGATAAAGACGGTGCGCATGACGCGCGGGATCTTGACCGATTCCAGCGCGGTGAAGCGGTGCGGGACTTTTTCGATGGTTGCCATTACTGCTCTCCGCCCGGCGCCGGGCCTTCGATCAGCCGACTGATATCAGGCCCGCGCGGGCGAGCGCTGCGGCTGGCTTCGCGGAAGGCGGCGAAATCATCATAGAAAGTCTGCTGGTTCGCTTGCATGTGCAGAAACCGGTCGCAGCCCAGCGGATCGTCGCGGTCGGAGAAATAGACCACGGTGGTGTTCGACTGGGCCTTGAGCGCGGCAAAGGTGCGGGTCAGATCCTCGGCATCGATCAGGTCGAACAGCTTGGTCAGCACCAGCACCCGCGGCTTGGCGAGCAGCGCGCTCGCGAGCTTCAGCATCAGCAGTTCCGCCGTCGAAAGCGGATAGCCGGTGGCACCAATCTTGGTGTCGAGACCTTTGTCGAAGCTTGCAATGGTAGTCGCCAGCCCGACGGTTTCGAGCGCCTCGATGATCCGCCAGCTATCACCCTTGTCGCAGGCAAGCCCGAGATATTCGCGCACTGTCATGGGCACGAAACTCGGACGATCAAGCACATAGATCGAACGGCGCAGGTGGTGGGCTTCGATCTCCTTGATATCCGTGCCGCCAATCGTGGTGTAGCCGGTTGAGGGCAACTCATAAAGCTTGAGGATATTGGTGAACAGCCGCTGCAAGCCGTGCTGGCTTGTCGCCGCCATGACAATCGCACCGCTGGGAATCGAGAAATTGAACTTTGCTTTCTCGAACCGCGCCGGGCCGCCTGCATCCTTGAAGGTGAGCGTGTGATCGCTGCCGATGATCGGATCATCGCCGCGCGGTTCTTCCTGTTCGACATCGAAGAACAGCGAGATTTCCTCCACCGCAGCGCACAGATCATAGAAATAGGTGAGGTAGCTGCCCAGCATTGCCACCCCGAAGAATGCGGCTGAAAGCACCAGTTCGGCTGCGACCAGTTGGCCCAGGGTCAATTCGAAATTGATCACCAGATAGCCGCCGAGCCCGAGCAGGGTGGCGCTTGCCGCCGCATACATGAACAGGAACGACAGCGTCTGCGAGAAATGCAGCCGGAAATAGCGCTTGCGCGCATTGAGATAGCCGTGGGTGAACTTGTCAGTCTGCGCGATGGCGTAATCCACCCGGCGCTGCGACTTGAAGAAGCCGTTTGATTCCCCGACCTGTTCAAGCCAGGCGGCAGTTGCATGCTTGGCATGGCTCACATCGATCGAGGCCCGGACCGCACGTGGTCCCCAGATGAACCACACCAGCGCAATCAGCCCCACCATGACCAGCGTGAAGATCAGGAACAGCGGGTGATAGAGCGAGACAAGGACGAACCCGACGCCAATCCCCAGAAGGATCGAATAGCCGTCAAGGATCAGGATTGGCATCCGCGACATCACCACCATCACATCGAAATAGCGGTTGAACAGCGCGCTGCGGGTGGTGTCGGTGAAAAAGGGGTTCTGCGCATAGATCGCAATCAGCGAGATTTCGCTCACCAGCCGCGCGTAAAACCGCCGTGCGAACAATTCGATCAGATGGATGCGCAAGGCATAAAGCAGCGATGACAGCAGCAGCAAGCCGAACAGGGTGAGCGAGAGCATCACCAGCGGGGCGGGCATTGCAGTATTCGCAATCGTGCCGATCAGCAATTGTACCGAAATCGGCGTGGCAAGGCCCAATAGGCTGATGCCTACGCCATAGACGATCGCGATCCAGTAGAAATTCGCCTCGGGCCGCAGGATTTCAAAGAAAATCCGGAAGAACTTTGAAAGGGATAGGCTTTCGCCATAGGTTGGCTTTCTAACCGGCATGAGCGTTTTCCCGTTCAATCCGCGCTGGGCGCGGGGTGCCATCCGGCAGCGCCAAGACCTGTCCCATCCCCGGCGCAGGCACGGCTGACCCGTGCCTCGCTCCACCCATAATGAGAAACTTGCAAGACAGTTCCAAGGCTTGGCCCTTTAATGTTCCACATTTTCGGCACGGCAAGCGGCCGCCTGATGGCTGCGTTGTGCAGCGGCTTCAAGCGGCCGATTGCCTTGATAACCGGATTGAGTGCAGCTGGGCCTGAGAGGGTAGGCGGCTGCGACTTGGCGTTCTCCGTTATCCGCTTTAGCTTGCCGGGAGATGAACAGCCCTGTGAGCATGCAGGAAAGTGGCAATTTTTTGCGCGCCATGCCGCTCAAGCCTGAAGTTGCTCGCCTTGCCGATCGCTGGCTGGCATGACTGCAAAGATGCGCAGCTTTGATCTTGTGCTGGTGGGCGGCGGCCATGCCAATCTCGCGGTGCTGGCGGGCTGGCTCCGCAATGGCGCGCCGCACGCCAAGCGCACGGCGCTGGTGACACCGCAGCCGTTCCTGACCTATTCGGGCATGGTGCCGGGCTGGATTGCCGGTCAGGGCACTGCTGCGGAGGCGCGCGTTAACCTGGCAGCGCTGGCGGCGCGCGCGAGTGTGGAACTGATCGCGGGGCGCTGCACGGCAATTGATCCGGCGGCGCGGGTCTTGACCCTCGACACCGGTGAGCACGTGCCTTTTCGCCTTGCCGCCATTGATGCGGGCGGCATCGGGCAGGCGCGCAGGCGGCTGGGCGATGATCCGCGCGTGATCGATGTGCGTCCGATGGATGGTTTTGTCGCAAGGTTTGCACAATGGCGCGCGGCCAATTCTTCTGGGGCGCGGCGCATTGCGGTGATCGGCGGCGGGGCAGGGGGCGTGGAACTGGCCTTTGCCTGTGCCAACATGGCCGGGCTGGCAGCACCATGCGGGGTGACACTTGTGACCGGCAGCGCTGGCTTGCTGCCTGGTTTCGCCCCGCGTCTCAAGGCGCTTGGCATGCGCGCGCTCGCCCGTCAGCACATCGCTGTGCACGAAGCCGATGCCCGGTTTGAGGCAGGTGCGCTTTACGCTGGCGCGCGCTGTCTTGAGCCGGTTCATCTGATCATCGCGGCCACGGGAAGCGCTGCGCCGGATTGGCCGCGTGCTGGCGGGCTGGCCTGTGACGCGCGGGGCTTCATCGCGGTGGATGCCTATCAGCGCAGCCTCTCGCATCCGCACATCCTGGCCGCAGGTGACATTGCCTCCCGCAGCGACTGCGCTGTCGCCCGTTCGGGGGTCCATGCTGTCCGCACCGGACCAGTGCTCGCCGCGAACCTGCGCGCGCTCTTGATGGGCCAGCCGCCACGCGCGCGCTACACCCCGCGCCCCGCGAGCCTTTACCTCATGAGCTGCGGCGATGGCACCGCGCTCGCAAGCTATGGCCCGATTGCCGCCCATGGCCGCTGGGCGCAGTGGCTCAAGCAGCGCATAGACACGCGCTGGATTGCCGCATACGCGAGAATGGCAGGCGCGTAAGTCCTGCTGCACCATCACACCGGGATGACACCGCCTTGTCCAAGAAGCTTCTCATCCTCGCCGCGCTTGCCGCTGTTATCGCTGCTTATTTTGGGCTGGGTCTCGGGCAGTATCTGACTTTTGCGGGCATGAAGGCTGCGGTTGCCGAATGGAATGCCTTTTATGCCGAAAACCCCGCGCTGGTGCTGGCAGCATTTTTTTCCGCCTATGTCGCGGTGACGGCGGCCTCGCTGCCGGGAGCGGCAATCATGACACTGGCAGCAGGTGCCTTGTTCGGACTGGTGGTGGGCACGGTGCTGGTCAGCTTTGCCTCCACCATCGGGGCGGGCCTTGCGTTCCTGTCGGCCCGCTATGTGCTGCGCGATGGGCTGGAGGCGCGCTTTGGCGAAAGGCTGGGCGCAATCAACGCCGGGCTGGAACGTGACGGAGCGTTTTATCTGTTCACCTTGCGGATGCTGCCGATCTTCCCGTTCTTTGTCGTCAATCTGGTGATGGGCCTTACCCGGCTGCCGCTCGCCACTTTCCTGTGGGTGAGCCAGATCGGGATGCTGCTGGGCACCATCGTCTATGTGAATGCGGGGACACAGCTGGCGCGGATTGATAGTGTTTCGGGCATCGTCTCACCCGCACTGCTGGGCTCTTTCGCGCTGCTTGGCATGGCGCCGTGGCTTGCCAAGCTGCTGATCGGCTGGTTGCGCCAGCGCCGCGCCTATGCGGGCTTCACGCGCCCCAAGAAGTTCGATCGCAATCTGGTGGTGATTGGCGGCGGCGCCGCCGGGTTGGTTTCGTCCTATATTGCCGCGACCGTAAAGGCCAAGGTCACGCTGGTCGAGGCCAATGCCATGGGCGGTGACTGCCTCAACACCGGCTGCGTGCCAAGCAAGGCGCTGATCAAGAGCGCCAAGGTAGCCGAGCAGATGCGCCGCGCGGACCGTTACGGCATCGCCTCTGCCACCCCGCATGTGCCCTTCGCTGAGACTATCGCCCGCGTGCAGCAGGTGATCCGCGCCATCGAGCCGCATGATTCGATCGAACGATACACGGGCCTCGGCGTTGATGTGGTTGAAGGCCGTGCGCGCATCCTTGATCCCTGGACGGTCGAGATTGCGCGCAAGGATGGCACCACGCAGCGCCTCACCACCCGCAGCATCATCCTTGCCACGGGGGCTGCGCCCATCGTTCCGCCGATCCCTGGTATCGAAACCTCCGGCTATCTCACCAGCGAGACGATGTGGGATGCCTTTGCCGCGATGGATGCCGTGCCCGCGCGCATGGCGATCCTTGGCGGCGGGCCGATTGGCTGCGAACTGGCACAGGCTTTCGCGCGGCTCGGTGCTGAGGTGACGCTGGTGGAGGCTGCCGAGCGCGTGTTGACCCGCGAGGATGCCGAAGTCAGTGAATTGGCCGCCGCCGTGCTTGCCGAGGCGGGCGTGCGCGTGCTGACCGGCCACAAGGCCGCGCGTGTCGAAGGCCGCGTGCTGGTGGCCGAGCGGGCGGGCGAGGAAGCGCGCGTGCCCTATGATGCGCTGATCGTGGCAGTCGGGCGCCGTCCGCGCCTCTCTGGTTTTGGCCTTGAGGAATTGGGCATCGAGGTGGACGGCAAGCTTGCAACCGACGGTTTCCTTGCCACCCGCTTTCCCAATATTTTTGCCGCAGGCGATGTGGCGGGGCCTTATCAACTCACGCACGTGGCCAGCCACCAGGCGTGGTATGCTGCTGTCAACGCGCTGTTCGGGCATTTGAAAAAGTTCACAGCCGATTACAGGGTTATCCCGCAAGTCACTTTTCTGGATCCCGAATTTGCCCGCGTCGGGCTCAATGAACGCGAGGCCGAAGCGCAAGGGGTTGCTTATGAGGTGACGCGCTATCCGATCGACGATCTCGACCGCGCGATTGCCGAAAGCGAGACGCGCGGGTTCGTGAAGGTGCTCACCCAACCGGGCAAGGATCGCATCCTCGGCGTCACGATCGTGGCGGCCCATGCGGGCGAATTGCTGGCCGAATATGTGCTCGCGATGAAGCATGGGCTGGGGCTGGGCAAGATCCTCGGCACGATCCATGCCTATCCGACCATGGCCGAGGCGAATAAGTTTGCTGCTGGCCAATGGAAGCTGGCAAGAAAGCCGGAAAAGCTGCTGGCATGGGCCGAGAAATATCACACCTGGCGGCGCGGGTAGCAGGCGGTGGAGTGGTTCGATCAGACGCGCGGGTTGGCGGGCATGGCAGTGCTGCTGGGCATCGCATGGGCTTGCAGCGAAAACCGCGCCGCACGGCCTTCATCGCGCTGGATAGCAGGCGCGCTGGCCTTGCAGGGCGCTCTTGCGCTGGTGATCTTGCGGGTGCCGATCGTCTGGGATGTGATGGCCTATGCCAACAGCGCGGTGCAGGCAGTTGAAAAGGCGACGCTGGTGGGCTCATCCTATATGTTCGGCTATCTCGGCGGGGCGCCCTTGCCGTTCCGGCTAGCCGAAGGCGCCGCGCCCCCGCTGGTGATCGCTTTCCAGATCCTGCCGCTGGTGATCGTGTTTTCCGCGCTCGCGGCCTTGCTGTGGCACTGGGGCGTTTTGCGGGCGGCGGTGAGCGGGCTTTCCTTCCTCTTGCGTCGCAGCCTTGGCGTATCCGGCGTGGTCGGCCTCTCGGGCGGGGCGAACATGTTTCTGGGCGTGGTCGAGAGCCCGCTGGTGGTGCGCGCCTATTTCGCTCAGATGAGCCGGGCCGAGCTGTTTCAGGTGATGGCGCTCGCGATGGCGACCATATCGGGTGCGATCCTGATCCTTTATGCCACCACCTTGAGCCGCACTGTGCCGGATGCGGTGGGCCACATGATCGCCGCCTCGCTGATCTCGCTGCCTGCCGCCCTGCTGATCGCGCGGCTGATGGTGCCGCAGGCGGATAATGACGCCGCAACCGAGCTGGGCGAAGCCGAACCGGGGCTCCGGTACGAATCGAGCATTGATGCCATTGTCAAAGGCACGATGGACGGGATGCAATTGTTCCTTGCCGTGATTGCCGTGATCATCGTGGTGTTCGCGCTGGTGGCGCTCACCGATCAGGCGCTGGCGCTCGTGCCGCTTGTTGACGGCGCGCCGCTCACCCTGAAGCGTCTGTTCGGCTGGGTATTTGCGCCGCTGATGTGGCTGATCGGCGTGCCGTGGAGCGAGGCTGAGGCAGCAGGCGCGCTGATGGGCACCAAGGCGGTGCTTAATGAATATGTCGCCTATCTCGAACTGGCAGCGCTGCCTGCCGGAACCTTGGGAGCAAGGAGCCTCCTGATTGTGACCTATGCTTTGTGCGGGGTGGCCAACCTTGCGAGCGTCGGCCTGCTCGTCTCGACCATCGGGACGCTGTGCCCGGAGCGCCGCGCCGAGGCGGCGGGGCTGGGGATGAAGAGCTGGCTTGCCGGCAACCTTGCCACCGCCATGACAGGCGCGTGGATCGGGCTCATCACCCGTGTTTGATGCAAAGCTTCGTCCGCTGATCGATCCGCCCTTGAACCGCGCGGGGCGTGCGCTGGCGGGAGCCGGGATCACTGCAAACCAGCTCACTTTTGCAGGGCTGGCGCTGGGGCTCGCAGGAGCAGGCGCGATTGCACTGGGGCAGATCGGCTGGGGCCTTGCGCTGATCCTTGCGAACCGGCTGTGCGACGGGCTCGACGGCGCGGTGGCGCGGGCGCGGGGGCCATCCGATTTGGGCGGTTATTTCGACATAATTGCCGATTTTGCCTTCTACGTGAGTATTCCGCTCGGATTTGGGGTGCTGGAGACGGCGAATAGGCTGCCCGCGCTGGTGCTGGTGGCAAGCTTCGTTCTCACTGGCGTGAGCTTCCTTGCCTTCGCCACGATTGCTGCCAAGCGCGGGGTTGAAACCAGCGCGCATGGCAAAAAAAGCTTTTTCTATTCCACGGGCCTTGCCGAAGGGGCTGAAACCATCGCGGTATTCATCGCGATGTGCCTGTTTCCGGCGTGGTTCGGCATGGTTGCCTATGGCTATGCGGCGCTGTGCGCGCTCACCGTGGTGCAGCGCAGTTTGCTGGCGGCTGCGATGTTCAGGGACTGACTACCCGCCACCGAGCTTGGCAGCCGTAGCAGCGCGCAGGGCAGCAATCCGCTTGGCATTGGCGCCGAGATCGCTTTGCCCGACCCGGCTCACCGAGCGGAAATCAATCTGCTTGTCGGTGATGCGTGCGACCACATCATCCTTGAAGCCGAACCAGAAGGTCTCCGCCACGCCCTCTACGATCCCGTTTTCGGCATCGCTGCGGATGTTCTTGAAGCCGAGTTCGTCCATCGCCGCTGCCACAGCCGCCACGCCCTGTTGCGGGCTTGCCTGACCAAGCGGAAGCGGCCGGAGCGTGGGATAAGTCTCGGTGATGATCTGTGCGTGGCTGCGGATGGCGAGAGCGGGCGAAACACCCTCGAACAGGGCAAGGTCGCCCAGAGGCGTCTGGTAATCATTGAGCGGATTGGCCCCGGCCTTTTCGCGCGCAGCCATGGTGGCGGCCGAAAAGGCAGGCGGATTGGCGGTGTCGGTGGCGACATCATGGATCGGATTATCCGCCGCCGTGCCCACCATGGAGCCGAACACTGCGCCGATCCCGCCCGCCAGAACAAGGCCCACCAACGCAATGCCTGCGCGCATGTTGTCGCGCGGTTTTTTCAGCAGCACCAGCACCAGCGAGATTGCCGCGACCAGCGCCAGAGCAACCACCAGCAGGACACCTGCGCCCATGGTGAGCGCAAGCAGGCCAATCTTCCAGCTCCACAGGCCGAACTTGGTGCCAAGCGCAGAGATCATGAGAAACACCGGCAGGAACGCGGTGAGAGCGAGGACGGCTTTGCTGTGCCAGGGAAGAGTCTTCATGCAGCCCTTTTTAGTCAGCGCTCAGGCCATGGCAACCGCGCAGCTTGCGCAGGCGCTGCGGCTCATTTGCCAGACTGTGATGAAACCCTTCGGCAAGCTGTGCGTTAATGTTCACAGAAGGCAGGGAAAACCTCTCGAGCCTGCCAAAGTGCCCGCTTTTCTTGGCCGGAAAAGTGTTTTATGGCGGCACCCGATGCGGGAGGACATCAGTAGTTAGAGGACATTCAATCATGAAGCGTACTACCCTGTTGAGCGCGATTGCGCTGGCGAGCCTGGTGACCGTTTCGGCTTGCGGCGGCGGTGCCGGCGAAGCCCCTGCTCCGGCTGAAGAAGCAGCCCCGGCCGAAGAAGCAGCCCCCGCTGAAGAAACCGCGCCGGCCGAAGAAGCACCGGCCGAAGAAGCTGCAGCGGCTCCTGCTGCTGCGACGGCTGGCTTTGCCAGCATGACCACCGACGTGAAGGCTGGCGAGAAGGTCTTTGCCCTCTGCCGTTCGTGCCACGTGCTTGATGAAGGTGTGAACCGCGTCGGCCCGTCGCTGTACAACATTGTCGGCCGCAAGTCGGGCTCGGTTCCCGGGTTCAACTATTCGGACGCCAACAAGAATAGCGGCGTGACCTGGACCACCGACGTGCTGTTTGAATACCTCGAAGACCCCAAGGGTTTCATGCCGGGCACCAAGATGGCCTTCCCGGGCATCAAGAACCCGCAGGATCGTGCCAACCTGATTGCTTATCTTGAGAGCACCAAGAAGTAAGCTTTCGGCCTTTGGTTGACATGAAAAAGGGCGGTGTGGGCTTCCCATGCCGCCCTTTTTTGTGGGCTGCCTACGACTTGAGATGGTGCGCGGCTTGGTTTCCACGGCCGCGCCAAAATCACTCAGGCCGCAATCATTCGCGCATTGGCGGCAGCTTGTCACACATCGCCGCGCGCCCGCCAGCAAGGATGCAAAGGGGAGGGGGCGGCAAGCAGCGCGTCTCCCACCCCTTTTTGCCGGGCCAATGGCTGTATTCAGCGATCAGGCAGCAGTGGCCATCCGCGCCAGTTCGCACTTCGACCAGATTTCGCTCAAAGCCTTGATTAGCCGATCAATGTCGCCATCGGTATGGACAGGTGAGGGAGTGAGACGCAGGCGTTCGGTCCCAACCGGCACAGTGGGATAATTGATGGGCTGCACATAGATGCCGTGATTGTCCATCAGCCAGTCGCTGATCATCTTGCACTTCTTGGCATCGCCCACCATCACCGGGATGATGTGGCTGGGATTATCGAGGTGCGGAATGCCCATCAAATCCAGCTTGCGGCGCACCTGCGCCACGCGCTCTTGCTGCATCTCGCGCTCGACGCTGCTTTGTTTCAGGTGACGGATGCTGGCCGCCGCGCCGGCGGCAATCGCCGGGGGTAGGGCGGTGGAAAAGATGAAGCCGCTGGCAAAACTGCGCACGAAATCAACCAGATTCCTGCTCGCCGCGATATAGCCGCCCATCACGCCAAAGGCTTTGCCCAGGGTGCCTTCGATCACGGTGATGCGATCCATCAGACCTTCGCGCTCGGCAATGCCGCCGCCGCGAGGGCCGTAAAGGCCGACCGCGTGGACTTCATCGATGTAGCTCATCGCACCGTGTTTCTCGCACACGTCGAGGATCTCCGCGATGGGGGCAATGTCGCCGTCCATCGAATAGACGCTTTCGAAGATCACCAGCTTGGGCACTTCGGGGCCGTAATCGGACAGCAGGCGATCCAGATCGGCCGGATCATTGTGCTTCCAGATCTTGTAGGGCGCGCGGCTGTGGCGCACCCCTTCGATCATCGAGGCATGGTTGAGGGCATCGGAAAACACCACGCAGCCCGGGATCTTGGCTGCGAGCGTCCCGATGCCCGCCCAGTTCGAGACATAGCCCGAAGTGAACAAGAGTGCGGACTCCTTGCCGTGCAAGTCGGCAAGTTCCTGCTCGAGCAGCACATGGTAGTGATTGGTGCCCGAGATATTGCGGGTGCCCCCGGCGCCCGCGCCGCATTCGTCAAGGCAATCATGCATGGCCTGGAGGACGTCAGGGTGTTGCCCCATGCCCAGATAATCGTTCGAACACCACACAGTGACCGGCTGCGTTTCCTCACCGATAAAGCGGGTCGCGTGCGGGAAGCGTCCGCGGTGCCGCTTGATATCGGTGAAGACCCGGTATCGCCCGTCCTCGCGGACCTGATCGAGTTCACGGGCGAAGTAGGCTTCGAAGTCCATGGGAGATCCCTTTTTGTCCATGTTCATGTCGTGATGTCCCGGCGTCCCGGGAGGCTCACATTGTTTTGCACTACTCGACTCTGGGCGAGTTTGCTCTGGGGTAGCGCCCAGCCCCACAGCATCCCGTCACGGAACGGGAGCGAGAGGAACAGATGTTCAATCACCCCCAGAAGCGAGAGCGTGAACAAGAGGCTCGCTGCCACCATATCGGCGCTGCCTGCCGGTGCTGCCAGCGCGGCGCTTGCAAACCATGCCGAAACTCCCGCGATCCCTGCCATTGATAGAGCCAAGAGTGGCGTCATCCGGTTGGGGCCGAAATAGGACTTTAGGTAGGCGAGGTGATCGGGGAGCATTTCCACCGAGGAATTGGGCACGCCCACGAACAGGTTCATCTTCGAGACGAGGCGCATGGCGAACATCAGCACGAAGACGCTTGCGCCAATCTGGTTGGGCACTTCCCACGAGAGCGAGATGAGCAAGAGCGCGGTCAGCGCGAGCGCTACCTCGTGATGCATCACGGTTGATGCCGCCTGGCGGAAGCGGGCGACGCCTTTCAGCGCAGGGTCGGCCGGGCCGCGGCGCGGGCCGGCGGCTGCGCCCGTGAGGAAGCTGATCTCGTGCCAGCCCCACACCATCAGCGCACCGATGAAGCCGAGATAGACTGCCCATACCTCAGCCGAGAGCGAAGCAAACAGGATCACGATCAGCCCTGCGATCCCGCTGATGCTACCAATCATCTGGCTGCGCGAGAAGGTCGCCTTGGGGCGGTTATCGGCCCAGGCCACAAGGCCTGTTGCCACAAACCACACCACAACCGTCACGACAAAGGGGAGAATATGGCCTTCCCAGCTTACCATGCAGGATGCATCCGGATGGTGGCGGGCAGTTCATTTTTCTTGGTTGGGTGCAGATAGAGCCGCGCAAAGGCAAGCCCAGCACCCAAGGTGCCCGCAACCCGCTTGACGAGCCCGGCGATCCCGCCCTGACGCTTGCCTTCCTCGATCTTGAGCGAGGCAAGGCGCATGGCCTCCATCTGGCGGCGGAAGGCCGGGCTGTCGATGTCGAGTTCCATCGGATAGACCTGACGCGTGATCTGGTTGCAAACCTTGAACACCGCGTAGTCATATTCGGTCGGATCAACTCCCAGCGCTGCGTGGAAGGCCGGGCGCGCGTGGTCGCGCACATACATCGTGGCATAGACCGCCACGAGAAAGAAGCGGATCCACAGCTTGTTATAGCCTTTCAAGAGCTTGGGATCGGCACGCATGATCATGGCGAAAGCCTCGCCATGGCGGAACTCGTCGTTGCACCATTGTTCGAACCAGTCGAAGATCGGGTGGAACTTGTGCTGCGGATTGCGCGCCAGTTGGCGGTAGATCGTGATGTAGCGCGCATAGCCGATCTTTTCGGACAGATAGACCGAATACCAGATGAACTTCGGCTTGAAATAGTGGTATTTCTTGGACTTCGTGAGAAAGCCGAGATTAATGCCGATGCCCTCATCCTTCAGGGTTTCGTTGATGAAGCCGGCATGGCGGCTTTCATCGCGGGCCAGCAGCTTGAACAGCTGCTTCATGTCGGGGTTCTTGGTGCGCTTGGCGATCTCGGCATAGAGAATGCAGCCGGAAAATTCGGATGTCAGCGAGGATACCAGAAAATCGATGAATTCGGCGCGCAGTTCCGGTTCAAGCGCGCTGATCACCCCGTCGAAGCTTTCATTCTTGCGAAAGTGCTTCTTGTTGGGATCGGCCACCATATCGGCCATGAGCTGATCCCATTCGGCGCGCACCAGCGATACGTCGATCTTGTCGAGCGCGGCGAAGTCGGTGGTGTAAAATCGTGGCGAGAGCACGGTTTCATGGGCCGCCATCGCCAGCGTATCAGGCTTGGCATCCTGGGCCGGAGGGGTGATGGAGGTGTGGGCGTTCATCGGATGCTCCCGGGGTTGAAGCTGACTTCGTACAGCTCGGTCAAATCGAAATAGGCGGCAAGCCTGGTCCAGGCCCGCGTCAGCGCGCTTGCGCGCTTGACTGTTGCCATGCGGGTGAACTGCAGGCTCTGGCCGAAATCCACCGTCATCGGTGCGCCATGCACCTTGACCTCATCACCGGGATAGAGCGGAATATCGCCTTCCAGCTCGACATGAGCATGGAAATGATCCGGGGTCTGCTCGATGGTGATGGTGCAGGGAATGTCGAACTGGCGGCGCGTCATCAGCGGCGCTCCCGCGTGAAGCCGTTCTGCTCGGGCAGCATATTGGCAAAGACCATGCGGTTATCGGGCCCGAAATTGGCAACCTCGACGCTGCGCCCACTGACGGGATCAATCAGGGTAAGCGAGGTGTCGCTCCAGCCTTGCAAGGTAAAGGGCACTTCGGCCCCCTTGCCGCGGATGCGACGCTGGTGAACGAGGCTGCGCACGCTCGCGCGGATAAACCCGCCTTCGCCGATACCGAAGCGGCCCACGACTTCGCCGGTGGCTGCATCCTCGACCCGCACGGTGCCATCATCCTCGTCATAGAACTGGATCGCGCGTTCCACCGCCAGTTCCACATTCGCATTGGCGCGATATTCAGCTGCAACGGCACTCTTGGGCAGATAGCCGTTGGTTACAAGCATGGTCATGATGATCGAAATCGCGACCAAGCCGCCCATCAACAGCAGCGGCACCTTGTGGACGGTGACCTCGTCCTTCTCGTATTCCCGAACGATCATGCGGGCGCTCCCTCAAGTCCGCCATCCAGTTCAGCATTGCCCAGCGTGCCGCGAAGCGAAGTCGAAGGCCGCAGCACCTGAGCGCCGACGGCCGATGGCCCTTGCTGCGCGGTTTCGGGCGCGGGATCGTTGATTGCGCTCAAATTGTGTTCGATTTCACCATAAAGGGCGCGGGCATCGGCCAGCAGCTGGGCGACACGGGCGACATCGGGAATACCGCGCAGCATGGGCTGCGGGTGATTGATGTGCCAGGGCCGCAGGTGCGGCCAGAGCAGCACCACGCCCAGCAATCGCTCGCCGCTCAACTCCAGCGCGATATCGCCAAAGCCCTTGCCGCTATCGCGCAGATGCGCGGCAATCACTTGTTTGAGCGGCACGTTGATGCGGGTTTCGATAGCCATCCCGATGCGCATGATAACGCGCACATCGGTGAGAATATAGAGCGTGCTGCGCGCGCTCAACCAGGCGAGGACATAGAGGATCGCGATGGTCACAGCCCCTGCGCCTGCCATGATCGCAGCCGTGCCGGGACGATCGGTTGCAAGGCAGATCGCGACCAACACCAAGAAGTAAAAGGCAACCCAATAGGTGCGGAAGGCACCGCGGGCGAGCAGGGCGACATTTGGCCGCCCCCGCCAAAGCAGGCGTTCATCCGGCTGCGGGGTGCCCAGCTTGTCCCCATGCGCGCTCGGCCCGTCGCCTTCGAGCAGCGCGTGATCCAAGCCAGGGGGCAGTGCATTGGCTGCCCCCTGCGCTTTGCCTTGGTTCAGATCCACGGTTCAGACCTTTCAGCGGTTGCATAGAGGTAACCGCCGCCGAAATAGGCCTGGATGCGGTCTTCCTCGTAGCGGGTGATCTGGCCGGGGGTTTCCAGCTCGGGCACACGCTCGAACTGTTCCGCAGTGATCGCGTCGATCTCGACAAGCTCGGGCTTGTCGCCGAAGAAACCCTTGGTCTGGACCGAGGCGACCATCATCGGAGCGAGCACTTTCTTGCCCGAATTGGTCGTGACTTCGAGATAGCGAATGATGTGTTCGGCCTGATCGGTCCAGATATCGGTGACCGTCCCAGCCTTCTTGCCGTCAGCGGCGATCACCGGCCAGCCAATGATGTTGGGATCGCCCGGCGCAATCGACATCTCGTGATAGGAATTGCCGATCGGAATGATGCGCGGACGGCCATCGGCAGTCACATCGGGATATTTGGCGCGGTTGGCCCAGGCGGCCGGGCCGAGGCCGTCGATCATCGGATCGCCAGTCGGCACATAGGGCGCGCCAGCCGAGGGGAAGGCGGGCTTGGCGGCAATCTTCACCGGATCGCGCGGGACATCTTCGGGCACATAGGTGCCCCGGCCATTGGGCAGCTTGAACACTTTCTTGTCGCCGTCGAACAGGCTCTTGGGGTGGATGCGCCCCGTGAGTTCGTCTTCCACCGGGTAGCCCTCGCGGCGGCTTTCCTTGTTGAGGTAGAACACCAGCGCGATGAAGAAGACGAAAAACAGCAGAAATGCAGCTTCGGCCACATCAAATGTGCCGACAATATAGGTGTGGTTCATCATGTGACGTTCCTCTCATGGAAACACGCGAGCGGTGCGCTTTGGGCAGTTACAGGTGGCAGACAAACTGGGGCAATCATGTCGGGAATTCCTGCAGGCCAAAGGGCTGGTCGCTCTGGTCTGCGTCACTCTGGGCATTGCGGGCGCTACGGCCAACCAGCGGCCCCAGCGCGACAAGCCCTGCCAGCAGCAGGGCAATCTCGAGGATGTAAACGGCAGAATAGCCGGTCGAGCGCATCGCAAGCGTCGCGGTTGCCGCATCGCCCTGCACCAGCATCGCAACCACATCGCGCATGATGCCGCCGATTGCGATGCCCGCGCCCGCGCAGGTTGCCTGCACCGCGCCCCATGCACCCAGCGCCATGCCGGCGGTCTCGTTCTTGGCGAGCGCCATGGCTTCCATCAGTGTGCCGACCGAGAACATGCCAAGCCCGATACCGATCGAAAGCGCTCCGATATAAAGCAGAAAGGGTGAGCCAAGCGGCGCTGCAAACAGCACCATGAGGAATGCATTGATGCCGATCACGATGCCGCGCCCGGCAATCCGCATCGGATCACCGCCAAAGCCGAGCATTCGGCCCGACCACATGAAGCCGATCAGCGAACCCAGCGCCCAGGCCCCGGTCAGGCCGGTGGTAGCCCCTACCGACAGCTTGAGGATTTCCCCGCCATAGGGCTCAAGCAGCGCGTCCTGCATGGCAAAGCCCGCCGCACCGATGCCGATCGCTGTCAGCAGCCGGGCATTGCGCTTGTCGCGCATGAAGCTCTGCCACAGTTCGCTGAAGGTGGGCGTATCGCGATCAGGGGCAGTGATCTTGGGGTTGCGCGCTTCCTGTTTCCACAGTGCGATGGTATTAAGCGCGAGCGTGATCAATGCAGTCCCCTGGATCACCTGCACCAGCCGCATCGGGCTGTAATCGTGGAGCAACCCGCCAATGACGAAAGCCGCGCTCATCATGCCGACCAGCAGCATCACATAAAGCAGCGCAATCGCCCGCGGGCGCTTGATTTCGGGCGCAAGATCAGTCGCGAGCGCAAGGCCTGCGGTCTGCGTCACATGGAAGCCGATGCCGGTGAGCAGGAATGCCAGCGCGCCTGCCACAAGGCCGATCTCGAAGCGATCCGCTTCACCCAGCAGGAGCAGGGCAAAGGGCATGATCGCCAGGCCGCCGAACTGCATCAGCGAGCCGAACCAGATATAGGGTACGCGGCGCCAGCCAAGCACCGAGCGGTGGGTGTCTGACTTGTGCCCGATCAGCGCGCGGAACGGCGCGACCACCACCGGCACGGCAATCAGGATCGCCACCAGCCAAGTGGGCGTGCCCAGTTCCACGATCATTACGCGATTGAGCGTGCCATTCAAAAGCACCATCGCCATGCCCACTGTCACCTGGAACAGCGACAGACGCAGCAATTGGCTCATCGGCAGATCGGTGCTGCCCGCATCTGCAAAGGGCAGCATCCTGAAGATCACTTCCGTCCAGTGTGGCGGCTTGGGGCGGGCTTCGGGTTTCATCAGATCCTCACCAGCTCCAGCGCCTGCGAAGTGTAGAAGCCCGAGGAAATCCGCTTTGTGCGGCCAATCCGCCAGCCGGGCAGCTGCTTGAGCCGGTGGCGGATTTCCCATTCCAGCGTCGGCACGATCGCAGGCGAGCGGTCCGAACGCGGGAACAGCTTGCCCACCGTATACATCGTCTGGAGCAGCGCAGTGCGCGGCGCGAAGGTAAAGAGGATCGAATGGGTGGTTCGCTCGGCCAGCTGCCAGAGCGCGTCGGCAAGATCGGCGGGCTGATAGTGGATCAGGGAATCCATCGCGACCACATGGGCAAAGGTGCCAAGCGAGGGATCGAGCATGTCGCCGCTGCGCCAATCAATCCGGCCATGGCCGATGAATGAAGGCGTGCGCTCGCGCGCCACTTCGACAAGGCCCGCTGCAACATCGATCGCGGTGACTTCCGCACCGCGGCAGGCAGCCTCGATGCTGAAGGCGCCCGTGCCGCAGCCCGCATCCAAGACGCGAGTACGGCGCAGATCATTCGGCAGCCAGTCAAGCAAGGTCGCGCGCATCGCATCGCGCCCGGCGCGCACGGTGGCGCGGATGCCGCTCACCTTTGCATCCGAAGTCAGATCAATCCACGCCTGCCGCGCAGTGCTGTCAAAATAGGTGGCCAGTTTTTCGCGCTGGACATCATACTGGCTCGGGGAACGCGTTGCCATCATTCAAATCCCAGGAAGTCAAAGATATCGCGATCTTTCATCGGCTGCGCGACCGACGGCTCGACACCGTCCCACAGCATCTGTGCAAGGCGCAGATATTCGTTTTGGGCTTCGATCACTTCGGGATCATCGCCCATCTCGAACAGCGTGCATTTCTTAAGGCGCGAGCGGCGGATCGCATCGACATCGCGGAAATGCGCGAGGCGCCGCATCCCGATCCGATCGCAGAAACGATCAATCTCGTCGGTCTCGCGGCTGCGATTGGCGACAACGCCAGCAAGGCGCACATCGTAATTCTTCGATTTCGCACCAATCGCGGCAACAATCCGGTTCATCGCGAAGATCGAGTCAAAGTCGTTGGCAGCCACCACGATGGCGCGCTCGGCATGCTGCAAGGGTGCCGCAAAGCCGCCGCACACCACATCGCCCAGCACATCGAAGATCACCACATCGGTTTCCTCGAGCAGGTGATGCTGCTTCAAAAGCTTCACCGTCTGGCCCACGACATAACCGCCGCAGCCCGTGCCCGCCGGCGGCCCGCCAGCCTCGACGCACATCACGCCATTATAGCCTTCGAACATGTAGTCTTCGGGCCGCAGTTCCTCGGCGTGGAACTCCACCGTCTCCAGCACGTCGATCACAGTCGGCATCAGCTTCTTTGTCAGCGTGAAGGTGCTGTCATGCTTGGGATCGCAGCCGATCTGGAGCACCCGGTGGCCAAGCTTCGAGAACGCCGCCGACAGGTTCGATGAGGTCGTCGATTTGCCGATCCCGCCCTTGCCATAGACCGCAAAGACTTTCGCGCTGCCAATCTTGTCACGCGGGTCAAGCTGCACCTGCACCGACCCCTCGCCATCAGGAGGGCTGAAGCTGGATTTGGGGTTGTGCAGGTTCATTGGTCGATCCCTTTGTGCGATTATTCGGCAAAGACGCCTTCGAGGCGGTCTTCCAACTCGTCGCTTGCTTCACGCAGCGCGGCGAGGGTGGCTTCATCAGGCTCCCACAGATTGCGGTCGCAGGCTTCGAGCAGGCGCCCTGCCAGCTTGGCCGAGCTCTTGGGGTTCAAGTCGCTCATGCGGCGGCGCATTTCAGGGTCGAGAACGAAGGTCTCGGAGATCTTCTGATAGACCCATGGGGCAACTTGGCCCGTCGTGGCTGACCAGCCGAAGGTCGCATTCACATGGCCTTCGATCTGCCGGACGCCTTCATAGCCGTGTTCGAGCAGGCCTTCGTACCACTTGGGATTGAGCGTGCGGGTGCGGGCCTCCAGGTCGATCTGTTCAGCGAGCGTGCGCACCTTCGGCTTCCCGCGTGTGGCATCGAGGATGTAGACGGGGGCTTCTGCTCCCTTGGCCTTGGCGACTGAGCGCGCCACCCCGCCAAGCCCGTCGACATATTGGTCAACGTCGTTGATGCCGAGTTCAATGCTTTCAAGGTTCTGGTAGGTGAAATCGACGGTGCTGAGCGCGCTCTGCAAGATTTCGCGCTGCTGGACCGGACGGCCCGACACCCCATAGCCAAAGCCCTTCTGGCTCTCGAAAGCATTGGCGAGTTCATCCGGGTCTGCCCAGGTGCCGCCGTCGATCATCTGGTTGACATTGGCGCCATAGGCACCCTCGGCGTTCGAGAACACGCGGAGCGCCGCGGTTTCGATATCGCAGCCGTGCTTCTCCATCTGGGCGAGTGTGTGCTTGCGGATGAAATTGGCCTCGATCGGCTCGTCGGCCTGGCTGGCCATCAGCGCGGCTTCGGCGAGCATCCGGATCTGCATCGGCAGAAGGTCGCGGAAAATGCCCGAAAGCGTCATCACCACATCAATGCGCGGGCGGCCGAGTTCCTCAAGCGGGATCAGTTCCGCCCCGCACAGGCGCCCATAAGAATCGCGCCGGGGCCGCGCGCCCATCAGCCGCATGGCCTGGGCAATCTGCACGCCTTCGGTCTTCATGTTGTCCGTGCCCCACAACACCATCGCGATGCTTTCAGGGAAGTCCGCGCCGCCGTTGACATGGCGGGCGATCAGCTGCTCGGCCTGCTCGCTGCCCAGCTTGCAGGCAAAGCTTGAGGGGATAAGGAAGGGATCAAACCCGTGGATGTTGCGGCCCGTGGGCAGCACATCGGGGTTCACCACCACGTCACCGCCCGGCGCCGGCAGCACATAGCCGCCATCGAGCGCGTGGATCAGCGAGCCGAGTTCATCGCAGGAGGCAATCTTGGCGCGCAGCTCCTCACGGCTGACCTTGTCCGGCCCGCCGCCCGCCTCGACCATGGCATCGAGCATGTCCTCAAGCTCTTGCCCATCCGGGTTCTGCCCCAGAATGTGCAGGCCATAGGGAATGAGCGCTTCTTCGAGTTCGTAAAGCTTGGCGGTGAGTTCGCCGATCTCGCTGTATTCGATATCCAGCGCCTCGCACTGGTCGGCGATCATCTGTTCCAGATCCGCGCGTTCATCGGCCGTGTCGGGATCATTTTGCGTCAGCCGCCAGCGCTCGACACTGGTCTTCAGCTCTGAAAGCCCCTTGTAAAGCCCGGCCTGGGCCAGCGGCGGGGTGAGGTAGCTGATCAGCGTTGCCGCCGAACGGCGCTTGGCCAGCATGCCTTCAGTCGGGTTGTTGGCGGCATAGAGATAGAAGTTGGGCAGATCGCCGATGAGGCGCTCCGGCCAGCAGGTGCCCGACATGCCCGCCTGCTTGCCCGGCATGAACTCAAGCGCCCCGTGGGTGCCGAAATGCAGCACCGCATGCGCGCCGAAATCCTCCTTGATGTAGCGATAAAAGGCGCTGAAGGCATGGGTCGGCGAGAAGCGGCCCTCATAAAGCAGCCGCATCGGATCGCCTTCAAAGCCGAAGGCGGGCTGCACGCCGACAAAGACCTTGCCGAAATGCGCGCCCATGATCTGGATGTGGCCGCCATCGGCAAGCTGCTTGCCCGGCGCAGGGCCCCATTGCGCCTCGATTTCGCTGAGGAACCTCTCACGCCGCACGTGATCATCGGCCGGGATGCGGTGGGCGATATTGGCATCGGTGCCGTAGCGTTCGGAATTGCCCTTGAGGATCGCCTCGCGCATGGCATCGAGGCTTTCAGGCACTTCGACATCGTAGCCCTCAGCCTTGAGGCGCTTCAGCGTCGCATAAAGCGATTCGTGCACTGCCATGAAGGCCGCCGTGCCGGTCGCGCCGGCGTTGGGCGGGAAGTTGAACAGCACGATGGCGAGCTTGCGCTCTGCCCGTTCGGATTTCTTGAGGCGCACCAGCTTGGCCACGCGCGCAGCGAGCGCTTCGGCGCGTTCGGGGCAGCGCTGCATCGGGCGCAGCTTTTCCGTTACCTTCTGTTCGCAATGGCGCTCGCAGCCCTTGCAATTGGGGCCGGAATTGCCCGCGCGCCCGCCGAACACGCTCGGCACGGTCGAGCCGTCGAGTTCGGGCAGCGCCACCATCAGCGTCGCTTCGAGCGGGAGCAACCCGCGCTCGCTCAGCGCCCAGTCCTCGATGGTCTGGAACTCCACCGCATGGGCCGCCACATAGGGCAGATCCATACGGCCAAGCACTTCGCGCGCGGAGGCCGCATCGCTATAGGCCGGGCCGCCCACCAGGCTGAAACCGGTGAGGTTGACGATGGCGTCCACAGTCGGCTTGCCATCCGGGCCAACAAAGAACTTGTCGATGGCAGGGCGCGCATCAAGCCCGCTGGCGAATACCGGAACCACGTTCAGCCCCGCGGCCTCAAACGCCTCGATCGCGCCGTCATAGTGATCGGCATCGCGGCCAAGCAGGTAGGAGCGCAGCAGAATGAGGCCGACCGTGCCTTGCGTGCCCGTGGGCTTGGGCAGCAGGCGCAGGCTTTCCGAAATGCGCTGCTGGGTGCGCGGGTGATAGACGCCCACTTCGGGATATTCGATCGGCGCTTCAGCCTTGGTGATGCCGCGGCGATAGGCGCGCTCGCCGCTCGCATAGCGATCGATCAGCGCGCGCACCATGGCGACGACGTTCTCGTCCGAACCGGCCAGCCAATATTGCAGGGTGAGGAAATAGGCGCGCACGTCCTGCGCGGTGCCGGGAATGAACTTCAGAAGCTTGGGCAGGCGGCGCAGCATCTTCATCTGCCCTTCTGCCGAATTGCCGCCGGGCTTGGATGAACCGCGCAGCTTCTTGAGCAGCGCCAAGGGCCCCTTGGCCGGCGCATCCATGCGGTAGGCACCCATCTTGGTAAGGCGCACGATTTCGCCCGCGCTCATCAGGCAGACCATCGCATCGCAAGCCTCGCGGCGGGCCTCAAGCGCGGGCTGAATCATGCGGATCTGTTCATCGAGGAAGATCATCGTGGTGATGATGATGTTGGCCTCGGCAATCGCTTCGTTCACTTTTGCCAGTTCGGCCGGATCGCTGCCCCATTCCGAGGCGGCGTGCAGCGAGAGGTGGATATTCTCCGCTGCCAGCTCCGCTTCGGCGCGTCCGACCGCGCCTTTGAGGTGATTATCCAGCGTGACGATCACCACCCGCACCGGGGCGCGCGGATCGACGATTGCTGAAGAAGCGACCTTACCGTGCATAGTGAGCCTTCGCGTCGTAGAGGGTTTCCAGTTCGATGCGGGTGAGACCTTCGGCAGCGGCGAAAGCCTCCGTGTTGCGCTTGGCCTTGCCGCGCACAAAGAAGGGGATCTTCTTGAGCTCGCGCTGTGCCTCAGCGGTCCAGGGCAAGCCCTCGGCAGGGACAGATTCAGCCAGCGGAACGGGGATATCAGCAAGCGCGGCTGGGGATGCGGTAGGCGCCTTCATCATCTTCGGCGAATGCGCTGAAAGGTGGCTTGCGCCATGTTCATCGGCGAATTCGAAATCTTCGCGGAACATGGTGAGGAGATGCTCCTCCAGACCCATCACCAGCGGGTGCACCCAGGTATCGAAAATCACGTTGGCGCCTTCAAAACCCATCTGGGGCGAGTGGCGCGCGGGGAAATCCTGCACATGGACGGGCGCGCTAATCACCGCGCAGGGCAGGCCGAGGCGCTTGGCAATGTGGCGCTCCATCTGCGTGCCCAGCACCAGTTCGGGGCAGGCCGCAGCGATAGCGTCCTCAACTGCAAGGTGATCATCGGTGATGAGCGGCTCGACCCCGCAGGCCGCAGCCTCGGCACGGATCACGCGGGCAAATTCGCGGTTGTAGCAGCCAAGGCCGCAGACCTCGAAGCCGAGTTCCTCCCGCGCGATGCGGGCCGCTGCGGCGGCATGGGTGGCATCGCCAAAGATGAAGACGCGCTTGCCGGTGAGATAGGTCGAGTCGACCGAGCGCGACCACCACGGCAGGCGGGAAGAGGTGTCGCCGAGGGCAGGCGTGGGATCTGCACCTGCCAGCTCGGCGACTTCAGCGATGAAGGCCCTGGTGGCCCCCACGCCGATCGGGACAGTACGCACCGCGGGCTGGGCGAAGTTCTTCTCCAGCCAACGGGACGCCTCGTCTGCAATTTCGGGATACATGACGATGTTGAAATCGGCCGCGCCAATGCGGGCAATGTCAGCCGGGCTGGCACCCAGGGGCGCGACCAGATTGACCTCGATACCCAGCGTATCCAGGATACGGCGGATCTCGACCAGATCATCGCGGTGGCGGAAGCCCAGCGCCGTCGGCCCCAAAATATTGGCGCGGGCTTTGCGGCCCTCACGCGGCTCGCGCACCACGCTCTTGTCAGCCAGATGGCGGACGATCTGGTAGAAGGTTTCGGCCGCGCCCCAGTGTTCTTTACGCTGATAGCTCGGCAGTTCGAGCGGGATGGCCGGGATGGTGAGACCCATTGCCTCGGCCAGCCCGCCCGGATCATCCTGAATGAGCTCGGCGGTGCAGGAGGCCCCAACAATGATCGCCTGCGGATTGAACCGGCTCACCGCCTCGCGCGCGGCATCCTGGAAGATTTGCGCGGTGTCCTTGCCCAGATCGCGCGCTTCGAAAGTGGTGTAGGTAACCGGCGGGCGCTGCCCCCGGCGCTCGATCATGGTGAAGAGCAGATCGGCATAGGTATCGCCCTGCGGTGCGTGGAGCACATAGTGCAGGCCCTTCATCGCCGTTGCGACGCGCATCGCGCCAACATGGGGCGGGCCTTCATATGTCCACACCGCCAGCTGCACGCCCTAGATCTCCAGCCTGTCACGCCGCCGCAAGGGCCGAGCGAAAAGTTCGGCAAGGTCTGCCGCCTGATCAAAGCCATGGATTGGCGAGAAGACGAGTTCGATCGCCCACTTGGTGGTGAAGCCTTCGCCTTCGAGCGGATTGGCAAGGCCAAGCCCGCATACTGTAAGGTCGGGCCGGTCCGCCCGCACACGATCAAGCTGGCGTTCGACATGCTGGCCTTCAGACAGGCGCACATCATCACCGATGTGCGCCAGTTCGCGGGCCATGTGCGCGCGGTGGAGATAAGGCGTGCCCACCTCGACCAGTTCCATGCCAAGCTCGTTCTGCAAGAAGCGTGCAAGCGGCACTTCAAGCTGTGAGTCCGGCAGGAAACTGATGCGCTTTCCCGCCAGTTCGCCGCGCAGCTTGCCGAGCGCCTTTTGGGCGCGTTCGCGGCCCGGCGCGAGCACACGTTCGATCCTGGCCTCATCAATGCCAAACTCGCGCGCGGCAGCAGCCAGCCAATCGCTCGTCCCTTGAATGCCGAACGGGAACATCGCGTCAATCCGCTGCGCGCCGCGATCTTCCAGCGCCATCGCGGTCTCGGCAAGGAAGGGCTGGGCAAGAATATAGCGCGTGTTCGCACCAAGGCTCGGCAATTCGCGCGAATTGCGGGCAGGCAGAACACCCACATTCTGAATGCCGAGCTCGGCAAACAGGCGCAGGAACTGATCCTCGACAATATCGGGAAGGCTACCCACAATCAGCAGCTGCTTGTCCGCGCCCGCTTCAGCCTGCGGCATAACCGGCACAAGCGCGGCAAGGCAGGTGTCCTCGCCTTGCGTGAACGTCGTCTCGATCCCGCTGCCGGTGTAATTGAGGATCCGCACGCGCGGCATGTATTGCGCGCAAAGACGCTGGGCGGCTTTCGCCAGATCGAGCTTGATCACTTCGGACGGGCACGAACCGACGAGGAACAGCGTCTTGATATCAGGGCGGCGCTCGAGCAGGCGGGTCACCACCCGGTCAAGCTCGTCCTGTGCATCGGCCATGCCAGCAAGGTCACGTTCTTCCATGATCGCGGTGGCAAAGCGCGGCTCGGCGAAGATCATCACCCCGGCAGCCGATTGCAACAGGTGCGCGCAGGTGCGGCTGCCGACAACGAGGAAGAAGGCATCCTGCATCTTGCGGTGCAGCCAGATGATGCCAGTCAGCCCGCAAAACACCTCGCGCTGGCCACGTTCACGCAACACCGGGCGAGCATCACGCGCGGGCGTGCCTGCCGGAGCGGCGTAATCGGCGCTGCAGCCATCGAGGAGTGCGGTGTCGCTCACGCCGCCACCGCCATGTCCTGTTGATCGCTGATGCCCGCCTCAACCCTCGCTTCGGCCTCGGCCTGAAGGCGCGCCATGCGCAGCTTCCAGATGAACTGGGCGGCATTCACGACATAGATGATGTATCCCGCGAGCGCCACCACCAGGCGCTGCTCAAGCGTGCCGTAACCACCCAACAGCATGACCATGTAGAGCGTGTGGAGTGCGATCACGCCCATCGAGACGACGTCTTCCCAGAAGAAGGCCTTGGCAAAGAGGTATTTGCCAAACACGACCTTCTCCCAGATCGCGCCAGTCACCATGATGGTGTAGAGAAAGAAGGTCTTGACCACGACAGAGGCGTCGGCCGCAAATGCGCCTTCACCCGTTCTGAGGGTGCGGACCACCAGCACCACGCTGACAATGAAAACCAGAAATTGCAGCGGCGCGAGCACACCTTGAACCAGTGTCCAGACTGTCTCGTCCCGGCGCTTCCGCTCTTCGGCGGTATACAGCGCGTATCGGGCTTTCCTCTCCGTGTCCGCCTGCGGCGTTGTTCTTGCAGGCCCGACCGGGGACGCGTGATCCATCCGAGTCATGTGGGGTTAGCCTTTGCTGTCAGACTCGAAACCTACGCCTTTCCCAACAGAAGTGTCAACTAAATTGGACGTTCAAAATTGTTGACGCTTTGCGGTTTTGGGATCGGCGTTTGCGCGCCCCTTGGAAAAGGCGTATGGGTTGGCAGTTGGCTCCTTCGGGATCAGGGCCAGATTGAATGCGGGGTGCGCGCGTTTCGCATCGTTTGGACAGCAACGTCCGCATGATCTGTCAGGAGACCAGCCGATGGGAGAGGCCAGCAATTCCGGCACTTTTGGCGTAAGCAGCGCATCCTGGCGCGATCGGCTGGCAGGCCCTTTCGAGCGCGTTCGCAAGCGCGTCTCCAGGCAGAAATATTCGCCTGCCGACTCCATCGAATCGATCTCCACCGTGATCGAGAGCGAGATCATTCCGCGGCTCTTGATGGCCTATAATGCGGGCGGCACAGAAAGCGGCGCGGCGCGTCCCGGGCCGATAGACGGGGATGCGCTCAACCGCTTTGCCCTGCTGCCCTTGCGTCTCGAGGCGGCAGGCTTGCTTGAAGAGGTCGATGCCCTGATTGAACGCGGCGCCAGCGTCGAGGCGATCTGCATCGACCTGCTCGCCCCCGCGGCCCGCCGCCTCGGCGAGATGTGGGATCGCGACGAATGTGATTTTATCGATGTAACAATGGGTTTGTGGCGCCTGCAGGAAGTGATGCGCGAGATTTCGGCGCGCTCTCCGGTCAATTTTTCACCCTATCCCGAGGCGCGCAGCGCGCTGTTTTCACCGATGCCCGGGGATAATCACAATTTCGGCACGCTGATGATCGAGGAAGTCTTTGCCAGGGCCGGCTGGCAAAGCGAGGCGCTGGTCAAACCGGAGCGCCGCGAACTGCTCGATCGCGTGGCCCACACCCCCTTTGATATCGTCGGATTGACGCTGACCCGCGATTGCCCTAGCGCCGCGCTCGGCAATCTCGTCCGGGCGATCCGCAGTGTCTCCGCCAATCCGCACGTGAAGGTGATTGTCGGGGGGCGCGTCGTCAACAACAATCCGTCGATTGTTGCGGAATCGGGCGCTGATGGCACCGGTCAGGACGCACTTGGTGCGCTTGAGCTTGCCGAACAACTCGTCGCCGCCGCCCCCGTAAAGGCTCATCAATTGCGCTAGGTTCAACCACCGGATGCTCTCCCGCAAACATTTCCTTAATGGCAAGCATTCCTTCGGCCCTGCCGCCGAACTGTTCGGCGCGCTTGACGCGGCCTCGGCGATGCGGCTTGCGATGGTTGCAGGCGATGTGGCGCTGGTGCTTGACGATGCTGGAACAATCATTGACGCCTCCTTTGATCCGCGCGATTTTCCCAATTTTTCCAATGTGATCGGGTCTAACTGGCTCGATATCGTGACGGAGGACAGCCGCCACAAGGTGATGGAAATGCTGGCTGCAGCGCGCCGCGGCGAGGTGCAGTCCTGGCGCGAGGTCAACCACCCCACGCGCGATGGCGAATTGCCCTTGCGTTACGCCGTGCTGAGCATGAACGGGGGCGAATATCATCTTGCTTTCGGCCGCGACCTGCGCGAGGCAGGCCGCCTTCAGCAGCGCCTGTTGCAGGTGCAGCAAGCCCTTGAGCGCGACTATCTCAGGATGCGCCAGCTTGAGGCACGCTATCGCATGCTGTTTGAGCGATCATCCGAAGCGGTGATGATTATCGAGGCCGCAAGTCTCAGAATTCGTGAGGCAAATCCGGCAGCGCACAGCATGTTCGGCGCGCGCGCGGGGAGCTTGCCGGGCAAGAAATTGCTCAGCGTGATCGATCGCAATTCGCGCGACGCGGTGCAGACGCTCGTCGGCTCTGCGCTGGTTTCGGACAATGTAAGCCCGGTTGTCCTGCGCCTGTCCAAGGGGGCACGCGAGGTGCAGGCCTCAGTGGCCGGGTTCACGCAGGATCGCGGGCAATTCCTGTTGCTGCGTCTGGTCGCGATCGGCGGCGAAGCAGGCGGGGATGGTCTGCCTTCGGGGGTGCCGGTCAGCGAGTTGATCAACGCCATGCCCGATGCCTTTGTGGTGTCGAACAGCAACCTCGAAATTGTCAGTGCAAACAGTGCCTTCGTCGAGCTGGTGCAGGCTGCCAGCGCGGAATCGCTGCGCGGGCGCCACCTTTCCGAAATCATCGGCAGGCCGGGCATTGATCTCGATCTGATCGAGGGGCAGATCGACCAGTATGGCGCGGCGCGCAATGTTGCCACCGTGGTGCGGGTGGGCCGCGACATGGAAGGCGAAGCGGTTGAATTATCAGCGGTTCGCAGCGGTGGCGAAGATCCGTTCTACGCCTTCGTGATCCGCCCCGTCGGGCGACGGTTGCACGATCTGCCCGCCAGCAGCCCTGCGGAGGAATTGCCGCGTTCGGTCGAACAGCTCACCGACCTGGTGGGGCGCATGTCCTTGAAGGATATTGTGCGCGAAAGCACCGACCTGATCGAGCGCCTGTGCATCGAGGCCGCGCTCTCATATACCTCGGATAATCGCGCCTCTGCCGCTGAAATCCTTGGGCTTTCCCGCCAGAGCCTCTATTCCAAGCTGCACCGCTACGGGCTTGGCAATCTTACCGGCGATGCCGATTAAGCCCGTAAAATCGCGCCTGCCCGCTTGGCCTGCTTAAGCGCGCTTATTCCCGCTTAAGCCGCGCTTATTGCTGCCACAGCCGCGCTGCCCCCCTGGCAAAGCGCCCTGCGTGCCCCTTGGCTGGGTGGGGCGAAGCGCGCGCGCCAGGCGGCCCTCAAGACCACCCCATCAAGCGCACCTGACACTCGTCACCCTGTCAGGACAAGGGGCGCGGTGTTGGAAGGCGATGCAAAAATCATTGCTGTTGGAGACAAAGTGTCAAAATAATTTGACGCTTTGACCTGTCAGACATAGCCTCGTGCCCATGGATCAATCTGTGTCTTCGACTCGCCCCGCGACGCGCAGCCCCAGCTTTCCGGCGCCGCGAGATGCCCTGCAATTGCTCAAGCCGATCACATGGTTTCCGCCGATGTGGGCCTTCATGTGCGGGGCAGTTTCTTCGGGCGCCGGGCTCGATGGGCGCTGGTGGTTTGTGGCAGGCGGCGTGCTGCTGGCAGGGCCGCTGGTGTGCGGCACATCGCAGGCGGTCAATGACTGGTTTGATCGCCATGTCGATGCCATCAACGAACCCGATCGCCCGATCCCGTCAGGCCGGATCCCTGGTCGCTGGGGGCTTTATATCGCACTCATCATGAGCGTGATTTCCGCCGCTGTCGGCTGGCTGCTTGGCCCGATCGTGTTTGTCGCCGCGCTCGTTGGCCTTGCCTTTGCCTGGGCCTATTCCGCCCCGCCGTTCCGCTTCAAGGAAAGCGGGATGATCGGCCCACTGGTGTGCGGGCTTACCTATGAAGGCCTGAGCTGGTTTACGGGCGCGGCTGTCATGCTGGGCGCGCTGCCGGCCAAGGAAGTGGTGTTCGTCCTGTTTTTCTACTCGCTCGGCGCGCACGGCATCATGGTCCTGAACGATTTCAAGGCAGTCGAGGGTGATCGCCAGTCGGGCTTTACCTCGCTGCCGGTTGTCATGGGGGTGGAGGCAGCGGCGCGCTTTGCCTGCACCACCATGGCGGTAAACCAGATCGTGGTGATCGGGCTGCTTGCGCTGTGGGGCTATGGCTGGTCGGCGCTGATCGTCACGGCTTCGCTGCTGGCGCAAATCGCCGCCATGCCGACGCTGATCCGCGATCCGGCGGGCAAGGCGCCGTGGTATAATGGCGTGGGCGTGACGCTTTATGTGCTGGGCATGCTGGCCGCAGCGCTCGGCCTTGGGGGTTATATCTGATGGCGAGCCTGGCCGCTCCGGCCGCGACGCCAGCGCCTGCGAGCGTGACGGGCGAGGCCGGTTTCGGCTGGCTGGGGATTGCGCGCATCGGGATGGTGCAGGCGGCGATCGGCGCGCTGGTGATGCTGGCAACGACAGTGCTCAACCGGCTGATGGTGGTGGAATTCGCGCTGGCAGCGGCCATCCCGGCAGGGCTGGTGGCGTGGCATTATGCGGTGCAGTTGTGCCGCCCCTTGTGGGGGCATGGTTCTGACAAGGGGCGCGCGCGCGTGCCGTGGATTATCGGCGGCGTGGCCGTGCTGGCGGGCGCAGCGCTGATGGCGACGCAGGCGACCTTGCTGATGGTGCCTTCGCCGGTGCTGGGCTTTGGCATGGCGATTGTGGCCTATACGCTGATTGGCGTAGGGGTGGGCGCAGCCGGAACATCGGCGCTGGCGCTGCTCGCCTCGGGGGTTGCGCCGCGCCGCCGTGCGGCGGCCGCAGCGCTCACCTGGATCATGATGGTCGCAGGCATTGTCGCCTCGGCGATCACGGTGGGCAAGCTCATCATCCCCTTTTCGCCTGAGCGTCTCTTGTGGGTTGCAGGGGGGCTCGGTGCTGTCATGCTGAGCCTGACAGTGCTCGCCACTTTCCGGCTCGAGAGGCAGGCGGGCGTCTTCGCCGAAACTGCCAAGGCTGGCCCCGCGCCCGATTTCAAGGCGGCAATCCGCGAGATCTGGGCCGAGCAGGCCGCGCGGCGCTTTACCATCTTCATCTTCGTCTCGATGATCGCCTTTTCGATGCAGGACCTGATCCTTGAGCCTTTCGCCGGCCTTGTCTTCGGGATGTCGCCGGGGGAATCGACGCAGCTCGGCGGGACGCATCAGGGCGGCATCCTGCTCGGCATGATCATCACCGGGATCGGCGGCAGCGCCTTTGCGGGCGATGGCAGGCGCGATCTTCGCGGCTGGGTGGTGGGCGGATGCCTTGCCTCGGCCGCGGGGCTGGCGGGGCTGGCAGCTGCGGCCGTGCACGGGCCGCCCTGGCCGCTGGCGATCAATGCCTTCGTGCTGGGCTTTGGCAATGGCGTTTTCGCAGTCGCGGCGATCGGCACCATGATGGGGCTGGCAGGTGCCGGAGAGAACACCCGCGAGGGCGTGCGCATGGGCGTGTGGGGGGCAAGCCAGGCCATCGCCTTCGGGCTTGGCGGATTGCTCGGCGCGGTGGGCGTGGATGTTGCGCGCCGTGTGATCGGCGCTGACGGCGCGGCCTTCCAGATCATTTTCGCGGTGGAGAGCGCGGCCTTCGTGCTCGCCGCCGTGCTCGCGATGGGGATTGCCGCGCGCGCCCCTGTTGCTGCCACAACCCAACAGCCGGGTGAGAGGGAGATGTTCGCATGACCGAGACAATCTATGATGTCGTCATTGTCGGCGGCGGGCCGTCGGGCTCCACCGCGGCAAATGATCTGGCGCTGGCGGGCCATTCAGTGCTGCTGATGGAACGCGGCGGGCGCATCAAGCCCTGCGGCGGCGCGGTGCCGCCCCGGCTGATGGCCGATTTCGACATTCCGCAAAGCCTGCTCGTCGCCAAGGCGCGCGCGGCGCGCATGATCGCGCCCTCGGGCCGGGCAGTGGATATGCCGGTGGGCGAAATCGGCTATGTCGGCATGGTGGACCGCGAGGATTTCGACGAATGGCTGCGCGAGCGGGCGCGGGCTTCGGGCGCGGAGCGGATCACGGCGACCTTTGAAAAGATCGAGCGCGACGATCTGCCGCACCCCATCGTAACCTTCCGCCGGGAGCGGGGCGGGCCGATCGAACGCGTGCGGGCACGCTGCGTGATCGGCGCGGATGGCGCAAGGTCGGCCGTGGCCAAGCAATGCCTGCCGGGCGCTGAGCGCGTGCCTTGCGTGTTCGCCTATCACGAGATCATCAAATCGCCCGGTGGCACCTCCGATGCCTTTGATCCGGCGCGCTGCGATGTGTTCTATCAGGGGCGCCTCTCGCCCGATTTCTACGCCTGGGTGTTCCCGCATGGCGAGACTGCGAGCATTGGCGTCGGCAGCGCCAACAAGGGCTTCAGCTTGCGCGGTGCGATTGCCACCATGCGCGATGATCTGGGGCTTGATCGCTGCCAGACCGTGCGCCGCGAAGGGGCGCCGATCCCGCTGAAGCCGCTGAAGCGCTGGGACAATGGCGCTGATGTGATTGTCGCTGGCGATGCGGCGGGCGTGGTGGCGCCGGCTTCGGGCGAAGGGATCTACTACGCCATGATGGGCGGGCGTGTGGTGGGTGAGGCTGTTTCGGCCTTCCTCAAGACCGGCGATGCGCGAGCCCTTCGCACCGCGCGCAAGCGGTTCATGAAAGAACATGGCAAGGTGTTCTGGATCCTCGGGATCATGCAATATTTCTGGTATCAGAACGACAAGCGGCGCGAACGTTTCGTCACGATCTGCGATGACAAGGATGTGCAGGAGCTGACCTGGCAGGCCTATATGAACAAGAAGCTGGTGCGCGCCAAACCGCTCGCTCACGTCAAGATCTTCCTCAAGGATACCGCGCACCTTCTCGGTCTCAGGCCAGCCACGCGCTGAGCCGGGCAGCGTGCGCGTGCGGTGCGAGGGGTCGGCCGCGGCGCTGGGTGAAGTCTGCGCGGCAGCGCCCTGTGCCGATCCCGCCTGCGCCCCCGTACGACAGGATGCTGCGGCACGTGCCATTGCCATTGCACGCGAGGCAGCAGCGCCCTAGACATTTTGTCATGAACCGCATGATGATCCTGCCTGTGTCGGTGGCGACAATCGCAGCCCTGTGTGTTGCGGCGCTGGGCGCGACAATCACCGATCTGGGGCCGTGGTATCAGGCGCTCGAAAAGCCCGCCTGGAACCCGCCTGATGTGGTGTTCCCGATGGGGTGGACACTCATCTATGCGCTGATCACGGTGGCCGGGATCAACGCGTGGCGCGCGGCACCTACCGCGGTGCAATCGGAATGGGTGATCAGCCTGTTTGCCTTGAACGGCTTTCTCAACATCCTGTGGAGCCTCATCTTCTTCCGCATGCAGCGGCCTGACTGGGCCTTTGTCGAAGTGATTTTCCTGTGGCTCTCGATCGTGCTGCTGATCGGCTATTGTGGCCGCTTTTCCCGAAGCGCGGCGCTGTGTCTGGTGCCCTATCTCGCATGGGTGACCTTTGCCGGTGCGCTCAACTGGGCGGTGGTTGAGCTCAATGCCCCCTTCGGCTGAGCCGCGCGGCGCGGCGGGGCCGGGCGCATGGGAGGGGCGCGCATGATCGCGGATCTTTTCGCAAGCGGCCATGCTGCTGATATCGTGCTTGCGGTGCTGGCGATGGAAGCGCTGTGGCTGCGGCTCAAGCGGGGCTGGCGGGCGCTTGAGATTGCCGCGCTGCTGGGGCCGGCGGTGCTGATTGTGCTCGGCCTGCGCGCAGCGCTGGTGGGGGCTGCGTGGTGGTGGGTGGCCTTGCCGCTTGCTTTGTCGCTGCCGCTCCATCTTCATGATCTGCGCTCGCGTCTGACGGGGCCCTGAGCCCGGATCGCAGCGCGCCAAGGCGGCGGGGGTGAGAGCAGGCCTCACCGCAGGATGCCACTGCCTGCAATCATCGCCCGATCTGGCCCGGGCACTCTGCCTGCGGATGCCAGCAGCCACGCAAAAGCCCCGCTCAAGCAGGGCTTGAACGGGGCTTTGATGGAGCCTTGGCCTGCGGCCGGACCTTCCCGGCCCGACCACTTTGGCTTGGCAGAGCCGGTTACTTGCCCTGTCCGGTAGCGCCTGCCACGGCATCGCTCACGTCGTAGTTTTCACCGGTCGGAGCATAGTGGTGTTCCTGCGCCCAGATATACCAGTTATCGACCACCGTGCCGGTCAGCAGAATGCCGATGCCGCCCGTCAGCGTCACCAGCACTGCAAACCACCAGGCCCAGCGGTGGATCGATTCAAACGAGGCGTTGAAGCCCATCACCCAGCGCCAGTAGAGCGCGCCGCGTTCAGCAGCCGTGCCGCGATCGGTGATCTGTTCGATCTCGCGCTCACCGCCGTAGCGGCCGAGTGCCAGAATCGTCGCCCCGTGCATCGCGAACAGGAGCGCCGAGCCATAAAGGAAGACGATCGAGAGCGCGTGGAACGGATTGTAGAACAGGTTGCCATAGACGAGGCTGAAATTGTTGGTCCAATCGAGGTGGCTGAAGATGCCGTAAGGCACCGCTTCCGACCACTGGCCCATCAGCATGGGGCGGATGAAGCCCAGGACCAGGAACAGCCAGATGGCGCTCGCAAAGGCCCAGGGAATATGCATCCCCATGCCCAGCGCCTTGGCGCGGTAATAGGTGCGGGCCCACCAGCACAGCACCGAGATGGTCAGGAACGCGCCGGTCATGATGAACCAGCCGCCCTTTTCCAGCGGCACAAACGGGCTGAACCCATATTCCGGGCCCGGCGGATCGAGTGAGAGCCAGAAGAACTCGCGCATGAAGGCCTGCGGGCTCCAGTTGACCTGGGCCGCGAAGTTCATCCCGATGATGAACAGCGCCATGAAGCCAAAGGCAAGACTGATGACGCCAAGCCAGCCGAGATAGATCGGGCCAATCTGGGCCTGACCGATCTTGCCCATCCAGTACGAATAGCCAGTGAAGGGCAGGCGCGCTTCACTGCCATCAAGGTGAGCAACCCCCATTTCCGGGGCTGCCTTGACCTGCACCTGGGTGAAGATGTTTTGATAAGTCGCCATGATACAGGTGCTCCTTTACGACCAGATCGGGATGCGTTTCCAGAAATCCCAGAACTCGATCCAGCTGCCGACATAAAGCGTGCCCGAAATCACGATGCAGATCGCGCTCCAGAAGCCAGCGTTCAACGCCAGGAACAGGCCCACGCGGTGAATGCCAAGCGTGCCGACCGAATAGCCGATGAAGTCCCGGAAATAGGTGTCTTCATATTCGGGCGACTTCACGTTGGTGCCGCCCGACGGGTTGACCGCCGACAGCACCAGGCCGCCGTGCAGCGCAAGCGCGAGCGCGTTCGTGAAGAAGAACGTGATCGCCAGCATGTGCACCGGGTTGTAGTGGAAGTTGCCGAAGGCATAGCCCACGTTCGACACCCATTCGAGGTGCGTCCAGATCCCGTAAGGGAAGCCATTGGCCCACGCGCCCATCAAGACGGGGCGGATCACATTGAGCGTGATATAGGCAAATACGGCAACGCTAAAAGCAATCGGGACATGATAGCTCATGCCCAGCTTGCGCGCGATTTCCGCTTGCCGCCCGACCCACGAGCAGAACGCAACCACAGCGCAAGCCGTGATCACCTGCCAATAGCCCCCTTCGGAAAGAGGGGCGAGGCCCAACCCGACCTCGGCTGAGGGCGGATTGATCGAGATCAGCCACGGGTTGAGTGTCGGACCTTCGATGGCGGCGGCGAAAATCAGCGCGGTCCCAAGCAGCGCACTGATTGCCGTCGTCACCCCAAAGAATCCAACATAAAACGGCCCGACCCAGAAGTCGAACAGGTCGCCGCCGATTAATGTTCCACCGCGTACGCGGTATTTCCGCTCGAAACTAAGGAGCGCCATAGGTCCATCCTCCCCACCACAAGGGCAGGTTCTGAAGTTGTCGCCAAAAGTGTCAGGAGGCAGGCAGGCGAACCTGCCCCCTCACATGTTGGACAGGTGCTACCCCGCCGCCGGAACTTCCGACGACTCGATAGCAGCCTGAGCCGGCGCAGGCGTGCCAGGGGCGCGCTCGAGCCAGTTGTAGCGATCCGTGCTGAGCAGGATGAAGTGGATGGTGAAGGCCAGCACGGCCAGACCCACGTGCAGCGCAACCAGAGCGCGGCGGATGTCAAAGTAGAACCAGATTCTCCACATGGGAAAATTCCTTTTCTTGAATTGAGATACAGGTGTTCAGCACCCCGCCCGGGGGCAGGGGCCTCACAAGCTGGATCGGATCAAAGCCAGGGCTTGTAGCTCCACATCAGGAAGTGAGCGATCAGTGCGATCGCTACGTACAGGCCAAAGGTGCCCATGAAACCCTTGTGGATTTCCTGCGCCTCTTCAGGCGTCAGGTAAGTCCCTACGCGTTCCGGATCAGTCATTGGTATGTCTCCGTTCAGTTAGGTCAAAATGAGAGCCCGAAGGCTCCCGGCTGCATCCCCGCGTGATCCCCCACGTGGATTGGATGGCCCCTTTGTGTGGGGCAAACGGCACCAAGGCTGACGGGCGAGCCCGCAGCCTCGGCATGGAAAGGTTCAAGGCGGCGCCCGCTCTCACGCTGTCGCCCCTTCAAGCAGCGCCTCATCGAGGCAATCTGCGGTAACTGTGCTGGCCCCGCGCTGGCGGGCCGCCTTTTCGGCGGCATCGCGCAGGCGCTTGGCAGCGGAAATGCGGATCAGTACGGGCTGTGCCTCCACGAGCTGGTCAAGCAGCGCCTTGGCGTCATCATCCCAGGTGAGTTCCGTGAGGCTGCGCGCCGGGGTCTTGTCGACCTTGTCCATCTCGGTGCCCAAGGGCAGGATGTGGAACAGCGCATCGAACAGGGCATTGCAGACCTCCTGCAAGAGATAGCTCGCGCCCGAATAGCCCATGAAGGGCGTGCCGGTGTGGCGACGGATGGCTGCACCCGGGAAGCTGGCCGGGATATACATGCCGCGCCCGCCGCACTCGGTCATGTACATGCGTTCGTTGTAGCTGCCGAACAGCACCAGCGGCGGGTTCTTGTAGATCGCCTCGCGCACGTCCTCGTTCCTGGGCTTCACCCCCGCGCGGCGCGAGAAGGCAAAGTTGCAGGGCATGCCCAGATCATCTTCGAGATAGGCGCGAATGCCGCGGGCGTAGGTCTCGTTCGCGACGATGCCGAAACTGGCGGTGGCAAAGAAATCCTGCGTCACCGAACGCCACAGATCCCACAAGGGCTTGATCGTGGTGTGCTTTTCGCGCTCGATGAAGGGTTCGGGATCAAGGCCCAGCTCTGCCCCCAGCGCGCGCAGGAACTTGGTCGTCTGGTTGAGGCCGATCGGCGCCTGGAAATAGGGCACTTCCAGCGTCTCGCACAGGTTGCGGCCATATTCGCGGTACATGCAGATATTCGCATCGGCGGTCGCGAGCTTGGCGATATCGGCCAAGTGCGTGCCGAGCGGGAAGACGAGGCCCACCTCTGCGCCGATCCCTTCGACGAGGCGGCGGATTTCCGCCAGATCGGACGGCATGTTGAACATGCCATAGGCCGGGCCGATGATGTTGACGCGGGGGCGCTCGCCTTCCTTGCGCTCACGCTTGGCAGGCATTTTCTTGGGGCCGAATTCGGTCCACAGCCAGGTGAGCGCGCGATCGGCCGATTGCCACTGATCCTCATCAATGGTGCGCGGCAGGAAGCGCTTGATATTGGTGCCCTCGGGCGTGACACCGCCGCCGATCATCTCGGCGATCGAGCCTGTCACCACCACGCAGGGCAGTTCCGGATCGAGCGTCTTCCACGCCCGCTTCATCGCGCCTTCGGTGCCGGTCTTGCCGAGCTCTTCTTCAGCGAGGCCCGTCACCACGATGGGCAATTCATGCGGCGGCAGGGCATCGGTGTAATGCAGCACCGAAGTCACGGGGAGGTTTTCACATCCCACCGGGCCATCAATAATGACTTGCAGGCCCTTTACCGCGGTGAAAACATAGGTCGCGCCCCAATAGCCGCCCGCCCTGTCGTGATCGAGAACCAGGGTCATGCCGCACCTCCCGCGCAACGTGACGAGAGCACGACGAAACCAATAAAGCCGTGATCGAGAACGAGGGTCATGTGCCGATCGCCTCCGATGCCTTGCGCGCTGCCTCGTTGAGCGCGGCGTATTTCTTGCGGAACTTGGGCCGGTCGACGGGGATGTCTTCCCACACGCCCGAGGCGTGTTCTTCCCCGACGCCTTCGAAGAAGTCGCGCATGGCGTCAAAGCGCGCCTTGTTCGCCATGGCGGCATTGATGACAGTTGCAAGGCTGCCTGCGCCTGCCGGGCCCATCAGCGGCCGCGCCGAGATGAGATTGGTGAAATAGAGCGAGGGGATCGCGCGGGTCTTGGCGTGCTGCACCACCGGGGTGGTGCCGATGGCGAGATCGGGGCGGTATTCGTCCACCGCTGCCTTGTCCTGTTCAAGGCTGGCGCGGAAATTGACGTGCACGCCGCGCGCTTCGAGCCATTCGCGATCAGGGTCTGACCACTTGGTGCGCGGGCAGGCCGAGCCGACATAGGCCACATCCGCACCGCTTTCGACCAAGAGGCGGGCGACCAGCAATTCCGAGCCTTCATAGCCCGAAACCGTGATCCGGCCCTTGATCGGCATTTGTGCAAGGGCGCCCTTGCAGGCACCGATCATCGCGTTCTTGACCCCGTCAACCTGCGCTTGCGGCAGGCCAAGCGTCTCGCCCAGGGCTTGCAGCCAGGCCGCGGTGCCATCCGCGCCCACCGGCGCTGAACCGATGATCGGGCGGCCAGCGGCTTCGAATTCGCGGATCGAGGCAGTGTAGAAGGGGTGGATTGCGGCCACCACCGCGCAATCGAGCGCGGCATAAAGCTCGCGCCATTCGCGAGTCGGCACCACCGGGCCAGCCGCAAGGCCGAGCGGCGCCAGCATCTGCCCGATCACCACCGGATCAGCCGGGAACATTTCGCCCAGCAGCGCAACGCTCGGCTTGTCGGTGCGCTCACGCGGGGCGGCCACCGGGCCTGCCATCACTTCCTCGCGGGCGTAATTGAGCATCGCGCCTGCCAGGATGTCCTTGGCCTCGGCATGGGTCGGCACGCCAAAGCCCGGCACATCAATGCCGATGATGCGCACGCCGTTGATCTGCTTTTTCAGCAGGCGCAGCGGCACCCCGCTCGCCGTGGGCACACACAGGTTGGTGACGACGATGGCGTCATACTTCTCAGGATCAGCCATCCCTTCGACGGCTTCCTTGATGTCTTCAAACAGCTTGCCGGTAACCAGCGTTTCCGAATTGAAGGGAACGTAGCCGACAGTGCGCCGCGCGCCATAGAAGTGCGAGGTGAAAGTGAGACCATAGACGCAGCAGGCCGAGCCCGAGAGCACCGTGGCGGTGCGCTTCATCCGCAGGCCGACGCGCAAGGAGCCGAAAGCCGGGCACATCGACTGCGGCTGATCATGCGGGCCGGCATGGGGATCGACCGGGTAATCGGCGGCATAGCGATCGAGAATATCGCTCTTGCCCGCCTGCCGCGCGGCGGCCAGCATGGTTTCCTTGCCGCCGTGACAGCCTGAACCGGTGTCGGTCGCCTCGGAAATGGGTGCGCCGGTGGGCGCATCGGCAAGATCGATCCGATCCGGGGCGCGGGTGTCGCCAGTGGGGGTGAGATCGTCCATCGCTCGTCACGCCTCGTCGTAGATCACTTCGAGGCTCGGGCGCTGTTCAAACACGCCGCCGCGCATATCCGCCTGGGTCGCCGGGATCAGCTTGATGTCACCGCCGGTGTCTTCCGGGCTGAACAGGCCGAGCAATTCATCCTGGCTAAGCGGTTTGGGCCGGGTCGGCGGGGCGGCTGCAACATTGGCGGCGAGCTCTTCGAAGATGCCGGCCCATTCGCCGCCGGGCACGCCGATGATCTGGTAATTGGCGCTCTTGCGGCGGATGTCCTCGTTGGCGGGAATCGAAGTGAGCACCGGGATGCCAACCGCTTCGGCGAAGGCTTGCGCCTCGCCGGTGCCGTCATCCTTGTTGATGATCATGCCGGCAACGCCGACATTGCCGCCCATCTTGCGGAAATATTCGACCGCATGGCACACGTTGTTCGCCACATAGAGCGATTGCAGGTCGTTCGAACCGACCACGATCACCTTCTGGCACATGTCGCGGGCGATCGGCAGGCCGAAGCCGCCGCACACCACGTCGCCGAGGAAATCGAGCAGCACGTAATCAAAGCCCCAATCGTGGAAGCCCAGCTTTTCCATCAGCTCAAAGCCGTGGATGATGCCGCGCCCGCCGCAGCCGCGGCCGACTTCGGGCCCGCCCAGTTCCATCGCGAAGACGCCGTCACGCTGGAAGCACACGTCTTCGATGGTGACTTCCTCGCCGGCGAGTTTCTTCTTCGAGGAAGTCTCGATGATGGTCGGCACGTTCTTGCCACCGAACAGAAGCGAAGTGGTGTCCGACTTGGGATCGCAGCCGATCAGCAGCACGCGCTTGCCCTGCTGCGCCATCATGTAGGAAAGGTTCGAAAGGGCAAAGCTCTTGCCGCTCCCACCCTTGCCGTAGATCGCGATGATCTGCGTTTCTTTCTTCACCTCGCCGGTGTGGACGGGATCAGGTTCGATGGCAGCTTCTTCGCGCAGCAAGGCAGCCTGATCGGCCAAAGTAGGATTGTCGAGAACACTCATCAGCAATCGCTCCAGTCGAGAACCATCTTGAGGCATTCAGGATCGCTGAAAGCCTGCGGGTAGGCTTCATCGGCGGCCGTCGCGGGGCGGCGGTTGCTGATGAGGCCGGTGAGATCGAGCTTGCCGGTCGCGATCAGCTCGCGCGTCTCCGCGAGATCGACCGGCTGCCATTCGGCAGCGACGCGCAAGGTCGCTTCTTTCATGAAGGCAGAAGGGAAGGCGAAATTGAGGCGATCGGAATAAAAGCCGGCCAGCACGATCTCGCCGCCCTTGGCCATGCGCATCACCAGGCTGTCGATGATGTTCGAATCCCCGCTCGCATCATAGATCGCGCGGTAATCACGGCGCTCGTCTTCTTCGGGGTGCATGACATCATAGCCGAGCGCGCCGGTGCGGCGTGCCGCATTGGTTTCCCACACCACCGGCGCAGGCGCCCCCAGCGCCAGGGCAAGCCGGGCAATCAAACGGCCGAGCACGCCATGACCAATCACCAGATCGGGCAAGGCGCAGCGATTGGCCGGATTGCCATCATAGCCGCCACCATTGATGGCGTGGAGCGCGGTGGCGGCCAGCGCGCACAGCACGCCTGCCTCGCCCAGTTCTTCGGGGATCGGAATAGCCCGCGCCGAAGGCACGATCACGCGGCGCGCCGTGCCGCCAAACAGGCCGCGCGCGCCCTGGTAGCAATTGGCGCCGGGCACAAACACCCAGTCGCCAATGCGCGCCCTTGCTTCAGGCCCGGCATCGACGATGCGGCCCACGGATTCGTAGCCCGGCACCAGCGGATAGCCCAGCCCGGGGAAAGGCGGCATCTTGCCCGTCCACAGCAGCTTTTCCGTGCCGGTGCTGATGCCGCTGTAATGAATATCGACAACAACGTCGGAGGGTTGAACCGGAGTCAATTCAAGCGTTCTGAGCGCAAGCTGCTCAGGAGCTTCAAGAATGACAGCCAAGGTGTTCATCAAGTGCTCCCTTGATTCCGCTTGCCGGGCCGCTTGGGACGACTCGAACAATTCGGAAAACCACTCTCCTGTATGTTTGCTATGCCTTACACTCCAGACTGTCAACTTGTTTGGACAATATCCGCCCTCGCAAGCGCGCTAGCGTTCAGCGATGATGACGCTGGTGTTCACGGGCTGCGCCGTCGCCACGAACCGGGCCCGCGAAAAGCCTGCCTCGCGCAGCATCATCATGATTTCCTTGGGACTTCTCGGGCGGCCTGAGCCCATTGCCCAGAGGTAGAGCCCGAAGAAGGCCTCGCCCATGGCCCGTGCACCGGGGATTTGCGCCATGGGCTCGGCAATCAGCAGGCGTGCGCCGGGGGCGAGAGACTTGTGGATATTCGCCAGCAGTGCGGCGGCGGGTGCATCATCATGATCGTGCAGGATGCGGACCAGCGAGACCATGTCGTAGCCTGCCGGAACCGGATCGGCAAAGAAGTTGCCGCCATGCCCGCAGACCCGTGCCTTTCCAAAGGTTTCCCCAAGGATTTCAACGCCTCTGGCTGCCACTTCGGGCAGGTCGAACAGGCCGAGCTGGAGGTGGGGGTAGCGTGTGCCGACGGCGCGCAGAAAGGCGCCGTGCCCGCCCCCGACATCGAGCAGGCGTCGCACGCCGCGGAACGATACCGAGGCGAGCACTTCATCGGCTACGAAGTGCTGTGAGGCAGCCATCAGCGCGGAATATTCCGCCGTATCGCGGCCGCGCTCGCCCGCGCCGTGGAGCGCGCCGGCATAGGACCAGAAGCGCGAAAGCTGCGTCGGCTGCTTGCGGTCGGCCTTGAGCAGGGCCAGGGGATCGGCGAGATCGGCATAGAGCAGCCGGTGGTGGCGCACCATGGCCTGCACTCCGGGATTGGCCGCAATCACCGCGCCTTGTTCCCCCAGCATCCAGCCCTTGGGCGGCACTTCTTCGGACAGCATCAGCGCGCGCCCTGCACGCAGCAGGCAATCGGCCGCGCGTTCGCTTAGATCAAGCCTTTCAGCAACTTGTGCGACAGTAACCGGCCCTTCGGCGAGCACCGGAAAGATCCCGCTTTCGACATAGGCACGCAAGGTCTGGGCATAGGCAAAGCCCGCCAGCATATCAAAAGCGCCGCGTGCCCGGGATTTGGCGATCCAGCTGACAAGCGGCAGGCGCGCGGCCCAATATTGGAAGCGGGGATGGGCAAACAAGGCGTTGCGCCGCGCCACATACCCCACCTTGAGCGCGGCAAAATCCATCAAAACCTGTCCAAATGTGGCCCCGTCTGTCTAATTTATTGGACAGACACCCCCGTAAGGTCAATGATATTGTCCCGGCAACGTGACACGCCGGGCAAGGGAGAGCAAGTGAGCGCGCGAGTCGTCGTGATCGGAGCCGGGATTGGCGGGCTGGTGAGCGCGGCGCTGCTTGCTGCGCGCGGGGCCGATGTCACTGTGTGCGAGAAAGAGGCCTGGGTCGGCGGCAAGGCGCGCCGCGTGCTGGTCGATGCGGCAGAGATTGACGGCGGGCCGACCGTGTTCACCCTGCGCGAGGTGTTCGACGAGGTGTTCGAAGCCTGCGGAGCACGGCTTGACGATCATATCACCGCGAGCCCCGCCGAAATCATCGCCCGCCATGCCTGGGACGAGCGCGGCCAGCTTGATCTCTATGCCGATCCGCTTCGCAGCGAAGAGGCCATCGGCGATTTCGCGGGCGCGGCTGCCGCGCGCGGCTATCGCAAGTTCCGGCTTGAAGCACAGCGCATCTTCGACGTGCTCGAGCAGCCTTTCCTGCGCGGTGACAAGGCTTCGACACCTTTCCCCATGATGCGCCAGATCGGCCTTGCGCGGATGGGGGACATGCTGGCGATGCGCCCGTTTGACCGGCTGTGGGATGCACTCGGCGATCATTTCACCGATCCGCGCCTGCGCCAGCTGTTCGGGCGCTATGCCACCTATTGCGGCTCCTCGCCCTATGAGGCTCCGGCCACGCTGATGCTGATCGCCCATGTCGAGGCGCGCGGGGTGTGGCTGATTGACGGCGGCATCCATGCGCTTGCCAAGGCGCTTGCCAGCCTCGCTGAAAAACACGGCGCAGCGATCCGCACCAATGCTCCAGTGGCTGAAATCCTCACCGCTGGCGGCAAGGCCAGCGGGGTGCGGCTGGCCAGCGGCGAAGTGATCGCGGCCGATATCGTCATCATGAATGGCGATCCGAGCGCGCTGGCTGAATTGCGTTTCGGGCGGCAGGCGAGCCACGCGGCCGATCCGGTGCCGCCGTCCAAGCGTTCGCTTTCCGCGCTTGTCACCTATGCCCACGCTGCCACCTCAGGCGCCTTCCCGCTGACGCATCACAATGTGTTCTTTTCGCCCGACTACGCGCGCGAATTCCGCGAGATCGCCAGCGGCCGCCCGCCGTCTGATCCCACCGTCTATGTCTGCGCGATTGATCGCCCCGCGCGCGAGGCCGATAACGCGATGCTGCCCAAGGGCCAGCGCGAGCGGCTGCAGATCATCGTCAATGCGCCAGCCAATGGCGACAATCACCCCTATCCCGAAGCGGAGATCGAGCAATGCACGAAGGCCATGAGGAATTCGCTGGCGCGCTGCGGCCTTATCCTGGAGGAAGCAGCGCCGATGCACGTCATGAACCCGCGCTCGTGGGAGGCGCTGTTCCCGGCAACGGGCGGCGCGCTTTATGGCAGAGCGTCGCACGGCTGGGCGGCTTCCTTCCAGCGGCAGGGGCCCAAGACACGCCTTCCGGGGCTCTATTGCACCGGCGGGGCGACCCATCCGGCAGCGGGCGTTCCTATGGCAGCCTTGTCCGGCTTGCTGGCAGCGAAGGTTATCGCACGGGACCTCGCTTCGACGAGGAAGTTCCTGCCGGCGGCTATTCCTGGTGGTATGTCGATGCGATCAGCGACGACGGGACGCACGGGCTGACGATCATCGCCTTTCTGGGCAGCGTGTTCTCGCCCTATTACAAGCGTTCAGGTCGCGGCGATCCGCTTGACCATTCCTGCCTCAATGTCGCGCTTTATGGCCCGCAGGCGCGCTGGGCGATGACCGAGCGGGGGGCGAGCGCGGTGAGCCGCGACGAGCGCAATCTGGTGATCGGGCCAAGCGCGGTGCGCTGGGATGGCGATGCGCTCGAAATCACTATCGAGGAGCGCGACAAGCGGCTGTTCAACCCGTTCCAGCGGCGGGTGGCAGGCGTGGTGCGGGTGATCCCCGAGGCCTTGAATCCCGTCGCCTTTGCGCTCGATCCGGCGGCCAATCATGTGTGGCATTGCCTTGCGCCGGTCGCGCGGATCGCGGTGGAGATGACCGCGCCTGCCGTGTCGTGGCAGGGCCGCGCCTATCTCGATCACAATCGCGGGCGTGAGCCCCTGGAAGCGGGTTTCCGCACCTGGCACTGGTCGCGCGCCCATATGGGTGAGGGCGCGGTGGTATGCTATGAAGGCGAGCGCGCCGATGGCTCGCTGTTTGCCAGCGCCCTGCGCTTCGGCTTGGATGGCGCGCCTGAGCCTGTCGAACTGCCGCCGGTGGCGCATCTGCCGCGCAGCAAGTGGCGCATCGCGCGCTCGACCCGCTCGGACATTGGCGTTGCCCGCGTGCGGCGCACGTGGGAAGACACGCCCTTCTATGCCCGCTCCGAACTCGCCTCGCGCTTCGGCGGCGAGGAAGTGATCGCGGTGCAGGAAAGCCTCGACATGGTGCGTTTTGCCTCGCCGCTGGTGCAATTCATGCTGCCCTACCGGATGCCGCGGAAGCGCAGGTAGGCGCCGCGCGCCCGCCGTCTGATTGGCGGCGTGGTTAACCCCTTGGTGAAGGTTGTGCGCCTATGCTTGCGCCCCAATCCACCGCGCCTGCCGGCCGGAGCGGATCGTGCCGGGGTAAATGGGCATGATTGGACTGAAGATTTCGGACGACACATCGCGATTTGAAGTGGCAGCCGTGCTCGATACGAGCGGCAAGCTGACGGCTGATCGTGTGCGTGAGGCTGTCAGGAAGATCGACACTTACGGCTTTGTCATCTTCACTGATCTCTTGTCGCCTGATGAAGCCGATGCGGCGCTTGAAATGGTCCGGCAGACCGCCGATGATCCTGATCGCAACCTGTGCACCTTCGCCAGCGAGACCGATAACCGCTACAAGCGGCGCGATTTCTGCTCGCTGCCGCCGACCCCGTTTGTCAACAGCTTTGCCGGCACCTTGTGCCAGCGGCTTGAAGGGGTGATCTCGGAATATTGCCGCCCCTCGCACCGCCTGCTCGAAGCGATTACGCTGACCAGCTATCAGGGATCATCGCACCAGTATTTCCACCGCGATCCGCCCAATGTCTTGAGCTTCTTTGCCGCCTTTCAAGACATCTCGCAGGATCAGGGCGGGACGGTGTTTGTGCCCGGCACACACAAATATGCAGGCGTCGAAAAGCGGCATGGCGGCTTTGGCCTTGAATTGATGAACCTGTTCATGATCCGCTCGAACATGCGTGTCTTCGTCCACAATTTCAGGAAATTGTGGGGCATGCGCAAGGGCATTGGCGGCGAGCTTGCGCCGGGCGAATTTCGCGATCGGGTGTTCTCGACCAAGTGGGACGAATATCAGCCCAATATCCTGCGCTTCCTGCTGAACCGCAACAGCCACTTGAGCCTCAGCACCTTCCGCCCCAGCACCTTGCGGGCGCTGTGGCGCAATCGCGCGGCGATCCGCGATGAGTTCGAGTTCGTGCGCACCGCGCCGCGCAAAGGCACGGTGATGGTGTTTCGCAGCGACACGATCCATGCAGGGCCGGACAATTGCTCGCCCGTGCCCCGGCGGCTTTACGGCATGAGCATCTCGCGCGACATCATTGATCCGGTGCATCTGTTTGATGGCTATTCGCCGCATCCGGCGCTGGTTGCCGAGCCGCTCACCTATGGCGATCTGCTGGCGATGCCGCCGCTTAACGTCCAGCCTCAGGTGGCGGGACAGACCGAGGCGATTGCGGCGGAGTAATCGCTGCGACCTGCGCGCGTTGGCGGGGCGTCAGTCAGCGGAGGGCTGCTCATCCTGCTGTTCTGCCGCTTCCTTGGCGGCTTTCTCGGCGCGGGTTTTCTTGAGCATCCGGTCCATCTTGATCCATTGCCACGCGGCAAAGCCGATCGCGATGCCGTAGAACAGCACGAGCTCAATCCAGCCGTAGTTTGCGCTGTGCATGGTGCCTGCCTCTCGCTTGTGCGGGCCTAATGCCTGCCCAAAAACGCCCGGATCAGCGCGGCGGCTTGCTCCGGGGCTTCCTCATGGGCAAGATGGCCGAGACCGGGCAGGACTTCAAGCTGCGCGGCTTTCAGCCATCCGCGCGCCTCGCGGGCCCAGTCGAGCGGGATGGCCGCATCGCGATCCGAATGCACCAACAGCACGGGATTGGTGACCCGGCCCATGCGCGCCTTGAGGCCCGGCAAATCCCAGTTCGCCATCATCGCCAGCGCGCCCTTGGCATGGGCGGGATTGCGGAACAGCGCGGCATAGCAGGCCATGCCGGCTGCATCGATGGTCGAGCCGGTTGATTTCTCGAGGAAGCGCTCGGCTTCGGCTTCGCGCATCAGCGAGGCGGAGAAAATGCGCGGCACCAGCGGGTTGACGAGGAACAGCTTGGCGACTGCAGGGAACAGCTGCGCGCCGATGCCGGGGAAGGGGCGCAGCGCGGAATTGAGGCCGATGATGGGGCCTTTGTGATCGTGCTCAAGCGCCAGTTGCAGCGCCAGCGCCGCGCCTGCCGAATGGCCGATAATGCCTGCGGGGGTAACGTCCAGCGTCTTCAACAGCCGCGCCAGCTCACCGGCCATGCGCACCAGCGACAGCGCATCGGGCGCATGGCCGGTGGTGAAGGCATGGCGCGGCAGATCGAGTGCGATGACGTCATGCGTCTGCGCGAGGATCGGCATCACATCGCGCCAGGAATGGACCGAGGCACCCGTGCCGTGGAGCAGCAGCAGCGGCTCACCCGAACCCATCCGCTGGATATGCCAGCGCGCGGCCCCGACGCTCACGAACTGGCTCGCCGCGCGGTGCGGCCAGATCAATCCTTCCCGGCTCCAGTCGAGCGGACGGGCCATGCCTCAGGCTGCCTTGCCGAGCGGCTGGGCTGCCTGGATGGCCTGTTGCAGCATTTTCGCATCGGCGCGCGGCAGGGCGAGGAAGCGCCCGCCCATGGCATGGGCGAGCGCGGCGCCTTCGGGGCCGGGGCGGGCGGAGATATCGACCACGAGGCTGTCAATCCCGCGGGCATAGATCGCGCGTGCCGCCGATTTCGCATCCTCATTGGCCTGTGCGCGGCCCGGCGTGCCTTCGGCGGTGATGTTGGCTCTGCCATCGGTGAGGATCACAAGCGCGGCGCTGCGGCCCTTGGCGATCACGCTTTCGGCGCATTCCCGCGCGGCGTTCAATCCCAAGGCGAGCGGCGTGCCGCCCCCGCCGGGCAGGTCAGACAGCGCGCGCTTGGCCCGTGTCAGCGAGCGGGTGGGGGGCAGCAGCACTTCGGCGGTGGTGCCGCGGAAGGCGATCAGCGCCACTTCGGAGCGGGTGACATAGGCTTGGGCCAGCATCAATTCGACCGCGCCCTTGGCCTCGGCAAGCCGCGCAGCGGCGGCCGAGCCACTGGCATCGACCGCAAAGATCGTCACCCGCGCGGCGCGCTCTTCAAAGCGGCGGATGCGCAGATCTTCTTTTCGCATGATGATGGGGGAGCCTGCATCCATGCCCTTTTCGCGGCGGCGCACATTCTGCCACGGCACGGCGGCGCGCAAGCTGTCGATCAACGCCAGACGCGCGCCCCCGCGCGGCATTCCGGGTCGCGCGCCCAAGGGCTTGCCGCGCATCCCCGATTTGCGCTTCTGGCCCGTGCCGGTGCTGCTGCCCCGGCGCGGCGCATTGCCCTGCGCGAGCTGTTCGAGCAGCCCCTGCGGGATGGCGGCCTTGGCGGCATCAACCAGCAATTCTTCCAGGTCCCGCGGCTGGGCTTGCTGCGTCTTATCCTCGGGCGGGGTGTCGGGATTGCTGTCGGGCGGGGGCGGATTGTCCTCGCCCGCTTCGGGCGGGGCATCCTCGGGCTGGGGCTGTTCTTCAGGCTCCTGCTCGAACTCGGGAATGCGGGTCGCACGCGGGGCCAGCACGAGGCGCACCGCAGTCGCCAGATCGGCATCCTCGGCCACTTCGCGCCCCGCCAGCAAGGCTGCGCCCCGCGCCGCGGCCTCGGCAAAGATCAGCGCGCGGACATCATCGACGCCCAGCAGCGCGGCAGTGGTGGCCAGCGCGCGCAGCTGCCTGTCATCCAGCAAGGCCGCGCCGCCCCAGCCGCCTTGCGGTGCGGGCGGCAGTTCCACCCCCTGCCAGCGGCGCGAGGCGGCAAGATCGCAGCGGAAGGCAGAGCGCTCCATCAGGCTTGCAGGCGGGGCATCATCGGCCTCCACCGCATCATCCAGCATCACCAGCGCCGCCTTGGCATCGTCCAGCGCCTGCACCAGCCGCCCGGCAATGCTGGTGTCCATGCGCTCTGCCATCGGGATGATGAGCGCGCCGCCTGCCGCTTCCTCGATCAGGCCCTTCTGCACCACCGGGCGCCCGGCGGCGAGGCTGGCGGCAATGTCGATCCCGCCAAGCAGGCGTTCATCATCGACATGGCCCGGCATCCGGCGCAGCGCGATTTCGCCAGAGAGCGCCTCGACCAGCGCATCGCGCGCGGGCGAAGAGCCGCGCAGCACCAGCCCGCCGAACACCCTGGGCGCGAGGGCGAACAGCCGCGCGGCGACCAGGGCATCTTCAAGAGGATCGGCGGGCGCTTGCGCCTCGATCATCCGAACAGCTCTTCGATGGCGCGGGTGATGCGGGTGGTCGAGCCGGTTTCATCCAGCACATCGCGGCGCAGGCGGTGGCGCAGGGCCGAGGGCGCAATCGCGATGAGGTGCTGGCGCGTGACGGCCTTGGCCCCTTCGAGCGCGGCATAGGCGCGTGCGGCGCGCATCAGGGTCAGCTCACCGCGCAGGCCATCCGCCCCCACCGCAAGGCACAGGTTGGCCGCATCGCGCAGCACATCATCGCCCGGCACCAGCTTGGGCAGGCGGGCCTTGCCGCGCGCGATTTTCTTGAGGATTTTCTCATCCTCACCCGCCCAGCGCGCCGCGAAAGCTGCCGGGTCCGCTTCGTTGGCGGCGACCAGCCGCATGATCTCGATGCGCACTTCGAGGTCCTTGGGTGTGCGCACTTCCACCGAGAGCCCGAAGCGATCGAGCAGCTGCGGGCGCAGCTCCCCTTCTTCGGGGTTGCCGCTGCCGATCAGCACGAATTTGGCCGGGTGACGCACCGAAAGCCCCTCGCGCTCGACCACGTTCTCGCCCGAGGCCGCCACGTCCAGCAGCAGGTCAACGAGGTGATCTTCGAGCAGGTTGATCTCGTCGATATAGAGAAACCCGCGGTGCGCCTTGGCCAAGAGACCCGGCTCGAACGCCTTTTCGCCCGATCTGAGCGCGCGTTCCAAGTCAAGGCTGCCGATGACGCGATCCTCTGTCGCACCCAAGGGCAGATCGACGAAAGGCACCGCGCGTTTCTTGACCGGCCCCGTGCCAGCAACGCCCGGATAGCGTGCGGCTTCTTCTTTCGAGCAGCCATAGGGGCAATTTTCGATGGCCATGATCGGGGGCAAAAGGCTGGCGAGCGCGCGCGCGGCGGTGGACTTGCCCGTGCCGCGATCACCAAACACCATCACACCGCCCACCGAAGGGTCGACCGCTGCAATCAGCAGCGCTTGCTTCATCTCGTCCTGACCGACGATTGCTGAAAAGGGAAAACGTGCCATAGGGGCGCTCTAATGGACGCTTGCGCGCCCGCCGACAAGCCCAAGTGACAAGCTGGATTGACACTTTTTTGTTGCTTGCAGATTTGTGGCGCGCAGACCTCCCGCCCCGCCTCCCCACCCGGCCACCAACAATACCATTAGGCTATGGTGGCCGGGTGGGGAGGCGGGGCGGGAGGTCTGAAACGCAATCAGCGCTTCCCCGTGCGGGCCAGCAGCAATACCGGGATGAGGCCCGCTGCCAGCAGAATGAGCGCCGGGATCGCCGCTTCGACAAGACGCTCATCGCTGGCGAGGCGATAGGTGCGGGTTGCCAGGGTTTCGAGATTGAAGGGGCGCAGGATCAGCGTTGCAGGCAGTTCCCGCAGCGTGTCGATGAAGACAAGCGCGCCCGCTGCGCCAAGGCTGGGGGCAAGCAGCGGAGCATAGATGCGCGCCAGCACACGGGCCGGGCCAGCGCCAAGGCTGCGCGCGGCGGCATCGAGATTGGGCGGGATCCGCGACAGCCCGCTATCAAGCGCATTATAGGCGACAGTCATGAACCGCACGGCAAGCGCATAGACGAGGATCGCGCTGGTGCCGGTCAGCAGCAAGCCGCCCGAATGGCCCAGAGTGTCGCGGGCAAAGCGCGTGAGGCCTTGATCGAGCGCACCGAGCGGTGCGAGCAGGCCCACCGCGAGCAAGGCTCCGGGCAGGGCATAGCCGAGCGTCGCCAGCCGGATTGCCGCTGTCACCAGCCCGCTTGTGCTGCGCGCCTTGGCAAAGGCCAGCAGCAGGGCCGCGACAATGCAGGTGAGCGCGGCGGCAAGGCCCAGCTTCATGCTGCCGGCAAGATAGGCGCCCAGTTCGCCGGTGGCAGCGAGCGCGGCATCGCTGGTGGCAAGCCATGCCAGCCACCCGGCGGGGATCACAAAGCCGAGCAGCACCGGCAGCGCGCAGGCAAGGCACGCGGCCGCGCGGCCAGCAGGCGAAAGCTCCACCAAGGGCTCACCAGCGCGCGCGGCAAGCCCATCCCGGCTGGCGCTGCGCCCGGTGCGGGTGCGCGCTTCGAGCAGCACCAGCACCGCGACAAAGACCAGCATCATGGCCGAAAGCGTGATGGCAGCCGCCTTGTCTCCCATCGCCAGCCAGGAGCGGAAAATGCCAGTCGAGAAGGTCGGGATGCCGAAATATTCGGCCACGCCGAAATCGGCGAGCACTTCCATGGCCACCAGCGCCAGCCCCCCCGCGATGGCAGGCCGTGCGGCAGGCAGGGCCACTCGCCAGAAAGCGCGGCCCGGACCGGCGCCAAGGCTGCGGGCGGCGCGGAACTGCGCGAGGCTCTGGGCGGCGAAGGCGCCGCGCGCGAGCAGATAGACATAAGGGTAGAGCACCAGCGCCATGATCAGCGCGCCGCCCGGCAGCGAACGGACCTGCGGGAAAGTGTAATCGGCAACGCCCCAGCCGGTGATGCTGCGCAAGGCGCTTTGCACCGGCCCTGCAAAGGCGAGGATATCGGCATAGACATAGGCCGCGATATAGGCCGGCACGGCCAGCGGCAGCACCAGGGCGGCTGCCAGCACCCGCCGCCCCGGAAACTCCGCCGCGCTCACCAGCCAGGCCGTTCCCGTGCCCATGATCGCTGCCAGCAGCCCCGCCAGCGCCACCAGCAGAGCGGTGTTGGCCACGTAAAGCGGTAGCATGGTGCGCGCGAGATGGGCGAGCGGCTCGAACCCTCCTGACAGCGCGCCGCCAAGGATCGCGGCAAGCGGCAGGCCCGCCAGCGCGGCAATAGCCAGTGCCGCCAGCATCGCACCGCTCGCAGGGGCGGGTGCGCGCAATTCATGGGCGCTTGACGCGCCGCTTGCGCTTGCCTGCGAGGCGCCAAATTGCCTAAGGCGGCTCACCTGCAATCGTCCGGATGCATCATGTGAGCCTCGAGTTTCGTCATATTGCCCATGCTTATGGTGATAGTCAGGCACTGTGTGATGTGAGCTTTGTGGCGCCCGCCGGAGAAATTACCTGCCTGCTTGGCGCGTCGGGCTGCGGGAAGTCAACACTGCTCAATCTCGCGGCGGGCCTGTTGAAGGTGCAAGCGGGCGCCGTGTGCCTGGGCGGCGAAGTGCTGGCCGATGCCGCGCGCCACCCCGCGCCCGAACATCGCCCGGTCGGCCTCGTGTTTCAGGACGGGGCGCTGTTTCCGCATATGACAATTGCCGCCAATATCGGCTTTGGCTTGCCGCGCGCGCGGCAGGGCGAAGTGGCAGGCTGGCTCGAACAGGTGGGGCTTGCCGGGCTGGGCGGGCGCTATCCGCATGAATTGTCGGGGGGGCAGCAGCAGCGCGCGGCGCTCGCCCGGGCGATGGCACCGGGGCCTGCGGTGCTGTTGATGGATGAACCTTTCGCCAGCGTCGATATCGTGCTGCGGCGCAAGCTGAGGCGCGATTGCCGGATGCTGCTGCGCGCGCGCGGCACGACCACCCTTCTGGTCACGCATGACCCGGCCGAGGCGCTCGATATTGCTGATCGGATTGCGGTTATGGAGCATGGCCGGATCGTGCAATTCGGAAGCCCGGCCGAGCTTCACGATGCCCCCGCAAGCGCGGCGGTGGGCGCGATTTTCAGTGGGGCGCAGATTGTTGCCGCCGAACGCGGTGAGAGCGGCTTCGTGACCGCTTTTGGGACGTGGCCGCTGGCGGTGGCCAAGGATGCGGGCGAGGCAGCACGGGCTGATGGTGCGAAGGCCGATCTGCTGGTCCATGCCGACCGGCTTGATCTGGTGGCGGACGCAGGCGGGCTTGCGGTGGCCGATGTGCACCCGATGGGCGAAGTGACGCGGGTGCTGCTGCGAGGCGCAGGGGGTGACCAGATCACCGTCGAGACCAGTGGCGAAGTCAGCGCACAGGCGCGTTACCGCGTCGTCCCGCAGTCCGGGAGCCTGCGGGTATTTATCCGTGAATAGCGCTTGCCTTTCATCACATACTATTGCAAGTCATTTGCAAATGGCAATGAAAGACCCACACTCATGAAGAATCTCCTGCTCGGTTTCCTCGCTGCCGCCAGCCTTGGCGCGCTCGCTGCCTGCTCGTCCGAGCCCGAAGCGCCGAGCGAGGGCGCTCCTGCTGCCGATGCGGGCGAGATCAATCTCTATTCCTCGCGCCACTATGATACGGATCTGGCGCTTTATGAGGACTTCACCAAGGCCACCGGCATCAAGGTCAATCGTATCGAGGCCGATGCTGACGCACTGATCGAGCGGATCCAGTCCGAAGGCGAATTCAGCCCGGCAGACCTGCTCATTACAGTCGATGCCGGCCGCTTGTGGCGGGCTGAGGAGGCGGGGATTCTTGGCCCGGTCGATTCGCCTGTCCTCAAGGAGCGCCTGCCCGATTACCTGCGCCACCCCGAAGGCCTGTGGTTCGGCCTTTCGACCCGCGCGCGCATCATCATCTACAACAAGGCCAAGGGCCAACCGCAGGGCCTTGCCAATTATGCCGATCTGGCTGACCCCAGGTTCAAGGGCCAGGTCTGCATGCGATCCTCCTCGAACATCTACAACATCTCGCTGCTCTCCAGCATCATCGCGCACAAGGGCGCCGCCGAGGCGGAAAAATGGGCCAAGGGCGTTGTCGCCAATTTCGCGCGGGCCCCGGAAGGCAATGACACCTCGAACATTGACGCGGTGGCTTCTGGTGAGTGCGGCATTTCGCTGGTCAACACCTATTACCTTGCACGCTATGCGGGCGATCCCGAAAAGCAGAAAGTGTTTGATGCGGTCGGCGTGATCTTCCCCGATCAGGCGGGCACCGGCACGCATGTGAACATTTCGGGCGCGGGCCTTGTCAAAACCGCGCCCAACCGGGCCAATGCGATTCGCTTTCTTGAATATCTCACCGAAGAAAAGGCCCAGCGCTATTTCGCTGACGGGAATAATGAATATCCCGCGGTAATTGGTCTTGCCGCCAATTCGGCGGTCGAGAAGCTCGGCAAGTTCAAGCCCGATACGCTCAATGCTGCACAAATCGGCAAGGGTCAGGCCGAAGCGGTCCGTATCTTTGACCGCGCCGGATGGAAGTAAGGCGTCTTGGCCGGGGCGATCTGCTCCGTGCAAGGCCCGCTTTCAGGCCTTATCACTAAACTGTCTTGATGTGCACAGCGCAAACGTCCATTTGCGCCGCCAACCTTGCCGCGCATCTGCGGTGCCATGCAAAGATCGAGACCTCACTTGAACCAGCCCGTTATCGACCGCGCCCAGTTCACCGAAAGCAGCGCGCTCTCCATCGAGACCATCACCTTCGTCCACCACTGGTGCGAGGGGTTGTTCAGCTTCAAGATGACACGGCCGGCGAGCTTCCGCTTCCGTTCGGGCGAGTTTGTGATGATCGGCCTGCCGGGCGACAATGGCAAGCCGCTCTTGCGCGCCTATTCGGTGGCCTCGCCGTCCTATGAGGAGGAACTCGAATTCCTCTCGATCAAGGTGCAGGATGGCCCGCTCACCTCGCGGCTGCAGCACATCAAGGTCGGCGATCCGATCTATCTCGGCAAGAAGCCGACGGGCACGCTCGTGACCGATGCCTTGCTGCCGGGCAAGCGCCTGTTCATGCTTGCGACCGGCACCGGCCTTGCGCCCTTCATGAGCCTGGTGCGCGATCCGGAAGTTTACGGGATGTTTGAAGAAGTGATCGTGGTGCACGGCGTGCGCCATGTCGCCGAGCTTGCCTATCGCGAGCTGCTTGAAAGCAAGCTTGAAGGCGACCCGCTGCTCGAAGACGAAGACCGCGCGCGCATGATCTATGTGCCCACCGTCACCCGCGAGGAGTTCCACACCACGGGCCGCATCCAGACGCTGATCGATGATGGCCGCCTGTTCGCACAATCCAAAGGGCCTCAGCATTTCGTGCCGGATGAAGACCGCGTGATGCTGTGCGGCTCGATGGCGATGATCAAGGACCACGCGGCCGATCTTGAGCGCCGCGGCTTTACCGAGGGCAGCAATTCGATGCCCGGCCAGTTCGTGATCGAGCGGGCATTCGTGGGGTAGGCGTCAATCTTTTTTGGGGTTTTCGCCTCGGCACTCTTTAGGCACCCTGCGCCTCCCTGTCGTACACCATTGCGAAAAGAGGGGGAGGAACATGATTTTTGATCGGATTGCTGCGCGCATTATTTCCGGCGCGTTGTTGGCGGGCTTGCTGCAAGCTCCAGTCCTTGCACAAAGCACCCAGACCTTTCCCTTTCCCTATCACAATGTCGGCCGCGCTGTGGGTGAGCGTTGTTGGGAAGGCCTTTGTGTGACGGTGGGCATCAAGCAGGTGAATGTGCCTGGACTGCGCGGCAACAGCCGCTTGTGCGCCACCTTCCGCAATCCTTCGGCGGAAAATTGGTCGGGTGGCTACCGTCTCAGCAATAACCCCGGCAATCGGGATCGGACACATGCTTCGCTGCGAGTGCCGGCAAACAGCACTGCCGAGCGCTGTGAAACGCTTTCTGTCACCGACGAATATTTCGTGGTTTTGCGACGCGACAACGCTTCCTGATTGTCGCGCGGGCAGGGAGTGCTCGCGAGCCGGGCGATTTGCAACTTTCGCGCTTGACCCTTGGCGGTGCGCGGGCTTGTATCGTGGCAAAACGAAACCCTTTGCCGCAAGAGAGAGGCCCCCATGCTCGCCACATCCCATCGCACTGCCTACAACGCCGATCACGAAGCCTTCCGCGACACTGTCCGCAAGGTCTTTGCCGAACACCTCACGCCCCACCTTGATGAGCATGAGGCCAACGGCATCGTCCCGCGCGAGGTGTGGAAGGCAGTGGGCGAGGCGGGCCTTTTGTGCCCCACGGTGAAGGAGGAGAACGGCGGGCTTGGCCTCGATTTCGGCTTCAATTGCATCGTTGCCGAAGAACTCTCCTACCTCGGCTCGGCGGCAGGCTTCACCCTGCAATCCGACATCACCGCCAATTATTTCGAACGCCTCGGCACCCCCGAGCAGCGCCAGAAATATCTGCCCGGCATGGTGAGCGGCGACATCATCACCGCCATCGCCATGACAGAGCCGGGCGCGGGCTCCGATCTTCAGGGCATCCGCACCACCGCCAAGAAGGACGGCAATCACCTCGTCATCAACGGCTCGAAAACCTATATCACCAACGGCCAGAACGCCGATTGCGTGATCGTGGTGGCCAAGACCGATCCCGAAAAGGGCGCCAAGGGCATCAGCCTCGTGCTGGTCGATGCCGACACCCCCGGCTTTGAACGCGGGCGCAATCTCGACAAGATCGGCCAGCATTCGGCTGACACATCCGAGCTGTTCTTCAACGATTGCCGCGTCCCGATGACCAATATTCTCGGGGGCGAGGGCATGGGCTTTGTGCACCTGATGGAGGAACTGCCGCAAGAGCGCCTCAGCATCGCGGTCGGCGCGCAGGCGGCAGCGCAGCGGGCGTTTGATGAAGCGGTGAACTTCACCAAGGACCGCAAGGCCTTCGGCAAGACCGTGTTCGAGTTCCAGAACACCAAGTTTACGCTCGCAGACCTCAAGGCCAAGCTGCAAGTGGGCTGGGCGCATCTCGACTGGGCGATCAAGCGGCACTTGGCAGGCGAACTGACCACTGACGAGGCGAGCGCGGCCAAGCTGTGGCACACCGATCTCCAGTGGGAATGCTGCGATGTCGCGCTGCAACTCCACGGCGGGGCCGGCTACATGAACGAATATGCCATCGCGCGGCTGTGGCGCGATGCGCGCGTGACCCGCATCTTCGGCGGCACCAACGAGATCATGAAGGAAGTGATCTCGCGCGCGATCTGACCTAGCGTCTCCCCTCCTATTGGGGAGAGGGCGGGGGGGGCTTCCGCCGCCTCGACTGCGGAACCCCGATCCCCAACCCCTTCCCCAAAGGCAAGGGGCTTTATGTGGAGCCACACGCCATGCCCGACCCCCTCGATTTCACCGGCAAGCGCGTCCTCGTCATCGGCGGATCATCGGGGATCGGCAACGGCATCGCCCACGGGTTCCGGGGGCAGGGCGCGGCGGTCACTGTCACCGGCACGCGCCCCGATTGCGGCGACTATCTGGAGGCCGAGGATGCCGATTTTACCGGGCTTGATTATCGCCAACTTGATCTGACCGATCGCGAGGCAGCGGGGCGGCTGGCCGCAGATTTCGGTCCGCTCGATGTGCTGGTGCTGTCTCAGGGCACGGTGCGATACGGACGGCAGGAGTTCACCCGCGAGGGCTGGGACGCGGTGATCGACATCAACCTCAATTCGGTGATGGATGCCGCCCGCGCGTTCCACCCGGCGCTCGCAGAGGCGAAGGGCAGCATCATCATCGTCTCCAGCGTCGCCGCCTTCAAGTCCACCATTGGCACGCCCGCCTATGCCGCGTCCAAGGCAGGCGCAGCAAGCCTCACCAAGACGCTGGGCGAGGCCTGGGCGCGCGATGGCATCCGCGTCAATGGCATTGCGCCGGGGCTGGTGCCGACCAAGCTCACCAGTGTCACCACCGAGCACCCCGAACGGCTCGAAGGTGCGCTTCGTTCGATCCCGTTGCGCCGCATGGGCACGCCCGAGGACATGGGCTACGCCGCGCTGTTCCTCGCCTCGCCCATGAGCGCCTACATCACCGGGCAGACGCTGGTGGTGGATGGCGGGCTGACGCTGTCCTGATCGCCTTTCGCCTGCCAAAATGCGCGGATGTGACAGCACGGCTTAAGCTGTCGCAAACCCGTCGCGAAAGGGTCACACACCTGCGCCACTCCGGCCTCCTAACCGGGGCGGCCAGCACATGGATGTCGTGCATATCTTCCTGACAAGCGATCTTGGCGAGCCGCTTGAGGATTTTCTCCACGATGGGCGCCGCTTCACTTTCGAGCGGCTCGAGCCGGAAGGCCCGCGCCGCCTGGTCGAGGGGCCGATGTGGGCCTTTGTCGATTGGGTGATGGAGGATCTGGCAGGCCTTGAGATGTGCCGCCGCCTGCGGGCTGACCCGCGCACGGCTGAGGCCCATGTCACGATCGTGCTCGAAGCCGATGATCTCGAAGATCGCCGCCGTGCGCTCAAGGCCGGGGCGGATGATTACATGATCGGCCCGCTCACCCGCACACTGGTGCTCGACCGGGTGCTGGCGCTGCAGGGGCGTGTCAGTGATACTCCCAGCGCGCGCCGGATCGAACAGGGCCCGCTGGTGATCAACCTGGCCGCTTTGCAGGCACGCTGGCTCGATTGCCCGATCGTGCTGCGGCCCAATGAATTCCGCCTGTTGCGCTTCTTTGCCGAGAACCCCAACCGGGTGCTGTCCCGCGCTGAGCTGATTGCGGGGCTCGGCAAGGGCGAGGCGCCGATTGACGAGCGCACGGTCGATGTCTGGATCGGACGGCTGCGGCGTGCGCTCAAGGCGGCAGGCGCTGGCAATCCGCTCCGCACGGTGCGCCAGATGGGCTATGTCTTCGATCTGGGTTAAGTGAAGGAATGGGGGCGGAGCGCGATCTTGTGCGCTCCGCCCTCGTTTCGATCAGAAGCTCGCCTTGAGCCCCACCGCAAAGGTGGTGCCGACGCGGAAGGTGTTGATATCGGCACGGAAACCATTGATTTCCTGGAACTCGAAATTGCCGCGCCCGAAGATGTTGCGCGCCTCAAAGCTCAGCTCAAGCGGCATCCCGCCCAGCTTCACTTCGCTGCGGGCGACGAAATCCACCGTCAGCCCCGGCACTTCGACAACATCGGGCAGCGCGCCGCCACGCGAGGTCACCCGCTTGCTGGCATAGTTCAGCAGGACGGTGAACTGTTGCAGCTTTTCAGTGTCCTCGATCCCCAGCGACAGGTTGGCGACATGGTCCGATTGCCCGACCAGTGGTGAGCCGTCGTCAAACAGCTGGCTGGCCGCCTGATCGAGCCCGCCGGGGATCGGGGCGATATCGGCAGCGGTGACCGAAATGCTCGACTGGGTGTAGGTGTAATTGGCAAAGACCATCAGCTGCTTGGTGCTGAAAAATCCGCCCCAGCTTGAAAGGTCGAAATCATAGGCAAGGTCGATCTCGGCACCGTAAAGCTGGGCCGAGGGCGCGTTCGCATAGCTTGTCTCGATGATGCCGGGCGCAGTGATCAGGAAGTTCTCGATCGGGTTCTTGATGTCCTTGTAGAACCCGGCGAGGCTCACCCGGCGACGCCCGCCGAGGTAATATTCCGCGCGCCCTTCAACGTTGATGAGCTCGCTGTCGATCAGGAAGGGGTTGCCGCGAAACCGGCGGTTGGATTCCGGATCGAAATAGGTCTGCTCCACCAGCTCGCGGAACTGCGGGCGGGCGATGGTCTGCGATGCCGCGAGGCGCAGCTGGAGATCATCCGTCGCTTCCCAGGTGATCGTGGCCGAGGGCAGCAGATACTGGTTGGCAATCCGCGTCGGGGTGGGCGTGAAGCCTGCGCCGAACACCGGATCGGGGGTTGCCGTCTGGAGGCCGTCCTCGAAACGCAGGCCCGCCTCGATGTTAAGACGTTCAACCGGGCGGACCCGCGCAAGGCCATAGGCTGCATGGACAGTCAGCGCCGCATCGAACACCGGAAAAGGTGTCGGATCGGAGGTGGTGATGTTGAAGAAACCCACTCCGTTGGCATCGGTCGCCAGCGTGGCCCCGTTGAAGATATCACCGGGTCGTCTCAGACCAAGCGCGCGCATGATCGGCACGCGTTCGGGGCTTGCCTGCACCAGAGGGCGGATGATGAAGGACAGCGAACGGCGCGCGGTATCGGAATAGGCATAGCCTGCCGTCAGCAAAAAACTGTCGGTGAGGGCATAGGTGAAGTCCGCTCCGCCGAACCAGAGCTGTTCATTGAGATCTTCAAAGCCGACCTGAATACGCTCGGTCCCGCCGATCACCGCGCCCACATCGACCACGAACTTGTCGCCGAAGGGATCGCTCTCGGCCGGGAAGTTGGTGCGGATATAGGGCACGATGGCGTTGTAGGGTGCCTCGCGATCAGTGCGGGCAAAGCCGCCGCGCAGATCCACTTTCAGCTTGTCGAACTTGAATTCGGCCACCAGCTGGCTGTCCATCAGTTGGCGTTCGAACCAGCCGGTCTGCTGGGTGAAGAAATCGAACGGGCGGGTGATGTCGGTGAAGGCATCGCTGCCGCTGGCCAGCCGCGCGGTCTTGAGACTGTCGCGGATGTAGAGATTGGTCCAGCGAATGGTGTGCTCGTCAATGTCGAGCCCGATCCCGATCAGGCCGTTCACCAGCACCTTGTTGTCGGTGATGAAGGTGTTGGAGTCGAAAATGATCTGGCCCGCTTCAGCGTCACCGAACTGCTGGCTGATGACCGAGCGGTTGCGCCAGCGGTTGGAGATCCCGATCGTTGCGATCAGGCCCAGGTAATTGCCATCGCCCATCTCGAAGGACGCGCCGCCGGCAATATTGCCCGAGAAATTGGCCGGCAGGGTGTTGTTCTGCTGAAGCGTCACCAGGTTGAGCGGCATGATCTGCCCGGCCAGCTGGCGCTGGACTTCGGGGGCCGCATCATTGACGCGCGTCCCGGTGGCGATGAGCCCTTGCAAAGCGCTGGGAAAATCGCGGTTGCCATTGTCAAACCCGAACACGTCGAAGTTCGACCCGAAATAGGTGAGCCCGTTCTGGAAGGTGGTGAGCGTGTCGCCACCACCACCTATGCTGACTTCGAGGAAGTTCTTTTGCGGGATCGCCTTGGTGGTCAGGTTGATCACACCGCCGCCGAATTCAGCCGGGAAATTGGCCGAATAGGTCTTCTGCACGAGGCTGGATGCGATCACGCTGGTCGGGAAAATGTCCAGCGGAACCACGCGGCTCAACGGCTCGGGGCTGGGAAGCGGGAGACCATTGAGCAGCGCCAGCGAATAGCGATCACCCAGACCGCGCACAAAGACCCGGCCGTTGCCGACCAGCGAGAGGCCGGCCACTCGGCCCAACGCTCCGGCGATATCGCCGTCGCCGGTGCGGGCGATGTCCTCTTCGGACAAGACGCTCAGCACCTGCCCCGAAGACCGTTCGGGATTGCGGCTGCGCCGCCCGGTCACGATGATGCCGCCCCCCGGGATAGAGACATCCGGCTGGCGGAGTTCTTCCTCGTCCGCTTCGGAAGCGCCGGTGCCCTCGCCGGTAGGCGGCGTTTGCTCGGCGGTCTGCGCGTGGAGCGCGGCGGGAAAGGTCAGCGACGTGGTCAGCAGCAGCAAGGCTGCAAGGCGCGTGCCCTTCGACATGATGCTAGGCCCCCTCATGAATGCCCCTTGGAAACAGATGGGCCGCGCTGGCAGGGCGGCCTGAAGAATTGGCTGTGATGGATGACAAGGGAGGCACAGCTCTCACGCCGCACCTCCCTGCCAGGATCGATCGGCAGATCAGCTGAAGACCGGCAGCGAGGTGCAGTTGCCGAGCGGGCTGTTGAAGTTCTGGATCGAGGAATTGCAGGTCCAGCTGCCAAACAGGGTGGTGAGCGCCGCAGCGTTCTCGATCGCGCCGATGAAGGTGCGGCTCGGGAAGAAAGTCGAACGCGAGTTGGCGTTGAACACCGTGCGGGCTGCTTCGCCCGCACCGTTCACCACATTGTTGGTGAGCGTGATGGTGAAGGCGAAGTTGTTGTTGGAACCACTGTTGATGCGGGCCGCCGCATCCGCGTTGCTCACACCCGCACCGCCGCGGATCGGATCGGTCGCCGGGCAGTTGCCGACCACCGAATCCACCCCGATGATCGCGGCCAGCGTTGCCGGCTCGTCGATCTGGAAGCAATGGTTGGTGCCGGCCCGGATCACCCCGTTGGTGAGGCCCAGCGCCGCACCGCCGCGCGCCTGGATCACCTGCGGCGCACCCGCACGGGTCACGAAGGTGAAGTTGTTCACCTGGAAGCGGGTCTGCGGAATGGCGTTGGACGGCGTGCGGTCGGCCACGTTGGGCGAATCGAGTTCGATGATGCGGTCGCCGGTGGTCGAACGCTGGACCGCGATCACGGTGTCCATGTTGACGATGGCGCCGGTGTCAACATCGAGCGAATCGTCCGAGGCCCCGATCACCGCCCAGTTGCGGGTGTTGAAGCCGCCACCGAAGAATTCGAGGCCGTCATCCGAGCTGTTGAACGACATGATGTTTTCCAGCACCGTGCCCGAACCCGCGCCGCCGGTGGTGAGCGACTGAAGCTCGTTGTTCGGCGCCAGTTCAAAGCCCGAGAAGCGGATCTGGTTAAAGCGAATGATACCCGAATTGTCGGCCGCATTGGCGCCGCCGAACGGGGTCGCTACGGCCGCGCCTTCCAATTGGCTTTCGCACTGCGGGTTGGCGTTCGGTGCAGCGGTGGTGTTGAAAACACCGGTGCGGCAATCCGAAACCGGAGCGCGGCCCAGCAGCACCACGCCGCCCCACTGCTGGTCGGAGTTGTCATTGGCAAGACCAAGCACATTGTCGCGGCTGGTCCAGATGATCGGACGGGTCGCGGTCCCATCGGCGATCAGGCGGTTGCCGCGGTTGGCCACGAGGAAGCTCGAACCCGAAGCAAAAAGGATAACGCCGGGTTCAATCGTCAGGGTGACGGCGGTATTGGTGCTGGAGAAGCCCTGATCGGTGCCCACGTTCACGCGGTCGCGGATTTCATAGAGCAGGCCGGGTATGAAACGCAGCGTATCGTTCGAGGTGAAGGTCGCAGGAAGGCGACACACTCGGTAGGTGCCGGTCGGGCCGGTGATCGTGCCGGCATCGGTCAGGCCTGCCGGGGTGGCGATGGTCGGACAGCCCGCTGCCGGTGTCACCAGCGACTGAGTCGGCGTGGGTGTCGGCGTCGGCGCCGGAGCAGGCGCGGGATTGTTGATGATGATATCGCCGCTGGTGCCCGGCGAGACGATCTGGTCGGCGCCGCAGCCCGCAAGGGCAATCAGGCTGCAACCAATGACAAGAGTGCGTTGAACGTTTTTCACAGCAAGCGTTCCCCCTGGGTTTCCGAGAATCGGATCAATGAAGCGCCACATCGAAGGTGTGTGCGGGGGCTGCGCTATGCGCGGGTCGTGACAGATTCTTGGCAGCATTACAGTTTGGCGGCAGATTTGAAATTATGACTGAAAAATGACGAATATGACCACGATTTCTGCCGCTCAACGTGCTGATGACGCTCGTGAGAAGAAAATATGACACAATAAAATCAATATGATATTCCTGATAAGTGTCAAACTAATGACAATGTTTCAGTTATATTGCGTTTTGATGAAACATGAGTCACATTGCTCTCCTGATTGAAACAGGAGGTTTGCCCATGTTCCTCGCCGCACTTGCGCTCGCTTTTGGTGTCCCGGTCCAGGCCCAGGCTGCGACCATGCCTGCGCCGATCCCCGGCGTTGAATGGCCGAACGATCTGGCAGTCGCCCCCCTGATGGCGCGCCGCACGGATGAGGCGATTGCAATCCTCGAACAGTCGCGTCTCAGCGATCCGGAAGATCCCGCCGTCCTGATCAATCTCGGCATCGCCTATGCCCAGAGCGGTCGCGAAGCCGAGGCGCGCGCGCTGTTCAATGCGGCGCTGGCCAAGCGGGTTGAGTTCGACCTCGCGATTTCCAGCGGGCAGGTGACCGATTCGCGCCAGCTTGCCCGGCGTGCGATCCGGATGCTCGATCGCGGCCAATTCCGCACCCCCGCAACCGCTGCCAATCAATTCACGCTGCGCAACTAAGCGCTGCACCGATCCGGGCACTCACAGGGGCATGTATAAAAGGCCCCTGTCGGCCATGGTGATGCCTGTCATGATCGCGACGCATGGGGGTCACCAGGTTACGCTTTGCTGACGGGTTTCTTTGCGCCTGTCACCCGCGTGTCATTTAGGCTATCCAAAGGGGGCTGGCATGAGGGGCCCTCAATGATTCTTGCCAAGTCATCGTGCTGCGTGATCGCCGCGCTTCTCGCGATGCTCGCTGTCGAGGCGCGGGCAGACGTGATGGAAGTGAGCGCCGAGGGCGCCCGCTGGGTCGCCGGCCCGCGGGCGGCTGCGCCCGTCTTGGCACCAAAGGCCGATGCCGTTGCACCCGCTGTTGCCGAAGCGCTGGTGGTCTCTCCGCAGGCCAATGCCGCACGCGTGCCGGGGCGCTATGCCCCCACGATCGACCAACTCGCCGCGCGCTATGATCTCAGTCCCAGCCTGCTTGAAGCGTTGGTGTGGCAGGAGAGCCGCTGGCGCGAGAATGCGGTGTCGCCTGCTGGCGCGCGTGGGCTTGCCCAGTTGATGCCGGGAACGGCGCGCTACCTCGGCGTCAACCCGGATGATCCCCACGCCAATCTCGAAGGCGGGGCGCGCTACCTGCGCGAACAGCTCAATCGCTTTGGTGGCGATCTGGAAAAGGCACTGGCCGCTTATAATGCAGGCCCGGGCCGGGTGGAGCGCGCAGGGGGCATTCCCAATATCCGCGAAACGCGCGAATATGTTGCAGCGATCATGGGACGGCTGGCTGAGCGCGCCCGCTGAAGCTGTGGATGCTGCACGACTTTTTGTGAAAGACTGATGGAACCCATGATGCGATCTCTGACTGCCCCTCTTGCCCGTCTGGCAGCGCTTCTGGCGCTGGTGCAAATGCCTGTGGCCGCGCTGGCCCAAGGGGCTGATCCGGCAGGCTCCGGCCCGATCAATTCGGCGCTTTTGTGGTTGCAGGGCACCTTGCTCGGCACGGTCGCGACGACTGTTGCGGTAATGGCCGTGGCGGCGATCGGCTTCATGATGCTGACCGGGCGGATGAACTGGCGCTTTGGTGCGACTGTCATCATCGGGGTCTTCATCCTGTTCGGCGCGACCACGATCGTCGCCGGCATCCAGTCGGCCGCGGGATAAGGCCAGCGCGATGAGCGAGCTTGTCCGTCATCCGGTGCACCGCGCGCTCACCCGCCCGCAGATGTTTGCGGGCGTGACGATGAATTTCTTCATCATCAATCTGATGGTGACGACCATTGCCTTCCTGATCCTCAAGAGCTGGTGGATCCTGCCGGTGCCCGTGGTGATGCATGTGATCGGCTATTTCGTCTCCTTGCGCGAGCCGCGCGTTTTCGACCTGTGGATCACCAAGGTCAGCAAGTGCCCGCGCATCCCCAATTTCAAGCGCTGGGGGTGCAATTCCTATGCCCCGTAAGTGGATCGGCCCTGCTGCCTGGAGCGCGAAGGAGGCCAAGGTGGGCGACCGGCTGCCTTATGTGCGCCTCGTTGATGAAAACACCGTGTTGCTGCGCGATGGCAGCGTGATGAGCGCCATTCAGGTGCCGGGCCTGCTATTCGAGACCGAGGATTCCGCGGCGCTCAATGCCCATGCCGCTACGCGCGAGGTGATGCTGCGTTCAGCGCTCGATTCGCGCTTTGTGATGTATCACCATGTGATCCGCCGCCGCGTCGAGGTGGCGCTGGAAGCCGAGTTTCCCGATGCGCTCAGCCGCCATATCGACGCGCGCTGGAAAGAGCGGCTGGCGGGCGGTTCGCTGTTCATCAACGACCAGTTCGTCACGCTCATCCGCCGCCCGGCGCGCGGCAAGACCGGCCTGCCGGAACGGCTTTCGAAGTTGTTTTCGCGCGTCGGCCAGGAAGAGCTTGCGGCGGATCCCAAGGATATCCGCTCGCTTCGCGCCGCCATCTCGGCGCTGGTCGCCTCGCTCTCGGCCTATGGCGCAAGCGTGCTCGGCGACTATGCCGCCGAGGGCAGTGCCACGGGTGGGACGCATTCCGAAATCCTCGAATTGCTCTCGGCGCTCTATAACGGCGAAATGCGGCCGGTGCGCCGCCCTGCGCCCGAGACCGATATCGGCCATATGCTGCCCTATCGCCGCGCCAGTTTCGGGCTGGATGCGATGGAATTGCGCGGCTCTGCTGCCCCTGATTTTGCCGCCATTCTGGGGCTGAAGGACTATCCCGAAGCGACCTCGCCGGGCCTGCTTGATGGCCTGCTGCGGCTGCCCTACGAGATGGTCGTTACCGAAAGCTATGCGCCTAATGAACGCACCACTGCGCGCGAGCGGATCGATCTGGCGCTGCGCCGGTCGCGTTCCGTGGATGAGGAAGCCGCAGCCGAACGGGGCGAGATGATGGCGGCGCGCGATGCGCTGGGCAGCGGCGGGCTGGGCTTTGGCGATCATCACATCACTGTGCTGGTGCGCGAGGCTGATCTGGCGCGGCTCGATGACGCCATGGCGGCATGTAGCGCGGCGCTGGCTGATACCGGTGCGATTGCGGTGCGCGAGGATACCAATCTCGAACCCGCCTTCTGGGCGCAGTTTCCGGGCAACGAGGAATATATCGTGCGCCGCGCGATGATTTCCTCGGCCAACATGGCGGGCTTCGGCAGTTTCCACGGCTTTGCTCTGGGGCAAGCGGCGGGCAACCATTGGGGCGACGCCGTCACACTGCTGGAGACGACCAGCGCGACCCCGTTCTTCTTCAATTTCCATAACGGCGATTTGGGCAACTTCAGCGTCATCGGCCCGTCGGGTTCGGGCAAGACGGTGGTGATGAATTTCCTTGCAGCCCAAGCGCAGAAATTCAGCCCCCGCACCATCCTGTTTGACAAGGACCGCGGCGCAGAGCTGTTCATTCGTGGTATCGGCGGGCGCTATGATCGCATCGCGCCGGGCGTGCCGACAGGGTTCAATCCGCTCAGCCTGCCTGATACGCCTGCGAACCGCGCCTTCCTGCGTGACTGGCTCGGCGTGCTCCTGAAGGCCGAAGGGCCGGAAGAGTTCGCCACCGTGAACGCGGCGGTCGATGCGACCTATGCCAATGATCCCTCGCTGCGCCGGCTGCGGCATTTCAAGGAACTGCTGGCGGGCGCGCGCCGTCCACAGCCGGGCGATCTGGCGGATCGGCTGGGTGCGTGGATCGGGGAGGGCGAACACGCCTGGCTGTTCGATAACGCGCGCGATCAGCTTGATCTTTCGGCCCGTGTGCTCGGTTTCGATATGACGGCGCTGCTTGAAAACCCGCGCCTGCGCACGCCTGTGATGATGTATCTCTTCCACCGCATCGACGAAAGGCTCGATGGTCAGCCGACCATGATCCTGATTGATGAAGGGTGGAAGGCGCTTGACGACGAGGTCTTCGCCGCGCGCATTCGCGACTGGCTCAAGACCTTGCGCAAGCGCAATGCGCTGGTGGGGTTCGCCACGCAGTCGGCGCGCGATGCGCTCGATAGCCGGATTTCCACCGCGCTTGTCGAACAGACGGCGACCATGATCTTCATGCCCAATGCGCGGGCGCGCCATGAGGATTACTGCGAGGGTTTTGGTCTTACGGAACACGAGCTGGCGCTGATCCGCAGCTTGCCTGCCCATTCGCGCTGCTTTCTGGTGCGTCAGCCCGATGCAAGCGTCGTGGTGCGGCTCGATCTGTCGAACGCGCCTGAAGTGCTCACGATCCTGTCGGGCCGCGAAAGCGCGGTGCGGCGGCTGGATGGCTTGCGCGATAGGCTGGGTGATGCGCCCGCAGCCTGGTTCCCGGCGCTCACCGGCGCAGCCTGGCCCGGTGATGCTGCGCCCGCGCATGCCGAGGCGGCCGAATGACGGCGCGCTGCGACAGCGCTGTTGAAGAACTGGGCGCGGGCGTGGCCTCGGCGCTCAAGGCGGTTGATTGCATTGCCGGAAGCGTATCCGAACAGGCCTTTGGCCGCCTGTTCGGCAGCGAGGGGCAACTGACTTTCGCACTGACGCTGATGCTGGTGCTCTATGTCGCCTTCTTCGGCTTTTCGCTGATGCTGGGCCGATCCAACCTGTCGGTGCGCATGCTGCTGCCCAAGATGATGACGCTGGGGCTGGTGGTGGGCTTTGCCACCAGTTTCGTGGCGTTCTCGACTTTCTTCTACAATATCTTCATCGGCGGGCCCGATCAGATCGCCCGCATCCTCACCGGCTCGCAGGGCTCGGCCACCGCGCTGTTCGCGCAGAAGCTCGATGTGGTGTTCCTCGCGCTCCAGCAGACAGGCGGCGAGGCCAAGGATATCAATGCCTTCTCGCCGCAGGGGATGATGTGGCTGGGGGCGATGCTGCTGTTGCTGGGGACAGTCGGCCTCTTGGTGACAGCGCGCATCGGCTTGGCGCTGCTGCTCGCGATCGGGCCGATTTTCGTGGTGCTGGCCCTGTTCGAAGGGACACGCGGCCTGTTTGTCGGCTGGCTCAAGGGGCTGGTGCTGCTCGCCATCACCCCGCTGCTGGCGGTGCTGGGCGGCTCGATCATGCTGGAACTGGCGGTGCCGATCCTTGCCCAGCTGGTGGCGGTGCCGGGCGTGATCGATCAGCAGGCGGCAATGGGCTTCTTCCTCGTTGGCGCGGTGCATATTGCGCTCATGTTCATGGCATTGCGGATTGCCTCGACGATGGTTTCCGGCTGGCAGGTGTTCGGGCTGGCGGCTCCGGCAAGTGCGGGCGCGCCGTCCGGTGCCATGCGCAGCCTTCCCCCCGCAGCGGCGAGCGCCGCTTCGGTCACCACTGCGCTTGCTGCTGCGCGCGCACCAGCGGCCCCGCAAGCGGCAGCGCGCCGCCTCGACATTGCCCCCGCCGCAGCGCTGGCCGCTGCCAATGACGGCGCGGGCGCGGGCAGCACCATCCGTGAAACCCGTGTCTATGCGACAGCCCCTGGCGGCGCGCAGACAAGCCCGCTGGCACCTGCCGCCTCGCGCACGCGCGGCATCGGCAACCGCTTTCGCTCGGCGCGAAAATCGTCCGGCTCAGGCCCTGTTGCTGCGCAAAGCATCAAACCCTCGGAGACCTATTCATGATCCGCTGCCTTATCGCTGCGGCCCTTCCGCTGGCGCTGGGTCTTGCCGCGGCGCCTGTGCTGGCCGATGATCCGCGTATTCAGACCCGCATCTTTGATGAAGGCCAGATCGTGCCGGTGACAGGGCGGTTAAAGGTGCAGACCACGATCAAGTTCGGCCCTGATGAAGCCATCGAGAATGTCGCGATCGGTGATAGCGCTGCCTGGCAGGTGCAGCCCAACCGCGCGCAGTCGATCCTTTTCGTCAAGCCGCTGGAGCCTGCCGCGCGCACCAATCTCACCGTGGTGACCGACAAGCGCACCTATCTCTTCGATCTGATCGCCAGCCCGCGCAGCGCGCCGCTCTATGTGCTGCAATTCCGCTATCCCGAGCTTGAAAAGGCCGAGGAAGAAGCCCGCCTTGCTGCTGCGGCCGAGGCTGCGCGCGAGACTGCCAATCCGCTCGAAATGGAAGCGGCAACCGATCGGCTCGCGGTGGTCGATCCGGCGCGGCTCAACTTCAGCTGGGCAGGCGCGGGGCTGGCGGCGCTGCTGCCCGAGCGTGCCTATGATGATGGCGATGCCGTGTTCCTGACATGGCCGCAGGGCCGGGCGGTGCCTGCAATCCTGACGCTCAATGAAGAGGGCGATGAAGGCCCGGTCAATTACACTGTGCGCGGTGATGTGGTGGTGGTCGAGGGCGTGCCTGCACAGATCGTGCTGCGTTCGGGCAAGGACGTTGCCACGCTCACCAATACCGGCATGATGAAGCCCAAGAGCCGCAAATCGGGCCGCTCGGCGCGCGCCGGCGAGGGGTTCTGAGCCGTGCCTGTGCCGCCCAAGGAGACAACGTGATGCGCTTTGCGACGCGAATCCCCTCCAGCCGGAACGCAGGCGCCGAAGGCGACCCGCGTGAGCAGGAATCAGCCGAGATCATCGATCTGGCGAGCCGCGCGGCATTTCCCGCTGTGGCCGAGCGCAGGGCACGCGGGGATGGGCTGGGGCTGGCTGCCGGGGTGGCGATGGTGTTCGGGATCGGCGCACTCACCTTCTGGGCGATGGAAGCCGCCCGCGCGCCGCAGCCGGCCACCATTGGCAACCCGAATGTCGCCCCGCCGCCCGCCGCAGCGCCCGCACCCCTTGTGGCAGAGCCGCCCGCGGTTGATCCGGCGCTGATAACGCAGGTTCCGCCGCAAGAAATGCCCGCGCCGCAGCCGGTTATTGTCAATGATCCGGGTGCCGCTGCGATGCCGGTGACCAATCCCTATGCAAGCCCGAGCCTCATCTTCGACAATGGCCGGACAGCCGGCAGCGCGCCGCGCCTGCTTGAAGCGCCTGCGCCCACGGCCGATGGGGCCAGTGCGGCTGCGGGCAATGATCCGGCCTCGGCCTTTGCCAGCCGCATTGGCGGTGTCGGCGGGGGGCCGGCGCGGGCGAGTGCGATGGTCAACCCGTCGACCACTGTCACCCAGGGTACGCTGATTCCGGCCATCCTTGAGACCGCGATCAACACCGATGTGCCCGGCTTTGCCCGCGCGGTGGTGAGCCAGGATGTGAAGAGCTTTGATGGCAAGCGGGTGCTTATCCCGCGCTCCTCGCGGCTCATTGGGCAATACCAATCGGGCGTCCAGCAGGGCCAGCGCCGCGCCTATGTGATCTGGACGCGGCTGATCCGGCCCGATGGGGTCTCGGTCAATCTGAGTTCGCCCGCAACCGGCTATGATGGCACCACCGGGCTTGAGGGCGATGTGAACACGCATTTCTTCCAGCGCTTTGGTTCCGGCCTGCTGTTGTCGGTGGTCGGCGGGCTGGGCGCGATCGGCACTGGCGGGGTGGGCGGTGTCATCATCGCAGGCAGCGCCCAGAGCGCGGCCAATTCGGCCGTGCAAGCGCAGGGGCAGATCAGTCCCACTATCCGCGTCCGCATGGGCGAGCCGATCCGCGTCTTTACCGCGCGCGATCTGGATTTCAGCACTGTCGGCGCGTGAGCCAGCCATGAGCGCGGATATTCACCGGCTGGACGGAGAGGGCGACTCGCCATTGACCGCGCAGCGCAGCGTCTATCTCGACGCCTATCTCGCGCCCTTCCGCCGCTGGCTGGAACGCGACACCATAACCGAGATCATGGTCAATCGGCCGGGCGAAGTGTGGATTGAAGACGCCGCCAATCCGGGCATGCAGCGCCTTGACGTGCCCGAGATCGATGATCGGCTGGTGCAACGCCTGGCCGAGCAGGTCGCACGGGTAAGCCATCAGGGGATCAACCGCGAGCACCCTCTGCTGGGTGCGACACTGCCCGATGGTGCGCGCGTCCAGTTCTGCGGGCCACCCGCTGCCCGGCGGCACTGGGTGATGGCGATCCGCCGCCACCGCCGGCTTGATCTGCCTCTGGATGCTTATGACACCGGGCCTTTGCTGGGCGAGACGCGCCCTGAACTGCCCGATCCGCAAAGCCGGCCGATCGCCTATCTGCGCGAGGCAATCCGCCAGCGTCGCACCATCCTTATCTCCGGCGGCACCAGCACCGGCAAGACGACATTCCTCAACGCCATGCTTGGCGAGATCCCGCGCGAGGAACGCGTGGTGCTGGTGGAAGACACCCCGGAACTGAAGTTCCCCGGTGCCAATTCGGTCGGCCTCGTGGCGGTAAAGGGCGAATTGGGCGAAGCGAAAGTGACGGCGAATGAGCTGTTGCAAGCCGCCCTGCGCCTCAGGCCCGATCGCATCGTGCTGGGCGAATTGCGCGGCGCGGAGAGCGTCAGCTTCCTGCGCGCCATCAACACCGGCCATCCGGGCAGCTTTTCGACGATCCACGCCAATTCCCTGCGCGGCGCGCTCGAACAATTGGCGCTGATGGTGATGCAGACCGGGATTGGCCTCACCCGCTCTGACACGATTGCCTATGCGGCAAGCGTCATCGATGTGATCGTGCAACTGGGCCGCGATGCCAGTGGCAAGCGCGGCATTACCCAGATCGCGGATGCGCGGGATTTGCTTTAGGTTTTTGCCGCGCTCACCGAGAGGGCGGTCGGCGCCGCCAAGGCTGGCCAAAACAAAAACGACATTTGTGTGACAAGCCCGATTTGGTGATTTACACCATCAAGCCTTGCGAACATGGGGCTTGGCGCATCACGCGCTGAGGCTACAGCGAAGCAATGAGCACACAGTCGATGGAAATGCCAACCGGATCAGCCGATGAGGCGAGCGAGCCTCTGCCCCGACTTGGGGCGGACGAATCGCCCTATTTCAATCGCGAACTTTCCTGGCTGCAATTCAACGAGCGCGTGCTGGCCGAGGCGAGGAACGCGGCTTATCCGCTGCTGGAGCGGCTTCGCTTCCTGTCGATTTCGGGCAGCAATCTCGATGAATTCATGATGATCCGCGTGGCCGGTCTTGTGGGGCAAGTGCAGCGCGGGCTGGCCGAACCTTCGATTGATGGCCGTTCTCCCAGCCAACAGCTTGCCGCAATCCGTGAGAAGCTCGTGCAGCTTTCCGCGCTTCAGCAGGATATCTGGCGGGATTTGCGCGGCGAGCTGGCGGCGGCCGATATCTATGTGGCGGCCGAGGAGCGGCTGAAGCCTGCTGCCCACAATTGGCTCAAATCCTATTTCCTTGAGGAAATCCTGCCCATCATCACCCCGCAGGCGCTTGATCCGGCGCATCCCTTCCCGTTTGTCCAGAACGAGGGCATGGGGCTCTTGTTCACCCTCACCCGCGATGCCGACAAGGAACAGCTCATCGAGATGGTGCTGATCCCGAGCGCCCTGCCGCGCTTTGTGCGGGTGCCGGGCGATATCGCGGGCGCAGGCGAGGCGCTGTATATTTCCATCGCCAGCCTCATCCAGCGTTATGCCGATGCACTCTTCCCCGGTTTCACCATCGAAGGGGACGGCCTGTTCCGAGTGCTGCGCGATAGCGACATCGAGATCGAGGAAGAGGCCGAAGACCTCGTCCGCACCTTCCGCAGCGCGATCCAGCGCCGCCGCCGCGGACAGGTGATCCAGCTTGAGCTGGAGGAGGATTTTGATCCCAAGGCCGAAAGCCTGCTGCGCGAACAGCTGGGCATCAACGAGGCCGCTGTCATCAAGACCGATGGCATGATTGGGATTGATGGCCTTGCGGAAATCGTCCGCGAAGACCGCCCTGATCTCAAGTTCGATGCCTATACCCCGCGCTTTCCCGAACGCATCCGCGAGCATGATGGCGATGCTTTCTCCGCGATCCGCGAGAAGGACATCATCATTCACCACCCCTATGAAAGTTTCGAGGTGGTGGTGGACTTTATCCGGCAGGCCGCCGCTGATCCGGATGTGGTGGCAATCAAGCAGACGCTCTACCGCGCAGGCTCGCAGTCAGCCGTGATAAATGCGCTGATTGAGGCAGCGGAAGCCGGCAAGTCGGTGACGGCGGTCGTTGAATTGAAGGCGCGCTTTGACGAGGAGCAAAACCTTAAATGGGCAAGCAAGCTCGAACGCGCAGGCGTGCAGGTGATCTACGGCTTCACCGATTGGAAAACCCACGCCAAGGTCGCCATGGTGGTGCGGCGCGAGGGTGATTCTTTCCGCACCTATTGCCACTTCGGCACCGGCAATTATCACCCCGTGACGGCCAAGGTTTACACCGACCTTTCCTTCTTTACCGCTGATCCCAAGCTCGGGCGCGATGCCGCCAAGATGTTCAATTTTGTCACCGGCTATGTCGAGCCGCACGCGCTTGAACGCATTGCGATTGCCCCGATTGCGCTGCGCGATGAAATCTATCGCCGCATCGATGCTGAGATTGCGAATGCGCGTGCCGGTAAACCGGCGCAGATTTGGATGAAGTGCAACCAGCTCACTGATTCTGCGATGATCGACCGGCTCTATGCCGCCAGCAATGCAGGCGTGCAGATCGAACTTGTGGTGCGCGGCATTTGCTGCTTGCGGCCCGGCATTGCGGGTATGAGCGAGAATATCCGGGTGAAATCGATCATCGGGCGCTTTCTCGAACACAGCCGGATCTATGCCTTTGCCAATGGCGCAGCGCTCCCCAACCCGGAGGCAGCGGTCTATATCTCCTCAGCCGATCTGATGAGCCGCAATTTGGATCGCCGGGTCGAGGCGCTGATCCCGATCCTCAACCGCACGGTGCACGATCAGGTGCTCCAGCAAGTGTTGCTTGCCAATATGCTCGACACCGAACAAAGCTGGTGGCTCAATTCCGACGGCTCTTATTCGCGGGTGGAGACCGAAGGCCGACCCTTCAATTGCCACCGCTATTTCATGACCAACCCGTCGCTTTCGGGGCGCGGCGGGGCGTTGGAGGCTGGCGCTGTGCCGAAATTGTCGCTGCGCCGGGGCCGGACGGGATAGGACTTTTACCTCATGACGTATCGCAAGCGGCGCGCAGACCGCGATGGCACTTTTGCAGGCCTCGCGCCTGAACGCGCGATCATCGACATCGGATCGAACACGGTGCGCCTCGTCGTCTATGGCGGCGCCATGCGTGCGCCCACGGTGCTGCTCAACGAGAAGGTCACGGCCAAGCTTGGCCGCGATATCGCGACCAGCGGACGCCTTGCGGATGAGGCGATGGAACTGGCGCTGCGGGGATTGGCGCGCTTTGCCCTGCTGCTCGAAGATCTTGAGATTGATGATGTCGAGGTGGTTGCAACCGCCGCGGTGCGCGATGCGAGCAATGGGCCGGAGTTTGTGGCGAGGCTGCAAGAAATGGGGCTTTCCCCACGCGTCATCTCGGGCGAGGAAGAAGCGATCCTCAGCGCCCATGGTGTGATCGGGGCCTTTCCCAATGCGCGTGGCCTGGTTGCGGACCTTGGCGGGGGCAGTCTTGAACTGGTGCGGGTTGCCGATGGGGCTACGAGCGAGGCGACCAGCCTGCCGCTTGGCACCTTGCGCCTGCCCGAATATCGCGGGCGCGGGCCTTCCGACATGAAGAAATCGCTCGACAAGGCGATCCGCAAGGGCGGCTGGGATCTGGCTGCTCGGCCGAGCGATGAGAACGGCACGCTCTATCTCGTCGGCGGAACCTGGCGTGCCATGGCCGTCTTCGCAATGGAGGTCACGCGCCACCCCTTGAGCGACCCGCACGGCTTTGAGCTGGCGCCCGATAAGGCGCTGGAAATCGCCGGAACGCTTGCCGCCATGCACGAGAGCGCCCGTGCGCGCGGGCGGATTTCAACGATGCGGATGGAAAAGCTCCCCGATGCAGCAATGCTGTTGCAAGCGATGCTTGCCCGGCTCAACCCGGCCCGCGTGGTGTTTTCATCATGGGGGCTGCGCGAAGGGCTGCTCTATGATCGCCTGCCGCCCCATGGACGGGCGCAGGATCCGCTTCTGGCGGGCATATCGGCCTTTGCCAGCCAGCGCGGCGCCCCGCCAACGCTTGCTGCGCGCATGGCCGCATGGACGCTGGATGCAGCGCCCGCGCGTAACCACGGTGATGAACGGCTGCGGCTGGCGGCGACCACGCTGGCGCTGGCCTCGATGCAGATCGAGCCCAATGTGCGTCTGCCGCAGGCGATTGAATGGGCCTTGCAGAAACGCTGGATCGGGATTGACGGCAAGGGCCGCGCAATGATGGCCGCCGCGATTGCTGCCAATGGCAACAATCTGGACCTGCCCGAGCGGGTGCGCGCGCTTGCCAGTCCTGAGGCGCTTGAAGAGGCGATCCGCTGGGGCCTCGCGCTGCGCCTTGCGCGGCGTCTGGGCGCGCGCTCGCGCCGCTCGTTGCAGGTCAGCCGCCTGGTCGTGAACGAGGGGGCGATTGTGCTGAGGCTGGCGGAAAGCCACGCCGCGCTGTTCGGCCAATCGACCGAGAAGGACATGAAGCTCCTGTCAGGCCGTCTCGGCCTCGGGTGGCGGGTCGAGATCGTCAGCGACGAGGCTCTGTCAGACAAATAACGCGCCTGGAGCATGATGCGATCAAACGGGATCGGATCATGCGACAAGCCCGCGCAGCGTCTGCGCGTTGCTGTTCCGTTGGCGCCAGCTTGACCGCAAGACGCATTAGGCGGGGTTCGCGGCCGGGGCCTCGCTGGTAGCAAAGGGCGAAAAATCGGTGTCCAGGTCGAACAGGTCCACGCCCTCGGCGGCCTTCAGCTTGCCCACCACCAGATAGGTGACAGGGGTGAGAGCTGCCTCCCAGGCGACTTTCAAGGCCCAGTTGGTGATCATCACCGTCATCACCGCCTCGTTCGTCCAGATGCCCCAGAAAGCGACGGGGTAGAAGATCAGGCTGTCCACGCCCTGGCCGACGATGGTTGAACCAATCGTGCGGCTCCACAAGGCACGGCCCTTGGTCCACACCTTCATCTTGGCCATGACGAAGGAATTGACGAACTCCCCCGCCCAGAACGCGCTGATCGAGGCGACCACTATGCGCCAGGTGCTCCCGAAGACGCTTTCATAGGTGCTCTGGCAGATGGCGCCTCCGGAAACGGCGGGATCGCTGGTCGAGGTGACAGGCCGCTCGCCGCCAAAGCCGCTGGCCGCGCATTCCCACCCGGCAAAGGCAGGCAGGGCCGTGACGACATAGGACATGAAGGCCAGAAACACCATCGCTGCCGTGCCCACCCAGATCACCCGGCGTGCCTTGGCAAAGCCGTAGATCTCGGTCAGCACATCGCCGATCACATAGCCCAAGGGGAAGAACAGGATGCCCGCGCCATAGACAAAGGTCCCGTCGGGCGCGGGCCACCACCCTTGCGGCCAGAAGGGGATATTGACGAATGTCAGCTTGGCCGCGCCGATAATGTTGGAAAGGAGCAGGATCGCGACAAAAGCCGCCATCACGAGGTCATAATAGCGGAAGGTCACCGGCGGCCGCGAAGTCGCGATGATCCCGTCATTGGGGTCCAGATCAAAGGCGGCAGCGGGATCAGGAGAGGGATCGACCGCGGGAGGCGTTTTTTCCATGTCTTCCCATCCTAGCGTCATTTGATTGCGCGTGAAAGCGCGCTAATGACGCAATCGGCGCGCGCCCGTAGCTCATCTGGATAGAGCGCGAGACTTCTAATCTTGAGGCAGCAGGTTCGAGTCCTGCCGGGCGCGCCATTCCTGGTCAAACATGGGCACTCCTCCCTTTGACCGTGCGACGCTTCCGGTTGCCCCAGCAAAAGCGGTGACATCTCCGGATATCTTGACGCTGCCCTCTTCACGGGCTTGTGTGAGGGATGCCTGGGCAATGTTTTGGCGAGCGTTGGCAGCACCGTTGCCCAGATGATCCCTCACGATTTCTGCAAATCTTCGCACCGCATGAAGGATGATCCTGCTTGGTCCATGCACCGCTACCCAACGTCGGACCACGCGGGTCTGGAGTTTTCCGCATTGCTCAGGTCCGGCGGGCTGGTTTGACTGGCTGAGTTCGCCAGCATGATCGGAACAAGTGGGTAAAGCCTCACGCCCCGGCAGCAAAATCATCATGCTGACCAAATCGTTTGGCGGGCTCGCCGGAGGCAAGATCAGCAATTGCCCGCACAAACACATCGGGTCGCTGATAGGGCAGAAGGTCACCCGCATCCGCGACGGATTCCACTGTAATGAGCGGACTCATCTGCTTGGCGGAGCGCAATCGCTCGATTGACCAGGTTGGATTGCCGCGCGGTGCGAGCCAGTGGAGCGGCACCTTGAGATCGGGCAGAACTCTGGCCGGATAAAAGTTGGCATCCATCACGACTTCGCGCAAAAACGCCGCATAGCCCTGCGCCAGCAGATGGCGAGAGCCCGCTCGCAAGTAAGGCTGGATATCGGCACGGGATATGGTTTGCATGTCGACCTTCGATCCCCAGAAAGCGCGGTGAAGAAAAAAGTCGGGCCCTTCGCGCTTTGCTATGTTCCAGCCAAGCCGGCACACCAGATCCAGAATGCCCGGCGCATAGCGTGCCAGCTGGGTCATGACTTTCTGGCTGGGCGGCAGCGCCCGATAAGCCTCGGAAGTCAGGTTGGCCGGCATAGTAACGAGCAGCACCGCGCTCACCAATGGTTGGGCCCGGCATGCCAAGCTTATCGGATAGACCATCCCACCAAAGGAGGCGACACAAGGGATTGCGGCTAGCCCGAGGCTCGCCAGCAGAAATTCGATCGCCGCGAGCCCGTCATCAAGCTGGCTGACGCCCTTGGGCGGCGGGTCGCTGCTGCCGTGACCCGGCATCGACAGGGATAGCAGGCTCAGCCCTGCCATCTCAAGCTTGCGCTCGGTAGCACGTTCAAGGAACAATTGTGGCAATCCGCCATGGATCAGCAAAACCTTGCGCCCTTGCGATGCGCCGCTCCAAGTGTAGGCGAGTTTGCGTCCGTCCGGCCTCCTAAGGATCGTCTCACGGCCCAGTGGATCGCCCCAGGCAAGGTCGACACGCTCAGCCGCCGTCATGGCGCGTGCGCAGATCATGGCCAGCAGTTTGACCAGTTCGGCCTTTGAATGGATGTCCAGCTTGACGAAGATCCGCTTGATCTGGGTGCGCACTGTGTCGATCGATACACCGCGAGCCTGGGCCACCTCGTCAAGCTCGCGCAGTTCGAACACCAGTCGGCAGACCTCAATTTCACTGCGGGTCATGCCATAGGCCTGCTCAAGCCGCTCGCTGACCTCAGGCCGCCAGTCAAGCGCGAGCGAACGCACCACGGTAAAACTGCCGATGTAGGTATCAACCCCGAGGCCATAAGCCTCCGCAAGCGTCTCGCGCCCATCGCGTCCCTTAACCCGCAAAATAGCCAGACCTGCATTGCCGTGCCGCAGCAGGTTGCGCCGCAATGCATCAAAATCCGCCTCGCTCTCCTCGCACAGCCAGCCGCGCCCGGCGAGCCTTCCCGGGGCAATGCCGAAGAAGTCCTCGGCGCCGTTGGCAGCGCTTGCGACTGTCCCGTCGGGCGAGAGAATCATGACGGGGGTCGCAGTCAAGCCGCACTCGCGGTCGAGCGGATCGGCGCGGCTGACTTCGGGGCGATTGTTCAGCAGCGCCTTGATCGGCTCAAACTGCCGCAGCACCACCTGGTCGACAAGAGGTTGGCCATGGCCGCCTTTCTCAAACGCGCCGATCTTGCGCGCCCAGCTTTCGATCATGGCGTCGTAGCCGTTGGAGCTGGTTAGCGAGAGCCAGGAATTGGACACAATCTCAAGCTCCATCTCGCGTTCTTCATTGCTCATGATCTTGACTGCGGAGTTCCCTTTGCAAGCCCGGCAAAGCAATAATCGGCTTATGAAAATTGGCTAGCGTTGAGTTGGGAGATCGCGTCTTCGCGCCGCACCCGTTTCCCTTGTCGGCTTCTGGTGGCCGATCGAAAGGCTGGGGACGAGCGGCATGAGCTTGAAAGGCGCGTCTATCAGCCTTGCTCCCACGCAACAGGCTGTCCGATGGACGGCCAGCCCAAGCCCGAGGAATCTTGCCGTTTCATCCCGGCTCTTGTGAAGGGGCGCGCATTGATCGGCAAGTGGGGTGATGGCGCTGCTCCCATGATCATGACGGGTTGTCATCTGCCACGAAAGCTGCCTGGTCGTCATGCTGTGCAAAGCGCGCCGCGGGATCATCCGAGGCCAGATCGGCCAGGGCGCGCACGAAGACATCGGGCCGCTGGAACTGGATAAGCTCGCCCGCGCCGGGCACTGTCTCCAGCGTGATGAGCGGGCTCATGCTGCGCGCAGCGTTGCGAAATTCGGCGCGGCTGGTGGTGACTTCTTCAGGCGCAAGCCAGTGGAGCGGCACCTTGAGATCAGCGAGCAGGCGCGCCGGGCGTAGCTGCGCTGTTTTGATGACCTCGCGCACGAAGGCGGCATGGCCCTGCGCCACCATGTGCCGCACTGCCGCGCGCAGATAGGGCTGGATGTCGGACCTTGCGATTGTCGCGCGATCAAGCGGTGAGCCGCCCAGTGCGCGGTGCAGGAAAAAGTCTGGCCCTTCGCGCTGCATCATCCGGAAGCCCAGCCGCGCCACTAGATCAAGAATCCGCGGTGCGCGCAGGGCCAGCTGCGAGACTGTCTTGTTGTTGGCCGCCATGGCGCGGTAGGTCTCACGCGTGAGGTTCCACGGCAGGCCGATCAGCAGCATCGCCGAGACCGGCGGTTCGGGCCTTGCGCCCAAAGCCATGGGATAGGTCATCCCGCTGAATGATGCCGCCACCGGCACACGCGAATGGCCGAGATGGTCGATCATGCAGTCGATCGCGGCGAGCCCATCTTCCATCTGCCTGACCCCCTTGGGCGGCGGATCGCTGCTGCCATGACCGGGCATGGAAAGGCAGATCAGCTTCACCCCGGCGCGCTCCAGTGCGTGCTCGGTCACGGGTTCGACGAAGCACATCGGCAGATCGCCGTGGATGTACAACACCTCACGGCCGCGTGCGGCGCCGATCCAGTTATAGGCCAGCTGGCGCCCATCGGGACGGGTGATGATCGTCTCGCGATCAAGCGGATCGGCCCAGGCCATGTCGGTCTGATCGGCATTGGCCATGATCCGCGCGCACAGCATGGCGAGCAGCTTGATCAGCTCGGCCTTGGAATGAACGCCGAGCTTGCCGAAAATCCGCTTGACCTGTGTGCGGACCGTGTCGATCGACACCCCGCGCCGCTCGGCAACCTCGTCCAGATCGCGCAGTTCGAACACCAGCCGGCAGATCTCGCATTCGCTCGGCGTGATGCCATAGGCCTGTTCAAGCCGGTCGGAGACTTCCGGCCGCCAATCCAGCGCGAGCGAGCGCACCACGGTGAAAGCGCCGACATAGCCGTCAATCTCCAGCCCATAGGCCTCCGCCAGCGTCTGGCGCCCATCGGGATCAACCACCCGCAGGATCGCAAAGCCGGCATTGCCGCGCCCCAGAATGGAGCGCCGGAGCGCGTCGAAGTCCGCCTCGCTTTCCTCATCCAGCCAGTCCCGCCCAGCCCTGCGCCCCAGCGCGATGCGAAAGAAATCCTCCGCCCCGTTGGCAGCGGCCGCCACAGTGCCATCGGGCGAGAGGATCATCACCGGGCTGGCAGTCAAACGGGTTTCGCGTTCGAGCGGATCGGCATGGCGGAATTCGGTGTGCGAGCTGAGGAGCGCATCGATGGGTTCGAACTGGCGCAGCACCACCTGATCGACCAGCGTTGTCTCGCCAGCCTGTTTGCCAAGCGCGTCGATCTTGCGCGCCCAGCTTTCCATCATGGCGTCAAACCCGCTCGAACTGGTCAGCGAGAGCCACGAATTGGAGAGGATCTCAAGCTCGATCTCGCGACTGGAAATTGCGGTAGCATGGCCTTGTCTGTCGCCGTCGGTCGGCTGGTCGATCGCCATGCCTGTCTCCCTGTCACTGCCGCTACGAAGGTCGCAACACCTTAAATCGCGACATAAATTTCATCATACACCATGTGGGGTATGACGCCCATCAAGTCCCTCCTTAATTCTGGATATGAAATCAGGGCGCAGCACCATGATGAAGCTTTTAGTTTCGCATGCAAGCTGCAATCAAGAGGGGGGACAGACGATGATGCCTGATACAAACAGCGGCTGATCCGGCCTTGCAGGTATCACACCCGCGGATCGGCATTTTTGCAATGCCCGCCGGCTCACGGAAAGCAAGATCACCCGATCACAATTTGTCTCAGATTTAACAGCTCTGCTGGAGGATGAACTATGTCCATTAAAGGCGCCGCCGATAATATTAAGTCCAATTCTGGTGAAAGTGTGGTGGCAGATCAGTCAGCAGGTGAAAATCAGCACGTCTCGATTTCCGGCGGCCTTGCCGGATTGCTGCAGTCGCTGGGCATTGCGGTGGCCTTCACATCCTACCAGTCGGGCCTGCTGTACTTGCTCGGACGCAATGCCAGTGGGGCCCATCTCCACCAGGCGGCAATCGGCCGCCCGATGGGGCTGGCGCGCTGCGGCGAGCGCGGTCTGGTGCTCACAACCGGCCACCAGATCATCCGTTTCGAGAACCCGCTTGAAGCGCACGAGAAGGTCAATAACCAGTTCGATGCCTGCTTCGTCCCGCGCACCACGCATCTTACCGGCGAACTCGATGCCCATGATGTCGGGGTGGAAGCTGATGGCGGGATCGTGTTCGTCAACACCCGCCTTAATTGCCTCGCGCGCCCCGATATGCAGCACAGCTTTGCGCCAGTGTGGCGCCCGCCGTTCATATCGGCGCTGGTGGATGAAGATCGCTGCCACCTCAATGGCCTTGCGATGCGCGATGGCAAGCCTGCCTATGTCACCGCCGCAAGCCGTTCCGACACTGTCGATGGCTGGCGGGACCGGCGCGCTGATGGCGGGGTGGTGATCGATGTCGCGACCGGCGAGATTGTGTGCGAGGGGCTCTCGATGCCGCACTCGCCGCGCTGGTATCGCGGCGAATTGTGGGTGCTCAATTCGGGCACTGGCGAGCTTGGCGTCGTCGAGGGTCTGGGCACGGGCAAGCCGAGGGCGGCCGGCAAGGCGAGGGGCAAGTTCGTGCCGCGGGTGTTCTGTCCCGGCTTCGTGCGCGGGCTGGCCTTCCATGGCGATTATGCGGTCGTGGGCCTGTCCAAGCCACGTTACCAGCGCTTTGAAGGGCTCGCGCTCGATCAACGGCTCAAAGATGCCGACAGCGAGCCGTGGTGCGGTATCCAGATCATCGACATCCGGCGCGGCGTCTGCGTGGAATGGCTGCGGATCGATGGCGCGGTGGCCGAGCTTTACGATGTCGAGGTGCTGCCGGGGCTCGCCTGCCCGATGGCGATTTCGCCAAGCACACCCGAGGCGGTGCAATTCGTGACCTGGGAGGGGCGCATTCCGCTCAACCCGGCGCCTGCCAGCGCGCGGCCTCCGGTCCCATCAGGCGAAGCCGCCCCAGCCACGCCCGAGGCGCCCGCGCTGGCGGCCGCCTGACAGCGGTGCGCCGCGCGCCATGCGGCGTGGCGGCGGCCCGGATTTCCCACCTTCCCCATCCCAGTTCGCACCAGGAACCTGCATCATGAACGTCATTCAGAAAGCGCGCGCCGGCTTTTCCAGCATCACCATTCGCGGGGGCCGCATCACCAAGTGGAAGGGGCAGGCCGGCAGCTATGCACCGCATCTTGGCACCGTGATGATGGGGGCATCCTCAAGCGCGATCGCCTTGGGGGTTGCACTGGCAGGCGGCTTGCTCGCGCCCGCTGCGGCCGTTGCGGGGACCTGCGATGAAACAGCGCCCGGTTCGGGCGAATTCCTGTGCAGCGGGCCTGCGGGCGCGGATGTGACGCAGTCGCCCACCGCCCCTGCCGGACAGCCGGTGGTGGTGACGACCGCGCCGGGCTTTGGCCTCAATGTCGGCGCGGGCAATGCGATCGGGATCATCGCCGATGCCGGCAACACGGGCATCAGCATCACCGATCTCAACAACAGCACCATCATCGGGCAGGTGAACGGCATCTTCGTTCGCAATGATGATACCGGCAGCGTGACCATCGTCACCTCCGGGCAGGTGACCGGCCTGACCAATTCGGGCATTCGGGCGGGCGCTGGCAGCGGCAATACCGACATGACCCTTGCCACCACCGATACCAGCGGCGGGCAATATGGCATTTTCGCGTCCAACCTAGGGACCGGAGAGCTTTCAATCAGCTCCAGCGGCCTTGCATCAGGAACATCGACTGCCGGAATTTCCGCAAATCTGGGCGAATACGGCACCAACCTCACCATCAACTCAGCCGATGCACGCGGCGGTTTTTTCGGGATTTTCGCAACCAACCGGGGTTCGGGCGAATTGTCGATCACCTCGATCGGCGAGGCGTCGGCGACGGCCGTCGATTCCTACGGGATCTATGCCACGAACATTTATGGCACCAACCTCACCATCAATGCTGCCGACAGCAGCGGCAGCCTTGCCGGGATCCAAGCCACCAATTTCGGATCGGGCGACCTGTCAATCACCTCTTCGGGAACGGCCAGCGGCGTACAATCGGGCTCTAATGGCATTTATGCACGCAATTATGGGCAGAACCTGGCAATTGAAGCGAATAACACCAGTGGCTCCAGCTCTGGCATCCGCGCTCGCAATTATGGTTCCGGCGCGCTCAGCGTGACATCAACGGGCGTCGCCAGCGCGGATCTTGGCGTTGGTATCTCAGTGGTGAACTCTGGGTTTGGCACTGATCTTAATGTGTATTCAGTTGATGCCGATGGTGCATATGGTGGGATCAGCGCCGAAAACGAAGGTACCGGATCGCTCACGCTCGTTTCAACCGGCAGCGCGACGGGCAACTACAACGCAGGCATATTTGCTAGCAACCAAGGCACCGACCTCACCATTATAGCCAATAATGCGAGCGGCGATCCCGCCGGCATCGCCGCCGAAAACCATGGCAGCGGCGCGCTCTCGATCACGGCCAGCGGGACAGCGCGGGCCACAGGCTTTTTCGGCTACGGCATCCGGGCCCTGAACGAAGGCACTGACATCACCATCGAAGCCGTTGTGACCCAAGGCGAACCCGCCGCGATTTTCGCGCGCAACAACGGCACCGGGGCGATCACCATCCGGTCAACCGGCACCGCCACCGGCCTGATCGGCGAGGCGATCTTTGCCAACAATTCCAGCACCGGAACCGATCTGACGATCGAGGCCGCCGATACAACCGGCGGGGCAGGCGGGATCGGCGCTTTCAACGATGGCACAGGCGCGCTCACCATTACTTCGACCGGGACGGCGACAGGGGCCGGAACCTACTCCACGGGTATCTACGCCAATAATCGCGGCACAGACCTGACCATCAATGCCGCTGTCGCCAGCGGCGGGGCGACGGGTATCCGCGCGATCAATTACGGATTGGGCGCGCTCAGCATCACTTCGACCGGTGCCGCAACCGGCGCGGCGGCGAATTCCACCGGGATCGATGCCCGCAATTTCGGCACCGACCTGACGGTGAACGCCGCCACAGCAAGCGGCACGGATCGCGGCATTTTCGCGCGCAACTATGGCACGGGCGCAGTCTCGGTCACGGCGACCGGGACAGTCACGGGCGATGGAAGCGAAGGCATTTACGCGGTCAATTCCTATGGCACCGATCTCATCGTCAGCGCGGCCGATACAACCGGCGCGACCACGGGCATCCGGGCCACCAATGTCGGCTCCGGCGCGCTGTCGATCATCTCAACCGGGACTGCCACAGGCACGACTGCAACGGGCATCGATGCGTTGAACCAAGGCACGGATCTGAACATCACGGCTGCCGATACCACGGGAGACAGCCAGGGGATCAGGGCGCGCAATAATGGCTCAGGCGCGCTCAGCATTACTTCGACTGGCATGGCAAGCGGCACTGGCGCCTATGCGACGGGCATCTATGCCCGCAACACAGGCGCAGACCTTGCAGTCAATGCCGCCGATGTGTCCGGCACGCAGAGCGGCATCACGGCACGAAACTATGGCACTGGCAGCACGTCGATCACCACCACTGGCTCCGTGACCGGCAACACGGGCGTGGGGATCTACGCCTTGAACTCGGCGAACGGCACGTCGCTGACGATCTCGGCGGCCAGCATCACGGCCGGTACCTCGGGAATTTATGCCTTCAATGGAGGGGCAGGCGCGCTTTCCATCACCACCAGCGGGCCGGTTACCAGCAACGGCGGGACCGGCATCTATGCCAGGAACTCATCGGCCGGCACCGATCTGTCGGTCGCTGCGGCGTCGGTCTCTGGTGCCAATGAGGGTATCAGCGCGCGCAATTTCGGCACGGGCGCGTTGGCAGTCACCGCCACCGGCGAGATTATCGGGCAGAACGGCATTGGCATTGCAGCCTTCGGCTATGGCAGCGATCTCGCCATTAATGCAGCCGATGTGCGCGGCGATTCCCATGGCATCCGCACCACCAATTACGGAACGGGCGCGCTTGCGATCACCACCAGCGGGCGGGTCGAGGCCACAGGGACGTTCGGCAACGGCATCTTCGCCTATGGCTACGGCAGCGGCATGACAATCACCACCACAGACGTTGCAGGCGGCGGGTTCGGCATCAACACCGCGAATTTCGGCAGCGGCGCATTGTCGATCACTACCACCGGCACGGCTGAAGCTGCACGCTATGATGCGATCCTAGGCATCAACCTTGCCAGCGCCACCGATCTTGCGATCAGCGCCGCCAACGCAACCGGTGCCCGCGCCGGTATCAGGGCCATCAACTATGGCACCGGCGCGCTCAGTATCACATCGAGCGGCAGCATTAACGGCACCGATTATGAAGGGATTGTTGCCTATAATTCCGCCGCCGGCAGCGATCTTGCCATCGCAGTTGCCGATATTACTGGCGGCACCACTGGCATCAGCGCCGACAATTTCGGTTCGGGCGCGATGTCAATCACAGCCACTGGCGCTGTCGCTGGCCTCACCGACAGCGGCATCAATGCGAGCAATTTCGGCACAGATCTGACGATCGCTGTCGCTGACACCACTGGCTATTCAAGCGGTATCCGCGCCAACAACAGCGGCAGCGGCGCGCTCAGCATCACCTCGAGCGGGACCGCAACCAGCCAGAACGGCATCGCGATATTCGCCCTCAATTCCTCCGCCGGCACCAGCCTGACCATAGAGGCGAACAATACCACGGGCGCATCGGGCGGAATCCATGCAGGCAATGCCGGCAGCGGCCCGCTCACCATCATCTCGACCGGCGCGGCCACCGCGACAGGCACCGGAGCAAACGGCATCATTGCGCTCAATTCGGGCAGCGATCTTGCCTTGACCGCCGCCAACAGCAGCGGTGATGCCAATGGCATTTATGCTCGCAACGATGGCAGCGGCACGCTGTCTATCACCGTGACTGGCGCAGCCACCGGCACGACGGAACGCGGGATCTACGCCCGTAACGCAGGCACCGATCTCGCCGTGATGGTGGCTGATACCCAGGGCGGAACCTACGGGATCGAAGCGCGCAATTTCGGCACGGGCGCCTTGTCGATCACCTCGACCGGCACCGCGACGGGGCTTTCGCAGGATGGCATTTTTGCCCGCAACAGCCTTGACGGCACTGATCTCACCATCAACGCCGCCAATGCGATCGGCGACCAGCACGGCATCCTGGCGCGCAATTACGGGACCGGCGCGCTCAGTATCACTGCAAGCGGGACAGCGAGCGGTAGCACCTATGACGGGATCTTTGCCCGCAATGGCGCTGCCGGAACCGCGCTCACCATCAACGCCGCCGATGCGACGGGCAATGCGAACGGCATCTGGGCATGGCAGTTTGGCTCCGGCGCGCTCAGCGTGACCACGACCGGCACGGCAGAAGGCACAGCGCAAGACGGCATCCGCGCGACCAACACCGCGACCGGCACGGATCTGACCATTGCCGCGGCGATCAGCAGCGGGGGTGCCAATGGCATCGCCGCCGTGAACGAAGGCACCGGCGCGCTATCGGTGACCGCGAGCGGGCTTGCCAGCGGCACCAACAGCTTCGGGATCACCGCGATCAACAACGGAACCGATCTCGGCATCGCAGCGGCCAGCACCAGTGGGGGCGCATCGGGGATCTATGCCCGCAACTCAGGAACCGGTGCGCTTTCCATCACATCGAGCGGCACCGCGAGAGGGACCACGGGCAGCGGTATCCGCGCCATCAACTCGGCGTTCGGCAGCGACATGACGATCACCGCAGCTGATACCAGCGGCTACTTCGCCGGCATTCTGGCCAACAGTTTTTCAACCGGTGCGGTCGCAATCACTTCGACCGGCATGGCGCGGGGCACAGCGCCTGACGGCTCGGGCATTGTCGCATCCGGTTTCGGCAGGGAAATGACACTCGCGGCCCGCGACAGCAGCGGTGCGGCGCACGGCCTCTACGTTCTCAACCTTGGAACCGGCGCGCTGTCGATCACATCGAGCGGCACTGCCGATGGAGCCACCGCAAGCGGCATCTATGCCCGCGGGCGGGGCACTGACCTTGCGATTGCCGCGGCGATCACCAGCGGCGGCACTTCGGGCATCGAGGCGATCAACAATGGCAGCGGCGCGCTGTCCATCATCACCTCCGGACCGACCACCGGCGCAGCGGCTGACGGGATCACGGCCACCAATAATGGCACCTCGCTCAGCATCACCACCAATGGCGCGGTAAGCGGCGGTGTGCACGGCATCAATGCGGCCAATTTCGGCACCGCGGGGCTCGCCATCTCCACCAATGACGCGGTAACGGGGGCGAGCGGGGCCGCAATCAACGCCTTCAACAGCGCCAATGATGTCACGGCATCCATGGTGATCACGCAGGGCGCGGATAGCACTCTGACCGGCGCCACCGATGGCATCACGGCTGATAACGCGGGCGGATCGCTCACCATCACCGCGCTTGGCAGCACCGTCGGCACGGCTGGCTCGGGGATCAACGCCGTCAATCAGGCGAGCGCGACCGGCCTGGTGCTCACCGTCAACAACGCGAGCGGCGCGGTGAGCGGGATCGCGGCCAGCAATCTGGGCAGCGCCCCTGCAAGCATCACGCTTACCGGCACCGCGCAAGGCGGCAGCGGGGCTGCGATCGAGACCAGCAGCGCGGCGGGCAATCTGACCACTATCACGCTCGCTTCAGGGGCAGCCGCGAACGCGGGGACCTCGGGCATCGCGATCAGCAACAATGAAGGCAACAGCTTGCTTACGCTTGCAAGCGGGGCTTCGATCACGGGCGAGGTGCGGCTTGGCGCTGGCACCGACACCGCGATCCTGAACGGCGCCAATGCGCTTGCCGGAATAAGCGTGCTGGATGGCGGCGCGGATGTGGATGCGCTCACGCTCAGCGGCGTGGTCGGCACCATCGCCAGCGGACAGGTGATCAACTGGGAGAACATCGCGCTGACCGGCGGATCAAACATCACCGCCACCGGGCTTGTTACCGATGCGCTCAGCCTTGATGGTTCGGCCGCCGTGCTGACTGACCTTGCAACCGGCAGCCTTGCTGCGGTCAATTCGCAGCTCACCCTGCTCGGCAGCACCGCGCTCGGCGGCGTGTCGCTGTGCGGCGGCGCCTTCACGCTGGGCGGGGCGGCAAGCCTTGGCGCAGGGGGCATTCTTGGCTGCGTGGCCGACGAGACAGTCACCCTCGAAGGCAATGCCAGTGTTGCGGGCAATATCGAACTGGCGGGCGGTTCGGATACCGTGATCATTCGCGGCAATGCCTCGGTTGCAGGGATCATCCGCACCGGCGGTGCCGGATCCGATGACAGCGCGGCGCGCGACGGCACCAATAGCATCACGATCAACACCACCGGAACCATCGCCGCCATCGAAGGCGGGGTGGGGCGCGATGTCATCGAACTGCTGCAAGGCGCAGTGACGGGAAATGTGGCAGCCGGCCCAGGAAATGATGCGATCACCCTTGCCGGTGCCACCATCGCTGGCGCGATTGACGGCGGCGCAGGCGATGACACCATCAACCTCGCATCCGGCAGCGCCGCTTCGGTGTTGGGCGGCGAAGGCAATGATACGGTCAACTGGAACGCCGCGGCGGCGTTCACGCCGCTTGTCAATCTGGGCAGCGGGGCGGACACGCTCAACATCAATGACGCGGCCATCAACCTTGCCGCAGTGGTGCTGGATGGCGGCGCCAGCGCTGCGGGAGAGATTGACACGCTTAACCTCAATGCCAGCTGGTCGGGCGATCTTGTGGGCGCCAATATCGTCAACTGGGATGCCATCAATGTGAACGGCGGTGCGGTGCGCTTCAGCGACCGCGCGATCACGGCGGGCCTTGTCAGCATCACCATGGGCGGGCAGCTTGACGGGTCGAACAACCTTGCTCTCACCGGCAACCTTGCGCTTGGGGCTGGATCACAGCTTGTTGCCGGGACCGCAGCGGGCACCAATGCCATGGCAGTCTCGGGCAATGTGACGAGCGCAGGCGTGATCGATCTGCAGAGCAGCGGGGCGAGCTCGGCCACGGGCGACCGCCTGACCATTGGCGGCGACTTCACCGGCCTTGCGGGCAGCACGATCCGGATGGATGCAGTGCTTGGTGGCAGCAACGCCAGCGATCTCGTGGTGGTGCGCGGCAATCTGGGCGGCAGCACGACGTTGGTGGTCAGCAATCTTGGCGGCACTGGCAGCTTCACCAGCGGTGACGGCATTCGCCTTGTCGAGGTTGGCGGCACATCGCAGGCGGGCGCCTTGTCGCTGGCGGGCGGCGCGATTGATGTCGGCGCCTTCAGCTATGGCCTGTTCAACGGCGGGATCGCCAATCCGGCGGATCAGGACTGGTATCTGCGCTCGCGCATTCGCGATATCGTGGTGCCCACCATCACCACCGCGCGGCTCGCCGAGGATATCAGCCTTGCGGCGCTGGGCACGCTCAACGAGCGGATCGGCGAGGCGGGCCGGATCGGTAGCCCGGATGAGGACAGCGGCTTCTTCAAGGGGATGTGGGGCCGCGTGATCGGCAAGGATTACAGCAGCCAAAGCGCCCGGTCCGCCGCGTTTGGCGATACCACCAGCGACGGGCGGCTTGGCGGCCTGCAACTCGGCGTCGATATCTACCGCGCAGTTGCCGCCAGCGGCGCGCGCACGAGCATGGGGCTGTTTGCCGGGCACATGTGGTCATCCTCCAGCGACGTGAGCCTTGCAGGCCCCGCCCGCTCGGCAGGCTCCACCGTGTCCGAAGGCTTTGTGCTGGGCGGCTATGTCACGCATGTCGGAGCCTCCGGCTGGTATGTCGATGCCGTGGTGCAACGCGACTGGATCGACCACCGGATCGCCGGAGAGGACGGTACGCGCGCGCTGACGCAAAGCCATGCAACCCTCGCCTCGATCGAAGTCGGCAAGCCCTTTGGCACTGTCTGGAAGCTGGAGCCGCAGGCCCAGCTCATCTACGCCAGCACCCAGGTTGATGCCTTTGCCGACAGCCGCAGCATTGCCAACCGGATCGAGAGCGAAGACAGCCTGATCGGGCGCGGTGGGCTGCGGCTCAAGCGCACGTGGGACCGCGACCAGAACAGCGAGGGCGGTGCCTTCACCCTCTATGCCAAGGCCAACCTGTGGGGCCGCCTGAGCGGCGGGGCGAGCACGCTGATGGTCGGCCAGTCGCTTCCGGCGCTGGTGCAGTTCCGCGAAACCTGGGGCGATGCGGGGATCGGCGGAAGCTACGCGCTGGGCCGCAATGCCGAAATCTTCACCGATCTCGAAGTCGAATACGGGATCGGTCAGAGCGGCACCGCTATCGCCGGGCGCGGCGGGGTGCGCCTGCGCTTCTAAGCGTTGCGGGACCACCCCGGCCCGCAACGCGGCCAGCCCGCCCCAGCGTCCCGAGCGTTGCAGGCGGGCTGGCCCATTTGCCGACAGAAAATGACGCACGTCAAGGCCGCCGAGCTTTCCCGCTGATGGCCGCGGTGCGGCTTGCGCTCGCGAACGGGATTGGGTGCGATCATGGCTGGCGCTGGCTCGCACATCCACCATTGTCAGTTGCCATCTGGCCACCGGGCGGCGCCCCGATCGTCAGCTCATTGCTGAGCGCCGGTTTGCGCGCTGTGTGCGGTGCGCCCAACCCTTTGTGGTCGCAACCTGCACCGTCGCAAGCTTGATCTACTGGCTTACGTGGCCGGTCGAAAGCCCAAATTGGCAGCTAACAAGCGAAATTTCCTGACAATTTGAATGCCCATCTTTGTCATCCGCAGGGCGCCAGTGCCGAACAGAAGACGGAACTGCTGGTGTGGTTTCGCCCGCATCTGTCGATGCGCTTCGGGCCAGCCGGGCCTTGGCGCCATTGATGCGGATTTCCCGGCCCTTGATTTCGACTGCCTTGAGCAAAAGGCGGTCATCGCGGCGCGCGTGAGGCGGATTGGGAGCAAAGGCTTATTGAATGGACCGGTAGGGGCTTGCCAAGTATAATTTGTCCGGACAAATTGTAAGCCGGAATCACCCAAAGGAGCCATCATGCTGCCCAACACCCCGACCCTGCGCCGTTTCCTGATGCTGGCCGGAGCGGCCCTTATGATGACGGGCGCTGTGCCTGCACACTCCGGCAGCGCAGATGCTCCCGGTGGGCCAGCCCCCGCGTCGCAGACCAATGCCGCCCGCGCGGCTGCGGCCGAAGAATTCCGCATGTGGATCGATGCCCGCGCCGGCACGGGCGAGCCGGTCCACTGGGTCTCGGAAGGGGGGATCTATGAATATCCCAGCGGCAAGAAGCTGTTCGGCATGATCGGGTTTGATTCCAGCCGCGTGTTCTGGCCCGAAAAGCCGGACGATCCGGTGGTACACCTCACCCGCAAGACCTATGCCTATACCGATGCGGAAACCGGCGAGATCCTCACCGAATATAACGGCCAGAAGGTCGAGCCGATTGCTTACCCCTATCAGATGATTACCTACCGCTATGAAAACGGCCGCATCTTCGGCGACGTTGAACAGGGCGTGGGCGCAGGCGTCCAGAAGATCGAAGCCAAGACCGGCATGACATGGCGCTGGATGGGCAAGGATACGCTGGCGATCACCGCGCCCGTGTTCCTTGATTTCCCCCTTCCCAACGGCGCGCGCTACGAGGCGTGGGAGAATTATGATTTCTTCATCCACCGCCCCGGCACCACGGATGAACCGCACCAGATGGCCTGGCAGCGCTATGGCGCACTGCCGCCTTTCGCGGGCAAGGGACAGGCGATCTACCATCTCCTCTCGTGGCGGGTGGACAGCAATGAAAAATTGCCGGAAAAACTGCGCGAATGGGCCGCGCGCGAAAAGCCGATGTGGCTGAACCCGCCCAAGGATATCGCCGAAATCCGCGCGCTCCAGCAGGGCAAGGCGGGCGAGGGCTGGGCCCGCTGATTGTGGGCCGAGCCGCGCGTGGTGTATGATCCAGATCAAAGACGCGCGGGCGATAGCTTGACAAACCTGCCCCGCGTTGTGAATTTGTCCGGACAACTTCTCCGGCTAAGCCGAAAGGTGCTGCACATGGCCAAAGACCTGCCCCCACCCTATACCGCGATGAGCCGCCATCCGATGATGCCGCGCGTCGCCCATGACGAGGCGGCGCGGTTCAATTTCCTCACCCACTTCAACCGCTATCTTTCCGGCAATATCGGGGCGGGCAACCGGCTCGCCTATGAAAAGCGGGTGCTGCCCGCCTTCCGCGCCGAGCATGGCCGCGACCCCGAACATCGCTATGAAATCCGCGATGCGATGAACCGTGATGAATGGCACCGCATGTGGTCGGCCCTGAAGCGCAATTCGATGGAGATGCGCCAGCATTTCGGCCGTCAGGTGGTGCTGCGCCAGCTTGACGAGCTTGATGCAATGGCCCGTCAGTTCAATGAACATTCGGGGCAGCTTGAGCTTGATCCCACGATTGAGCAGCCGCATTACCAGACCGCAGTGGATATCCATTGCCAGCCGGGCGGCTATCACGGCGAGGAACGTCCCGGGGATGTGACTGTCGGCGCCAATTATGATGTCGGGCTGTTTGCCACCACCGGCGGCGCGCTCGGCGGCTTGAATGATGGCGGAGGCCAAGCGGTGGTCGGCTGGGTCAAGGCCGAGCGGCCTGACTGGAACCCGAAGCGCATTCTCGATATCGGCTGCACCATTGGCCATAATGCGGTGCCGATCGCGCAGGCTTTCCCCGATGCCGAAGTCATCGCGATCGACACGGCGGCGGCGTCGCTTCGCTATGGCGCGGCGCGGGCAGCGGCGATGGGCGTGAAGAACATCCGCTTCGTGCAGGCCTCGGGCGAAGACCTGTCGCGCTGGGACGACGGGTATTTCGACTGGGTGCAGACGACGATGTTCCTGCACGAACTTTCGGCCAAGGCGATGCCGCGCATTCTGGCCGAGGCGAACCGGGTGCTTAGCCCCGGCGGGCTGATCCTGCATATCGAACAGCCGCAATATTCGGACGACATGCCGCTGTTCGAACAATTCATGCGCGACTGGGACGCCTTCAACAACAACGAGCCGTTCTGGTCGGCGATGCACGGACAGGACTTGAAGCAGGTGATGGCCGAGGCAGGCTTCCCGCATGAGAGCCAGTTTGTCGCTGGCGTGCGCGCGGTGGTCGATCCCGAAATCTTCCCGCCTTCGCCTGATGCGGACGCCGAAGATTATGGCCGTGCGGCGATCTGGAATGCCTATGGCGCGTGGAAGCCGCTCGCCGATGAACGGCAGGCCGCAGCATGAGCGGGGCCGAGAAACCGCTCGATTGGGTCGCGCTCTCGGGCAGGCGTGCCAAGGGCAAGCGGCCTGATTTCTTCGAGAACCCGGCGCTTGACCGGCTCTATTCGACTGTCTTTGCGCTGGCCGCCGAAGTCTCCGCCCTGCGTGAGCGGCAGGATACGCTTGAGCGACTGCTTGAAGCCAGGGGCAGCCTGAGCCGCGAGGACATCGAGACTTATGTGCCCGATCGCGCGGCGGGCGAGGAACGCGGCCTTGCCACGCAGGCCTATATCGCGCGGATCATGCGCGGCTTCCAGCAGGAGGTCGAGGCGATGGAAGCCCATGATCCGCCGATCATGGACGTGGTCGAGCGACTGTCCCGCGAATAGGGGCCCGTCAATAGGGATCTGCGCGGCCAAGGGGGGAACATATGGAATTTCTGGAACTTCATGAACTCAGCATCCTGCGCTGGGTGCATATCCTTGCGATGGTCTACTGGCTGGGCGGCGAATGGGGCGTCTTCCAGACCAGCTATCACGTCACCAACCCCGCGCTCGCATTGGATGAGCGCAAGCGGCACATGGAAACCGCCTATCGCATTGATATCCTCGCGCGCACCGGCATCGTGCTGCTGCTTCCGCTGGGGCTGCACATGGGCAAGCTCTATGGCTTTGTGCCGGTTCTCGAAGGGGCGGGCGTGTGGTGGATGTGGGCGTTCTTTGCCCTCTGGCTGGCGATGACGTGGACAGCCTTCATCAAACGCGAAACCGATTTGGGGATCGCGGTGACCAAGGCGGAGGAGTTTTTGCGCTATCCGCTGATTGCCGCGCTGGCGGCAGCGGCGGGCATGTCCTTTGCAGGGCAAGGCCCGATTGTGAGCGGCGAGGCCAATTACTGGTATCCCTCCAAGATGGCGCTTTATGCCTTTGCGCTCGTGATCGGGCTGTTCCTGCGGGTGGTGATGCGGCGCTGGACGGCGCGGTTCCGGGTGCTGGCGGCAGGGCCGGATGCCGCGCAGGAAGCAGCGCTCGCCCGCGAGATCGGGCAGGCGCGGATCGCGGCCTATATCTACTGGGTTACGATTGCGTCGGTGTGTTTCCTCGGCGCGGTCAAACCTTTCTGACGGGGAGCAGCCCATGCCGGCCTACATGATCGTGACCGCCAAAGTGCATGACCGCGAGCAGTTCATCGCAGGCTATGGCGCGGCCGCGGCTGCGCTGATCCCGCAATTCGGCGGCGAATATCTGCTGCGCGGCCCGGGTGCCGAATGCCTCGAGGGCAGCTTCGGGGAGGGTGCCTCGATGGTGATCTCCAAATGGCCCGATCGCGCCGCTGCCCGCGCTTTCTGGAACAGCCCGGAATATGCCGAGGCGAAGAAACTGCGCGAGGGCCTCGCCGAAGTGCAGGTGCTGCTGATCGACGGGCCGGATATCGCGGTTGTGGGTGATGGCTGATGCCCGCGGCAGGACGGGTAGTCTGAAACCTGGAGCATTTTTCCGATCAATGGGATCGGAAAATGCGACAAGCCCGCGCGGCGCCTGAGCGGTGCCTTTCCGTTTGCGCCAGCTAGAACGGAAAACGCACTAATCGTTCAAAATCTGATTAAGCTCGATCAGGATCCCGTCGGGATCAAAGAAATTGCACCCCATCACCCGGATGTCAGGTCCGCCATTCCTTCCGGGATAGACCTGCAAGCGCGCTTCGGCGGTGAAGGTGATGCCTTCCAGCCCCTTCACCATCTCGCAGCGTTTCGCCGCATCATCGGTGTTGAGGATGAGCACCACATCGCCCGGACCCATGCGGGTGCGATATTCGCCTGCCGGAATGCGCGGGCTCACCCACTCCATCAGCCCGAGCCAGCCGACCCAGGGATCATTGGCATTGAGCAGCACCAAGCGCGCCGTCGCACCCGGCTCGCCTGCCGGCAGCGCCACGCCTGATGTCTCAACCATGGTGTCATAATTGACCTGAAGGCCGATCACATCACGATAAAGCGCAAGCGATTTTTCCATGTCGCGCACGATGATGGTGGCACGCCGCACATCGGTGGGCAGGCGCTCGGCGGGCCTTTCCACGCCCGCTGCCTTGGGCGCGGCAGCAGCAGGCTGCGCTTCGTCCGATGCGTGGGCGCCGCCTGCCACAGCGGCGGCCAGCACCGCGCCCCACAAAACATTCTTCATGCGCTTTCCTCCACTGATCCTGCGGCGATGAGTTCATTGATCCGCTTGTTATCATAGCCCAGTCCCGCCAACACGGCGCGGGCATCGCGCCCCGGCTTGGGCAGGGTTTGGGGCGCGCCGATGCGCTTGCCGTCCATCTCCAGCGGGATCGTCGGCAGGCGCACCTGGGTGCCATTATCCAGCGTCACATCCTCAAGACCTCCATGCTGCAAGTGGGGATCATCGAACATGTCTTCTGGCTTGCCGATGGGCGCAAACGGCAGGCCGGTGCCGTCAAGCTTGGCGATCACTTCTGCCCGCGTCATCTGGCCTATCATCGCGCGGATCACCGGCAGGATGCGCTCGCGCGCCTTCACCCGGGCATTGTTGACGCGCAAGGTTTCATCCGCCCACAGGTCATCGAGGGCGAAAAGCTTGCAGAACTTCTCCCACAAGGCATCCGTCACCACCCCGATGAACACCGGATCATCGCGCGTCTCGAACACATCATAGATTGCCCAGGCCGAGACCCGCGCGGGCATGGGCGCCGCGGGGCTGCCGGTGACGGCATATTGCGCCATGTGCTGCCCGACGAGGTAGATAGTGGTCTCGAAAAGGCTGGCGGTGACTTTTTGCCCGCGCCCTGTCCGGTGGCGTTCCTCAAGCGCAGCGAGCACGCCGATCACGCCGAACATGCCGCCTGTCACATCGATCACGCTGGCGCCCGCCCGCAAGGGGCGTCCCGGAGGCCCTGTCATGTAGGCAAGCCCGCCCATCATCTGCGCGACTTCGTCCAAAGCCGTGCGGTTTTCATAAGGGCCGGGCAGGAATCCCTTTTCGCTGCAATAGATAAGCCGCGGGTTGGCTTTGGAGCAAGCGTCATAGGAAAGCCCCAGTCGGTCAAGCGCGCCGGGGCGGAAATTCTCCACCAGCACATCGGCGCGCGCGATGAGGTCTTTTGCTACAGCCAGCCCGTCTGCGCTTTTGAGATCGAGGCAGATCGATTGCTTGCCGCGGTTATACATCGGGAAATAGCCTGCGCCCGAGCCGATCAGGCGCCGCGTCTGATCGCCGCCAAGCGGCTCCACCCGCACCACTTCGGCGCCAAGCCCGGCGAGAATATGCCCGACAGTCGGCCCCATCACCATGTGGGTAAACTCGACGACGCGGATGCCTTTTAGCGGTTCGGGCGCGCTCATGCCGCAAGCCTTTGCTGATAGTCCAGCATGGGGCCGGCATCCGGCGTGAAGCCATAAAGCGGTTCATCCGGCAGCGCTTCTTTGACTATCTTTCGCACTTCGAGCAATTTCTCCAGATCAATCCCGGTCTTCAGTCCCATCGCATTGAGCATCAGGACGAGGTCCTCGGTGACGAGATTGCCGCTGGCGCCCGGCGCAAAGGGGCAGCCGCCGAGCCCGCCCAGCGAGGCATCGAACGTGGTGATCCCTTCCTCAAGCCCTGCCACCACATTGGCAAGGCCAAGCCCGCGCGTGTTGTGGAGGTGGAGCGTGGTGAGCTTGTCCGCGCCGACAGCTGCACGCACCCGCTTCACCAGCCTGCGCACCTGCGCCGGATCGGCATAGCCGGTGGTGTCGGACAGCGAGAGCTCCTCAGCACCCGCCTTGACCGCTGCCTCGGCAAGGCGCACCACCTGGTCCGCGCTCACCGCGCCTTCCATGGTGCAGCCGAAGGCAGTGGACAGCCCGACCGCGAAATGCACCCCCGCAGCCCGCGCGATCCCGGCGGCTGCCGCGATTTCAGCGAGCATGGCGGGGTGATCCTTGCGCACATTCTTGATCGAGTGGGTCTCGCTCATGGAAAAAGGAATGCTCATCGCGTGAACGCCTGCCTCGACAGCGCGCGCGGCGCCTTTGGCATTGGGCACCAGCGCGACGACGTTCAGCCCTGCGATGGTGCGCGCAAAGGCAACGAGCTCGGCCGTATCGGCCATTTGCGGCAGCAGGCTCGGCGGCACGAAGCTGCCGACTTCGATCTCGCGCACGCCGGCGGCGGCTTCGGCCGCGATCCAGCGTTTCTTGGCTTCCAGCGGCATGATGGCCTTGATCGATTGCAGCCCGTCGCGCGGGCCGACTTCGGAAACGAGGATGTCGCTCATGGTCTGGCGGGTTCCTGGGCTGGGGTTGGTGCGGGGCGCGGTAGATCATACACCCACGGGCGAGCCGCGCGATCGGCGTTGGTCCATGCATCAATCGCGGCGGCCTGCTGCAAGGTCAGATCAATCGCATCGAGCCCGTGGGTGAGCATGTCATGGGCTTCTGCCTCAAGCGTGAAGCGATGGGTGTGCTCGCCGCAGGTGAGGGTGAGCGCGGCCAGATCAATCGTCACCTCGCGGCCTGCAATGGCTTCAACTGCCGCGCGATCGAGCGTGATCGGCAGCAGAAAATTGCGGATGCAATTGCTGCGGAAAATTGGCGCGAAGCTCTCAGCGATTATCGCCCGCACGCCATATTCCGCGAGCGCCCACACGGCGTGTTCGCGGCTGGAGCCGCAACCGAAATTGCTCCCGCTCGCAAGGATTGCCGCGCCGCGATAGTCCGGCTGGTTGAGCGCGAAAGCGGGGTTTTCGGTGCGGGTGTCGGCATCGGTATAGCGCCAGGGCGCAAACATCCCGTCCGCAAGGCCGGTGCGCCCGGTGCTTTTCATCTCGCGGCTCGGGATGATCGTGTCGGTGTCGATATTGTCGCAGAGCAAGGGCGCCGCGATCCCGGTGAGAGGCTGGGGAAAGGCGCTCATGCCGCATAGTCCCGCGGATCGGCAATCGCGCCTGCAATGGCGCTTGCCGCAACAGTTTCGGGAGAGGCGATGTGGGTGCGGATGCCGGGGCCTTGCCGCCCTTCGAAATTGCGGTTGGTGCTGGAGATGACACGCGCGCCTGCGGGAAAGCTCTCTCCGCCGGCATAGAAGCACAGCGAGCACCCGCTCATGCGCCATTCGAACCCGGCGGCCTTGAACACCTCGTCGAGCCCTTCGGCCTCGGCCTGGCGGCGCACCGCCATTGATCCGGGGACAACCAGCGCCTTTTTGATGCCGGGTGCGATGCGGCGGCCTTTGAGAATGCTGGCTGCCCGGCGCAGATCGGAAAGGCGCGCATTGGTGCAGCTGCCGATGAAGGCCGCGTCCACCGGCGTTCCGGCGATCGGCGCGCCCGGCGCAAGGCCGATATAGTCATGCGCGCGGGCCGGGCCTTGCGGCACCTGACCCGTAACGGGGATGGCGTGTTCCGGGCTGGTCCCCCAGCTGACCATCGGAGCGACGGCGCTGGCATCAAGCGATATTTCGGCATCGAAGGCAGCGCCGTCGTCGCTGGTCAAGCCCTGCCAATAGGGCTCGCCGAAGTCCGCCGGCGCGTAAGGCCGACCCGCAAGATAGGCGAAGGTCGTCGCGTCCGGTGCGATGATGCCAGTCATGGCGCTGAATTCGGTCGCCATGTTGCACAGCGTCATGCGCGCTTCCATATCGAGGCTGCGGACGGCCTCGCCTGCAAACTCCACCACATGGCCCGCGCCGCCACCCGCGCCGTGGGCCGCGATCAACGCAAGGATCATGTCCTTGGGCGTCACGCCCGATGCGCGCTTGCCGGTAAAGGTCACGCGCATGGTGCGGGGCCGCTCCATCCGAAGCGTGCCGGTGACCATGGCGTGTTCGGCCTCTGAGGAGCCAATCCCCCACGCGAGCGCGCCGAAGGCGCCTTGGGTGCAGGTGTGACTGTCCGGCGCCACCAGCGTCACGCCGGGCAGCACGATCCCCTGTTCGGGCGAGATCACATGGACAATGCCTTGCCTTGCGTCATTCACATCGAACAGGGTGATGCCCGCCGCTTGGCAAGCCGCGCGGGTCTGGGTGATGAAGCCTTCGCCGCCTTTCATAAGCGTGCCATCGCCGCGGCCCGGGCGGGTATCGACGATGTGATCCATCACCGCAAAGACCCGCGCCGGATCGCGCAAGGTGCGGCCCATATCGGCCATGCGCGCCAGAGCCGCTGCCCCGGTGCGCTCATGCAGGAACACCCGGTCAATCGCGATCAGATCTGCCCCGCCGGGTAGCGAGGCCACCCGGTGCGCGTCCCAGATCTTGGCAAACAGGGTGCAGGCCATCAGCTTTGCGCGTCAGGCCCTGGCCTGCATTTCGGCTTCGACGGCGCGCCAGTCGCGCGTGACGAAACGCTCTTGAATGGCAGTGCGGGTTTCAAGCTGGCCGTTCCTGATCCAGTGCCAGGTGCGGCAGCGGTGCTGGCCGCAATCGGAAATCTGGATCTGCTCGTAGAGATAGAGCGAAGGATCACCCGTGCGCTGCCAATAGAGCATCATGGTGCGGTTGTATTCATCGAGCGGCACTTCGGCGGCCCAGCCCTGGATGAGCTCATTATCCCACCAGATGCGCCCGTCGCGATAGGTCGCGGGAAAATCGCGCACCTCGGTGCGGCCGTCCGGCCAAGTGTAGAAATTGGTCTGGTGATAGGGCACCTGCGGATCATCGGTGATACGGCACAGCAAGCGGCTTGCATGCTCATCGATCTTTTCGTTGGCCGCGTTGAAATAGGAATAGGTGCCATCCCAGACGCCTTCGTGGCGGGCGAGCAGCGGCATGGCGGTCTTGAAATCACTCATCGGGCGGTGCCTCCTGTGCGGCGTTGCAGACTATCATGCCATTGGCGCGCCGCCGCGCCTGCGCGCAGCCGGGCGCGGGCGCGGCTAGCGATGGCTTCGGGATCGAGCGCGTCTGGCGTGAGCGGAATTGCGGCGGCGGGGCTTGCTTCATACCACGGCGCGAAGATCGCCTCGGCGCGCGCGGCGCTCCAGGCTTTCAGCAGATGCCCGCCAAAGCGATCCGGCGCGAGATCGGGATAGAGCAGGGCGGGATCGCCTTCAGGCAGCGCGGGCCAGACGATGTCGCCTGCGCCAAGCGCCGTGCGTGCAGATTCGATCACGGCGAGGATATCGTCAGCCGCGCCCGACAGGCCATGTCCGGGCACATCAATCGCGATGTCATCCGCGCCGGGCTCAGCCATCTCGCCAGCGGGGGCGTGCAGCACCAGCCGCGCCGCGCCGCGCAGGCCGCGCCAATGGACCCAAGTGCCCTGCGCCTCGACCCAACCCTCGCAGGGGTCTTCAGCAAGCGGGGGCGATGCGATCTGGCCGCCATGCTCCTTGAGGAAAGCCAGGCTCGCTGCCTGATGATCGGCAGGGGTGGCCACTTTCAGCGCCTGCCAGCCCGCAGGCATTGCACCAAGGCGGTCAATATGGGCTTGGAGCGGATCGCCCGCATAGGCGCTTATCAGCACCGGCGGTGTGACAGCATCGGGAGGGGGAATGTCGCGGGGCGCGCGCAGCACGGCGCCATAGCCTGCCCGGTAGGCATTGCCTGCATCCAGCATCTCCATCACCGCCTGCTGCACGCGTGCCAGATCGGCATGGGCGACGCTGAGCCGGGCTTCATCGCGGGTGTCGAACCACGGGAAGAACCAGCTTTGCTCCAGCATCCGGTTCCACAGCCAGGTGAGATGCTCGCCATAGGACGAGGGGTGAAATTCGGGGAGATATTGCGCCCCGAAAATCCGCATTTCCCCTGGTGTCCAGATCGCATAGCCGCCGATCGCGAGGCAGGTGAAGCGGTGGCTTGCGCGCTTCAGGGCGGTGACCAGAATGATCCCGCCCGAATGGAAGCCATAGGCCGGGCAAACCCCAAGCCCGAGGGCGTCCATGGTCTCGATCAGCGCGTCGGCAAAGGCGTTGATGTCCGGCTCGCCGGGAAGCGCATCAGACTGCCCGAAGCCCGGCGTATCGGGCGCGATGCAGGTGAAGTGCTGCCCCCATTCGCGCATCAGGCCTTCATATTCGGCGCTTGAACGCGGGCTCTGATGCACCATGAGCAGCGGCGGGCCTTCGCCGCAGCGGCGGTAATGCACCTTGCGCCCCGTGCCCGGAATGGTCAGCATATGCCGCGTGATCTGCATCAACCGAGAGGCTCCAAAGTTGTCCGGACAAATTTCACTCGACAACCCCATAACCGCGATTATGACTGGCTGTCAAAGTGGAATCGGATGAGGGGACAGGCTCCGCCATGCTCGGCACGAAAATGATCGCGGACGGCAAGACTGCGCGCCAGCTGTTTGAAGAGGTGATGGCCAATCCGGCCCGCCGCAAGTTCGGTTTTGGCGAGAAGCTGGCAATCGTGAATGTCGATCTGCAACAGGCCTATACCCGCACCGATCTGTTCAGGACGGCTTACGAAACCGATCCGCGCCAGATCGAATATATCAACACCATCAGCCGTCTCGCGCGTGAAAAGGGCATGCCGGTGATCTGGAGCCGGGTCGCTTACAAGGCCGATGCTGGTGATGCAGGCGTCTGGGGCACCCGCACCGACACCGAGGATTCACTTCAGAACATCAAATATGGCAGCGAACGCCACGCCTTTGACCCGCGCTGCGAGATCGGCCCGGACGACCTCGAATACACCAAGCGGATGCCAAGCGCCTTCTTTGAAACCCCGCTGGCGAGTTACCTTACCTTCCACCGCGTCGATACGGTGGTGGTGACCGGCGGCTCGACCTCCGGCTGCGTGCGCGCAACGGCGGTCGACGCGCTCAGCCACGGCTATCGCACTATCGTCCCGATCGAGACCTGTGCCGACAAGCATGAGTCCTACCACTTCGCCAATCTCACCGACTTGCAATTGAAATATGCCGATGTCGAGCCGGTGCAGGCAGTGATCGACTGGCTGGAGGCGCGCTGACCATGCAGGAGGGCGCCCCCGACCCCGGTCTTTACGATTATAACCCCTATCGCAGCCGGCCCAAAATCACCTGGCCGGGCGGCAAGAGCGTGGCGGTATGGGTTGCGCCCAATCTCGAATATTACGAGATCGATCCGCCCGCGCACCCCAGCCGCAAGGCCTGGCCGACGCGTCATCCCAGCGTGGTCGGCTACGCGCACCGCGATCATTCCAATCGCGTGAGCCACTGGCGCATGGCCGAGGTGATGAGCAAGCATGGCTTTCCCGGCTCGGTCAGCCTCTCGGTCGCGCTGTGCCAGCATCATCCCGAAGTGGTTGCGGACGCGAATGCGCGCGGCTGGGAGTTCTTCAGTCACGGCATCTACAACACGCGCTATGCCTATGAGATGAGCGAGGAACAGGAACGCGCGATCATCGAGGATTCCATCCACACCGTGCGCGAGGCAACCGGGCAGCGCATTCGCGGCTGGCTTGCGCCCGCGCTCACGCACACGCCGCGCACGCTTGATCTGCTGAGCCAATATGATTTCACCTACACTTGCGATCTCTATCACGATGATCAGGTGCAGGAAGTGAAGGTGCGTAAGGGGCGGCTCGCCTCGATCCCCTACAGCCTTGAAGTCAACGATCACTATGGCTTCTTCGTCTACAACATGAGCGGGCGCGAATATGCCGATGCGCTGATCCGTCAGTATGAACGGCTGGCGGCCGAAGGCGAGGCTTCGGGCACAGTCATGTGCATTCCCTTGCACGCCTATCTGATCGGCCAGCCGCACCGGATCGGCCCGTTTGCGCAGGCGCTGCGCCATATTGCCGAAGATGGCCGGGCGTGGATTGCGCGGGCCGGCGAGATTGTCGATCACTGGCGCGGCGAGACCGGGGGAGGGCAGAATTGATGGCACTTGATCCCGCCTATCTGGAATATCCCCACCGCCGCCGGGGCTATGATCATGCGTTCTATGACTGGTCATGCCTGCATGATCGCCCGCCGGTCCACTGGCCCGGCGGCAAGCGCGTTGCCGTGTGGCTCTGCGTGAGCCTCGAATGGTTCCCGATCATCCCCGGCGGGCCATTTACCGCGCCGGGCCACATGCAGACCGCCTATCCCGATTACCGCCACTACACCGCGCGTGATTACGGCAACCGGGTTGGCGCATGGCGCTTTCTTGAGGCATTCGCGCAGGCCGGGGTCAAGGCAAGCTTTGCCACCAATGCCGCCATTGCCGAGCGCTATCCTGAACTGGTGAATGCCGTGATCGCAGGCGGGCACGAGATTATCGCTCATTCGACCGATATGAACGGCACCATCGACAGCTCGCTCAGCCGCGAGGCGGAAAGCGCGCTGATCGGCGAGGCCATGGCGCGCATTCAGGCCGCATCGGGCGTGCGTCCCACCGGCTGGCTTTCCATCGCGCGCCAGGAAAGCTGGCACACCGCCGGTTTGCTGGCTGAGCACGGCCTCACTTACACCTGCGACTGGGTGAATGACGAGTTGCCCTATCGTTTCAGGAATGGTCTTATCAATCTGCCGCTCAATCATGAGCTGTCTGACCGCCAGATCATCGCCACACAGCAGAAATCGGCAGAGAGCTGGGCGGAATCGCTGACCGATGCCTTTGACTGGCTGGCGGGCGAGGCAGCGGCGCAAGGCGGGGCAGGGCGGATGCTGCCGGTCCATCTGACGCCTTACATCATGGGCCTGCCCTACCGGATCAATGCGCTGGAAGGCTGGCTCAAGGCCATCACCGCGCGGCCCGAAAGCTGGTTTGCGACCGGCGCTGAAATCGTCAGCGAATGGCAGGCGCAGGAAGTCCGGCATGGCTGAGATCGCCGCCGTCAACCCGCGCACCGGTGAGGTGGACTATCGCTTCACGCCAACGCCGCTTGGCGAGATCGCCGCAGAGGCTGCACGCCTTCGCGCGATGCAAGCCGCATGGGAAGCGCGCGGGCCCGAGGGGCGCGCCGGAGTGCTGCTGCAATGGGCCGCAGCGCTTGACGCAGCAGCGGACGAGATTACTGCCGCGCTTGCCGTTGATACAGGGCGCGAGACCATCGCTGCCATCGAAGTGCAAAGCTGCATCGGCAATATCCGCCGCTGGGCGCAGCGTGGCCCGGAACTCTTCGCCGCGCTCGATCAGGCCCCGCGCGCCTCAGCCATGCCCGGCATTGAAATCCGCACCCGCTACAGCGCCTTCCCGTTGTTTGGTGCCATTGCGCCGTGGAACTTCCCGGTGATCCTCTCCCACGTCGATGCTGTGCCTGCGCTCATGGCGGGCGCTGCCGCGCTGGTGAAGCCTTCGGAAGTGACCCCGCGCTTTGCCGCGCCCATGGCACGCATTGCCGCCACTATCCCTGACCTGCCGCTCGCCTATATCCTTGGCGGTCCGGAGGTTGGCGCAGCGCTGATCGGGGAAGTCGACTATGTGTGCTTTACCGGCTCGACCGCTACGGGCCGCAAGGTGGCCGAGGCAGCGGCGCGCCGCCTGATCCCGGCCAATCTGGAACTGGGCGGCAAGGATCCGATGATCATCACCGCCAGCGCCGATCCGGCATGGGCCGCCACGATCGCCCTGCGCGCCAGCGTGGTCGCCACCGGACAGGCGTGCCAGTCGATCGAGCGGGTTTATGTCGCCCGCGCGATTGCCGAACCCTTTCTGGCTGCGCTGGCGCAAGCCGCAAAAGCCGTGCGCCCGGCCTTTCCGCAAGGCGCAGGCGGCGAGCTTGGCCCCTTCATCTTCCCGCCCCAGGCCGCCAAGGTGCAGGCCCAGATCGACGATGCGCTCGCCAAGGGCGCGCGGCTGCTGGCGGGCGGCACGGTGGAGCGGCTTGGCGGCGGGCATTATCTTGCGCCCACGGTCCTTGCCGATGTCACGCCCGACATGGCGGTCATGCGCGAAGAGACATTCGGCCCCGTCATTCCCGTCACCATCTATGACGATATCGCCGAGGCCGTCACCCTTGCCAATGCCAGCGACTATGGGCTTGCCGCCGCGGTGCTGGCCGGCAGTCTTGAGGAAGCCGCCGCCATCGCGCCGCTGCTGGAGGCAGGCGCGGTCTCGCTGCAGGATGGCGCGCTTACCAGCATTGTCAGCGATGCGCCCAATATGTCGCGCAAAGGCTCGGGCCTCGGCCCCAGCCGCAGCGGGGATAGCGGCATGCTCAGGTTCCTGCGCGAACAGGCGCTGATCGCGCAGACCGGCACGCCGCTCCCGCTTGCCGCCTATGCCGAAAGGGCCACCCCATGAGCAATCGCGCCGCTGTTGCTGCTGTTATGCCTGCAATGCTGCTCCACGAAGGCTGGTGGGATGGCTGGTATCGCCATTATGATCTCGAAGGCGCGCTGCTTGATGCACACCGCGTCAAGACCCACTGCGAATTTCCCGATGCGGGCGCGTGGCACTATGTGCAGCACAATTGGCTTAGCTGGGATGATGGACGCAGCGCCCATTACGAATTCGGCGCGCGGCTTGTGGGCGATCACCTGGTGTGGCGCACAGAGCGTTTCAGCGGCTATGGCTGGCAGACCGCCGAAGACACGCTGATGCTCAAGCTCGACCGCGCCGATGTGCCTGATGCCTATTACATCGAGATGATCAACATCGCGCCCGACAGGCAAAGCCGTGCGCGCATTTGGCAATGGTTTCAGGGCGGGCGTCCGTGGAAGCGCACCTGCTGTGATGAGGAAAGGATCAATCCATGAGCCTGATGCTTGCCCTGCTGCTGCAAGCTGCGTCCGAAGCGGCCGCGCCCGCGCCCGCGCCCGCGGCTTGCGACAAGCCGGTTTACATGGTGGTTGAAGGCCGCACGCTCGACCGCGAACGGATGCTGGCCTATGGCAAGGCGCTTGCCCAAAGCGAAATCTATCAGCGGCTCGGCGGCTACTACATCACGCTGCCGCAGCCCGTGGCAGTGTTCGAGGGCGACGTGCCCAAGGATTACGTCAACCTCACCGTGCGCTTCCCCTGCCTCGCCAATGCGCGCGCGTTCTGGAATAGCCGGGTCTATCAGGAGATGATCCTGCCGCTGCGGCAGAACCCTGCGGCAGGCGATTATACCGTGACCGTCTATGCCGAGGCGCCCTTGCGCGCTGATATGGTGGGCCGGGTGGAGGCCGGGCGCTTTCTGGCGGATTTCTCGGGCCATCAGGAACCGCAGGTGGAGGTGGCAAAATGAAGGCGTGGCAGATCGGCGCGCGCCCTGCTGCACCGATTGCAGCGGAGGAGGCGATTGGCCATCTTGCGCTGGGCGAGCGCCCTGATCCTGTCGCCGGGCGCGGCGAATTGGTGGTGCGGGTGATTGCAGCAGGGCTCAATTATCGCGATCTCATGGTGCTGCGCGGCGCCTATGGGCAGGGCCTGCCGGAGAGCCGCATCCCGCTCACCGACGGGTTTGGCGTCGTTGAACAGATCGGTGAAGGCGTGACCGGATTTGCGCCGGGCGAACGGGTCATTGCGGCCAATTTCACCACCTGGCTGGGCGATGGGGGTTATGGCTTTCATGTCTTCGCCAGCGACCTGGGCGTGACCTGCGATGGCTGGCTGGCCGAGAAAATTGTCCTGCCCGCTGCCGCCGCCATCCGCGTGCCGCCCGCGATCAGTGATGAAACCGCCGCCTGCACCGCTGTTGTCGCGGGCACAGTGTGGCACGCCATGGTGGCGTTTGGGCAGGTGAAAGCGGGCGATCTGGTGCTCACCCAAGGGACGGGCGGCGTTGCGCTTTACACGCTCGCGCTCGCCAAGGCGCTGGGAGCGCAGGTGGCGATCACGTCATCGAGCGAGGACAAGCTCGCGCGGGTGCGAGCCATGGGCGCAGACTTTGCGATCAATTATCGCAAGCGGCCTGATTGGGCCAGCGCGCTGCTGGAGGCAACCAGCGGGCGCGGCGCGGATGTGGTGGTGGATACTATCGGCTTTGGCGCTTTCGGCCAGACTCTGGCCGCCACCGCTGTCGAGGGGCGTATCGGCACGCTCGGCGCGCTGTCGGGCAGCCCGCAGGACAAGGCCGATTTCGATCAGGGCGCATTGATCGGCAAGAACATCACGATCAAGGGCATTGCCTCCGGCCATCGCGGCATGATTGCCAGCGCGCTCGGCGTCATGGCCGAGCACGGCATCGCCATGGTGATCGACCGCATCTTTGCGTTTGATGACGCGCCCGCCGCCTATCGCCATCTCTTGAGCGGCGCTCATATGGGCAAGGTGTTGGTTCGGCTTTAGCGGCTCAGCTCGATCAGCTCGTAGCGGTTCATCATGTAGCCGTCGATCGAACCATAGACGAGGACGCTGTCCTCGTCTGCTGTCACCCACATATCGAAATCAGGGTGACGCTCGCCGCCCATGCCCTCAGGGCTGTCATCGACATAGCGATAGTGGCGGCACAAGAAGGTGCCAGCTTCGACTGTCTTCTCCTCCTCGCCGACATATTCCATCACCATCTCTACCTCCGCAATCTGCGGCGCAGTGGCGCCGCGATGATCGGGGGAGGGCAGGAAGAAGCGGAGCCGGCGCCGGTGCGGGCCTTGCCCAATGTCCAGCAGGCGCGTGGTAAAACCATCGCCCACAACCGGGTGCGTGCCGAAGGCGTCAAAAGTCCCGGCCTCGCGCAATTCGGAATGGCGGCCCAAGGCCGGGCTCTGGCTTTCGCAACCGATCATGCCGGTTGCCGGATCATAATGCATCCAGCCCGAGCCCAGAAATTCATCGCCCACTGTGAGGTGCACCAGCAGATTGCGCGGCATCCGGTCCGGCCCGATATGGCAGATGAGGTCGCGCATCACTGTGGGATCAGGCTCCTCGATCTCGCAATGGGCGCTCATGATGACCGAGCCATCCGCGTGGTGCGTGAACGCGAAACTCTCGCGCCCGCGCGTGGTGCCTTCGCGGCCCGGCTTCATCGAGACATAGCGGATTTTCCCGCTGACGGTGCGGTGCTGCATCATCAGATAATTCCTGCCTTGTCGAGCCGCGCGATGACTTCGGCCTGTGCGCGGGTGAAATAGTCGCGGTCGGGCACTTGGGCCTTGCCAGCTGCCATCATCCCGTCCGGCCCGCGGAACGGATCGGCCGCAGCGGCATAGGCAGCAGCAAACAGGTGCGGACGCTGGCGGGCGAGGTAGTTCGTCATGGCCGGGGTGCGGCGCGCCTTGCGAAGCCCGGCGAGGTCAATCCCGGCAAAGGCGGTGAAGGTTTCCCCATCGCCCGATTGCGCGATCACGCGACCTTTCCAGTCCACCACCTGGCTGTTGCCGTCAGCGCTCGCCAGCGGCATCGCCGTGCCCGCAATCCCCGCCGTATTGGCCGAGACGACATAGGCGAGGTTTTCAAAGGCCCGGGCCTGCTTGGCGATATCCTTGTTGGTCGCCAGTGGCGATCCGATCTCCGATGAGGAATGGCAGAACACTTCGGCTCCGCGCAGCGCAAGGGCACGGGCGATTTCGGGATAGAGGATTTCCTCGCTCGCAATGCATGCCAGATTGCCGATGGCGGTGCGCGCCACCGGAAAGACGCCTTCGAGCCCGTATTTGTCGAGATAGGCCTCCCACACATCATGGGGGGAAGGCGCAAACATCGAGATCAGGCGGCGATAGCGCAGCACCACCGTGCCCGAAGGCGCGATGATGAAACTCGTCTGGAAATAGAAGCCGGGGAAAGCCTCGTCGCTTTCATAGGCATTGCCTGCAAGGTAAATGCCGAGCTTATCCGCCAGCTTGCCGAGCGCTGCATATTCCGGCCCATCCGTGGCAAAGCCGACCCGCGCGGCGAAATCGGGGATGGAAATGCGCCCCGGATAGGAGGTGAAGAGATATTCGGGCAGCACCACCAGCTTCACCGGCGTGCCCGCATATTGCTGCACAAAGATTGCGCTGGTGCGGATGGTGCCTTCGAGTTCGGCAATATGGGCAAGGATCGCCGCGCGCGCGGCGGCGGTATCGGGCAGGCGTTCCAGCGAACGCGCCGTCACTTGCAGCGCTATGGCCGAGTAAGGGGCAGGTTCGGTCACATTGTCATCCTTTGCAAGCATCGCCTCGGCGCGGGTGGCGGCCATCAGGCTGGCAACAAATCCTGCGGCGAGCGCGCGGCGGCGGTCAAGCTCTGCGGCCAGCACGCGCGTGCTACAGCCCGAGCACGCCCGGGTTCATCAGGCCCTTTGGATCGACATGGGCCTTCAAGGCGCGCAGCATCTCCCAGGCGGCGGGATCGTGGCTAGCCCGCAAGGGATAGGTGCGCGCGATCTGCAAGTGGATTGCGCCGAGCCGCTGGAAGATGCCGATCACTTCGCGCTTCAGATGATCCACCAGCGCATTGGCGGCATCATCATTGGCAAGGCGCGGCAGGCGGGCAAGGTGGGCGGGTTCTATCGCATGGCTGTGCAGCGGGTTCTGCGCGCCCGGCCAGTAGAACACCGGTTCGATCAGGCAGGAGGAACGCCCGGTCGCGGCCAGCAATGCGCCGGTTTCAACCTTGAGCCGCGCCATGTCTTCGCCATGCGCCGCCCACAGCGCCTGCAATTGCTCCCATGCCGGGATGAGCTTGGAATGGGGGAGGAAGCCATGCACCGGCACCCAGCGCTCCCCGCCGGGGCCGAGCATCGAATTGGGCGGGGGGAAGGGATTGGCGCGCAGGATCTTGGGGATCGAATGTTCCACCACCGTCCCCCCATGTTCGCGCACGATGGCGGTGATCTCGGCCATGTCGGCATCCACGCCTGGCTGGTGACGCCCATCGGCGATGCAGTGGAGGCTGAAGGGCACGTCCTTGAGGAAGCCGCGCCCGGCCAGTGCCACCTTGGCCGCGCCCGTCAGGGCTTTCAACACGCCGCCTGCCTTGGCCTCGGCCTTCATCATGTTGCCGAGTTGTCTGGCATCGCTGCTGAGCGAATCGCGCTTCATCCGCTGGCTTTGCAGGAAGGGATCGAAGGCAAAGCTTTCGGATGCCAGCTCGCCCCGCGCAATCGCGCTCATGGCGCTGAGCAGCCCCTCGTGGCTGGCAAAGGCGAAGGAGCCATAGGCATGGGCGCGCGCCTGCTTCACCAGCTTCAGGCGCACCCGCGCCTTGACCCCGAAGGCGCCGCAATCGGCGGCGAACAGGCCGGTCAAATCAGGGCCATAGGGGCGGAAGAAGTCCGAGCCCGTTGAAACGATGCGCCCATCGGCCAGCACCACGTCGAAACTGATCGCCCCATCGACAACCGTGCCGCCGCGCGCGCCCCAGAAGGTGCCGTTCTGGCTCATTCCCCCGCCAATGGTGGCGCGGATGCCGGAAAGCGTGCCCCACGCAAGCGCGCGCAGCCCGCGTGCCGCAAGAGCGGTGTTGAGCGTATCCCAGGTGCAGCCGACTTCGACGAGCGCGGTGAGGTCCGTTTCATTGACCTCGATGATCTGCGTGAGCGCGCCGGTATCGATCAGGATATGCGGCCCGCCGCTGTAGAGATAGCCGCCCGTATAGCTCATCCCACCGCCGCGCGGAACAACCGCGATGCCTGCACGGGTGGCAGCGCCCACGCCTGCGGCCAGTTCATCAACGCTCGCCGGGCGAAATACCGCGAGCGGGGGCGCGCCTTGGCCCAACACATCATGGCTGTAGAGCGCAAGGCTTGGCTCATCGGTCAGCAGCGCAGGCTCGCTTACCACCGCGCGCAAGGGGGCAAGCGGGTTATCGGTTGCAAGACTCGCCATCAGGCAGGCTCCAGTATGGTATCGCCACCGGGCAGCGGCGCGTCGGGTTCGGGCAGGCTGGCGGGATATTTGCCAAGCAGCAGCAGCACTGCGCCGCCTGCCACAAACATCCCAATCGCCACTTGCAGGATCGGATCGTAGGTGCCGGTGCGATCATAGACCTGCGCGTAAAGAATCGGCGAGGCGGCCGAGAACAGGCCAAAGGGCATATAAAGCATGCCGTAGATCTTGCCGTAATGGGCCATCCCGAAATAGCGACCTGCGAGATAGGCGATGAGATCGCTCTCGGCTCCCGCGGCAAAGCCGAGCAGGAACCCGGCAAGCGCGGCCATCGGAAAGGTCAGATTGTCGCCGAGGAGAATCCATGCGGTGATGGCGGGCAGGCACAGCAGGGGGAAGGCGACAAAGCCCTGCCAGAACCGGTCAAGCAGCGCACCGGTGAACAGCCGCCCTACAAAAATGCCGATACCCAGCACGCCCATCACGCTTGCGGCAGTTGCCGCGTCCACCCCGCTCAGACCAAGGATCGTGGGCATATTGATGAAGGCTCCGCCGAACGCGGTCGCGATCAGCGCGATCGAGAGCCAGATCAGCCAGAAGCGGTAATCCTTGAGCGCTGCCCCCAGCGTAACACCGGTCAGCTGGCCCGAAGCGCTGGCAATGGCGGCCGGGCGTTCCTCGGGGCGCGGTTCGCGGAACAGCAGGAAGGCAACCACCAGAGCGGCAGCCGGAAACAGCGCCACGATCCCGAACATCGCGCGCCAGCCATAGGCCTCGATCGCCCACACTGCCACACGTGGCACCACCATGGCGGCAAGGCTGGTGCCCATCAAGAGAATGCCGAGCGCAAGGCCGCGGTGCTTGAAGAACCACAGATTGATCGCGCGGCTCCAGGTGACGGGGGTTGAGCCGATGCCGACAAGGCCCACCACCACCCAGAAGCCGTAATAGATCGGCAGCACCGCTGCGCCTTCCCCGCGCGGGGTGAGTCCGATGGCAGCAAAGGCGAGGCCAAAGGCGGCAAGCGAACACAAAGCCACCCGGCGCACCCCGTAGCGATCAGCCATCCAGCCGAACAGCGGCGCCAGCAGCGCCGCAATCACCCCGAAAATCGTGATCGGGATCACCGCTTGCGTTTGCGACCAGCCGAATTCCGCCTTCAAGGGCCCGGTAGTGAACCCGATCACATTGTAAGGAATAGGCGATGCTCCGCACATCACGCCGAGAAGCCCGGCAAGCAGAACGGTCCAGCCGCGGGAGAACTCGCCGCGCGAGGCCGCCGGATCGCCGCTGGCTGAGGTTGAGGCTGGGCGAGAGGTCACGGATGCAGTCTCATGGCTTGCGGGTTTCCCTGTTACTGCGTTCCATCGTGCCGCAGCCCCGCCAGCGTGTCCAGCAGGTGGTGTGCGACGACATCGGGCGCGGTGAGCATGGCCTCGTGCCCGGTCGCTATCTCGCCATAGCGCCACGCCGGGTCTTCGGCGGCAAGGCGGGCGATATGCGGGAACTGGCTGTGTTCCAGCACCGGGTTGGTGCAGTGCAGATAGGTGCGCGGCAAGGCCTGCGCGGCTCCGGTTGCAAGGCGGATCGGATCAAGCCAGGTCTTGAGTGGGTGCGGGGTCATCCGCTCGCACAGCAGCGCATGGGCCGGGTGTTCGGGGGCCACCCCCAGCGCTTCGGGAGGAAGCGGGAGCATGGCTACGCCATCAGGGGCGAGCGCGCTAAGGCCCGCTATGCTTGCAGCAATCACCTCGGGTGGGCGCGGCGCGCCATAGGTCACCATGCTTTCGCCATCCTGCGGGACTGCGGCATCAAGATAGACGAGCTGCGCGATCCGCGCCGCCAGCGCATCGGCCACCCCCGTTATTACCATGCCGCCGTAGGAATGGCCGACCAGCACGATGTCGCTGAGGTCAGCGCTCTCGATAAAGGCGATCACGCTGGCGATGTGATCGTCAAGGCCAAGCGTGCCGGTGAGTTCGCCAGCACGTTCGGCAAGCCCCGGCAGGGTTGGCGTGTGGACGCGCTGCCCGGCCGCCTCCAGCCGCGCGCGCACGTCATCCCAGCACCAGCCGCCATGCCAGGCGCCATGGATCAGCACGAAATCGCACGGGGCCGGCCGACCGCTCATGATCTTGAGGCCTGCCCCATGCGCGCGCGGTTGCATCAGAACGCGTATTTCGCCCGCAGCAGGAAAGTGCGCGGCGGGTTGAGATAGCTGAAATTCGCCAGCGAGGATTCAATCGCTACCTCATCAAGGCAGTTGCGGCATTCGGCGACCAATGACCAGCCACTGGTGCTCGCCAGCGTGAGCGCCGCATTGATGATCCAGCGCGCCGGGCTGAGCGATCCGGTGGGCGGATTGATCGGGTTGCCAAGCCCCTGGGTGTTCGACGGGAACACCACCCCTGTCGGCCCCGTCACCGCCTGATCGAACAGCGTGACATTGCTGGTGCCCACCTCGCTCTCGCTGCGCCAGCTGCCATTGAGCGAAGGTGTGAGGGTGAGCGTGCGGCTGAGTTCGGCATCATAGCTTGCGCCGATCGCCACCGTCCAATCAGGCGTGCGCACGGGTGTGGCGATCTCGCCGTTGGGCGTCACGATGCCCACCCCGCAAGCCGGTGCCACGCTTGCCCCGGTCGCATTGGGAATGAGCCCGGCGCGCAGCTGCGCCTGACAGGCAGCCTGCTGGGCTGCGACCGACTGGAACCCGAAGGCATCAAGCGGCGGCGCATTGCGATCAACGCGATATTCGTCATCCTGATAGCCGATGGCGGCAAAGATATTGAGCCCGCGCACCGGCTGCGCGGTCAAGTCGACTTCCACGCCGCGGTTGCGGTAGTCGGCAAAATTGCCGGTCAGGAAGGCAAGGCTGCCATCGGGCCGGACAAAGGCCGAAGGCGTCTGGAGATCGGAGATATCGAGCCAGAAGCCGGTGACGTTGAAGCGCAGCAAGCGATCAAACAGATCGGTCTTGGCGCCGATCTCATAGCTCCACGCCTTTTCCGGGCCGAATGGCAGCAATTCGCCTGGCGCCGTGCCGCGCGCATTCCAGCCACCCGATTTGAAGCCATTGGTTGCCGAGGCGAACAGCAACACCTGATCATTCGGGCGGTAATTGACCGCAAAGCGCGGGGTCCACAGCCGGGCGGTCTGCTCGGTGGGGATGGCGCGGCCATTGGGCGCGATCAGATTGGCCGTGTCGATGCAGCGCGAGGGAGCGAACTGGTTGGCTGCCTGGCACAGGCCGCTCGCCAGGCGCGGACGATTGTCGCGGATATCGAATGTCTTGGTCTCGTCGGTGTAACGGATCCCGGCGGTGAAGGTCAGCTGGTCGGTGAGGTTGAGATCGGCCTGGAGATAGCCCGCCCACGCCTTGACCGTGTTGTCGAGCGTGCGGTCCGCGAGCAGCAGCGGGAAGCCTGCCGGCAGCGCAAAAGGCCCCGGCCCGAGATTGAGCGAGAAAATGTCTGCAAAGTCGGTGCGGTTATCCTCATTGAAGTAGAAGACGCCGCCCACCACGTCGATCAGGCCGTTCGCGATCGAGCCGTTGAACTTGATTTCCTGGGTGAACTGGGTGTGCTTGCCATCATTGGCGATAGTGAAGCCGCCAAAGGTAAAGCCCACCACCGGAGGCACGGGATTGGCAACTGAAGGCAGCGCGCGCCCGTCGGCAAAATCGATCGCGAATTGCTGGCCGATATTCACAAAGCCGGTGATGAAATTGACCGACCAGTCCGGCCCGAGATCGAATTCGAGGTTGGAGGAGACAAAGTCCATCCGAGCGGTATTGCCATTGCCGAAGCCCGCCTTTCGCCCTGTCATCAGCGGCCCGAATACCGGGCTGATGAAATTGCCGCCGCGGGTCAGGCCGGTGGTCGAGAAACGTCCGTTACACTGGGTTGGCTGGGCCGGATTGCAATCGAAATTGAGAACATTGTCCGCGGAGCTTTCGGTGTGGATGTATGAGCCGTTCCAGCGCGCCCATGAGGCCAGTTCGCCGCGCAGCGCGAGCCGGACGCCCCAGTTGTTGTTGCGATTGGTGCGCTCGCCTGTGACAGTGTTCTGGGCATAGCCCTGATCTTCCATCCAGTAGGCTGAAACGCTCGCGGCAAAGCTGTCGCTGAGCGGCACATTGACCCCTGCACGCGCCAGATATTGATCATAGCTGCCATAGCCGACTTCGGCATAGCCGGTAAGCTCGTTCCTGGGTTGGGCAAGGTGCACGCTCACTGCGCCGCCGGTGGTGTTGCGCCCGAACAGCGTACCTTGCGGTCCGCGCAGCACTTCGAGCCGGTTCACGTCGAACAGCATCAGGTTGTTGGCGTTCTGGCGCGAGAGGTAGATGTCATCGACATAGGTGCCGACCGGCGGATCAAAGGTCGCGATCGTCTCGGTGCTGCCGATCCCGCGGATATAATATGCATTGGCAGTGCCAAGCCCGGTGTTGTTGAGGCCGACCATGTTGGGCACGAACAGCGCGACATCAAGCGCGTTGAGCACTGCGCGGCGTGCCAGTTCAGTCTCGTCGAAGGCGGTAATCGCAATCGGCACGTTCTGCACGCTCTCCGCGCGGCGCTGCGCGGTGACAATGATGTCGCTGATGCCGCGCTCGCGCTCAGGTTCGGCGGCGGGTTCATCGGCGGTTTGCGCCAGCACGGCCTGCGGCAGCGCACACAGTGCCAGCACCGAAGTCATGCAAGCCAGCGCGCGGCGCGGTGACAAGGATACCGCCCGGCCAGAGCGCGAGCGGAGAGAATGCGCATGTTTCATCGTGGACAGCCCCTTCTTTCAAAAAAAACACCTCTGGTTTCTGCCCGGCGATTACCGTGACAGCGGGTGTTCCCCCTGCGTTGTCGCAAAGTTGTCCGGACAAATGCTTGCTTGTCAAGCGGAGAAATGCAATTTGTCCAGACAAGTTGTGCGAATCTTTCGTGCGCTGCGGTTTACGGGCAACAATCTGCCGCGCTTGGTTGGGGAATCGGGAATGCAAGACACTGCTTATGCTGTGCTGGTCTATGTCCACTTGCTGCTGTTCGTGCTGTGGCTGGGCGCGGATGTCGGAGTGTTCCTGCTCGGCCAGCATTTCCGCAAGCGCGAGCGCTACACGCTCGACCAGCGCATTGCGCTGCTCAAGCTGTTGGTGGAGGTGGACATGGTGCCGCGCAGCGCCTGGGCGCTGATGGTGCCGCTGTCCTTGAGCGTGCTGGCGGCGGGTGGCTGGTGGGCGGTGCCCTCGGTGCTGCTTGCGGGCGCGTGGGCTGTCGGCCTGTTCTGGCTGTGGCTGGTGTGGGATTCGCATCGCCATGACATGACGCCGCGCGCTGCCCGCAATCGCCGGATCGAAGGGTGGCTGCGCTGGCTGATCGGCGCCTTTTATCTGGGCCTTGGCGCGCACAGCCTGATGCTGGGCACCCCGCTTGCGCCCACATGGCTCGCCGCAAAAGCGCTGATGTTCGGGCTGATCTTTGTCGCGGCGATCATGATCGATGTGACTTTCAAGCCGGTCGGCGCGCAGCTTGCTGCCGTGCTCAATGAAGGCTCCAGCGATGCCACCGAAATCCCCCTGCGACGCACCATGGACCGTACGCGGGTGTGGGTGTGGGCGGTCTATCTGCTGCTGCTCGTCACCGCGTTCCTCGGCAATGTGAAGCCCTTATAGGCATTTTGCGATCAAACAGGACGGGACATGCGACAAGCCTGCGCGGCGCCTGAGCGTTGCTTTTCCCTTCGCGCCGGCTCGAACGGAAAAGGCACTAGCGTTGCTGCAAGGCCACACCGGCTGGGAATAGTTTCAAACTCGCGACAAGATTTGTCTGGACAAATTTTTGCGAGCCAGCGAATTATGCTACTCAGGGAGCGCGCCGGGAGCGCGGTTTGTTACGCGAAGAGGGGGTATAGCATGAAGATGATGATGCGGAGCGTTCTTCTGGCAGCGAGCGCGCTGACACCGGGCGCGGTGATGGCGCAGGACGCGGCGAAGGATGAGGCCAGCGTGACGCGCGCTTCGGATAGTGCGGCGATTTCGCCCACCGAGATTGTCGTCACCGCGCGCAAGACCGAAGAACGCTTGCAGGATGCCCCGCTTGCCGTGGCAGTGGTGACTGCCGCTGCGATTGACCGGCTTGGCTTCAACAGCATCACCGATCTCACCCGGGCGACCGCCGGGCTTGTGTTCGACGACAGCTTCGGGCGCGATGCCAACCGCCCGGTGATCCGCGGCCAGGCCAATATCCTCGGCGATTCCGGCGTCGCCTTCTTCATCGATGGCATCTACTTCAACGGCTCGATCGCGGATTACGACATCGACATCATCGACCGCATCGAAGTCGTCAAAGGCCCGCAGAGCGCGCTCTATGGCCGCAACACCTATTCGGGCGCGATCAACATCATCTCCAAAGCGCCGACCGATCGCTGGCGCGGGCGGTTGCAGGCCGATGTCGCCGAAGGCACGACCTATGATATTACCGGCAATATCTCCGGCCCGATTGCACCGGGCCTGGGGATCATTCTGGGCGGGCGCTATTTCAAGAACGAGGGCCTGTTCACCAACCAGTTCGACGGCACGCCGATTGGTGTTCAGGAAACGAACTCGGGCTTTGCCATGATCAAATATGATAATGGCGGCGCGGTGCGCGTGGGCCTGCGCGGCAATTATACCCGCACACGCGATGGCCAGCCTGCAATTTTTGCAACCGACGCCAATGATAATAATTGCCTGTTCGATAATGGTGCGCTTTATGGCGGGCGCGGGCGCTATTTCTGCGGGGTGATCCGGCCGCGTCCGGTCAGCAGCGATTACAGCCGCCAGTTCGCAGGCGAATTTGTCGGCAATGCGATCGATACCTGGAACACGGGCCTCACGATCGACATTGATCTGACCGATAATCTCACGCTCACCTCGCTCACGGGCTATAACAACCGCAAGTCGGTGCAGCGCACCGATGGCGATTATTCGCCCAATCGCTTTCAGGGCGTGATCTTTGCGACCATTCCGCTGGGCCCACCGACGGCGCCGCAGGTGCCCTTCGGCTTTGCCAGCTCGCAAACCGATTTCTCCTTCTCGAACCAGTCCGAACGCAGCGACTGGCAGCAGGAATTGCGCCTGCAATACACCACTGAGAGGGCGCGCTTCCTGCTTGGCGGGTTCTACTGGAACCAGGACAGCAACGCGACAGACAACCGCGTGCTGCCGCCCGGCGCACAGGCTGAGGCCAATGCCAACATGATCGCTGCCCGTCAGGCCGTGTGCGCGCGCAACCCGCGCTGCCTCACCCCGATCCTTGCCGCACCCTTCCCGCTTGGCACATTGCAGGAAAGCCGCAACAATTCGCAGGACAATATCCGCAACATGGCGGTGTTCGGCTCGGTTTCCTATGATCTGACCGATAATCTCACGATCAGCGCCGAGGCGCGCTATCAGGAAGAACGCATCCGCACCGTCGCCCAGACTGCCACTGTGGCGGCCGGCAATATCGGCGCGCCGGTGCGGGCCGAGGCAACCTTCAAGCAATTCCTGCCGCGCGTCACGGTCGATTACAAGATCAGCCCTGACAACCTGCTCTATGCGGTCTATGCCGAAGGGCAGAAGCCGGGCGGGTTCAATGGCCCGGCGGCGATTTCGGTGGGCCGTTCGACCTTTGGGGCGGAAAATGTGTCCTCCTACGAAATTGGCTCCAAGAACACGTTCATGGACGGCAAGGTGCTGGTCAACCTTGCGCTGTTCCATAACATCATCGAAGGCTATCAGCTGACCCAGCCCGTCGAGGTGATCAACCCGCCGCAGGCGCCGCAACAGGTTTCGGCGATCAACAATGCGGGTGATGTGAAGATCAACGGCTTCGAGCTTGAGGTGCTGCTGCGCCCGACCCGCGAACTGACGCTGACGGCCAATTATGCCTATGCGAGCAGCCGTTTCCGCAACGGGTTTGATGAAAACCAGGGCGTGCTCAACGATGTGCTGGATGACGGCCTCGTCAATTGTTCGACCGGCGATCAGCTGCCCAATATCGCGGGGTGCCAGTCGCTCTTTGGGGACATTACCGGCAAGAGCCTGCCGCGTGCCCCCGAACACACCGTGTTCGTCGATCTCGACTATCGCCGCGATATCGGCAATTCGGGCTGGCAGGCCTTTGCGGGCATCAATGCCTATCTGCTCTCCAGCAGCTTTGCTCAGGTGCACAACCTGGCCGAGACTGGGGATTCGGTGATTTCCGATCTGCGGGTGGGCGCGCAGAATGATCGCTTCCGCGTGCAGTTCTATGTGCGTAACCTGTTTGACGAGACGGCGGTGAACCAGCTCATCCGCTATGCCGACGCCAACCGCGATCTGCGCCGCAACTTCATCGCCGGCCTGCGGCCGCCGCGCCGCTTCGGGGTGATTGCCGAACTGCGGTTCTGATACAGCCTGCCTTGCCAGCTCCCCAGGGGGCGCAAGGGGCGGGAAAGCTGGGGGGCTTTCCCGCCCTTTAGCGTTGCGTTTCAGCTCTGTGCGAGGATCGTGCGGGCAGCCTGTTCAGCGCTTTCGAGCGCGCCTTCCATGCCTTGGGCAACTGGGCCGAAATGTTCGCCAACAAAGTGCAGGCGGCTGCCTTGCCAGCGGATCGCTGCGGCAAGGCTTGCGGCCTGTCCTGTACCAATGTGGTGATAGATTCCGCGCGCGTGGGGATTGGCCTGCCATGAAAACAGCTTCAGGCCGGAAATCTGCCCCTTGGCTGAGGGGCGGATCGTCTCAATCAACGGAATAAGCGTGGCGGCAGCGCGCGCTTCGCCCATGCGATCAAGCGCATCGGCGCCTGCGCCAAAAGTCCAGAGTTTCAGCATCGGCGGCGTATCGCCGAGCACGAAAATCCGCCCGATCAGCGGGTGATCGCTCCAGATCGTCTCCGGCGCGCCATCCTCGCGCCAGAAAGGGGTGCGCGCGCTGATGTAAGCGAAAGTCGCGCGGGTATAGGGGAGGGCGGCGATCATCTCGGCCACGGCCGGTGGCAGATCAGCGGTAATGGGCACGTCGCGCAGCGCCGCAAAAGGAATCGTGCACACCACATGGCGTGCGGTGATGGTGCGGCGCGCGGTCATGACTTGCGCCCCACTTGGCCCGGCACGGATCGCGCGCACGCTTTCGCCGAGCCGCACATCCCCCCTGAGCGCTGCCGCCATTGCTTCGGGCAAGCGCTGGGAGCCGCCGCGCACTGTCAGCGTCGGCCCCGGCCCGGCCCGGCGCAGCGCGACCGCGCGGGCGAGCGAGAGCGCCGATATGCCGGCGAGCGTGTTGCCGTTCATATTGGCATCAATCAGGCGGCGCGCCTCGGCGCTCGCCCCTGCCTGCCGCAGGGCTTCGTCATAGCTGATGTCATATGCAGGCGGCGTATCGAGCCAGCTTTCAGGGCTCGCCAGCGCAGGCAGGGCGCGGCCATAGAAGCCGGCGAGCGCAAAGGGCGGCGCGCTGCGTTCTGCCCCTTCCAGCTTGTTTGCGGGCGATGCCGCCCAATCCTCGGCCCGCACCGTCGCGCCATTGATATGCAGCAGCGCGGCGGCCGATCCCACTGCGCCCACCCCTGCGCCCGGATCTTCATCAAGCGTAACGCCCACCCGCGCCGCAATGCCGCGCAGGATGCGATAGCCTTGCCCGATCTGGATGCCGCCTGCCTCGGGCTTGCCGGGCAGATCATCCAGCGTGTGGAGCCGCCCGCCGATTCGCCGCGCGGCTTCGAGCACGGTGACCTTGAGCCCTGCCGCCTCCAGCAGCCATGCGGTGTGGAGGCCAGCCAGCCCCGCACCGATCACCACCACATCATGGCTCGTTGCGCTCCACGCGCTGCGCGGGGCAAGCCCGGCAGCAATCGCCGCCGAGCCGCCCGCCAGCACGCCGCGCCGTGAAAGCGCGTGCACCTTACTGCGCTTTCTTTGCGTCCATCAGGGTCTTGAACTTGCTCCAGGTGGTTTCATTGGGGCGTGCATCATCCTTGGGCGGAGCATCTTCATAGATCGGATAATTGGCGCGAATTTCCTTCTTGAGGACATCGGGCAACTCCTCGAAACCGCCCGGCAGCTTGCGGCCCATTGCGTTGAATACCATCTGGCCGGGCCTGTCGCCCATTTCCATCCACGGCGCCCATTGCGACACGCGCACCCAGCTTACCATCGGATAGGCGGTCGGCGTCTTGGGGTTGTAAAGCTCGCTCTTGAGCGCGGCAAAATCGAAGATTTCCATCGCGTGATAGGTGCCGCCGACATATTTCTGATAATCGCCCTGCAGGGGGTTGGTGTAGAACAGCGGCGCTTCAAACGGCATGAAGACCCACGGGCCGGATTCGCGCAAGGACGCCATCCGATAGGGCTTGCCATCCGCGCTCATGGCGAAATTGGGCCGCCCGTTCACCGGATCATTGTGGATGTGCATCACCTCCACCTTCTGGCCGGTATAGGGGTTGGTCCATTCCCTGAGCACTTCGCCGGTTGCCGGATCGAGCATCAGCATCACTTCGCGGCTGATCATCCGCCAGCCCTTGCCGAGCTTGGGATCGGTTACCTCGACACAGCGGCGGATGTTCATCCCTTCGCCCTTGAACAAGAGCTTGTCGGGCTGGCCGGGGCTGCGGCCATAGATATTGCCCGACCAGTGATAGACCGCAGGCTTATCCTCCGAGACGCCGCATTGCAGGCGCTTGGCGATCTGCACCGCGTCTTCGGGCTTGGCCGGATCGAGCATTTGCGCAGCGGCAGGTGCTGCAAGGCTGGCCACAGCAAGGCCCAGCATTGTCGGTGCGAATTTCATTGGTGTCTCCCTCCTCGTGACGATTTGCGCTGCGTCCGATTCATGATTGTCCGGACAAATCGCAAATTTCGCGCTTGACTTTAGATTTGTCCGGACAAATTGTGAAGGCCTGATTTACGCGCTTGACGCTTGGGACAAGGGGCCGCTCTAGTATCGCCATGTTTACGCCATGCAGCCTGCTGTTTGTGCCGGGATCGCGGCCCGATCGCTTTGTCAAGGCGAAGGCGGGCGGGGCTGATCTGACGGTGATCGACCTTGAAGATGCCGTGGCGGCGGCCGACAAGCAAGCCGCACGCGATGCGGCGCTGTCGCAGATTGCACAAGACAGGGCAGGCTGGGCGATCCGCATCAATGGCGTGGCGACCGCGGCCGGGATTGGCGATCTCGCTGCGCTGATTGCAGCCGAAGCGCTGCCTGAAACCCTGCTGGTGCCGATGGTCGAGAACGCCGCCCAGCTTGATGTCATCGCGGGCGCGCTGGGCGATCTTTGTCCGGCGCTCGTTCCCCTGATCGAGACGCCCAGGGGCCTGCGCCATGCGCTCGAGATCGCGCATCACCCCCGCACCGCAGCAATCATGTTCGGCGGCGGTGATTTTTCGGGCGAGCTTGGCGTGGCGCTTGCGTGGGAGCCGCTGCTGGCTGCGCGCCAACAGCTGATCCTTGCCTGTGCCGAGGCAAAGAAGCCCGCGATTGATGTGCCCTTCATCGCGCTGGATGACGAGGCGGGTCTCGCCGAAGAATCGGCCCGCGCCCGCGCCGTCGGCTTTGCTGGCAAGGCCGCGATCCACCCGCGCCAGGTGCCTGCGATCCGCGCGGCCTTTGCTCCTTCAGCGGCGCAAGTCGAAGAAGCGCGCGCCGCCTTGCAGGCCTATGCCGAAGGTGGTGAGCGCGCGATCCGGTTCAAGGGCAGGATGCTCGAAGCCCCGATCATCAAACATTACCGCGCGCTGATCGCGCGCCACGAGGAGTTGACACATGCGTGATGGCTGTATCGAAGTTGCCCCCGGGCGGTTCCGCGAGACGCAGGGGCGCTATTTCGACGATTTCGTCGTCGGCCACGTCTATGAACACCGGCCCGGACGCACCATTACGGATGCCGACAATGTGTGGTTTACCCTCCTCACCATGAACACCCACCCGGCCCATTTCGACTATGAGCTTTCGAAGAACACCGAATTCGGCAAGCCGCTCGTCGTCTCCCCGCTCACCATCGCGCTGATGACCGGCATGAGCGTGTCTGACACCAGCGCCAAGGCGATTGCCAATCTCGGCTGGGACGAGGTCCGCATGGTCAAGCCGCTGTTCGTGGGCGATACGCTCTATTGCGAGAGCGAAGTGCTCGAAAAGCGCGAGAGCAAGAGCCGCGAAGGCCAGGGCATCGTGACCTTCAAGACCACCGCGATGAACCAGCATGGTGAGGTTGTAAGCCATTACAAGCGCTCGGTGCTGGTGTGGAAGCGCGGTTATGGCAATCTCGATGACTGAGCCTGCCCGCCTGATTTTTGATGATCTCACTCAAGGAACCTGACATGGCGACCGCTGCCAATCTTGAACCCCGGCTTCGCACCATCGACCCTGAGGAAGAACGCGCCTTCATGGACGCGATCGACCGCTGGCTGGAACGCGAGGTGATCCCGGTGATAAAGCACCATGATCACAATGACATCTGGCCCGAAAAGCTGGTGGAACAGATGGCAGAAATGGGCCTGTTCGGGGCCACCATCGGGCAGGAATATGGCGGGCTGGGCTTGCCGGCCACCACCTATGCCAAGATCGTGATGCGGATTTCCTCCTACTGGATGGCAATCACCGGCATTTTCAACTCGCACCTCATCATGGCCGCGGCTGTCGAGCGTTTCGGCACGCCTCAGCAAAAGGCCAAGTGGCTGCCCAAGTTCGCAACCGGGGAGATCCGCGGCGGGCTGGCCCTGACCGAGCCCAATGCCGGCACCGATCTTCAGGCGATCCGCACCGTCGCGCGCAAGGATGCCAATGGCGACTATATCCTCAATGGCACCAAGACGTGGATTTCCAATGCCCTCAATGGTCAGTGTTTTGCGCTGCTGGCCAAGACCGATCCTTCGGCCGAGCCGCGCTACAAGGGCATGAGCCTGTTCATTGCTGACAAGCGCGAGGGCCTTTCCACCGGCAAGAAGTTCGACAAGCTGGGTTACAAGAGCATCGATTCTGCCGAACTCATCATGGAAGATTACCGCGTGCCCGCAGATCAGCTCATCGGCGGCGTGGAAGGTCAGGGTTTCTTTCAGGCCACAGGCGGGCTTGAGCTTGGCCGCATCAATGTCGCTGCGCGCGGGGTCGGGCTGGCGGAAGGGAGCCTCAGGCTTGCCACCGAATATGCCCAGCAGCGCGAAACCATGGGCAAGCCCATCGCCCAGCATCAGGCAATCCAGCTGAAGCTCGGTGAAATGGTCACCCGCGCGCGTGCCGCACGGCTGCTGACGCTCGATGCGTCCGAAGCCTATGACCGGGGCGAGCGCTGCGACAAGGAAGCGGGGATGGCCAAATATTTCGCTTCCGAAGCCGCGGTTGAAAACAGCCAGGAGGCCATGCGCATCTATGGCGGCTATTCCTATTCCAAGGAATATGACATCGAGCGCTACTACCGCGACAGCCTGCTGATGTGCATTGGTGAAGGCACCAATGAAATGCAGCGCATGATCATTGCCAAGCAGCACCTTGCCGAAAACCGCATCTGACAGGGCCGGGGCAGCAGCGCCATGAACCTTCCGCTTTCGGGCTTCCGCATCATCAGCGCCGAGCAATATGGCGCGGGGCCTTATGGCACGATGTTCCTGGCGCAGATGGGCGCAGAGGTCATCAAGATCGAGCCGCCCGGCACGCCCGGCCCGGATGGCACGCGGCGCGGCGGCGGCGATACCGCGCGCGCGGTCGGCCCGCATTTCCTGCGCGAGGGCGAAAGCACCTATTTCCAGAGCTTCAATCTCAACAAGCGCTCGCTGACACTTGATCTGAACAGCGCCGAAGGTCAGGCGATCCTCCACCGGCTGGTGCCGACCTGCCATGCCGTCGCCAACAATATGCGCGGCGATCTGCCCGCGCGGCTGGGGCTGGATTATGCCTCGTTGAAGGCGCTCAATCCGGCGATCGTCTGCGCCCACTTGTCGGCCTATGGACGGGACAACAAACGCGCAAAGTGGCCGGGCTATGATTACCTCATGCAGGCCGAGGCGGGCTATTGCCAGCTGACCGGAGAGCCCGGCGGCGCGCCGCAGCGCATGGGATTGTCGATGGTGGATTTCATCACCGGCACGATCTTCTGCATCGGGCTTTTGGGCGCGCTGGTCGATGCGCAAAGGAGCGGCACGGGCCGCGATGTCGATACCGATCTGCTGTCAGCCGCGATCCACCAGACGAGCTATCCCGCGCTGTGGTATATGAACCATGGCGATGAAACCCAGCGCACGCCGCGCAGCGCCCATCCCACCGCAACGCCCAGCCAGATGTTCAAGGCGGCTGATGGCTGGATGTTCGTGATGTGCCAGCTGCCCAAGTTCTGGGACATTCTGGTCACCCGCATGGGGCGTGAGGATCTCAAAAGCGATCCGCGTTTTGCCACCAATGCTGACCGCCTGGCGCATCGCGAGGAACTGACCGCGCTGCTCGATGCCGAATTTTCACGCCAGCCGATGGCCTATTGGCAGGAATTGCTGGCGGGCTTTGTCCCGGTGGCGCCGGTCTATACGCTGGGTGCTGCGCTCGATAATCCCTGGCTCGATGAAATCGGCATGAAGGATGAGGTTGCCCATCCCGACAATCCGCATCTCAAGGTGCTGGCAAGCCCGCTCAAATTCGACGGCCAGCGTCCGCCCAACCGGCCTGCGCCGCTGCTGGGGGCGGACAGTGAGGCCCTGCTGGCCGAGCTTGGCTACGGCGCTCACGAGATCGCAGCGTTTCGTCGCTCCGGCGTAATTTGATCGTTGCGCGAGGGGGTATGGGCAAGCTTTCGGGCATTCGTGTGGTGGACCTCACGCAGTTCCTGCCGGGCCCGATGATGACTGTCATGATGGCCGATCACGGCGCCGAGGTGATCAAGGTGGAACCTGCCGCCGGCGATCCGGCGCGCGATCAGGCGCCTTTTGCCGATTATGGCGGCGCGGCGCATTCGGTGTGGTTTGCCAATCTCAACCGCGGCAAGCATTCCGTGGTGCTCGACCTGAAAAGCGAGGACGGCAAGGCTGCCTTGCGCGATCTGATTGCGGGCGCGGATGTGCTGGTCGAGGGCTTTCGCCCCGGCGTGATGGCGCGGCTCGGGTTTGATTACGAGAGCGCAAAGGCGATCAATCCGGCGATCATCTATTGTTCGATTTCCGCCTTCGGACAGCACGGCGCGCTCGCGCACCATCCCGCGCATGACATGGCGGTGCAGGCGCTCGCCGGGTTCCTCAGCGTCAATGACGGGCCGGACGGCACGCCTGTTGTGCCCGGCGCGCCGAGTGCGGATATGGCCGCAGGGCTCACCGCGCTTTCGGCGGTGCTGATGGCGCTGATCGGACGGGATCGGACGGGCGAGGGCGCCTATATCGACTGCGCGATGTTCGACAGCCTGCTGCCCTGGTGTGTCCATATCGCAGGCAGCGCGATTGCGGGCGGGCAAGCGCCGCGCTCGGCCAGCCAGCGATCCCTCGGCGGGGCGGCCTTCTATCAGGTCTATGAAACGGCCGATGCACGCCACATCGTGCTGGGCGGGCGCGAGATCAAGTTTGCTCGCAACCTGCTCGATGCACTCGGAAGGCCCGACCTTCTCCCCCTCGCCGAAGCGCCTGCGGGCGAACAGGGCGCACTGATCGCTTTCCTCAAGGACACCTTCAAGGCCCGCACCCGCGATGAGTGGGTGCAATGGTTCGCCGACAAGGACGTGGCCTTTGCCCCGGTGCTCGATTTCCGCGAAGCGCTCGATGAGCCCCACGTCGCCGAACGCGGCTTGTGGGTGGAAAGCCCCGAGGGCGGCGCGCATATTGCGCCCGCGATCCGCTTTGCCGGAGAGGCGTGGAGCCCTGCGCCCGTCCCGCCGCTGGGGGGCGCGGCGAAGTGAGGCGCGCCTTACCCCTCGACGTCGATATGCATGGCATAGGCAAACCGATCACCGGGGTGATGGCTCACCGAAATCTCGAAGATCTGGCCCTTGGGATCGAAATAGCAGCGCAGGATCCGCAGCACCGGCGCGCCTTCGTCGATCCCCAGATCAGCCGCGGTCTCCGCGTCAGCTGCAATCGCCTGAATGTCCTGCGTAACCTTTCCGATGCGGACCCCTGCCAGTTGCTCGATCTGGCTGAACAGCGTGCCGGCATCGAGATCGATCGTCTCGATCACCTCGCCCAGCATTTCGTGGAAATAGGCATCGGTGACGGCAATCGGCAGCGCCGCATCGGCGTGGCGTCGCACTCCGCGGAAGGCGCTCCACTGGCCGGGCGTCGGCTGGCTGACGAGTTCGGCGACAGCGCCGGGCAATTCGCCGTCCGCGCGGTGGGCATAGCTCACCTTGCTTCCTTGCGCATATTGCAAGAGTTCGCCCACGTTCGAGAGCGGCTGGTGCAGCGCCCCGCCATAGGCAGACGGCGGCTGCACCGTGGTGCCCGATCCGCGCCGGCGCGCAATCAGCCCTTCGGCCTCCAGTCGCCTCAATGCCTCGCGCACGGTAAAGCGGCTGACTTCAAACCTTTCGCACAGCGCCGTTTCGGTGGGAAATTGCTTGCCGCCGGTAAACTCGCCGCTCAGGATCGCCTCGCGCAAGGTCGCGGCAAGTTGCAGGTAACGAGGCGTTCGCACAGGGGATTTGCGGCCTTGCGCGGCGTCCTCGGTGGTGCCTCCCGTCAACTTCGTGGCCAAGTCCTGCTCCATTTCACTCACAGCGGCGGAGGGATGCGATGACTCAGCCCCTGCTCGCCCGCTTGGCCAAGGCCTTAGCGCGCCCGGTCGGCAAAAGCGAGCGCTCGCGTGCGCGGTTGCATCTGCTTGATTGGCTGGCCTGTGTCGCCGGCGCGCGCCAGACCGAGGCCGCCGCGGTGGGTGCCAGCATTGGCCGCGCGGGTTGGGAGCGCGCGACCTATGTCGGCAATGTGCTGGAGATGGATGATGTCCACCGCACCGCGCTGCTCCATCCCGGCCCGGTGATCTGGCCAGCCGCCATGAGTGTCGCGGGTGCTGACATGGCGACGCGCCTGGATAGCGCGGTGCGCGGCTATGAAGCGATGATCGCGATCGGCGCGGCAATGGACGCGCGGCATTACGCCCACTGGCACCCCACGGCAACCATGGGCGGAATGGGGGCGGCGGCCGCGATGGGCGCGCTGATCGGCTTTGCTCCTGTCGAATATGCACAGGCCCTCGCCAACGCGGGTTCGGTGGCAGGCGGACTGTGGCATATGCGGCATGATGATGTGCTGACCAAGCAATGGCACATCTATCATGCCGTGCGCACGGGCCGCGATGCGGCGCTCCACGTCCATCACGGGGCAACCGGGCCGCAAGCCTTGCTGGAAGGAGCGCAGGGCCTGTTTGCCGCTTTCACCGAGGCGCCCGGCCAATTGGCCAGCGCGCATGATGACGGCTGGCTGATCGGCGAGGTCAGCTTCAAGCCTTTTGCCGCCTGCCGCCATGCCCACCCGGCGATTGATGCGGCAATGACCCTGCGCGATGAGGGGCGATTGCACGCGCCGTTCCTGGTTGAAACCTATGCCGATGCGCTGGCCTTTTGTGATCGGCCTTCGCCTGCAAACACCCTTGAGGCCAAGTTCTCGCTGCAACACGCCGTCGCGCTGGTGGCCGATGGGCGCAAGGCCGAGCCGGAGGACTTCACCCCTGAGGCGATTGACGCGCTCGCCGAGCTGCGGGCGCAAGTGAAGGTGCGCGAGGACGCCGCGATCACCGCGCGTTACCCCGCGCATTTCGGCGCACGGGTCAACGGGTTCGAACTGGTCGATTGCCGCGGCGATCCGGAGCGTCCGGTGAGCGAGGAACAGCTCGTCGCCAAGCTCCACACGCTGGCGCGCTGGGGCGGCTTGCCCGCGAGCGCAGCGGAGCGCGCGGCGCGGCTTGCGCTGGAGGGCGATGATCCGCAGGCGATTGATGCGCTGCTGGAGGAGTGGATCCGGTGAGCGCCCCAGGCAGCCCAACCGCCGATCTCCTCGCCTTTGCGGGTGCACGCCATGTTCTGCCCGCCGCCGTGCGCGCGGATGCGGTGCGCCTGCTCGGCGATACCTTGGCGGTGGGCGCAGCGGGCGTGGGCGCGCCGGGTGAGGCTGCGATCCTTGTTGCCGCCCGCGCGATGGGCAGCGGGGCCAAGGCGCGCCTTATCGGCAGCGATGAAGGCTTGCCCGCACCCGGTGCCGCCTTCGTCAACGGCTACCGCATCCACTGCCTCGAATGGGACGCGGTGCACGAGCCTGCCGTGGTCCATGCGATGAGTGTGGTGACGGCAGCCTTGGGCGCGGTGCTTGACCGGCGCGGCGGGTGCGATCCTGACGAGGCTCTGGCAGCGCTTTGCGTGGGCGTCGATGTGGCAAGCGGGTTGGGGCTGGCGGCGAAGAGCGGGCTCCGCTTCTTCCGCCCGGCGACCGCGGGCGTGGTGGGCGCGGCGCTGGCTGTCGCGCGGATCGAGGGCGCGCCGCTTGATGATGCGCTCGGCCTTGCGGTGGCCTCGGCGGCGGGCACGATGCAGGCCCATGTCGAAGGGCTGGTGACGCTCCCCTTCCAGATCGCCAACGCGGCGCGCGCGGCCGTGACCGCCAGCGATCTGGCGCGGTCGGGCTTTCCCGGGCCCAAAGATGCACTTGAAGGCCCGTTCGGCTATTTCGCCCTGTTCGATGAGGGTGTTCTTGCGGATTACACCTGCGATCTGGGCCGCCTATGGCGCATCGGCGAAATCAGCGTGAAGCCTTTTCCATCGGGTCGGGCGAGCCATGCCGCGCTCGGGGCTTTGGCCGAATTGCGCCCCGATGCGGGCGCCATCGCGCGGATCGAGCTGGCCTGTCCGCCGCTCATTCATCGGCTGGTGGGCCGGGAATACCGCCCCGACATGACACCCGCCTATGCCCGGCTGTGCCTGCCGTTTCTCGCCGCGCTGATGATTACCGATGGCCGGATCGACCCGCGCCGCTTTACGCCCCAAGGCTTTGCCGATCCCGCCATTGCGGCACTCGCAGGCAAGGTCGCGCTCATGCCGGATGGCAACCTTGATCCCAATGCGCTTTTCCCGCAGGCGCTCGCCATCACGCTTGCCGATGGGACGCGAATTGAACGCCCGATCGCCGCAACGCTGGGAAGCCCTGCCAATCCGCTTTCGCCTGCTGGCGTTGCCGCCAAACTCGCTCTGTGCCGCGAGCTCGCCTCGCCGGCGGCCGACCCGCGCCTTTTCACCGATCCTCTTGCCTATTTCACCGGAACGCCATGACTTACCCAACCTATTTCGAAGCCTTTGATATCAAGCAATTGCTTGCCGACTATCCGATTGGAGACGCTTTCACCGCGCGCTATGCCCGCATGAGCCGCGATGAACTTTTCGCGCTTCAGGACGCGCAATTTCGGCGGCTCATGGTGCGCGGCTGGCAGGTGCCTTTCTATCAGCGGCTATGGGGCGCGCAAGGGATCGAGCCGGGCGATATCCGGGGCCTCGAAGACATCACCAAGCTGCCTGTCTATGACAAGGCGGACCTGATGCAATCCATCGCCGATTACCCGCCCTATGGCGATTTCCACGGCATGGGTGCGCCCGCCACCCGCCCGCCGACCATCTTTCACACCACCAGCGGCACCACGGGCCGCCCGCAGACGCTGATGTTCGGGCCCAAGGGGCGCGAAGTCGGCAATCTGCTGGTGGGGCGGATGTATCGCTGGATGGGGCTTGGCGCCGAGGACGTGGTGCAATCGGTCTATGGCCACGGGATGATCAATGGCGGGCACTATATCCGCGAGGCGGTGACCCATTTCACCAATTCGGTGTTCCTTTCAGCGGGCACGGGGATCGAGACGCGCAGCGCGAAACAGGTTGAATTGATGGCGGATTTTGGCGTCACCGTGCTCGTGGGCTTTGTCGATTATATCCGCAAATTGGCCGGCACGGCAGAGGACATGGGCCTGTTCGAGAAGATCAATATCAAGATGATCATCGGCCATCTCGGCACCGAAGACCGCGCCTCGACCGAGGCCGCATGGCACGGCGCCAAGGCCTATGACTGGTATGGGGTGGGCGATACTGGAAGCATCGCGGGCGAGGGGCCGGAACGCGATGGCATGTATGTCTGGGAGGATGCGCAATATCTCGAATTGCTGGACGTTGATACCGGCCAGCCAGTCGCCCCGGGCGAGACCGGCGACATGGTGGTGACCTGCCTTTACAAGGACGACATCGCGCCCTGCATCCGCTTCAATACGCATGATATCACCCACGAACTCGGCGGGCGCGGCGCGATCGCCTTCAAGCGGATCGCGGGCTTCAAGGGGCGCAGCGACAACATGGTAAAATTGCGGGGAATCAATGTCTTTCCCCATGCCATTGGCGCAATCATCGAAAACCGCAGCGATCTGACGGGCGAATATATCTGCCATGTCCGGCGCGATGCAGCGCAGAAAGATCACATGACGGTGACGCTCGAAAGCCGCGGCGGCACCGATCCTCAGGCGCTTGCTGAATTGCTGCGGCGGGGGCTTGGCGTGGAGGTCGAAGTCGCGCTGGTGGGGCCGGGCGAGACGGCGAGGCTCACCGAAATCGACACCCGCCAGAAGCCCTTGCGGCTGATCGACGAGCGCGGGGTCTAAATTGCGCTTATGAGCAAATTTGCTCCCTTAATCGCGCTTGATGCCCCCTTGAACGCGGTTGCCGATTGGGATGAGGCTGCGCGCGGCGGCGATGGGCCACTTGCCGGGCTGACCTTCGGCATCAAGGCCAACATCGCGGTGAAAGGCTTGCCCTGGCACGCCGGGGTTGGATCGCTCGCGGGCCGGATCGCAGCGCAGGACGCGGCCACTGTCGCAGCCTTGCGGCAAGCGGGCGCGGCGGTGATTGCAACCCTTCACATGGAAGAAGCCGCGCTTGGTGCAAAAACCGACAATCCGCATTTCGGGCCCGTGCACAATCCGCACCGCCTCGGCTTTTCGCCCGGCGGGTCTTCGGGCGGGAGCGGGGCAGCCGTGGCGGCCGGCATCGTCGATGCAGCGCTCGGCACCGACACCATGGGTTCGGTGCGCATCCCGGCGAGCCATTGCGGGGTCTATGGGTTCAAGCCTGCCACCGCGCGGGTCAGCCAGGACGGGCTGGAGCCTGCCGACCTTACGCTGGATGCGATCGGCGTGCTGGCGCGCGATCTTGCCACATTGGAGCGTGCTTCGCGGGTGATCTCGGACTTTGGCGAGGGCGCGATTGCGGCGAGCGGGGTGACGCTCGAAGGGCACGGGGTGGAGGTTGACGCTGAAGTCGCCGCAGTGTTTGCGCGCGCCTGCGCAGCGCTTCCCGCCGCGCCTGCCACGGCGCGCCTCACCCACCTGCAAAGTCGCATCCGCTGGGCCGGGTTCATCAGCGTTTCCAAGGCGATGGCCGCGCATCTTGCGGGCGTTTCTGTCTCGCCGCAGCTGGCAAAGCTGCTCACCTATGGCCCGCGCCGCAAGGCGGAGGACTGGGCCGAGGACCAGGCGATCCTTGCCACCACCGCGGCCGAGGTGCGCGCGCTGGTGGCAGATTACGGCTGCATCATCCTGCCGACCGTTCCCAATCTGCCGTTCCCGCATACCGCGCCCGAACCGCCGGGCCAGGCCGATTTCACCTGCCTTGCCAATATTGCCGGGCTGCCTGCGCTCAGCCTCCCTGCGGGCTGGAGCGCGGATGGCCTGCCCATCGGTGTGCAGATCATCGCCGCCGAGGGCGCGGAAGCCGGGCTGTTCGCGCTCGCGGCACAGCTTGATAAGACACTGGGCGCCTACCGCCCGCCACACTCGGGAGACGCATGATGCGGATTATCTGCCTGTTCAATCTGAAACCCGGCGTTGCTGTCAGTGATTATGAGGAATGGGCGCGAACCCGCGATATTCCGGCAGTAAACGCGCTCGGCTCAGTCACCAGCTTCACTGTCCACAAGGCAACCGGCGTGTTCGGTGATGATACCGCGACGCCCGCCTACCAATATATCGAGGTGATCGACATCACCGGCATGGAGGCTTTCATCGCCGATATTTCCACCGCGGATTTTCAGGCCGCCGCAGCGCCCTTTCAGGGCTTTGCCGATGCGCCGCAGTTCATCCTTACCGAGGACTTGTGAACATGGGCGCGTTTGCGGGCAAGACCATCATCGTCACCGGGTCAGGCAAGCACAAGGGGCTGGGCCAAGGCATCCTGCAAGCCTTTGCCGATGAGGGCGCGAACTGCGTTGTCTCGGACCTGACCATTGATGCCGAGGCCGAGGAAGTGGCCGCAGAACTGCGCGCGCGCGGCGCTCAAGTCGCGACGATCGCCTGCAATGTGGCCGACGCTGCCCAGGCCCAAGCGCTGGTGGCCGGGGCGGTCGCGCGGTTTGGCGGGGTGGATATCTTCGTCAACAATGCCGGGATCGGCTTCAGGATGAAGCCGCTGCTTGAAGTCGATATCGCGAGCGAATGGGACGAGGTGCTCGCCGTGAACCTTTCGGGCGCGTTCTACTGCACGCAGGCCGCCGCGCGCGCGATGGTGGAGCGCGGCCAAGGGGGCCGCATCATCAACATTGCGAGCCAAGCAGCGAAAACCGGCTTTCCGCATCTGCCCGCCTATGTCTCGTCCAAGCACGGCATGGTCGGCCTCACGCGGGCGAGCGCGGTGGAACTGGGCAAGTATGGCATCACGGTCAATGCGGTGTGCCCGAACCACGTAACCACTGGCCTCGGCGCGCAGCAGAACGAATATTTCTCGAGGTTGCTCGGGTTTGCGACTGTTGAAGATTATCTTGCGAACATGGCTGCGAAAAACCCGATGGGCCGCCCCGGCCTGCCTTCTGATACCGCGGCCGCCTGCCTGTGGCTGGCGAGCGAGGCGGCCTTCTATGTGACGGGCGAGGCCTTGAACGTATCGGGCGGGGAGGAGATGCACTGATGAGCCTTGAGGAAGAACGCATCGACTGGCCGGGCGGGGCGAAAATGGCGCTCTCGGTGGTGGTCAATGTCGAGGAAGGCAGCGAGATGACCATCGCCCGCGGCGACCGGGGGATGGAGCCGGTTGATGAACTGGGCGTTTTCGTAAAATCAAAAATGCGCAATTATTCCAATGAATCCAATTATCTTTATGGCATCAAGGCCGGCGCGCCGCGGATCGTCAAGCTGCTCAAGCGCTATGACATCATGGCGAGCTGGACAGTCGCGGCGATGTCCCTTGAAAACCACCCCGAAATCGCCGCCGCGATTCGCGAGCTGGGGCACGAACCCGTCAGCCATGGCTATCGCTGGGTCCACCAGTTCAAGATGAGCGAAGACGAAGAGCGCGCCTTCATCCGCCGCGCGGTCACCAGCATCGAGACGACCTGCGGCGTGCGGCCCTATGGCTGGCTGTCGCGCTATCTGCTCACGGACAACACCCGGCGGCTTTTGAGCGAGGAGGGCTTCACCTATCACATGGACGATTACAGCGGCGATGTGCCCTTCTGGGATCGTGCGACAGTGCCCGGAAAGCCCATGTGCATCGTGCCCTATCAGCTTGATAATAATGACATGAAGATGTGGACCGATCCCGCGCTCACCCCGCACCAGTGGCTGGATTATGCCAAGGCGAATTTCGATCAGGTGTATCGCGAGGGCGAGGAAGGCAATCCCAAGATGATGAGCCTTGGGCTGCATCTCAGGATCATCGGCAGGCCGGGACGGATCTGGGCGCTGGAGGCGTTTTTCCGCCATGTCCGCGCCCACGCAGGCGTGTGGGTGACAACGCGCAAGGCAATCGCCGATCACTTCATGCAGAGCCACCCGGCATGAGTTTGCGGCTCACCATTGAAGGCCCGGTGGCCACCCTGCTGATCGACCGGGCGGCCAAGCGCAATGCCTTTACCATGGCGATGTGGCAGGCCGCGCCCGGCTTGCTCGCCGAGGCCGCGGGCAATCCGGCGGTGCGGCTCCTGGTGGTGCGCGCGGCGCAAGGCGGGGGGGCATTCTGTGCCGGCGCGGATATTGGCGAGTTGCTGGCGAACAAGGATGATGCAAGCTGGCGCAGCGCCAATCAGGCGGCGATCAACCGGGTGCAGCATGAGCTCGCCCGCCTGCCGCTTCCGAGCCTCGCCTTCATCGAGGGCGATTGCATTGGCGGCGGCTGCGGGCTGGCGCTCGCCTGCGATCTGCGGGTGGCAACGGGCGCGGCGCGCTTCGGGATTACGCCAGCCAAGCTCGGCCTCGTCTATCCGCTGCATGATGTAAAGCTGCTGGTGGATCTCGTCGGGCCGGGGCAGGCCAAGCGCATCCTTTACACCGGCAGCCTGCTCGATGCCGGGGAAGCGCTCCGGATCGGGCTGGTCGAGCATCTGGCCGAGAGCCCCGATGCGTGGATCGCCGATATTCTGGCAGCGAGCCCTCATTCGATCCGCGAGACCAAGGGCTTTATCCGCCGCGTGCTCGATGGTCAGGCCGAGGATGATGCGGCGACCCTGGCGGCCTTTGCGGCGGCCTTTGAGGGCGCGGATTTCCTCGAGGGCACCACCGCCTTTGTCGAAAAGCGCAAGCCGAGGTTCGGCCAATGACCATTCCCCACGGCACGATTATGGGCGGGCTTTCGGCTGTGCCCGATCTCGCGCGGGCGCTCCAGGCTTATCGCGATGTGCTGAAGCTCGAACTGGTGGAGCAAGGCACACTGCCCGCTGATCTCGCCGCCAGCTGGGGCTGCCCGGCCAATGCGGGCGCGCCCTATGCGGCGCTGCGCCCGGCAAGCGGCGCACCCTGCTGGTTCCGGCTGGTTGAACAGCCCGCGCATCCCGCGTTCAAGCCCACCACCACCTATGGCTGGGCCGCGTTCGAGACCACGGTGGAGGACGTGTGGCACTGGCCCGAGGCGCTTCCCCCCGATCTCTTCACCATTGTTGGCCCGCCCAAGGTGCTGGAAAACATGAAGCCCGCCTTCATCCCGATGCAGGCGCTGGGGCCGGGCGAGGAGATGATCTATCTCAATCAGGTGCTGGGCAATATGCCCGACAGCGACCTGCCGCGCGCCCATGCCCCGGTGGATCGGATCTTTATCGTGGTGCTGGCCGCGCCCGACCGGGAGGCGAGCGTTGCGTGGTATGCCGACAAGCTGGGATTGCGGCGTGGGGCGGATTACACGATCCCCTATTCGATGATCAACAAGGCCTTTGGCCTCGCTGCCGATACGCTCACCACGCTCACCATGGTGCAGCATGAACGGATGCCGATTGTCGAAGTGGATGATTACCCTGCCATCGCCACCCCCCGCGCGCGGCACGAGGGCATGTTGCCGCCGGGCAATGCGCTCGTCAGCCTCGCGGTGCGCGATCTCGATGCCTGCAGCGCGCCGTGGCTCACCCCGCCCGCGCGGCGCGCAGGCGCGCTTTACGAAGGCCGCCGCGCCGCCACCGCGATCGGGGCTGCGGGCGAATTGATCGAATGCATCGAGGTGGGCGCATGAAGCTTTACCTGTTCCACTGCCTTGATGGCGATGACGGCGCGCGCCTGCGGCGCGAACATCGCGACGTGCATCTGGCCTATGTGGCAAGCCATATCGGTGATTATGCCGTGGCTGGCCCGCTCAAAAGCGACGGGGTGCCGGTCGGCTCGGTCCTGGTCATCAAGGGCGCCGATGAAGCAGCAGCGCGGGCGCGGCTGGCCGAGGATCCCTATTTCCGCGCCGGCCTGTGGCGCGAGGTGCGGGTGCATGAATTTGCGGCCGTGGCGGGCGAGTGGGTCGGCGGGGCGACGTGGTTGGGCAAGGGCGCCTGATTACAGCCGCGAACAGCTCCCCTGCATCCACCTGAGGTTGATGCCGACAAGGCTCGCATCGGGTGAGGCCCAGGAATAGCTTTCCGCGCGGGCGGGATCATCCTTGTGGACATAGAGCACCAGCGAGGGCTTGTTGGTGCTCCCCTTCGCCCAGGTCACATTGCGCAGGCGGATCGAGAAATCAGGCGCTTCGCCCTGGCCCGGAAAGGCGATCCGCCCGCCCTGATCGAAAGTTTCGGCCTTGCTGAAAGTCCATGCCGGGCTGCCATCGGGCTTGCCGGCAAACTTGCGCGCCGAGACCCAGCAGGAAAAGCGCGCCGCAAGGCGCAACTCGCTTGCCCCCAGCATCCAGCCCGAATGGCTTTGGGGCGCAGCGGCCAGGCCGGGGATCGGCCCGCTTGCCCAGTCCGCTTGGGCCGCGCCAAAGGCATCGATCCTGCGCCAGCTGCCGCCTTCGCGCACTTCGAGGAAAACCTCGGTGCTCGCCGTGCGGCCTTCTTCGGCGGCGAAGGCGACATCTTCCACCGTGCTCCAGATGCCCGGCGGCAGCTGGGCCGCGGCAGGAGCGGCGAGGGCAAGGGCGAGCAGGGCGGCAAAGCGTTTCATGGCCGCAATGCTTATCGCATTGCCGGGGGCGCGAAAAGATGTCTGGACAAATTTGCATCGCGCCGCATCATCATGCTGCCCACAGCCTGAAAGCCCGTCCCATGCCGCACCTTGTCCGCCATCTCGTCTCGCTCCTCGCGCTGCTGCTGGCGCAGACCGCCACCGCCGAGGAACCATCCCCGCGCAGCCTCATCGAGGCAGGCGTTGCCGCGCATGGCGGGGCGGCGTGGCTCAATCCCAAGACGCTCTATCTCGCTGGCACCGCCACCTTCTATGCGCCCGACGGCACAGCGCCGCGGGCCGTGGCCGATGATTACCGCATGTGGCGCATGATGGACGAGGGCCGCACCAGCGCGCATGGCGCCGATGGCAAGGTGCGGATCACCGCCAAAAGCGGCGCGCGGCTCTTGTTCGAAGTCGGCTATAATGGCGCAGTCACCTGGAATGAACGCGGACTGGTGCCCAAGGACGAGGCTGACGCGTTCTGGGCGAGCAATTTCGGCTTTGGCATCATTCGTTCCGCCTTAAGGGACGGATTTACCCTCCAGCACGCCCCGCCGCGCGCGATTGGCGGGCGGATGGTCGACCTGGTGCGGGTGATCGACCCGCAAGGACAGGCGACGCTGTTCGGCTTTGACCGCGAAAGCCGCTTCATCCGCTACATGGCGTTCCGTTCCCCACGCGGCTGGCATGAACGCCATTATGACGACTTCATCCGGCTGGAAAACGGCTGGGTGCAGGCGCGCGAGGTGACGCTTTATTACGACGGGATCAAGAACAACACGGTGTTCTGGCGCGAGACCCGCGTGGGCGATCCGCTGGACGAGGGCCTGTTCGATCCGCCCCCGGGCAAATAACGTAAACCAGCGCGAATTGACTATGGCCGCGATCCGCCGCAAGAGCTTGCTCACGCGTCCGGCGTGATATCCTGTACCATTCCCGGAGACTGGCCTTGAGACTTGTTGTGCTTATCCTCGCTCTTGTTGCGGCGAGTCCGGCTTTCGCGCAGGGTATCCAGCAGACCAAGGGCAGCTTCGAGGACAAGTTCCGCCAACTGGATGAAGTGCTCCCCACGCCCAACACCTATCGCAATGCCAGCGGCGCGCCGGGGCATCAATACTGGCAGCAGAAAGTCGATTACAAGATCACCGCGACGCTGGATGAACCCAAGCGCCGCCTCACCGGGCGCGCCACGGTGCGCTACACCAACAATTCGCCCGACACCCTGCCGTGGCTGTGGATGCAGCTGGATCAGAACATCTTCCGCCGCGATTCGATGGCCGAGCTTACCGATGCCTTTGGCGGGGCGGGGCGGCGCGGGCCCAAGGTATCGCTGGGGTCGGGCAATGAGCCGACCAAGCTTTCCTTTGAAGAACTGCGCCGCCAGCAATCCATGGCCGATAATGATTACGGCTATGATATCAGCGCGGTGACAACCCTCGCAGGGGCGAAGCTGCCGCATACCATTGTCGGCACCCTGATGCGGATCGATCTGCCCGAGCCGCTGGCGCCGGGCGAGACCACCGAGTTCGCGATTGCCTGGGCCTTCAACATCGTCGAGGAAGACGCCGTCAACGCGCGTTCGGGCTATGAACATTTCCCCGATGATCCGAGGAAGGGCGGCAATGACATTTTCCTCCTCGCCCAGTGGTTCCCGCGCATGGTGGTCTATTCGGACTACGAAGGCTGGCACAACAAGGAGTTTCTGGGCCGCGGCGAGTTCACTTTGGAATTCGGCGACTATGAAGTCGATCTGACAGTGCCGTCCGATCACATCGTCGCTGCCACCGGCACGATCCAGAACCCCGAAGAAGTCCTCACCGCCGCCCAGCGCCAGCGGCTGGAGGCCGCCAGGAATGCCTCGTCGCCGGTGTTCATCGTCACCCCGCAAGAGGCTGCCGCGGCCGAGGCAGGCAATCCGCGCGGCACCAAGACCTGGAAATTCGCCGCCCGGAACGTGCGCGATTTCGCCTGGGCCTCGAGCCGCAAGTTCATGTGGGATGCCCAAGGCCACAAGCAGCCCGGCGCCGAGCACGAAACCGTCATGGCGATGAGCTTCTGGCCCAAGGAAGGCGGCGAATTGTGGCGCAAATATTCGACCGCTGCCGTGGTGCACACCATGAAGGTCTATTCGCGCTTCAGCTTTGATTATCCCTATCCCACGGCGCAATCGGTCAACGGACCCGTAGGCGGGATGGAATATCCGATGATCACCTTCAACGGGCCGCGCACCACGCTCAACAAGGATGGCAGCCGCACCTATTCGCTGGCGGAAAAGATGTTCCTCGTCGGCGTCGTCATCCACGAGATCGGGCACATCTATTTCCCGATGACAGTCAATTCGGATGAGCGGCAATGGACCTGGATGGACGAGGGGCTGAACAGCTTCCTCGATTCCGTCGCGGGCTACGAATGGGATCCGAACATGCCCTGGACCCGCAGCCTTGCGCGCGATCTTGTGCCCTACATGATCTCGAACAACCAGCAGCCGATCATGACGCAATCGGATTCGATCACCGATCTCGGCTCGAATGCCTATGGCAAGCCGTCGGCGGCCTATCATGTGCTGCGCGATACGGTGCTGGGGCGCGAACGCTTTGACTTTGCGCTTCGCGAATATGCCCGCCGCTGGAAGTTCAAGCGCCCGACGCCGGCCGATTTCTTCCGCACCATGGAAGAAGCCAGCGGCACCGATCTCGACTGGTTCTGGCGCGGCTGGTTCTACACCACCGATCATGTCGATATCAGCCTGGATTCGATCTACCGCCTCAGGATGGATACGAGGGATCCCGACATTGATCTGCCGCGCCGCCGCCGCGAAAAGGCCGCAGAACCAACGCCCATCGGCATTCAGATCGACAAGCAGCAGCGCGTGCCGATCTGGGTGATGGAGAACCCCGGCATTACCGATTTCTACGACAAGAACGACCAGTTCACTGTCACCCCCAAGGACAGGAAGGGCTACAAGGACTTCCTCGACAGCCTCGTGCCGTGGGAGCGTGCGGTGTTTGATCGCGCGGTGAAGGAGGATGCCAATTACTACGTCCTCAATTTCACCAACAAGGGCGGGCTGGTGATGCCGATCATCCTCGGGCTCACCTTCAAGGATGGTTCGACGGAAAAGCTCAACATCCCGGCCGAAATCTGGCGCCGCAATGCGAAGGAAGTGGCCAAGCTGCTGGTCTATCCCAAGGGCAAGGAACTGGTGCAGGTGGTGGTCGATCCCGATTGGGAGACGGGCGATGCCGATCTTGAAAACAACCACTACCCGCGCCGCATCATCCCGAGCCGGATCGAGGCCTTCAAGGACGAGGCGAGCCGCTCGCGCGTGAGCCGTGATCTGATGGGCGAGGCGGCAGGGGCCGAACCGGACAGGAAGAAGAAGTGATGCTGCGGCGCTGGCTTGCCATTCTTGCACTGGTGCTGGCGCCGCTTGCCGGGGCCACCATCGCCAGCGCACACCAGCAGAAGATCGCGATCAGTTCGATTGCGGTGAACCCGCGCACCGCGAGCCTTGAGGTGGTGCATCAGGTGCCGGTCCATGATGCCGAACACGCGCTCAAACGGCAGGGCATTGCCGCCGACATCGTCGCCAGCGCCGACAGCCGCGAGGCGTTTGCCCGCTATGTCGCGCGCCGGTTCAAGCTGGAGGCTGGCGGCAAGCCGGTGCCGCTTACCTATGTGGGCAGCGAGATCGAAGGCGGCAATCTGATGGTCTACCAGGAAGCGGCCAAGCCCCGCAGCGGCGCCATGCTGAGTGTGAACTCGCAGATTCTTACCGATGTCTGGGCGCGGCAGGAAAACCGCGTGAATATCGGCAGCGGCACGAAGGTGCGCACCTTTGTCTTTACCGTGAACGCGCCCGACAAGAGCTTTCAGCTCTGATCACCCGGCAATCCCGCAATCGCGGTATGTGCTGCCATGCTCCCCTTGGGTAAGACCCTGTCTGCGCGCACCACCGCGCGGCAGGACAGGGTCTGATTATGCAAAGATTTGTGATGATGGCGGGCGCCGCGATGGTGGCCGTGCTGGGCGGACTTGGACTGCCGGACGGCGATGCCGCAGCGCAGGGGACAGATGGGCCGTTCCCGCGCGGCAATCGCAGTTGCCCGGGCGTCATTTACAAGCAGGAAGGTAACATGTGCGTTCCGAGCAATGGTACCCGGGCCAGCCGCAAGGTTTACCCGCTGCCCAGCAATCGCCAATGCGCCGATGGATACAAGGCGACGACTGCCTATTGCGAGGAAATTCCGGGCTGGAAGCCGCCCAAGGCGACCGGCGCATCAAGCAGCACGTCCAGCAACAGCACAGCGCGCGCTGCGCCTTCGGGTGGTAGCGGTGGCGGTGCGGTGTCGGGCGGGCGCGATCCGGGCACTGTCGGCCTAGTGCTCGCCAAGTCCAATCCGCTGCAATTGTGCCCCTCGGGCTACCGCACCTCGCGCGACAGCCAGAGCTGCCAGACGATCAAGCCCGAAGCGCCCGCCGCGCGTGCCAAGGGAGCAGGTCCCTGCAATGCCGGCGAGATCGAGGAATTCGGCGCATGGTGCACCTCGACCAACACCACGCTCAAGGCCGGGCAGATCGAGAACATCACGATCGATGATTTCAACCGCATCTACACGCAAAATGGGCGCCGCATGCCGGTGCCTGCAAGGCAGGGCTACACCACGCCGCTGCGTTCCTTGAAGGAAGCCGAGGAAGGCTCTGCCGCGCCCGCGCAGGCGGCCGCTTCGGGCAATGGCGGCGCAGGGGCCGGGGCCGGGGCAGGCGTGCAGCAGGCAGCAGGCTTGCCCGTGGGCACACCGGCACAGCCCGATCCTTGCGCCGCCAAGCCCAAGAAGAAGGGCCTTGGCCGTGCGCTTGGCGGAGCGGTTGGCGCGGCTGTGGGCGCGGTGGTCGATGCGGCGGAAGGCTGCTGAGGCCGCTTGCACAGTCTATCGGGGCGCCTGTGCTGCGCCCCACAGCACAAGGAAGATGATGATGAAGACGAAGCTTCTCGCTGCTTTGGCAGCTTTTGGCACCATGCTCGCCGGGCTCGCTCTGCCGGGCGGTGCAGCGCTGGCGCAGGGCGTGGACGGACCATTCGAGCGCGGCAATCGCAGCTGCCCGACCAGCATCTACAAGCAGGAAGGCAAAATGTGCATTCCCACCAATGGGAAGAAAGCGAGCCGCAAAGTCTATCCGCTGCCCAGCAATCGCCAATGTGCCGATGGCTACAAGCCGGTGGGTGCCTATTGCGAGGAAACCCGCTGAATCCCAACCCCGCTGAAGGCTGCCAAGACCCGATCGGCAGCCTTCAGACTGGGCCGCTCGTGCAAGGGGGTGCGGGCGGCCCTTTTTGTGCCTTCAGGGAGCGGGGATGGCGATCGTGACGCTGGTGCCTTCCGGTCCGGTCTCGATGGCGAGCGAACCGCCCATTTCCTCGGCGCGGCGCGCCATGTTGTCGAGCCCGCGGCCCTTGCGCCATTTTGCCGGGTCAGGCTTGCCATCATCGGCGATTATGATGGTGACACCGCCCGCTTCGGCCGGGGTGATGGCGATGCTCACCGCGCTGCCGCCCGAATGGCGCACCGCGTTGTTGATCGCTTCCTGCATGATCCGGTAGATCGTCAGGATCGTGCCGGGCGGCAGGATGATCTGGCCGCTGGCGAGGCGATTGGACCAGGCCAGCCGCATCCCTGCGGCGCGCAGCTTGGTCTCGGCGCGCTCGCGGAACTGGCCGAGCGCGAAGTCGAGCGTGTCGCCGACCGAATCGAGGCTGTCGATCAGCAGGCGCAGGTCATCAATCGCCTGTTCGACAGTCTGGGTGATCGCGCCGCGCGGGCTTGCCTCATCGCGCGAGAGCATCAGCACCGCCAGCAACTGCCCGCCCATCCCGTCATGCATATCGCGCATGATGCGGCTGCGTTCGGCCTGCACGGCGGCTTCGGCCTCGGCAGCGCGCAGGCGCTCGGCGGTGGCTTCAAGCTCGGCCTCTTTCTGGGCAATGCGCCCATCGAGCAGCGCGTTGGCATCCTCGAGCCGGCGCGAGAGCATCTGGCCGCGCCGCACAATCCCCAGCATCAGCAGCACCGCAAGGCCGAGAATGCCGAGCGGCGCCGAATTGAGCGCCAGGGCGTTGATCTGGATCGCATCGACAAGATCGGCAATGCTGATCGCAGGCACCAGCAGCAGCACGGCGGCATCGGGCGTCCACAGGCGCCGATCTGCCTTGAGCCCGCGCCGCATCGCCGCGATCACGGCGAGATTGGCAAGCACCACGATGGCACTTTCAAGGCCGTTGCGAAGCTGCGGGGGCAGCCCGTCGCTTGCCAGCGTGCAGGCGATGATGACGGCGGCGAACACCAGCGATGCGGCCACCAGCGGGCGATCAAACTGCGGCCCCCCGGGGAACCACCTGTCAGCCAGCGCCACCAGCCCGGCAAAGGTGGCCAGCAGGATCATCTGGCCTGCGGCAATATAAACCTGCTCGCTTGAAGGGGTGAGAATGTCGATTTCCCACAGGCCGCTCAGCGCCATGCCGGTAAAGGCGAGCGCGGCGGCCAGCGTAATCGTGCGATAGGCCGGGCTGCGCGATACCACCACGCAGCCGATGGCGGCAAAGATCCCCAGCACCATCAGCCCGAAGGAGGGGATGACTTTCTGCATCCGCCATTGCCGGATCGGCACATCCAGCGCTTGCGGCGGCCCGGCGATGATCCCCGCCAGATAGGCCTTGCAGCATTCGCGGGTGATGTGCACCGCGAGGCGGTTGGGACCTTGCACCAGCATTTGCGGCGGCACCACCCACTTGATGCCCAACCGGCTGGCGCGCCACGACGGCGCGTCAGACGCGGGGATCGCTGCGCCGTTGACTGTCAGGCTGGCGAACCGGTTGTAACGCGGCACGAACACGACCAGCCCTGTCTCGGGCCGGGCGACCTCGACAATCCCGGTGAAGGTCGCCTCGCGCGCCTCGGCAAGGTAGTAGTTGGCGCGCGGATCAAGCGGTGTCGAAGTGCCGTCCGCAGCCTCAAGGGCAAGGCTGCTGACGCGGTGGGTCTCGAAAGCGGGATCGGGCCCGGACGGGCGCACCACCAGGGCTAGCCCCCAGAACACCGCCTGCACCGCCAGCACCCACAGCACAAGGCGCAGCGTGTCTGCGCGGGTCGGCAGCATCAGCGGCGTATCGGGCGCTCTCATCGCCCCTCGACCTTGATGAGCCCGGCATGGATGGCCTCGAACACCGCCTCGGAGCGCGAATTGACGGCCATCTTCTGATAGATCGCCTTTACATGGCTGACGATGGTGTGGGGCGAGACACCAAGGATTTCGGCCGCCTCGCGCTGGGTGAAACCGCGCGCCAGCGTCTCCAGCGTCTCGCGTTCGCGCAAGGTAAGGCCATAGTCATGAGCGCTGCCGCTCGCCGCAAAATCCGCAGCCTGGCTGGCAGGCGCAGCGGGCGTCTGCCGGAATTCGCGCAGCAATTGCGCCGCCGCCTTGGGGCTGATCGGCACGCCGCCGTCGCTGGCAGCGCGGATCGCGCTTGCCACATCGGCCGCCCCGCTGTCCTTGAGGATGAACCCGTCGGCGCCAACGCCAAGCGCATCGCTGATCGTCTTGCGATCGCCGAACACGGTGAACACCAGCACTTTGGTCGCATCATCGCGCATCCTGACTGTCCGGATCACCTCAAGCCCCGACCCATCGGGCAGGCCAAGATCGACCAGCACCACATCGACCAGCCCCTCGGTGCGGCGGAGCGCTTCGTGCGCGGCGGCAAGGCAATTGGCCTCGCCCACGACCTGCATATCGGCCTCACGCTCGATCCGCTCGATCAGGCTTGCGCGCACGATCGCATCATCCTCGACGATGAGGATGCGGCAGGGCTGCGCCGTGCTGGCATTGTGCGAAGCCCCTGATCCGGCAGTATTTGCGTTCTCGTGCATGGCGAAGATCCTCTAGCCGTGATGGCGCTGTGCGTCCAACCCCGCCGGCGCAAATCCCGTCCGAGGCATGGTCCTGCGCGAAATTGCCATCTCGCCCATGATTGCGGCGCGTGCATCCCGCAAACACGCGAGGCGGCCATCCGGCAGGCAGGTTAGGGCTGGCGGATGAGGGGCCGCGAACGGGGCGGACCGACAGGGGAGCCAGCCATGACCAACCATTTGCAATCGCTCGTCGCAGGGGGGATTGCCGCCACGATGCTCACAGTTGCCGCGGGAACGGCGGTGCTGTGGGCAAGCGAGACGCCCGTGCCGCTGGCTTCCGGGCAATGGCAGATCACGCAAGCCATCGAGACGCTCGAGGTGCCAGGCCTGCCCGCCGCAATGGTTGAGCGCATGGCGCGCGATCCCAAGAATGCCGCGCCGCGCGCGTTCTGTCTTGGGGCAGCCAGTGGCGGGGCGCGGCCTGATCCAGCGCTGTTCCATGCCCTGGGCGGAGACTGCGCGTGGGAAAGCTGGGAGGCGGCGGGCGGCATGTTGAACGCCCGGCTTGCCTGTTCGCCGCCCGCCGGCGCGCCCGGTTCAGCGAGCGTGAGCCTGAGCGGCACCTACACCGCGCAAAGCTTTGCCCTGCGCTCCGAGACAATCGGGAGGAGTGATACGGGTGAACTTGAACTGCGGCTGGTGGCAGTGCTGGCGGGCGAGCATGGCGGAGCCTGCGCCAGTTAGCGCACAGGCCCGCAAGCCACGCCCGCAAGGCTCAGAAATCGATGGTGAGATAGGCCAGCACCCGGCGTGGCCAGAGCGGCCGGAAAGCGCCGGCGTCGATCAGTTCAAAGCTCTGTTTGTCCAGCAGGTTTTCCACCTGAACGCGCAGCACCGCGTCGCGTCCGCCCAGCTTGAAGAAATGCCGTGCGCCCAGATCGATCAGGTTGCGGGTCGGGATCGCCACCTGATTGCTCACGCTCGCGGTCTCGGGCGAGCGGTGCCAGACATTGAGATCAAACGAGAAGCCTTCAAGGAACGGCGGGCGCCAGTCGAGCGAGGCGGTGACCTGCCGGGCAATCCCGAAAACCGCACGCGGGCCGACAAGCCCCTCGTCCACTGCAGGCCCGCGCACTGCCGGATCCAGCAGCAGCACGCCAAGGTTCACGGCCAGCTCCTTGGTGATCATGCCTGACAGCGACATCTCGATCCCGCGATTGCGAAGCATGCCCAGCTCGCGAAAGATATCGGCGGCATCAAGGCTGAAATAGGGGCTGGTCAGTTCAAACACCCCCCCGATCAGCGTAAGATCATCGGTCAGTTTCCAGCGCAGGCCAAGATCGAACTGGCTGGTCGGGATGGCAGGCAGCGCTTCGTTGCGGTTGGCGGCATTGCCCGGTGCAATCCCGCTTTCCTCCAGCCCCGTGATATGCCCGCCATAGAGCGCAAGGCGCGGCGTGATCTGGAACGCTGCGTTCACATTATACAGCACGCGCGCCACGTCGATCGCATTGGGCGCAGCATCCACAAAGCCGATGCGCTTGCGAAAATCGGTGTACTGGACACCGACACTCAGCTCGCCCACGCCTTCCCAGCGGCCGAGGTAGGCAAGCCCTGAAAACCATTGGCGCACCACATCGCGCTGCTGGGTGCCAAAGTCGAGCGTCTGCGGCGCGGGATCGCGGATGGGTGCAAAGATGCTGCGGATGCCGAGATCAACTTCGGCGGAACCATCAAACCGCCGCAGTGCATCGCGCCCGCGCAGATTGAAGGTCACGCGGTGGGTGCGGGGCCCATCGGCAATGGTGCGCGACAATTGCGCCTCGCCGCTGAGCGAAGTGAAGAACAGCCCGGGATCGCGCAAGGCGACACCGCGGCCAAGGCCATCAGGGGTGACATCTTCGAACAGAAACTCGCCGTCATTCCAATTGTCTGTGCTTGAATTGAATATCCCGAGCCGGAACTCCCAGCCCGGCGCGATCGCCCAGTCTGCAAGCAGTCCTGCATTGATCTCGAGATCGTCGCGGAACGACCAGTCGGGATTGATCCGCGTGCGGCGCGGCAGGCGCGGCGGCAGGGTGTCGCCGGCCGGCACATAGATCGCCGTGACATCATCGAAGGGGGTGTAGGCAAGGCTGATGAAGGGCCGCAGGTGCAGCGCTTCGCTCGGCCGCCAGCTGGTGTTGAGCGAAAGCTCAAACTTGTCATCGCGCCGCCCGTCGCCTTCGCGCAGCCATTCCGCCGTGGCGCCAAGCCCCAAGGAGAGGCGCTGGTTGACGGGCAGGGTGAGGTCTAGCTCGCCGCGCAGCTCGCCCCAATTGGTGGCGCTTACCAGAGCGCTCCCGGCAAATTCACGCCCCGGCGTGCGGAACTGGAAATCGACCAGGCCCGAAGGCGCAGGAAAGGCCGCGGCCAGTGCGCTTGGCCCGACCAGGATGTTGATCGCACCCGAGGTGCGGTCAGTCGGCTCGATGACGCTGTCGAAATAGAGCCCGTCGAGGCGGACATTGCCAGCGCGCAGCGGCGAGAAACCGCGCACCAGTTCCGCATCGTAAAGCCCCACCGCCTCGCGTCCGACAATCGTGCCAAAGGCGTCGCTGGCCTGGCGCACCGCGTTTTCCTGTGCCCGGCTGCCGGCCAGCGTCAGCGGCGGTGCATCTTCGTTGCGCACGCGCACCGGATCAGCTTGTGGGGCGGGTTCGGATGGGGTGTCCTGGGCAAAGACGGGCGCGGCAAATATCGCAGCGGCAAGGATAGCCGCATGAGCGCGGGTGAGGTTTACATGGTGTGCACGGGGAGATGTGATCACGGGATTATCCTGAAGGCGGGGCCTTGTGGCCATGAGAGATTCGCTCCGCGTGATGAAGGGCAAATCTCTCAACTTGAAGAAAGGTGGGAGCGCCGCCGTGCTTCCCGCACCGGGGCGGCCGTCCACATGCGAACGCTCCTGGGCGGCTAGGCGAGGATCAGGCGTCGTCCTATGTCCTCGACCCACTGCGCGATAAAGCCTGTCCCGTGAATTGCCGGCACCCACCGGCAACGCAGCCTGGGCAAACGCGGCGTGCAGCTGGTCGCGATGCCGCGGGCGGCGGCAGCTTGCTTGCGCCGTGCAGGGCGCATTGGCGTGGTGAAGATGGTGGTCATTGGTCGTCTCCTTATGTCGCGCCCCAACGCGACACGGGCGACCGGAAACCTGCCTCTAGAAAGGCACCTTGCCGCTCGACCGGCGCGCGCCGGGAGCCAGATTGTCAGAGCGCGTCAGTGACGCGCTGCGTCTAGAGCATTCGTCCATGGTGTTCTCTTGGATGAAGCCGGAAACACTGTGTTTCTGGCGTCGCGTGCGCTGCCAAGCATGGCGAAAAAAGTCAACCAGTGCAAAATGTGTTTCATGAATTTGTCATAAAGCGCTTTGCCAGGTGCCGCGTCTTGCGCGGCGTCAAACACCTTTGCGCGTCTGGTGAAATCGCGCCGCGCATCGGGAAGAAGCCATGGCCGACGCGAGCCGCTTGAGCGACAACCTGGGATTGAGCGCGGTACCGCGGCCGCCTTGCGGTTTGGCGCGATGGGGCTGGCAGCGCTCGGCCTTGATGCGCGGGAGATCGCGGAGATCGCCGAGCACCCCGCGGCCGCGATGACGAACGCCGTGTCCTGCGGGTGCATGGCGGCGAGCTGGCCGGAACTGACAAGCGCCACCGCCACCCCGTGCCCGAGCCGCTGGTGGTTGCCCGCCGCAATCCGGCAACACAGCAGACGCCCGAAAGCGCCTGTCAGCGTGCCTCACACGAGGCGGGCGGCCAGCATCAAGGCTCCTGTAATCCCGGCATTATCGCCGAGAAGCGGGGCTTCGATCCGCTGGCGGGCATGGCCGGGCAGATAGCCTGCGCCCAGTGCAGCCGTGCGCGCCGCCACGCGGGCGATGAGGCCCGGCGTCTTGGCGACCCCGCCGCCCAGCACGATCATCTCGGCAGCCGCCATGGCGAACAGGCTGTGGCAGGCCTGCGCGATATAATCGGCGATAATCTCATGCGCGCTGTGATCGGCGGGCAGATGCGAGAGCGAGGTGCCCCAGCGTGCGTGAATGGCAGGCCCGCTTGCCAGCCCTTCGAGGCAATCGCCATGATGCGGGCAGATCCCGGCAAAGTCGCGATCAGCCGGGTGGCGACGCGGAAAGATGTGGCCCATTTCGGGGTGGCCCGCGCCATGGACCGGCTCGCCCCCGATCACCAGTCCGCCGCCGATGCCGGTGCCGATGGTGAGATAGGCGAGCATGGCGCAAGCGGGGCGCGCGGCGGCCTCGGCGATGGCAGCCGCGTTGACATCGGTATCAAAGCCAATCGGCACGCCCAGCGCTCGGGCAAAGAAACCCGCCATGTCGCAGTCCTGCCAGCCTGCCTTGGGCGTGTTGGTGATATGGCCCCATTGAGGCGCGCTGCGATCAAGCTCGGCCGGGCCGAAAGTCCCGATGCCAAGCGCGGCGAGCGGGCCGTGCTGCTGGAACCACTGCGCCGCCGCTTCAAGGGTCTGGGCAGGCGTGGTGGTGGGCAGGCTATGGCGTGCGGTGATGCGATCCGGCGTCGGCCCTGCGGCCAGAACGAATTTCGTGCCGCCTGCCTCAATCGCGCCCAGCATCCGCGAGTCCTTCTGCAAGGCCTGCAAGCTGGCAGAGATCGCCATCAATCGCCAGTTGCAAGAGCGGCGCCGGCACGCCGCCAAAGGCTGCGCGTGCGGCCGCCGCATCGCGCGGAACGGCGCCGCCGCCAAGGCCGTAAAAATCGACAAAACTGCATACCTGAAGGCTCGCATCGACAAACCAGCTATAGGTCTGGTGCGGCTCGCTTGCCGGGTTCGCCAGCACGAGGCCCGTGCCATTGAGCGGGCGATATTCGCCCAGAAGGCTATCAGCCACCATGCCATAAAGCCCGGTGGGGGCCGCGCGCAGGTGGGGCGCGAAAGTGTGGCTCTGGGTTGACCAGAAGGCGTAGTAGCGCCCTTGGTGATAGACCAGATGCGCGCGTTCAAGCTCGTTATTGACGCCATCTGCCGCAATCAGCGGAGGCAGCAGCTGCCATTCGCCCGCCTGTTTTTTGGCAAGGCCGAAAGCGCCGTTGAACGCGCTGGATGATCCGCCGAGCGAGGCGGTGAAGGCAAGATATTCGCCCCCGTCTGCCGGATCGCGGAAATAGGCGGGATCGCGAAAGGCCTTGATCGTGCCGGGTGCGCCGTCATGCGCATCGGCCGCCTGATAAAGCGGCGAGGGCCGCGCGATCAGCGGTGCAGGGGTGCGCCACGCCGCAGGCCAGCCATCAGGGCCAAGCCGTGCAGCGCTCGCCCACAGGCTCTGCTGATAGCCGCCCGGCTTGTCGGCTGTGCCGGCCGCAGTGAAGAACAGCGTGACCATGCCATCGGCAAGCAGCGCCGAGCCTGCCCATTCGCGTTCGTAAGGCACGGCAAAATCGGGCAGCACCGGGCCGCAATCCAGCCATGCGCCGTCTGCCCGTTCGATCCAGTGGATCTTGGCTTCGAAGTGCCGTGCTGCCGGATCGCGCCGGTCAGGCGCGGTGAGCGCCATCCACATCTCGCGCCCGGCAAGCGCTGCAGGCATCCCGTCCGGCCCTTGCAGCGGCCACATGTCCCAATAGACCCGCGCACCATCAAGGCGCGAGCGATCCGGCTGCGCGATCAGCGGGATGCTGCCTGCGCTCGCCGGTTGCAGCGCTGCAAGATGATCGGCTGTCCAGAAGGTTGTCATGGCGCGCCTGTTGTCTCTCGCCGGGTAAGAGCAAAGAGGCTGGCCGCCCAAGGGAGAGAGATGGGGGCGGCCAGCCCTGAAGGGTGCGGGGCTTGCGATCAGAAATCGAACCGCACCGAGGCAAGGATTGTGCGCCCCTGAATGGAGCGCGCGCGCACCAGCCCATTGGCCGGGATCAGGCCTTCTTCGGCCTCGGTAAAGCCGAAGGTGTTGAACAGGTTGGTGGCGTTGAGGCCCACTTCGACCCGGTCCATCGGGCGCACCGCAACAAAGGCGTTGACCTGTGCAAAGGCGGGGAGCCTCAGACCATTATTGTCCTGTGCAAAGCTGGCCGTGGTGCCCACGATATTGGCGCCGAGGGTGAACAGCTTGTCACTATACTGCGCGGTCGCCTGATAGACGAGATCCGCCTGGCGCCGCGGGGTGTTGCCGATGGTGGTGACATCGAGCGCATCGACGATCTCGGCCCGCGTCCAGGTTGCCCCTGCCGACAGCGCGAACGGCCCGGTGGTGTAGGAGCCTTCAAGTTCGAGGCCATAGGCTTCGAATTCCGTGTCAAACAGCACCAGCGGGGCAATATCGACATTGGTTTCCGACGTGGTGGCGTAAAAGCCGGTCGCATAGAGCGCCAATCCGCGCGACTGGTATTTGACGCCCAGTTCCGCCTGATTGACCCGCGCGATCACGCCGGTATCGCCGCCCGGCAGGCTGCCGTCGATGGTGCTGACCGCAGGCGAGAACAGCGAGCGATCCGCCGTGTGACGCCCACCCCGGCTGTAGCGGGCGAACACGCCCAGCTCGTCGCTGACCAGATAATTGGCGCCCAGCGACCAGGACAGGTAGCCGAAATTGTAATTGACCGGCCGCGCTTGCCCCAAAGGCAGCTGGCTGGTGAGCGCTTCGGCCGGGCTGATCGCGCCGTCGCGATCAAAATCGAAGCTGATCACGCCGTTGCCAAAGCCGCTGTCAGCCCCGGTGATGGTGCCATTGGCATCGCCGAAATCATAGCGTGCGCTGAGATCGAGTGTCAGGCGGCCGGTCTCCAGCGAGAGCGAGGCAAAAGGCGCATAGGTCGAATAATCAACATTGTAATTGCGCCGGCAGCAATTGCCGAAGAAGCTTGCGCCAAAGCCCGCCGTGCCGTTCTGCGTCACCGCAGTCCCGCCCGCATTGATGATATCGACCAGCACCGCGCGTCCGCCGCCTTCGACCGTCTGGACCTGCGACGTCCACAGCCAATCAGTGTCGATGGTCTGGCGCGAGGCGTAGAAGCCGCCGGTCACCGCCAGGCGCGCGCCGCCGAGATCGAAATCATTGCTGAGGCGGAAATCATTGGTGATGTTGTTAAGGCTGTTCAAGCGCACATTGAACATCACCACATTGGCAAGCAGGCCATTGCCGCCAATCGTCGCCGGGTTGGCCAGCGCGCCGGTATTGGGGCCCGAGGCAAAGCGGATCATCGATCCCGCCCCGCCGATCCCGTTGGCGATGGCCTGTGCAGCGCCCGCCTCTGCCGGGAAGGGCGAGGTGAAGCTGCCCGAATTATCGGCAAAGCGGAACCGGTTGGTCACCTGCCAGCCTGCACCAATATCGAACTGGGTCTCGATCCCGAAGGCCGCGCTGCGCACCGAGAGCCCGTCGTTGATGTCGAAGCTGGCCGGGTTGTTGCTGCCATCCAGCGTCACGGCCTGGGTGATAAAGGGGCTGTAGAGCGCATCGCGGCGCGGATCGAACCCGGCGATCCCGCGATAGTCGGGCCGCGCATTGGTGCCGCCCACCTGCACCGGCATCGGCAGGATCGTGGGCGTGCGATCATTGAGATATTTGCCGTAGAAGCGGATATAGCCGCTATCGAATTCCTTGGTCAGGTTGGCCTTGATCTGGCCGCCGTCAAACCCGTTGAAGCCGATATCGCGCGGGCCTTCGCCAGTGCGGTAAAAGCCGCCGACGTGGAAATAGAGATCATCGGCAAGGCGGCTGCCGTAATCGAAATCCATCCGGTAGGTTTCAAAATCAAGGCCGACGCTCGCCTGAATGGCGCCGCCTTCCTGCTTGCCGGTCTTGGAGATGAAGTTGATCACCGCGCCCGGCGCGTTCGAGGCGAAGGTCGAGGCCGAACCGCCGCGCACCGCTTCGACGCGGGCGACATTGCGATCGGCGCGCAGGAAATTGTCGGCATTGCCGAAGATGATGTCGCCAAATTCAAGGATCGGCAGGCCGTCTTCCTGGAGCTGGACATAGCGCGCGCCGCCGGTGGAAACCGGCAGGCCGCGCACCGCGATATTGGCATTGCCTTCGCCGCCCGAGGCTTCGGAACGGATGCCGGGGATCTGGCGAATGAGATCGGCGGCAGAAGGCGGGGCAAGCCGCACGATGGTTTCTTCGGAGAGCGTGCTGACCGAGATCGAGGTCTCAAGCCGGTTCTGCCCGCGCGGCGTGGCGGTGACGATAATCTCGCCATTATCCGCGCTGTCGGCAGCATTGTCCTGCGCCAGCGCGGGGCTGGCGGCAAGGCAGCTTGCGCTAAGGGCAATGACACTCGCGCCGAGCGCGCAACGCACTTTCAACATCCTTTTATCTCCCCTGCATGGCAATTTTCTTGCCTGTGGCTGGCTGATGCATAGTTTTCTTGCAAACGATTGCAAGAAAAATCTGCAATCGTTTGCAATTTGCCGGAGCTTGTGTCACGCCCAAGCTTATCGCACGGCGTTCAATGACCGCGCGCAACACGGAGCGGACGGGGATGGTTGAGGCTAAGCCGCGGTTATCATTGCTGCGGATCATCGAGATGAATATCGGCTTTTTCGGGCTGCAATTCTCTTTCGGGCTCCAGCAGGCCAATATGGGGCCGATCTACGGCTTTCTGGGTGCGGACGAGGCGACCATGCCGCTGTTGTGGCTGGCTGGCCCGATGACGGGGCTGATCATCCAGCCGATCATCGGTGCGATGAGCGATCGCACCACCTCGCGCCATGGCCGCCGCACGCCCTATTTCCTGATCGGCGCGGTGATCTGTTCCGTCAGCCTGTTCCTGATGCCCATGTCCTCGGCCCTGTGGATGGCGGCGAGCCTCTTGTGGATACTGGATGCCGGCAACAACATCACGATGGAGCCTTACCGCGCCTATGTGGCCGATCGGCTGGTGGCAGAGCAACGCAGCATCGGCTTCCTCACGCAATCCGCTTTCACCGGCCTTGCGCAAACGCTCTCCTATCTTGCGCCGAGCCTGCTGACCGCTTTTGTGGCGAGGGACGTGCTCGACGCCAATGGCATTCCGGTGATCGTGCGGATTGCCTTTGTGATCGGTGCGATCCTGTCGATCTCCACCATCGTGTGGTCGGTGTGGCGGGTGCCCGAATTGCCTTTGAGCGATGACGAGCGCGCCGCGCTGGCAGACAGGCCGCTGACCATGCGCGCGACGCTGGCCGAGATTGGCGATGCGATCCGCACCATGCCGCGCCCGATGAAGCAGCTTGCAGGCGCCATGCTGTGCCAGTGGTATGCGATGTTTGCCTATTGGCAGTATATTACCTTTGCGGTTGCACGTTCGCTTTATGCCACCGCCGATCCTGCCAGCGCGGGCTTCCGCGAGGCGACGCTCACCACCCAGCAGGCCGGTGCCCTTTATAACCTCATCGCCTTTGTCGCCGCGCTGGCGCTGATCCCGATCGTTGCGCGGGCCGGCGCAAGACTGGTCCATGCAGGCTGCCTCACCGCATCCGGCATCGCCATGCTGATGATCCCGGGTGTGGAAAACACCGCCGCCCTGTTTGCCCTGATGCTGGGGATCGGGATCGGCTGGGCGGGCATGATGGGCAACACCTATGTCATGCTCGCCGATTGCATCCCGCCCCAACGCACCGGCATCTACATGGGCATATTCAACATGTTCATCGTCATCCCCATGCTGATCCAGACCCTCACCATGCCGCTGATCTATCGCCCCCTGCTGGGCGGCGATCCGCGCAATGTGCTGATGCTGGGCGGTGCATTGATGCTGGCAGGCGCGCTTGCTACGTTGCTGGTGGATGCAGGGCACCGGGTGAAAAGCGGCGCTGCAGCGCCAGCAAGCTGACAGGAACCATGGGCGAAAGCTACACCAAAGGCCGGGGCGCAGGCGTGCGCACCATTACCGATCTGGCGCGTCTGGCGGGGGTATCGCCCGGCACCGTCAGCCGCGCGCTGGCGGGCAAGAGCCTTGTTAACGCCAAGACCCGCGCAAAGATCGAGGCTTTGGCGCGCGAGCACGGCTTTCGTCCCAACCAGATGGCGAGCGGCTTGCGCCGCCAGAAAACCGGCGTGATCGGGGTGGCGATCCCGCTTGGCCATGATGTGCGCCAGCAGATTTCCGATACCTTCTTCATGACGCTCCTGGGCCTCTTGGCCGATGAGCTGACCGACAAGGGCTATGATCTGATGCTGCGCCGGGTGGTGCCGACGCATGACGAGGACTGGCTCGATCGCTTCATCGGTTCGGGCATGATTGATGGCGTCATCGTGATCGGCCAGTCCGATCAGTTCGAGCGCATTGAGGAAGTCGCCGATGGTTATCTGCCGATGGTGGTGTGGGGCAATCACACGCAGGGTCAGCGCCACTGTGTGGTCGGGACGGATAACCGGCTGGGCGGGCGGCTGGCCGCCGAACGCCTGATTGCGGCGGGGGCCAGAAGCCTTGCCTTTCTGGGAGACACCGCGCCCATCGAATTCGCCGCCCGCTATGCAGGTGCGCGCGATGTGGCAGAGCCCATGGGCATTCCCTTGCTGGTGCTGCCGACCCATCTCGCGCCGGAACAGCTCAGCGCGGAAATTGCCGCGCACCTTGGAGCGCACGGCTCTGCAATCGACGGGATTTTCGCCGCCACTGATACCATCGCGGCTGCCTGTCTTGCCGCATTGCGCGCGCGCGGCGTTCCGGTGCCCGAGGGGATGAAGATTGTCGGCTTTGATGATCTGCCGATCGCCTCGCAGACCGTGCCGCCGCTCACCACCATCCGGCAGGATATCCACGCGGGCGCGCGCGGCCTCGTTGATCTCTTGCTGCGGCGGCTGGCGGGCGAGGAGACCGAGAGCCTTGTCCTGCCCCCGCAACTGAAAATCCGCGCAACCGCCTAGAGCATTATCCGATCAAACCGGATCGGATCATGCGCCACGCCCGCAAGGCGTGTGCGCGCCGCTTTTCCTTTCGCGCCAGCCCGAGCGAAAACGCATCACACGAAACAGGTCACAGGCACATCGCCCCGCGCCGCCAGCAGCCGCGCGATCGGCAGATCATGCGCGCCCGCCAGCGCGCCCTTGAGCACCGCGCGCTTGTCATCCCCGCGGATGACGAACATCATCGCCTCGCAAGCGAGCAGTGCCGGGATGGTCAGCGTGATGCGATCAAACGGCGCCTCGGGCGGGAGCGGCGAGGGGGTGAGGCGGCGCACGGCCTGGCGGTCATCGGCGCGTGGATCGGTGTTGGGGAACAGCGAGGCGATGTGGCCATCGGCTCCCATGCCCAGCCACACCAGCGCAAAGCGCGGCGGGGCGGTTTCGAGCGAGAGCGCCTCAACCCGCGCGCCCACCGGCTCCAAGAGGGCGCGCAGCTTGCCGGTGTTGCTGGCGGGATGATCCTCGGGCACGATCCGGTCGTCGCCCGGAATGGCCACCACGCGGCTCCAATCGAGCGGGTGCTGGGCGAGCTCTGCAAGGATGGGGAAAGGGGTCGATCCGCCCGGCAGGCAGATCGGCACCGCGCTCTCGCTCGCGGCGAGCGCAGCGCCAAGGCGCGCGGCAATCCATGCTGCAATCGCCGCATCATCGGCAGCCTCAATCAGTTCCACCGCGCGCATCGTCATCAGGCCTCGTCATCCATCCGGGCAAAGGCGCGCTTGGCGAGCGGCGTTGCCACGGGAGTTGTCAGCATGGTGCTCATCACCGCCATCAGCAAGAGCGCGGTGAAAGTCATGCTGGTGATCACGCCCTTGTCGAGCAGGATATTGGCAAAGATGATCATGATCAGCGCCTTGGTCTGCAAAAGCCAGCCGATCAGGCTCGCCTCGTTGCGCGTCCAGCCCAGAATCCATCCGGCGATGCGCAGGCCCAGCAACTTGCCGCCCACCGCCGCCACCAGCAGCAGCAGCGCGGCTGCAAACACCATCACCCCGCCGCCTTCCCACGAGGTGCGCAGGCCCGTGGAGAGGAAAAACACCGGCATGATCGTCATCAGCACCACGGCGCGAAACCGGTCCATCGCCTCGTGCCCGAACCAGCGCGCCTCGAGCACCACGCCGGCCAGAAAGGCGCCGACCATGTAATGCAGGCCCGACCAGTCGGCAGCAAGCGCGACCGCGATCAGCCAGATCAGCGCAGCAGGCCAGCGTTCATCCTTGGTGAGGCGCTCCATCACCTGCCGCACGCTCCATGCCGCCAGCGTAAAGCCGATGACGAAAACCCCCTGCCGACCGATGCGTGCGAAATCGAGCAGGATGAGCGCCAGCACCGCCCAGATCGCGATATCATCAAGGCTGGCATAGCGCAGCACGCGCTGGCCCAGCTGGCGGCGCAAGATGCCCATCTTGTCCATCAGCAGAATGAGGATGGGCAGCGCAGTTACCGCGCAGGCCATGCCGATGCCGAGCACCACCTGCCACCTCTCGCCACGCGGCCCCTGCCAGCCCGGCCATTGCAGCAGGATCAGCGCCGCCAGCGCGCCCATCACCAGCGGCACGCCCAGCGCAAGGCTGGCGGTGATGCCCGTCTCGGTGCGATGCTTCCACGCGGTTGCCAGATCAAGCTCGACCCCGGCTACCCATACAAACAGCATGACAGCCCACCACGCCACTCCGTTCAATGAGTGGATCACCTCAGGCCGGAACACAAAGCCGTAATATTCAGGAAAGGCCGCCCCCAGCACGCCGGGGCCAAGCAGAATGCCGCCGACAATCTGCACCACCACCAGCGGCGCCCAGTAATCGACGCGCAGCACGCGCCACGCGAGCCACGGGAGCGCGAAGATAATGAGAAGCGCTGTGAGATAGACTTCTGTGAGGGTCATGGACGCCATGCGGTCTAGCCCGCGCACGGCTCAGCGCAAAGCGGTTTCGCTGCGGCGCAGCAAGCGCTCAGGCGGGGCGCAGCGCGGCGGCGGCCCTGGCCATGGCGGTAATGGCCGGGCCATCAGGTGCGCCTTTGGGGGCAACCCAGCTCCCGCCCACGCACAAGACCGCATCGAAAGCAAGCCATTCGGCAGCATTATCCGGCCCGATCCCGCCGGTGGGGCAGAAGCGGCACTGGCCAAAGGGGCCAGCCAGCGCTTTCAGGACAGGCAGGCCGCCTGCGGCCATGGCGGGGAAGAACTTGAAGCGGGTGAGCCCCATGTCAAGCCCGCGCATGATGTCGCCCGCAGTGGCGATGCCGGGCAGGAAGGGCACGCCGCTCGCGATGGCGGCCTTGCCCAGAGGCTCGGTAAGGCCGGGGGAAACAATGAACTCTGCTCCCGCGGCGAGCGCTGCATCAAGCTCGGCAGGGTTGGTGACAGTGCCAGCCCCGACAATGGCGCCGGGCACCTGTTTCATGGCAGTGATGGCCGGCAGGGCCGCAGGCGTGCGCAGCGTGACTTCGAGCGCGGGCAGGCCGCCTGCCACCAGCGCTTCGGCGAGCGGGACGGCGTGGGCAATATCCTCGATCACGATCACCGGGATCACCGGGGCAGCGCGCATCACTTCGTCGATCGTGGGCATTTCTCTAAAGTCCTGCAATGGCCATCATGGCGCTTGCGCCTTGCTCTGCACTGTCGGCAAAGCGGCGCATCATGGTGAAAATCTCGCGCCCTGTGCCCATCTCGGGGGCAGGATCGGGCGCGGGGGTGCGGGCCGACAGATCGGCATCGGTTGATAGCGTGCCGCTATGCGCGCACAGGCGCACCATGTCGCCATCGCGCAAGAGCGCCAGCGGCCCGCCGACGCCCCCTGTTCCTGCAAAGGCCTCGGGCGTGCAGTGGATCGCGGCGGGCACCTTGCCGCTTGCGCCCGACATGCGCCCATCGGTAACCAGCGCCACCCGGAACCCGCGATCCTGCAGCACTCCCAGAGGCGGCATCAGCTTGTGGAGTTCGGGCATCCCGTTGGCGCGCGGGCCCTGGAAGCGCACCACCACCACCACGTCGCGATCAAGCTCGCCCGCCTTGAAGGCGGCGGCAACGCTCGCCTGATCCTGAAACACGCGGGCAGGGGCTTCGATGGTCCAGCGGCTTTCCTCGACCGCCGAAGTCTTGAAACAGGCGCGCCCCAGATTGCCTTCAACCAGCCGCATCCCGCCATCGGGCTTGAAGGGATTGGCGACCGGGCGCAGCATGGTATCATCCATGCTTTCGCCCACCTCACGCCACACGAGCGCATCATCATCAAGGCCGGGCTCGCGCGCATAATCCGACAGATCGCCGCGCCCCACAGTCAGGATATCGCGGTGGGCAAGGCCTGCCTCAAGCAATTCGCCGATCACAAAGCCCATGCCGCCGGCATTGTGGAAATGGTTCACATCGCCCGAACCATTGGGATAGATCTGGGCGATCAGCGGCACGACGCTCGAAAGTTCGCTGAGGTCGCTCCAGTCGAAGATGATGCCCGCCGCGCGTGCCATCGCGGGCAGGTGGATTGCGTGATTGGTCGATCCGCCGGTGGCGAGCAGGCCGACAGCGGCGTTGATGATCGCCTTTTCATCGACGCAGCGGCCCAGCGGGCGGTAATCATTGCTCTTGGGGCCGATTGCCGCCACCCGGTGCACCGCCTCGCGGTCGAGCGCCTGACGCAGCTTGGTGCCCGGCTGGATGAAGGCGCTGCCCGGAATATGCAGCCCCATCATCTCCATCATCATCTGGTTGGAATTGGCCGTGCCGAAGAAGGTGCAGGTGCCGGGCGAGTGATAGCTGCCCATCTCACTGGCGAGGAGTTCGGCGCGGGTTGCCTTGCCTTCGGCGTAAAGCTGGCGCACGCGCTGCTTTTCCTTGTTGGGGATGCCGGTGGGCATGGGGCCGGAGGGGACAAAGATGGTCGGCAGGTGGCCGAACCTGAGCGCGCCCATCAAGAGGCCCGGCACGATCTTGTCGCAGATGCCGAGCATCAGCGCGCCATCATACATGGCATGGGAAAGCGCCACGGCGGTGGACAGCGCGATGACATCGCGGCTGAACAGCGAGAGTTCCATCCCCGCCTCGCCCTGCGTCACCCCGTCGCACATCGCGGGCGTGCCGCCGGCAACCTGGGCTGTCGCGCCAATCTCGCGGGCGTAGATTTTCAGCCGGTCCGGATAGCGGCCATAGGGCTGATGGGCCGACAACATGTCATTATAGGCGGTGACGATGCCGATATTGGGCCCGCGCCCGGCCACCAGCGCGGCCTGATCTTCCAGCGCACCGGCAAAGGCATGGGCAAGGTTCGAGCACGAAAGAGCGTTGCGATCTCCCATATTTTCGGCCGCGCGGGCGATGAGATCGAGATAGGCCGCACGCGGCCTGCGCGAATTGGCGATGACCCGCTCGGTCACCCGGTGGAGGGTGTCGTTGAGGCTATTCATGCCAGCTCACTCCGTCTTTCTCGGTCAATGCGATGGCCGCAGAAGGCCCCCAGCTGCCCGCCGTATAGGGCTTGGGCGCAAGGCTTTCCGCTTCCCAGCCGGCGCGGATCGCATCGATCCATTCCCACTGCGCTTCCACCTCGTCGCGGCGCACGAACAGGGTCTGGTCACCTTCGACCAGATCGAGCAGCAGGCGTTCATAGGCGATGCGCCTGACTGTGCCGGTGAAGGCATCGGGCATGGCGATATTGAGCGGCACCTGGCGCAAGCGAATGCCCTCGCGGTCCAATCCCGGAACCTTCGCCATCAGCGACAAGGTGATGTTCTCTTCGGGCTGGATGCCGATCACGAGGCTGTTGGGCTGCATCATCGCGCCTTTGCCAGCGAAAATGCTGTGCGGCACTGTGCGGAACCGGATCACGATTTCGGTGACGCGCTTGGGCAGCCGTTTGCCGGTGCGCAGGTAAAAGGGCACGCCCTTCCAGCGCCAGTTATCGACATGGGCCTTGATCGCAACGAAGGTTTCGGTGTCCGAAGGCTTGCCCAGTTCCTCGTCATAGCCCGGCACGGCTTCGCCCTTAATGGCGCCGGCGCGATATTGCCCGGTCACCGTCTCGCCGCTGGCGACGGGGCGCAGCGCGCGCAGCACCTTGACCTTTTCATCGCGCACCGCGGTTGCATCGAAATGAGCAGGCGGCTCCATCGCGACCAGCGCGAGGAGTTGCAGCATGTGGTTCTGCACCATGTCACGCAGGGCGCCCGCATCATCATAAAAGGCCACGCGCCCTTCAAGGCCGACAGTCTCGGCGACCGTGATCTGGACATGGTCGATGTGGGCTGCGTTCCACAGCGGCTCGAACATCAGGTTGGCAAAGCGCAGCGCGAGCAGGTTCTGCACCGTCTCCTTGCCGAGATAGTGATCGATCCGGAAAATCCGGTTTTCAGGGAAGGCGGCGGCGACCGCATCATTGATCGCGCGGCTTGAGGCAAGATCGGTGCCCAAGGGCTTTTCCAGGCACATTCGCACATTTTCGCCTGTCAGCCCCGCCGATTGCAGCCCGCGAATGGTGGGTTCGAACAGGCTGGGGGCGGTCGAGAGGAAAATCGCCAGCCCCCGCGCAGGCGTGCCGACCTTGGCGGCAAGGTCATCAAAGCCCTCGATCGTGGTGGCATCCAGCGGCTGGTAGAACAGGCGCGCCAGAAAGCGCTCGATCCCGTTCTGGCGCTCTTGCGGCATGAACTTTTGTAGAGCGCCGCGGGCGAAGGTGCGGAACGCGGCATCGTCCATCTCACTGCGCGCGGTGCCGATGATGGTGAGGTCTTCGGCGAGCAGTCCGTCGGCATCCAGCGCGGCAAGGCTGGGCAGCAGCATGCGCTGGGCAAGGTCTCCGGTGGCGCCAAACAGCAGCAGACGATCAGCGGTAAAGCTCATGTGGCAGATCTTCTCCCGAACATGGCGCAATCCCTAGGCGCAAGGGCAAAAATGCGCCAGTGGCCCGCATACTTATTCAAGCGTGCTGCGTGTCAGGCCACCCGCCCCGCCACCACAACATGGTGGTACTCTTGCTAGCGGGGCGGGTGGTCTGCGCCATCGAAGCCGGCTGCCAATCAGGCGGGCTTTCTGGCAAATAGGCCGAAGCCCGCAATGATCGCATAGCAAGCTGCCGGCAGCAGGAGAGCAAAGCCAAGGCTGGAAGCATCCGCGAGCGCGCCGAACAGCACCGGGATCACCGCCCCGCCGCAGATCGCGACGTTGATGATCCCCGATCCGTCTGCCGCTCTTGGCCCCAGCTTTTCGCAGGCAAGGCTGAAGATGGTGGGGAACATGATCGCGTTCATCAGCCCCACGGCCAGCAGCGAAAAGCCAGCGAGTGTCCCGGTGGCATTGGCCGAGATCGCCAGCAGCGTGATTGCGCCGGTCGCAACGGCGGCGAGGGTGAGACCCGGGCTGACCATCCTCAGCACTGCCGAACCGATAAACCGCCCCACCAAGGCGCCGCCCCAATAGAGCGAAATCAGCTTGCCCGCCTCCTGTTCGGGGATAGCGAGCACATGGCTCTGCATCAGGTAATTGACGATGAAGGTGCCAATCGCGACTTCCGCGCCGACATAAAGGAAAATGCACGCCGCCCCATAGCCAAAGCGCGGACGTTTGAGCAGGCTGAGCGCATCGGCCAGGCTGGTGGGTTCATGCTTTTCGCCTTTCAGCCGGTTGCGGAACAGCCAGACGATGCCTGCCACGATCGCAAGCGCAGACGCAAGGCCGAGATAGCCCGTCACAATCGCCTGACTTTCCGCGGTGCGATAGGCGTCAAGCTCTGCGCCCGACAACTGATCGGCAGAGACGCCCGCCAGACTGCCAAGGATCAGGATCGCGCCGACATAGGGAAAGATCGTGGTCCCGAGCGAATTGAAGGCCTGAGCGAAGGTCAGCCGCGAATGCGTGGTGCGCGCCGGGCCGAGCAGGCTGATGAGCGGGTTGGCGACGATCTGTACCAGCACCACACCGCTTGCCAGCACGAAATAGGCACACAGAAACATCGGGAATAGCGCGGCCTGACTTGCAGGGATAAACATCAGACAACCCGCCATCATGGTGAGCAATCCTGCCACCGCACCGCGCATATAGCCGAGCCGCTTGACCAGTATCGCGCCCGGAATGCCGATAATCGCATAGGCGATGAAGAAGCAGAACTGAACGAGGCTGGCTTCCAGAAAGCTCAGCGTAAACAGCTCTTTGAGCTTGGGGATGATGACATCATTGAGGCTCGTGATCCCGCCAAAGATGAAAAACAGCGCAAAGACGAAATAATTGAGGCCGGGCGCATCCACCTGTGCGCGGTCTGCGGTTGCCTCTCCATGCGGCGCTGCTGCCGGTGCGATTGCCATGGCCTGTCTTGCTCCCCCTTGGCGCGCGCAGTCCGTCAGATCGGCCCGCGGCGCTCCTGCCCGGTGGTTTGTGGCACAAGCGCCAGCGATTCCAATTCGAATTCGAATGCAGCCCTGCTGGCCCGTGCGATCCCGGCGATTGCCGCAGCGCCAAGTGAGGCGCGCGCCAACCCAGGCGGCGGCACGCCGCGGCGCGGCATTCTTGCGCTGCCGAGATCTTTCACGGGCCCGCCAGCCGCCGCGCGCAAGGCCGGGGCTTGTCGATAATGCCATGGCCCGGCTTGGCCAGCAGCGATCGCGGGCAATCGGTGTGGGGGCCGCGCACCGCGATGGGCAGGCACAACGCCATGGCCGACGCCTTCGGCAGGCCAAGCCTCAAGAAGCAGCGCGACGCGATGGAAGCCTCGATCCGCTGGCGCATTGAGCCTATGCCGGCCCACGCGGCCGATCTGGAGCGGTATTGCCCGGCCATGACGGCTTGAGGCGCGCCCCTCTTGTCAGCGGGCCGTGCCGCGTTCTAATCCTGCTCCCGATTGGCGGGATGAGATGACCTTAGACAAAAACAGGCGACCGACATCCTTTGACGTGGCCGAGCGTGCAGGTGTGAGCCAGTCCACCGTCAGCCGCGCGCTGTCGGGCTCGCCGGTGATTGCCGAGCCGACCCGCAACCGGGTGATGAAGGCGGCCGAAGAACTGGGATACTTCGTCGATGAACGCGCCGCGCGGCTGCGGCGGGGATCGACCGGAACGCTGGCGGTGGTGGTGATCTGCCGTCCCGGCGATAGCGCGGGCGAGATCAACCCTTTCGCCTACGCCCTGCTGGGCAGCGTATGTCTTGCCGCTTCCGAACGCGGGTTTGAAACGCTGGTATCGTTCCAGGCGCAGCATAATACTTTCTTCGGGCACTATCAGGAGCATGGCCGGGCCGATGGACTGGTGGTGATCGGCACCACCACGAATGCGGCGGCATGGGATTACTTCCGCTCGCTCGAAGCAGAAGGGCGGCGCGTGGTTTACTGGGGCTCGCCCTTCGAGGAGCTGGAATGGATCCGCTCGGATAATCACGCGGCCGGAAGGCTGGCGGCGCAGCATCTGCTCAAGGCGGGCTATCAGCGACCCTGCTTCATGGGCGCGCTTGATGGCACGCAAAAGCAGTTTGCCGAGCGCTATGAAGGCTATGCCGCAGCGATGCGCGAGGCGGGGCGTGAACCCATCCTGATTGTGCCTCCCAAATCGCCGACGCGGGAGGAAGAGGGCCGCCGCGCCGCGCGTCTCCTGGCAGCGCGACCGGACGGGATTGATGCCGTGTTCGCGGCCTGTGATGCGATGGCGCTGGGGGCGCTCGATGCGCTGGTGGCGTCCGATCTGATGGTGCCGCGCGATATCGGGGTGATGGGGTTCGATGATTTGCTGGCAGGCCGCTTCAGCCGCCCGCCGCTGACCTCAATCGGCCCTGACCCTGCCGAGGCAGGGGCAGCGCTGGTCGAAGCAGTGCTCGGCCGCGAAGCGGAAAAGCGCCGCCGTGTGCCGGTATCACTCGTGCCGCGGGCGAGCACAGCGCGCGCTTGAGTGCGGTCGCGCTATCGCGCGCCGCGGGCCGGTGGCCTGCAGGCACCTCAAGGGGCCTTGCCCATCAACCATGCGCGCCGAATTCGTTGGCGATCGCGGTGGAAATCCTCAGGCACAGGCGGTGTGCAGCTTCGATGGGAGCGATGTAGTCGCGCTCGATCGCGCCATAGCCTTCCTCGCCGCCATCGGGATAATCGGATGGCTCATCCAGCGTGAAATCGCGCGGGCCGGGCACGCGCACCGGAAAGGCGCGGCGCAACTGCGCGAGCGCTTCTTCGACGCGCAAGGTCATCACCATCTCGATCACGTCGCGGCGGCTGATGTCATTGGCGCGGCTGAAGGCGGGAATCGCCACGGCTTTCAAAAACATGTGCTGGAGCAGCGCCAGCCGGAGCGCCTGCAAGACCCCGATCCGGCGGCGCACCGCCTCGCGGTCGGGCAGGGGTGGATCATCGGGCAAGAGGTCCATCAGGCGGTGCAGCTTAAGCGCATCGATTCTCAGCCGCGAGGCTAACCGCCGGAACACCCCGGTGCGATCATCGCCGACGAGATATTCGGCGAGCGCGGCGCAAGGCTCGGCCAGGTGCGGTTCGGTGCCGCGATAGGTGCGGCTTGCCCAATAGGCCGAATTGAACAGCTCGCCAAAGGCCGCCACAGTCTTGATGCTTGCCAGCGCATTGGCGGCACGCACCAACCGGACGATCTGCCGCCCACGCGGACTTTCGGCGAGAAGGGCGGCGATTTCCTCGCGGTTTGCGTCCGCCGCGCTGCCGACCCCCGCGATCACATTCACCGGATAGCCCAGCTGCTGGAGGATCGCATTGTGCGGGATCGCGCGGATCTGGCGCAGGCTCATTTCGCGGTCGGCAGTGATATCCGATTGGCGGCGCGACACGCGGCTGCCGGTGGGATTGAGCAGGCCGAGGCCAAAGGCCGTGATCGCGCGCGAATAGGTGCGGCTTGCGAGGTGGCCGCGCTGATGATCCTTGATCGCGCGGTAGAAATCGAGACTGACATCGGTGCGCTGGTAGAAAGGATCGGGCGCCGCGGCAGTGTTGGTCTCGGCGGGGCGCAGTTCGGCTAGCCGCGTGAGCGTGGCGAGCGCCAGCTCGGGTGTCGCAAAAAACAAATAGCCATCGCCGCCCTGAAAGCTCACCTCGGGTTCAAGCCTGATGCCTGCCCGCGCAAAGCGCCGCCGCGCCCAGGGCGAGAGCGGCCATTCGAGCCGGTCGGTGATGCTGGCCGAATGCGCGCCGCGCCCCATGCTCTCGCCATGGGTGTTGAAGATCAGCGCGGCCAGATCGCCAAGGCCATTGGCGGCCATGGCCTCGGCCAAGCGGCCTTGCAGGCGTTCAATGGCAAGGCTTGCCGGGATTTGCCCGACAAACCGCCCGGCATCCGAAAAGCCGGTCTGGATCGCGACCCGGCCCCGCGCGCGGGCATAATCGCGATAGGCAGGCTCGGCCAGCAGCGCGTCAAGCAGCCGCCCGCCATGTTCGAGCGCGCTCTCGGTCTCGAACAGGGGCGAGATATCGACCTTGTCCGCCACGCCGAACAGCTTGGCGAAATAGAGCGCGGCGAGCATGGTGGAAGGCTGCTCGCATTCGGCCACGAGCATCCGGATTGGTGCGTCAGCATCAATATGCCGCAGGATCTGCGCCATGGCGATGAACTGGCGGATCGCGGTGGAGCTTTCGGTGGCGAGCGCGGCGAAATTGGTGCGCAAGGGCTGCGCCTGATCGACCATCTGGCGCAGCACGGTAAGCGCGCTTTTGCTCGCCAGATCAACACCTGCCTCACCCGGCGGCAGGCGGCGGCGGATCGCGTTGTGGAGCTGCTTGGCATTCACGCGGAAATGGATCCAGCCCATACCCAGCCCGTCAGCCCGCATGGCAGCGGCAAGCGTGAGGAGGTCCATGGCCCGCGCATCCCCGGCCTTTGCCGCCTCGGCTTCGAGCTGTGCGATCAGGGGGGGCAAGCTGAGGAGGTTCTCCGGCGCGCCGCCGGTCAGCGCATTGGCGGCGGCTGCCAAGGCTGTCCCGTCCGATAGATCGCGCCCGAAATCTTGTGCACGCGCAGCGGCAAACTGGCTTGCGGCTTGCAAGGTGCCGAGCAGCGGGTGCGCGGCGTCGATTGCGGCAAGGCTTGCCGCATAGCCCGCCAGCCGCTCGGCCTTTTCGGACAGGCGGAACGTGATCGAGGTGTGCCAGCCGATATCGGTGCGCCCGTCCATGTCATAACCGACCCAGGTCGCGAAGCGGAACGGCATGGGTCTCAGGCTGCGCCATTGCTCTGGCCAGCGCCTGCGTGCCGTGTCAAAAAGGCGCGCCACGATCACGTCGCGCGCGGCGCCTGCGCGGGCAATCGCAGCCATTGCGGCGCGGTGTTCATCCTCAAGGACGACAGACCTGCGTCCGTCCGGCACAGCGCCAACTGCCTCGTCGATCGGCGCGCTTGACGAGGCGGCCCTCGCGACTGCTTGTTCCTGCGCGGCGGTGAGCAGGAAAGTCGGATGCGCGGTGAAGACGGCGTGGATTTGCGGGCGCTCCCAGCGGGTGCGGAAATCGGCAAAATCGCTTGCGCTGTCATCTGCGATCGTGCCGGTTGCCCCATCCACGGGGCCAACCAGCCGCCGCAGGTGCTCGGCGCGCGCCTTGAGCCCCTCGCATTCCAGCGCGCTCACCATCGCGGCAATCCCTGCAAGGTCTGCGCTGCCGCTCTCCAGTTCGCGCGAGAGATCGAGCGACAATTGGAACACGGGGTTGAACAGCGGGGTTTCTGCCGTGCGCCGGTGCAATTCGCCAAGGCGCCGGGTGAGATCAGCAGGAGTCTTCATGCCTCTGCTCCGTGCTCGTCGGCAAAGGCCGCAGCGGCACCGAACAGGCCGGGCTGGGGATGGACGATCAGCTTGACCGGAATCGCTGCCATCAGGCTTTCAAACCGCCCCTTGGCGCGGAAGCGCTGGGCAAAGCCCGAGGTGCGCAAAGTTTCGCGGATGCGGTAGCCAAGCCCGCCTGCCATCACCACGCCGGCAAATCCGCCCTGCGCCAGCGTGATATCGCCTGCGACCGAGCCGAGCGAGAGGCAGAAACGGTCAACCGCGGCAGCGGCAAGACTGTCCGAGCCGTCCTGTCCGGCAGTCCAGATATCCACGGCATCGCGTTCCGGCAGGGCGCGGCCTTCGATCGCGGCGAGCGTGTGGTAGATGTCGACAATGCCGGGGCCTGACACCACCCGTTCTACCGAAACGCGGTTGTGGCGTTTTCTGAGGCGCGCAAGGATCGCGTCCTCGATGCTGTCCAAGGGCGCAAAGTCGATATGCCCGCCTTCGGTCGCCTGCACCCGGTAAGCATTGCCATCACGCCAGATATGGGCCACGCCAAGCCCGGTGCCGGGGCCGATCACGCTGATCGTGCCGCGCGTGCCCAAGGGTGCCTCCGGCCCTGCCAGATGCAGGAACTGGCTTTCATCAGCGCGCGCGACGGCATGGGCAACGGCGGCAAAATCATTGACCAGCGTGAAGCGATCCACACCAAGCCTGGAAGGGATCAGAGCCGGGCGGATGATCCAGGGATTGTTGGTGAAACGGATCGCCTCTCCGCCCACGGGGCCGGCAATCGCCATGCTGACCGCGCGCGGCAGGCTGCCGCCCGACAAATCCCGGAAGGTTTCCCACGCGGTTTGGAAACTGGCGTGATCGCGGGTGTGCAGCGTGACGGGTTCGCCCAGCGCAATCGCGCCGCCCGCATCGATCGTGGCAAGGGCAAAGCGCGCATGGGTGCCGCCGATATCGACTGTAACCAAACTTGCCATGGTGTTGGTGCCCGTCCCGTCTCAAGCCTTGTGGGCCACCCTAGCAGCAGGGCAAGGCAAACCCCAAGGGGGCGCATACTTATTCAGCTTGCGGCCTCGCGCGCGCGATTTCTTGCCCCATGGGGGATGGATTTGGTCAATATGTGCCTATGAAGAATCAGGTAGACAGAGTTAACCAGTTCATGATTGCCGGGAACGCGGCCAACCCTTGCGGGTTTGGATCAGCGGGAGCGAGCAATGACAGACATGACGCAGCGCTCGCCCATTGGATGCTGAGAAAGACCGATCCCGATGAATTACATCTGCCCTCACGATCACGACGAGTTCGACCCCGAAAATCCGCTGGGCAAGCCCGAAGTGCCCGAGGAGGTGCAGGATGCCATCCGTACCCTGCTCAAATGGGCAGGCGATGATCCCACGCGCGAGGGGCTGCTTGATACGCCCAAGCGGGTAGGGCGCGCATGGCTTGAATATTGCGAGGGCTACAAGGAAGACCCCGCCATTCATCTCAGCCGCCAGTTCGAGGAAGTGGGCGGCTATGACGAGATCGTGCTGCTGAAAGACATCCCGTTCCAGTCGCATTGCGAACATCACATGGCGCCGATCATCGGCAAGGCAGCGATTGCCTATTTGCCGCGCAACAAGGTCGTTGGCATTTCCAAGCTCGCGCGCGTGCTGCACGGTTTTGCGCATCGTCTCCAGATCCAGGAGCGCCTCACCGCCGAAGTCGCCCAGTGCATCTGGGACAATCTCGAGCCCCACGGCGTGGCCGTGGTGATCGAAGCGCAGCACGGCTGCATGACCGGGCGCGGGGTCAAGACCCACGGCGTCGAGATGGTGACGAGCCGGATGCTCGGCTGCTTCATGGATGATGATCGCAGCCGCAAGGAAGTGCTCAGCCTGATGGGCTATTGAGCGTAGGCAGCGGTTCAATCGAAGGTTTGCGGCGGCGGGTTTTCCGGCATAAGATGGCGACCGGGCCGGGATTGCCCCGCCGCTTCGCCCCGTTGTTTCAAGGAGACCCTTCGATGATCCGCACCAATGCCTCGCGCCTTGTCGTGTCTGTTGCGCTTGCCGGGATGCTGGCAGCCTGTTCGGGCGAAGCGCCCGCGGACAGCTCGGGCGCCGCCGAAGTGCCGCCTGTGCTCAAGGAGCGCGAAGAAAACTTCAAGGCGATCGGCGATGCCTTCAAGGCGGTGCGCGGCGAGCTTGAGAAGGACACGCCCGATTTCACGCTGATCGCTGCCAAGGCCACCGATATCAATGCCCGGGCGATGAAGATCGAGGGCCATTTCCCCGCTGGCACCAGCACCGCTGATGGCTTCAAGACCGAGGCTTTGCCCGCGATCTGGGAAAAGCCCGAGGAGTTCAAGGCGGCTGCACAAAAGCTCGTCGATGAAAGCGCCAAACTGGCGACCCTTGCCGGCGAAGGCGACAAGGCGGCGGTCGGCGCACAGGCCATGGCGATGGGCGGTGCGTGCAAGGGCTGCCACGACCAGTTCCGGCTCGACGACAAGAAATAAGCCGCGCGATGGCTGCGCCGCCCCGGCTGGTGCCCATGACAGAGCCTGACGTGCGGGTGTGGGATCCGCTCATCAGGCTCACGCACTGGAGCTTCGCGCTGCTCGTCCCTGCGATGTGGTGGACGGCGGAAAACTCCAGGTGGGCGCTGCACAAGCGGCTCGGCCTCGTGCTGCTGGGCCTGCTGGTGTTTCGGGTGCTGTGGGGCTTTCTTGGCCCTGAGACCGCGCGCTTTGCCCAGTTTGTCAAGGGGCCGGGGACGGTCATAGCCTACCTCAAGGGCCAGTGGGAGGCGGCTGCGACCCATATCGGCCACTCACCTCTTGGCGGCTGGAGCACGCTGGCGCTGATCGCGGCCTTGCTGGCGCAGGTCAGCCTGGGACTGTTTTCAGGCGATCCCTATGACGGGATGACCGGGCCACTCAACCCGCTGGTCGGCGTGATGACGGCTGATAGCGTCACCAAACTGCACGCGACATTTTTCTGGGTGCTGGTGGGCTTTATCGGCCTGCACCTGTCGGCGATCGCATTCTACGGCGCGCGCGGCGATGATCTTTTAAGCCCCATGGTGGGCGGCAACCGCCCGCCCTTGAAGGGGGTCTCCGGGATCGGTCCGACGCCGTGGGTGAAGGCGCTGATTGCCGCCGGCCTGGCAGCCGGGTTTGCTCTGTGGATTGCCGCAGGCGCGCCGCCGCTGACGTGACGCAAAGAGCAGCGCTTCCCGCATCGCGAAGCGCTGCTTTTCTCATGCGGTTATGCTTGGCGGCTCAGAGCTGGCCGAGCATGTATTCCGCGCTCGATACCTTGAAGTCGCCCGGCGCCTCGACATTGAGCTGTTCGACCACGCCATCATTGATCACCATCGAGAAACGCTGCCCGCGCTTGCCCATGCCGAAGCCGCTTGCGTCCATGGTCAGCCCCAAAGCCTCGACGAAATCGCCATTGCCATCGGCCAGCATGGTGATGTCCTCGCTGCCTGCGGCCTTGTTCCAGGCGCTCATCACGAAAGCATCGTTCACCGCGGTGCCGACGATCTCGTCAATGCCCTTGGCCTTGAGTTCGCTTGCCTTTTCGACAAAGCCCGGCAGGTGCTTGGCCGAACAGGTCGGGGTGAAAGCGCCCGGCACCGAGAACAGCGCCACGCGCTTGCCAGCGAAAAATTCGCTGGTGGAAACTTGCTGCGGGCCCTCTGCAGTCGCCTTGACGAGCGTGACTTCGGGTAGCTTGTCGCCAACGGAAATGGTCATGGGAGGAGCATCCTGTGTGTGCGGTTGAAGTTGGCCGTGTTCTATAGCGCCTGACAGCGCTCTGGCAACAAATAGACATATAAAGATAAGTTTATATTTGCCCTTTGGCGGATGTGTCGCTAGGGGCGTGGTAAATCACACTCTCACTCCCAAACACACACGCGCGTAGCCGCGCAGGAGACGAAAAGATGGCCACCCTTGCTGCCCCCCCGACGCATGAATACATCATCAAGGACATTGGCCTTGCCGATTTTGGCCGCGATGAGATCATGATCGCCGAGACCGAAATGCCCGGCCTCATGGCGCTGCGCGAAGAGTATGGCGCATCGCAGCCGCTCAAGGGCGCGCGCATCACCGGCAGCTTGCACATGACCATCCAGACGGCCGTGCTGATCGAAACGCTGGTGGCGCTGGGCGCTGAAGTGCGCTGGGCGACCTGCAACATCTTCTCCACCCAGGATCACGCCGCCGCTGCGATCGCGGCTGCGGGCATTCCGGTGTTCGCGGTGAAGGGCGAGACGCTCGGCGAATACTGGGACTATGTGGGTCGCATTTTCGACTGGTCGAGCGAGGCTGATCCTGATCTTACCTGCAACATGATCCTCGATGATGGCGGGGACGCCACCATGTTCGCCCTGTGGGGTGCGCGCCTGGAAGCGGGCGAGCAAATGGGTGAGCCGGCCAATGCCGAGGAAATCGAGTTCCAGCGTGCGCTCAAGGCCTTCATCGCCGCCAAGCCCGGCTACCTCACCAGGACAGTGAAAGCCATCAAGGGCGTTTCGGAAGAAACCACCACCGGCGTGATGCGTCTTTATCAGATCGCCAAGCAGGGCAAGCTGCCCTTCCCGGCGATCAACGTGAACGACAGCGTCACCAAGTCGAAGTTCGATAACCTTTACGGCTGCAAGGAATCGCTGGTTGACGCGATCCGCCGCGCGACCGACGTGATGCTTGCGGGCAAGGTCGCCTGCGTGGCGGGCTATGGCGATGTCGGCAAGGGTTCGGCAGCCTCCCTGCGCGATGGCGGCGCGCGTGTGATGGTCACCGAAATTGATCCGATCTGCGCGCTGCAAGCCGCAATGGACGGGTTCGAAGTCGTCACCATGGAAGAAGCCGTCAAGCGGGCCGACATCTTCGTGACCGCGACCGGCAACGAGGACGTCATCACCGCCGAGCACATGATGAACATGAAGCCCATGTCGATCGTGTGCAACATCGGCCACTTCGACAGCGAGATCCAGATTTCGGCGCTGTCCAATTACCTCTGGAAGGAAATCAAGCCCGGCACCGATCTGGTCACTTTCCCCGATGGCAAGTCGATCATCATCCTCGCCAAGGGCCGCCTGGTGAACCTCGGCTGCGCCACCGGCCACCCCAGCTTCGTGATGAGCGCCAGCTTCACCAACCAGACGCTGGCGCAGATCGAACTCTTCACCAAGTCGGATGAATACGACAACGACGTTTACGTCCTGCCCAAGCATCTCGATGAGAAGGTTGCAGCCCTGCACCTTCCAAAACTTGGCGTGCAGCTGACGAAGCTCAGCCAGAAGCAGGCCGAATATATCGGCGTGCCGCAGTCCGGGCCGTTCAAGCCGGATCATTACCGCTACTAGGTCGCCCCGCATCCGGGACGCAATTTCGGGGCTTGTCGGCTTGTCCTTGCGGGATGGTCGGCAAGCCCCGCTTGCATCCGGGCGATGCCCCGCATAGCTGGATGATATGGAAATTTCTGCGTTAGCGCTGGTGGGAATTGCGCTGCTGCTTGCCGGCTGGACGCTGGCGGCAGCGGTGGTGATGCTGCGCGCCAATGCAGCGGTGCGGCGTACCCGGAACCTCAGGAGCACGCTGGCCCGGCTCCAGCATCTCGTCGATGTCGCGCCTGCGGTGCCGATGCTGGTGCGGGTTGATGGCCGGATCGAGGCACCCGACCGGCTCGCGCGGATGCTAGGGCTGGAGCGGATGCCGAAATATCTCTCCGAACTGGCAGGCGGGGAAGGCGGGACGGCAAGCGGCGCGCTGTCCAATGAACAGGTGGCGCTGCTGACGGCGAAAATCCAGGCCACACAGAAGAGCGCTGCTCCCTTTCGGCTCACCCTGAAACCGCCGCGATCCAAGCGTTCGCTGGCGCTGCACGGCTCGCTCGCCGATCCGCAGGTCTCGCCCTCGGGAGCTGCGCTGGTCTGGGTGTTTGACTTCACCCAGAACCATGAAGAAATGGCCCGTCTGCGCGCGGCGACCCGGCGTGCGGAGAGCGATTTTGCCGCGCTTGTAGGCCTTATCGAGGCCGCCCCGGTGCCGATGTGGTTTCGCGGCGCGGACATGCGCTTGCAGCTCGTCAATCAGGCTTATGTCGATGCCGTGGGCGCGGCCAGCGCCGCCGAGGTGGTGGCTGGCCAGATCGAATTGCTCGAGCTGGAGGACGGCCGCTCGCCCGCTGATATTGCCCGCCGAGTGCTTGAGGCGCAGGCCAAGCACGAGCGGATCGTGGCCGCCACGATCCACGGTGCGCGCCGCAGCCTTCGTGTCAGCGATTTGCCGATCGGCAGCGAAGGTGTGGCAGGCTACGCTATTGATATCGAAGAACAGCAGCAGGTCGCGCGCGATTTCCGCGCCTTTCGCGATGCCCAGCGCGCGATCCTGGACGAATTATCGGTGGGGGTTGCCCAGTTCGATGCGAGTGAGCAGCTCACCTTTGCCAATCGTCCGTTCCGCCGTCTCTTTGCGCTCGGCAACGAGGTGCTCGAAGCGCGCACCAGCTTTGAACGGTTCCTCGCCGAGGCCCGCGAGCGCGGCCGCACGCCTGAAGTGCGTGATTTCCCGGAATGGCGGCGCGAGCGCTTGGCGTGGTTTGCGCTCAGCGAGATGCAGGAGGAAGCCTGGCCGCTGCCTGGCGGCACGCACCTGCGGGTGGTGGTTCAGCCGCTGCCCGATGGCGGGCTTGTCATGCTGGCCGAGGATCGCACCGAAAGCCTTGCCCTGTCCGCCGTGCGCGACACGCTGCTGCGCACCCGCACCGCCACGCTGGACAGCCTGTTCGAAGCACTGGCGATCTTTGCGCCCGATGGTTCGGTGCAATTGTGGAACCGCAGCTTTGCAGGCACCTGGGGGCTGACACCCGAATTTCTCGATACCCACCCCAGCGCTGATGCGCTGCTCGCAGCGATCGGGCGCAATCTGGTGCGCCCCGATGAAGCCGCGCAGATTGGTGCGGTGGTGCGCGCGGCCACGCTTGACCGGCGCGAGATGGGCGGGCTGGTGGAACTGGCCGACGGGCGCACCTTGCGCTTTGCCGGCGTGCCGCTGCCTGATGGCAACGGGCTTCTGACCGTGCTCGACATCACGGATTCGCAGAAAGCCGAAAAAGCCTTGCGCGAAAGGGCCGAGGCGCTCGAAGAAGCCGATGCCGTGAAGGCACGCTTTCTTGCCAACATGTCCTATGAATTCCGCACCCCGCTCACCACCATCGGCGGCTATGCCGAACTCCTTAAAAGCGGCGCAGCCGGTGAGACGACCGCGGCCGCTGGCGAATATATTGATGCCATTCTGGCAGCGGTTGAACGGCTTACCGAACAGGTCGAAAATGTGCTCGATCTCTCGCAGAGCGAGGCGGGGCTCTTGCCGATTGCCAAGGAGCGGATTGACCTGCTCGATTTCCTCACCCGGCTGGTGCGCGAACGTGAGGCGGCGATCATTGCCGGGGGGCTCAGCCTCGATCTGAAAGGGCGGCGCGGGCGTGTGGTCGAGGTTGATCCGCGCCAGTTCGGACGGGCGATCGGCAATCTCATCGACAATGCGATTGCCGGCACCCCCGAAGGTGGCAAGATCGTGATCGAGCTGCGCCGCCCGGCCGACGAGGCGCGCTGGAAGGTCGAGATCAGCATTGCGGATAATGGTCGCGGAATGAGTGCAGAAGAGCTCAAGCAGGCTTCGCAGGGCGGCGTGGTGATCGGCAAGGATGGCAAGCCGCAGCGCCGCAGCGGGCTTGGCATTCCGCTCGCCCGCCAGCTGATCGAGGCGCACGAGGGCGCGTTGGATATCGCCAGCCGCAAGGGATCGGGCACGACTGCGGTGATCCGCTTGCCGTGATGGACGCGTACGAGACCCTTCCCGATCTGGCCGCTGTGGCCGCCTATGGCGCCCGGATCGCGGCGCGGCTCATGCCGGGCGATGTGGTGGCGCTGTCCGGCGGGCTGGGCGCAGGCAAGACCACGCTGGCGCGCGCCATTCTGGCAAGCCTTGGCCATGCGGGTGAAGTGCCTTCGCCGACCTTCACGATCATCGAGACCTATGCTGCGCCGCCGCTGCGCCTTCCCGTGGTCCACGCCGATTTCTACCGGCTCAACCATCCCGATGAAGCGCAGGAACTGGGCCTCGATGATTACCGCCAAGGCGCCGTGCTGCTTGCCGAATGGCCCGACCATGCAGGCGGCTTTGCGCATGAGCCGGGTTGCCTCGCGATTACCCTTGAAGCCCCACAAAATCCGGGCGAAACCGGAAGGATCGCGATTGCGCGCGGCGGGACGGATTGGCTAGGGCGGATGCCATGAGCGCTCTGCCCGAAGGTCTTCATGCATTCATCGCCGCTGCCGGTTGGGATGGAGCGGTGGTCGAACCGCTGCCCGGCGATGCCTCGTTCCGGCGCTATTTCCGGCTGCGGCGCGATGCAGCGACAACCGCGATGCTGATGCACGCGCCCCCGCCGCATGAAGACCCTGCGCCCTTCCTGCACGTGGCCCATTGGCTCACCGCCAATGGCCTGCGGGCCCCTGCCATTCTGGCCGAGGATGCGGCCCAAGGCTGGGTGCTGACCGAAGATTTCGGCAATGACCGGATGCGCGACTGGCTTGATGCACACCCGGCAGACGAGACGCTCGCCTACGAAGCTGCGATCGATGCGCTGGTGGCGCTCCACCGCCTGGCGCCTGGGCCCTTTGCGCCCTATGACATGGCGGTTTATGCGCGCGAAGCGGCGCTGTTTACCGAATGGTATTGCCCGGCTCGCGGCCTTGGCGTCGATACGGCGGGCTATGATGCAGCATGGGCCGAAGCGCTCGCTCCATTGCTGGCGCGGCAAGGGGAGGGCGTTACCGTGCTGCGCGATTATCATGCCGAAAACATCATGCTGCTCGATGGCAAGGCCAGCGCGCCGCAAGGCTTGATCGATTTTCAGGACGCGCTCGTGGGCCACCCCGCCTATGACCTGGTCTCGCTGCTTCAGGATGCGCGGCGCGACGTGCCGCTCGCTCTCGAAACTGCCATGCTGGCACGCTATGGCGCCGCCATGGACATCACCTTTGCCGATTTCGCCGCTGATTACGCGCTCTTGGGCGCGCAGCGCAACGCCAAGATTGTCGGCATTTTCACCCGCCTCAATGCCCGCGATGGCAAGCCCAAATATCTCGCTCTGATCCCCCGGGTCTGGGAGGCGCTGGAACGCGATCTCGCGCATCCGGCGCTTGCCCCGGTGGCCCGCTGGTTTGATGCCAATATCCCTGCCGCGATCCGCGCTGCCAAAGGCGCCGTGCCGCAATGAGCAATCCCCCGCTCGCCAGTGATACTGCCATGGTGCTGGCTGCCGGGCTCGGTAAGCGGATGCGCCCTTTGACCGCCTCCCAGCCCAAGCCGCTGGTGCGGGTTGCGGGCCGCGCCCTCATCGATCACGTGCTTGACCGGTTGACGGATGCAGGCATCGCGCGCGCCGTTGTCAATGTGCATTACCTTGCCGATGCGCTCGAAGCCCACGTCACCGCCCGCGCCGCGCCTCAGGTGCTGATCTCGGATGAGCGGGCGCAATTGCTCGAAACCGGCGGCGGGATGGTCAAGGCCAAGGCGCTCCTGCCCGATCCCTTTTTCTCCGTGAATTCGGACAATATCTGGCTCGATGGGCCACGCAACGCCTTTGCCGATCTCTCGGCCGCTTGGAATGCAGAGACAATGGACGCGCTCTTGCTGGTGGTGCCGCATGTGCGCGCACTCAATTTCGATGGGCCGGGCGATTTTCACATGGACGCACTGGGCCGCCTGACGCGGCGCAAGCCGGGGCGGATCGCACCCTTCATCTACACGGGCATCCAGATTGTCAGCCACCGGCTCTTGCGCGATCCACCCCAAGGGCCATTCGGCACCATGCTGCTATGGGAACGCGCCCTTGCCGAAGGGCGGCTTTACGGCCTTGCCTTCACCGGACAGTGGTTTGAAGTCGGCACCCCTTCGGCGATCGCACCGACCGAGGAAGCGCTGCGGCGTGGCTGAGCGGGCAGGCGCGCTCAATCTCTATTCTATCGCCGCGCATCGCGGTTTTGCCGATGCGCTGGTGGCGGGCCTGGTGCCGCGTTACCGCGAGGGCGATCTGGGCCTTGCCCGCCTTACCCTGCTGGTGCCGTCTTCGCGTGCTGCGCGCACCATTGCCGAGGCGTTTATCCGTCATGCGGGCGAGGCGGGCGAGCAGGGCCTGTTGATGCCGCGCATGGTGACTGTGGGCGATCTCGATCTCGATGAGGCGCTGGGCCACCTGCTCGATCCACTGGGGGCGAGCGATATTCCTGCGGCGGTTGATCCGGGGCGCCGCTGGCTGGAGCTTGCCGCGCTGATCGAAGACGAACTTGCCGAGGCAGGCGAGGAGCCTTTGCCCGGCCGCGCGCGGCTGCATCTGGCGCGCGAAATCGCGCGCACCATGGACCGCCTGCTGGTCGAGGAAAAAACGCCCGATGATCTCCTGGGCCAGCCCGTGCTCGATCGGCTCGGGGGCTTGTCGGGCCATTGGCAGCGTTCGATCCGCCTATTCGCCCGGGTGCAGGCCCGCTGGCAGGCGCGGCTCGCTGAGCGGGGCGAGGTGGACGCCGCCACGCGCCGCAACCTGCTGTTTGATCGTGCGGCAAGGCGCTGGCGCAGCGCGCCTCCGGCGCTGCCCATCGTGGCCGCAGGCGTCACCAGTGCTGCGCCTGCGCTGGCGCGGCTGCTGCGTGTGATCGCGGGCTTGCCCAAGGGTGCGGTGATCCTGCCTGATCTTGATCTCACCATGGATGCAGCCGCCTGGGACGAGCTGGGCCGCGCAGGTGCTTCGCCCGAGCCGGGCGGGGATATCTTTTCCAGCCGCGATGCGCTCACCCATCCGCAATATCACCTCAAGCTGCTGCTGGCCCGCATGGGCGCCGCGCGCGAGGAGGTGCGCCCGTGGCACCGCAGCGGCATGACCGCAAGCGAGCCGGCGCGGGCAAGGGCGATTTCGGCGCTGTTCCTGCCGCCGCAAGCGAGCCGTTCCTGGGTCAGCCTGCCCGCCGATCAGCGCCGCCTCAAAGGCGTGCGGCTGATGGAAAGCGCCAGCATCGAGGAAGAAGCCCAGGCGATTGCGGTGCTGGTGCGCGAGGGGCTGGAAGTGCCCGAAAAGCGCATTGCCGTGGTCACCGCTGATCGCGGCCTTGCGCGCCGCGTGGCACAGCATCTGGCGCGCTGGAACATTGCCGCAGACGATACCGCAGGCCGCCCGCTGGCGCTGACCGCGGCGGGCCGCCTGTTCGGATTGCTGGCAGATCTCATGTCAGGCGGGCCCAGCCCACAGGGCCTGATTGGCGCGCTTGCCCATCCGCTGGTGAGGAGCGGTGATCCGGCAGCGCGGCGCGCGTGGCTGGCACATTTACGCAGTTTTGACCGCAAGTTGCGCGGCCCGGCACCGCCTGCCGGGTTTGAACCGCTGCGCGCGATTGCCGCCAAAGCCAAGGTTGCTGATTGGTGGGCCGAGGCGGAAAGCCTGATCGCACCGTTGATGCTCCCTGAAGGCGAGATCGCGCTTGCCGATGCGCTTGATCTGCTTGCGGCAGCGGCCGAAAGCCTGTGCGGCGATGCCGTCTGGGCGCGCGAGGATGGCCGCGCGCTTTCCGCTTTGGTCGAGACTTTGCGGAGCGATGCGCGCGCCTGTGCGACGATGATCGATCCGCGCGACATTGCAGGCGTGCTGCGTGACCGGATGGACGAAATCGCGGTGCGCCCGCCCTATGGCTCCCACCCGCGTGTGGCGATCTATGGCCTGCTCGAAGCGCGCATGGCGCGTGCCGATCTGATGATCTGCGGCGGGCTCAATGAAGGCTCCTGGCCGGGCACGCCGGCTGTTGATGCGCTGCTGGCGCCCGATATCCTGCGGGCCCTTGGCGTTCCGGGGGCGGAGTTCCGGATCGGACTGGCCGCCCATGATCTGGCAGGCTGCCTCGGCGCGCCGGAAGTGGTGCTGAGCCGCGCCTTGCGCGATGCCGAAGGGCCGACCTTGCCCTCACGCTTCCTCTTGCGCGTCGAGGCCTTGCTCGGTGATGATCTGGCCAAGGAGCACCGCGAGGCCGCTATCCCCGCACTCGCTCGGCGGATTGACCGGCTGCTGCCGCCTGCCCCGGATTACCCGCGCCCCGCGCCCGACCCCGCACCCGCCCTGCGCCGTGTGCCCGTGAGCGCGACTGCGCTCGATCGGCTGCTGGGCGACCCTTACCAGTTCTATGCGCAGGCGATCCTTGCGCTCAAGCGGCTCGATCCGCTGGGTGCAGACCCGTTCAGCGATCCCGCGCTGCGCGGCATCCTGATGCACGAGATCCTCGATCAATGGCACCGGGCGCGCAGCCGCGGCGCGCGCGCGATTGCGCTCGTGCCCTTTGCCGAGGAAAAGCTTGCCGAGGCGCAGGTGCACCCGCTGTTCCGCGCCCTGTGGCAGCCGCGCCTGATGGCAGCGCTTGAGACGTTTGAGGCGCTGATTGCCGCGCATGAAGCCCAAGGGCGCTCTACTCTCGCCACCGAAATCGCGGGCGAGATGATGGTCTCAGGCGTGCGCGTGCACGGCCGTGCCGACCGGATTGATCGGCTCCCTGATGGCAGCCTCGCGATCATTGATTACAAGACCGGCGCGCCGCCCAGCGCCAAGAAGGTCGAGGCGGGCTTTGCCCTGCAACTCGGGCTGCTCGGGCTGATTGCCGGGCACGGCCAGTTTGCCGATCGCAAGACCGGGCAAGTGGTCAAGGGCGCGGCCAGTGGCTTTGAATACTGGTCCCTCGCGCGCAAGAAAGGCGAGGAGGGTTTTGGCTATGTCGAAATCCCGATGAAGACCGGGGCCAGGAAGACAGGCATTGTTCCGGAGGATTTCCTGCCCCACCACAAGAGGAAGCTCGATGAAGCCATCGCCCGCTTTATCCTCGGCAGCGAGCCGTTCACCGCGCGCGAGAACCCGGATTACGAAGGTTACACCGATTACGACCAGCTGATGCGGCTGGAGGAATGGGCAATCCGCCTCACCGAACCGGGCCAGGAGGGCGCGGCATGAGCGGGCGGGTGTTCGAGCTGAAAGGCGATCAGCGCGCCGCAGCCCTACCGGCGGATAATGTCTGGCTATCCGCCTCTGCCGGCACGGGCAAGACGCAGGTGCTTTCGGCGCGCGTGCTCAGGCTGCTGCTGGAGCCGGGGGTGGAGCCTGCGCAGATCCTGTGCCTTACCTTCACCAAGGCAGGCGCGGCCGAAATGGCCAACCGCATCAACGCGGTGCTGGCGCGCTGGGTGCGGCTTTCTGCCACCGAACTGGCCAAGGAACTGGGTTATCTGGGGGCGGATATCGGCCCTGCCACACAGGAACGCGCGCGCAGCCTGTTTGCCAGCGTGCTCGATTGCCCCGGCGGCGGGCTCAGGATCGATACGATTCATGCCTTCTCGCAGTGGCTGCTCGCCAATTTTCCGGAAGAGGCGGGGCTCGTTCCCGGCACGCGGGCGATGGAGGATCGCCAGCGCGTGCTGCTCGCGCGCGACGTGCTCGCCGAGGTGCTGGAGGCTGGCGATGCGCGGCTGATGGGCGCGGTGCAGCGGTTCACGCGGGCCAAGGATCCGGCCGCGTTGCAAGCCTGGCTGATGACTTGTGCCGAGGCGGAGGAGTTGTGGTTCGGGCCTGCTGCCTGGCAATCACCGGTTGCGCCGCGCGTGCACCGCTTGCTCGATATTCCCGCTGATGCAGATGCGGCCTGGGCGGCGGAGGGGCTCGCGCCCGGAGTGTTCCCGGACGAGATCTTGCGCGCGATGCTGCCGACCTTGCAGGCGTGGAGCGCGCCAACCGGCCAGAACGCAAGCGCATTTCTTGCCGCCTGGCTTGCAATGGACTTGCCCGCGAGGATTGAAGCCAGCAGCGGGTTCTACAAGACCCTGCTCACCAAGGAGGGTTCGCCCCGGCGGATGCAGACCCCGGAAAAGAACGACCCGAAATTTACCCAGCGCCAGCAGGAAATCGCCGATGCGCTTGCCGCAGTCGAAACCCGCCGCGCTTTGCTGGCGACGGCTGCCTATCTCACTGATGCCTTTGAAATCGGGCGCGCTTTTGCGCTGCGTTGGGCCGAGGCCAAGGCGCGCGAGGGCTTGCTCGATTTCTCCGATCTCATCCGCAAGGCAGCTCGCCTGCTGGGGCAGGAGGATGCCTCGGCATGGATCCGCTACAAGCTTGATCGCCATTTCGATCACATATTGATCGACGAGGCACAGGACACCAATCAGGCGCAATGGGACATCATCTTTGCGCTGATCGATGATTTCTACAGCGGCGAAGGCGCGCGCGGCGACAAGGTGCGCACGCTGTTCACGGTGGGCGATTACAAGCAGGCGATCTTCGGCTTTCAGGGGACCAGCCCGGAAAACTTCGCCCGCGCGCGCGGCGATGTGGAGAGCAGGGTCCTTTCCGCACGCGCCCAGATCCAAAGCGGGCGGACGGGGCGCCGTGCCCCGGGGTGGCGCGAGCTTGAGCTCGACGAGTCCTTCCGCACCGCGCAGCCGGTGCTCGAGTTCGTCAACACGGCGATCAGCACGCTCGGGCACGAGGCTTTCGGGCTCGATCGTCCGCCGCGCCCGCATATCGGCTATGGCGGGCCTGGGCTGGTCACGCTGTGGCAGCCGGTGGTGGCGGGCGGACCCGAGAGCGATGCCGAGGACGACAGCCCGCCCGAGGAGACCGGCGGCGACTGGCTGGCACATCACGAAACGGTGCTTGCCAGCCGCATTGCCGAACAGATCGAACGCTGGGTGAGCGGGGCCGAGCCTTTCGTGCTCGCCAAGGGAGGGGTGCCGCGTCATGCCGGGCCGGGCGACATCATGGTGCTGGTGCGCCGCCGCAAGGAACTTGCCAGCCAGATCGTCGCCAAGCTGCAAGCACGCCGGGTGCCGGTGGCAGGCGTGGACCGGCTGCGGCTGGGCGCGCCGCTGGCGGTGAAGGATGTGCTTGCCGCCTTGCGCTTTGCCGCCCAGCCGCTCGATGATCTCAGCCTTGCCAACCTGCTCGCCTCGCCCTTGCTGGGCTGGAGCCAGCAGGACTTGCTCGAACACGTGCCGCGCGGGGCTGATCTGCGCTTGTGGGAACATCTGCGGCGCGAGGGTGCGCCTGCGCTGGTGGCCGATACCGCGGCCAGGCTGCGCGATCTCTTGCGCCGGGCCGATTTCGAGACCCCGCAGGCGCTGATCGCCTGGCTGTTGTATGGCCCATGGCAGGGCCGGGCGCGGCTGGTCGAGCGGCTTGGCGTTCAGGTAAACGATCCACTGGATGAACTGCTAAATCGCGCATTTGTTTACGAAAGCGAATATTTGCCCTCCCTAGCCGGGTTTTTGCAGTGGTTTGATGCGGGCGAGGGGGAATTGAAGCGCGATCCCGATGGGGCAGGCGGGCAGGTGAGGGTGCTGACAGTTCATGGTTCGAAAGGCTTGCAGGCGCCGATCGTGATCCTTGCCGATGCCACCGGCGAGCCGGGTGATCCGCAAGGGCTGAGCCTGCCGGATGATCCGCTGCGGCAGGCAGGCACCAATGGCGAGCGCATAGCCCGTGTGCCGTTGCCGCCGCTATCCAAGCGCGAGCGCCACGGCCCGCTGGCCGAGGCGGCCGAGGCGGCGCGTGTCGCGCAGATGCAGGAGCATTGGCGGCTGATGTATGTCGCCATGACGCGGGCCGAGGAAGCGCTGTTCATCGGCGGCTCGCTTGGTCCGAAGCGTGCTGGCAAAGGCCCGCACGAAGACAGCTGGTATGCCCGCCTCGCGCCCTTGTTCGATGGCGCGGTGCTGGCCGATCCTGTATGGGTCGGGCGGCAGGAATGGGGCATCCGCGCCCCGCCGCTGACGGATACCGGCGCGCCGCTTGCGCCAGCCGAGGAGCCGCCGCTGCCCGCATGGCTCACCGCCCCCATCGGCCCCGAACCGCGCCCGCCGCGCCCGCTGGCCCCCTCGGCAGCAGGCGAGGACAGCGCTGCCGATCCGCCGTTGGCGCCAGAAATCGCGCAGGCCGCCGCGCGGCGCGGGAGCCTCATTCACAAGCTGCTCGAACGGCTGCCCGAAGTCCCGCCCGAAGCGCGCGCGGATGCGGCCGAGGCATGGCTGGCGCGGCAGGCGGGTGACTTGCCCGAAGAAGCCCGCGCGGAGATGCTGGCCAGTGCGCTTGGCGTGCTCGATCATCCCGAATTCGCCGCCATTTTCGCCAGCCAAGCGCTTGCCGAAGTGCCGCTCGCCGCAACAGTCGGCGGGATCGTGGTGGCAGGCACGGCCGACCGCCTGCTGGTGAGCGCAGACGAAGTGCTGGTGGTCGATTTCAAGACCACCCGCCGCCCGCCGGCGTCACCTGAGGCGATCCCGCTTGCGACCCAGCGCCAGATGGCGGCCTATGTCGCCGCACTGGAAGCGATCTATCCCGGCCGTGCGGTGCGCGCAGGCGTGCTCTATACTCACGCGCCCGCGCTGTTCGTGATAGCGCCCGCGACAATCGCTGCGCACAAGCAGGGCTTGGACAGCCCCCAGCAATCCTATCTGCCGCCGGAACTTGAGTGAGGCGAAAGCTGCGCTACATAGGCAGGCAAAATCAGGCGCTGCACGCGCCATGCAGGAGAAACGATAATGGCCACCATCAATGTCACCGATGCCAGCTTTGCCAGCGATGTGCTGGGCAGCGACAAGCCGGTGCTGGTCGATTTCTGGGCGGACTGGTGCGGGCCGTGCAAGATGATCGCGCCCGCGCTTGAAGAAATCAGCGAGGAATTGGCAGGCCAGGTCACCATCGCCAAGATGGACATCATGGAAAACACCGACATTCCGGCGCAGATGGGCGTGCAGTCGATCCCGCTGATGGTCTTGTTCAAGGATGGCAAGCCGGTTGCCCAGAAACTGGGCGCGGCCCCCAAGGGGCAGATCAAGGGCTGGCTCGAAAGCGAGCTTTAGAGCATTTTTCCGATCAGCGGATCGGGAAACTGCGATCAGCCCGCGCGGCGCTTGAGCGCCTGCCTTTCCGGTCGCTTCAGCATGACCGGAAAACGCGCTAGGCGCCTCTAGCCCATTACGCGCCCGACAAATTCATCCCACAGCGCCGGGCTCGATGCGCCGACGAGGCCCGGCTTGTCGTGTTCATCGACGCGGTATTCGCTGCCGTCGAGCCGCGCGGCCTTCCCACCTGCTTCATTGAGCCACAAGATGCCCGCCGCGTGATCCCAGGCGAGCGTGCGCTTGAAGCTCGATATGTCATTTTCGCCCAGCGCAAGGCGCGGATATTGCTCGGCAGCGCAGCGCGGGATGTCGACCAGCGTGTAATGCGGGGCGAGTTTCTCATCCACCTGCGCGATCTGTTCGGGGGTGAGGAAAATCCGGCTCACCGCCGTGACGGGGGGCGTCTGCCCGGTGGTGCGCGCTCTGATGCGCTCCCCGTTCACGAATGCGCCTTCGCCAAGACGCGCATGGCACAGGCGGTCTTTCAGCGGATCATAGAGCCAGCCCGCCACCGCGCGGCCCGCATCGGCCAGCGCGATGATGATGCCGAACGGCTCCTTGCCTTGGGTGAAATTCGCCGTGCCATCGAGCGGATCGATGATCCAGCACTGGCCCGACAGGTGACCCAGCACCGCAGGGTCGGCATGGGCGGCCTCCTCACCGACAAGAGCCACGCCGGGGGCGAGTTTGGTGAGCGCTTCTGTAAGGAAGGCTTCCACCTCGCGGTCAACGATGGTGACCGGGTCATCCGCGCCCTTCATGGCGATGTCGCCTTCCGCCAGCGCGCGGAAACGCGGCAGCATGGATTTGCGCGCCGCAAAGCGCAGCAGGTCGCGGATTTCGGCATCGAGCGCGCCGAGCTGCCCGCTCACGAGCGGTAATCCGCGTTGATCGCGATATAGCCGTGGGTGAGATCGCAGGTCCACACGCACGCGCGGCCTTCCCCGAGGCCGAGATCAACCAGAATGTCGATATCCTCGCCTTTCAAATGCGCGGCCACCGGCGCTTCGTCATAGCCCTCGACCGGCAAGCCGTCCCGCGCTGTCCACACGCCGCCGAAAGCGATCGAGAGCCGGTCGCGGTCTGCCGGTTCGCCCGCCTTGCCCACTGCCATGACCACCCGGCCCCAATTCGCATCCTCGCCCGCAATGGCGGTTTTGACGAGCGGCGAATTGGCGATGGCAAGGCCCACGCGGCGCGCGCTGTCATCGCTCGCAGCACCGGTCACGCGGATGGTGATGAATTTTTGGGCACCCTCGCCATCGCGCACGACAAGCTGGGCAAGATTGCGGCACACGTCGGTAAGCGCGGCGGCAAAAGCATCCGCCCCGCGGCTGTCCCACCCGGTGATGCAGGGGTGATCGGCCTTGCCTGTCGCAAACACGAGCACGGTGTCGCTCGTCGAGGTGTCGCCGTCCACGGTGATGCACGAAAAAGTGGCAGCATTGGCGGCGGTGAGCAATTCCTGAAGGAATTGCGGCGCGACATGGGCATCGGTGAAGATATAGCCGAGCATGGTTGCCATATCGGGCGCGATCATGCCGCTGCCCTTGATGAAGCCCGCGATCTCGACCCGCACATCGCCCACCATCGCACTGGCGGCTGCGCCCTTGGGGAAAGTATCGGTTGTGCCGATGGCGCGCGCGGCATCTTCCCAGCCGCAGGGCACAGCGGCAAGCGCTGCGGCGACGCCTGCGCGCGCCTTGTCCTTGGGCAGGGGCACGCCGATCACGCCGGTCGAGGAGACGAAGACCTCATCTCCCGCACAGCCCAGCGCCTCTGCCACCTGCGCCCGGATCAGTTCCACCGCCTCGCGCCCGCGATAGCCGGTAAAGGCATTGGAATTGCCCGCATTGACCACCAAGGCCCGCGCGCGGCCCTTGCGAATATCCTCGCGGCCCATTTCCACCTCGCTCGAAGCACAGGCGCTCTTGGTGAAGACGCCCGCTGCGGCGGTGCCTTGGGCCAGTTCCACCAGGGTGAGATCGCAGCGATCCCATTCCTTGTAGCCCGCCCGCGCGACGCGCAGGGTGACGCCTGCAATCGCGGGCATGGCAGGGAAGGGGCGAGCAAGGGGCGAAGGCTTGAGGTCCATGGTCCAGCCCTCTAGGCGCACGCCCGCGGACAGTAAATCGGGCAAAGTGAGTGGACGCGGGCGCGGATTGTCACTATTTGTCTGGCTCGATGACGCGTCATTTCTTCGCATTTCTGGCTTTGCTCACCGGGCTTGCCGCCTTTGGCACGCCTGCCGAAGCATCGCTGGCCGAGGTGCTTGCCTGCGATGCCAGTATCGCGGCGAGCGCGTCCGATGATGCGGCGCGCAGCGAACAGGGGCATTTTGCCTTGGGCGAAAGCCTGCCGGCCAATCCCCGCGGGGCTCTTGCAAGCACGCCTGCGCCCAGCGTCTCGGCGGGTTCGGCCAGCCTGCGCTTGCCCGTGTTGATGGGGATCGAGCGCGCCTACGAATAGGCGGGCGTCTTACCTGGTCCTACGCTTGCCCGGCGCGCTGCAACCTTGCGCGCTCAACCCCAAGAATTCCCGGCCTCCCGATGGGCCGCACGTTTATCAAAGGCACATCCATGTTTGATGCTCTCATCAAGTCCATCTTCGGCTCCTCGAATGATCGCTATGTCAAATCGCTCCGCAAGATTGTCGCTCAGATCAATGCGCTGGAGCCGCAGATCAGCGCGCTTTCCGACGAGGAGCTGCAGGCCCAGACCACCAAGCTGCGCGGTCTTGTCGATGACGGCAAGAGCCTCGACGACATCCTCCCCGAAGCCTTCGCCACGGTGCGCGAGGCTTCCAAGCGCGTGCTGGGGATGCGGCACTTCGATGTCCAGCTGATCGGCGGGATCGTGCTCCACCGCGGCGAGATTGCGGAAATGCGCACCGGCGAGGGCAAGACGCTGATGGCGACGCTGGCGGTCTATCTCAACGCCATCGAGGGCAAGGGCGTCCATGTTGTGACGGTGAACGATTACCTCGCGCGGCGCGATGCCATCGAGATGGGCAAGCTCTATAACTGGCTTGGCCTTACTGTCGGCGTGGTGGTGCCCGGCATGGACGAATACGCCAAGCGCGATGCCTATAATGCCGATATCACCTACGGCACCAACAACGAGTTCGGCTTCGATTACCTGCGCGACAACATGAAGCACGAACGCAGCCAGATGGTGCAGCGCCCGTTCAATTTCGCGATTGTCGATGAAGTGGATTCGATCCTGATCGACGAGGCGCGCACGCCGCTGATCATCTCCGGCCCTACAGAAGACAAGTCCGATCTCTATGTCGCACTCGATGCCATCGCGCGCGACATCCCGCAGGAATGGCTCGACATTGATGAAAAGGTCAAGCGCGTCCAGCTGACGGAAGAAGGGCTGGAGGAAGTGGAAAAGATCCTTATCGAAAAGGGTCTGCTGGCGACCTCCAACCTTTACGACGTGGAGAACACGCAGGTCGTGCACCATCTCGATCAGGCTCTGGCGGCCAATTTCACCCGCAAGCGCGACACCGATTATATCGTGAAAGATGGCAAGGTCATCATCATCGACGAGTTTACCGGGCGCATGATGGAGGGGCGCCGCTGGTCGAACGGGCTGCATCAGGCGGTCGAGGCCAAGGAGGGCGTTAGGATCGAGCCGGAAAACCAGACCATGGCCTCGATCACCTTCCAGAACTATTTCCGCATGTATCCCAAATTGTCGGGCATGACCGGGACGGCGGCGACCGAAGCGGCCGAATTCTGGGATATCTACAAGGTCGGCGTCGTGGAAATCCCGACCAATCTTCCCGTCCAGCGGATCGACGAGGAGGACGAATTCTACAAGAACACGCTCGACAAGTTCACCGCGATTGCCAAGGCGATCAAGGAAAAGAACGAGATCGGCCAGCCGGTGCTGGTGGGCACCGTGTCGATTGAAAAATCGGAACTTCTCAGCCAGTTCCTCGACAAGGAAGGGGTCAAGCACTCCGTTCTCAACGCGCGCTTCCATGAACAGGAAGCCGCCATCGTCGCGCAGGCCGGGCGGCTGGGCGCGGTGACGATCGCCACCAATATGGCAGGCCGCGGCACGGATATTCAGCTTGGCGGTAACGCCGAATTCCGCATTCAGGAAGAATTGGCCGACATGCCCGAAGGCCCCGAACGCGATGCCGCTATCGCCCGTATCAAGGCCGAGGTTGCCGAGGAAAAGGAAAAGGTGAAGGCAGCAGGCGGCCTGTTCGTGCTCGGCACCGAACGCCATGAAAGCCGTCGCATCGACAACCAGCTGCGCGGTCGTTCGGGCCGGCAAGGCGATCCGGGCCTGTCGCGCTTTTACCTGTGCCTTGAAGATGATCTGTTGCGGATCTTCGGCCCCGACACGCTGTTTTCCAAGATGATGAAATCAAACCTTGCCGATGGCGAGGCGATTGGTTCGAAGTGGCTTTCCAAAGCCATCGAGACCGCGCAGAAAAAGGTTGAGGCGCGCAATTACGATATGCGCAAGCAGGTCGTGCAATATGATGACGTGATGAATGATCAGCGCAAGGTGATCTACGAACAGCGCGCCGAGATCATGGATGCCGAAGCCGTTGATGATGTGGTCGAGAACATGCGCCACGATACGCTCAACGTGATCGTAGGCACCGCGTGTCCGCCCGATTCCTATCCCGAACAATGGGATATTGCAGGTCTCAAGGCCAAGCTCGAGGATGTCTTCGGCATTACTCCGCCGATTGATGAATGGCTGGAGGAAGACCAGGTCGAACCCAGCATCATCGAGGAGCGCTTGCGGGCCATGACCGATCAGATGGTTGCCGAAAAGGTCGCGGCCAGCGATCCGGCGATCTGGCGTATGGTCGAAAAGGACGTGCTGCTGCGCCAGCTCGATTTCCACTGGAAGGAGCACCTCGCAACGCTCGATGCGCTCCGGCAAGTGATCTGGATGCGCGGCATTGCCCAGAAGCAGCCGATCAACGAATACAAGCAGGAAGCCTTCGGCCTGTTCGAAACCATGCTCGATACGCTGCGCGAGGAAGTCACCAAGATCCTGTTCCGCGCCGAACTCAGGATCGCACCGCCCGAGCCGCAGGCGCTCCCTGAATTGCCCGATTTCCTTACCGGGCACATTGATCCGCTGACGGGCCTCGACAACTCCGATGATGGTGATGGCTCAGAGGCCAATCCCGCGCTGTTCGGCTCGCTTGCCGGCAGTCCGCGCGCAGCCTTCGGGCCCGGCGGGGCGAACCCCGAAAACCCCTATGCCAATCTCGACATCAGCCGCAATGCGCCATGCCCCTGCGGCAGCGGCAACAAGTACAAGCACTGCCACGGCGCGGTTGCCGCGCGCTCGCTGACCTGATCAGGACGAGCCTTCAGGGCGGCTGAGGCGCATGATGATCGGCGCGGTGCCAGCGGCCCTGGCGATCGCCTTTTTTGTCACCGCGCTGCTCTATGCCAGCGTGGGCTTTGGCGGCGGTTCGACCTATGCGGCGCTGCTGGCGCTGTCGGGCCTTGACTATCGGCTGTTGCCGCTGGTGGCCCTTGCCTGCAACATCGCGGTGGTGGCGGGCGGAAGCCTGCGCTTTGCCCGCGCTCGGGTGACGCCATGGCGGCGCGCGGGACTGCTGGTGGGCCTTGGTGCGCCAGCTGCCTTTCTGGGCGGGCTGACCCCGATCAGGGAAGCCGCTTTCCTGATGTTGCTCGGCGCCAGCCTTGTGCTGACCAGTCTCGCCATGCTGATCCCCGTGCGCGACGCCGCAGGCGGAGCGCCCGCGCCAGCCGCGCGCGCCATGCCGCTGCTCGCCGTCCCGCTTGGCTATCTGGCCGGGCTGGTGGGTATTGGCGGAGGGATTTTCCTTGCGCCCTTCCTGCACCTTGCCCGCTGGCACGGCGCGCGCGAGATTGCCGCGACGGCGAGCCTCTTCATCCTCGTCAATTCCTTGTTCGGGCTGGCCGGACAATTGCTCAAGAACGGCCCCGGCGCCTTCGCGGCAGCCATCGGGGCGAGCCTGCCGCTGCTTGTCGCGGTGGTGATCGGCGGGCAGGTGGGCAGCCTGCTGGCGCTGCGGGTGCTGCCGGTGCAGTGGATCCGCTGGCTGACGGCCTTGCTGGTGCTGGTGGTGGGGGTGAGGTTGTTGATCTAGCCGGCTGCACAATGCTGCGCGATGAAGTCCTCATGCGTAGGAAGGCCGCCCACCGCGCGTTCGATCAGCAAGCGCACATTGCCGAGGAATTCAGCGAGCTGCGCCTCGCTGAGCGCATCGGCCATCGGATCATGGCTCTGCGGCATTACTCCCTGACCCAGCATCACCTGCACCCAGCTTGCCTCGCGGAAGAGATCATCGACATCGCGGCCCACCCTGCCGGATGAGGCGAACAGCGCCTGCTTGTGGGCGAGGCTTTCGGGCACTTCCATGTGGCGGCAATAGTTCCAGAACGCGGAATCATCGCGCGCCGTCTGCTTGTAATGCAGGATAAGAAAGTCGCGGATCTGCGCGAATTCCGCAGCGCAGCGACGGTTGTATTCGGCGCGCTCGGCCGCGCCATCGCCGCTCACCGGGAACAGCTGAATGAGGCGGTTCACATGCGACTGGATGAGGTGGATCGAAGTCGATTCAAGCGGCTCCAGAAAGCCGCTGGAAAGCCCGATCGCCGCGCAATTATGCGCCCAGAATTGGGTGCGCCGCCCGGTGGTGAAGCGCAAGGGGCGCGGATCGCCCAGCGGCCTGGTATCAAGCCCGGCCAGCAACGTCGCGGCAGCATCATCATCCGAGATAAAGCCGCTGGAATAAACGTGCCCGTTGCCGGTGCGGTGCTGCAAGGGAATGCGCCATTGCCAGCCCGCCGCTTTTGCGCTCGCGCGGGTGTAAGGCACCAGGGTCTGGAGGCGTTCGGAAGGCACTGCCAGCGCGCGATCGCACGGCAGCCAGCGCGACCAGTCTTCATAGCCAACGCCGAGTTCTTCCCCCAACAGAAGCGCGCGAAAGCCGGTGCAATCGATGAAGAAATCGCCGCTGATCTTGCGCCCATCATCGAGCGTGATCGCAAGGATATCGCCGCTTGTCCCATCACGCGCGACGTGGCGCACGATCCCTTCGTGGCGGGTGACGCCCGCGCTTTCCGCATAGCGCCTGAGATATGCCGCATAGAGCCCGGCATCGAAATGATAGGCATAGGCAAGACCCGTCATCGCGGTATTGCCGACCCGGTCAAGCTTGCCGAAGCGCGCCTGATCAGCGGCCAGGCGGTGGAGCGAATAGTGCCACAGGTCAGCCGTATGGCCGCCGGCAGCAGCGCGGCGCCAGTAGTGGTGGAAGCTCGCGCCCGCAAGGCTCAGCCCCGCATCGCCAAAGGTGTGCAGATAGCTCGTGCCCAACTTGCCCCAATCGACGAATTCAATGCCGAGCTTGAAGGTGCCTTGTGTTGCGCGCATGAATTCCATCTCGTCAAGCCCGAGGATGGCATTCAAACGGATGATCTGCGGGATCGTCGCCTCGCCCACCCCGACCGTGCCGATGGCTTCCGATTCGATCAGCGCGATATCGAGCTGCCGCCCCAGCAGCCGGGCAAAGGCGGCTGCCGTGATCCATCCGGCAGTGCCGCCACCCACGATCACGAGTTTGCGCTTGGGTTGCTTAGTCATGGGTCTCTCAAAGCGGCCGGAAAAAGGCGTTGATGGTGAGCCGCCCGGTGCGCGGATCGGCAGGGAGCGGCGCGGCGTTGTCGATGACGCCCGAATGCAGGATATTGCCGCGATAGAACACGGCAGAATTGAACGCACCGCTCGTCGCATGGAGCCGTTCGAAATGGGGCGCCCCGTCGGTGGGGTAGGCAGGAACGGGCAGACCGGTGCGTGCAACATCGGCTTCCAAGGCCGACCGATAGACCGGGAATGTCGCCTCGGTGAGCGCGGACAGCCCGCTTGAGCGGTGGCGGTAAAAGGCTGTCCCGCCGTGCGGGCTTTCGTGGAGATAGAGCATCATCGCGATCTGCGCGGGGTCTGTGCCATCGACATGGGGAAAGCGCTGAAGCGGGGCAAGGTTGCGCGGCGCGGTGGTCACGATGGAACACCACGCCTGCATGGCCCACCGCCCGTTTGCCGGTCCGAAATGGGCCGAGAGCAGCGGCGAGAGCCTTTCGGCCCAAGCTGCTGTCACTGCAGGATCAAGCGGCGCACGCAGGCCCGGATAGTGCGGGGTGATGTTTGCAAAATTTTGCAAACTTGCAAAATCCTGCACCACTTGTGGCTGAGCCACGAAGCTGGGTATCGTCACAAGATGATGATTATATGAGGAAAAATCCTCGCTTTTCGCGTGAGACAGCGAGATTGCCCAGTCTGCTGTGGTGGTTGCCATGGTGATTGCTCGCCCCTCTCTGGCGGCGAAGCTATCAAACCCCTCACATTTTGCCAAATACCTACATAGAATCACAGTAAAACAGTCATCTATCTGGGGACTTAACCGGGGTGGCCTGCCGCCGGGAGTGTTTGCTTGCAGCGCTGCGACGGGCCTGCGGCGAAATGGGCGCAGATTGTGGATATCGGCGGGAAAGATGTCTTCACATCTCGTCTAATCATCAGATAAATAATTATAAAATTATCCATTCAGAAGTTTGTGATCGTCAGAAAATTGGCGATTTACGCGGCGTCAAAAAGTGGTTATGAAAAAAAATGAAAATACGCTCGCCGTCCAAGGGCGAGAAGGGGGAGAAAAGTGATGGGGTTGAGGGCATTTTCCGCAAACGCGCGTCTTTTGTGCGGGGCGGCCACCGGGATCGCGTTGATGGCAGGGGCGCTGCCCGCCTATGCGCAAAGTGCCGATGAAGCCGAAGCGCAGGTCGATGAGCCCGGCGGCGATATCACTGTCACCGGCATCCGCAGCTCGATCCAGAATGCGCTCGATACCAAGCGTAACGCCACCAGCATTGTCGAGGTCATCTCGTCCGAAGACCTCGGCCTTTTGCCCGACTTGTCGATCGCCGATTCGCTCGCGCGCCTTCCCGGTGTGACGGCCCAACGCGTGCGCGGCCGTTCGCAGCAGATCTCGATCCGCGGCCTTGGCCCGGATTTCAGCCTCGCGCTCCTGAACGGTCGCGAAGTGGTGTCGGCGGGTAACAATCGCGGCATCGAATTTGACCAGTTCCCCTCCGAATTGATCGGTTCGGCAGTGGTCTACAAGACAGGCGATGCCCAGCTCGCCTCGATCGGGATTGCCGGTGCGGTGGACCTTCGCACTGTCAAGCCGCTCGATTACAAGGGCCGCCAGGTCAGTGTTTCGGCGACCTATTCGCGCAATGATCAGGGCTCGCTCAACCCGGATTTCCCGGCTGATGGCTACCGCTTTTTTGCTTCTTATATTGATCAGAACAAGGATGGGACTGTCGGCTGGTCGCTTGGCGCCACGCTGCAATCGAACCCCACCCAGTTTGTCAGCCGCGAATTGAAGACCAACCAGTTTCAGGTTGATCGCACCCCAGGCGGGTTGATCTATCCCGCTGACAACCCGCGTCAGGGTGCAGTCAGCCGCGACTTCCAGCGCCTGTCAGTTGCAGGAGCCCTGCAATTCGAACCGAGCGAAAAGGTCTCGCTGAACATTGATGCCTTTTACACCGACACCAAGGACAGCGGCATTTTCCGCGGCACCGAAACGCCGATTGCCTCGTGGAGCGGCGCGCAGTTCGAAGGTGCGACCGGCTCGGGCCCGTTTGCCCAGACCGCGACCTTCTCGGGCGTTGTCCCGATCCTGCGGACCGACACCGAGGGCAGCGAATCGCAGATCTTCGCGATTGGCACCAACCTCGATTTCAAGGTCACCGACAATCTGGGCTTCATGCTCGATTATGGCTTCTCGACGCTGACCCGCAACGACATTGACTATGAATCCTATGCCGGCACCGGCGCTGCGCGCTCGGGCGCGCAGGACCGGTTGACTTTCACCATGCCGCAGCGCGGGGATTATTCCATCGCGGGCCAGCTGGATTACACCAATCCGGCCAATGTGCTGCTGACCGATCCGGGCGGCTGGGGCCAGGTCGGCTTCATCAAGCAGCCGCGCATCGAGGACGAACTGCATCAGCTGCGTGCCGAGGCCCGCTGGGAGATCGATGGCGGCATCTTCAAGGATATACGGGCCGGCTGGCTTTATACCGATCGCACCAAGAGCTTTGACTCCAATGAAAGCTTTCTGCGCGCTTCGAACCGCTTTGTGAATGGTTCGCTGGCAATCCCCGCCAGCGCAATCATCGGGCGCACCAATACCCGCTCGCTTGGCCAGAACATCCTGGCCTATGATCCTGCAAGCTTCCTCACCGATGGCACCTATCTGGTTGAGAAGGGCACCTTCGATACCCAGTGGGTGGTGGCAGAGCAGATTCACAATTTCTACCTGCAAGCCAATATCGACGGCGATCTCGGCAATGTGCCGGTGCGCGGCAATATCGGCTTGCGCTATGCCGATACGCGCCAGACTTCGACCGGCACGATTGCCGGTGGGGTGAACACGGTTGATTTCAGCTATGGCAACTGGCTGCCGAGCGCGAACCTTGCCTTCGAGGTTGCGCCCGACACCTTCATTCGCCTCGCCGCCGCGCAAACCATAACCCGCGCGCGGCTTGATCAGATGGCGGCCAACCAGAACATCGGGTTCAATCCGCAAAGCTGCATTGATACCAATGGTGACCAACGGCCTGATACGGTGGTGGGCTTCAACCCGCCGCAACTGGTGTGCTTCACGCTGGGCGGCGGCAATCCGTTCCTTCAGCCCTATCAATCGACCTCCTTCGATATTTCCTTCGAGAAATATTTCGGCCCGGCCTCGGCCATCATCATTGCCGGTTTCCATAAGCAGATCGACGACTGGATCATCGACTTCAACGAAGTGCGCGATCTGACCCAGCCGATCAATAATGCAGGCTTTGGCGCGATCCTCACCAACAACCCGCAACTTGCCACGGGCACCTTTGGCGGTCCGGTGAACTTTGCCGATGGGCGGATCACCGGGATTGAAGGCACGATCCGCGCCAATTTCGGTGATTTTACCCGCGCGCTGGATGGGTTTGGCGGATTCTTCAGCATCACCTATGCCGATGCCAAGGTCACGCAGCCGGGCGGGACGATCAATATTCCGGGCTATTCGGATGTGACCTGGTCGGGCGATCTCTATTATGAAAAGAACGGTTGGCGCGCACGCGTCAATGCGCGTTACCGCTCGGGCTTCCTGTCGGAAGTGCAGGCGTTTGACGGCTCGCTGTTCGGCGCTCAGGCCCAGCCTGAAACCATCATCGATGCGCAGATCGGCTACACCTTCCAGAACACCTCAGGGGCGCTCAAGGGCCTCACCGTGCTGGTCGAAGGCGCCAACCTCACCAATGCGCCCTTTGTCACGGAAAATGATCTGTTCAACGCAGCAGGCGCGCAGATCGGCGTGTTCCCGAGCCGGTTCGAACAGTTCGGCCGCACCTTCAACTTCACGATCCGCAAGAACTTCTGAAGACAGCCTGAGGGTCGCACGAATAGGGGGGGGTAGGGGCTCGCCAGTGATGGCGGGCCCCTTTTTTCGTGGGGCGCTTCAGGCAGCGAGGGGCGGCGCAGCGCAATGGCGCGCGACGAATTCGCCGTGGGTCGGCATGATGGCGACCGCTTCGGCCATGGCGCTGCGAATCTGCCCCATGCGCTCTGCCACCGGCACTGCCGGGCGCATCTGCGCCAGTGCGGGGGCGCGTTCGGGCACAAGCCCTTGCCCCAGATAGACTGCGATCCAGCTCGGATTGGCAAACAGCTCCGGCCCGTCGGCCACCAGCGTGCCATGGGCGCGGAAGTGGTCGATCTTGTACTGGAGGCTATCGGGGATCGGCATGGTCGCGGTATAGCGCCACAGCTCCGCGTCATCGCGCAGCGTTGCCTTGTAATGCAGGATGAGAAAATCGCGGATGCGCTCGTATTCGCTCGCCGTCTGCGCGTTGTATTCGCGCGCCAGCAAGGGCGACATGGCGCGATCGGGCAGGAGCGCGATCAGCCGCAGGATGCCATATTGGATGAGATGGAGGCTGGTTGATTCCAGCGGCTCCATGAAGCCTGCTGAAAGCCCGATGGCAACACAGTTCTTTTCCCAGAACTTGCGGCGCTTGCCGGTGGTGAAGCGCAAGGTGCGCGGGGTGGCGATCGGCGCGCCGTCAAGCCCCGCCAGCAGCGTTGCGGTTGCCGCGTCCTCGCTCACAAATGCGCTGCAATGGACATAGCCATTGCCGGTGCGGTGTTGCAGCGGGATGCGCCATTGCCAGCCAGCCTGCTTGGCGGTGGAGCGGGTATAAGGCGTGAACTCGCCCTTTTCGCAAGGAACGGCCACGGCCCGGTCGCACGGCAGCCAGTGCTGCCAATTGTCATACCCGGCCTTCAGCGCGCCTTCGATCAACAGCCCGCCAAAACCGCTGCAATCGACGAAGAAATCGCCCGCGATCTGCGCCCCGTCATCCAGCCTTACGCCCGCGATAAAGCCGCTTTCTCCATCCAGCGCCACATCGACCACGCGGCCCTCGATCCGCGTGACGCCGCGCGCCTCAGCATAGCGCCGCAGAAACGCCGCATAGAGCCCGGCATCGAAGTGATAGGCATAATCGAAGGTCGACTGGATGAGGCGCCGGTCGGGCGAGGGGTGGGCAAACTTGCCCGCCTTGGCCATGGCCCAGCACATCGAGAAATCATCTATCGGCCCTTCCACCCGGCCCGCCAGATGCTCGGCCATCCAGTGGTGATAGAAGGGGACGCTGTCGAACTCGGCGCCATATTGGCCGAAGGGGTGGAAATAGCTCGCGCCTTTGCGGTGCCAATCGACGAACTGGATGCCGAGCTTGTAGCTGCCTTGCGTCTCGCGCACGAAGGTGGCTTCATCAATGCCGAGCCGCTGGTTGAAATGGCGGATCGGCGGGATGGTTGCCTCGCCCACGCCGACAGTGCCGATCACCTCGCTTTCGATCAGCGTGATGCGGCACGCCTCGCCCACGGCCTGGGCGAGCGCTGCGGCGGTCATCCACCCGGCGCTGCCGCCGCCGACGATGACGATGTGTTGCAACGGCCCGCTGCGCTCCATTCTTTAACCTCCGCAGGAGTCGCGTATCAGCAGGCTGGTTTCGAGCCGCTCGGAAGCGGCCGGGCCGCCTTTGGTGTCGATCAGCTTGGAAACCAGCATCCGGCCGGCAAGCGCCGTGCTCTGATCGATCGTGGTAAGGCGCGGGGTGACGAGGCGAGCGGCAGGGATATTGTCATAGCCCACCACCGAGACATCAGCCGGAACCCTGCGCCCGGAACGCGTCAACGCGCGGATCGCGCCGATCGCGATCAAGTCGCTCGCGGCGAAGACGGCATCGAATTTCACCCCGCGATCAATCGCGCTGCGGGTTGCTGCTTCGCCCGAATGGACATCGAAATGGGCGGCTAGGCCAAGGCTTTCATCCCAGCTGAGACCTGCCTCGTCCAAGGCCTGCCGGTAGCCGCGAAAGCGCTGCTCGGCCTCGGGCGCTTCGGTATCGCCCAGGAACAGGATGCGCTGGCGGCCCAGCCTGGCGAGGTGCGCGGTGGCTTTGCGCCCGCCCGCGATATTGTCTGAACCGACCGAGCAATAGCGCGCATCAGGCAATTGCGCCCCCCACACCACAAAGCGATCATCGCGCGCCGCCAGCTGGTTGAAGGCGGCATGGAGCGAGCTTTGCCCGATGAAGATCATGCCGGTCGCGCGGCTTGTCGCCATCGCGAATTCGAGGTCTTCGGGGTTTCGCGGATAGAGGTGACTGATGAGCAGATCGGCATTGCGTTCGCGCGCGGCCTCGGCAATCCCGGCGAGCAGTTCGAGGAAGAAGGGATCCGCCACCCGCGTCTCGCGCGCCTGCGGGGCGGGCACGATCACCGCGATGGTGGCTTCCGCGCCGACGGGGCCTTGCGGCATGTGCTGGGCGAAATCGTAATCATGCGCGCGGGCGATCTTCCAGATCTCCTGCTTGGTGCGCCGCTTGACCGCCGGGCTATCGTTCAAGGCGCGCGACACGGTCGAGATCGAAACCCCCGCCTCGCGGGCGATATCTTCAAGCCGCGCGTGGCGTTTCGATTTCGTCTCGCCCCTTGCCATAGTCCCTAATCGTCCCCCGTTCTTACCCAATAGCCCGACCTTGGCGCCAGCACGTGGGGAACCTCGCGCACCGGCTCTAGCGCGCTGGTGTCAGCGATCACAAGCCCCATGTTGAACGGCGCGGGCGGAGCCCAGGCGATGGGTTCATCGCCGAGATTGAAAGCGCACAGCACACGCTCGCCCGCGGCTTCGCGGATGAAGGCGATGATGTCCGCGGGCGTATCGAGCACGGTGCTGCTGCCCCGGACAAGCGCGTTCGCCGCACGCCGCGTAGTGAGCAGACGGCGGGTGTAGCTGACAAGGCTGGCGGGATCGGGCAGCTGGCGGTCAATCGCGTGCGGGACATGGGCGGCATCGAGTTTCAGCCAGGTGCGATTGGCGGTGGAAAAGCCGGCTTGCGGCGCATCCGCCTGCCAAGGCAGCGGGGTGCGCGCGCCGTCGCGGCCCAGCGTGTGCGGCCAGTTGGCGATGGCCTCGGGGTCTTGCAAATCCTCGAAGGCGACATGGCCCTGCGGCAGGCCCAGTTCCTCGCCCTGATAGATGATCGGATTGCCGCGCAAGCAAAGCAGCAGCAGCAGATTGAGCCGCGCGATGTAATCGCGATCATGCCCGCCTGCCCAGCGGGTGATGGCGCGCGGCGCGTCGTGGTTTGAAAAGGCCCAGGAGGGCCAGCCTTCGCCTTCGCTCCCGTCCCATTGCAGCAGGGATGCGCGCACCCGCTCGGCGGTGAGTCCAGGGGCATAAAGGAAATCGAAATTATAGGCGGAATCGAGCCTTTTGCCGCCGTGGGTGAAGGCCTTCATTTCCTCCAAGGGTTCCGGCCCGCCGACTTCGGCCACAGTAAAGCGCGCGGGGAACGCGTCGATCACCGCGCGGATGCGTTCGAGAAAATGCGGAATATCGGGGTGCGACTGGTTATAGCGCTTGACCTGCATATCAAACGGCCGCGTCACCTGTTCCATCGGCAGGCCCGAGGGCGGATTGTCGCGCAATTGCGGGTCATGCATCGTGAAATTGAGCGCATCGAGGCGGAAGCCATCAACCCCGCGCGCCAGCCAGAAGCGGGTTACTTCCAAGAGCGCGTCCTGCACTTCGCGGTTGTGCACGTTGAGATCGGGCTGCGAGGTCAGGAAATTGTGCAGGTAATATTGCTTGCGCGGCCCGTCCCATTGCCAGGCAGACCCACCAAACACCGATTGCCAGTTTGAAGGCGGCGAGCCGTCGGGCTTGGGATCGGCCCAGACATACCAATCGGCCTTGGGATTGGTGCGATCGCGGCGGCTCTCCTTGAACCAGGCGTGTTCATCCGAGGTGTGCGAATAGACCTGATCGATGATGACTTTTAGGCCCAAGCGGTGCGCCTTGGCGATGATCGCGTCGAAATCGGCAAAGGTGCCGAAGCTGGGATCAATCCCGCAATAATCGGCCACGTCATAGCCGAAATCCTTCATCGGCGAGGTGAAGAAGGGCGAAATCCAGATGCCATCGACGCCCAATGAGGCGATGTAATCGAGCCCTTCGACAATGCCTGCCAAGTCGCCGATCCCGTCGCCATTGGTATCGCGGAAGGAGCGCGGATAGATCTGGTAGATCACCGCGCCGCGCCACCAAGGGGCGGTGTCGGTGGCGGCTTGCGGGCTGGGGACGATACGCATCGGGATACTCGTGTTCATTCGGGTGCGCCTTGCGCGCGCGCGATGCACCAGCCGAAAGCGGGCAGGGCAAGCGCAACGCTGCCGGGCGCGGTGACGCTTGCCGGGCAAGTGCCGTGCAGGCGGGTGAGGGTGCGTGCGCCATAGCCGATCGCTGAATTGGCAGTGATGGCTTCAGGCGCCGTGTTGAAGGCGAGGAAATACTCCGCGCCGGTTTCAGGATCGAACCGCGCAAAGCTGACAAGGCCGGGCGCTTCATCATTATAGCTGTGCACCATCTGCCGCCCGCGCCTGAGCGCCGGATGCGCCTTTCGCACTGCCGCAAGCTCGGCAATCAGGCGGTAGAGCGGATGGCTTTCATCGAAATTGGCTTCAGCCGTGGTGGCATTGGTGCCAATGAGCGCGTTGTCATTGTAGCTGGCCACGCGGCTTTCAAACATATCCTCGCGCGCATCCTGATCTGCGCCATCCCCGACAAAGCCCTGCTCATCGCCGTAATAGATCACCGGAGAGCCGCGCAGGCTCATCATCATGGCGTGGCCAAGACTGACGCGGGCGAGCAAGTCGTCGTCGCTGATGCCGGGAACGCGCTGTCGGATGAGCGTCGCAAAGCGGCCCATGTCGTGATTGCCGAGGAAGGTGGGAAGCGTGCGCGCCGCCGCCTCGCCGCCTTCATAAAGCACATCGCCATCGAACATCTCGACAATGACCTGCGGCGATTTGGCGCCGCTCAGGGCTTCGCTCATGGCCATCTGGAAAGCGAAATCGAGCACGGCGGGAAAGCCATCGCGGCGGGTATATTGCGCGATATAACCGCTGTCCGAGGTGTCGCGATAAACCTCGCCGAAGATGTGGAAATGGGGGATGCCCTGCTCAGCCGCAATCCGGCGCATTTCCGGCACGAACACCTGCCAGAATTCGGGGTTCACATGGCGCGCGGTGTCCACGCGGAAGCCATCAATCCCGGTCTGTCTGATCCAGTTGCCGTAAATCTCGATCATGCCAGCCAGCACACGGGGATGCTCGGTGAAGAGATCATCGAGGCCCACAAAATCACCATGCCGGCTGTTCTCGCCGCTGAAGGTGGTGTCGCCCCGGTTGTGATAATAGATCGGATCATTGAGCCATTGGGGCACTTTCACCCGCGCCTCGGCGGGCGGCACATAGGGCGTGTAGGCATAGGTCGGATCGGTCAGCCGGGCGAAGTTTTCCGGCGTTGGCACCTCGTGGCCCAAGAAGCCCTCGTTGATCGGCGTGCCGCCTGCGCCGCCGCGGCGCGAATAGGGGTAATCCGCGATGGAACGATAGGCATAGCTGCCCGTCGTATCGCCTTCGCGGTACTTGATGACATCGGCGGTGTGATTGGTGATGATGTCCATATAGACTTTCATCCCGCGCGCATGGGCCGCTGCGACAAAGGCCTTGAAGTCGTCCATCGTGCCGAAATGGCTGTCGGGCCGGGTGAAATCGGTCACCCAGTAGCCGTGATAGCCTGCGCTTTCACCGCCCTTTGGCCCCTGCACCGGCTTGTTCTGGAAGATCGGCGCAAACCAGATCGCGGTGATGCCGAGCCGTTCGAGATAATCGAGCTTGGCCGTCAGTCCCTTGAGATCGCCGCCGTGGAAGAAGCCCTTGTGGGCAGGATCAAAGCCGTGGGCGAGCCGGTCACCCTTGATGCCGCCCCGGTCATTCCTCGGATCGCCATTGGCGAAGCGATCGGGCAGGACGAAATAGACCACCTCGTCTTCGGGCGGACGCTGGCGCAGCGAATCGCTGGATGCTGCGGGATTCGGCTGGGCGCTCACCAGCGAGGCCGCCATCACAGCGCCGATTGCCGAGAGCGCGATCGCCCGGTAACGTCTCATCCAATGTCCCCTCCGGCACATCTTGTGCCACCGCTTGAGATTTTTTGCAATTCTTTGTATTTTGCGTCTGGCGGGCGCGATCTGTCACCAATATCCTTTGAAATTATATATTTCGGCCTTTCTCAGCGGCTCTGCAAAGCTATTCTGTGATGAAAATTTCATCAAATCTTGCAAAACTTTGCAAAAGCGGCACATTGGCGCGATAAGATGAAAGGCGCGGTGCCCGGTGGAGCGGCGCGCAAGGCAAGGGGAGTGCCATGGAGGGGCCACATACCGGCATGGCCGGGCGCAAGCCTGCGATGAGCGCTGGCCAGATCTGGAACATGAGCTTCGGTTTTCTCGGCATCCAGATCGGCTTTGAACTGCAGAACGGCAATGTCTCCCGCATCTTCCAGACGCTCGGCGCAGAGGTGCATGAGCTTGCGATCCTGTGGATTGCCGCGCCCATGACCGGGCTGATCATCCAGCCCATCATCGGGCATCTCTCGGACAAGACGTGGGGCCCGCTCGGCCGCCGCCGCCCCTATTTCCTCGCAGGCGCGCTGCTCGCCAGCCTTGCGCTGTTCATCATGCCCAATTCGCCCGCGCTGTGGGTCGCCGCCGGGATGCTGTGGGTGATGGACGCCTCGCTCAACATCACGATGGAGCCGTTTCGCGCTTTTGTCGGCGATAATCTGCCCGACCACCAGCGCACCCGCGGCTATGCGATGCAGAGCTTTTTCATCGGGCTCGGCGCGGTGATTGCCGGCGCGCTGCCCTGGGTGATGACCAATTGGCTGGGCCTCAGCAATGTCGCGCCAGCGGGCGAAATCCCCCAAACCGTGCGCTGGGCTTTCTATATCGGGGCTGCGGCGCTGCTTTCGGCGGTCGTGTGGACGGTGCTGACGACGCGCGAATACAGCCCCGATGAACTCGCCGCTTTCGAGGCTGCGCGCCATCAGGCGCTGGGGCTGGAGCCGCTGGCAGGGGCAAGCGTGCAGCGTGCGCCGGGACAGTTTCTGAGTGGCGGGATCGGCTGGGCGCTGGTGGGCGCCGGGCTTGCGGCGGCAATCGCCTTGGGGCGTGGGGAAGGGCGCCCTGCATGGCTTGGAAGCATTGAAATTGCGCAGGAATTATATGTTCTGGCCGCGCTGATCGCAGGCTTTGGCGCGGTGCAGATCGCGGCCGGGATGCTGCGTTCGCGCGGGCGCGAAGCGGGCGGGTTCATGGAAGTCGTCAATGATCTCTTCGCCATGCCGGCCACCATGCGGCAGCTCGCCGTGGTGCAGTTTTTCAGCTGGTTTGCGATGTTTGCGCTGTGGATTTACGGCGTGCCCGCGATTGCCGATTATCACTTCGGCGCGGGCGACGCGGCGAGCCGTGCCTATCAGGATGCAGGCGATTGGTGGGGCCTGATGAGCGCGGTGCGCAACGGCCTTGCTGCCGCTGCCGCGCTTGGTTTCGTGGTGGTGGCGAGCCGGATTGACCGGCGGCGGCTCCACGGGATCAATCTGGCCATAGGCGCTGCGGGCTTCGCAGGGATGCTGCTGGTGCGCGATCCGGGATTGTTGTGGGTGCCGCAGATTGGTCTCGGGATCGCCTGGGCCTCGATTGTCTCCTTGCCCTATGCGATCCTCGCAGGAGCTGTCCCCGCCGCGAAAATGGGCATTTACATGGGGATTTTCAACATCTTCATCGTGGTGCCGCAGCTTATCGCGGCAACGCTGCTGGGCTTCATGCTGACGGTGTTTTTTGACGGCGCGGCGATTTACGCGATGGCGATTGGCGCAGGCTCCTTTGCCTTGGCGGCGCTGGCAACGCTGTTCGTCGCAGATGCGGGCCGGGGAGGGGAAGCGGCATGATTGCACGGGTCTTGCTGGGGCTTGCCGCCGGATTGGCGGCGACGGGCGCTGCTGCCGAGCGGCCGCACACGCCGCAAGCCTATGTGCAATTTGAGAATGCGGCATGGACCCGCGATGCGGTCATCTATCAGATCAACACCCGGCAGTTCACCCGCGAGGGCACCCTGCGCGCGGCTGCCGCGCACCTGCCGCGCTTGGCCGAAATGGGCATCGATATCGTCTGGCTGATGCCGATCCACCCGATTGGCGCGGTGGGTCGCAAGGGCACCATGGGTAGCCCCTATGCGGTGCAGGATTATCGCGCGATCAACCCTGATTTGGGGCAAGAGGCTGATTTGAAAGCCTTTGTCGAGCGCGCGCATGGGCTGGGCATGAAGGTGATCCTCGACTGGGTGGCGAACCATTCGGCCTGGGACAACCCGCTCACCCACAGCCATCCCGAATGGTATCAGCGCAGTCCGGAAGGCAATTTGATGCCGCCCGAAGGCACTGACTGGTCGGACGTGGTGGCTTTCGATTACGCGAACCCGGCCTTGCGCGAATATATGGCCGGCAGCCTTGCATATTGGGTGCGCGAATTCGGGATTGATGGGTTCCGCGCCGATGTCGCAGGCTATGTCCCGCTCGATTTCTGGGAGGTGGCTCGCGCACAACTCGATGAAATAAAACCCGTTTTCATGCTGGCCGAATGGGAACAGCGCGATCTGCACGCGCGCGCCTTCGATGCGACTTATGCCTGGCGCTGGAAGGAGGTGATGCAGCGCATCGCGCGCGGGGAGGCCGATGCGAGCGCGATGCGCGCCTATTATGCCGAGCACAAGACCAGCTGGCCGCATGCGGCCTACCGCATGGTCTATACCGACAATCACGATCAGAACGCCTGGGACGGGGTGGCTGCGGACATCTATGGCCCGGCCTATCAGGCAGCGATTGCGCTGAGCTTTGCAGGCCCCGGCATCCCCTTGATTCACAACGGGCAAGAGGCTGATCTGGCGCACAAATTGGCCTTTTTTGAAAAGGATGAGATCGTCTGGAACAAGGGCCGTCACGATCTGCTCATCCGGCAGCTCATTGCGCTCAAGACGGCAGAACCGGCGCTTCACAATGGCCGCTATGGCGGGGCGATGATCGACGTGCCGAACTCGGTGCCCGAGGCAGTGCTCAGCTTTGTGCGCCAGCAGGGGGCAAGCCGGGTCTTTGCCGTTTTCAACCTGAGCGGGAAGCCGCGCGCGGTGCAATTCACCAAGCCACGCCACCACGGCGCCTATATTGATGCACTCAGCGGACAAGAAGTTGAATTCACAGATGAAATTGCGCCGATCAAGCTGCCCGCATGGGGGTTTCGGCTCTACCGCTTAAATGCTGCTAATTCGCGCTAATCGCGCTTGATCGAACCAAATGGGTTCTACGCCAGGGGGAGAAGTGATGAAATCGGTTCTTGTGCTGGGGCTTGGCCTGATTGCGCTCACCGCCGCGCCGGTTGCCGCTGAAACGGCAAGCATCGCCTCGCCCGATGGCCGGATTGTCGTCACCATCAGCGATGAAGGCGGGGCGGCCACCTATCAGGCAAGCTTTGCCGGCAGGCCCGCGATCGGTGCGTCCAAACTCGGCCTGATGTTCCGCGATCATCACGGCTTTGACAAGGGCCTTGCCATCGCCGCCACCACCAGCACCGCGCAGGACACCACCTGGGAGCAGCCGTGGGGCGAACGGCGTCTGGTGCGCGACCATCACAATGAGCTCGCCGTCACCTTTGCTGCCACCAAGGGGCCCGAGCGGCGCGTCACCATCCGGTTGCGCGTGTTCGATAGCGGGATCGGCTTTCGCTATGAAGTCCCGGATCAGCCCGCCTTGCGCGGCCCGCTCGCTCTCACCGAGGAGCTGACCCAGTTCAATATCGGCGAGGATGCGCTGGCATGGTGGATCCCCAGCCGCCAGTTCAACCGCTATGAATATCTCTATCGCAAAAGCCCCGTCGCCGACGTGCCAGAGGCTCACACCCCGATCACCTTCCGCAAAGCCGATGGCCTGCATCTTGCCATCCACGAAGCCGCGCTGGTGGATTATTCCGCCATGTCGCTGCTGGCGCTGCGCCCCGGCATTTTCGAGGCCCAGCCGCGCCCCGGCGGCGACGGGATCAAGGTCCACGGCAAGACGCCCTTCGTCACCCCGTGGCGCACCATCCAGATTGCCCCTGATGCGGTCGGGCTTGTCAATTCCGACATCATCCTCAATCTCAATGAGCCTAACGCGCTGGGCGATGTCTCGTGGGTGAAGCCCGGCAAATATCTCGGCGTCTGGTGGGAGATGCATATCCGCGATCGCACCTGGGGCACGGATGGCATCCACGGCGCCAACAATGCCGACGTCATCCGCCACATTGATTTTGCCGCCGAGCACGGCTTTTCCGGCGTTTTGGTCGAAGGCTGGAACCTTGGCTGGGACGGCGATTGGTTCAACAATGGCGAAGTCTTCAGCTTTACCCAAAGCTATCCCGATTTCGATCTGCCGATGCTCGCCGCCTATGCGCGCGAGAAAGGCGTGACACTTATCGGCCACCACGAAACCAGCGGCCATGTCGCCAATTACGAAGCCCAGCTCGAAGCCGCGCTTGATCTTTACGCAAGGCACGGCGTCACCGCGATCAAGACCGGCTATGTCGCGGATGCCGGCGATATCGTGCGCTATGATGCCAAGGGCATCGAGCGGCGCGAATGGCACGACAGCCAGTTCATGGTCGATCATCACCTGCGCGTGGTGCGCGAGGCGGCCAGGCGCCGCATCGCGATCAACGCGCATGAGCCGGTCAAGGATACGGGCCTGAGGCGCACCTATCCCAACTGGCTGACCCGCGAGGGCGCGCGCGGCATGGAGTATAATGCGTGGGGCTCTCCGCCCAATCCGCCCGCGCACGAGGCAACGCTTGCCTTTACCCGGATGCTGTCAGGCCCGATGGATTTCACCCCCGGCATTTTCGATCTGCATCCCAATTCGCGCCCGCCCTTGCGCCCCGACATGCCCCGGAGCGATCCCGCCATCCGCCCGCAGACAACGCTGATGAAGCAGCTGGCGCTTTACGTGGTGCTCTATTCCCCGCTCCAGATGGCGGCGGACTTGCCCGAGAATTACGCGGCGCGGCTGGATGCCTTCCAGTTCATCAAGGATGTGGTGGCCGATTGGGAGGAGAGCATCGCGCTGCAAGGCGAGGTGGGCGAATATGTGGTGATGGCGCGGCAGGCGCGGGGGAGCGAGGAGTGGTTCCTCGGCGCCGTGACTGACGGGGATGAGCGGCAGCTTGCCGTTCCGCTCGATTTCCTTGCGCCCGGTGTCAGCTATGTGGCGGAAATCTACGCCGACGGGGGCGATGCTCACTGGGAGAGCAATCCCTATTCCTTCACCATCCAAAAACGCACCCTTCGCAAGGGTGACACCCTGCCGCTATGGCTGGCACCGGGCGGCGGCGCGGCCGTGCGGTTTGTGCCGGCGCCGTGAGTGATGGCAGGCGGATGGAAGAAAATGGCTCCCCGAGTAGGATTCGAACCTACGGCCATTCGATTAACAGTCGAATGCTCTACCGCTGAGCTATCGGGGAGCAACCAGCAGCGCTAACCACTGGCAGAGGCGCGCCTATATGGGGCGCAGGCATGGTTGGCAAGAGGGTTTTGTCGCCGCTTGTGCCAATTGCCGAGACGGGCGCGAAACGGCTGCAAGGGCGGCAGCCCGTCCGCAGCGGGCACCGCTTGCGATGCGCCAAGCCAGGACTGCGCGCCCGATCGGGCGGCCCGATGGCTTGCGGAAAATCACGCGGTGATGAATTGCTCCGCCACGATGCGTTCCTCAAGGCTCTGGCCCGGATCGAACAGCAGCGTCAGCGCGGTATCATCGGCGATTTCAAGCTGCACCTCGGCAATATCGCGCAGCTCCTTCTGGTCAGCGACAGCGGCAACCGGGCGCTTGGCCGGATCGAGCACCTTCAGGCCGATTTTCATCCGATCGGGCAGGATCGCCCCCTTCCAGCGGCGCGGGCGGAACGGGCTGATCGGGGTCAGCGCCAGCATCTTGCTGTCCAATGGCAGGATCGGGCCATTGGCCGAAAGGTTATAGGCGGTCGAGCCTGCCGGGGTCGACACCAGCACCCCGTCGCAGACCAGTTCGCGGATCCGCACGCGATCGCCCACGGTCACCTCGATCTTGGCGGTCTGGCGCGTTTCGCGCAGCAACGAAAGCTCGTTGATGGCGCAGAGGTGGTGGACCTTGCCGTCCTGCGTGGTTGCCGCCACGCGCAAGGGTGCAATCCTCCAGCGCCGCGCCTTGGCAAGCCGTGTGGCAAGGGCGGTGCGCCTGTCATAGCGGTTCATCAAAAAGCCCACTGTGCCAAGGTTCATGCCATAGGCCGGGATCACCCGCTTGGCATCGAGCATCGCGTGGAGCGTCTGGAGCATGAAGCCATCACCGCCCAGCACGACCACGACCTCGGCCTCGTCCAGCGGCACGAAGTCGCCTTGCGCGGCGAGGGCTGCACGCGCCTCTTCGGCGCGCTCGGTCTCGCTCGCGATCAGCGCGATGCGCTCGAAGGGTTTGGCGCTGTGTTCCGACGCGCTGGCCATGCTATTCTCCCGTCGCAGGCACCCGCGCGGTTTCGCGCGCATCGCCACCTTGCGGGGGTGATGTTCCAAAACAAGGCGGATTGCAATTCGTCTGCACAAGGCTTGCGAATTGTGAAATGGGAAGGGGAAGGAGCCACGGTGGTCGAATCAACGCCCAAATCCCTGCGCGGCGATGCGCGCGGCAGCTTTCCCGGTGTGCGTGCGGGGGTGCTGGAGGCCGATTTGCTGCGCGCGCTCGACCGGCGCGAGATCGAAGTGCTGTTCCAGCCGCAATTCGCCTGCGCTGACGGGATGATGGCCGGAGCCGAGGCGCTGGCGCGCTGGCAGCATCCGACGCTCGGCGAGATCGGCGCGCGCGATCTCTTCGCCATCGCCGAACGTGCAGCGCTGGTCGCGCCGCTTTCGCGGCATGTGGTGGCCCGCGCGCTGGAAGAAGCCGCGCGCTGGCCGGATCACCTCACACTATCTCTCAACATTACTCCTGAAGAGCTTGGCGATCCACGCTTTGCGGCGGATTTTGCCGCCCTGATCGGGCGTTCGCGGATTGCGCCTCACCGGCTCATGCTGGAGATCACCGAAGATCTGCTGCTGCGCAACCTGGCGCAAGCGGCGGCGGCCTTGCGGGCGCTGCGCAGCCTCGGCTTTCGCACTGCGCTCGATGATTTTGGCGCGGGCTTCTGCAATTTCCGCTATTTGCGCGAATTGCCGCTCGATGCGCTGAAGCTCGACAAGGCGATGGTGATGGGCGTGCCCGAGGATGCCAAGGCCTCGGCCGTGCTGCGCGCGATCATGCAGCTGGGGCAGGCGCTGGACCTTACGCTTTATGTCGAAGGCATCGAAAGCGAAGCCCAGCGCCGGGCTGTGGTGGCCGAAGGGGGGCATTACTGGCAGGGCTTCCTGCGCGCCCAGCCGATGCCGAGCGCAGGGGTGATGGCGCTGGCACAGGCGCCGCGCTAGGCGGCTTTCTTGACCTTCGCCACTTTCTTCACAATCCCCGACAAGCCTTTGGTAAGCTGATACAATCCGTTCAGGCGGCTGAGCGGATCGCCCCACGCGCGGTTGATGACCAGCTTCATGTCGGGGCGCAGCTTGGCGGTTTCGGCCTTGCCCTGATTGAGCCGCTCGACATAGGCGATAAGGCCGGCGGGATCGGGGAAATCGTCCTTGTGGAAGGTGACGAGCGTGCCGCGCGCACCCACATCGATCTTGGCGATGTTGGCGGCAATCGCCTGATGCTTGATCTCGATGAGGCGGATGAGGTTCTTGGTCGCCTGCGGCAGATCACCAAAGCGGTCGATCATTTCAGCGGCAAGGCTCTCGATCTCCTGCTGCCCTTCGGCCTGATTGAGACGGCGATAGAGCGCCATGCGCACTGCGAGATCGGGCACGTAATCTTCCGGGATCATGATCGGCGCATCGACCGTGATCTGCGGGGTGATCTTGTCGCGCGCGCGTTCGAGGCCCATTTCGCCCGCCTTGGCGGCCAAAATCGCCTCTTCCAGCATCGCCTGATAGAGTTCAAAGCCCACCTCGCGGATGTGGCCTGATTGTTCGTCACCGAGCAGGTTGCCCGCGCCGCGAATGTCGAGATCGTGGCTGGCGAGCTGGAAACCGGCCCCGAGCGAATCCAGATCGCCCAGCACTTTCAGCCGCTTCTGCGCCACTTCCGAGAGCGCCACGCCCTTTTCATGCGTGAGATAGGCATAGGCGCGCAGCTTGGCACGCCCGACGCGGCCCCTCAGCTGATAAAGCTGGGCCAGGCCAAAGCGATCCGCGCGGTGGATGATGATGGTGTTGGCGCTGGGAATATCGAGCCCGCTCTCCACGATGGTGGTTGAAAGCAGCACGTCATATTTGCGATCGTAAAAGGCGCCCATGCGCTCTTCCACTTCCCCGGCGCTCATCTGGCCATGGGCCGAAACGGCCTTGATTTCAGGAGTATGTTCGCGCAGCCATTCCTCCACATCGGCCATGTCGGAAATGCGCGGCACCACGATAAAGCTCTGCCCGCCGCGGTGATGTTCGCGCAAGAGCGCCTCGCGCATCACCATGTCGTCCCACTCCATCACATAGGTGCGCACGGCGAGGCGATCGACCGGCGGCGTCTGGATGGTGGAAAGTTCGCGCAGGCCGCTCATCGCCATTTGCAGCGTGCGCGGGATGGGCGTGGCGGTGAGCGTGAGGACATGCACATCGGCGCGAAGCTGTTTCAGCTTTTCCTTGTGGGTGACGCCAAAGCGCTGTTCCTCATCGACGATCACGAGGCCGAGGTTCTTGAATTTGGTGGATTTGGAGAGGATCGCGTGGGTGCCGACGACCAGGTCGATCCGGCCTGATTCCAGCCCTTCACGGGTCTCGGCGGCCTCCTTGGCGGAAACGAGGCGCGAGAGGCGTCCGACTTGCAAGGGGAAGCCTTCAAAACGGCTCGCAAAGTTCTGGTAATGCTGGCGCGCAAGCAGCGTGGTGGGGGCCACAACCGCGACTTGTTGCCCCGCCATCGCCGCCACGAATGCGGCACGCAGGGCCACCTCGGTCTTGCCGAAGCCGACATCGCCGCACACCAGCCGATCCATCGGGCGCCCGCTTTCGAGATCGCCCAGCACATCGGCGATGGCGCGTTCCTGATCCTCGGTTTCGGCCCAGGGAAAGCGATCGGTGAACTGGGTGAAGCTGGCCGGGTCGGCGTGCAGGGCCGGGGCTTGCCGCAGCGCGCGGGCTGCTGCGACCTGCATCAATTCGCCGGCAATCGCGGTGATGCGCTCTTTCAGCTTGGCGCGGCGGCGCTGCCACGCCTCGCCGCCGAGCTTGTCGAGCGCCACCGCCTGTTCCGACGAGCCATAGCGGGTGAGCACATCGAGGTTTTCAACCGGGATGAACAGCTTGTCGCCGCCGGCATATTCGAGGGCGACGCAATCGTGCTGGCTCTTGCCGACGGGGATGGGTTCAAGCCCCAGATAGCGCCCGATCCCGTGTTCGACATGCACCACCAGGTCGCCGCGCGACAGCGCCTGAAGCTCGGCCAGGAAAGCATCGGAACTTTTGCGTTTCTTTTTGCGGCGAACCAGCCTGTCACCCAGCACATCGGCTTCGGTGAGCAGTTCCATGTCTGCATTGGCAAAGCCATGCTCCAGCGGCAGCACCATCAGCGCAAGCCGCCCCCTGGCGGACAGCCCCAAAGCCTCCTGCCACGAACCCGCCAGCGCGCTGGGGCAACCGGCTTCTTCAAGGATCGCGGCGATCCGCTTGGCTGAGCCTTGCGAATAGGCGGCCAGCAGCGCGCGGCGGCCCGATTTTGCCAGGGCTGTGAAATGCTTGGCAGCCGCTTCGTAGATATTTTCCGAACGGCCGCGCTCCGGCGCAAAGTCGCGGGCCGAGGTGAAGCCGAAATCGACCACGCCCGCGCCGGCCTCGGCCGCAAAGGGGGTGGCGCGGTGGACGGGGGCATTTGCCACAGCGGCGTCAAACTCGCTGCGCGAGAGGTAAAGCGCATCGGTTGCAAGCGGGCGGTAGCTGCCTGCCTTTTCGCCCGCGATGCGCTGGCGCTGGGCGTGGTAATCGGCGATGTCGGCAAGGCGTTCCTCCGCCGCCGCCAGCGCGCCCTGATCGATCACTACCACGTCATCTGCAGCCAGGTGATCGAACAGGGTGGCGAGCTTCTCCTCGAACAGGGGGAGCCAATGCTCCATGCCCGCCAGCCTGCGCCCGTCGCTCACCGCCTCGTAAAGCGGGTCTTGCGTGGCCGCCGCGCCAAACAATTCGCGGTAGCGGGTGCGGAAGCGCTTGATGCTGGCCTCATCCACCAGCGCTTCGGAAGCGGGGAGCAGAAGGTGCGAATCGAGCCGTTCGATGGTGCGCTGGGTGGCCGGATCGAACAGGCGCAGGCTTTCCAGCTCATCCCCGAAGAAATCGAGCCTGAGGCCCGCCTCGAGCGCGGAGGGGAAGATATCGACGATCGAGCCCCTCACCGCAAACTCGCCGTGATCGATCACCGTGTCGGTGCGGCTATAGCCCTGCCGGGTGAGCAGGGCAGCAAGGCTGTCATGCCCGATTTGGCTGCCGACCCGCAGTTCGCGCAAGCTCTCGCGCACCCGGAAGGGGGTGAGCACGCGTTGCAGCACGGCATTGGCGGTGGTGACGAGGAGTTGCCGCGCTGCACCCGGCCGTTGCAGCCGGTGGAGTGCTGCAAGGCGCTGCGCGCTGATCGCAAGGGCAGGGCTGGCGCGGTCATAGGGGAGGCAATCCCAGGCGGGAAACTCCACCACCTCAACCTCGGGCGCAAAGAAGCGGGCTGCGTCCGCGGCAGCGCGCATCGCGGCATCATCGGGGGCGATGAAGACAGCGCGGGTTTTCGCCGCGCGGGCCAGATCGGCAAGCACCAGCGGCACGCTGCCGCGCGGCAGCGAGGAAAGCGTCAGCGGCGCTTTTGCGCCAAGGATCCGGGCAAGATCGGGCATGGGTTTCCCCTCAAGCAGCGCGAGGCCAAAGGGTTCCCGCGGGCGCGAGGCGCCTAACGCGGAATAGTGACGTAATCGAGCCGCTGCATCGCGGTGAGCAGCTCTCCGGCGAGATGTTCGGGCGGCGGCTGCGATCCCAGCGCAAAGGCCATGACATCGACATCGTCCTCATCAAGCAGCGCCTCGAACCATGCCAGTTCGGCCTCGCCCCAGCTGCTGGCATAGCGATCAAAGAAGCCGCCGATCATGTAATCGGCCTCGCGTGTGCCGCGGTGCCAGGCGCGGAACCTGGCCCGGGCAAGACGTTGCGCAAAACTCATGTCGGTCATGGCCTCCACCTAGCCACAGCTTGTCGCTGCTGCAACTCGCAATAGGGGCGAAGCGGTGGTAGCCATGCGTGGCAATGCGCCCCGAGATCCTCAACCCGCTGTTTGCCGAGACCACCGGCCTTGATGGTGTGGGGCCGAAACTGGCCAAGCCTTTGGAGCGGCTGGGCCTCACGCGGGTGCGCGATCTGGCCTATCATCTGCCCGAACGCTTTGTCAGCCGCCGGGCGATCGGCCACCTGGATGAGGCGAGCGAGGGCGAGCAGGTGGTTATCGCGCTCACGCCCGTCGAACACCGCGCGCCCCGGATCGGCGGGCGCGGGCCTTATCGGGTGCTGGCTCAGGATGCGAAGGGCAATATCTGCGCGCTCACCTGGTTCGGCAAGGCCGCCTATACTGCGAAAAGGCTGCTTCCCGTGGGCGAGACGCGCTGGGTGGCAGGCAAGCTCGATCGCTATGGCGATATGCTCCAGATGGTGCATCCCGATCACATCGAGGAAGCAGGCGCAGCCCATCTGGAACGGCTCAATGAGCCGGTCTATCGCCTGTCCGATGGCCTCACCCAGCCGCGCGTGGCCGCGCTGGTGGCGCAGGCCCTGGCGCGCCTGCCCGAGCTGCCTGAGTGGATTGAGCCGGGGCAGCTGGAGCGCAGCGGCTGGCCTTCATGGCGCGATGCGATCCATCTGGCGCACGCCCGCGAACACGCGCAAGCGCGCGAGCGGCTGGCCTATGATGAGTTGCTGGCAAACAGCCTTGCCCTGCTGCTGGTGAAAGCCGAAGGGCGCCGCCGCAAGGGGCAGGCGTTGGTGGGTGACGGCCGTCTCAGGGCCAAGCTCGCGCTGCCTTTCGCGCTGACCGGCGCGCAGGCGCGCTCCATTGCCGAGATCGCAGGCGACATGGCGCAGGATGCCCCGATGCTGCGCCTGCTGCAAGGCGATGTGGGGGCAGGAAAAACGGTGGTGGCCTTGCACGCCATGCTGATCGCTGCCGAAGCGGGCAAGCAGGCTGCGCTGCTCGCGCCCACGGAACTCCTCGCCCGCCAGCATTTCGAAACCTTGCGCAAGATGGCCGCGCCCACCGGCGTGGAAATCGCGCTGTTCACGGGGCGCGACAAGGGGCGGGCGCGCGAATCCATCCTGATGGGGCTGGTGGATGGTTCCATCCAGCTGGTTGTCGGCACCCACGCGATCTTTCAGGAGGCAGTCGCCTATCGCGATCTGGGGCTGGTGGTGATTGACGAGCAGCATCGCTTTGGCGTTGCCCAGCGCCTCGCGCTTGCCGCCAAGGGCAGGCGGGCGCCGCATACGCTTGCCATGACAGCCACGCCGATCCCGCGCTCGCTCACGCTGGCACAATATGGCGAGATGGATGTGAGCCGCCTCGATGAACTCCCGCCCGGACGGCAGGCGATTGATACGCGCGTGGTGGCGATGGAGCGGATCGGCGATGTGGTCGCCGGGCTTGAGCGGCACCTTGCAGGCGGCCAGCAGGCCTATTGGGTGTGCCCGATGGTGCGCGAGATCGATGGCGTGCCCGACAGCGCCGATATCGCCGCGGCCGAGGCGCGCTATGCTGCCCTGAAAGAACGTTTTGGCGATGCGGTGGTGCTCGTGCACGGCCAGCTGCGCCCCGAGGCCAAGGATGCCGCGATGGAGCGATTTGTGCGGGGCGAAGCGAAATTGCTGGTGGCCACCACCGTGATCGAAGTCGGCGTTGATGTGCCCGCGGCCACGCTGATGGTGATCGAACAGGCCGAACGCTTTGGCTTGGCGCAGCTCCACCAGTTGCGCGGGCGGGTGGGGCGCGGCGCGGAAAAATCGACCTGCCTGCTGCTGCGCGGCAGCCAGCTGTCCGAAACCGCGCGCGCCCGGCTGGCGCTGATGCGCGAGACGCAGGACGGCTTTCGCATTGCCGAGGAAGACCTGGAATTGCGCGGCGGGGGCGAATTGCTCGGCACGCGCCAATCGGGCGATGCGGCGTTTCGCCTCGCCAGTCTCGATCAGGTGCAGCGGCTGCTGCCGGTCGCGCACAGCGATGCGCGGCTGTTGATGGAGCGCGATGGCGGGCTTACCAGCCCTCGCGGCGCGGCGGCGCGGGTGCTGCTCTACCTGTTCGAGCGCGACTGGGGCGTTCAGCTGCTGCGCGGCGGATAGCCGGCAGGCGTTTCCGGCAGGCTGGCGAGATAGGCCAGCCTGCTGGCAAGGGCATCAGTGGCACGCGCGATCAGATCCCAGGCGGCGAGAAAGTCCGCCTCGTCCCCGTAATAGGGATCGGGCACGCCCGCGCCCTGATGCCCGTCAAGCCAATCGAGCAGCAAGCTCACTTGGGCCGAGCCATCGCGCGGGCGGCGGGCCATGATCCCTGCAAGATTGGCCTTGTCGAGCGCAATGATGTGGCTGAAGCGGCGGAAATCCTGCGGCTCGATCTGGCGGGCCCGCTGGCCGCCGATCATCACGCCGTGCGCGGCGGCGGCGGCACTGGCGCGTGGATCGGGGGGCTCGCCGACATGATAGGCCGCCGTCCCCGCCGAATCGACAGTGCAGGCGATCGCGTGGCGGGCTGCTGCTTGGCGAAAGGCGCCCTCTGCCATGGGGGATCGGCAAATATTTCCCAGGCAAACAAACAGCACCGCTGCGTGATGATGAACCCCCACTTGCATGATAGGCACCTAACAGCATTGCAAACGATTGTCCAATAGAAGGCTTTGAATAAGCGCGATGAATGGCGTCGCTGTTGATCTGACTTTTACTATGATGATCACTTTGGGGCGGTGCGGCCGCAGTCAGGCCGCGCGCGCCGGGGCGGGCGATGTGTTGGCGAGCACATCTTCGGTGATGCGCCGGATATTGACCTTGGCCTTCAACCGCGCGCCAAGCAGCGCGGTGCCCGATACCTTGCGCTGCACGAACAGGGTTTCGATCGGCGGGAAGGCCCAGGTGTCCTTGTCCTGGGCGATGGCGAGGCCTTCATCGCGCAAGAGCGGCACAAAAGCGCGGTCACCAAAATCAAAGGGGGCATCCTCACGCATCTCGTTGATGACGATGTCGATCATGCGGTTCACCCGTTCCGGATATTTTTCGGCAACGATCGGCATCATGAAGCCCGCCTCGATGGTCGCGGCAAGCACTTGTTCGGCATTGCCTTTCAGCCCTGCCTCCAGCATCCGGCGATAGCCATTGGCGACATTCGGATCGACCGGACGGCAAGCGCCGAAATCAAGCAGCACGATCTCGCCCGTCTCGCGGCGATAGCGGAAATTGGCGAAATTGGGATCGGTCTGCATCACGCCGAAATCGAACAATTCGCGCGCCACCAGCCGGATCAGCCGCGCGAAAACTTCATCGCGCCGTTCGGCAGGTTCATGGCCGAGCGCCTCGATCGGGGCGCCTTCCTCGAAGCTCATCGCAAGGATTGATCCGCGGGTGAGGCCTTCGTGCAGTCGCGGCACGACAAAGCCCGGCACATCGGCCAACTGTTCGCGATAGAGCTGCATCTGCGCGCCTTCGCGCTGGTAATCGGCTTCCTCGTGGAGCTGCTTTTTCGCGGCTGCCATGAGCTTTTCCAGTTCCAGTTCGGGCGGGGCAAAGCCAGCGATCTTCAGCAGGGTGACGACATTATCGACATCGCTGTCGATGGACTTGGCAACGCCCGGATATTGCACCTTGATCGCCAGTTCCTGCCCGTCACGGGTCAAGGCCTTGTGCACCTGCCCGATGCTGGCCGCGGCGATGGGACGGGGGTTGAACCAGCGGAACTGCTTGCGCCAATCCGCGCCCCATTCGCTCTTGAGCACGGCATCAAGCTGCCGCGTCGGCATGAAATGGGCCTGATCGCGCAAGGTAGCGAGGATTTTCGACAATTCATCCGGCAGGAAATCGCCGGCATCAAGACTGATCATCTGGCCCATCTTCATCGCCGCGCCGCGCAGGTGCGAGAGGCGATCGGTCAGGCGCTGGACATTGCCGGGGGTGAGGATGAGATCGCGCGCGGTGATGCTGTCGCCGCTTGCCAGCCTGCGCGCCCCTTCGGCCACCATGCCGCCTGCCACCCCGCCAACCAGCCGCCCGAAAGTGCCAAGCCGCGCCACGCGCCCTGCCGGGACAGCGCGCTGGCGGCTGCGATCATCACGCCGCTTGTCGAAATCGGGGCCAAAATCGGAAGGTTTATCGTCAGACACTCAGGCGCAATCCTTGAGGGTGGTGATGGGCTAAACGGCGGGCCGCTTGCCCTGTTCCCTGCGTTAGCTGATACACAGCCCGCCATCCACCGGCAGACATTGCCCGGTGATATAATCGGAATGGGGCGAGGCGAAGAATACCGCCAGCCCTTCAAGCCCCGCATGATCGCCGGGACGGCGCAAGGGGATGCGGCGCGCCATCCATTCGGCGAATTTCGGGTCAGCGCGCGCGGTGATGTCGGTTTCATAGTAGCCGAAAAGCAGCGCATTGGCCGTGATCTGATAACGCGCCAGTTCAAAGGCGGCCGCCCGCGTGAGCCCGTTCATCGCGGCTTTCGAGGCCGCATAATCCGATGAGCGGTTCACCCCCATGATCGACTGGCCCGAGGAGGTGGCGATCAGCTTGCCGCCCGGATCGCCTTGCCCGGCGCGCGCGATCATGTGGCGGGTCACGTGTTTGTAGACAAGCGCTGCGCCGCGCGTGTTCACCGCCATGGTGTGATCCCAGCCTTCGGCCGTGATATCGGGAATGGCGGTGCCGGCGCCGGGAATGCCCGCATTGGCAAAGCACGCATCAATCCGCCCGAAAGCGCCCAGCGTGCGCGCAACCGCAGCGGCGATTTCAGCTTCTTCTGCCACATCGCAGGTAAGCGCGAGCACGTCGCCCGCGCCAAGCCCCCGCAGTTCTTCGACAGCAGCCGCATTCTTCGCGGGATTGCGCGCAAGGATCGCGACATGCGCGCCTGCCTTGGCGAGGCCCCGCGCCATCGCGAGGCCCAGCCCGCCATTGCCACCGGTGATGACGCAAGTGCGCCCCGAAAGATCGAACAGTTCCGTCATGCCCCTTGCATCCCTTTCCGCTCCGTCTTTTGCGGGAACCGGGCGCGCGCGCAAGCTTTTGGGCCGCATGGACGGACAATCATCGCTTACTCCCGCGGCCCGTGCGCTGGGCTATGCTGGTCTCTTGCCGCAAATCCTGTGCCTTGGCCTCGTGCTCATGGGCCACGAATGGCGCTATTCCGCGCTCGCAGGCGGGTTTGCCTATGCGGCGGCGATATTCAGCTTCCTGGGCGGGGTGTGGTGGGGGCAAGCGGTGCAATCGGGCCGCGCGACTCCCGGCGCCTACCTGATCGCCGTCATGCCGAGCCTGATTGCGGTGGCGCTGTTTCTGCCCTGGACCATCGGCTGGGAATGGCCGGGCCCGGCGCTGTTCTATCTCGGCGCGCTGATTGCCCTGTCGCCTGTGGTGGACCGCGCGCTGGGCTTTGCCCGAGCCGATTTCCTCAAGCTGCGCTGGCACCTGTCAGTCGGGCTGGGGGTGCTGACGATTGCGCTCGGCTTGACCGCATCCAGCATCATCTAGCCGCTTGCCTTGGCCCGCCCGCGCCGCCACTGTCGGCAGGCAAAGGGGAAATGTGATGCGCTTGTGGATGATCGGGCTGGCGCTGCTGCTGACGCTGGCCGGGCCGCTGCGTGCAGGGGGCACGCTGGTGATCGTGGGCGGCGGGCTGGCCGATGATAATGACGCGGTGTTCGCGGCTTTTCTGGCGGCGCTGCCAGCGCCCGATGCCCCGATTGCGATCATCCCGGCAGCCTCGGGCGTTCCCGTCCAATCGGCGCGCGCCTTTGCCGCGCAGCTTGAGCGGCGCGGGGTCGATCAGGAGCGCATCCGCATCATCCGCCTGGCCACCGAGGATGATCCCGCGACCGCGGAAGATGAAAGTGGCTGGGCCGGCCATGGCGAGGCGCCGGATGAGATCATGAAGCTGGCAGGGGTGGGCGGCATCTGGTTCACCGGCGGCGATCAGGCGCGGATCATGGCTAGTCTGATGCGTCCCGAAGGCGATGAAAGCGCCATGCTGGCGATCATCCGCACCCGTTTTGCCGCCGGCGCCGTGATCGGCGGAACCAGCGCGGGCGCTGCGATCATGAGCAATCCGATGATCCTGCAAGGCGATCCTTTCAGCCTTGTGCCGGGCGCGGGCGCAGCCTTTGAGAAACTGGCAAGCGGCACGGGGCTCGGCTTTCTGCGTCATCGCCTCGTGGACCAGCATTTCGGTGAGCGCACGCGGCTGATCCGGCTGGTGGCAGCCTTGCGCGAGGTGCCCTCCCATGATCGGATCGGGCTGGGGATTGACGAGGATACCGCGCTGGTGGTGGCCCCTGATCAGCGCTTCGCGCGCGTCGTCGGGCGCGGGCGCGTGACAGTGCTGGACGCGCGCGAGGCGGCCTATTTCCGCGATCCGCCGCTGGATGTCCGGCGGCTGGCGATTGTCAGCCTGGCAGATGGCGATGTGGTGGATCTCGCTGCCCCGGCCACGGCCATTGCCCGGCGCCCGCCCGCAAGCGCCGATCCCGCGCCAGTTCCCTGCCTTGCAGCACCCAGCGCAGGGCGGCTGGCCGCGAGCGAATCGCAGCTTGTCGGCGCCTTGGCCGCACGTATCGGCGAAGGTGAGGAAAGCCTGTGCCTGATATCGGCAGGTGCGGGCAGTCTGGCGCTGCGGTTCTATCGCCGCTCCGCCATGGGATCCGGGCCCCTGCTGCTCGATATCGTCCCGGTCGTCAGCCGCCTTGAGCTGCGGCAGCGCTGATCAGCTGCCCAGTTCGAGCTGGATGAACTTGGGCACGCTGCGCTGCGTCTCGCGCCACTTGGCGAGCGGGAAGGCGCCTGCGCCAAGGGCGCCAAGCGGGATACCCGCCTCAGCCAGGGCATAGGGCGAAATGCGGTGCCGGGTCATGAAGCCGCCGCAGCCATCGCTGATCAGCGGCGTTTCGAACTGCAGGCCCTGGCTGTTCTCGGTGCGGTTGACCACCTTGCTCACCACCAGCTGGCCATTGCCCAGATCAAGCACCACATCCGTCCCTACCGGAACACCCGCCAGCCCCACGATGCGCGCGCCGGTCTTTGATATATTGCGCAAGATCACATCGTAGTAGTGATCCTCGTGGATGAGGCCCACCTTGCGCAGGATCGAAATGCGATCGGCACGGTGACGCGGCGGGCCGACCGGCTCCCAGCGCATGTCCTCGCAGGTGAACTTGGCCAGCAAATCATCCTGGCTGATTGCCGTGGAGAAGATGTAACCCTGCACCAGATCAGCGCCGCGTTCGCGCACCAGGGCGAGTTCGTCCATCGCCTCGACCCCCTCGGCGACAGTCTCCATCCCGAGCGCCCGGGCAAGCGCGACAATCGCGGTGATGATCGCGGGGTTGGTGTCGCCGCTTTCGGTGCAGCCGCGCACAAAGCTCTGGTCGATCTTGATCTTGTCGAAATGGCCGTGCTTGAGATAGCCGAGCGAGGAATAGCCGGTGCCGAAATCATCGAGCACCAGCCGCACGCCGAGTTTTTTCAGCTCGCGGAAGATCGTGTCGACTGTTTCCGTATCGCCGACAAACACGCTTTCGGTGATTTCCAGTTCCAGCCGTCCCGGGGCAAGGCCCGACGCCTCCAGCGCAGCCGCCACACGCTTGGGAAAGCCCGGCTTCATGAACTGCTTGGCTGATACGTTCACCGCCACGCAGATCGTGCCGGGCCAGGCCCGCGCATCAAGGCAGGCCTGACGCAGCGCCATTTCGCCCAGCGCAATGATGAGATCATGCTCTTCGGCGATCGGTATGAAGATGCCGGGCGAAATCTCGCCCTGTTCGGGGTGGTCCCAGCGCAGCAGCGCTTCAAAACACTTCACTTGCCGTGTGACCGGATCGACCAGCGGCTGATAGGCAAGACTGATCTGGCCCACCTCGGCCGCATCGCGCAGATCCCCTGCAAGCTGTGCCGCGCGGCTCGCGGCAGCGTTCAGATCGGCGGTGAAGAAGCGGAACGTTCCGCGCTGTTCCTTGGCGGCATAAAGCGCCATGTCAGCCGCCCGTGTCAGCTCGCTCGCTTGAACGCCGTCATAGGGGGCAATCGCAATGCCCACCGAAGAACCGATTATCGCGCGCTTGCCGCTGATCTGATAGGGCTGCGAGAGCGCCTGGACGATCCGGTTGGCAAGTGCGGCCAGCGTGCCGCGATCATCGACATCGGGCAGCAGGATCTGGAATTCATCGCCGCCCAGCCGTCCGATCTCGCCGCGATCTTCCATCACGGCAATCAGCCGCTTGGCGACTTGCTGGAGCAGCTCGTCGCCCGCGTGATGGCCCATGGTGTCATTGACCTGCTTGAAGCGATCAAGATCAAGCATGATCAGTGCGCAGCTGCGGCGGCTCTGCCGGAACGCCGCGAGCGTTGCGGTGAGGCGTTCATTGAGCTTGCGACGATTGGCCAGCCCGGTGAGCTCGTCGTACTGCGAGGCGCGCGCGACCTGCACCTCGTGCGAATATTGCGCGGTGATATCGACCGCGCTGCCGCGATAGCCCAGAAACTCCCCCGCCGCATCGGTCAGCGCGCGGCCGGTCAGCCGCCACCACTTGAGCATCGGTTCTTCGGAGCCGGGGCGGGGAAATTGCAGCTCGACGATATGGTCATCGAGCCGCGCCCGGGCCTTGCACTTGAAGGCGAGCGCGCGCTGCGAACCAGTGCCGGGCAGGGCATCGGCATCGCGCATGATGGCGGTGATCTGCTGGCCGATCGGATCAAGCCCGGCCGCTGCAAAATCGCGCAGCGCGGGTGCGGACAGGAAAGTCAGGGCGCCGGTCGCATTGGTTGCCCAGAACATGCCGACGCCAAGTTGCTGGATTTCTTCAAGCACGTGACCCGCCGGGCCGGCCGTGGTCGTCGCATCGCTCACGGGCGCAGGCCTGTCGCTTGTCTTGTCAGGCGTGCGGGCGGTGCCATTTTCGCGGCCGGACTTGAGAAAACCGATTGGCATCATTTATCCTCTTGGGGCAGCAGATGCCATGTCGCCTGCTGCACGCCGGGCATTTCGCTCCAACATCACAACAGGGCCCTACCCGAGATTGGTTAACAAACGCCTGTCTGCTCAATCGGGGTGCGGCCGCGCCGCGCTCTGATCAGCGCAGCATGCGACGCACGGCGCTGGTGTCGCGCGCGGCAAAGTGCCGCTTGATGACAGCGCCCAGATGCGCGGCAAGGCTGATGGAGAAAAGCGCAGGCAGCACCCAGGCATGGACGGCCAGGGCAAGCTCTGCAGTGGCAGGCCAATCGGGCAGCGGCACCATCAGCCCGAAAAAATCCGCCGCGCCCCCTTGCCCGAGCAGCACCCCGCTCAAGGGAAAGGCCAGCATCGCTGCATAAAGCGCGCCGTGCACCAGCTTCGCGCCGCGATGCGGCAGGCTGCCGGGCGCGGTGAGCGGCGCGGGCGCAGGGCTGAGCCTGAGCCAGGTGATCCGCGCGATCACCAGCGCTGCGATGCTGAGGCCAAGGGATTGATGCGCGCTCATGAAAGCGGCGCGTTCGGGCGCGCTGTCTGGCAGGATCGCCATGAACAGGCCGATTGGCACGAGGCACAGCATCATCACCGCCATCACCCAGTGAAAGGCGCGCGATACCGTGCCGAACTGGTCAGGGGTGTTGGCGAGCGGCACTTCGCCCGCCACCTCCCGGCGCAGCTGCATCCATGCTGACCATGCAAGGAACAGGATCGCAAGGCTTGCCGCGAAGGCCTGTGCGGTGAGGATGCAGGGGGTGAGCCGCTCGATCAGCGGCGCATCGGCCGGAACACGCGCAAAAGTGCCGTCAAGATCGGCCAGGATGATCGAATAGACCATCATGAACAGGCCCACGGCTGCCAGCAACGTGCCGCCCAGCCGCAGCCAGCGCCCGCGCGCATTGAGCGTTGCCGCCAGCACCAGGGCCAGCACCAGATATCCGAGAGCCATGTCGCGTCCCGCAGGTGTCGTAAGATCGATGCCGCCTATCGAATGGAGCGCCGCCGCCTGTCAATCGTCAGGCGGCGGCTCTCGGGGTGTTTCAGCCGGTCCTCAGAAGCGGATGCTGAGGCCTGCCTGGGCGGCGTGTTCCGTATCGGTGCCGGAGAATTCTCCTGCGTAGTCAAAGCGCACTTCCATGCGGGCAGTGATGGGCAGGATTGCGCCGAGGCGTCCGGTGAAGGCGGTTCCGGCAAGGCGCGGGGCGCCGATGCGGGTGGCAGCGCCGGGGGCGGCGGCCAGCGCAACGAGGGCTTCCGGCGCGCGGTCGCCCAGTTCGAAGCGGGCCGCTGCCTCGGCATCGAGCCTGAGCTTGCCGAGCGGTGCCTTGAGCGCCAGCCCGGTGGTGGCCCCTGCCACCTTGTATTCCTGCCGCCCCGCGGTGAGCGCGCTTGCCCCGCCGCGCTCCAGCAGCGGATCGAGCGCGATCCACGCATGATCGGCGGCCGCGAAAGGCTCAAGCGAGGCCGAACCAAGCGCAAAGCGATAGCCGATCCGGCCGAATACCTGCGCCATATCGCCTGCCGCGGTGCTGGCGGTGCTATCGGCGAGGCCCGGCAAAGCCACCATGCGATTGGTGGTGATGTCAAAGCGTGCCGCACCTGCCCCTGCCACCAGCGAGAACCCGCCTGTGGCAAAGCTGGTGTAGATGCCGCCGCCGGCCTGCTCGATCTCGCCTGCCGAGCCGCGCGCATCGATCGCAATGCGGGTGTTGAGATAACTGCCATAGACCCCGAAGCGCAGCGCACGCGCATCATTGGCGGTGCCGCCATCAACCCCGATGACAAAGCCTTCGGTATCGGTGCTCTGCCCCGCCGTGCCGGGAGCGGCCGCCACATCGCCCCATGAGCGCATCAGCTTGGCCCAGGTGCCAAGGCTGTTGCCCTGCGGGGTGTCGGCCAGCGCCACGCCCGCAGCGCGTGCGAGCACAGCCTCGCGCGGCAGACGGCTCTGGCGCATCGCGGCGCGGCCCATGGCAGGGTGCACCTCGCCCGAAAGCTGGTCGAGTGCGCCCGCCAGTGCCGCCGGCGCCAGCGCGTAAACGCCGAAGAAGGCCTGCGGATCAAACCCGACTGCCACGGCTGCATCGAGGCGCGCGGCGACAGCCGCCTGATTGCTGGTGAGGCCTGCCCCTGCCAGCGATGCCAGGCTGCCCGGTGCGAGCACGACGGCCAGTCCGTTGGCCGTGGTGCGCAGCGCCGGGCGATAGATCGGGCTGAACCCGGCAAAGGTCACCGCATCAAAGCTGCCGGTGATCCCGCCTGCTGCTTCCACCAGGTTGAAGGCGGTGTTGAAGCGGTAGGTCGCCGCGCCAAGGTTGACGACATCGAGCGCGCCTGCCAGCCGCGCTGTGCCGCCCGCGGTGATGAGATCCGCGCCGCTTTCCGTGATCTGGGCAAGAAACCGGCTTGCCGCGCGGAAGGTGACATCGCCGCTCACGCCGATCACGCCGAGGCTGTTGCCCGGAGTGACGAGGGCGCCGCCCTCGACCACCAGCCCGCCGATCAGGCCATGGCCCGACAAGGTGGTGCCCGCCGCCAGCGTCACCACCGAGTGATCGAGCCGCCCGCCATTGGCGCCGTCCATCCGCAAGGTGCCGTCCAGCACGGCAAAGGGCCCTGTCAGGCCGCGTCCGTCAGCGGCAAAGGTGAGGATGCCTGCGCCCGTCTTCTCGACCCGGCCGGTGCCCGTCAGCGCGCCTGCAAAGGTGCCATTGGCGGGCAGCGCGAATTCAAGCACGCCATTGTTCTGGATCGCGCCTTGCAGGGCTGCGGTATCGCCCACCAGTCGGCCCGCGCTCACCAGCGTGCCGCCGGTATAGCTGTTGGCGGCGGTGAGCCGGGTGATGCCGGTGCCGGCCTGCACCAGCGCGCCTGACCCCGAGACGGCATGGGCGAGCGTGATCGCATCGCTGCGGTTCAGGATCAGCGCGCCGTTGTTGCTGATCGCGCTGCCTGCCAGGCTGCCAGTGGTCCCGCCATCGCCCAGTTGCAGCGCGCCGCCGGTGATGGTGGTGGTGCCGGTGAAGGTGTTGGCGCCGGTCAGCGTGAAGGTGCCGCTGCCCAGCTTGGTCAGCCCGCCGCTGCCTGCGATAAGGCCGCTGTAGAGGGTGGCGGCATTGTTGCTGCCGGTGGTCAGCGTGGCGCTGCCCAGCTGCACTTGCCCTGCGCCTGCCAGGCTGCCGATCGCGGTGCTGTTGCCGGCAAGGGCAAACACGCCGCTGGCAGTTTGCGTGACCGCGCCGATGCCGCTGGTTGCGCCGTTAAGGGTGAGGGTGCCTGCGTTCTCGACAGCGCCCGTCAGCGTGCCGCTGATCGAGGCGCTCGCACCGGCTGCGTTCACCAGTCCGCCGCCGAGTATGCCGATCGAGGTGAGGGTGCCATGATTGGTCACCAGCCCGCCGATCGTGCCGCTGTTCACCAGCCTGGCAGCGTCCACCACCACATCCGAGGCGAGCGCGCCGGTCACCTGCAAACTGCCGCCCAGCACGCTGGTGGTGCCGGTGAAGGTGCTCGCGCCCGACAAGGTGGTGGTGCCCGCCAGCTGGCGCAGCGTGCCAGTGCCCGAAATCGCCGCCGCCAGCGCAAAATCGGCTGCCGTGTGGTTGAAGATGATCGCAGCCGAACCCGCTCCCAGCGCGATTGTCGGGGTGGTGAGAGTGCCTGCGGCTACCGCCGGATCACCTTCGGCCGAACCAAACACCAGCGTGCCAATCCCGCCCGCGCTTGCCCCGATGCTGACACTTGCCGCGCTGACTGCGCCGCCATGGGCGATGGTCAGGCTTGCGTTGCCACTCCCGCCCAGCAGCAAGCCACCCGACATCTGCCAGTCGCTGCCCGCTCCAGCAACGGCCACAATCCCTTGCGATCCGGCGCCAAGCCCGATCTGGCCGATCGTGTTCGTCACGATCCCGCCATTGCTGATCGTGAGACTGCCAGTGCCGGTGTTGCCGATGACGAGCCCCCCTGCTGACTGCAGGGATCCCGTCACGCTGGCCGGACTGCCCTCGATCAAGGCAGCATTCAAGGAGGTGGCAGATCCGTTGAGCACGCCCGCAATTGTCGCGCCTGACAGGCGGATCATCCCGCCTGTGCCCACGTGGACAGTGGCACCTGCCGCCAGCGTGCCGCCCGATTGCGTGTAATCGCCTGCAACAGTCAGCGCGCTGCCGGTGCTGCCCGTCACGCTGCCTGCCGACAGGTTCACGCTTGCTGCCGATCCTGTAAAGCTTTCCAGCGCCAAGGTGCCGCCCGCGATCTGCAGGGCGGAGGCGGCCGAAGTTGCGTCATTCGCACCCAGCGCCAGCGTGCCGCCTTCGATCCGGGTGACGCCCGCATGGGTGTTTGCGCCGGTCAGGGTAAGCGAGCCGCTGCCCACCTTGGTGAGGCCGATGGTGTCGCCAAGGCGACCTTCAAACAAAGTCGTGCTGCTGTTGGCGCCTGCTGTCAGCGTGGTGCCGCGGCCCTGGTCGGTCACCACTGCGCTGGCACTGCCGGCGAGCGCGCCGATGGTTTCCGAGGCGCCGATAATCAGCGTCCCGTCGTTGATGGTAACCCCTGCCGTATCGGCGAGCGCGCTGTTGACGGGGCCGCTGTCAAAGCCGAGCTGCACCGAACCGGCGTTGATCACCAGCTCGCTGATCGCCGCATCGCTGCTGAACAGGCTCAGCAGGCTGGTGCCATCCTTGATGATGCGCCCGGTGCCGAGCGCGACGGGGGCAAGGATGGTGGTGAAGGCCGTCCCGCCAAAGGTGAGATCATGGTCTGCGCCCGAAATGCCGCCTGCGATCGTGAGAAAGCCGCTATCCGAGTTGATCCGCGCCGCGCTGGCAAGGGTAATCAGGCCGTCGACCTGGTTAAAGCCGCCGCCGTTGCGGAGCGCGCCGCCGCCGCTGAGACCGCCGCCATTGAGGGTGATCGCCTCGCCCAGCGTCACGCTGCCATCCAGTGCCAGCGTTGCGCCCGCAGCAACGATGGTGCCTGCCGCCGCGGTGCCAAGCGCCAGATCATTGGTCACCGTCAGCGTGCCGGCTGCCACCATGGTGAGCCCGTCATAGGTGTTCGCACCCGACAGCACGAGATTGCCTGCGCCTTGCTGGGTGAGGGTGCCGCTGCCGCTGATGACGCCGCCGAAGGTCATGTCGTCAGCGCGGTTGAACACGAGGCTGGCATTGGTGAGCACATCGCCGCCGCCGAGCGCCCCGGCGGTGCCGCCATCGCCGACTTGCAGCGTGCCGCCCAGAATATTGGTGCCGCCCGAATAGCTGTTCGCACCCGTCAGGATGAGCGTGCCATCGCCGTTCTTGGTGATCGATCCGGCGCCTGAAATCGGGGCTGCGATCGTCGCGCTGACGCCTGCCAGCGTGTCGATCCCGGTCGGCCCGGTAAGGCCAAGAGCCGAGCCCGCATTGCCGCCGGCAATCGTATAGCCACTCGTCTCGAAGACAAGGCCCGAGGGCGAGAGCACCGTATCATCGGCAATGGTGACAGTGCCGCCGCCGGCCGTGCCGCCAAAGATCGCCAGCGCACCATTGCCTGCCCACGGCCCGCTGACGGTGCCGGCAGCATTGCTGAAATTGCCGTTCACGAGATTCCAGGTGCCGCTGCCGCCGACGACGCTGCCAGCAGGCGCGAGGGTCGATCCGTTCCAGTGCACCTGATCGGCCGCACCTGCGACATTGAGCAAGACGGTGTTGGTGCCCAGCGCAAGGCTGCCGGCAAAGCCGCCGCCAATCGCGTTCAGCGTCATGTTGCCGATCGCGCCCGAAAGCGCGCCGAACTCGAACAGGGTATATTCCCCGGTGCCGAAGCCGGTGCCGCGCACCACGCTGATCCCGCCGCCGTTGAGCGCGAGATTGCCTGTCACCCGGATCAGATCATTATTGGCCCCGCCGACAACGCCTGCCTCGGCCAGCTCGAAGACGGTGTTTGATCCGGTGTTGAGCGTGAGGCTGCCAAGCGTCATCGTCCCCGGGCTTTGCCCGGCCGCCAGCGTGCCGCCCGAATTGACAGAGACGCCGCCTGCAACCGTGCCGGTGCCGCCGAGCGTGCCGCCATTGTTGATGGTAATGGCCGCGCCTGCATTGCCCATGGTGCCATTGATCAGCACCCTTCCGCCGTTGATGATCAGGCCGCCGGCAAAATCATTGACCGCGCCATTGATAGCCAGCGTATTGCCCTGCACCTTGGACAACAGGCCAGCGCCGGAAAGATTGCCGGTCAGCGTCAGGTTGCTGGTGCCCCCGATTGTCACGCCGCCGCCATTGACAGCGATGGCGTTGCCAATCGTCAGCGCGCCGCCGGTGGTGTTGCGGAGCCCTGCCGTGCTCCCCAAAGTGACCGAACCCGTACCGAAAGCATTGGCGTTGCCGATTTCGATCAGCGCCTGCGACACGTTGGTCCCGTCGCTGAAGCTGTTGTTGCCATTGAGCGTGAGAATGCCTGCGCCTGTCACTGTCATGGCGCCAGGGCCCGCAATGACCCCGCCCAGCGTCGCCGCAGTGCCCGTGCTGGTATAGACACCCGTAAAGGTGTTTACGCCGCCAGTCGTGCCCACCAGATTGACGTCGGTGTTGCCTTGCAGGCTGATCGCATTGGCCAGCGTGATCGGCCCGGCGCTTACCCCGGGGCTGGTGGCAATGCCCAGTTGCAGCGTGGTGCCTGCCTGGGTGGTGAGGGTTCCTGTGCCCAGCGCGGTGTTGCTGCCAATAATCAGGCGCCCTGTATTGAGCGCCGTGTTCCCGGTATAGGTGTTGGCGCCAGAAAGCGTGAGCGCACCTGCGCCCTGCTTGGTCAGCGAGCCGGTGCCGCTGATGAGGTTGCCGACTGTCAGCGAGTCGAAGCGGTTGAACACCAGCGCCCCATTGTTCACCACATTGCCGCTGCCCAGCGTGCCGGTGGTGCCGCCATTGCCGATCTGGAGCACGGCGCTGCTCCCAATGGTGGTGGCACCGTATGTGTTGGCGCCGGTCAGGACCAGCCGCCCTGTGCCAGCGACGACATTGAGTTGCCCGCCCGAAAGAACGCCTGTCAGCGTGGCGGGGTTGTTGAAGGAGAGCGCTTCGATGTCTGATCCAGCGCCGCTGCCCAGCACGATGTCATTAGCCAGAGTAAGGTTATTAGTTGACAGCAACAGCCTCGTGCCTTCGCCCATGGTCAGGGTGCCGGTGCCCAGTGATGCATTGTTGAAGACGTTGATCAGCCCCTGATCGAACAGGACACCCCCGCTGAAGCTGTTCGCACCCGCTAGGAACAGGCTGCTGTTGCCCCGTTTGGTCACGCTGCCGGTGCCGCTGATGACATTGCTGACAAAAATAAGCACGTTCGAGCGATCGAACACCAGAGATGCGTTGTTGACCACATCGCCGGTGCCGAGCGAACCGCTGGTCCCGCCATTGCCGATCTGCAGCGTCCCGCCGTTGATCACGGTGGTGCCCGAATAGGTGTTGTTGCCCGTCAGCGTCAGCGTGCCGGTGCCTTGCTTGGTCAGGCTTCCGGTGGCGCCGAATTCCTCGATCAGGCCGCTGAATGTCGTGCTGGAGGCATCGCCCACGACGAATGCCTGATTTGTCTGCAAAACAACGGTGCCGTTGCCTGCGAGGCTGCCAATCGTCTCTCCGGTGAAGACCTGCAGGACGCCGGGGCTGTTGATGGTCACTGCGGCGGTGTCTGCCAGCGCCGATCCGTTCAGCAATTGTGCAAAGCCGTCATTGACGATGAGGCCGCCGGTAAAGCTGTTGCTGCCCGTCAGCGCGAGGAGTCCACTGCCATCCTTGATTACGGATCCGGTCCCAAGGCTTATCGCGCTGTTGATGCTGGTGCGGCCAGTGCCGCCCACGGTCAGATTGACATTTGTGCCGGTAATTCCTCCGAAGAACGAAAAATCATCCCCGCTCGGGGCGCCATCGGAATTGATCCGGGCATGGCCGGCAAGCGTGACAAGGCCGGTGATATCAACATCGCCGGTGATACGCCGTATCGCCCCGCCGCCGCCGACCCCATTGCCCGCGATTGTCAGGGCTTCCGCGGCAGACAACGAACCATCGAACGCCAGCGTTGCGCCATCGCGCACGGTGGTTCCGCCCGTTGCTGTGCCGAGGCTGGCCGCAGTGGTGGCGACCAGCGTGCCAGCGGCAACCGTGGTTATGCCCGTATAGGTGTTCGCGCCCGTCAGCCGCAGGCTGCCTGCGCCGATTTTTTCAAACCCGCGCGCGCCGCCAAGTTCGGAAATCACGCCCGATTGAGTCGCATTGCCAGTGAGCACTTGCAACTGGGTGGTGTCGGAATCGATCGCGATGGGCGCTGCGATTGTGACGCCGTCGGCATAGTCGATCACCGATCCGGTGGTGCGGATCGTGCCGAAACCGGCCGAAAGTCCGCCTTGCACCGATAATGTGCCCTCGGCCAGCGTCAGCCCGCCGCTATAGCCGCTGGTGCTGAGCCCAAAGGCCAGTGTCAGCGTGCCGCTGCCGCGCTTCGTCAGGCTGCCAAGGCCCGCCATCGTGCCGGCCAGCGTGATGCCGTTCGCGCCGGTATCCAGCGTGCCGGCAAAAGTCGAACTGCTCAAGGTCAGCGTGCTCGCCGCGTCGCTGTTGAGGATTGTCCCGGTGCCGCCGATCTTGGATGAGGCAAAGTTGAACCCGCCCAGATCAAAGGTGCCGGCCGAATTGATTGTCAGGCCCTGCGTCCCCCCGATAAAGCCTGGCACGTTGATTGCGTTCATCACCGGACCCAGCCGCAAGGTTCCGCCATTGAGCGCTATGGAGGTCGTGCTGTCGAAGTTGCCGCTAATTGCCGGTTCAAAGATGATAGTGCCGGTTTCCGTCGCGCTGCCAAAATTGATGACGGAAGTCGCTCCGGTGAGGATGTCCCCGGTAAATGTGACTATCCGCCCGGTGGCTGCCGCAAAAGTGGCATCGCCGGCAACGTTCAGATCCCGGCTAAAAGTGCCGTTGAAATCGGCCACCAGCTTGGTATCGGACGCGTTGAAGTTGACGGAGCCGGTGCCAAGCGCATTGGCATTGCCAGCAACAATTGTGCCCCTGCTGATCGTGGTGCCGCCGCTGTAAGCGTTGGACCCCGTCAACGTCAGCGTGCCGGTGCCGATTTTGGTCAGCGCGCCGCTGCTAAAGATGAGCCCGGCAAATGTCGTGGATGCGTTGTTCGCCCCCACCGACAATGTCTGACCGGCTGTGATCGCGACAGCCACCCCGGGCACAGACCCGGCAAGGCCGCCGATCGTTTCGGATGCTCCGATAGCGATACTACCGCCATTCATGGTCACAAGCGCCCCATCATCCAGCGCCGCGCCGCTAACCGCGATCAAGTTCCCGCCGTTGATCGTCACATCGCCATGGACGTTTGCGCCTAGTAACTGGGTGAAACCGCCGCCGTCCTTGATGAGTTGGCCGGTGCCGAGGTTAAGATTGCCGGCAACGATAGTGTTTCCTTGACCGCCAAAGGTCAGATTGAAACCGGCGCTGTTGATCGCTGCCATCAGATTTATCTGGTCGGCATCGGCATTGATACGCGAGGCCGAACCCAGCGTGATAACACCCCCAAGTACATTATTGCCCGAGATGCTTCGCAGCGCGCCACTCCCGCCAACGCCGCTGCCATTAAGGGTGAGCGCTTCACTGGCGACAATCCCGCCTTGCACGCCCAGCGTCGCACCGCTGCTGACCACGGTGTTCCCGGCCGTGCTGCCGAGCGCATTGCTGCTCGCCGCGATCAGGGTGCCTTCGGAAATCGTAGTCACGCCGGAGTAGCTGTTGTTGCCTGACAGGGTGACAGTGCCCGTGCCCGTCTTGTTGAGACTGAACCCACCCAGGCTATCGCTGAGCGTACCGGTGTAAGGCGCCAGCACCGCTGCGGTATCAATCGTCAGGGTTCCGTTGGTGATCTCCGTGGCACCATTGAGCGGCGGGCCGGTGAAATCGGGTGCAACCACAGTGCCGCCGCCGATATCGAAGGTCTGCGCGTGGAGCGGCATCATCGCCGAACTGGCGAGCAGCGCTCCCGCCATGCTCAGCCGGACAGAGCGCGCCGCCGCGGCGGGGCGACTGGCGGTTGCGGTTTCAAGCGACGTGTGCATGGCGGCCTTGGCGTTCGTGGTGATCTGAGCTGTCATCGCTTGGTCCTTCGCAAAATTTGCGTGGTGAAACCGGCCGCATCGCGCGGGTCCCGGCCGGCATATTGAGCTGGTGCGCAGCACCAGGGGCCCCTTGGCAGGGGTCTTTCGTGCCAGTGCTGTCATGAAGAGGGCTGAGAAGGGGGGGCAGGCTGCAGCGGGGAAGACCGCGGCGGATATGCGGCGCGGGCCTGCGGTGAGCCAAGTCTGACGCGCACAAAAAACGCGCCGAAGCTCGCGTGATACCCTTTGGGCATGGCTGAAATCCCCCCCCCGGAAACGAGTCCCTTTTTTTCGTGTGCGCGCGAGCCTAGCCGGGCGACTTGGAACAGCAACCGCATCCCAAGAAGAATTGGGGTATGACCCGATCAAGTCAGCACAATTTTCAAAAGCTTGTGGACGCGATCATTTGCCAATGAAATCAGATGCTTTGCGCTGTTATCTGCGCCTTAGCATGGCCCGCTCAGCACCAGTCCTGTCGCGCCATCGGGCAGGGTGACGGCATGACTGGCAACCCCATAGGCGGCCGCGATGCGTTCTGGCGTTAACACCGCGGCAGGCGCATCATCGGCGATGATCCGCCCCTCCTGCATCAACACCACCCGGTCTGCCACGCGCAGCGCATGCGCGAGATCATGCAGCACCACCACCACGCCTGTCCCCTGCGCGGCGGCGCGGCGCAGCAGGGCCAGGCTTTCGAACTGGTGGCGCGGATCGAGATTGGCGAGCGGTTCGTCAGCAAGCAGGAACTCCGGCTCGCCCGCCAGCACCCGCGCCAGCAGCGCGCGGGCGCGCTCGCCTCCTGACAGGGTGCTCACGATGCGGGCCGCAAACTGCGCGGTGTCAGTGGCAGCGAGCGCGGCGTTGATCGCGGCCCTGTCGGCCTCATCCAGTCCCCAGCGGCCCTGATGCGGCAGGCGGCCAAGGCTGACGAGCGTTGCCACGTCAATGTCCCAGTTGATCTCGGCGACCTGCGGCAGAAAGCCGATGCGGCGCGCCCGCTCGCGCGGCGGGACTTGCGCCAGCGGCCGATCATCCAGCAGCACCGTGCCGCGATCGGGCCCGCGCAGGCCCGCAAGGCAGGCGAGCAGGCTCGATTTGCCCGCGCCATTGGGGCCGATGATCGCGGTCACTTCGCCGGCACGCAGCGCAAGGCTTGCCTCGTGCAAGACCGCCTTGCGCGCTGGGCCTGCACCCAGCGTCAGCGACACCCCGCGCGCTGCGAGACCCGCGCTCATGCGATCTGCCGCCGCAGCTTCATCAGCAGCGCAAGGAAGAACGGCGCGCCCAGCAAGGACATCGCGATCCCCAGCCGCAGCTCGCTCACCGTCGGCGCCGCGCGCACCGCGCTGTCCGCCACCACCAGCAGCAGCGCGCCCGCCAGCGCGGAAGGCAAGAGCACGGCGCTCGGCCGCCGGTTGGTGAACGGGCGCACCAGATGGGGCACGATCAGCCCGACAAAGCCGATGATCCCGGCTGCCGCCACGCTTGCCCCCACCACCAGGCCAACGCCCAGCACGATCTGCGCCTGCAGCACTGCCGGACGCACACCCAAGGAACGCGCCGCCGCCTCGCCGAGAGTGAGCGCATCGAGCGCGCGCGCGGCGCTGGCGATCACGCCCATGCCGAGCATCATCAGCGGGGCAGCGATCAGCACTTCATCCCAGCTGCGATCGGTGAGCGCGCCCATCAGCCAGTTGACGATCTGCCCGGTCGCAAAGGGCGTGGGCGCAAGGCTGATGACGAGCGCGGTGAGCGCGCCTGCGAGCGAGGAAATCACCACGCCCGCCAGCGTGAACACGATCACACTGCCGCTTTGCCCCGCGATAGTCGAAAGCATCAGCACCGCCAGCGCGGCGCCCGCCAGCGCAAAGCCCGAGAGCACAAAGGGCGTTGCCGCAAGCCCGAAGAAGATCGAAATCACCGCGCCCAGCGCGGCCGTCGCCGAAACGCCGAACAGGCCGGGATCGGCCAGCGGATTGCGCAGATAGCCTTGCATCGCCGCCCCTGCCATCCCCAGCCCAGCCCCGATAAGCAGCGCCAGCACCACCCGCGGCAGGCGCAGTTCGGCAATGATCGGCCAGCGCGCATCGCCTGCCAGCAAGGCCGCGGGCGAAATCCACACCTTGCCCGCCAGCAGCGATAGCCCCGCTGCCACCACCAGCGCCGCCACGAGCGCGGGGACGAGCCAGCCGCGCACGCTCACAACCCCTGCCTCACCGCCGCCAGACGATCCAGCGCACGGATGATGACTGGCCCGGCGCAGCTCAGCAGACGCTCGCTGAAATCGGCCCGTGCGATCCGGCCTTCATAGCGGCGCAGCACGCGGTGGCCCGTCATGCGGTCGGTTGCGGCGGCTTGCGGATCGGTCAGCAGCACGCGTGGCGGACGCGCCGCGAGATGCTCCAGCGGGAGCACGTCCCATTGCTGAAGGCCATATTCCGCGCTCATGTTGCGAAAGCCTGCCGCGCGCAGCATTTCATCGGCCAGCGTCCCTGTGCCCGGCACCAGCCCACCGCCTTGCCAGATCAGCGCAGGCACTGCCGGGCCGCGCGCGCCTGCCTTTGCCCTTTTGGCTGCGGCCTCGATCCGCAAGGCGAGCGCTTCACCGCGCGCCGGCTTGCCGACAGCAGCGGCGATGCGGCGCACCTGTGCGAGCGATTCGGCAATGGTGGCAGGCACGCCGAAGGTCTCGACCGGCACGCCCAGCCGCCGCAGCGCTGCCAGCGTCGAGGGCGAGACATGCGCCCCTGCCAGCACCAGATCAGGGCGCAGCGCGACGACTTCTTCTGCCGTCCCGGAAGTGACCGCAAAACGCCGCGCGGTGGCCAGCGAAATCGAGGTTGCGCGGGCGTCTTGCGAATAGTGGCTGATCGCGAGGATCTGTGCCGGGTCTGCCACCTCGACCAGCACCGCATCCACGCAAGGGTTGATCGAGACAACGCGCCGGGGCCCTGCCGCCGCAGGGCTGGCCGCGACGAGCGCCGCTGCCACCAGCGCACTGACGAGCAGGCCCCGGCGCATCACCTTACATCCTCACCCTCACCCCGACATAGCCCGCGCGCGGCATCTGCCCGAAATTGAGCGCGGTTTCATAGACCTCGTCAAACAGGTTCTCGATCCGCGCGGTGAGTTCCAGGTTGCGCCCGATCGGCAGCATCGCGCGAATATCGCCCAGCGTGTAGCCGGGCAGGCGCAGGGTGTTGGCCGCGTTTTCAAAGGCGCTGCTGACATTGGTGAGGGTAAAGCCGGTCTCCAGCCCGAAAGGCCAGCGGTAATCGACCAGCAGGCTGGATGAGTTTTCCGGGCGGCGCGGCAGACGGCGGTTGAAATTGGCGGTGCCCACGGCGCGGTTGCGGGCATCGACGTAGCCATGGGTGAATTGCACGCTGAGCGCATCGGTGGGCCGCAGCGTCACGGCAAATTCCGCGCCGCTCGCCCTTGCGCGCCCGACATTGTCATAGGTGCCGAAGGGGCGGTTGTTGCAGATCGGCGAGGTCACGCCGAAGCAGCCGATGAAGATGATCAGATTTTCGCTGTCACGTTCAAAATAGGTCGCCGACAATTCCATCCGGCCATCCAGCAGGCTCTGCGTGATGCCCGCATCCCAGCCCTGCGAGGTTTCAGGGCCAAGCTGGCTGTTGCCGAAATCGCTGAAAAGCTGGAACAGCGAAGGCACCTTGAAGCCTTCGGCGTAACTCGCGCGCAGCGTGGTGCCGGTGGCGGCCAGATTGTAAATCGCGCTCGCGCCGAAAGTGGTCGCGCCGCCGAACCGGTCATGATCATCATGCCGCAGCCCGCCGGTGATGGTGAAGCCTTCCGCCAGCGTGCCGACGACCTGCGCATAGGCGCTGTAAAGCCGCGCACGGGCGCGCGCTTGCGGGCCGCCGAAGCTTGACGAGGTGAAGCTGGAGATTTCCTGTTCCACCCCGAAGGTCGCCTCCCAGCCCCTGGCGATATCGAGGATCCCCTGATATTCGAGCCGTTCATTGCGCCCGGTGCCGCGGAAAGTCTCGGCAGGCGCGCCGTCAAGCGATGTGTTGACGCGGTTGGTATCGGTGAGGGCAAAGCCGATGCGATTGCGCAGGCGGCCATCGAACAGGGCCGCGTTCAGGCCGGTATAGCCGACGATTTCGCGGGTGACGCTTTCCTCGTTGGTATCGCCAAAGGCAAAGGTCGGCGGGGCAAAGCCATCAAGGTTGAGCTTCCCGCGCGAAAACCAGCCGCGCGCATCGAGCGAGATCGCATCGCTGAGCGCAAGGTTGAAATTGGCATTGGCGCCGATGTTTTCATAAGGATCGCGCTCGGCCCCGCCGCGGCTTTCGGCAAAGTTGGAGATGCCATCGGTGCGAAACCATCCCGCGCCGACACTGGCCGAAAGCGGCCCGGCCTTGCCCGAGGCATTGGCGACAAGGTTCACCGTGTCGCGAAAGCCATATTCGCCGCGCGCATTGACCTGCAGGTCTTCCGTGGGGCGGCGCGTTACCATATTGACGACGCCGGCGATGGCCTGGCTGCCCCACAGCACCGATTGCGAGCCGCGCAGCACTTCGATGCGCTCGATATTGCCCGTCATGAGGTTGCCGAAATTGAACCCGCCATTGACGCTCGAGGGATCGTTCAGTTTGACCCCGTCAATCAGCGCGACGGTCTGATCGCTCTCCGCGCCGCGGATGAATACCGAGGTCACCCCGCCGATGGTGCCGTTGCGGGCAATGGTGACGCCTGGAACAGTGCGCAGGATGTCGGCGACATTCTGGGTCTGGCGGCGCGTGATCTCGGCAAGGCCGATGACGCTCACCGTCTGGCCAACCTTGTCGAGCGCGGTCTCGGTGCGGTTGGCAGCGGTGACGATGATTTCGCGCGCCTGTTCGGTCGTTTCGGCAGCATTGTCCTCAGCTGCGAGGTGGGCCGGGCTTGCGGCGGCGAGAAGGCTGATGGAAAGCAGCAAACGTGATCTGATCGAACCAGATCTGGCAATAAGGGTCATGTAAACCTCCTGTCTTTACACACAGAAGGCAGGCGCCAGCTTGCGCGACGCACCATGACGCAGGCCCGCATGGCAGGCCGACCCCCACCTTCGCTCATGTCGTCACGCGGAGGCATTGCTCCGATCATGTGGATGGACCCGTCCACACAAAGGATCGACCGCAGCAGGCAGGTCTCCTGGCTTGCCGGATCACCATTGCGCGCCCCGCCTTCCCAGCCGCCCGAAGGTTGCCAGTGGCATGTGGGGCGCAAACTCCCCGGCTACAGTTGCGGGCACAGCCCCGGCCTCATCCTGACGGATGCCCCGGGTTCCCTTTTGAGCCTCTCGCGAGGCACCTGTTGCGCGCCGCGTCATGAACCCCGCTGGGATTTTTCGCAAGCATGAAATGCGCGGCCAGCCTTGAGGCTCGACAAGCTGCGCGCCTTGCAGCACTGATCGCGCCATGAAATCCTTGCCCGGCAATCTGCCTCACTCTCCGTCAAAGGCCGCCTTGCTGGCAGCCGCGCTGTTCGGGCTTCTGGCGCCTGCCGCAGCGCTTGGGGGGCTGGCCGTATCGGGCGTGGCGGATGGCTTGGCGCTGCTCGGCCCTGCCATTCTGGCAGTCGGCCTGATGGGGGCAGGGATGATCGGCGCAGCAGCCACGGCCAGCCTTGGCGCAGGCATCGCCCTCGCGCTGGCGGCGGCCGCGGTGTTGCTGGGGCTGGCGCTGGTGCTGGGAAGCCCTGCGCCGCTCCACCCGCTTGCCGCCGCACTCGCCGCTGGCACCGCGAGCCTCAGCTTTGCCGCACGCGGGGCGTTGTTTGCCCGTTCGGCAAAAGACAAGGGCTGGTGGATCGCCGTTTTCGTGGTGTTTGGTGAGGTTTCGATCCTTGCCACAGCGCTGGCACAGCCGGGGGCCTTGCCGCAATGGCTGCTGGTGCTGCTGCCGGCACAGTGGGCGCGCATGGCGCTCGCCGCAGCGCTAACGGGCGCGGAGGCTGGCACCGGCATGCTGGTGGCGGCCGCGCCCTTGCTGGCGCTCGCCGGAACGGCTGCGGCGACTTTGCTGGTGGCCGTGTTGTGGCCGCGCCGCTGGCCCTATGCGATCATGTTTACCGCCTGGCTCGCGTGCTCGGCAATGGTGTGGCACTGGAGCGGGCCGTCCATCGCGGGCTGACCAGCCTTTGGCGAGGAGATGACACGATCACCAACAGCAAGGCCTCCTGTGCCGGAACAGCCGGCACAGGAGGCAGCTTGTGCATCTTGCGCTCTTTGCCTGCCGCTCCCGCATCGCCCGCAAGGGCCTGCGGGAGCCGCCGGTCAGAACCGCGTCGTCACCCCGAGGAAGAACGAACGGCCGATGCCCGAAACCGGATAGGCCGAGCTCGAGATGTAAGGCTCCTCGTCGGTTACGTTGTTGATCCCGCCGTAGAAGCTGATCCGGTCGGTGGCATTGAGCGCGAAGGACAGGTTGTGGATCCAGTAATCCTTGGCAAAGCCGGCCGGGCCGAATTCGGTCTCGATCCGTTCGATCTGGATCACCGAGGCGGCTGCGGTGGATTCGATATACTGCACCCCGTAATTGAGAGTGAAGATGCCGCGGTTCCACGTGGCCGAACCAAAGCCCGACCATTCCGGCGCACCCAGTTCGCGAAGGCCCGGGTTCACCACATCGGTGCGGATCGGATCGAAGAAGCGATCAAGCCGCTCGGTCCAGTTGCCCGCCACGCGCAAGCCGAAATTGTTCTTGCCGATGCTGAAGTTGTAATTCGCCTGGAAGTCGATCCCGCGGGTCTCCAGCTTGGCAAAGTTGATCTGGGTCTGGCGCAGGAAGTTGAGCCCGAGGAACGTCGGCGAACCCGGTGTCCGGTTACGGGTGAACAGGGCGCAGAAGTCGTTCGGGAAGGTCGGCAGGTCATAGCAGGTATCGACGATATCCTGCGCCGTCACCGCCTGGATCGCATCCTCGATCTTGATCGAGTAATAGTCCGCCGAGAGCGACAGCCCGCGAATAAAGCGCGGCTGGATCACGGCGCCTGCCGTCCAGGTGGTGGCGGTTTCCTCGCTGAGATTGGGGTTGCCGCCCGAAGTGCCGGGGAAACGTGCGGTCAGCGGGTCTTCGTAGCCCACCGGAATGCCATCGGCGCGGCAGTTGGCGAGGCGGTTTTGCGCTGCCGGATCATTGGTTGCCAGCAGGCGGTCGATGTTCGATTGGCTGCACGGATCGTTCGGGCGGAAGGTTGCACCCTGCTGCGGGTTGAACAATTCCGCGATGTTGGGCGCGCGGATGGCCTGCGCATAGGTGCCGCGCAGGCGCAGATCAGGGATCGGAGCCCACACCCCGTTGACGTTCCAGGTGAAGGTGTCACCCACGGTCGAGTAGTTGGCAAAGCGGCCCGCCGCGCCAAAGCTCAGCTCGTGGAAGAACGGCGCATCCTTGAGAACCGGCAGGTTAAACTCGGCGAAGGCTTCCTTCACATCGAACGAACCGCCCGCGTTGAATTGGCGGGTGGCCGCATCGAACACCAGCTGCTGGTTGGGCGAGACATCGCCGATGAAGGCGCCTGCCGGGCCAGCGGGGGAATTGGCCGGCAGGATGCCGAGGATCAGGTCGTCAAACTTCGAGCTCGACTTTTCCTTGCGGTATTCCGCGCCCACGAGGAAGCCGATCGCGCCGCCGGGCAGGTTGAAAAAGCCGCTGGTATCGCCGCTCAAAAGGCCGGTCACGACAGTCTGTTCCAGCCGGAAGCGGTTGGTCGTCGGCGTGGTGATCCATGCCGCCGCCTCGGGGCTGACCGAATTGATCCCGCGGAACAGGTTGGCGGGAACGCAGCCGCTGTTCGGGCCGGGGCGGAAGGTGAAGAAGCCGGGCGCGATTGTCGGGAAGAACTCCGAGCCCGGATGCGGCGGTGCCGAGGGATCGACCGTCGAACGGCACGCCGGCCGGCCGGTGAGCGGATCGGTCACCACGTCGATTGCGGCAAACAGGCGGTCGTAGAGCACCGAATTGCTGAAGGTATTCACGTTGTCGGTGCGGCCATAATTGCCGACCACCTCGTATTTGAGGTTGGAGGCAATCTGGCCTTCGATGCCGGCAACGATCCGGTAGGTGTCACGCTCGGCGCGCGAAATGCCCGGCCCCAGATCAAGGAAGTCGCGGCTGATCCGCAGGCCCTCTGCCTCAATAGCGTCGGGCAGCAGCACCGCAGGGATGAAAGGGTTGTCGGGCGCGATGAACAGGCTGTCGTAGAAGGTGTTGTAATTGTTGCGGCTTACTGTGTTGGTGCGAACATATTTCGCATCCACCCAGATCTGCGCGGCCGGCGAGAATTCGAAATTGGCCCGCAGGTTCGCATAAATCCGCTCCGAGCCTGGAATGAGCGAGGTTTCATTGGTGCGTTCCACCGCGCCGTCGCCGCCAAACTGGTTGGCGCCGGTGGCGATAATCCCGTCGACAAACGGGCGCACGGTGCCATCATCATTGGTGACAAGGCACCCGCCGCCGCCAAAGCCGGTGCGGCCGATGAAACTTTCATTACAATCGGGGATACCATTATTGTTGGTATCGGCGATGAAGAAGTCGAAATCATTGCGGAAAATCAGGCCGCGGTTGGATGAGACCGCAAAGCGCGGATCAGCCCCGATCACAAAGGCGGGCGAATTGGCTGCGCGATCCACCAGCGCCTGTTCAGCCGCGGTAATGCCGCCGGGGAACAGCGTTGCGACCTGTGCCGGGGTGGGGATCAGCGGGCCAAAGGGGAACCGCGTATTGCTGGGGCCAGGCCCGCCAAGGCGGAAGCGGTTGGCGAAATTGGGCATGGTGGCCGGATTGATATCGCCGCGCTGGAAGCGGCGGTCCGGGTTGGCATAGGTGGTCGAGTTGTTGCCGCGGCCATTGTCGCGGGTGAACTCGCGGTCACCGAAGAGGATTTCCTCATCCTTGGTATAGCCCGCCGCGAGCGTCACATTGCCGCGCCCGTCGGCGAAGTTCTTGCCGGCAATGCCTTCGATCCGGTAGCTGCGACCATCGCCCTTGGACGAGACGCCCATCTGGCTGTCGATCATGATGCCGTCATAGTCGCGCTTGAGGATGTAGTTGACCACCCCTGTCACCGCGTCCGCGCCATAGACAGCCGAAGCGCCACCAGTGAGCACTTCGACCTGTTCAATCAGCAGGCGCGGGATGGTCGCGACATCGACCGTTTGCGAGCCGGCCACGCCCGAGACATGGCGCCAGCCGTCGACCACCACCAGCGTGCGATTGGCGCCAAGCTGACGCAGGTTGAGCGTAGCCTGGCCGATCCCGCCTGCACCGCGTTCGATCGAGTCGGCAACAGTGCCCGACGAGATCAGCGCAGGGATAAGGCGCAGGGCGGCGCTGGCATCGGTGGTGCCGAAATTCTGGAAGTCCTCGCTCGACAAGGTGCTGATCGGCAGGGGCGCGGTCGCATTGGGATCACGCTTGATGCGCGAGCCGGTCACCGTGATGAGCGGCGCGCTTTCCTCGGCGCTTTCCTGCTCCTGATCCAGCTCCTGTGCCGAAGCGCTGTCCAGCGGCAGGCCCGCTGCCAGCGCCATCGCGCAGGCGAGCGCAGACATTGATGCAGCCTGGAACCGCTTGGTCGATCTAATCATGACTTCCCCCTTGCAATGCAATTCTGACGGGGAAGGGGCGATCACACCGCGCCCCGGCCCCTGACCCAATTTCTGCCCGCAAACAGCGAAGAGCGGTTGCTCTTTCGTGCCGCAGCATCGCGCTCTGTCGCGAGGACGAGAGGTTATCCTGATCCCCCGTCCGTCGTATGCCGCCCCCGGCCAGAGCCTTGCGATGGCTGCACATCACAATGCTTGCATATTCGCAGACTGGTGCACCCTATGGCTTCATCGGAATTATGCGCAAGCCCAAGGGGCCAGATTGCGTCTTAAACGCACAAGCTTCCGAATAATGTTGCAATATTACAACAAGTCAACGGAAGCAGGGGGCGGATTCAGAACGCCTTGCTGACCCTGAGGTTGAGGCGCGGGGAGGTGTCGCCGGTGTCATAGCGCGGCTCGGTAAGCGGCACGGCGACTTCGAAATCGAGATCGAGCGCGCGAGTGATGTCGGCGCGGAACCCGGCGCCGCTCGAAGCAAGCGTCCCGCTGCCGAGCCCCGAGGCAAGGTTGGTGACAGTGCCGCCATCGGCAAAGGCATAACGCTGTACGCGCTCCATGCCGGCAACCTTGCCGGGCAGATCATAGCGCAGCTCGCCAAGGCCTGCGATCCCTGAATCGCCGATCCGCTGGGCAAAGTCATAGCCGCGCAGGAAGGCATTGCCGCCGAGGACGAAACTCTCCCCGACAAGCAGCGGATCGCTGGAAACCTGCCCGGTGGTGGCAAGCGAAAGGCTGACCCGGCGGGCCAGCGCGCGCTGCCAGCCCAGCCACCAGGTCGCGGTGGTGAAGCCGGGCGGGGCATCGCTGCGCGAGGCAAGCGGATCGCCGAGCGCCGTCGCTCCCAGAAGACCGAGCCCCTGCGTAATCGTTGCGCGACCCTGCAGACTGCCGCCGCCGAGCGGCCCGAAAGCATAAAAGCCGAGCCGTGCGAGCGACATGCGATCTTGCCGCGTGAGCAGGCCGAAGCTGTCCTGCTGCAAGTCCTGCACTTCGGCTGAGGCTTCCAGCCACAGGCTGCGTCGCTGGCGGCGCAGCACCGGATGGCGCATGGTGACACCGGCCTGCCAGAAGGTGCCTTCCAGCTCGCGGTTCGCAAGATAGGCGCCCGGCCGCGTCTGCGACCATGCGCCCGATGTGCCGATGGTGGTGCCCGCCGTATTCACCACCACGCTGTAGCGCGCGCTGAAAAAGGCAAGCTCGTCGGGTTCGAAGGGCGTCGTCGAAAAGGTGAGGTCAACCCGGTCTTGCGGCGAGATCAGCCCGTTGGCGTCAAAATCGATGCGCGCGCGCACCGGCCCGACCGGCTTGGTGCCATCGGTGGCAAGCAGCGCGCGGCCGCCGAAATCCTCGCGCCGCGCATCCACCACCAGCACGCGCGTTGCCCCGTCGCGTTCGAGCCGCGTCGAACGGATCCACACGCCGGGCAGATCGCGCGCCAGCAACACTTCGCGTTCGAGAGCGGCAAGCGTCAGCGGTCTGATCGTCAGCAGCCGTTCAAGCTGGCGACGGATCGCAGGATTGTCCGAACCCTCGATACGGATCGCATCGATGGCCCCTTCATCCACACTGATCCGCAGCATTCCGCCCACCAGCGCCTGTTCGGGGATCCAGGCAGTGGCCAGGATATAGCCGCGCTTGCGTGCATGATCGACGACAGCGTCAACCAGCTGCCGCAATTCCTCGCGGGTCAGCATGCGTCCGGCAAAAGGCTCGATCACCGGGGCGAATTCGGCACGGGTCAGGGCTGATAATCCGTCAATCACGATTGCGCCGACTTCGATGCCCTCCGCCTCCCTGGCGCCCTGCGCGGTATCGAGCACCGGCTGGAGTTCGATCCTGAGACTCGGTTCGGAAGTGTCGAGCGGGCGGCCGCGTTCAAGCGGCTGGGCAGGGTTGGTGCGGTCAAGCGCGTCCTGGGCTGCAAGACCATGTCCTGCAACCGCTGCCGACAACGCAAGTATAACCTTTACCTTATTCAAACCCCGCACTCGTCTGCTGCACCGGCGCGGATCTCTACATGGTAAAAGTTAATGAAAATCTCTGTTCACTTCTTGTTTACTTCGTTTCGAAAGGTGTCGGGAAGAGGTGGCGGCGTAAGGTGCAAGGATGAGCGGGAACCTTCGCCACTTTTTGCGACTTATCGCGCCTGTGCTGCTGATGCTGATCGGCGCAGCGCCTGCGCTTGCCCAGAACGGCGACTGGATCATTTCCGAGACCAAAGGCAGCGTGGTCATCATCGATACCCGCGGCGAGCGTGCCGCGCGGGCCGGGCAGGCTCTGGAAGCCGGCGCCACCTTGCGGACAAGGGAGCGCTCCTCGGCCGTTCTCGTGCGCGGCAGCGAATTCGTGACACTGCGCCAGAACGCCCAGGTCCGCATTCCCGAAGCTGCGCGCAGCCGTTCGGTCATCAAGGTTATCCAGGACTATGGCAGCGCTTTGTTCAATATCGGCAAGAAGGCCGATCCCCATTTCGGCGTCGAGACGCCTTATCTCGCCGCGGTGGTGAAGGGCACCACTTTCATAATCACCGTGGGCGAGGATAGCGCGACCTTGCAAGTTACCGAAGGCGCGGTTGAAGCCTCGACGCGCGATGGCGGCGCGCGCGAGCTGGTGCGTCCGGGAACTGTCGCGATGGTGGCGGCAGGCGATGCGATGCGCCTTGTGATCGAGGGGGACGGGCGGCGGGTGATCGATTCCCCGGCACGCGGCGCGGGCGCGCCGCCTGCGGCGGAAGGCACGCAGGCATCGCCCGAAGCCCCGACTGCTCAAGCGGCGCCGCCGCCGCAGCCTGCTGCGAAGTTTGAACGCGCCGCGTCCGACTATGGCGGTGCGCGCCGGATCGACGCTGTGATTGCGAGCAGTCCTGGCGATGTGCGCAGCTTTTCGGGCGGCTTTGTCGCAGGCGAAGTGGCGGTGATTGCTGCCGTGGTGGCTGCCGATAACACCGCGCGCGGCAATGCGCCCGCATTCAGCAGCCCCAAGTCGGCAAGCAGCGATGGTGCGGCCTGCTATCTCGGCACTTGCACGGCGGCCGGGGCAGACAGCGCCGCGGGCGCTGGCAGGGCTCCAGATGCAGACAACCCGAACAGCGGCCCCGGCAACAACAACGCGGGCGGCAATGGCAATGCGGGCAGCAACAACCCGAACAGCGGCCCCGGCAATAACAACGCGGGCGGCAATGGCAATGCGGCCGACAACCCGAACAGCGGCCCCGGCAACAACAACGCGGGCGGCAATGGCAATGCGGGCAGCAACCCGAACAGCGGCCCCGGCAACAGCAACGCGGGCGGCAATGGCAATGCGGGTGACAACCCGAACAGCGGCCCCGGCAACAACAACGCGGGCGGCGCTGGCAATGCGGGCAGCAACAACCCGAACAGCGGCCCCGGCAACAACAACGCGGGCGGCGCTGGCAATGCGGGCAGCAA
>JBKBLW010000002.1:161532-218174 GCA_046296155.1 Erythrobacter sp. | reverse complement strand
ACAACCCGAACAGCGGCCCCGGCAACAACAACGCGGGCGGCGCTGGCAATGCGGGCAGCAACAACCCGAACAGCGGCCCCGGCAACAACAACGCGGGCGGCGCTGGCAATGCGGGCAGCAACAACCCGAACAGCGGCCCCGGCAACAACAACGCGGGCGGCGCTGGCAATGCGGGCAGCAATGGTACTGCGGGCGGCAATGGATCGGGCAACAACGGCAATCCTGGTAACTCTGGGAATGGCATTGACGCTGGCGATCAGGGCGCGGGCAATCCCGGCTCAGCAGGCGGTTCGGGCCGTTCGACCCTCCGCGCTCGCCTTGGGATCCGGCTTGGCGCGGCCGAGGCCGGGGGCGGGGCTGGGGTCGCAACGGGTCATGCAGGGCTGACGCCTGATGCCGCTTATGCTCCTGCCGATAGCCTCAGCTCAGGCTACCCGTCGCAAGGTCCGGCCGATACGATAGGCCCGCGGGTGCCTTAGCCCCAGCCGCTTTGAGTGCGAGGTGTAATGCCGCAAGACCCAGCCCACGCTGGCGCGACCGATCCGCTGCTATTGCGCGTTGCAACTGCGCTTGCGCTTGCCGCGCTGGTTGCGATGGCAGCGGCAAGCGGCAGTTTCCGCTGGGCCGAAAACCGGCTCGATGAGCTTGTCTTTACCCTGGGTGAGCGCTCCGCCAGCGGCCAGATCCATGTTGTTGAAATGGATGCCGCCAGCATCGCTGCGATCCAGAACTGGCCGTGGTCACGCGAACACTATGCCCGCGTTGTCGAGCGGCTTGATCGCGCAGGGGTTCGCTCGATCAGCTTCGATGTCGATTTCTCGAGCCGTTCCGGGCCTGCCGAGGACGCAGCCTTCGCCGCTGCGATTGGCGCGGCAGCGGCGCCGGTTGCCCTGCCGACCTTTGCCCAGCACGCGCGCTTTCGCGAGGGGCGTCAGCTTGATTCGCTGCCGATTGCGCCGCTGCGCGAAGAGGCGAGCCTTGCCTCGGTTGCCATCATTCCCGACCACGATGGCTTCGTGCGCCGGATGCCGCTCGGCACAGTGACAGGCGCCACCGCGCGGCCCTCGATCGCTGCTTTTGTCGCAGGACGCGCCGGGCGGGTGAGCGAGAGCTTCCCCATCGACTTTGCGATTTCGCCCGCCACCATCCCGCGCCACAGCTTTATCGCGATCGAGCGCGGCGAGTTCGATCCGGAAGCGCTCGAAGGGCGTGATGTGATCATCGGGGCAACCGCAATCGAGCTTGGCGATCGTTATCCGGTGCCACGCCACGGGGTCATTCCGGGCGTGATCGTGCAGGCGCTCGCCGCCGAGACCCTGCTGGATGCGGTGCCGGTCTATGGGTCGTGGCAAGCGCCGCTGGTGCTTGGCATGGTGCTTGCCTTCCTTATCGGCACGATCCGCCGCCGCCGCCATGTGATGATGTGCGGCGTGTTGGCGACGCTGGTGCTGGGCGGATTCAGCTTAGCAGCCCATCATCGCTTGGCGGTCTGGTTCGAGATCGTCCCGGCACTTTTCCTCGTGATGATCGCGACACTGCTGCGCCTGTTCATCCTCACCACTCGCCAAGCCGAGGCGCGTCGCTGCACCGATGGGGAAAGCGGCCTGCCCAACAAGCTCGCGCTCGATCGCAATGCGCTGGCCGGCGAGAGGGGCTATTTCGTGGCTGCCCAGATCGATGATTTCGATGCGCTCAAGCTGGCTGCCGGGCCGGACAATGTCGGCCCCTTGCTGCGCCGCGTGGTTGAACGGCTTATCGCGACCGGCTGTGCCGAGGTGATCTACCGCATCGATACGCGCACGCTGGTGTGGTGGACGCCGCTTGACCTTGCTGACCTTGAGCCGGTGCTGGCGGGTCTAAGAGCCGTCATGCACAGCCCCCTGGAAGTCGCCGGACGCCGGCTCGGCGTTTCGGTCAGCGTGGGGGTGGCACCTGCCGATCGGGCAAGCCGTGGCGGTTGCATGCAGCAGGCGAAGACAGCGTAGCGACCGAGCAATTCTCGCTTCTGGGCGAGCTTGATGATGCGCTGCACGACGGGCAGATCACCGTTCATTACCAGCCCAAGCTCAACCTTGCGAGCGGCCGGATCGATGCGGCCGAGGCGCTTGTGCGCTGGCGGCATCCGGAACGCGGGATGTTGCCGCCTGACAGCTTCATTCCGGTGATCGAGGAAGCAGGCCGGATCGATGAGATGACCCTGGCAGTGCTGGCGTGCTCTCTCAGGGATATGCGCCAGTGGTGCGAACAGGGCCTGGTGATCGGTGTCGCTGTCAATGTGTCGGCAACGCTGCTGGGATCGGAGCGGTTTTTCGAAGCCGCAAAAGCGCTCGTCACACGATCGGGTGTGCCGACTGGCCTGCTGACTTTTGAAGTGACTGAATCTGCCCATTTCGAGGATATTGAGCGCGCAATCGCGATGCTCGAGAAGTTTCGCGCCTGCGGCATCCGTATCTCGATGGATGATTACGGCACCGGTCAATCAACACTGAACTACCTCAAGGTGCTGCCGCTGGCCGAGCTCAAGATTGATCGCATGTTCGTGCAGCACGCCCATCAGGATCGCGGCGATGCCATGCTGGTGCGCTCGACGGTGCAACTGGCCCATGAGCTGGGGCTCAAGGTGGTGGCCGAAGGGATCGAGGATGAGGAATGCCTCGCCTTTCTCGAGGCGATCGGCTGCGATTATGCGCAAGGCTATTTCATTGGCCGTGCGCTTGATGCGCGCGCTTTCGCCAAACGCGTGGGCGAGCCTGCCCCGCTTGCCGCCTAGGGCATTTCCGTTCGTGCCAGCTTGAACGCAAAGGGCGCTCAGCGGGAGCTTGGGCCCGGCAGATCACACGCTCACACCGAACAGGCGCCCGACCGCCGCTGTCGTCGCCATCGCAAAAATGCCCCAGCCCACCACCCGCAATGTCGCGGGCACCAGCGGGGCGGCGCCCGCCTTTGCACCCAGCGCGCCGAGCACCGCCAGAGCGAGGATGGAGACCGCCACCACCGTCACCATGATTGCTCCGGCCGGGGCAAGCCATGCCGCCAAAAGCGGCACGGCGGCGGCGGCGCTGAAGGTCGCACCCGATGCCATCGCGGCCTGCAAGGGGCGGGCGGCGAGATGATCGGACAGGCCAAGCTCGTCACGCACATGCGCCGCCAGCGGATCGCGCGCGGTCAGTTCCCGCGCCACGGCTGCTGCTGTTGCGGCGCTCAGCCCGCGTTCGCGGTAGATCGCGGCCAGCTCTGCCTCCTCATCGGCAGGGGTGGCGGCCAGCGCCTCCTGTTCGCGGCGGATATCGGCCTGCTCGGAATCGGCCTGGCTGGAGACCGAGATATATTCTCCCGCCGCCATCGACATCGCGCCGGCCATCAGCGCCGCGATGCCGGCGATCAGCACGGGCCCGGGCTCCGGCGTTGCCGCAGCCACCCCGATGATCAGCGATGCGACCGAGATGATCCCGTCATTCGCGCCCAGCACCGCGGCCCGCAGCCAGCCCGTGCGGTGCACATAGTGCGGATCGTCGGGATGAGCACTGGCTGGCGTCATCATGGTCCTGTTCCTCCACCGGGCTTGGGCCTGTTTTCACCCTTCGCCAGTCAATTGCAACCGGCGCAGCGTCAGTCGGCCAGCCACAAGTCGTGCGCATCGATCCGCAGCTTGGTGATCGCCCGCATCGCTTCGGCACGCGCCTCGGCCTCGCGGCGGAAGGCATCATGCACCATGCGTTCGCCAAGCAGGAGATCGGCAAGGTCGATCTCGCCCAGTTGGTGCCCACGCCGCAGCTTCTCGAGCGCGGCCATTTGCGCGGCCACCGCCTCGCGGGCGCGCTGCCAGCTGGTGATGCGAAAGCGCGCCGCGGTGACATCGGCATGCGCCGTCTCCGTCACATCGAACCGGGCACTCTGTTCATCGGCCTGTGCGGCAAAAGCAGCCGCGCTGGCCTCGGATGCGATCGCCCGGCGATATCCTCCGCCCAAGGGCATGCTGATAATCACGCCTGCGCCGCGTTCCAGCCCGCCGAATTCGGAAAAGAGCCTGAGGCCAATCGTGGGATCGGCCATCCGGTCGGCCTGCGCACGATCGGCGAGGGCGGCCATGCGCGCGCTCTCGGCCTCGGCAGCGGCGATCAGGTGGCTGTTGACCACCACCAGATCGCCAAGCTGCGACAACCGCGCATCTGCCATCGCGGGGAGCGGCACTTCAGGCGCCTGCTGCGGCAGGGCGAGGCGCGGGAACTGCGTTTCGAGGCGCGTGCGGGCGAGCGCCGCAAGCCCGGCGGATTGCTCCAGCGTCCGGCGCGCCTCGGCCAGTGCTGCCTCGGCTTGATCGACTTCAAGCTGCGCGGCATCGCGCAGATCGCGCCGCCGCTTGGTTGCGGCCAGCGCGGCTTCGTAATTGGCGACCGCCGCCCGGTCGACTTCGGCCTGGGCAGACGCCGAGAGCCAGTCGAACCAGTGCGTCGCAAGCAGCAAGGCGGCCTCGTGGCGGGCGTCTTCAGCGACATTTTCAGCGACCAAAGTTCCCTGCGTGCCGATGGCGCGGTCGAGGCGTGCCTTGCCGGGCAGGCGGAGCGGGCGGCTCACTTGCGCGTCATATTCGTCGAAAGCCGCCCCGCCGTTCACGTTGCGCTGGGTGTAGCTGCCCTGCAAGGTGACTTCATAGCTGCCTTTGCGCGTCGCCTCGGCGCGGGCGCGGGCGGCTTCGAGCCGGGCGCGAGCGGCGATGACGCTGGGGTGTTCGAGCAGGGCTGCGGCAACCGATTCCTCTGGCGGCAGGCCAGGTTCGGCGGCGAGGGGGGCGGGCAGCACGCAGGCTGCCAGCGCGAGGGTGGCGAATTGGCGGATCATGCGGCGGCCTCCGGCAGTTCGTCGGCATGGTCGGCCGGTTCCTCGCCGAAGCGTTCGTAGAGGATCGGCAGCAGCACCAGCGTGAGCAGGGTTGCCGTCACCAGCCCGCCGATCACGACGATGGCGAGCGGCTTCTGGATTTCCGAGCCCGGCCCGGTGGCAAACAGCAGCGGGACAAGGCCGAAGGCGGCGATGCTGGCGGTCATCAGCACCGGGCGCAGCCGTCGTTCAGCCCCGCGCCGCACCGCTTCGGCAAGCGGCATTCCCCCTTCGCGCAGCTGGCGGAAATAGGTCACCATGACAAGGCCGTTGAGCACCGCGATGCCAAGCAGGGCGATGAAGCCGACCGATGCGGGAACCGACAGATATTCGCCCGACAGCGCCAGCGCGATCATCCCGCCCACGGCCGCAAAGGGAATATTGGTGAGGATCAGCAGCGAGGCGCGCACCGATCCGAGGCTGAGATAGAGCACCGCAAAGATCAGCGCGATCGCGACCGGGAGCACCACCAGCAACCGGGCCGAGGCGCGCTGCTGGTTTTCGAACTGCCCGCCCCATTCCAGCCGATAGCCCTGCGGCAGCGGCACATTGGCGGCGATATCGGCCTTGGCATCATCGACATAGCTGACAATGTCGCGGCCGGTGACGAAGGCCTGCACCATGGCGAAGCGCGAGCCATTCTCGTGTTCGAGCTTGACCGGCCCCTCTGACCGCTTGACCGAGGCCACGTCGCCGGCGCGCACCAGCTGGCCGGTGGGCGAGCGATAGACCAGATCGGCAAAAGCCTGCACATCGAGATTGCCTGCCCCGCCTTCGCCCCTGAGAACAATCGGCACACGGCGCACGCCATCAGCGACGACCCCGGCTCTCACGCCTTCGACCTGTGCGCGCATCATGTCCTGCAAATCGGACACCGGCATTCCCACGCGGCCTGCTGCCACCCGGTCAATATCGACCAGCAGGTAATCGACCCGGTCATTGGCGACTGTCATCGCCTCGCTGGTGCCTGCGATCCCTTCCAGCCGGGTCTGGATCGCCCCTGCCAGCCGTGCCAGTTCGGCGGTGTCTGGTCCGAACAGCTTGATCGCCAGGTCGCCGCGCGCGCCGGTGAGCATTTCGGCGGTGCGCATTTCGATGGGCTGGGTGAAGGTCGGCTCTATGCCGGGAAACTGCGTCATCACTTTGCGCAGTTCGCCCACCAGCCATTGCTTGTCGCGCACCCGCCATTCCTCGCGCGGTTTGAGCTTGAGGAAGCTGTCGGTCTCATTGGGGCTCATCGGATCAAGGCCCAGCTCGTCCGATCCCACGCGGGCGATCACGGCCTCGACTTCGGGCACCTGTGTCAGGATTGCGCGCTGCACCTTCATGTCGCCCTCGACCGAATGATCGAGCGCAATCGAAGGCAGTTTGGTGAGCTGCACGATCACCGAGCCTTCATCCATTACCGGCAGGAAGGTCTTGCCGGTCACGCCGTAGGCAGCCCCGGCCAGCGCCAGACCAATGCCGGCGACGGTAAATACCCGGCGCTTATGGGCAAAGGCCCCTTCCAGCAACGCATGGTAGCGCGGGGATATCTGCCGCATCAGCCAGGGCTCATGGTGATTGCCCGCCTTCACCTTGAGCAGGAAGAAGGCGAGCACCGGCACCAGTGTCAGGGAGAGCACCAGTGCCGAGGCGAGCGCAAGCACGATGGTGAGCGCAACGGGGCTGAACAGTTTGCCCTCCAGCCCTTCGAGCGTGAGCAGCGGCAGGAACACGATGGCGATGATCGCAAGGCCCGAGGCAACCGGCTTGGCGACTTCGGCCGAAGCCATGATGACATTGTGCAATTTGGGGGACGCGCCGTGTTGCGGATCGGACAGGCGTTCAACCACGTTCTCGACCACCACCACCGCGCCATCCACCAGAATGCCGACCGCAATCGCCAGCCCGCCAAGGCTCATCAGATTGGCGGTAAGGCCAATGGCGCGCATGAAGATGAAGGTCAGCAGCACCGCCATCGGCAGCGCCAGCGCAACGATCACCGAGGCGCGCACATCACCAAGGAACAACAGCAGCAGAATGATGACCAGCACGGTCGCCTCAAGCAGCGCGGATTCGACCGTGCCAACAGCGTGCGTGATAAGGTCCGAGCGGTCGTAAAACACCTCCACGCTCATTCCGGGCGGAAGGCTGGGGCGGATCTCGTCGAGCCGCGCCTTGACACCTTCCACGACCTTGGCCGCATCCGCGCCGCGCAGGCCAATGACAAGGCCCTCGACCGCCTCGCCCTTGCCGTCCTTGCTGACGGCGCCGTAACGGGTGAGGCTGCCGCCGCGCACCTCAGCGACATCGCCTACCCGCACCACCGCCCCATCGGCTGAGCGCACCACGACCGCCGCCAGATCATCAAGGGTGCGGATCGCACCGGTCGCGCGGACAATCAGCGCTTCCTCGCCACTGATAAGGCGGCCTGCGCCGTCATTGCGATTGCTGGCTTCGATGGCGGTGGCGAGATCCGCGGTGCTGAGGCCCGCTGCTGCCAGCGCCGCACTGTCAGGCGCGACCTCGAAGGTCTCCGCATAACCGCCCAGCGAATTGATATCCGCCACCCCCGGCACCGTGCGCAGCGCCGGACGGATCGTCCAGTCCAGCACGCGGCGCTTTTCGGCCAGCGATTGCGGCCCTTCGAGCGTGAACATGAACATCTCGGACAAGGGCGTGGAAATCGGCGCAAGGCCGCCTTCGACGCTCGGCGGCAGATCGGCCATGACCGCATTCAGCCGCTCGCCCACCTGCTGGCGCGCCCAGTAAATGTCCGTGCCTTCGGCAAAGTCGATGGTGATGTCGGCAATCGCATACTTGGCAACCGATCGCAGCACGCTTTGATCGGGAATGCCGAGCATCTCCATTTCGATGGGGGTCACCACCCGGCTCTCGACTTCCTCAGGGGTCATGCCGGGGGCCTTGAGGATGATCTTGACCTGCGTGGTGCTGATGTCCGGGAAGGCATCGATTGGCAGATTGAGGAACGACCATGCCCCCAGTCCCGCCAGCAGGGCCGCAAGGCCGATAACGGCGAGGCGCAGATGAAGCGCGCGTTCAACGAGTTTCGCCAGCATGACCCGTGCCTATTCCGCGTTCATTGCCTTGAGTTCGGCGATGCTGGTGGCGGCCACCACCTCTCCGGCGGACAATCCGCTCGAGATCACCGCCAAACCACTCCCGCGGGAAGCGACAGTGACGGCGCGTTTTTCCCAGGTTTTGCCTTTTTGAACAAAAACATGATCCGTGTCCCCGATACGGGTGACAGCACGATCAGGCACCACAATGCCACGCGCCTCGCCGAGGAGGGTAACAGTGACATTGCGCCCCGCAATCACGCCGGGTGCGCTTGCGATGCTGGCGCGGGCCTTGACTGAGCGGGTGGCAGGGTCAAGCGAAGGGGCAACGGTGATGATCTTGCCGCCGACCGGCGTTGCCCCATCGCCGCCCACGGCGATCTCCACCGCCATGCCGGGCCGGACAGCCTGCGCCAGTCTTTCGGGCAGTTGCAACGCGATCTGATAGGCCCCCGCCGCCTCGATCACGAAGGGTGCGGTCACGGTATCGACCCCGCCGCCGGTTTCGACCGCGACGGCCGCAACCCGCCCGGCAATCGGCGAACGCAAGGTCATTGTGCCATCGCTGCCGACTCCGCCCAGCGAAGCCAGCCTTGCAAATTGTGCGACACTGGCGCGGGCCTGTTCAAGCTCGGCCGCCGCCTCGTCGGCGCGGGCCTGAGAGATGACACCTTCCTCCGCAAGCAGCGCCAGCCGCTTGGCGCGCGCCTCTGCCAGCGATGCAGCGGAACGGGCGCGGGCCAGATCGCCCCCGATGGCGACCGGCTCGGTCGCCCGCATCAGGCCGAGCGCCTCGCCGCGCGTGACCTGCTGACCTTCAATCACGTACACCCGCACCACCGCGCCTGCGAAAGGCGCCGTGACCGCGACCCGGGCCTCAGGCGGCAGGCTGATGGTGCCGGGCACGCTGCCAAGGGGGACACTATCGACCTGCCTCGCTGCCACGGTCTCGATCGCCAGCCCTGCCGCAGGTTCGGCTCGCCCGGCCTTGTCGCTGGCCGGCTCGGAAGAGGAAGAGGAGCAGGCGGGCATGGCGGCAAGCACAGCCAATGGGGCAAGGCGGATGATGAGATGCGGTGTCATGCCCGCCCCTTGGCACACGAAGCTGACAAGAACTTGCCAGTCTGGCAGCTTCTTGTCAGTTTTGCAGACTACCACCGGCCACGGAAAGGAGCCGGAAACAGCATGCGCCTTCTTGTCGTCGAAGATGATCCCGAACTCGGTCGCCGTCTCACCGAGCGGCTGCGTGCGGCGGATTTTGCGGTGGAGCTTGCAACCAGCCGCGCCGAGGCCGAGGATTGGCCTGATGTTGGCCGTATGGCTGCGATCATCCTTGATCTCGGCCTACCCGATGGCAGCGGGCTGGAGCTCCTGCGCCACTGGCGCGACCGGCGTCTGGAAACCCCGATCCTGATTCTCACCGCGCGCGGCAGCTGGCAGGACAAGGTCGAAGGGCTGAATGCGGGCGCCGATGATTTCATGGTCAAGCCGGTGCGGTTCGAAGAACTGCTCGCCCGCCTCAATGCGTTGTTCCGCCGCCAGCAAGGGAGCCGTGCTGCAAGTATCACGGCAGGCGATCTGGCGCTTGACCCGCTGGCCCGCACGGCCACGCTGGCAGGTGAGCCACTGATGCTGAGCAAGCAGGAGTTCCGCCTGCTCCACCTGTTCCTGCGCCGCGCGGGGCAGGTGCTGTCGCAGAGCGATATCCTCGATGATCTCTACGCGCTGGATGACGAGCGCGAGCCCAATACGGTGGAAGTCCTGATCGGCCGCTTGCGCCGCAAGATCGGGCGCGAACGGATCATTACCCTGCGAGGGCTGGGCTACAGGTTCGCCAAGTGATGCGCTGGCCTGTCCCCGGCAGCCTCAGATTGCGCTTCCTGCTGGCGGTGAGCCTGTGGGTGCTGCTCGGCATCGCGGCGATCTGGTTTTCGGCTGTCGGCATCTTTACGCGCCACGTCGAGCGATCCTATCATGAGGAACTTGAAGTCCATGTGCGCGAGCTCGGCGGCCTCACCGAAATTGCGCCGGACGGGACGATTGTGCTCACCCGCCCGCTGTCCGATCCGCGCTATGCCGAGCCACTTTCGGGCTTCTATTGGCAGGTCACGGCGGATGGGCGGCCACCGCTGCGCTCCGCCTCGATGACGCGCGGCAGCCTCGAGGAGGACATCGCCCATTCGCCCGAGATCGTCCACCGGCTCGAAAATGGCCCGACCGGCCCTGCGATCACCTATGGCTATACCCGCAAGGGGCCATTGGGCGAGGACATCCACTTCGTTATCGCCACCGACCAGCGCGAACTCGATCGGCTGATCGGCAGTTTCACCCGCGATCTGACGGCGTGGCTGGCGGTGCTCGCCGCGCTGCTGCTGACGACGGGGTTTGCGATCATCTCGTTTGGACTGAAGCCGCTTGACCGGCTGTCACAGGCTTTCGCGCGCCTGCGGGATGGCGATGCCGACGAGCTGGAGGGCCAATATCCGGCCGAAATTGCGCCGATGGCTGCCGATCTCAACGCCTATATCCACCAGAACCAAGCAATGGTGGCGCGCGCCCGGGTGCAGGCCGGAAACCTCGCTCATTCGCTGCGTACACCGCTGGCGATTATCACTGATGAGGCCGAACGTCTTGCCGGCAAGAGCGACTGCCAGGCAGCAGCCGCGCTGTTGCTCGATCAGGCGAGCGCGATGGAACAGCAGATCGAATACCAACTCGCCCGCGCTCGGTCCGCGGCAGGCAGGCGGCCCCCAGGCCGCGGCGTTGTGCTGCCCGATATCGTGTTTCCAATCCTGCGGGCGATGGAGCGGCTTCACCCGGACAAGCGCTTCGTCTTCGATGCCGCGGGCTGCGCGGGTGTGGCGCTGCCGCTTGATCCAGTCGATTACGCCGAGGTGCTTTCGATCCTGCTCGATAATGCGGGGAAGTGGGCCAGCCACGAGGTGACGCTGGGCTTCGCGAGCGATCCGACCGGGCGGTTTGCGGTCACAATAACCGATGATGGGCCGGGCATCCCGCAAGCCATGATCGAACGGGCCTTCGACGTGGGAACCCGTTTCGATCCCGAGGCCGCCGGTTCCGGGCTTGGCCTCGCGATCGCGCGCGATCTTTGCGAGGCGATGGGGATCGAACTGAACTTGGCAAATGGCACAAGGGGCCTGATTGCGACCCTGCATCACAATGCCGGCTGCAGGCAAAACCAGTCAGCCCTGAAGCCGTGAGGGAAGGGCGGCCAAGCCCTGCATTCGCCCATCGTGCTGATAGTCAGCGCCCACGCTGAAGCGGCGAGCGGGGACGATACAAGCGCGCTGTGCAAATCCTGTACACTTGCCGGTGGAATAACAGCGCAAGCCAGCCCGATGGTTTGTGCCCGGAACCCGATCGAACCACGGGGCACACCCATGATCGCTACAGGTCGTCACAGGGCTTGGCCCGAAGATAAGCCCGTTTTCTTCCGGGTGTCTGGATCTGAAGATATGCGTGGCTGGGGCGGAAGGATTCGAACCTTCGCATGGCGGTACCAAAAACCGCTGCCTTACCGCTTGGCTACGCCCCAGCAGGAGCCGCGCTCTATAGCGGCCGATCCGCAAATGTGAAGCGCAAAAGACGCGCTCCAACGGGGCTTATTTCACCCTCCATCGCTTCCCGGCAAAATCGTCTGCCGCGTGGCGCTCTTTGAGCTGTGTTTCCTCCTCGCCCCAGGTCTTGTTGACGATCCGTCCGCGCTGCACTGCCGGACGCGCGGCGATTTCGTCCACCCAGCGTTTGACGTTGGCGTATTCATCAATGCTGAGAAAGGTTTTGGCGTCGTTGTAGATTGTCCCTTCGGTGAAAGGCGCAAGCCACGGAAAATTGGCGATATCCGCGATGGTGTAATTCTCGCCTGCCAGAAAACGGCTTTGTGCAAGGCGCCTGTCGGCAACATCGAAGATCCGCTTGGTCTCCATCGCATAGCGATTGATCGGATATTCGTATTTTTCCGGCGCATAGGCGTAGAAATGACCGAACCCGCCACCTATGAACGGCGCGGACGCGACCTGCCAGAACACCCAGCTCAGCACCTCGGCGCGCGGGGCGGGATCGGTCGGCAGGAATGCGCCGAATTTCTCGGCAAGGTGCAGGAGGATGGCGCCTGATTCGAACACCCGGAATGGCGCTTGCGGATCGCTGCGATCGAGCAGCGCGGGGATCTTGGAATTGGGGTTCACATCCACAAACCCGCTGGTGAACTGCTCGCCAGCGCCGATGTTGATCGTCCAGGCGTCATACTCGGCGCCCGTGTGGCCAAGTGCGAGCAATTCCTCAAACATGATCGTCACCTTGACGCCATTGGGCGTGGCGAGCGAATAGAGCTGGAAGGGATGCACGCCCACCGGCAGATCGCGCTCCTCGCGCGCGCCTGCGGTCGGCCGGTTGATATTGGCAAAGCGCCCGCCCGAGACAGTGTCGGCATTCCAGACCTTGGGCGGGGTATAGGGGGTGTCGGCCATGGCGGTTCCTTTTTGCGGGCGGGATGGTGGGAGCAGTGAGCCTATAGGAACGCGCGATATTAACCGCTAGAGGCATATCTGACAGCGCACAGGCAAGCCATGACCAGCACCACGCACAGCTTCTACGATGCCCATGCCCACGGCTTTGTCCGCGTAGGCACAGCGACGCCTGCGAGCCGCACGGCGGATGTGGCGTTCAATCTCGAAGGCGTGCTGGCCGAGGCGCGGCGCGCAGCCGAGGCTCGGGTTGACCTCGTCGTCTATCCCGAACTCACGCTGTCCTCTTACGCGATTGATGATCTGCTGTTGCAGGCAGCGCTGCTTGATCGGGTGGAAGCGGCACTGGGCGAGCTTGTCGCGGCGAGCGCCGGCCTGACGCCGGTGCTGGTGGTGGGCGCGCCGCTGCGCCGCGCGGGCAAGCTTTATAATTGCGCGGTGGTGATCGCAGGCGGCCAAGTGCTGGGCGTGGTGCCCAAGAGCTACCTGCCAAACTACCGCGAATTCTACGAAAAGCGCTATTTCGCCCATGGGCGGGGCTGCACCGACCTGTGGATTGGCGTGGCGGGTGAGGAAGTGCCCTTCGGCACCGATCTCGTCTTCGCGGCGGCCAATCTGCCGGGCTTCACCTTTGGCGTGGAAATCTGCGAGGATTTCTGGGCGCCGCAGCCGCCGGGCACGCTCGCCGCGCTCGCTGGCGCGCTGATCGTGTGCAATCTGTCCGCCTCGCCCGTTACCATCGGGCGCGCGGATGATCGCCACCTCCATTGCCGCGCTTCGGCCAGCCGCGGCATCTGCGCCTATGTGTATTCGGCCAGCGGGCATGGCGAAAGCACCACGGACCTCGCGTGGGATGGGCAGGGCGTGATCTATGAGCTGGGCGATCTGCTTGCCCAAAGCACCCGCTTTGATCTCGCGCCTGAATTGTGCGCGGTCGATATCGACACCGCGCGCATTGCCGCCGAACGCCTGCGCAACCAGACCTTTGCCGACGCAGCCGAGGCAGCAGGCCACCCGGCGGACACCTATCGCAAGATCGTGTTCGAACATGTGGCCGCGCCGGGTGACAAGGGGCTTGTGCGCCCCATTGCCCGGTTCCCCTTCGTGCCCGACCGGCGCGAGAAGCTGGATGAAGACTGCTACGAGGCCTTCAACATCCAGGTCGATGCGCTGATGCGGCGTATCCAGGCGACGGCCGCCAAAAGCCTCGTGATCGGCATTTCGGGCGGGCTTGATTCGACCCATGCGCTGATTGTCGCGGCCAAGGCGTGTGATCGGCTGGGCCTGCCGCGCTCCTTCATTCGCGGCTACACCATGCCGGGCTTCGGCACCTCCGATCACACCAAGAACAATGCCCACCGCCTGATGGAAGTCATGGAGATCACCGCAGGCGAGATCGACATACGCCCGGCAGCACAGCGGATGCTGGCCGATATCGGCCATGCCTTTGCCGCTGGCGAGCCGGTGCATGATGTGACTTTCGAGAATGTGCAGGCGGGCCTTCGCACCGATTACCTGTTCCGCCTGGCAGGCCAGCATGGCGGCTTTGTGCTGGGGACGGGTGATTTGTCGGAGCTGGCGCTGGGGTGGTGCACCTATGGGGTGGGCGACCAGATGAGCCATTATGGCATCAATGCCGGCGTCCCCAAGACGCTGATCCAGTATCTCATCCGCTGGGTCATCGCGACGGGCCAGTTTACCGCTGTCTGCGGGCAAGTGCTGGCCGCGATCCTCGACACCGAGATCAGCCCCGAACTCGTGCCGCCGGGTGCAGATGGCGCGATGCAATCGACCGAGAGCATCGTCGGGCCTTACGAGCTCAATGACTTCTTCCTTCACCACATCATCCGCTATGGGCAGAGCCCGTCCAAGGTGGCGTTCCTTGCTTGGCATGCGTGGAAGGCGCGTGGGCAAGGCGTGTGGCCCGCAGGCTTCCCGGATGCTGAAAAGCGCGAATATGACCTCGCCACCATTGCCCACTGGCTCGACAGGTTCTGCGCGCGCTTTTTCGGGTTCTCGCAGTTCAAGCGGAGCGCCATGCCCAACGGGCCGAAAGTTTCCTCGGCAGGCGCGCTGAGCCCGCGCGGGGATTGGCGCGCGCCGTCGGATGCGGTGGCGGGTGTCTGGCGCGAGGAATTGCGCGCCGGGCTTCCGCCCGCGATTGCCGCCACCCTGCCCGACCTTTCCTGACGTGCCTCGTAACCTGCCGTTCTCCGCGCTCGCAGTGCTGATGGGCTGCAATCTCGCCTGGGCGCTCAACATCGTCGTGACCAAGATCGCAGTCGGTGAATTGGGCGTGCCGCCGCTGTTTTACACCGTGCTGCGTTCCGCGCTGGTGCTGGTGGTGCTGTTTCCCTTGTTGCGGCCTGTCCCGAAGCCATTGGGGCGGGTGCTGCTGATCGGTTTTGCCATTTCCGGAGGCAGTTTTGCGCTGCTGTTTGCCGGGCTCAAAACGGCAACGCCTTCGGCGGCAGGGATTGTCAATCTGTCCTCCGCGCCGCTCGCAGTGCTGTTTGCGGTGGTGTTTCTGGGGGAAAAGGTAGGCTGGCGGCGCGGCATCGGGATGCTGCTGGCGCTGGCAGGCGTGCTGCTGGCGATGGGGAGCCCCGAGGATACGGGCAGCATCACCGGCCTTGCGCTGGTGTTTGGCGCAGCGGTGGTGGGATCATTGGGCTCGGTGTTTGTGAAAACCATCACGCTGGATGCCGTGCGGCTGCAAGCCTGGGCGGCGGTGGTCTCGCTCGCGGCGCTGGTTCCGGCGACCGTGATCTTCGAAAGCGGGCAGATCGCCGCTGTCGAGGCCAATCCGCTCGCGGTTGCGCTGTGTTCGCTGTTTGCCGGGATTGTCGTATCCGTGGGCGCGCATTCGGCGTTCTATCGCATCCTTCAACGCCACGATGCCAATATGGTGGTGCCGCTCACCCTGATGACGCCGCTGCTCACCATTGCATTGGGCGCATGGCTGACAGGGGACGCGATCGGCTGGCGTCTGCTTGCCGGAGGCGCGCTGGCGATGGTCGGCGTGGCGGTGATCGTGGTGCGCCCCAGCGCGACCTTGTTCAAGCCGCTGCTGGTGCGCTCCAGATTTTGAGGGTCGCGATCAGCCGATCAGTTCGGCCACCTTGGCATGGGCAGCCGCGATCTTTTCTTCCGCGCCTTGGCCCATGATGCCATCAGCGGCGATGATCGTCACATCGCTGATGCCGAGGAAGCCCAAGAAGAAGGTGAGCCAGCGGCTCATGAAATCAAAATCCGCGCCCACCGGGGTGCCGCCCGAGGCAATCGCGAGATAGGCCTTCTTGCCGGTCAGCAGGCCTTCCGGGCCAGTGGCGGTGTATTGGAAGGTGGTGCCCGCGCGGGCCACCAGATCGGCCCAGGCCTTGAGGGTTGCAGGCGGGCCGAAATTGTAGATCGGCGAGGCGATCACGATGGTGTCGGCGGCCTGGAGCTCGGCGATGAGCGTGTCGGCAATGGCGGCAAGTTGTGCCTGTTCGGCGGTGCGGTCAGCCGCCGGGGTCAGGTTTGCACCAAAACGCGCGGCGCTCACGAACGGCAGATCATTGGCAGCCAGATCGCGGGTGGTAAGGCGCGCGCCGGCCTTGGCGGCAAGGCCATGGGCCAGCTTGTCGCCAAACCCGCGCGAGACGCCGTCGGCGCCGTTGATGCTGGTGGTGATATAGAGGATGTTGTTCATGGGCATGCTCCTGTGGAAAGGCGATAAACAAAGGGGGAGCCGGCCGGGGAGGGAGAGCGAGCGGCCGGCTCCTGGGGGGGAAGTTCAGGCAGCGTCGACGAGCACCACTTCGCTGTCTTCGAGCGCGGTGATGGTCACCTCGGCCATCTGGGTGATGGCAACGCCATCGCGGGCCTTGGCTTCGACCTCGTCGATGCGGATCTTGCCTGTGGCGGGGACAAGGTAGAGGTGGCGATCAGGCGAACGCGGCGTGTAAGTCACGCTTGTGCCCGCCTTGATCGTTGCGCCCAGCACGCGGGCATCGGCGCGGATCTTGAGCGCGTCATTATCATTTGCCACCCCACTTGCGAGCGGCACGAAAGCACCGTTGCGGCTGTCCTTGGGAAACTGGCGCGCGCCCCAACTCGGCTCGCCGCCGCGTTCATCGGGGATGATCCAGATCTGGAACAAGGTGGTCTCCTCGCCTTCGAGATTATATTCCGAATGGCGCACGCCGCTCCCGGCGCTCATCACCTGCACATCGCCCGCCGCGGTGCGGCCTTGATTGCCCATGCTGTCGCGGTGGGTGATGGCGCCCTTCCGGACATAGGTGATGATTTCCATGTCGGAATGGGGATGCGTCGGAAAGCCGGTGCCCGGCGCGATGCGATCATCATTCCACACCCTGAGCGCGCCCCAATGGACGCGGGCCGGATCGTGATACTGGGCAAACGAAAAATGATGGCGCGCATCAAGCCAGCCGTGATTGGCCGCGCCAAGGGTTTCAAAGGGACGCAGTTCGATCATCTCGTGTCTCCTTCATTGCGTGTTGCACGCCAGATAGGTGCTCAGGTTCAGACAGAAAACTGCGATAAAACTTGCCAAGATGTTCAAGAAATCCGAACAAAGCAGCGATGAAACTCGGCGAACCCACTCTTGATCAGCTGCGGATATTCATCGCCGTGGCCGAACACGGCAGCTTTGGCGGCGCGGCAGCGGCGATGGGCCGGGCGGTTTCGGCGGTGTCCTATGGAATCGCGCAGTTGGAAGCGCAGCTTGGTCTCAGCCTGTTTGCGCGCGAAGGTTCGCGGCGGCCCGTGCTCACCGCTGCCGGTGAGGGGCTGCTTGCCGAAGCGCGCGGGATTGCCGACGCGGTGGATTCGCTGCTGGCCAAGGCGCGCTCGCTCCATGCCGGGCAGGAGCCGAGCATTGGCCTTGTCATCGACGTGATGGTGCCGGGCGAGGTCACCGCGCGCGTGCTGGGCGAATTTCGCCGGATGTTCCCGACTGTCGCACTCACGCTCAATATCGAAGGTCTGGGCGCGGTGGCAGCCTGTCTCATCGACAAGGAAGCCCAGCTTGCCATCGGCGGGCCGGTCACTGCCGATCACCCCGAGCTGGAGCGGCAGGTGGTCGGCGAGATTGATCTGGTGCCGGTCGCCGCGCCCTCGCACCCGCTGGCGCGCGGCGGGGTGGAGCCGGGGGAGAGCCGCCAGCACCTGCAACTGGTGCTGACCGATCGTTCGCGGCTGACGCAAGGGCAGGAGTTCTCGGTGCTCAGCCCCTCGACATGGCGGCTGGGCGACTTGGGCGCCAAGCATTCGCTGCTGATCGAAGGGCTGGGCTGGGGCAATATGCCGCGCCACATGATTGCCAGCGATCTGGCGGCGGGCAGGCTGGTGGAGCTGGACCTGCCGGAAAAGCCCGGTGCGCGCTATCGCCTGTCAGCCCTGTGGCGGCGCGATATGCGGCTCGGCCCTGCGGCAAGCTGGCTGATTGATGCCTTCCGCGAGGGGCTTGCCTAGCGCGGTTTCCGTTCTGGTTGCCTGACACCAACCGCGCTCATGTTTTGGTCTGCCGCGTTTTTCGATAAGCCGGGTGATCCCACCTGGCCTGAAAACGCTTCAGGGGCCGAAGATGATCGGCGGATCGCCCGCTTTCCACGGCGCGAACTTGGGCATTACGGCAGCGAACAGATCGCTGGCGCAGTGACCTTCGAGCCAGGCGGCAAGGCGTGGGAGGGGGTGGGCGGCGAACCATGCGGGATCAATCGCGGCGAACTGGCGGATGAAGGGGAAGAGCGCGATGTCGGTAAGGCTGCGGTGCTCTCCGCAGAGCTGGGCGTGCTGTTCCAGTCGCGCTTCGAGAGGTTCCAGCAGAGCGAGCGCAGCGGCGCGGTGGTCGATGCCGTCTGCCTTATAGCGATCAGGATATTTGGCGCGGTCGAGATGGTGCTTGAAGAAGCCGTCATTGGTGGCAATGAGCGCCGCATCATCGCCTGCCAGCCAGCCTTCGGGGTCATGCTGCGCCAAGGTCCAGCGCATAATTTCAAGGCTTTGTTCGATTACCTTGCCACCGGGTATCACCAGCACTGGGACTGTCGCCTTGGGGCTGGCGGCGATCAGTTCGGGCGGCTTGGCGGCGAGTTTCACCTCGCGCAATTCCGCCGCAATGCCCGCGCTCCACAGCGCCATGCGCGCGCGGATCGCATAGGGGCAGCGCCGGAAGGAATAGAGGATCGGCAGCGCGCTCACGCCGCATCAGCCGCATTGCACGTCGCGCAGGTCTCGCCCGGCAAGACCGCGCGTCCGCAAGCCCGGCACATCGTGGCGTTGCCCGGCGCAAGGCCGTGGCCAAGGCTCACACGCTCATCGAACACAAAGCATTCGCCCTGCCAAAGGCTCTGATCTTCCGTCACTTTTTCGAGATATTTGAGGATACCGCCCTTGAGATGATAGACATCTTCAATCCCTTCCGAGCGCAGAAAGCTGGTTGATTTCTCGCACCGGATGCCGCCCGTGCAGAACATCGCGACGCGGCGTTTTCCGGCCAGAATCTGCTCGCGGTTGCTTCTGAACCACGCGGGAAAGTCGCGAAAAGACCGCGTTTGGGGGTCAATTGCTCCGCTAAATGTTCCTATTGCCACCTCGTAAGCATTGCGGGTGTCGATCACGAGGGTTGCAGGATCAGCAATCAGGGCGTTCCAATCGTGCGGATCAACATAGCGGCCCACCAGCAGCGCCGGATCAATATCGGGCTCTCCCATGGTGACGATCTCGCGCTTCAGCCGCACTTTCATCCGGCCAAAGGGCATGGCGGCGGCTTGTGAGAATTTCACCTCCAGATCAGCGCAGCCGGGCAGGGCGCGGATCGCCGCCAGCACCATCTCAAGCCCCGCAGCCTCGCCCGCGATCGTCCCGTTGATCCCCTCGCGCGCGAGCAGCAGCGTGCCCTTGATGCCATGCGCCTCGCAACGCTCCAGCAGGGGCGCGCGCAGGGCAGCGGGATCATCGAACCGGGTGAACTGGTAGAGCGCGGCGACCGCTATCAAGCGCGTGTCACCCAGCCATGGGTGTCGGGCACCAGGCCTGTCTGAATGCCGACGAGCTTTTCGCGCAGCTTGGCGGTGGTTTGTCCGATGCCGCCAGCGCCAATCGTGAATTCGCCATCATGGCCCGCCACCTTGCCGACGGCCGTGACCACCGCGGCCGTGCCGCAGGCCATGACCTCGACCAGCTTGCCGCTCGCAGCATCGGCGCGCCACTGGTCGATCGAATACATTTCCTCCGCCACGGCCAGGCCTTCCTCGGCGAGCAGGGTCATGAGGCTGTCACGGGTGACGCCGGGCAGGATCGTGCCGGTGAGCGGCGGGGTGATAACCCGGCCATCATCAAAGACGAAGAACAGGTTCATGCCGCCCAGTTCTTCCACCCACTTGCGCTCGACCGCATCAAGGAACAGCACCTGATCATGGCCTTTCGCAAAGGCTTGCCCGGTCGGCACGAGGCTGGCGGCATAGTTCCCGCCGCATTTGGCAGCGCCGGTGCCGCCGGGGGCGGCGCGGGTATAGTCCGAAATCCAGATGCTGACGGCCTTGGCCCCCGATTTGAAATAATTGCCGGCCGGGCTGGCGATGACGATGAACTTGTACTGCCTCGCCGGGCGCACGCCGAGGAAGGCCTCGGTCGCGATCATGAAGGGGCGCAGGTACAAAGCGCCGCCTTCGACCTCCGGATACCAGTCCTTGTCGGCAGCAAGCAGCTGGCGCACCGCTTCGAGGAACAGCGCGGGCGGCAGGTGAGGCATGGCAAGCCGATCCGCGCTGGCGTTGAACCGGGCCGCATTCGCCTCGGGCCGGAACAGGGCGAGGCTGCCATCGGGATGGCGATAGGCCTTCATCCCCTCGAAGATTTCCTGCGCGTAATGCAGCACCGCCGCTGCCGGATCGAGCGGGATCGCCTCGCGCGGGCCGATGCTCGCCTGATGCCAGCCCCCCTTGGCCTCGTCGTAATCGATCACCACCATGTGATCGGAAAACACCGTGCCAAAGCCGGGATCCGCAATCAGCGCAGCGCGGGTTTCGACAGGCGTGGGCGAAGGGTGGGGGATGCGCGTGAAGTCCATGGCAAGCCGCCTAATCGCGTGCGCGTCGAAGGGCAAGATGACTATGCCATCCGCGCAGCCTGCCCGTTATACCATCCTGCGGCCAAGGCCTTGAATGGTCCCCTCGCCTCAGGGAGAGGATGATCAGATCACAGGCCTGCAAGGGCGACCGCCCGCCCGCAGGCGCGGATGTGCCTTCGCAAAACAAAAATGAAAAGGGCAGCTTCGCCCGTCGGGAAGCTGCCCTCAACATGGTCAGCGGCCGGAAGTGCCGCTCACGGTGCCTTACTCAGAAGGTTGATTACCGAGTATGCTCCGTAGGGATCTTCACCGACCTCGCTACTGAACCATGAGACATCGGATCACCTCCTTTCGCGCTAGTGAGCTAGACCCCGCGTTTCACCGGGGGCCGAGAACCGCGTTCGCCGCTGGCCTCAGGGGCAGTTGTGAATCATTGCGCGACCAAGGACAAGACTTGAAAAAAGTTTTTCCCAAGTCACAATCATTGTTCTGGTGTTGCGCGACTTATCCTCTCGCGGCTCACCGGCAATCCTCGATCACCCGTGCGACTTCCGGCCATGATGGCAGATAAAGCGGCGGCAGCCCTTCGGCCTCGATGGCAAAGCGTCCGCGGGCAAAGGCCATTGCATCCAGCAGCGAATCATTTGCGGCAAGCGGCACCTGCGTCTCGCGCCCGGCAGGCTGGCCCTCAAGCGTGCGGGTGGCGGTGTGGCTGCGGATCGTGACCCGTGGACGGGCGGCGCCGCTTTCGGGGAGGGAGAGCACCACCATCCGGTTAGCCGTCATGCAGCGCAGGCGGGCGAAGGCCTGATTGGCAGGGCCGATGAATGCCGCTTCGGTATAGCCGCCTTGTGCACCATAGCGCCAGGTGCCCGGTGTTTGCGGTTCATCGGCCCAGTTGGCGGCGGGCGGGGCTGGGGGCGCGGGGCGGGCCGGGGCAGGCGCGGGGGCTGGCTGCGGCGCGGGCAGCGGTGTCGGCGGGGCACTCGCCGGAACGCAGGCTGCCAGCAGGGCAATTGGCCCGAGCGCTGCGGTGATCCGTAAATCTGGCCTGACGTGTGATGCTTTCATGCCGCTTCAATGCGCGCTATCGCCTCATCCGTCCATGACCAAATCCGCATCCTCTTCCAAAAAGCGCCGCGTTGATCAGCTGCTCACAGAGCGCGGGCTGGCGGAAAGCCGTGCCCGCGCACAGGCGCTGGTGATGGCGGGGCTGGTGTTTGCAGGCGAGGTCAAGATCGACAAGCCGGGCCACCAGATCGCCGCAGATGCTCCGCTTGAGGTGCGCGGGCGCGATCATCCTTGGGTGAGCCGCGGCGGGATCAAGCTGGCCCATGCGCTCAAGGCTTTCGGGCTTGATCCGGCGGGCGCTGTGGCAATGGACATTGGTTCATCCACCGGCGGCTTCACCGATGTGCTGCTGGCGCATGGTGCGGCGCATGTCTTTGCGGTTGACAGCGGCACCAACCAGCTTGCCTGGAAACTGCGCGAAGACCCGCGTGTCACCGTGCTCGAACAGACCAGCGCGCGCATCCTGACGCCCGCGCTGATCGACCGGCCGTGCAACTGGGTGGTGTGTGATGCGAGCTTCATTGCGCTCGCCAAGGTGCTGGAACGTCCGCTCGAACTGGCCGCGCCCCAATGCCAGCTGGTCGCCCTCATCAAGCCGCAATTCGAAGTCGGGCGCGAGGAAGTGGGCAAGGGCGGGGTGGTGCGCGATCCGCATCTCCACGAACGCGTGTGCCATGAAGTGCGAGACTGGCTGGAAAATGCCGGCTGGAAGGTTCAGGGCATCACCACCAGCCCGATCACCGGGCCGCAGGGCAATGTCGAATTTCTGATCGCCGCGCAGCGCGGCGCTTGGCAGGAGGAAAGCGGATGAACAGCAAGGGCTTGATTGTGATTTTGGTGCTCTTGGTAATCGGGCTCGGGCTTGCCTTGGTGTTTGGCGCTGCGGGCTGACCGCGCGCATCCGGGCGGCAACCAACAAAAAACCGGCAGCAGCCCGAAGGCGCTGCCGGTCTTTGTGTTCCCGCATCCCGGCTACTGGCGCCGGGACGGCAAGCCGAAAGGCTTACTGAGCCGGGGTGGCTTCAGCGGCCGGAGCAGCTTCGCCTTCAGCGGCCGGAGCAGCTTCGCCTTCAGCGGCCGGAGCAGCTTCTTCAGCCGGAGCTTCTTCGGTGGTGGCTTCTTCTTCGACGGCCATGGTGTCGGCTTCGGTGGCAGCTTCTTCAGCCTTCGGCGAGCAAGCGACGGTGGCAACGGCCAGACCAGCAACGGCGATCAGAGCAGAAAACTTCTTCATGGTGCATTTCCCCATAATCGGATCGCAAGGGATCCGGTTTGTTGCGAGCGCGAAAGACTAATCCTGCCGACCCGCGCTCCGAATCACGGCAAGAATGTGGCAGGAATTAGCACAAAATGTGGCGCCGTCACCTCCTTTTCGCCGGATCTGGGCAAATTGTGGCAAAAACCTGGGGAAAGTGCCTTATTTCGGTCCAGCTGCGCGCATTCGCTTGGCACGGTGCCGCGCGCTCATGTATCGCCGAAAGTGAAAGGGAAGCGATATGAATATGCTTGCATCCAAGGAGCAGCTGCGCGCGAGCCTGCTGCGATGGTCGCTGTTTCTGGTGCCGCTGATCCTTTTGCTGGGCTTTGCCGCGGGCAAGGTGGCTGGCCCTGACACGGCCTGGTTCCAAGGCCTCGTCAAACCGGCGATCTATCCGCCGCCTGCCGTCTTCGGGATCGTGTGGTCGGTGCTTTATGTGATGATTGGCTTCGCGCTCGCGCTGGTCGCAAGCGCCTGGGGTGCGCCGGGCCGTGGCTTTGCTATCATCGCCTTTGTGCTGCATTTTGTGGGCAATCTGGCATGGACCAGCGTCTTTTTCGGAATGCAGGACATTGTTGGCGGGCTGATGGTGCTGGGCTATGCGGTAGCCACGCTGCTGATCGTGATGGTGCTGTTCTGGCGGGTCCGCAGGGCAGCTGCGCTGCTGCTGGTGCCTTACCTGGCCTGGGCGAGCTTTGCCACCGCGCTCAACTACCAGTTTCTCGTCGCAAATCCCGATGGCGGGCCGGTCGGCGCCAGCGGGGCGGTAAGCCGCGTCAAATTGTAGTGTGCATCGCCTCTGGACAAGCGCTGACGCGATCGCCACATAGCGGCTATGCAAAGCCAGAACCCGATCCTCGCTGACTTCGTCAAACTCGCCAACAGCGCGGCTGGCACAGTGGCCGGCATGGCTCGTGAAGCGCGTGAAACCGCGCGCGAACGCCTGCGCGAACGTATGGGCGGCATCGATTTCGTGAGCCGTGAGGAGTTCGACACGGTCAAGGCCATGGCGCAAAAGGCGCGTGAGCAGGCCGATGCGCTGGCAGCCCGTGTGGCCGAGCTTGAAGCGGCGCTCGCCAAGAAAAAGTAAGCCCAGCCCGGGGCGTGCACCGCAGCCATGCATCTGCGTGCGCCCGCCATTCTGCTTTCTGCCCGACCACACGGCGAAACCGGCGCGATCATCCGCGCGTTGACGGCGGAGGCTGGTCTGGTGGCAGGCTATGTCGCGGGCGGACGCGGACGCCAGCTCCGCCCGGCGATGATCCCCGGCAACCGCGTTGCGCTGGATCTGGCGGCGCGTTTCCCCGGCCAGCTGCCATTTGCGAAAATCGAACTGGAGCGCAGCCGCGCTGCGCTGATGACGGAGCCGGTGCCCGCGGCGGCAATCGGCTGGGTCTGCGCGCTTACCGCTGCCGCCATGCCCGAACGCGCGCCATTCCCGCCGCTATATGAGGCGCTCGATGCGCTGCTGGAGGCGATCGGCCTTGCCCCTTCTGCACGCGGGTGGCTGGCGGGGCTTTATGCCTATGAAGTGCTGCTGCTTTCCGAGATGGGCTATGGCCCTGCGAGGCTCCCTGCGCGGCCTCGTCCCTCGGGCGATACCGCCAGCCTGATCGCCGCGCTTGGCGGCCTGCGAACACCGATTGCCAACTCGCTGCTTGATGATGCGCGCCGCGATGTTATGGCCGCGCGCGACCAGTTGATGGAGCGGCTTGCCCGGATGGTGTGAGCGCGCCTTGCCATCACAAGCACGCCCACCAAGGAAGCAAGCGAGGCACAGGCTCATGAAAATTGCGGTTCTGCCCGGTGACGGGATTGGCCCTGAAGTCACTGCCGAGGCAGTGGCGGTGATCGAGGCGCTTGGCCTGCCGGGCCTTGAGCTGACTTATGCCGATGTTGGCGCGGCGGCCTGGCGTGCCCACGGCCACCCGCTGCCGGCTGCAACGCTCGAGGCTGCGCGCGCATCCGACGCGGTGCTGTTCGGCGCGGTGGGCGATCCTGAATGCGACAATCTGGAGCGGCATCTGCGTCCCGAACAGGCGATCCTTGGGCTTCGCAAAGAGCTCGATCTTTTCGCCAACCTGCGTCCCGCGAAGGTTTTTGCAGGGCTTGAACATCTCTCGCCGCTGCGCGGTGAGATTGCGGCTGCCATGGATCTGCTGATCGTGCGCGAGCTGACGGGTGATGTCTATTTCGGCGCCAAGGGCCAGCGCCTGAACGATCAGGGCGAGCGCGAGGGCTGGGACGCGATGAATTATTCCGCCCCCGAAGTGCGCCGCATCGGCCATGTCGCCTTCCGCGCGGCGGCGGCGGCGGGCAAGCCGCTCACCAGCGTGGACAAGGCCAATGTGCTCGAAACCAGCCAGCTGTGGCGTGATGTGATTGTCGATGTGGCGGCCGAATATCCCGGCGTTGCGCTTGATCACATGTATGTCGATAACGCCGCGATGCAGCTCGTCAGCCACCCTGATCGTTTCGGGATCATGGTGACGGGCAACCTGTTCGGCGATATCCTTTCAGACCTTGCAAGCGCCTGTGTCGGCTCGATCGGCCTGCTTCCCAGCGCCTCGCTCGGCGCACGCCAGAGCGCGCATGGCACTTTTGGCCTCTATGAACCGATCCACGGCAGCGCGCCCGATATTGCGGGCAAGGGGCTGGCCAATCCGATGGCCACGATCCTGTCTGCGGCCATGATGCTGCGCCATTCCTTTTCGCTCGAGGCCGCGGCGGCGCGGATCGAGGCAGCGGTTGCCCGCGCGCTGGCCGATGGTATCCGCGGCGGCGATCTGGGCGGCAGCCACGGCACGGCGGCCATCGGCGAGGCAGTGCGCGCGCGCCTGTGACCGGCCATGGCGGCGCTTGAGCTTGCGATTGTCCTGCCGACGTTCAACGAACGCGGCAATCTGGCGCCGCTGATCGCGCGGATCGAGGCAGCGCTGGCGGGCAGGGCCTTGTGGGAAGTCATCATTGTCGATGACGACAGCGGCGATGGCACAGCCGACGAAGCCCGCGCGCTGGCGCGTGAAGATGTCCGGGTGCGGGTGATCCAGCGCATTGGGCGGCGCGGCCTTGCCAGCGCGGTGATCGAGGGGTTCTGTGCAACCGCTGCGCCCTTTGTTGCCGTGATGGATGCCGATCACCAGCATGACCCGGCGCTGCTCCCGGCGATGCTCGGCGTGCTGCAAGCGGGCGAGGCAGAGGTCTGCGTCGCCTCGCGCTTTGCGCCCGGTGCCAGCACCGCCCAATGGGCCGCGCCCGAGCGCGAGCGGCTGTCTGACCTTGCCAACCGTGCCGCGCGGGCGCTCACCGGCGTGACGCTCTCCGATCCGATGAGCGGGTATTTCATGCTGGAGGCCGCGCGCGCCCGTGCGCTTGCACCGCGCCTGTCCGGGTTTGGCTTCAAGATCCTGCTTGATCTGCTGGCAACCGCTGACGAGCCGCTGCGGGTGCAGGAGTTCCCGCTCAATTTCGCCGCACGGCGCGCCGGGGAAAGCAAGCTTGATCGCGCTGTGCTGTTCGATTTCCTTGCCGGACTTTACGACAAGCTGCTGGGCCGCATCATCCCGACGCGCTTTGCCCTGTTCGGCACAGTGGGCGCTGCCGGGGTGATGGTGCATTTTGCAGTGCTGAGCGCCCTGCTTGCGCTGCGCGGCGAAGGCTTTGCCCTCGCGCAATCGGCTGCGGTGCTGGCGGCGATGAGTTTCAATTTCCTCCTCAACAACTGGCTGACCTACCGCGACAAGCGGCTCAGGGGTGCAGGCGCGCTGCTGCGCGGGTGGGCGGGCTTTTGCGCGGCGTGCTCGGTCGGGGCGCTGGCCAATGTGGCGATTGCGAGCTTTCTGGAAAGCCGCGGCCTGTTCTGGGCGCTGGCCGCACTGGTGGGCATCGTGGTGGGGGCGGTGTGGAATTATGCGCTCTCCAGCCGCTTTGTCTGGGGCCGATTTTAACGCCACCCCTCCAGCCACATCCAGTCGGCAAAGCTGCCCGGCCCGGCAAGCGGGGCGGCTGACAGGATCGGCAGGAAGACAGCGCACAGCACCAGCGATGCGGCAAGCACGCCCCACGCCATCCACCCCGCGCGCGGGTGGGGCCTCAGATCAGCCAGCGCCAATGCAAGGGCAGCAAGCAGAAAGGTGCCTGGCATCATGTAGTGGTAATAGAACTGCACTGGCTTGGGCGCGATCACCCACAGGCCAAGGCTTGCCGCATAGCCGATCACGCAGGCGAGCCGTGCCCAGTCCTTGCCCGCAACCCCGCGCCAGCCGCACCACAGCAAGGCAGGCAGGCCAGCCAGCATGGTCAGCGGATTGCCGATCAGCAGCACGCCGCGCTGGGCCCCATCGATGAACTCATACAGATACCAGATGCCGCGCGTGTTGAGCACCCATTGCGGCCATTGGCTCATGTAGGTGTGCGGCTCGATCACCGATGACTGGAGGCGCAGCATTTCCAGCTGCGCGCCGATCAGCCCATGCTCGCTCACCAGCGAGGGACGCAGGAAGGAGCCCATGTGATAGGCGGGCAGAAATGCCAGGGCATAGGTGCCAAGCGGCACTAGCCCCAGCCAGCCGAAAGCCTCGATGAGCGTGATCCCCGGCACCGGCGCGCCCCTGCGACTGAGCAGCAACCGGCGCCGTCCGGCAGCAGTGCGGGCGGCGAGAAATGCCAGTCCCGGCAGCATGGCAAGCGGGATGGCATTCCATTTCGCAGCCATCGCGCAGCCCAGCATCACGCCTGTCAGGGCGAGCCGCCAGCGCCCCGTCTCGGGTTGGCGGATGGCGGCGGCAAATTGCCAGGCAGCCACCATCAGAAAGCTTGCCATGAAAATATCGAGCATTGCGATCCGGGCATGGACCAGCAGGGGAAAGCCGCTCGCCAGCAACACCCCGAACGCGATAGCGGCAAAGCGGTTTTCGCTGGCATGCCACAGCGCGCGCATCGCCGCGCCCAGCGCAAGGATCGCTGCGATGAGCGGCATGATCCGCCAGCCCACCGCATTATCGCCCAGGAGGCCCATGCCGAGCGCGATCAGATATTTGCCGAGCGGCGGGTGTTCGGGATTGAGCCAGCCGCCCGTGCCCGTTTGCCACCAGCGCAGCACCTCGCGCGCGGCGGGCACGTAATGCACTTCATCGAAATAGGGCTTGGAAGGCAGGCCAAGGCGCCAGGCTGCCACGATCCCGAAGGCCAGCGGGATCAGCACGCACCACCAGATCGGATCGCGCGGATGCACGAGCGGGGCAGGCGGCTGCGCGGCGGTCATCGGTATGCTGGATCAGCCTTGCGCGGCAGCGGCCTGTTTGCACCACAACCGGCGGGCCATCCGAGCGCGACGGCCCCTGCCTGTGGTCGCCATCACGAAATGCGTCCACAGCGGCAGGAAGGGGTCCTGCGCCTGCCTGCGCGGGGCGATCAGGAAGCGCCCCACCGCGATGGCGATGAGCGGGGTAAGGGTGAAGGTCATGAAAGCGGTGCTCCGTTGGCGCATCTGCCCGCTGCCATAGCCGCTCCGGCCTCGGATGTGCAGCAAAACTTGCGGGGGAATGAAACCGCGCCTAATCGCTGGGCCCCATGAAGAAGACCACCGGAATGAACCGCGCCCAGACCCAGAAATGGCGCCCCGCAACCCAGGCCGTGCGCGGCGGCACCTGGCGCAGCGAACATGGCGAGACGAGCGAGGCGATCTTCCTCTCTTCGGGCTACACCTATGACAGCGCCCAGATCGTCGCCGACAGGTTTGCCGGCGAGGCGGAAGGCATGACCTATTCGCGCCTTCAGAACCCGACTGTCGCGATGCTGGAAGAACGCATTGCGCTGCTCGAAGGCGCCGAAGCCTGCCGCGCACAGGCGAGCGGCATGGCGGCGATGACAGCGGCGCTCTTGTGCCAGCTTTCGGCGGGCGATCACGTGGTGGCCGCGCGCGCCGCGTTTGGTTCGTGCCGCTGGCTGGTCGATCAGCTGCTGCCCCGCTTCGGGATCGAGACCACCGTGATCGACAGCGCCGATGATGCCGCATGGGAAGCGGCGATCCGCCCAAACACGAAGGTGTTTTTCTTCGAGACCCCTGCCAACCCCACGCTTGATATCGTGGACTTGCAGCACGTGTGCGATCTCGCCCGCGCGCATGGCATCACCACGGTGGTGGACAATGCCTTTGCCTCGCCTGCCTTGCAGCGCCCGATGGAGTTCGGCGCGGATGTGGTCGCCTATTCCGCGACCAAGCTGATGGATGGGCAGGGCCGGGTGCTGGCAGGGGCGATCTGCGCGTCAAAGCAGTGGATCGATGAAGTGCTGATGCCGTTTCAGCGCAACACCGGGCCGATTCTTTCGGCGTTCAACGCATGGGTGGTGCACAAGGGGCTGGAAACGCTGTCCTTGCGCGCCCATCAGCAGAGCCGCAATGCGGTCATGCTGGGCGAATTTCTTGAACCGCGCGTTGTGGCGGGCGGCGGGCGGATGCTGCATCCGGGCCTTAAAGGCCACCCGCGCCACGACCTCGCGCTCCGGCAGATGGACGCAACCGGTCCGATCTTCGCCTTTGATGTCGGCACGCGGGACAAGGCCTTCCAGATCCTTGATGCGCTCGAACTCATCGATATTTCGAACAATATCGGCGATGCGCGCTCGCTGATGTGCCACCCGGCCTCGACCACCCATGCCAACATGAGCGATGAGGCCCGCGCCGAAATGGGCGTGACCGAAGGCCTCTTGCGGATCAATGTGGGGCTTGAGGATATTGCCGATATCATCGAGGACATGGATCAGGCACTTGGCAAAGCGGGCATTTAGGGAGCAGCCGACATGACAGCGCGCGTAGAACTGGTGTTCGATTTCGTCTCGCCCAACGCCTATCTGGTGTTCGCACCCTTGCGCGATCTGGTGGCCAGGGCTGGCGCTGAACTGGTCTTGCTGCCGGTGTTCCTCGCCGGGATGCACAAGCTCACCGGCAATGCGCCGCCGATGATCCGTGATGCCGAGGTGAAGGGCAAGAACGCCTATGCCATGCTCGAGATGGAGCGGTTCATCGCCAAGCATGGCCTGACGAAATACCGGATGCATCCGCAGTTTCCGTTCAACTCCATTCTCTTGCAGCGGATGCTCTATGCCGCATGCGCGGAAGCGCGCGGCGTCGCTTTGGCCGAGGCGTTGCTGCCCGCGATCTGGGAGGAGGGTCTGGATATCAGCGACCCGCAAGCGATCGGTGCGGTGCTGCAAGGCGCAGGCTTCGATCCGGCAGCGCTGTTGGCGGCGGCACAGAGCGATGAAATCAAGCAGGGACTGACAGCGGCGACCAGCGCGGTGGTGGAACGCGGCGCTTTCGGCATCCCGACCATGTGGGTGTGCCGCGCGGGGCACGGCGACGAGATGTTCTTCGGCAAGGAGCGGCTCGGCCAGATCGCGGAATTGCTTGCCGAGCGATAATCCGGCTCCGCGCTATTCCGGAGAGCCGAAAAGTCCGGTTAATCAAGAATACAGCTCTGATTTTCCAAGTTTGCCCGGCCTCATCCGCTGGACCGGTCCGACCTTGTGCCATGACGGCCGGTGGAGTGCGGCAACACGGAGGGCCGATGCCGACACCCGAGCCAAGGCGTATCACCCCAGCGGTCGGGGGAAGGCCGCCGTCGCGATCATGGGCGCGCCAATCTGCCAATTCGCCCGGTGAAAAGCGGGTTGCTCTCACGCTTTCCTGCCTGCTTACCGCTGGCATCTTCAGCCTGATTTTTCTGGCATCTCTCGGCCCGTTTCGTGATTCGCAAACCACCGGCGAAAGGTTGGTTCTCACCGCAATCGAACTGGCCCGGCCGATCCCGCCCGAACCGCTTGACGAGGCCGATGGCGTCGCAGCAGGCTCGCAGGGCAGCCCCCGCGAAACGGCGCAAGCGACAGCGCCGGTCACGATTGCGCCGATCTCCGCCTTGCCGGTTGCGATGGAGACGATCCGCACCGCGCCGCTCGCGCTGCCCAAGGCGTCGGTTGCCAATGAAGCTTTGGCCTCAACGGCCAGCAGGGATGCACAAAGCTTTCAGGCGCAGTTCGCAAGGCAGGCAAGCGGCGCCGGTGGCGAGGAAGCGCGTCTCGGCAAGGGGAGCGGAAGCGGTGCCGGATCGGCGGATGGTGCGGGAGCGCTGGCCGCAGGCCAGCAGCGCATCATCTATGTTGCCTCCTGGGCGCCGAGCATGGATTTTTCCAAGGGCCGCGAGTTCTATCCGCCCGCAGCGGTCAAGGCAGGGATCGAAGGGGTCGGCGTGCTGCGCTGCCTTGCAGTCCGGCGCGACCGCGTCCGCGATTGCAAACTGATCGAGGAAAGCCCGAAGAACCATGGATTTGGCGAGGCTGCATTGAAATCCGTGCCTCATCTTCGCATCCGCTTGCACGACCAGAATGGCCGCCGCGTCTATAATGAGTGGGTGACGGTATCGAACTGGTTCGATCTTGCTGATGAGACACGCCAGCAATTTGAGGCAAGCGCGAGCAAGGATGCCGCCCTCGCCAGCACTCCCTGATCGCGGCATGCAAGATTGGGGTAAGGGCTGAGAACGGCTCGGGCGGTTCTGAAGGCCAGATCGGGCCCAGAGCGGGCTTTTTGCTGCGGCTGTCGCGGTATGCTCACCCGGCGACGACATCCTCCAGCGGTATATCCATGATCGGGTAACGCCGCCACTCGGCCCAGTCATAGTGCCACCATTCATTGGCGAGCGGGATAAAGCCCTCGGCGACCATCCATTCCTCCAGCATGCGGCTTGCAGCGAGGGCCTCGGGAGGAGCGGCCATGTTCGCGCGATAGGCGGCAGGCGTGAAATCGTCATAGGGGCTCGGCATCACCACCTCCACGCCATCCTTGTGCAGCGAGAGGTCGATCGAGCATCCGCGGTTGTGGCGTGAGCCGATCGCCGGATTGGCGACAAATTCGCGGCGTGCCGGCGGGGTCTGGTCCCACATTGCCTTGGTGATGCGCCAGGGGCGATAGGCATCGAAGATCAGCAACCCAAGGCCCGCTGCCTCAGCCCGCGTCTGCACCTTTGACAAGGCCTCGGCCACCGGGCGCTGGGCGACCGCTTTCGCCACCGGGTAGAGCACCTGCCCCATGAAATTGGCTGGCGTGGCATAACGGATATCGAGCCTCAGGCGCTGGTCGAAGCGCACCAGATCGACCAGATCGGGCAAGGCATCGGCCGCCGGGTCAACCGGCATGGCGTGACTGGCATTTGCGGTGCTGACGCAGCCCGTGGCCACCGCCGCCATGCCCGCCGCCGCCAGCCCCGCCAGCGTCTCGCGCCGCGTCAGGCTTGATCCGATCCTCTCCTGCGCTGGTATCATCTCTTGCCCCTGCCGTGCCGTGTCTCGTCAGCCCCTGGTCTTAATAAGCATGCCATGCGGGATACCGAGGTGCAAAACCGCGTTTGTCCACTTGTGGAGGCGCGCAGACCTGTTACCTTGGGGAACGATATGAAAGAACTCTTCCAGCACGCCGCCACGACCGACGGGGTTACCGTGAGGGTCGCTGTCAACTTCCTGCCGGAGCAATCGCATCCCGAGGCGGGCAAGTGGTTCTGGGTCTATCATATCCGCATCGAGAACGGCAGCCACGAAGCCTTGAAGCTGCGCACCCGGCACTGGCGCATCACCGACGGGCGCGGCATGGTCAATCATGTCGATGGCGAAGGCGTGGTGGGCGAACAGCCGCTGCTGACGCCGGGGCAGAGCCATGATTATGTCTCGGGCTGCCCGCTGGGCACGCCGTTCGGCTCGATGGAGGGCTTTTACACCTTTGAACGGGCGGATGGTTCGCCCTTCGAGGTGCGGATCCCGTTCTTTCCCTTGGCCGCGCCCGAAACCGCGGACGGCCGCCCGCAGCGCTAGGCTGGCCTTGTCCTGAGGCCGCCACGCGCCTAACGGGGCAGTCGTGAAGCGTACCCATCTCCCCTTGAACGCCCTGCGCGTGTTCGATGCCGCGGCGCGTCACTTGTCGTTCACCCGCGCCGCGGACGAGCTTGCCGTCACGCCTGCCGCCGTCGGCCAGCAGATCCGTGCGCTCGAGGATGTGCTTGGCGTCGTGCTGTTTCGCCGCACGCCCAAGGGGCTGGAGCTTACGCCTGAGGGTGCGGCCGGACTTGATCCCCTGCGCGAAGGGTTCCTGCGCTTTGAGGAGAGCGTTGCCGCGATGCAGGCGGGGCAGGCTTCCGATCGTTACACGATCGCCTGTCCGCGTGAATTCTTCGCCGAGTGGCTGGGGGAGCGGCTTGCCCGGTTCCAGGCCGCAACGCCCGGCGTACAATATATTCTCACCGCCGACGAACATGCCGATTTCACCGAGGCGAACCTCGATCTGGCGGTGCGCCTTGCCGAAGGGCCGGGCGATCTTGAGGGGATCGCGCTCACGCCGCCGCTGCGGGTGACAATCGCGGCACCGGGCGCAAGCGAGGCGTGGATCGGCTGGCCGGGGGCGGCCTTGCCCGAAGGGGCCAAGCCTGCGATTTCAGCGGCAAGCCCGGGGCAGGCGCTCGCCTCGGCGCTCGCCGGGATGGGGCGCAGCGTGGTGCCGCTGGCGCTGGCAGAGCGCGCGCTCGCCTCAGGCCAGCTGATAGCCCTTGGCGCGCCCGAGCCAGCGCGCCGCGGCTATTGGCTGCTTGCTGCGCCGCCGCAATGGAGGAGCCGCAAGGTCCGCGCGCTCGTGGCGTTTCTGATGAGCGCCTGAGGCTTCATCGGAAAAAGGCGGCGCTTGACCGCCAGACCCTTTGCGCTTATGGGCGCGCATCTTTTCGGGATATCCCGATTGAGCTGAACATTGGCGGTGCGTCCTTCAAGCTGGGGCAGCCGTCAAAGTAACCCGGTCTTTTCAGGCGGGTGGAGCGTTTTCGGCTCGCGCTTGATGCTGGTGGCGGCGGTTCTGCGCTGCGCTGGCCTGATCGCGATTCGTTTCCTCTTCACCGCTGGCAAGTCCAACCACGTCGCCCCTTCAGGAAAAGTGGGCACCGGTTTTCCGCCCGGAAAGGGGCGATCCTGATCGGGCACGTCGCCTGATCAGAAACAAACGCGAAGTGAGAACTTAATGCCGACGATCAACCAGCTGGTCCGCAAGGGCCGCACGCCGCAGAAGGCCAAGAGCAAGGTCCCTGCGATGGAGCAGAACCCGCAGAAGCGCGGCGTTTGCACCCGCGTCTATACGACGACCCCGAAGAAGCCGAACTCGGCGCTGCGCAAAGTGGCCAAGGTTCGCCTGACCAACCAGCGCGAAGTCATCAGCTATATCCCGGGCGAAGGCCACAACCTGCAGGAACACAGCGTTGTGCTGATCCGCGGCGGGCGTGTGCGCGACCTTCCCGGCGTGCGCTATCACGTGCTGCGCGGCGTGCTCGACACGCAGGGCGTGAAAGACCGCAAGCAGTCGCGTTCGAAGTACGGCGCCAAGCGTCCGAAGTAAGGTTCAACGCAGGTCCGGCGCAGGACCGCTCCCCCTCCCGGCTACCCTGTCGAGGTAGCATTTGGGTGGCCGGGAGGGGGAGCGGGCCGGAGCCGCAAGGCGAACCGGAGGGTTCGCCGCACTCCGAAGGAGTTAAACGAAATGTCACGTCGTCGTCGCCCCGAAAAGCGGGTCATTCTTCCCGATCCCCAGTATGGTGATCAAATCCTGTCGAAGTTCATGAACAACCTCATGCTCGACGGCAAAAAGGCAGTTGCTGAAAAGATCGTCTATGGCGCGCTTGCCACGGTGGAGGCCAAGGCCAAGGCTGATCCGCTCCAGCTGTTCCACGATGCGCTCAACAATGTGAAGCCGCAGGTCGAGGTCCGCAGCCGCCGCGTGGGCGGGGCGACCTACCAGGTGCCGGTCGAAGTGCGCCCCGAGCGTGCCCAGGCCCTCGCCATCCGCTGGCTGATCAACGCGGCGCGCGGGCGTCCGGAAACCACCATGGCTGCGCGCCTTTCGGGTGAGTTGATGGATGCCGCCAATAACCGCGGCAATGCTGTCAAGAAGCGCGAAGACACCCACCGCATGGCGGATGCCAACCGCGCCTTCTCGCACTACCGCTGGTAAGGATTGTGGGCGAGCCGGAGGCGGCGTCTTCCGGCTGTCACAATCGTCACTATATGGGGGGCAATCCGCTCGACCGGCGGCCCCCGCAAGACCTTCTTAAGGAAACCACTATGGCCCGCGAGTATCCGCTGGAGCGTTATCGCAATATCGGCATCATGGCGCACATTGATGCCGGCAAGACCACCACGACCGAGCGCATTCTGTATTACACCGGCAAGTCCTACAAGATCGGCGAAGTGCATGATGGCGCTGCGACGATGGACTGGATGGAACAGGAGCAGGAGCGCGGCATCACCATCACCTCGGCTGCGACGACCACTTTCTGGACCGCCGAGGATCCCACGATGGACCCGATGAGCGATCCCGAAGCGCTGCGCGCGAACATGCCAAAGCACCGCATCAACATCATTGATACCCCCGGCCACGTCGACTTCACCATCGAAGTCGAGCGCAGCCTGCGCGTGCTCGACGGCGCGGTGGCGGTGTTCGATGGTGTGGCGGGTGTGGAGCCGCAATCGGAAACCGTGTGGCGCCAGGCTGACAAGTATGGCGTGCCGCGGATGTGCTTCATCAACAAGCTCGACCGCACCGGCGCGGATTTCTACTACTGCGTGCAGTCGATCATCGATCGCCTCGGCGCGGTGCCGCTGGTGCTGTATCTGCCGATCGGCGCGGAAAGCCAGTTGCAGGGCGTGGTCGATCTCGTGAACAACCGTGGCATCATCTGGAAGGATGAAAGCCTCGGCGCCAAGTATGAATTCGTGCCTATCCCCGATGATCTCGCTGACAAGGCTGCCGAATATCGCGAAAAGCTGATCGAGACCGCCGTCGAGCAGGACGACGAGATCATGGAAGCCTATCTTGAAGGCAATGAGCCGGATGCAGCGACGCTCAAGCGTCTCATCCGCAAGGGCACCATGGCGCGTGCTTTCGTGCCGGTGGTGTGCGGCTCGGCGTTCAAGAACAAGGGCGTGCAGCCGCTGCTCGATGCCGTGGTCGATTACATGCCGTCGCCGCTTGACGTGCCGCCGATCAAGGGCGTGCTGCCCGACAGCGACGAAGAAGCCGAGCGTCCTTCGAGCGACGATGCGCCCTTTGCGGCGCTGGCGTTCAAGATCATGAACGATCCCTTTGTGGGTTCGCTCACCTTCACCCGCATCTATTCGGGCAAGCTGACCAAGGGTCAGGTGCTCAATTCGGTGAAGGACAAGAAGGAAAAGATCGGCCGCATGCTGCTGATGCATTCCAACAACCGCGAGGACATTGATGAAGCCTTTGCCGGCGACATCGTGGCGCTCGCAGGCATGAAGGATACCACCACCGGCGACACCCTGTGCGATCCGGCCAACCCGATCATCCTTGAGCGCATGGAATTCCCCGAGCCGGTGATCGAGCTCAGCGTGGAGCCCAAGACCAAGGCTGACCAGGAAAAGATGGGCATCGCGCTCAATCGTCTGGCGCAGGAAGATCCCAGCTTCCGCGTCTCGACCGATCACGAATCGGGCCAGACGATCATCAAGGGCATGGGCGAACTTCACCTCGACATCATCGTCGACCGGATGCGCCGCGAATTCAAGGTCGAGGCCAATGTCGGTGCGCCGCAAGTGGCTTACCGCGAATACCTCGCCCGCGAAGTCGAAGTCGATTACACCCACAAGAAGCAGTCGGGCGGTTCGGGCCAGTTTGGCCGGGTCAAGGTTGTTGTCACTCCGGGCGAGCGCGGCCAGGGCATCATCTTCCAGGACGAGATCAAGGGCGGCAATATTCCCCGTGAATATATCCCGGCTATCGAAAAGGGTTTCCGCGAACAGGCCGAAAGCGGCTACCTTGTGGGCTTCCCGATCATCGATTTCACCGTCCGCCTGGTTGATGGTGCATACCACGATGTCGACTCGAGCGCGATCGCGTTCGAAATCGCCGGTCGCGGCGCGATGCGTGAAGTGGCGCAGAAGGCCGGGATCAAGCTGCTCGAGCCGATCATGAAGGTCGAAGTGGTGACGCCCGATGATTATCTGGGCGATGTCATTGGCGATCTCAACAGCCGGCGTGGCCAGATCCAGGGCACCGATACCCGCGGCAATGCCCAGGCGGTGGAGGCCCATGTCCCGCTCGCCAACATGTTCGGCTATGTCAATGAACTGCGCTCGTTCACGCAAGGTCGCGCGCAGTACACGATGCAGTTCTCCCACTACGACGAGGTTCCGGCGAATGTCGCAGCCGAGGTCAAGGAGAAACTTGCCTAAGGCGAGCGATCCGTCTAGGGGCGGCGCCTGATTCAGCGGGCGCCCGCCCAACCGCCGCGCGAAATCGCGAAAGCAATCATCTTACTCAAGAAGGTATATCGAGAAATGGCCAAGGAAAAATTCCAGCGGAACAAGCCGCACTGCAACATCGGCACCATCGGTCACGTTGACCATGGCAAGACCACTCTGACCGCCGCGATCACCAAGGTGATGGCTGAAACCTTCGGCGGCAACGCCGTTGACTTCGCCAACATCGACAAGGCGCCGGAAGAGCGCGAGCGCGGCATCACCATCTCGACCGCTCACGTCGAGTATGAGAGCGGCGCGCGTCACTATGCCCACGTCGATTGCCCGGGCCACGCTGACTATGTGAAGAACATGATCACCGGTGCGGCCCAGATGGACGGCGCGATCCTGGTGGTGAACGCTGCTGATGGCCCGATGCCGCAGACCCGCGAGCACATTCTGCTCGCCCGCCAGGTCGGGGTGCCGGCGCTGGTCGTCTACATGAACAAGGTCGATCAGGTTGACGACGAGGAAATCCTCGAGCTCGTTGAACTCGAAGTGCGCGAGCTGCTCTCCTCGTATGACTTTGACGGCGACAATATTCCGATCATCAAGGGTTCGGCTCTTGCCGCCCTCGAAGGTCGCGATGACCACATCGGCAAGGACTCGATCCTCAAGCTGATCGAAGCGGTTGACCAGTACATCCCGCAGCCCGAGCGTCCGATCGACAAGGACTTCCTGATGCCGATCGAAGACGTGTTCTCGATCTCGGGTCGCGGCACCGTGGTCACTGGCCGCGTCGAAACCGGTGTTGTGAACGTGGGCGACGAAGTGGAAATCGTCGGCATCAGGGACACCCGCAAGACCACTGTCACCGGCGTGGAAATGTTCCGCAAGCTGCTCGATCGCGGCGAAGCTGGCGACAACATCGGTGCGCTGATCCGCGGCGTAGCGCGCGACGAAGTCGAGCGCGGCCAGGTGCTCTGCAAGCCCGGTTCGGTCAAGCCGCACACCGAGTTCGAAGCCGAAGTCTACGTGCTCTCGAAGGATGAAGGCGGCCGCCACACCCCGTTCTTTGCCAACTATCGTCCGCAGTTCTACTTCCGCACCACCGACGTGACCGGCGAAGTGATCCTTCCCGAAGGCACCGAAATGGTGATGCCGGGCGACAACGTGTCGATCGGCGTCCGCCTGATCGCTCCGATCGCCATGGACGAAGGCCTGCGCTTCGCGATCCGCGAAGGCGGCCGCACCGTGGGTTCGGGCGTCGTTGCCAAGATCACCAAGTAATCGGGCTGCTCCCGCAAGGGGGCGTTCTGAAAAATCAGGAGACCCGGCTCCCCCGTGGAGCCGGGTTTTCTGTTTGCGGGGCGCGGGGGCGGGCTGGTCATATCAGGCCCACGCAATTTCCTTGCGAAACGCTCTTGCCAGAATCCAACACGCTCCGTATAGGCGCGCATCCGCAAACGAGATTCGTCTCGGATGCAACGAAATCACGTGAAAGGCCGCCCGCTTCGGGAAACCGGATTGAGCGGGGTCAGGCCTTTATTGTTTGGGGTGGGCTGGCTTTGCCAGCCAATCCTTGGCTCTTTCGCATCGGTAGTAGGACATGGAAGCTCAGAATATCCGTATTCGCCTCAAGGCGTTTGATCACCGCGTGCTTGACCAGGCAACTGGCGAGATCGCTGATACGGCCCGCCGCACCGGCGCGCTTATTCGTGGCCCCATTCCCCTGCCGACGCGTATCGAGAAGTTCACCGTGAACCGCGGCCCGCACATCGACAAGAAGTCGCGCGAGCAGTTCGAGGTGCGCACCTACAAGCGGCTGCTCGATATCGTGCAGCCCAACGCCCAGACCGTTGACGCGCTGATGAAGCTCGATCTGGCTGCCGGCGTTAACGTCGAGATCAAGCTGGCCTGAGGCCAGTCGAAATGCCCCCGCACGCAGGTGAGGGGGCCTCTATCGTAAGAGGCAAGAACTGCCTTAACACGCGATAGGGTGGATACCGCCGGAGGCATCTTCCGGGCTGCGTCCCCCGTCTTGCTCCCACGGCAATCCTGCCATTGGTGAGCATTCAGCCCGGACGGGGCGATGCATGACAATTCGGGCTGAGTTGCGGCTGTGTTGCCCGGCAACATGGCCGTCCAAGCACCTGCGGATGGGCCGTGGGTGCCTCTGTTGAGGAGTTCAAGACGATGCGCACCGGCGTGATCGCAAAGAAGGTTGGGATGACCCGCCTCTTCCAGGAGGACGGTCGGCACGTGCCTGTGACCGTGCTCGCCCTGGAAGATTGCCAGGTGGTCTCGCACCGCACCGAGGAGCGCGATGGCTATTATGCTGTCCAGCTTGGCGCGGGCGAAGCCAAGCAGAAGAATGTTGCCAAGCCGCAGCGCGAGCATTTCGCCAAGGCTGGTGTCGGCCTCAAGAAGCAGGTCGCCGAATTCCGCGTCGCCAGCGAAGAGGCGCTCGTGCCAGTGGGCGCGACCATCAGTGCCGAGCATTTCGTTGCTGGCCAGAAGGTCGACATCACTGGTCACACGCAGGGCAAGGGCTTTGCAGGGGCCATGAAGCGCTGGGGCTTCGGCGGTATGCGCGCCACCCACGGCGTGTCGATCTCGCACCGTGCGCATGGTTCGACCGGTAACCGCCAGGATCCGGGCCGCGTGTTCAAGGGCAAGAAGATGGCCGGCCACATGGGCGATCGCCAGCGCACCCAGCAGAATCTCGAAATCGTCCGCACCGATGCCGAGCGCGGCCTGCTGTTCGTCAAGGGTTCGGTGCCCGGCTCGAAGAATGGCTGGCTGCTCGTGCGCGATGCCGTCAAGCTGCCGCTTCCCGAAGGCGTGCCGTTCCCCGGCGCCGTGATCGAGAAGAAGGCGCCGCAAGCAGATGAGACCCCTTCCGTGGCCGAAGTGGCGGCTGAGGAAGTCGTGGCGACCGAAGCGGTCGAAACCGACGCTCCGGCGGCTGAAGAAAACAAGGAAGGCTGAGCCATGAAAGTGAAGGTTCAGAAAATCGACGGCAAGGCGTCGGGTGATATCGAGCTGTCGGATGACGTGTTCGGCATCGAGCCGCGCGCCGACATCCTCCACCGCGTGGTGACCTGGCAGCTTGAAAAGCGCCGCGGCACCGCCCGTCCGACGCGTGAGCGGTCGGATGTGGCCCGCACCGGCAAGAAGTTCGGCCGCCAGAAGGGTGGCGGCACGGCCCGTCACGGCGATCGTGCAGCGCCGATCTTCATCGGTGGCGGCAAGGCTCATGGTGCGCGCAAGCGTGACTTTGATCCCGGCCTCAACAAGAAGATCCGCGCGCTTGGCCTCAAGATGGCGCTTTCTTCAAAGGCGAAGGATGGCCTCGTTGTCGTCGACAGCCTCGAACTGGCTGATGCCAAGACCAAGGTCCTGAAGGGTCACCTTGCGAACAATGGTTTCACCGGCAAGGTGCTGGTGATCGATGGCGATGCGGTGGATGCGGGCTTCCGGAAGGCGGCCGGCAACCTTCCGGGCGTCAACGTGCTGCCCGCCATCGGTGCCAATGTCTATGACATCCTCAACCACGACACGCTGGTTTTGACCAAGGCCGCGGTCGAAAAGCTGGAGGCGCGCTTCAATGGCTAAGAAGGCAAACATCGATGCGCGTCACTACGACGTGATCATCGCTCCGCACATCACCGAGAAGTCGACGCTGGCGTCGGAACAGAATGCGGTGGTCTTCAAGGTTGCGAACGATGCGACCAAGCCGCAGATCAAGGAGGCGATCGAGGCGATCTACGACAAGAAGGTCGTCGCCGTGAACACCCTGGTGATGAAGGGCAAGACCAAGCGCTGGAAGGGCAAGCCCTACAAGCGCAGCGACGTGAAGAAGGCGATCGTCACCCTTGCCGAGGGCGAAATGATCGACATCACGAGCGGTATCTGAGGCCAAGGGACAGGACACGAACAATGGCACTCAAGAATTACAAGCCGACCAGTCCCGCGCGCCGCGGTCTGATCCTGGTCGACAAGACCGCCCTGTGGAAGGGCAAGCCGGTCAAGGCGCTTACCGAAGGCAAGCGCAAGACCGGTGGCCGCAACAACAAGGGCCATGTCACCTCGCGCGGCATCGCCGGTGGTCACAAGCAGAAGTACCGCTTCATCGACTTCAAGCGTCGCAAGTGGGACATGCCGGCCACTGTCGAGCGTCTGGAATATGATCCGAACCGCACGGCTTTCATCGCGCTCATCAAGTATGAGGACGGCGAGCAGGCCTATATCATCGCGCCGCAGCGTCTGGCTGTGGGTGACGTGGTGGTGGCTGGCGAAAAGACCGACACCAAGCCGGGCAACGCCATGCTGCTTGGCCAGATGCCGGTCGGCACGATCTGCCACAATGTCGAGATGAAGCCGGGCAAGGGCGGTCAGATCGCTCGTTCGGCCGGCACCTATGTGCAGGTCGTCGGCCGTGATCGCACGCTGGTGATCGTGCGCCTCAACTCGGGCGAGCAGCGCTACCTGCGCGCTGATTGCATGGGCACGGTGGGTGCGGTGTCGAACCCCGACAACGCCAACCAGAACTTTGCCAAGGCCGGCCGTTCGCGCTGGATGGGCAAGCGTCCGCTGACCCGCGGCGTTGCGAAGAACCCGGTCGATCACCCCCATGGTGGTGGTGAAGGCCGCACCTCGGGCGGTCGCCACCCGGTGACCCCGTGGGGCAAGCCGACCAAGGGTGCGCGCACCCGTCACAACAAGCAGACGGACAAGATGATCATCCGGTCGCGTCACGCGAAGAAGAAGAGGTAAGAGACGATGGCACGTTCCGTCTGGAAAGGTCCGTTTGTCGAGCTGAGCCTGCTCAAGAAGGCCGAAGTCGCGCAGGACACGAACAACCCCAAGCCGATCAAGACCTGGTCGCGCCGTTCGACCATCCTGCCGCAGTTCGTCGGGCTCACCTTCAACGTTTACAACGGGCACAAGTTTATCCCGGTTTCGGTCTCGGAAGAAATGGTCGGGCACAAGCTTGGCGAATTTGCGCCGACGCGCACCTTCCCGGGCCACGCTGCTGACAAGAAGGGCAAGCGCTGATGAGCAAGGCAAAAGCACCCCGCCGCGTGGGCGATAACGAGGCGCTGGCCGTCGGCACCACCATTCGTGGTTCGGCGCAGAAGCTTAACCTCGTGGCTGCGCTGATTCGTGGCAAGAAGGCCGAGGAAGCGCTGAACATTCTCGCTTTCTCGAAGAAGGCCATGGCGCGCGATGCGAGCAAGGTGCTCGCCAGCGCTATCGCCAATGCCGAGAACAACCACAATCTTGATGTGGACTCGCTGATCGTCGCGGAAGCTTCGGTGGGCAAGTCGATCACGATGAAGCGGTTCCATACCCGTGGCCGCGGCAAGTCGACCCGGATCCTCAAGCCGTTCTCGCGTCTGCGGATCGTCGTTCGCGAAGCAGAGGAGGCGTAAGATGGGCCAGAAGAGCAATCCGATCGGTCTGCGCCTGCAGATCAACCGCACCTGGGACAGCCGCTGGTACGCTGAAGGGCGTGACTATGCGGGCCTGCTCAAGGAAGACCTCGCGATCCGCAAGTACATCATGGAAAACCTGCCGCAGGCAGCCATTTCCAAGGTGGTGATCGAGCGTCCGGCCAAGCTGTGCCGCGTCTCGATCTACGCGGCGCGTCCGGGCGTGATCATCGGCAAGAAGGGCGCAGACATCGAAAAGCTGCGGTCCAAGCTTGCCACCATGACCAAGAGCGACGTGAAGCTGAACATCGTGGAAATCCGCAAGCCGGAAATCGATGCCAAGCTCGTGGCGCAAGGTATTGCCGATCAGCTGGTGCGCCGCGTGGCGTTCCGCCGCGCGATGAAGCGCGCGGTGCAATCGGCGCTGCGTCTGGGTGCTGAAGGCATCAAGATCGTGTGCGGCGGCCGTCTGGGTGGTGCGGAAATCGCCCGCGTGGAATGGTACCGCGAAGGCCGCGTGCCGCTGCACACGCTGCGCGCCAATATTGATTATGCCGAAGCCGAAGCGCTGACCGCTTATGGCATCATCGGGATCAAGTGCTGGATCTTCAAGGGCGAGATTCTCGCACACGATCCGACCGCACAGGATCGCCTGATGATGGAAGCGCAGACTTCCGGCGTCCGTCCGGCTCGCTAAAGGTAACGACCCATGTTGCAACCGAAGAAAACCAAGTATCGCAAGGCTTTCAAGGGCCGGATCAAGGGCGACGCCAAGGGTGGCACGACCTTGAACTTCGGCTCCTATGGCCTCAAGGCGCTTGAGCCCGAGCGTATCACCGCGCGCCAGATCGAGGCGGCCCGCCGCGCGATCACGCGCCATATCCGCCGTCAGGGCCGCTTGTGGATCCGCGTGTTCCCCGATCTGCCCGTATCCAAGAAGCCTGCCGAAGTCCGTCAGGGTAAGGGCAAGGGTTCGGTTGAATACTGGTCGGCGCGCGTCAAGCCGGGCCGTATCCTGTTCGAACTCGATGGCGTGGCCGGGCCTTTGGCGGCCGAAGCTTTCGAGCGTGCAGCCATGAAGCTGCCGATCAAGACCAAAGTTGTCGCTCGTTTGGGTGACACCAGCCATCTGGGAGGCGAATAATGGCCGATATCGCGGACCTTCGCACCAAGACCGATGACCAGCTTGCCGCCGAGCTCGTCGAGCTCAAGCGCGAGCAGTTCAATCTGCGGTTCCAGGCTGCGACCAATCAGCTCGAAGCGCCCTCGCGCATCCGGCAGGTGCGCCGTTCGATCGCGCAGATCAAGACGCTGCAGAATGAGCGCGCGGCTGCCGCCGCCGCCAAGGCGTAAGGGAGGACAGACCATGCCGAAGCGTATCCTCGTCGGGACTGTCACTTCCGACAAGACCGACAAGACCGTGACCGTGAAGGTCGAACGCAAAGTGCGTCACCCGCTCTACGGGAAGATCATTCGCCGTTCGAAGAAGTATCACGCGCACGACGAAAACAACGAATATGCCGTGGGCGATGTGGTGCGGATCGAAGAGACCCGCCCGATCTCCAAGACCAAGACCTGGACGGTGAAGGACCGGGTGGTTGCTGGCGGGGTGCAGGCTGTTGAAGCCGATCTCGATGTGGCCGCGGCAGGCAACTGAGTTTGACGTTTAACGGAACTGCCGGGCCCCAGTCGGATTGGGCGTCCTGGTAAGCCAAAGAGAAGGAACACGGATCAATGATCCAGATGCAATCCAATCTCGACGTCGCGGACAACAGCGGCGCAAAGCGCGTCCAGTGCATCAAGGTGCTGGGCGGGTCGAAGCGCCGGACTGCTTCCGTGGGCGACGTGATCGTGGTTTCCGTGAAGGAAGCCCAGCCTCGCACCAAGGTGAAAAAGGGTGACGTGCACCGTGCCGTGATCGTGCGCACCAAGAAGGACGTGCGTCGTCCTGATGGCACCGTGATCCGGTTTGACAGCAATGCCGCGGTGCTCGTGAACAAGAACGAAGAGCCGATCGGCACCCGTATCTTTGGCCCGGTGGTGCGCGAGCTGCGCGGCCGCGGTTTCATGAAGATCATCAGCCTTGCGCCGGAGGTGCTGTAATGAGCGCTGCCAAGATCAAGAAGGGCGATAATGTCGTCGTGCTCTCGGGCAAGGACAAGGGCCGCACCGGTGTGGTCGCGCAAGTTCTGCCCAAGGATGGCAAGGTCGTTGTTGAAGGCATCAACATTGCCGTCCGTCACCGCAAACCGAGCCAGGCCAATCCGCAAGGTGGCATCGATCGCTTCCCCGCGCCGATGCACATTTCCAAGGTTGCGCTGGCTGATCCCAAGACCGGCAAGCCCACCCGCGTCCGCTTCGAAGAGAAGGACGGCAAGAAGGTGCGCGTTGCTGTGAAGAGTGGGGAGACCATCGATGGCTGATTACACCCCCCGGATGAAGGCCAAGTACGAGGCCGAGATCATCAAGGCGATGACCGATAAGTTCGGTTACAAGAACCGTCTCGAAGTGCCCCGGATCGAGAAGATCACGCTCAACATGGGCGTGGGCGAAGCGAGCCAGGACAAGAAGAAGGTTCAGACCGCCGCTGAGGAAATGGCGCTGATCGCTGGCCAGAAGCCGGTCATCACCATCGCCAAGAAGTCGATCGCCCAGTTCAAGCTGCGCGAAGGCATGCCGATTGGTTGCAAGGTGACCTTGCGCCGTGAGCGCATGTACGAGTTCCTCGATCGTCTGATCACCGTGGCGATGCCGCGCATCCGCGACTTCCGCGGGCTCAATGCGAAGTCGTTCGACGGCCGTGGCAATTATGCCATGGGGCTGAAGGAACAGATCGTGTTCCCGGAAATCAGCTACGACAAGATCGAGAAGGTGCGTGGGATGGATATCATCGTCACCACCACCGCCAAAACCGACGAAGAAGCGCGTGAATTGCTGCGTTTGTTCGGCTTCCCCTTCGCTGGCGAAGCCAAGGCAGAACAGAAGCAGGCGGCGTGAGCCGCCCTGCGTTAGAGACGAGAAAGAAGAGAGCTTAAGTCCATGGCGAAACTGAGTTCGATCAACAAGAATGAGCGTCGCAAGAAGCTCGTCAAGCAATATGCTGCGAAGTACGAGAAGCTCAAGGCGATTGCCAACGACACCTCGCTTGACGAGACCGAGCGCCTGATGGCCCGGCTCAAGATGGCGGAGCTTCCGCGCAATGCGAACCCGACCCGGGTGCGCAACCGCTGCGCCACCACCGGCCGCCCGCGCGGCTATTACCGCAAGTTCGGCATCAACCGCATCGAACTGCGCGAACTCGGCAACAAGGGGCTCGTTCCGGGCCTGACCAAGTCGAGCTGGTGAGGAATTACAGATGGCTATGACCGATCCCCTGGGTGATATGCTCACCCGCATCCGCAACGGCCAGCGTGCAAAGAAGGATTCCGTCCTTACGCCCGCCAGCAACCTGCGTGCCAGCGTGCTCGAAGTGCTCCAGCGTGAAGGCTACATCCGTGGCTATTCCGAAGACACCTCGGGCAAGCACAAGGCGCTCAGGATCGAACTGAAGTATTTCGAAGGCGAACCGGCGATCAAGCACGTCGCCCGCGTCTCCAAGCCTGGTCGCCGGATCTATTCGGGTTCCAAGGAACTGCCGATGATCCGCAATGGCCTTGGCATCACCATCGTCTCGACGCCCAAGGGCGTGCTTTCGGATGCCGAAGCACGCAGCCAGAAGGTCGGCGGCGAAGTGCTGGCGGAGGTGTTCTGATGAGCCGCATCGGTAAGAAACCGGTGGCGATCCCCGGCGGGGTGACGGCCACTATCGATAATGGCACCCTGAGTGTGAAGGGCCCCAAGGGCACCCTGACGCTCGGCCTGTCCGACCTCATCGACTACAAGGTCGAAGAGGGCGAGATCATGGTCAAGCCGGCCAATGACAGCAAGCAGGCGCGCGCCTTCTGGGGCATGCAGCGCACGCTGGTCTCGAACCTGGTTGAAGGTGTGACGCAAGGGTTCACCAAGACCCTTTTGATCAAGGGCGTGGGCTATCGTGCGAGCGCGCAAGGCAAGAAGCTCAAGCTGCAGCTTGGCTACAGCCATGACGTTGACCTCGACGTTCCCGCCGGTCTCGAAGTGAAGACCCCGGATCAGACCACGATCGAGATTTCGGGCATCGACAAGCAGGCGGTCGGGCAGTTCGCCGCTGAAATCCGCCGTTGGCGCAAGCCGGAGCCCTACAAGGGCAAGGGTATCGCCTATCAGGGCGAGTTTATCTTCCGCAAGGAAGGGAAGAAGAAGTAAGATGGCAAAGCTTTCTCTTTTTGATCGCCGTCGCCGCCGGGTTCGCACTGCGCTGCGGGCCCGCGCTGGTGGCAAGCCCCGCCTGTCGGTGCACCGCACGGGTCGTCATATCTATGCCCAGATCATCGATGATGCCGCTGGCCGCACCGTGGCCGCTGCCTCGACGCTGGGCACGCAAACGAGCGGCGCCAATGTCGCGGCTGCCGCGCTCGTCGGCAAGCAGATTGCCGAGGCCGCCAAGGCGGCCGGTGTGACCACTGTCGTGTTCGATCGCGGCGGTTTCCTGTTCCATGGCCGCGTCAAGGCGCTGGCCGATGCCGCCCGCGAAGGCGGGCTGGAGTTCTGATGATGACCGAGAACACTGAAACTCCTGAAACCGTCATCGACGCGCCCGAAGCCACCACCGAAGATGCTGGCGAGAACCAGGGTCGGCGTGGTCGTGGCCGCGGTGGCAACCGTGACGGCGGTGAGCGTGGCCGTGGTCGCGGGGGCCGTGATGGCAGCCGTGGCAAGCGCGAAGAGGAAGATGACGGCATCATCGAAAAGCTGGTGCACATCAACCGCGTCTCCAAGACCGTGAAGGGCGGCAAGCGTTTCGGCTTTGCAGCGCTCGTGGTGGTTGGCGATGGTCAGGGCCGCGTCGGCTTTGGCCATGGCAAGGCCCGCGAAGTGCCCGAAGCGATCACCAAGGCGACCGCCGCGGCGCGCAAGAAGATGATCCGCGTGCCGCTCAAGGAAGGCCGCACCCTGCACCACGATGGCAATGGCCGTTTCGGTGCGGGCAAAGTGACTGTCCGCACCGCGCCTCCGGGGACCGGCATCATCGCCGGTGGTCCGATGCGCGCCGTGTTCGAGAGCCTCGGCGTTGCCGACGTGGTGACGAAGTCGGTCGGCACGTCAAACCCCTACAACATGATCCGCGCCACTTTCGACGCGCTGCAAGACCAGACTTCGCCGAAGTCGGTGGCGCAGCGCCGGGGCAAGAAGGTCGCAGACCTTCTCGGCCGTGGCGGGGCCAGCGCAGCTGAGGCGGAAGCCGATGCTGCCGCGATTGCGGAGTAATCCAGGATGGCTACCATCAAGATCAAGCAGGTGGGTTCGCCCATCCGTCGTCCCGAAAGCCAGCGCAAGATCCTGATCGGTCTTGGGCTTAACAAGATGCACAAGGTCGTCGAGCGTCAGGACACGCCCGAAGTGCGCGGCGCGATCGCCAAGATCCCGCATCTGGTGCAGGTGATCGACTAAATCCCGGTAGGCCCCGCGCAAGTGGGGCCCTCCTTTCTGTCAGCGCGACTTAAAGCGAAAGCGAGTGCAAACACATGAAACTGAATGACATCCGTGACAACGCCGGTGCCCGCAAGGGCCGGATGCGTGTGGGCCGTGGGATCGGCTCGGGCAAGGGGAAGACCTCGGCGCGCGGCCAGAAGGGCCAGAAGGCGCGTTCGGGCGTTGCCATCAAGGGCTTTGAAGGCGGCCAGATGCCGCTGCACATGCGGCTGCCCAAGCGCGGCTTCAACAACCCGTTCGGCAAGGACTATGCCGAGGTGAACACGGGCATGATCCAGAAGTTCATCGATGCCGGCAAGCTCGATGCCACGGCGGACATCACCGAGGAAACCCTGCGCGCAGCAGGCCTCGTGCGCGGCGGCAAGGACGGCGTGCGTCTGCTTGGCAAGGGCGGCTTTTCGGCCAAGGTCAAGATCGCTGTCACCGGCGCGACCAAGGGCGCGATTGCCGCTGTCGAGGCGGCTGGCGGCAGCGTTGAAGTCGCGCCGCCCGCAACCCCGGAACACGAGAAGAAGCTCGCCCGCCGCGAGGCCAACAAGGCCGCTCGCGCGGCGAAGGCCGGTTAATTCGTGAAAAACATGGAGCGCGGGGGTTCGACAAGAGCCCTCGCGCTTCCTATTTACGCCTCGCGGCATCGTACGCCGCCACGCAGCCCTTGCTGCTGGCAGTGTGGACGCCGCGCAAATGTTGGCTTGCTTTCCCCGCGCAACTGCGCCTAGGGCAGCGGGCTCAAGGCTAGGATCACACAGGCACCATGGCTTCACGCGCCGATAATATCGCGAGCAATCTGAACCTCGGCAATTTTGCCAAGGCGACCGAACTCAAGCAGCGCATCTGGTTTACGATCGGTGCGTTGATCGTGTTCCGGTTCTTGAGCTTCGTGCCGCTGCCCGGCGTCAATCCGCTGATCCTGAGCGAGCTTTACGATCAGACCCGCGGCGGCATTCTGGATATCTTTAACACCTTTTCGGGTGGCAGCCTGGAGCGCATGAGCCTGATTGCTCTCGGCGTGATGCCTTACATCACCGCCTCGATCGTGGTGCAGATGGCGAGCGCGCTGCACCCTGCGCTTGCGGCGCTGAAAAAGGAAGGCGCGACGGGGCGGCAGAAGCTTAATCAATATACCCGCTATGGCACGGTGTTCCTGTGCGCGATCCAGGGCTATTTCCTCGCCGTTGGCCTTGAAAGTTTTGGCGCGCAGAGCGGTTTGCAGGCGGTGGTTGATCCGGGCTACATGTTCCGCATTGTCTCGGTCATCAATCTCGTCGGCGGCACGATGTTCCTGCTGTGGCTGGGCGAACAGATCACCAGCCGCGGCATCGGCAACGGCATTTCGCTGATCATCATGGCCGGGATTGTGGCCCAGTTCCCGACTTTTGCCAGCAACCTGTTCGAAGGCGGGCGCACCGGTTCGATCCAGCCTGTTATCATCATCAGCTTTATCGCCATGGTGGTGATCCTGATCCTGCTTATCAGCTTCATGGAGCGCGCCCAGCGTCGGCTCCTGATCCAGTATCCCAAGCGCGCGACCGAGCGCGGCATGATGCAGGCGGATCGCTCGCACCTGCCCTTGAAGATCAACACCGCGGGCGTGATCCCCCCGATCTTTGCCTCCTCGCTGCTGCTCTTGCCGCTGACCATCTCGCAGTTTGCGGGCAGTTCGATGGATACAGACAGCACCATGGGCGGCTTCATCGTGACGCTGAACCAGTATCTCGCGCATGGCCAGCCGATCTACATGGCGCTCTATGCCATCGGGATCATCTTCTTCTGCTTCTTTTACACCGCGGTGGTGTTCAACCCCGAAGAGACGGCCGATAACCTCAAGAAGAACGGCGGCTTCATCCCCGGTATTCGCCCTGGCAAGCGCACCGCGGATTATCTCGAATATGTCCTGACCCGGATCACGGTGGTGGGTGCGATCTATCTCACGCTTGTCTGTGTGATCCCTGAATACATGATCGCCCAGACCGGCATTCCGCTGTTTCTGGGCGGCACCAGCTTGCTGATTGTGGTCAACGTGACTGTGGATACCATCAGCCAGGTGCAGTCACATTTGCTCGCGCACCAGTATGCCGATCTCATCAAGAAGGCCAAGTTGAAGGGCCGGATGCGCTAGCCCTATAAGCCGGGGCGCCTTGCGACTTTGGTCTGGATTGTATGCACGAGCCTGCTGCGCTTGATGGCAGGGATGATTGGGGAGAGCCTGACGTGAACATCATTCTTCTGGGGCCTCCCGGAGCCGGCAAGGGGACGCAGAGCTCAGGGCTCGTCGAGCGTCATGGCATGCGCCAGCTGTCGACGGGCGACATGCTGCGCGCCGCAGTCAAGGCGGGCACGCCCGTCGGGCTGAGGGCCAAGGAAGTGATGGAACGCGGTGAGCTGGTATCCGATGAGATCGTCTCGGCGCTGATCGATGATGAGCTTGCCAGCATGGGGCCGGAAGTGGGCGCGATCTTCGATGGCTACCCGCGCACTGCCGCACAGGCCGATGCGCTCGATGCGATCCTTGCCAAGCACGGCCGCAGTCTTGCCCATGTGATCGAGCTTGAGGTGGACGAGGACGCGCTGGTTGAGCGGATCACCGGGCGTTTTTCCTGTGCCAATTGCGGCGCGCTCTATCACGACACCGCCAATCCGCCGTCGGTGCCGGGCAAGTGCGATGCCTGCGGCCACACCGAATTCAAGCGCCGCCCCGACGATAACGAGGAAACCGTGCGCACCCGCATGGCGGAATACCGGGCCAAGACTGCGCCGATCCTGCCGGGCTATGAAGCGCGCGGGATCGTGAGCCGGGTTGATGGCATGGGCGCGATCGACGAGGTGGCACAGGCGATAGATGCGATCCTCGCCAGCTGAGGCGCGCGGATTGCGGGAGAGGACAAGGGTGAGGCAGGCTTGCTGGAAGCTGATTGGTCTGGGCGGCGCTCTGGCAGCCGCCGCGGTGCCCGCAGCCGCCGAAGTCACCAAAATCCACCCCTCCGGCTTCATCGTGCGCCACGAAGTGGTGGTCGAGGCCGACACCAAGGCAACCTGGCTTGCACTGATCAGCCCGGACGGCTGGTGGCGCAAGGAGCACACTTGGTCAGGAGACCCGGCCAATCTCTCGCTCACGCCGAGCGCGGGCGGCTGCTTTTGCGAGCGGATCCCCGAAGTTGATGAGCCGGGGCGCTTCACTCTGGAAGGCAGCGTGGAACACATGCGGGTGATCCAGTCCTATCCTGAAAGTGCTCTCAGGATGCGCGGCGGCCTCGGCCCGCTCCAGAGCGAGCCGGTCAACGGGATTCTTACCATCGCAATCTCAACGCCTGACAAGGGCGGCACGCGGCTGGTTTGGGAGTATAATGTTGCAGGCTACATGCGCTACGAGATCCCGGTGATTTCGCGCGCGGTCGATGGCGTGATCGCGGTGCAGGCCGAAGCACTTGGACGCAAGCTGGGGCTGATCGAAATGGCCGGTGCGGCGATCAGGCCGGAGACCAAGGGCGATGCGCCCAAGGAGCCTGCCGAAGCGCCGGAGGACACGCCTGCGCCCCCTAAACCCGCGCCTGCGGCCAAGCCCAAGCTGGATGAGACGTTCGGCGACCTGATCGGCAACTGACGGCGCGGTCAAGTTTGCTCTTGCCGCCTGGCGGCTTTTGGCTCATTTTCACTGGCATCGCACGTCCTTGAGCGGCGGAGCGATTAATTCCGGCTCCGCGGTTGACGCTGCGGCCGAATCGCCCTATGCGCACACCTCATTCGACAGGTTCGAACTGAGTTCGGCTGGCAACGCGTCCGCGTATGCCAACCGGACTTTTGCCGTTTGCACACCGGCTTAGGCGGAGGCGTGCGGCGTGGGCCCGGTCAGGATGGATAAGCGTTGAGATAGGGTCGCGCGGCCAAGGCTGCGTCCCTGTGGAGCATGGAGAAGTAAGTGGCTCGTATTGCCGGGGTCAATATCCCCACCAACAAGCGCGTGATCATCGCGCTCACCTATATTCACGGGATTGGTCGTCATACTGCGGTGCAGATCGCGGACAAGCTGGGCATTGCCCACACGGCCCGCGTCCAGGACCTTTCGGACGAGGAAATCCTCCGCATCCGCGAAACCATCGATGCTGATTACACGGTGGAAGGGGACCTGCGTCGCCAGACCGCGATGAACATCAAGCGCCTGATGGACCTGCGCGCCTATCGCGGCCTGCGTCATCGCAATGGCCTGCCCGTTCGCGGTCAGCGCACGCACACCAATGCCCGCACCCGCAAGGGCAAGGCGAAGCCCATCGCGGGCAAGAAGAAGTAAGTCGCCGGGCTTCCTGCCCAGCTGCTTTTCCCTTCTTTCGAGCTAAAGGAATATCGAACAATGGCACGCGAACCAGGCCGTATCCGGCGCCGTGACAAGAAGAACATCACCAGCGGCGTTGCCCATATCAACGCCAGCTTCAATAACACCATGATCACCATCACCGATGCCCAGGGCAATGCGATCAGCTGGTCGAGCGCCGGCATGATGGGCTTCAAGGGCAGCCGCAAGTCGACGCCCTATGCCGCTCAGGTCGCCGCTGACGATGCCGGCAAGAAGGCCGCCGAACACGGCGTGCGGACGCTCGAAGTCGAGGTGAAAGGGCCGGGCTCGGGTCGCGAAAGCGCGCTGCGCGGCTTGGCGGCAGTCGGTTTCAACATCACCTCGATCCGTGATGTGACCCCGATCCCGCACAACGGCGTGCGCCCGTCCAAGCGTCGCCGCGTCTGATCTGATGCGATATGGTGGCGGCCCAGTGGGTCGCCGCTGTCTCGTCAAGGGTCTGGTGCGTTGCTCCATTGGCAGCCCGCGTATCCGGCCCGACCGCAATTTGAACCGCCGCAAGGCGAATTAGGGGAAATCCATGTCCGTCAACACGAAGAACTGGCAGGAACTCAAGAAACCCAACACCCTCGAAATCAAGGACGGCGGTGACAGGCAGCGCAAGGCGACCTTTGTCGCTGAACCGCTTGAGCGCGGCTTTGGCCTGACGCTCGGCAATGCGCTGCGCCGGGTGCTGCTTTCCAGCCTGCAGGGCGCCGCGATCACCTCGATCAAGATCGAGAACGTGCTGCACGAATTCTCCTCGCTGGCTGGCGTGCGCGAAGATGTCACCGACATCGTGCTCAACGTCAAGCAGATCGCATTGAAGATGGAAGGGGAAGGGCCCAAGCGGCTTCAGCTTTCTGCCACCGGGCCGGGCGAAGTGCGCGCGGGCGATATTGCCGTGACCGGCGATATCGAGGTGATGAACAAGGACCTGGTGATCTGCAACCTCGATGAGGGCGCAACGCTCAACATGGAACTGACGGCTGATACCGGCAAGGGCTACTCGCCCGCCGTTGCCAACCGCCCGGTTGATGCGCCGATCGGCCTTATCCCGGTCGACTCGCTCTATTCGCCGGTGCGTCAGGTCAGCTACAAGGTCGAGAACGCCCGCGTTGGCCAGGAGCTCGACTATGACAAGCTCTCGCTCACTGTCGAAACCGATGGCACCGTGACCCCGGAAGACGCCGTGGCCTATGCGGCGCGCATTCTTCAGGATCAGCTCTCGCTGTTCGTCCACTTCGAAGATGGCATCCCGCAGCCGCAGGGCGCGATGATCGGCCATGCCGTCGTTGCCGAAGAGAGCGACGCCAACCAGCTCAACCGCTATCTCCTCAAGAAGGTCGACGAGCTGGAACTGTCGGTGCGTTCGGCCAACTGCCTCAAGAACGACAACATCATCTATATCGGCGATCTGGTCCAGAAAACCGAAGCCGAGATGCTGCGCACCCCGAATTTTGGCCGCAAGTCGCTGAACGAGATCAAGGAAGTGCTGTCGTCGATGGGCCTGCGCCTTGGCATGGACATCCCCGGCTGGCCGCCGGAGAACATCGAGGAAATGGCCAAGAAGCTCGAGCAGGAGCTTTTGGGCTGATGCTGCGCCGCTTCCGGGCGTGAGCTCGGGGCGGCCCGAAGCAAGGTCGGCCGGCGGGCGTCAGCCCGTTCGATGTCATGGGATTTGTTCCGATGACGGCCCGGCTAGGAAAAGGGCGAAGGTGGCGGCCTCTCAAACAGCCACCGGGTATGGGCTACCTTGCACGGGCCCCTAACGAACGAAGGAATTACACATGCGTCATGGAATGTCGGGCCGTAAGCTGGGCCGCAAGACCGGTCATCGCAATGCGCTGTTTCGCAACATGGCTGCCGCGCTGATCAAGCACGAGCAGATCACCACCACGCTGCCCAAGGCCAAGGAACTGCGCCCTTATATCGAAAAGCTGATCACGCTGGCAAAGCGGGGCGGCCTGTCGAACCGTCGCCTCGCGATGAGCCGGCTGGGCGATGAAACTCAACTCAAGAAGCTGTTTGAAGTCCTTGCGGAGCGCTATGCCGACCGCGAAGGCGGCTATACCCGCGTGATCAAGGCCGGTATCCGTGCCTCCGATGCCGCCCCCATGGCAGTCATCGAACTGGTCGACCGGGACGAGGGTGCCAAGGGCCAGGATTCGGGCCCGGTCGCGGCCGAAGGTGAATACGAAGACGCCTGATCTGCGCGCGCCGCAAAGCTGAGGCGAGACATAGAGAGCCGGGGCAGGGATGCTCCGGCTTTCTTCTGTCCTGAGAAGCTCTGTTCATCATAACGGCATTAAAGCTGAACAAAAGCTGCCAAGATGATTCAGCATCCGGGCAGTGCGAATGAGGCACACCATGCCTGTCACCCCGGCAATCAGGCTGCGGCGACAGTCAGGGATGAAAGCCATGTTCGACAAATCTGCTCTCCATGCCAAAGGCGCCCTTGCTGCCCTTGCGGCAGGCGCATTGGCTGTCACTTCCGCCAGCCCGGCGCTTGCTTCGGATGATCGCCGCGGCGGCCCGAGCGCGGGCGAGATCATTGCCGGCATTGCCGTTGTCGGCGGGATTGCGGCGCTTGCCGGTGCCTTTGACGGGAACCGCGGCCGCGGCGCCGACTGGCACGATGCCAACTGGCGCGGGCACGACAACTGGGGTGGTGGCTGGCAGGGCCACGGCTTCGGGCGCGGCGATCGCGGGTTGGTGGAACGCTGCGCCCGCAACGCCGAGATCGAGGCGCGCCGCCGCGGCGGCTGGCGGTTCGCGCAGGTGACCGAGATCCGCAATGTCGACCGCACGCGCAATGGTGCCATCCGGGTGCGCGGCGTGCTGGAAGTGCAGGGTTCGCCCGCCTTCGGTGCACGCGGCTTTGATCGCGGCCGGTTCAATTGCTTTGTCGACGGGCGCGGCCGCCCGTTCATCGAGTTCGGCGGCATTCGCGGCCTGAGGTAAGGCCAGACATGAGCGGTTCAGGTTCCCGCAAGCCTGAACCGCTTATGCGCGCATGGTCTGGAAGGTGGCCGGGCGCGCATTTCGTCTGATAACATGTCCCCAAAGAGAGGGTTCAGATGGTTCGTCACATCCGCCGCTTCCCCGTTTTCCTCAGCCTTGCTGCCGGTGCCTTTGCGATCGCTGCGGCGCCTGCTGGTGCAATGGAGCTGCCGCCGCTCGACGCGGCCCGCGCGATGCCCCTTGGCCCGAGCGCCCATGACGCGCGGGCCGACATCAACCAGTGGGGCTGCTGGGGCTGTTGGGGTGGCGGCTGGGGCGGCGGTTGGGGTCGTGGCGGCTGGCGGCGGCGGGGCCCTAGTGCGGGCGAGGTGCTTGCCGGGGTGGCCATTATCGGCGGGATCGCCGCGGTTGCGGCGGCTGCGAGCAACAACCGCCGCAACCGTGATGTGGTTGTGATCGAGCGTGATCGGCCGCAGGATTGGAACCGCAACCCGCGCAATCCGCAATGGCGCGATAATGATCGCCGCACCAATCCGCGCGCGAGCGGCGCAGGTGGGCTTAATGGGGCGGTGAGCCAGTGTCTTGCCGCGATCGAGCGCGATGTGCGCGTTGACGAAGTGCAGGTCGTCCAGCGCGCCGCGCAGGGCTGGCTGGTTGGCGGCACACTGTTCAACGGCGCAGGCTTTGAATGCCGCATCGGCAATGACGGGCGGATCGAGGCGATTGATTATGGCCAAGGCGGTGCGTTTGGCGCGGCGAGCGGCGGTCAATGGGACGAAAATCGCTATGCCGCAGCGCGGCTTGCCGCCGGCCCCTCGCAGCCAAACCCTGAAGGCGGGATCGAGATGTTCGCGCCCCCTGCCGCGGCGGGGGTCGCGGTGCCGGGCGCCAATGGTCAGCAGCCGCTGGTACCGCTTACCGCGCAGCGCTTGCCCACCTATCCCGGTGGGCCGGTCGAAGGCGAAGAGCCCGTGCCGCTGGTGCAGCGTCCCGGCATTCCCTAGCGCATTGGCCGATCTGACGGGATCGGGAAATGCGATGAGCCCGCGCGGCGTTTGAGCGTTGCTTTTTCGTTCGCGCCAGCGTGGACGAAAAACGCACTGGAGCATTGGCCGATCTGACGGGATCGGGAAATGCGATGAGCCCGCGCGGCGTTTGAGCGTTGCTTTTTCGTTCGCGCCAGCGTGGACGAAAAACGCACTGGAGCATTTGCCGATCTGACGGGA
>JBKBLW010000002.1:0-161432 GCA_046296155.1 Erythrobacter sp. | reverse complement strand
GCCGATCTGACGGGATCGGGAAATGCGATGAGCCCGCGCGGCGTTTGAGCGTTGCTTTTTCGTTCGCGCCAGCATGGACGAAAAACGCACTGGAGCATTTGCCGATCTGACGGGATCGGGAAACCCACTAATCGCTTGCGCGGTAGCTCGGCAGGCCGATCTCCCAGCGGATCGCCGCTGCGCGCAGCGCAAAGCCGCAAGTGAAGGCAAGGCCCCAGGCCCAGCTGTCAGGCATGCCCATGTGGCGCGTCGCCAGCATCCCGGCGATGCACAGGGCTGAGCTGAGCGCAGCGGCGGTAACGTAAAGCTCCGGACTCATGATGATCGAGGGGCGCCCTGCCACGACATCGCGGATGATCCCGCCGACACAGCCGGTAATCACGCCCATCAAGGCTGCGGGCACGGGCGGGATGCCATAGGCGAGCGCCTTGGCACTGCCGAGCACTGCATAGGCGGCAAGCCCTGCGCCATCGGCGTAATCGAACAGCTTGCCATCCCACAGCCGGACGGGCGTGAACCATGCCAGCAGCGCCGTCGACAGGCACACCACCGCAACCCAAGGATCGCGCACCCAGAACACCGGCGCATCAATCAGCAGATCGCGCACCGTCCCCCCGCCGACGCCTGTGACCAGCGCAAAAAATCCCATCGTCACGAAAGTCTGGCGTTGCTTGGCGGCGATCACCGCGCCCGAAAGCGCGAACAGGGCAATGCCGACGAGATCAAGCACATCGAGGATCGGCGTGAGAGCAGTGGGGGTCATGGCCGCACTCCGGCCGGCACCCGCGCCTTGCGGCGGCGGAACATCAGGATGCAGCCGATCAGTGCTCCGGCAAGCGCCAGTGCGGCAAATCCGATCAGCACCGGGTGGCTGGTATCCTCGCGTTCGGAGAGGTCCATGATGTGGAGGCCCCATGCAAGATCAAACCAGCGCCACCAGCGCGTGCGCACGGCTTCGATCTCGCCGGTATCGCGCCCGACATAGACATGGGTGCCATCCGCCAGCACCACTTGCCACACGGCAAGCTCGCGGCGGAAATCAAACGGGGTCTTTTCGGCGGGGAACAGCGTCACGCGCACCGCCGCATTGCCGCCGACGATCCGTTCGGCCACCAGTGCGCGCGCGGCGGCGGCATCGAGTGGTGCAAGCGTCGCGCCGCTGACAAAATCGACGCGGCGCTGGCTGCCGTCCAGCCCTGTGAGGATCGCCACCGCGCGGCCCTGCTGCATCACCACCCGCATTTCCTTGAGATTGGCCTCGGGCGCAGCAAGTGTGCTGCCTGCGAGCACAAGCGGCTCTGCCGGAGCCTCGAGCCGCAGGTGATTGCCGCGCACTTCCTCGATCGGGCGCAGCGTCATGAACAAGCCGCTTGCCAGCCACCCGACAATCGGCACACCGACAAGCCAGCCAAGCCAGATATGCCAGCGGGCAAGACTGCGCATGATGCGGGCGGTGTTCATGCCCCGCGCCATGGCGCCTCGCGCCTAGCTGTGCAAGATAATCCCGATGGCTTCTGCCGCCGCAATGCAATCAAGATCCGACCAGCGTGGCCCGATCACCTGCATTCCGCAGGGGAGCGTGCTGCCAAGGTAATCGGCGCTGCCAATCGGCAGCACGGTGGCGGGCAGGTTGGGGAAGGTCGCAAGGCCCGCCCATGCCAGCCCGCTTCCCCCCGGCACCTCAGCGCCATTGATCATCATGGTGCCGCGAAACACCGCCTGATCGCTGTGCGGCACGGCGAGCACCGGCGCAGGCGGGGCGAGCACGAAGTCATATTCGGCAAACAGCGCCTCCCAGCGCGCGATGGCTTCGGCCTGCATATCGAGCAGATCGAACCAATCGCTTGCCGAAGCACGTTTGCCATTGGGCGCAGGCGCGCCGCGCGCCATGGCGGTGTTCATCATCTTCACATAGGCACCATGCTGCCAGGCCAGATCGGGCAGCAGATCGCTGGCCCGGTCAACGGCAATGCCCGCGCGCGCAAGCGCCTCCAGCGCGGCCTCTGTCGGTGCGGCCACGCTGGCATCCAGCGCGCTTGCCGGATGATCGGTGATGGCGAGCAGGCGGCATTGCTTCAACGGCTTCGCGCGGCGGGGCAGGGGATGCTGCGCGCCCACCTCGGTCAGAACTACCAGATCGGCAGCATTGCGGGCCAGCGGCCCTGCAATGCTGAGCGCGCCGTCATGGCCTGCGACAAAGCCTGCGCGCCGCGCCATCAGCGGGTGATCATGGCCTGCCTTGCTGATGAGCCCCCAGGTCGTCTTGTGCCCCCAAACTCCGCAGAAATGGGCAGGCACCCGCACCGAACCACCGATGTCGGTGCCATAGTCGCAAGCCACCATGCCGCTTGCTACGGCCGCCGCGCTCCCGCCGGATGAGCCGCCGGGCGAGCGGGCGGGATCATGCGGATTGTTGGTGCGGCCATAGACCGGGTTGAAACTTTGCCAGTCGGTGAGATCGACCGGCACGTTGGTCTTGCCGATGATAACCGCGCCCGCCGCTTTCAGCCGTGCGACCAGTGCGGCATCGCGGGGGGCGATCTCGTCCTTGTGACGCAGGTGCCCCCAGGTGGTGGGAAGCCCTGCCACATCGAAGCTTTCCTTGATCGTCATCGGCACACCGAACAGCGGCTGATCCGCGCCCGGCCCTGCGGCATCCAGCGCGCGGGCAGCGGCATAGGCGGCCTCGAAATTGGGCGCGACAAGGGCGTTGATGGTCTCGTCACAGTGTTCGATCCGCACGATTGCTGCGTCGACCGCTTCGGCCACGCTGAGTTGCCCCGCGCGGATCGCGGCGGCGGTGGCGAGCGCGCCGGGCTCGTCGGTGAGTTGCGGGTAGGCCATGCCTTGTAGTTCCTCTCGTCGCTGGGGACAGGTCTAGCGGCTTGCGCGCGGTGGTAAAGGCTTGGGTCGCTATTTCACGCGCACCAGCCGTGCCTGCCCGCGCACCGTCAATTCAACCGGCAGAGAGAGCCCTTGCCCATGCGCGGTGATGGTGCCGGTTTCGAGCTTTTCGATGGCGATGGCATAATCAAGCGGCCCATCACGCCGCTGCGTCAGGGCGCGCTCGATCTTGCTGGTGAGCTTGGCGAAATCATTCTCGAAGTTCTGCTTGAGCGCATCGGCGAGGGTGGTCTGGAACTCGGGCGCGTTGGCAAGTGCGAACAGCAGCGGCTGGGTGACGAGGGTGGTATCGCCGCTCACTGCGATATCGGCAAAGCGCACTTGCCGCGAGTTCGGCTCGTTCAGCGGGCGCGCCGTCAGCCAGATGCGGCCGCTCGCGGACTCGACCAGCGGGAGATCGGACCTGGCGTCAAAACTCACCCCCACCGCGATGCGCCCTTCGGGCGCGCCATAAATGGTGATGTCGCTGAATTGCGCCGTGACTGTGCCGAAATCGGGGATCACAAAAGGCCGCGCCGCCCGCTTGGCGAGGGCCTTGGCGAGCACCGGCTCGAGCACCGCATAATCGGCGATCACCGGAATATGCAGCACTGAAGGCCGGGTCACCTTGGGACGGGGCCCAAGCGGGGGCAGCGGGGCAGGCGCGTTTGCGGCCGGTTTCGTCCCCACGAAAGTTTCCAGCATGCCATCAAGCCCCAGCCGCAAGGTCAGCTCGCGCCCGCGCACGTCATAGCCGCCATAAAGGAACTGCTGCGGCGTCAGGCGTGCCCATACGGCGGGGTTCTCGCGGTTCAGCTCAAGCACCGCGTGCGCCTCGCGCCAGCCGGCGGCGGCGGCGCTCTTGATATCGATCTTGGCAAGCTCGCGCGCGATGATCCGGCTGACATCGCCGCGCACCTTTGCCAGCTTGTCATCGGCCTTGCTGGTGAAGGTTATGCGGCGCCCGAGGAAATCAATGCCGGGCTCCTCGGTCCAGTCATAGGTGATCTGCGTGCTGCTTGCGATCCGCCACTCGGGCCGCACATCGAGCCGCAGCGCGAGGCGCACATCCGCCGCGGCCGTCCCGGTCTCGCCCTTGAAAATGCCCGCCACATCACGCGCGGCGACCACGCCGGTGATCGGGATGGTGACGACGAGATCGCGCCCGCGCCCTGCCAGCTTCAGCGCCCCGCGCGTGACCTTTCCGACAATGCGGCATTTGATTGTGGGTGATTTGACGCGGAAGAGTTCGAGGTTGATCTTCTTGGAGGCGACGCATTCGCTCTCTGGCTCATCGATAGACCAGAGCTGGCGCGGGATTTCCGCTTCGAGCACGCGTTCAAGCTGCGCCAGGTCAACCTTCAGATCGACTTCTACATGCGAGGGTTGATTGGGCAGAGCGACCGGATCAACGGCGCGCGGGGGCGCATTGGAAGGCGTGGCTGGCCCGCTCCCGCATGCCGTAACCATGAAAGCGAGAGCAGGGGCAAGCCACCAAGTCCGCCTTGCCCCTGCTGCTTTCACGACTTGTCCCTTACATGTGGATCGGCTTGCCCTGCACTGCCATGGCCGCTTCCTTGAAGGCCTCGGCATGGGTCGGGTGGGCGTGGCAGGTGTAAGCGATATCTTCGGATGTTGCACCAAATTCCATCGCTTGCGCGGCCTGCGCGATCATGGTGCCGGCAAGGCTGTTGATCATCCACACGCCGATCACGCGATCATTCGAGGCATCCGCGATCACTTTGACAAAGCCATCCGTGTCGCGATTGGCCTTGGCGCGGCTGTTCGCCATCATCGGGAACTTGCCGATCTTGACCGCGATCCCCTTGGCCTTGGCGTCTTCTTCGGAAAGGCCCACGCCAGCGATTTCTGGCGCGGTATAGACGACGCTCGGGATAACATCGTGGTTGATGATGCCGGTGAGGCCCGCGATGTTTTCCGCGACCGCAATGCCTTCATCTTCGGCCTTGTGCGCGAGCATCGGGCCGGGGACAACATCGCCGATGGCCCAGATGCCCGGAACGCCGGTGCGGAAATCGTGATCCACTTCGATCTGGCCGCGGTTGTTGACTTGCAAACCCGCCTTGTCGAGCGCGAGGCCTTCGGTGTTGGGGCGGCGCCCGATGGCGACCAGCACATGGCTCGCGGTGATGGCCTGTTCATCGCCTCCGGCCGATTTCTCGACCTTGAGCGTAACGGTCGTCCCCTCCACCTTGGCGCCGGTGACCTTGTGGCCGAGCATCAAGTTCATGCCCTGCTTCTTGAAGATCTTGCCCGCTTCCTTGCGCACCTCGCCGTCCATGCCGGGGAGGAGTTGATCGAGATATTCAATCACCGTGACCTTGGCACCGAGCCGCCGCCACACGCTGCCCAGCTCAAGGCCGATCACCCCGCCGCCGATCACCACGAGGTGTTCGGGCACTTCATCAAGATCAAGCGCGCCGGTGGAATCGACGATGCGCTTGGCGGCATTGTCCACTTCCACACCCGGCAGCGGCGTGACGCTTGATCCGGTGGCGATGACGATGTCCTTGGCAGTGACCTTCTCGCCGCCGACATTGACGGTGTGCGCGTCTTCAAAGGCGGCATGGCCCTTGAGCCAGGTGACCTTGTTCTTCTTGAACAGGAACTCGATCCCGGCGGTCAACTCGCCCACGGCCTTGCTTTTCTCGGCCATCATCTTGGCCAAATCGAGCGTCGGGGTTGCGGTGATGCCCCAGGTCGCAAAATGGCCGCCGGCGGCTTCCTCGAACAGTTCCGAGCCGTGAAGCAGTGCCTTGGAAGGAATGCACCCGACGTTAAGGCAGGTGCCGCCAAGCGTCGCGCGGCTCTCGACGCAGGCGGTCTTGAGCCCGAGTTGTGCGGCGCGGATGGCGGCAACATAGCCGCCGGGGCCGGCACCAATCATGAGGACGTCGTAATCGTAATTCTCAGCCATTCTTCTTCTCCGTCGCCCCGGCGCAAGCTGGGGTCTCAGGCGTCAGGGCGCAAGATATGCCCCCCAGGCCCCGGCTTGCGCCGGGGTGACAGTAAAACTCACAAATCAATCAGCATCCGGGTGGGGTCTTCGATTGCTTCCTTGATGATCTTGAGCGCTGTCACCGCCTCGCGCCCGTCGATCAAGCGGTGATCATAGGACAGCGCCAGATACATCATCGGGCGGATCACGATCTCGCCATCCCGCACCACGGGGCGATCCTCGATCCGGTGGAGACCCAGCACCGCCGACTGCGGCGGGTTGATGATCGGGGTGCTCATCAGGCTGCCGAACACGCCGCCATTCGAGATCGTGAAAGTGCCGCCGCTCATATCCTCCATCGTCAGCGTGCCCGCCTTGGCGCGCGCGCCGAAATCGGCAATGTCGGCCTCGATGCGGGCAAAGCCCTTCTTGTCGGCATCGCGGATGACGGGGACGACGAGGCCGTTGGGGGCCGAGACCGCCACCGAGATATCGACATAGTCGTGATAGATGATTTCATCGCCATCAATATAGGCGTTCACCGCCGGCACATCCTTGAGCGCAAGGCAGGCGGCCTTGGCGAAAAAGCCCATGAAGCCGAGGCGAATGTCGTGCTTCTTGGCGAACAGGTCCTTGTATTTCTCGCGCGCCGCGATGACAGCGCTCATATCGACATCGTTGAAAGTCGTGAGCATTGCGGCGTTATCTTGCGCGGCCTTCAACCGCTTGGCGATGGTCTGGCGCATGCGCGTCATCTTGACGCGCTCTTCGCCGCGTTCGCCGCTGGCGGCGGGTTTGGCGGCGGGGGCCGGGGCAGGGCTCGCCGCAGGGGCGGGGGCAGGCGCCGCGCCACTCTTCTTGGCTTCGGCGGCGGCGATCACGTCTTCCTTGGTAAGGCGGCCATCCTTGCCGCTGCCCTTGATGGTCGAAGGATCAACCCCGTATTCGAGCACCGCGCGGCGCACGGCGGGTGACATCGTTTGCGCCGTGCTGAGCAATTCCTCGGTCGCGGCAGGCGCGGGGGTATCGGCCTTGGCCGCTGCTGCCGCAGGCGCGGGAGCCGGAGCTGCCGCGGAGGCGCCTTCCTCGACAATTGCGATGGCCGCGCCGACTTCGACATTGTCGCCAACACCGGCAAGGTGCTGCGCCATCACCCCTGCGACCGGCGAGGGGACATCGACTGCGACCTTGTCGGTCTCAAGCGAGCAGATCGGCTCGTCCACTGCGACTGTTTCGCCCGGCTGCTTGAGCCATTGCGCGATGGTGCCTTCGGTGACGGATTCGCCAAGAGCGGGAACTTTGATTTCAGTAGCCATGATTGCGGGCTTCCTTGGGGGGCCTGATCAGTTGAACTTGGGGTTATCAAGGCCGAGCGCAGCCGCTACGAGCGCGGCCTGTTCGTCCTTGTGGCGCTGGGCATAACCAGTCGCAGGCGAGGCCGAAGCATCCCGTCCGGCATAGGAGGGGCGCATGCCCTTGTGCCCGGCAACATCGAGTGCTTCCTCGATCCGCTCGCCCACGAAGAACCACGCGCCATTGTTGCGCGGTTCTTCCTGACACCACACGACTTCCTGGAGATTGGTCATGCGCTGCATCCGGATGGCCAGCGGATCGCCGGGGAAGGGGTAGAGCTGCTCGAGCCGCACGATCGAGACATCCTCGAGCCCTGCGCTATCGCGCGCCTCGATGAGGTCATAGGCGACCTTGCCCGAACACAGCACCAGACGGCGCACCTTCTCATCTGCAATCGCGGTGGTGTCGGAAAGGATGCGGCTGAACTGGCTGTCACCGAGGAACTGCGCCCGGCTGCTTTTTGCCGCCGGATGGCGCAGCAGGCTCTTGGGTGCCATGATGATCAGCGGCTTGCGGAATGGCCGCAGCATCTGGCGGCGCAGCACGTGGAAATAATTGGCGGGCGTGGTGATATTGCAGACCTGGATATTGTCATCCGCGCACAGCTGGAGGAAGCGCTCAAGCCGCGCGGAGGAATGTTCCGGCCCTTGCCCTTCATAGCCGTGTGGCAGCAGCATCACGAGGCCATTGGCGCGCAGCCACTTGCCTTCGCCCGATGCCACGAACTGGTCGATCATGATCTGCGCGCCGTTGGCGAAATCGCCAAACTGCGCTTCCCACAGCACCAGCGTCTTGGGGTCAGCCAGCGCAAAGCCATATTCAAACCCGAGCACGCCATATTCGGACAGGGTGGAATCATGCACCTCGAACTTGCCGTGGGGAAGCGTGGCGAGCGGCACATACTTGCGCTCGGTGGTCTGATCGACCCACACCGCGTGACGCTGGCTGAAGGTGCCGCGGCCCGAATCCTGCCCCGACAGACGGACGCCATAGCCTTCCATCACGAGGCTGCCGAAAGCGAGCGCTTCGGCGGTCGCCCAGTCAAAGCCTTCGCCGGTGGCAAACATCTCGCGCTTGGCAGCGATCACGCGGTCAAGCGTGCGGTGGATGATGAGATCTTTCGGCACTTCGGTCAGCACCCGGCCCAAGGCATCAAATACCTTTGGTTCTATGGCGCTTGCAACGGTGCGGCGGGCCGTTTCGGGGTCTGCCGGACGGCTGAGACCCGACCAGCGCTGTGCGAACCAGTCCGCCTCGTTGGGCTTGTAGCTCTTGGCAGCATCGAATTCCGCTTCGAGAAGTTCGACAAACTCGCCTGCAACCTTGCTGCGGTAGCCGGCCTCGACCACGCCTTCCTTGACGAGCTTGGCCTCATAAATGGCGCTCACCTTGGGGTGCTGACGGATCTTGTCATACATCAGCGGCTGGGTGAACTTGGGTTCATCACCTTCATTGTGCCCAAACCGCCTGTAGCACCACATGTCGATCACGATGTCGCGGCCGAAGCGCTGGCGATATTCGACCGCGAGCTTGCAGGCGAAAGTCACCGCTTCGGGATCATCGCCGTTGACGTGCAGGATCGGCGCCATCACGCCCTTGGCGACATCGCTGGGATAGGGCGAAGACCGCGCAAACTTGGGCGAGGTCGTAAAGCCGATCTGGTTGTTGATGATGAAGTGGAGGCAACCGCCGGTGTCATAGCCGGGCACGCCCGAGAGCGAGAGGCTTTCCCACACCACGCCTTGCCCTGCGAATGCGGCATCGCCGTGGATCAGCACCGGCAAGACCTGCTTCTTGGTCGCCAGGTCATCGCGGAAGGCCTGCTGCGCGCGCGCCTTGCCGAGCACCACGGGATTGACCGCTTCGAGGTGCGAGGGGTTGGCAAGCAGGCTCATGTGCACCGAGATGCCATCGAACTCGCGGTCGGTGCTGGAGCCCAGGTGATACTTCACATCGCCCGATCCGCCGACATCATCGGGATTGGCCGAGCCGCCGGAAAACTCGTGGAAGATCACGCGGTAAGGCTTGGCCATCACGTTGGCGAGCACGTTCAAGCGGCCGCGATGCGCCATGCCATAGATGATTTCGCGCACGCCTGCGCTGCCGCCATGCTTGATGACGGCTTCCAGCGCCGGGATCATCGATTCCCCGCCATCAAGGCCGAAGCGCTTGGTGCCGACATATTTGCGGCCCAGAAACTCCTCATATTGCTCGCCGCGGATCACGGCGGCGAGGATCGCCTTCTTGCCTTCGGGGGTGAACTGGATCGTCTCGCCCGGCCTTTCGAACTTGTCCTGCAGGAAGCGGCGTTCTTCCGTGTCGGCAATGTGCATGTATTCGAGGCCGACCTTGCCGCAGTAGGTTTCGCGCAGTGCCTTGTAGAGCGCGCCCACGGTGGTCCAGTGAAGGCCCAGCACGCCGCCGACATAGACCCGCTCGGCTTCCTTGCCCGCCAGCCCATGCCATTCAAGGGTAAGATCCGCCGGGCCCTCCCGGTTCGACAACCCCAGTGGATCAAGATCGGCCGCCATGTGCCCGCGCACCCGATAGAGCCGCACCAGCGTCATCGCTGCGATGGAAAGCGCCGCGGCCTTTTCAATGGCAGCAGGATCAAGCGCCATTTGCGCGTCCTTGGCGGCCTGCTTCACAGCGAGCTTCATCGCGGTCGGATCAAGCGCGTCGGTGAGCGCCGCCTCGCTCTCGGCCAGCGCATCAAGCCAGCGGCGCCGCTCCCACGAAGGGCCGGGCTGCGGGCCTTCCTGATCGCTCAAGGCCGGGAGGAAATCGTGCTGTTCATTACCCATCTTGGTTCCCCTGGGGAGGAGGAAGGAATGGCCCCCCGCTTGCGGGGCGAGAGGCCGGTAGTCGAAAGTCTACGCGTGTTCTTTGAGCAGTTCGGCCAGCGTTTCGCCGAGCAGGCTGGGCGAGGGGGAAACGCGGATGCCGGCTGCCTCCATTGCTGCAATCTTGTCTTCCGCGCCGCCTTGCCCGCCCGAAACGATCGCACCGGCATGGCCCATGCGGCGGCCCGGAGGCGCGGTGCGCCCGGCGATGAAGCCGACCATCGGCTTGGAACGGCCCTTGGCGCGCTGCTCGGCGATGAAGGCGGCGGCTTCTTCTTCGGCCGACCCGCCGATTTCGCCGATCATGATGATCGATTCCGTTGCGGGGTCATCGAGGAACAGGTCGAGCACGTCGATGAAGTTGGTGCCGTTGACCGGATCGCCGCCGATGCCGACAGCCGTGGTCTGGCCAAGGCCGATCATGGTCGTCTGGTGCACGGCTTCATAGGTGAGCGTGCCCGAACGCGAGACCACGCCGACGCTGCCCTTCTTGAAGATGTTGGCGGGCATGATGCCGATCTTGCATTCATCAGGGGTCAGCACGCCGGGGCAGTTCGGGCCGATGAGGCGCGATCTGGAACCCTGAAGCGCGCGCTTGACACGCACCATGTCGAGCACCGGGATGCCTTCGGTGATGCAGATGATCAGTTCGATCTCGGCGTCGATGGCTTCGCAGATCGCGTCAGCGGCGAAGGGCGGGGGGACATAGATGCACGAAGCGGTCGCGCCGGTCGCGGCCTTGGCCTCGCGCACGGTGTCGAACTGCGGGATGCCGATATGGGTGGTGCCGCCCTTGCCCGGGGTCACGCCCGCGACCATCTGCGTGCCGTAATCGAGCGCAGCCTGGGTGTGGAAGGTGCCGGTATTGCCCGTCATCCCTTGGGTGATGACCTTGGTGTCTTTGTTTACGAGGATGGACATGGATTTTCCCTTCGTCGTCATGCCAGCACAAGCCGGCATCTCGTGCCGCCCTGGCCCCGGCCCGCGCCGGGGATGCGGGGTTGAAATCAAGCGAGCGAGCTATCCAGCGCCTTGCAGGCTTCGAGCAGTTCCTTGACGGCATCGACGCTGACCTGGAGGTTGGCCCTTTCTTCGTCGGACAGCGCGATCTCGATCACGTCCTCGCAGCCGCCTGCACCGATCACCGCCGGCACGCCGACATAAAGCCCATCAAGCCCATACTTGCCGTTCACCTCCACCGCGCAGGGCAGGATGCGCTTCTGATCGCCCAGATAGGCTTCCGCCATGGCAATCGCACTGGTGGCAGGCGCATAATAGGCCGAACCCGTGCCGAGCAGCGCAACGATCTCGCCGCCGCCCGAACGGGTGCGCTTGACGATGGCATCGAGGCGCTCTTCCGAGACGCCCTTGATCTTGGCCATGTCCTTCACCGGAATGCCGTTAATCGTTGAATAGGACAGAACCGGGACCATGGTGTCGCCATGCCCGCCGAGCACGAAGGCGTTCACGTCCTTGACGCTGACGCCGAATTCCCACGCGAGGAAAGTGGCGAAACGGGCCGAGTCGAGCACGCCCGCCATGCCGACGACCTTGTTTGCCGGAAGCCCGGAGAACTCGCGCAGCGCCCACACCATCGCATCAAGCGGGTTGGTGATGCAGATCACGAAAGCATCGGGGCAGTTGTTCTTGATGCCTTCGCCAACCGCCTTCATCACCTTCAAATTGATGCCGAGCAGGTCATCGCGGCTCATGCCGGGCTTGCGCGGCACACCTGCGGTCACGATCACCACATCGGCGCCGGCGATATCGGCATAGTCGGTCGAGCCGGTGATCCTGGCATCAAAACCTTCGATCGGGCCGCACTGGCTCAGGTCGAGCGCCTTGCCCTGGGGCACGCCCTCGGCAATGTCGAACAGGACGATGTCGCCCATTTCCTTTTTCGCAGCGAGATGGGCGAGCGTGCCGCCGATCATACCAGCGCCGATCAGGGCAATCTTCTTGCGGGCCATGGCTGTGACTTCCTTCCCGTTAGTCATGCGGGACGAAGCTGTGAGGGTGCGAAGGCTGACCCACGAGGTCAGACAGGCTGAGGCGCTGGCCTTTTCGTCCCTTCAGGCCGAATGCCTCGGTTCACAAGGCGGGTTAGGCCCCTGAAGCGCGGATTGCAACCGCCAAAAGATCGGATTTCGGGAAAATATATGCAAACAGTTTGCAATAGCATTAAGGCGGGTTTCGGGCTGTCCGTGCTGACGCCTCAATCCTCGCAGCGAACTGCGGCGCGCGCGGTCTGGCGCGCAAGACGCGGGTCGAACATGCCGGTGATCGCCACCCAGTGATCAAACCCGGTCTGACTGCCGCCTGCCAGTGCGGCCTGCGCCGCGCTGCGCGCCCGCGGCGCTGCATCAAGCCCGTGGCGGGCAAAATGACGCAAGGCATCAATCAGCAAGGGATCAAAGGCGCGCTGCCGGTTACCGCTGTTGGGGTGCGGATTGTCATTGGCCGCGCGCAGCCGCAGCTCCTCCACCCGACACATTGCCAGCATCAGACCTGCAACATCATGCCGGGAGCCAGTGGCAGGAGCAAAACGGATCGACATGGGGCGGGGTTCTTTTTCTGCTGGTCTTACGGGCGGTCCTCTGCCCGGCGATGTGATGGCAGCGTGATAGCCGTGCTGCTCCTAAATCCGCGTTGGGAAACAGGGTTTCGCGCAGCTTAACCTTTGTCCCGCGGTTGCGGTTGCAGCCACGCGCCTATTTGACGGCTGCGGGATCGGCCTTCCACTTGCCGACATTGGCAAATTCGGGCAGCACATCGCCCGAGCCCTGAAAATCGCCGCCCGCGTTTTCCACCGCAGGGGCCTTGGCTTTGCCCTTCGTTGTCCCCTTGCCTTTGGCGGTGTGCTTGTCGGGGGCGGTTTCCGCAATCAATCGCCCGCTGTTCTCGAAGGGGCGTTCGGCAGCGCTGGTGGCTGCGCCCAGCGCGGGCGGTGCGACGAAAGAGCCCGGCTCTGCGACAGGCGCAGCAGGTGCCGCCGTCATGCGTCCGCTGACGGCCGGTTCAAACCCTGCATAGGCCATGGTAAAGGCAGTCTTCTCGCCGCTGGTGCCGCGATTGCGGTAAAAGCGGTGTGCGCCGATGGTGCCGACATGGTCGAGCGTGCGCGCCCAATAGGGATCGACCCAGAGCGCGTGGTAATGCGTCGCATGGCCGACCGGCGCATAGACTTCCCCTGACAGCGCAGCTGCGGCAATCGCCTGCGCGCGCGCCCAGCTTGCGCCGCCAGGTCGGCGGGCGAGGCTCCCGTCGCAGGTGAAGGTGAACTGGCACCCGGTGGCGCGTTCGGCGCCCTGATAAACCACACCGCACACGCTGTCAGGCCAGCTTGGGTGGGCGACCCGGTTGAGCACCACCTGCGCGACCGCGCGCTGGCCCGCCTCGCTCTCGCTGGCCGCCTCGTACCAGACGGCCTGCGCAAGGCATTCCTGCGCGCGGCTGCGATTGAGACCGGTGCCAACCGCAACAAAGGGCCGCGCTGCCGGGCCGGCGTGGATGAACTCGCCAAGCGTGCGTCCCGCTTCGGCACCCTGATCGCGGGGGTCGGCAGTGGGCAGGGCAACCAGCGCGCCTGCGGGCGGATCATCGAGGAAGAAAAACGCCGAGCCGGGAAAGCTCATCCCCGGACGCTCGAACGGGAGCGCCTTGGCAGCAGCCAGCGCGAGCGGATCGGGGGCAATTTCTGCGGCAGGCTCGCTCGCGGCGAACCATGCCAAATCGCGCGGCGCGGCCATCGCGGGCACCGTGATGATCGCAAGCAGCAGCGCGGCGCGCTGGCGCATCGTCAGCGGGCCTGAGCCGCGGCGCGGTGATGCCTGCCGTGCGGGCCTGGCCGGATTGGCGGGAAGAGTGATTTCGTCGCCAGCGGTGCGGCGGGCTGCATCGCGCAGGCTTGCAAACCCGCGCCCCAGGCGAGCGACCGACCGGCTCACCTGTGCCTTGGCCCGGGCGGCACAGCGCCGCACGGCAAGGATCGCAGCAGCTCTCGCACAAGCCGAGCGGCGGGGGCGGGGCAGGGCAGGGCTATCGGGCAGCCACGGCAGATCAAGCGCGGGGCGGGTGTGCCGACTGGCGGCTTGCGGAGTGGGCTGGGCCGGTTTGAGGATGCGCGCGCGGGTCATGATCCGGCTGGCAGGCTAGTCCAGCGCGCGCCCCGGCGCGAGGCGCTTGATCGGCGGCGTCCCGAAAGGATACAGCGCCTTGCCCGGCCTTAACAGACACCCGGCTGCCACTCCGCAGCGCCGCCCTGGCGCTGTGCCATGCGGTATCAAGTGCAGCTGTGCCAGAGGGAAAAAGGGGCCGGGGTGCGCGTGCTGCGGTCTCGGGTGTAACCGCGCCTTGGCACCCCGGCTCCATCGCCGGGGCGTCTGTCCGAACTGCGACCCGCACGGGGATCGGGCAGACCCAGGGAGTTGCCCGCCCATGCCGTAGCTTTCCCGGAGATGGGACTTGAGTTTTTCTAAAGGTTTGCCAAAAATCTTTTCATATCATAAAGATAGGGCGATAACTTTTGCGCCTTGGGGCAGCATTTGCCGTTCCGTTCCGGCGTGTTCGAGGCGAAGGGCGTGCTGAGGTGGCCTTAGCGCTGCGGCTCGCGCGGCTTGCAGCGGCTGGCATTACCCGCTTTGCATGCGGCAACATCGGCCCGCCAGCGCTCCATTGCGGCGGCATGTTCGCGCTCGCGCCGGGCGGCTTCGGCCTGCTGGGCGGCCAGCGCTGCCTGATATTCGGCCTGTTGACGCGCGATGGTGGCCTCACGCTCGCGGGTGGCCTTGTCGAACGCTTCCTGCGCGGCCTTGTTTTCCGCAAGCTGCCTCGCAGCAAAGGCGGCCTGTTCGCGGTTGAGTTGCTCGCGCGTGGCCAGTTCGGCCTCTACCTGCGCCGCGGTGACAGGCGCTGTCAGCGGCTCGGCGGGCGGTGAGGGAGGCGTTGGCCTCACGCTGCCGGCAGCAGCCGCTGTTGAGGGCGGCGGGGTAAAGCGCGTGGGGCTGCCGGTGTTGCCTTGCTGCGGGCGCCGCGGTGCGGGAACATCGGCACATTTCGGTATCACCGGGTCGGCCCAGTTGGGCCGCTGATCGTTCGGCGGGAAAACCGCGTCCTTGTGATCGGGCCGGAACATGTCGCCACCCCACATTCCCCCGATGGTCCTGTGTTCCGAGATCGGCTTGTCGTGCTGGTCGAGGAACTGCGAATTGCTGCAAAAGCGTGTTGAGATGCTCAGGAACCCCAGATCATAGGCCTTCTCGCTCAGGTGCCATCGGGTGCCGTCGGTGGTCCACATGCGTGCCTTGAAACCATAGACGATGATGGGCCGCCCATCGATCAGGGACTGGGTCGGGGTGCGTCTGGTGATGTCCGTGATGATCGCCACCACCATGCCCGGTTTGCTGCCGTCTTTGAGAGTCGGGTCAGCGACGCTCACCCGCACCACGTTGCCGGTGATTTCAACCGCGTGATCCTTGCGCGGAAAACGCGATACCCACCGGCCCTGGATTTCCTCAAGAAATTCGGGATCAAGCCCCGCTTGGGCACGGGCTTCTGACGGCATCGCTGAAATCCCGGCGAAGCCAAGCAAGAGGGCGATCATGGCGCACAGATGTTTCATGTGAAGTGATCCGATCATGCGGCCCGGCACAAACCATTCCATCGCGCCGCTGGCCGTGTCAACCGCACGGCCAATCCGAGGCCGGATGGCAGGGGCAAGCGTGGACCAGAAAACCCCGCATGCCGGGAAACCTGCGCTGTCCTCGGCCGTTGGGCCAGCGCGGCTTGCCGCAGTTTTTCGCGGCTGCCGGGAAACCTTGCGGGCGGCTCTTTACTTTGGTGAACATTTCCGGAACACGCTCGTCCTATGAGTCTCACAAAAATTTCGGTTCGCGGCGCGCGCGAGCATAATCTCAAGGGTATCGACATTGATCTGCCGCGCGATGCGCTGATCGTGGTGACGGGCCTGTCGGGCAGTGGCAAGTCGAGCCTCGCCTTTGACACCATCTATGCCGAAGGCCAGCGGCGCTATGTCGAAAGTCTGTCGGCCTATGCGCGCCAGTTCCTCGAGATGATGCAGAAGCCCGATGTCGAACATATTGACGGGCTTTCGCCTGCGATCTCCATCGAGCAAAAGACGACGAGCCGCAATCCGCGCTCGACTGTCGCCACTGTCACCGAGATTTACGATTACATGCGCCTCTTGTGGGCGCGCGTCGGCGTGCCTTTTTCGCCTGCGACAGGAGAGCCGATTTCCGCCCAGACTGTCAGCCAGATGGTCGATCGGGTGATGGCCTTGCCCGAAGGCACGCGGGCCTATCTGCTCGCCCCCGTCGTGCGCGGGCGCAAGGGTGAATATCGCAAGGAACTGGCCGAATGGCAGCGCGCCGGCTTTACCCGCGTGCGGATCGACGGCGAGATTTATCCGATCGAAGAGGCGCCCGCGCTCGACAAGAAGTTCAAGCACGATATCGAAGTGGTGGTTGATCGCATCGCGGTGAAGGACGGGTTGCAGACGCGCCTTGCCGAAAGTTTCGAGACCGCCTTGAAGCTGGCCGAGGGGCTGGCCTATGTCGATCTCGCCGATGGCGTGGTGCCGGGGCGCGCGGCTGAGGAGCAGGGCGCAGGCAATCTCAAGGGCGCAGGCCTGCCAGCCAACCGCATTGTGTTCTCCGAAAAATTCGCCTGCCCGGTGAGCGGCTTTACCATCGAGGAAATCGAGCCGCGCCTGTTCTCCTTCAATGCGCCGCAAGGTGCCTGTCCGGCGTGCGACGGCATCGGCGAAAAAATGCTGTTCGATCCGCAGCTGGTGGTGCCGAACGAAGCGCTCAGCCTGAAACAGGGTGCGGTGGTGCCCTGGGCCAAGTCCAACCCGCCATCGCCCTATTACATGCAGGTTTTGGCGAGCCTTGCGAAGGCTTACGACTTTGATCTCACCACCCCGTGGAAGGACCTGGAGCCCGATCACAAGCTGATCATCCTGCACGGCACGGGCGGGATGTCGGTGCCGCTGACTTTCAAGGATGGGCGCCGCGAATATACCGTGCACAAGCCCTTTGAAGGCGTCATCGGTAACTTGAACCGCCGCCTCATGCAAACCGACAGCGCCTGGATGCAGGAGGAACTGGCCAGGTACCAGACGGCGCAGCCCTGTGAGACCTGCGGTGGCAAGCGCCTCAATGAAAAGGCGCTGTCGGTGAAAGTGGCAGGGGTCGATATTGCAACGCCCGTGGCGATGAGCGTGGCGGATGCCAAGGCGTGGTTCCTCGCACTCGACAAGCAGCTTTCGCCGCAGCAATCGCAGATCGCGAGGGCGATCCTCAAGGAAATCAACGAGCGGCTTGGTTTCCTTGATAATGTGGGCCTCGATTACCTCAATCTCGATCGCACCTCGGGCACTCTTTCCGGGGGCGAGAGCCAGCGCATCCGGCTGGCCTCGCAGATCGGCAGCGGGCTTTCAGGGGTGCTCTATGTGCTCGACGAACCCAGCATCGGCCTCCACCAGCGCGACAATGACCGGCTGCTGGAAACTTTGAAGCGCCTGCGCGATCTCGGCAACACCGTGATCGTGGTCGAACATGATGAAGACGCGATCCGTGCCGCTGATCACATCGTCGATCTCGGCCCCGGTGCTGGCGTGCATGGCGGCGAAGTCGTGGCGCAAGGGACGCTCAAACAGATCCTCAAGGCCAAAGGCTCACTGACGGCAGACTACCTCACCGGCAAGCGCCGCATCGAAGTTCCGGCCAAGCGCCGCAAGGGCAATGGCAAGCACATCGTCGTCAAGAACGCGCGGGCCAACAACCTCAAGGGCGTGACGGCCAGGATTCCGCTCGGCACTTTCACCTGCATCACCGGCGTTTCGGGCAGCGGCAAATCTTCGCTCACCATCGACACGCTGCAAGCAGGCGCTGCCCGCGTGCTCAATGGCGCAAGGGTCATCGCCGGCGCGCATGACGAGATCACGGGCTTGCAGCACTGCGACAAGGTGATCGAGATTGACCAGTCGCCCATCGGCCGCACCCCGCGTTCCAACCCCGCCACCTATACCGGTGCCTTCACCCAGATCCGCGACTGGTTTGCCGGTCTGCCCGAAGCGCAGGCGCGCGGCTACAAGCCGGGGCGTTTCTCCTTCAACGTCAAGGGGGGGCGCTGCGAGAAGTGCCAGGGCGACGGCCTCATCAAGATCGAAATGCACTTCCTGCCCGATGTTTACGTCACCTGCGAGGAATGTCACGGCAAGCGCTACAACCGCGAAACCTTGGAGGTAAAGTTCAAGGGACACTCGATTGCCGATGTGCTCGACATGACGATCGAGGACGCCGAGGAGTTCTTCAAGGCCGTGCCGGCAATCCGCGAGAAGATGCGGATGCTGAACGAGGTGGGGCTGGGCTATGTCAAGGTGGGCCAGCAGGCAACGACGCTGTCGGGCGGCGAGGCGCAGCGGGTGAAGCTGGCCAAGGAACTGGCGCGCCGTTCCACCGGGCAGACGCTCTATATTCTTGATGAGCCGACGACGGGCCTGCATTTCGAGGATGTGCGAAAACTGCTCGAAGTGCTGCACCGACTGGTCGAGGGGGGCAATTCGGTGGTGGTGATCGAACACAATCTTGACGTGATCAAGACTGCCGACTGGATTATTGACCTGGGCCCCGAAGGCGGCGTGCGCGGCGGAGAGATCGTGGCCGAGGGGACACCCGAGCAGGTGGTGAAGGAGCCGCGCAGCTTTACCGGGCAATATCTGGCACCGCTGCTGGCGAAGTGACCCAAGCCCCCTCCCGCTCGTGGGAGGGGGAAGGGCGCCTGTTGCTTACAGCCCGAAGCGATAGCCGTAGGCGAGGCCGAGGCTGAACTGGCCGCGCGTGCCGCGCTCGCGGATCAGCGTGCTATCGGCCACGGTATCGCCAAGCCGATCATAGCTGGTGAACAGCGTCACCGCGCCGTCGCGGCCAAAGCGGCCGAGCGGCTTGGTCAGCGAGGCATTGACCCCGGCGCTCACCAACCCGCTGCCGGTGCGGAACGGGGCGAGGCCCGTATTCAGCGATTGCACCGGATTGACGCCGAAATAGGCGTTGGTGAAGTCGCTGCTCGCCCAGGTCGCGCGCACGCCGGCGCTGTAGAGCAGCGAGCGGTCGCGCTTCATGCCGTTCCATGAAAGGTTGGTGTTGGCCACCACGCCCTCGTGCCCGCCGGAGCCTTGCAGCACTTCGGCGCGGGCGCGCAGCTGGTTGTTGATGAAGCCCTTCTGGACGAAAGCGCCATATTCAATGGCAAGATCCACATCGCCCATGCCTTGCAAGGCGTCCGAGCCGCCGACGATGAGGAAGGGCGAGCCACCATTATCCTCGTTGCGACCGAAGCGCAGCTTGGCCAGCGGGCCGAGCTTCCAGCCATTGCGGTTGACCGCGTTCCATCCGAGCCCGTCGGGAACGGAGAAGAAGATGTCGTCCTTGTAGTTCACGCGGATGTCGGGGAAGACCGAGAGCGCGTAATCGGTGGAGCCCTGCCAGACCGGGGCGAGGACCGGCGCAAAGCCGATTGTCACCATCACGTCGGATTGCTTGGGCGGGGCCTGCCGCTGGCCTTCGATGGTGGTGGGAACGCCGGGTGCGGGGCCTTGCTGGGCAAGCGCGGGAGTGGTGGCGGCAAGCGTGAGGGAAAGCGTGACAAGCGAAAGATAGCGCATCAGGGGTCTCTTGGGTGCGAGGGGCGGGGGTAGCCCTTGGGAGGGCGCAGGCCGTGCGCATAATGCGAAAGTGCATGGCCGCCAAGTGGTTGCGCGTCCCGGAGCCGCGCGCGCTCACGCCTCGGCGGTGGCCACCAGCGCGCGGCGTTCGGCAAAGGTGACTCCTGCAAATGCCACCAGCCCGCTTGCCAGCATCGCCAGAAAGGCGCCGGGAAGATCCAGCCACCAGTCGCACACCATCAGCACCGCAGCCTGCACCAGAATTGCCGCCACCGCCGCCCGGCCCGATCGCGCCAGGCCCGAAAGACCTGCAATCATCGGCAAAGCGAGCACGGCGGCAATGGCGCTGGCATCGAGCACCAGATTGCGCAGGCTTTCGCCCTGCGCAGCCACGATCGCCGCCACCAGCGCTGCCATCACGGTTGCGGCCCGCGCCGCGCGCAGCATGGCCTTGGGCGAGGCCTCGGGTGCCAGGCGGCGATAGCCGGTCTCGGTCGCCACGCCCGAGACCGCGAGCAGCGCGGAATCGACCGAGGACAAGATCGCGGAAATCAGCGCTCCGGTGAAAATGATATAGAGCCAGGGCGGGAACAGGGCCTGCGCGAGGCTTGGCAGGAAGGCCTCGCCCGCGCCAAAGGTGATGCCCAGCATCGGCGCAAGCGCCGGGGCAAACAGGCCAAAGCTGACCGGGATCAGACCCACCACCAGATAGATCACCCCGCCAGCCAGCGCGCCGGTGCGGGCGACTTCGGGCGAGCGGGCGCCGAGGGTGCGGGCGAGCGCTTCCTGGCTCACCATCGTGCCGATAATCGGGATGAGCCAGAGCTCCAGCCCCTCGCTCCAGCTCTCATCCGGCGTGGTCAGCCGCAGGCTCGCCGGCGGCGCCGCAGCGAAGGTTGCCGACAGCCCGCCGAATGCGGCCACCATCAGGCCGAACAGGATCACGATGCCGACAACCATGATCGCCCCTTGCACGATATCGGTCCACACATCGCCCGCCAGCCCGCCAAACAGGGTGTAGGTCATCACCAGCAGCGTGGCGGCGGCCAGCGCGGAGGTGAAGTCGAGCGGCGAGGCGCTGGCAAGGATCGTCGCAAAGGCAAACAGCTGCGCGGCCGACCAGGTGGTGGCTGACAGCGCGATCACGACAGCGGCCAGGCTTTCGGTGGCAGGGCCGAAGCGGTCACGCAGGAAATCGGCGATGGTGATATGGCCCCCGGCCCGCAGCCGCCGCGCGAAGCAGAAGCCGATGGCGAAGATCCCGAGGGCATAGGCAAAAGGCTCGGCGCGGGCCCCTGCCAGCCCATCGCGGGCGACATCGCCCGAGGTTGCAATCAGGCTTTCGGAAGCAAACCAGGTCGCAAACACCGACATCGCCACCGCAAAAGTGCCAAGCTTGCGGCCCGCCACCAGATAATCGGCATCCGACGTGGCGCCGCGCCCGGCCCAGGCGGCAAGGGCAATCTGGGCTGCGACATAGGTAAGGATCAACCAGATCGTCACAGCCGCCTTCGCCCCTGCATGGATGGAGCCCGGCCAAGCCCTACCTGCAGATCGGGAGGCAGCCGGGAGCCAAGTTACCTAACGGGGAAATGACGGGGTGCAAGCCCCGCGAAAAGGAGGAGCTGCAGCAGGCGGCGCTCAGCCTTCGATCAAAGCCAGTTCGACCGGCGCATGACCGCGCGCAATCAGGCCAAGTTCTTCCGCCGCAGCGCGGCTCACATCGATCACGCGCCCGGCGGTGAAAGGGCCGCGATCATTGATGCGGACAGTCACGCTGCGGCCGGTTGCAGGATTGGTCACGCGCACCTTGCTGCCAAAAGGCAGCGAGCGGTGGGCTGCGGTGAGTTCGCCTGCGCGGTAACGCTCGCCGCTGGCCGTCGGGCGGCCTTCGAACTTGGAGGCATAATAGGAAGCGCTGCCGCCAGCGATGGCGCGGGCCGCGGGCGCGATGGTGGCGGGCATATCAAGCACCGGCTCGGCGGCGATGGGCGCAAAGCTTTCCGCGTGGCTGGTCTCGGCACTGTCCGTCGCTCCGGCCGAGGCGCTCAGGCCCGAGAGCGGCAGACATGCCGCGGCCATCGCCAGGCCGATCTGGCGGGTAAGGCGCGGGCGGTGCGCGAAGGGCGAGGACAGGGCCTTCATGGTGAGCGCGGCCATGATCGGCTCTCGCACCAAAGGCAAATCGCGGCTGCTGTCTGTCGTGCATGACATGCAACTCGGCTGTGAAGCGTGGCGCAAATGCGGCGAAATGAGGGCGGCCTGTGGATCAACCTGCCGCGCTGCGCGAGCGATTCGGGCAGTGGCGGGCGCTGTTCAGGATGCGATTCGCGCGGGTTCTCGCCCACACAGCGCAGGCCAGAACCGGCGTGAGGGCGCTGGACGGGCGGCGGGTTGGCTCGCCCCTGCGCGGCATGGCGCCCCCAATGCAAATGGGGCCGGCATTGCTGCCGACCCCACTCTCACCGACGCGTGGGCGCCCTTTGTGCGGTGCTGCATGCGGCACGCCGCTTGCTCTCACCACCTTCCGGACACGCTTGGCGCCCGATGTCTAGCCCCGGCGCGCATGGCCTTGCGACCGCGCGGCTGATCCGGGATTTGTCACCGGCGCTCGCACCGGCATCCGGCGTCCACTTGCGCTTTCCAGCGTGTGGTCCGAGCCGAAGCTCTTGCCCGTCGCTACCAAAGCGCTTGCTTGGCCGAGGCCGCTTGCCTTTGGTGGCCAAACCCTGCTTTGCGTCTTGCTGGCCGAAGCCATGATCCGCTGCCGTGTTCAACCAGGCTCGCTGCCTGTCCGGCGACACTTCGACACGCGGTTTCAAGGATGGTCAGCTTGCCTTCGGCCGAAGCCTTGTGCATGCCGTCTTGAAGCCCGCGCGGGGACAAGCGCCACCGCCACCTTCGAGATAAAAAACATTGTGTTTTCAGAGCCTTGCGGCTTCCTGTTCCGGTGTTTTCTGGTCCCGAAGACAGCTTGAAGGTGCGCCTCGGGACGCGATCTGGCAAGCATCGCAACCCCGACTTATCCACTTTTCCCCAGTTTGCCTGTGGACAGGAGTGGATAAGTCAACGGCTTGTCGCATTTGTCAGAAATGGCGGCCAGAGCGGGGAACCAAACCCTGCGTGCTGCGTCCGATTTGCGGGGCAAGGCGGCCCATCGGGACGCTGCGACTCGGATCAGGAGTCGCGATTGCGGCGCGCCAGCAGCCGCAGCCGCAGGCCGTTGAGCTTGATAAAGCCCTCGGCATCCTTCTGATCGTAAGCGCCCGCGTCGTCTTCGAAGGTCACGTGAGCCTCGGAATAGAGCGAATAGGGCGACTTGCGGCCCACCACGCTTGCCAGCCCCTTGTAAAGCTTGAGGCGGACAGTGCCCGTCACCTTTTCCTGGCTCAAATCAATCGCGGCCTGCAGCATCTCGCGTTCGGGGCTGAACCAGAAGCCGTTATAGATCAGCTCGGCATAGCGCGGCATCAGTTCATCCTTGAGATGCGCTGCGCCGCGATCCAGCGTGACCTGTTCGATGCCGCGGTGCGCGCGCGCGTAGATCTCGCCGCCCGGTGTTTCATACATCCCGCGGCTCTTCATCCCGACAAAGCGGTTTTCCACCAGATCGAGCCGCCCGATGCCATGCTTGCGGCCGAGCTCATTGAGCGCGGCGAGCAAAGTCGCCGGGCTCATCGCTGTGCCATTCAGCGCCACCGCGTCGCCCTTTGCAAAGTCGATGGTGATATATTCGGGCTGATCGGGTGCGTCTTCGGGATTGACGGTGCGCGAATAGACATAGTCCGGGGTTTCCTCCCACGGGTCTTCGAGCACCTTGCCTTCGGACGAGGTGTGGAGGAGGTTCGCGTCGGTCGAGAACGGGCTTTCGCCGCGCTTGTCCTTGGGCACCTGGATCTGGTGCTTTTCCGCCCAGGCAATCAGCGCGCTGCGGCTGGTGAGATCCCATTCGCGCCACGGGGCAATCACCTTGATATCCGGATCAAGCGCATAGGCGGAAAGTTCAAAGCGCACCTGGTCATTGCCCTTGCCGGTCGCCCCGTGGGCAATCGCATCTGCGCCGGTTTCATGGGCGATTTCAACCAGGCGCTTGGAAATCAGCGGGCGCGCGATCGAGGTGCCGAGCAGATAGTCGCCTTCATAGCGGGCGTTGGCGCGCATCATCGGGAAGACGAAATCGCGCACGAATTCCTCGCGCAGGTCCTCGATGAAGATATTGGCATCCGGAATGCCCATGGCGCGGGCCTTGGCGCGGGCCGGTTCGATCTCTTCGCCTTGCCCCAGATCAGCGGTGAAGGTGACGACTTCGAGGCCGCGCTCGACGCTCAGCCACTTGGCGATCACGCTGGTATCGAGGCCGCCCGAATAGGCCAGCACCACTTTCTTGATCTCGGACATCATGCGGTTCCCAAAACTTTGCGGCGCGCTTGCAGGGCGCCCCTCACTTGTCAAGCAGGCGCGCTTCCTCGGCAGCGATATAATCGCGCGTGATCGGCACCGCGTGGCGGCTGCGGACATACTGGATCTGGTAATTGCACATGCTGCCATATTCGAACACGGTGGCAGCGCCGGCCAGATAGAAGGTCCACATCCGGTAGAAGCGTTCATCAAAAAGGGCGATGATCGCCTCGCGGTTGGCCTCGCAATTGGCATACCAGGCGCGCAGGGTGCGCCCGTAATGGAGCCGCAGCGTCTCGATATCGCTCGCGATCAGGCGGTATTTTTCGGACGCTGCGATGGTTTCCGAAAGCGCCGGGATATAGCCGCCAGGGAAGATATACTTGCGGGTGAAGGCGTCGGTCAGGCCCGGTTCGCCGAGGCGCCCGATGGTGTGGAGCAGCATCACGCCATCATCGGCAAGGATATTGGCGCAGGCCTTGAAGAAGGTTTCGAACTGGGCTTGCCCGACATGTTCGAACATGCCGACCGAGACGATCCGGTCAAACCGCTGACCCGCAGCGGCAAAATCGCGGTAATCGACGAGCTCTATGCTCACCCGGTCGCCAAGCCCCGCTGCGGCGACCTTCTCGCGCGCGAGTGCCGCCTGTTCTTCGGACAGGGTGATGCCGGTCACGCGCACATCGTAATGGCGCGCAAGGTAAATCGCCATGCCGCCCCAGCCGCAGCCAATATCGAGCACGGTGTTGCCCGGTTTGATGGCCAGTTTGGCGGCGATGTGCGCCAGCTTCGCCGTCTGCGCTTCGCCCAGTGTCATGTCATCGCGCGGCCAATAGGCACAGGAATATTGCCAGTGCTCAGGATCGAGCATCATTTCATAAAGCGCATTGCCGATGTCATAGTGGTGGGCGACGTTCTTTTTCGCGGCGATCGCCGAATTGATCTGCTCCGCCGCAAAGGCCGCGCGGTTGATGAGGCCGCGCCACAGGCTCGGCGGATCGATCTCGCCGCCCTTGTCCCACGGCGCATTGGCGCGCAGCAGGGTGACAAGGCCCATGATGTCACCTTCCTCGATGATGAGGCGGCCATCCATGAAGGCTTCTGCCGCGCCCAGGCGCGGGTCCATGATGATGTCGCGCGGCACGCGATCATCGGCAAGCCGCACCACGATATCGGGAAATCCTTCGGCAGCCTGTCCGTAAGTCACCGCGCTGCCATCGGCAAAGACGACGCCGAGCCGGCCTTGGCGCACACCGCGCGAGAGAAATCGGTCGAGAAGCTGCTTGCTCATGAGGGCCCTTTCGTGGACAATTCAGCGCGCTAGATAACCAAGCGGGGGCATTTGGCAATCATTGCGGGCAGGTTCGGGACAGGAAAACCTGGCCAAGGCCGGGACGAAGCCAAAGTTGGTGCGTTTCGCAGTATTCCTCGCACGCATTGAACCGCCTGCACGCCGCACCGCACCGGGGCCGATGGGCGCGATGCGCGCTTTCGCCGCCTTACGGGTAAGGCCTTGCGCCTGTGACAGCCGTGCATCATCGGCGATGGCGAATATCGCGCCACTTGGGAAAGCGGGCGCGCTGTGCACGGGATGCGCGCCGGGTTTTCTCCGCGAAATGCCAGGCCTTGGCTCGATCCGATGGGCGGTTATTGCGATGCTATCGCCGCGGTGCACCGCGCTGAGGCGTTGGCGCGGCTGGACAAGCATTCGGCCCGCAAGAGCTGCCTTTATGCGAACAGGCTTGCTGATATTGATCGGGCGGTGCGGCAAGAAATCATCGCGGCCGATAGGGCCGCCATGGCGCGCATATGTCCGGATCACATCCCGCTAGATTCCCGCATACCACTGATATCCGGCGATATCCTCCCAGAAACCGCCCTTGCCATCGCCGATGGCGTCAAGACTGGCGACTGCCTCGATGGCGGTGAGATATTTGGCATGCTTGTAGCCGAGGTGCCGCTCGATCCGCATCCGCAAGGGCGCGCCGTTCTTTTCGGGCAAGGGCGCGCCGTTCAATTCGTGGGCGATGATGGTTTGCGGGTGATAGGCATCGACCAGATCAATGCTTTCATAATAGGGGCGGCCATAAAGTTCATCGGCGCAGCGGAACACGATGAACCTGGCCTCGGGGGTGATGCGCGCCTCATCGAGCAGCACGCCCAATTGCGGCCCGCGCCATTCGGCAATCGCGCTCCAGCCCTCGACGCAGTCATGGCGGGTGATCTGGGTGCGCTGGGGAAGGGCGCGGATGTCATCCAGCGAGAGGCTGAGCGGCTGCTCGACGAGCCCTGTGACAGCCAGCCGCCAATCGGCAAAGCCGCGCGCCATTTGCTCGCGATAAAAGGCACTGTTCACGGTCAGCGAACCATTGCCGCGGATATCGGGCGAGCGCTGGTGCGGGGCATATTCGGGTGCCAGCCGCTCGCGCCCGGCCAGCAGGCGGTGGGCGGCGCGGTGCCATTCCTCGGCGGTGCGGAACACCTCTTGCGCGGGCTGGGACTTGTGGAGATCGCTGCACGCGCCTGCGCCCAGCGCGCCAAGCCCTGCCAGGAGCCCGCGCCGATCGACCCCGCTCATGTGCCTGCGCCTGCCCGCGTGCCGCCATGGAGCATGGTGCCGATCAGCCGTGTCGGCCCCGAAACCAGCGTCAGAGCGACATGGCCAATGGCAAATCCGACCAGCGCCCAGGTGGTGATAAAATGGATCGAACGGGCGCTTTGCCTGCCGCCCAGTGCATCAACCAGCCAGGGTGCGGCCGGTTCGAAGCCGGGGCTCATCGCCAGGCCTGTTGCAACCATCAAGGGGAGCAAAATCGCGAATAAGGCGCCGTAAGCGAGCTTTTGGAGGGCATGATAGGGCGCCTGCGCGTGGTCATGGGCCTTGTCTGCGTGCGCGGCCACCGCGGCGCGCCATGCCGCAGGGTGCCAGTCGCGCAGGGACGTGGCAAGATCGCGGCGGAAGTGGCCGTTCACCAGCATCGCGGCCCAGATCGCCAGCAGGCCAAAAGCAAAGACCAGCGCAGCCGTGTTGTGCCAGTCGCGCGCGGCGGCAAGGTTGTAGCGCGCAGGCAAGGTCAGCCAGCCGGGAAAGCGCATCACATGGAGCCAGGCATCCGCCGGATCAAACCCGTAATCGCCCCAGTAAAGCCGCCGATGGGCATTGGAAATCGTCAGGCCCGACATGAACAGCACCGCCAGCGCGCCCGCATTCACCCAGTGCCACAGCCGGGTGGAAAGCGCGTGGCGCTTCATGCCTGTGCGGCCCCTTCGCGCGCCAGCCAGATCACATCGCGCGGCTGATCGAGCAAGTGCTGGCCGCTGTCGATGAACAGGCTCTGCCCGCTTTTCATCACGCCCGAGGCGAGGAACAGCGCGGCGGTGACGATCTCATCAGCGCCGGTCTTGCGGCCCAAGAGATTGAGCCGGTGCGAGACTTCGGTTTCGTCCTCGCTCTGATCGTGACTGGCAAGGATCGCACCCGGCGCAATGCCATAGATGCGCGCTTGGGGATCGGCGGAAAACCCCTTCGCCAGCATGGCAATAGTCGCGGCCAAGGCGTGCTTCGACATGGTGTAGCTGAAGAAATCGGGGTTGGGGTTTTCCAGTTTCATGTCGGTGATCTGGATCACGCTTCTGTGCCCGGCGCTTTGTGCCTGCCCGAGAAAGGCCTGCGCCATGCGCGCCGGAGACAGGGCATTGATCTGCATGGCCTCCTTGTAAATCGCCGGATCAAGCGCATCTGCGCGGTCGTAATCGAACACCGAGGCCGAATTGATGAGGCAGCGCCAATCGGGCAGGCGTGCCGCCAGATCGCGGATCATGGCATCGGCTGCGGCATCGTCGACAAGATCGCAGGCGATGGTCTCGGCGCTTGGCAAGGTCGCAGCGAGTGCATCAGCCTCGAGAGAAGAGCTGCGATAATGGATCACGCAGTGCCAGCCTGCCGCAGAAAACCCGCGCACCAAGGCTGCGCCAATCCTGGTCGCCCCGCCTGTTACCAGCACGGCGGGGCGGCTCATGCCGTTACCTGACATTCACGATTGCTCATGCCGCCAAGGCCTTATCAAAAGCTCTGAAGGGCGGCAATCGCGATAGCATGTTCCGCGGCTGGCGGGGCGCTGCGACATGGGGAAAGCCGCAGCGCCCCTGGGGGATCAGCGGCAGCGGATGTCGCCGCGATCAATCTCGCGCCCCAGCAGACCGCCGCCCACCGCACCAAGCACGGTGCCAAGCGCGCGGTCGCCTTCGGTGTCGATCGCGCGCCCCAGCAGGGCGCCAGCGCCCGCGCCGATGATCAGCCCGGTCGTGCCATTGTCACGGCGGCAGCGCCAGCGGCCGCGGTCATCGCGCCACACGCGGTCGTTGCGGCCAAGCCGGCGGGGCTCAATGTAGCGACCACGATGATCATAGATCCGCCCGTGCTTGCCCTTGCGATGCTCAGCGATCTCGGTGATCGGCAGGGAAGCGGCCGGCACGCCCAGCGTGTCGCGCACCGCAAGCGGAAGTTCTGCCGCCGCAGCGGGGACTGCGGGCAGCGCGAGAGCCATGGCCGGAGCGGCGATCGCAAGAAACGAGAAAGTCTTCATTATTCTATCCCTTGTTGCGCTCTTAGGGGGAGCAATGTTCAATATATTGAGGCAAGCCAAACGCTGCGTGAACGGAACCCCGCCTTGAAGCGGGGCGCGATGGGCTGGTTGATGAACGCGGTGGAAGGTTGAAAGGGGGGCAGAGGGCAGCGATCTGGTGTGCGCCGCAACCGCCAGGCGGGGCGCGCGCGGCCCACTCTCGCGCACGCGCCCTGCCGGAAATGTGCCGCCGTGATTAGCGGCAGCGCACATCGCCGCGGTCGATTTCCCGGCCCAGCAGGCCGCCGCCGACCGCACCCAGCACCGTGCCCAGCGTGCGATCACCACGGCGATCAATCTGGCGGCCGACCAGCGCGCCGACCCCTGCGCCGATCAGCAGGCCAACCGTGCCGTCATCGCGGCGGCAGCGCCAGCGGCCGCGGTCATCGCGCCAATAGGCATCGCGCCCGCGGCCCCAGCCGCGATCATCGCGCCAGCGCCGATCATCGCGTCCGCGCCAGCCGCGGCGGTCATCGCGCCAGTCATCATCCCACGCCGCAACCGCCACAAGGGGTGCGGCAGGGTGCTGCATGGCGGTGGACATGGGGGCCGGCACAGCAGGCAATTCAGCCGCCGCAGCAGGGGCGGTCAAGGCGAGCATCGCGCCGGTAACAGCAATCAAGGCAAGGTGTTTCATATCGCGGTGTCCCAGTTGCGGCTCCTTCGAGGGAGCCACGCTGTTTTTGTTCAGACAACTCGAATGGAGGATGAACGGCTTGTCGGCAAAAAGTCAGGCTTGCGCGGCGGCTCTGGCAGCAGCGCGGGCCTGCATTTCCGGGCTCAGCGCGGCCACTTGCGCGAGTTCGGCAAGTTCGGCGCGGCTGGCTTTGTTGGCATGGAGCGCAAGGAAGGCGCGCGCCACGCTCCAGCGTGCATCGCCAAGGCTGATCCTTTCGAGCGTGTCGCCTGCGGCCACCGCGCCGGTCTCGATCACGCGGAAATACCACCCGCAGCGCGCGGTCTGGACAATGCGCGTGACCATGCCGGGCACACCAAAGCGGTGCGCGATCTTCCAGCAGGGCTTGCGCGGCTGGCTGATTTCGAGCGTGGCGGTGCCAAGGCGGAAGCGATCGCCGATATGCACCATTTCCTCGGCAAGGCCGCGCACGGCAAGGTTTGATCCGAAGGCGCCGGGCTCCCCCAGCAAATCATGCGGCCCGATCTCGCCCTGCCACCAGGCGTGGTGATCGAGCGGGTAGAGATGCACCGCCATGTCGGCACCCCCGTGGTGGCGCTTGTCCGCCTGTTCATCGGGCGCAAGGCCATGGGGCAAGACCTGCACCCGCTCGCCTCGCGGATATTTGGCAATCGCGCTCAGTTCAGCGCCGTTGAACGGCCGCGCGGTGCCGGTGCAGACGGCTTCGACAAGGTGCTTCATCGCTTTTCCACGATGACATCGATCCAGTCGCGTTCCACATTGTCAAAGCCGCCGGCCTGATAGTGGCGGGTCTCGGCGATGTGCCAGCCGGGGATCGCGTTGTATTGCGCGGTGAGCCAGTCGGCGGAAGGAAAATTGTAGAACCGGCCCAGATCATCGCGGCCCTCAGCCTCGCCCAGCTTGTAGCTGGCAAAGTGCCAGCCGCCGGGGCGCAGCGCGCGCTGGATGCGGGCGAGGACATCGGGCAGCGCCGCGCGCGGGCAGTGCAGCAGGCTGGCATGGGCCCACACCCCGTCATAGGCGGCTTCGGCTGCGAGTTCATCGAAAGCCATCACCCTTGCGCCCACGGCCCAGCGTTCATTGGCCTTGGCGACCATGGCGGGCGTTGCATCGGTGGCATCGATGCTGAAGCCGCGCGCCTTGATGCGTGCCGCATCCTGCCCGCCGCCGCAGCCCAGTTCGAGCACATGCCCGCCGGGCGGCAGGCGATCAAGGAAGGCATCGAGCTGGTATGAGTGGCGCTCTGCGAATGTCAGCACGTAGTGCGGCGCACGCGCCTGATAGAAAGCTATCGTGTCGGGATCGCTGCTCAAGCTTGCCCGGCAGCGGCAGCGGCAGCCGCTTCGCGGTCGCGCTGGGCGCGGCTCTTCTTTTCAGCGGCGGTTTTCAGCTGGCCGCAGGCGGCATCAATATCGCGCCCGCGCGGCGTGCGGACCGGGGCGGAAAAGCCGCCTTCGAACACGATATCGGAAAAGGCGCGGATGCGTTCGGGCGTCGAGGTTTCATAGCCTGCGCCCGGCCAGGGGTTGAACGGGATGAGATTGACCTTGGCGGGCAGGTTGTAGGCCTTCAAAAGCCGCACGAGTTCGCGCGCGTCTTCGTCGGAATCGTTCTTGTCCTTGATCATCACATATTCAAACGTGATGCGCCGGGCGTTGGAGGCGCCGGGATAGTCGGCACAGGCCTGAAGCAGCTCTTCGATGCCGTATTTCTTGTTGAGCGGCACGAGTTCATCGCGCACTTCCTTGCGCACCGCGTGCAGGGACACCGCCAGGTTCACGCCGATCTCCGCGCCGCAGCGCTCCATCATCGGGATCACGCCGCTGGTCGAGAGCGTGATGCGGCGCTTGGACAGGGCAAGGCCATCGCCATCCATCACCAGATTCAGCGCGTCCCTGACATGATCGAAGTTATACAGAGGCTCGCCCATGCCCATCATCACGATGTTGGTGAGCAGGCGCCCATCGGCGGTGTAGTGGCCCGCCTCGTCATCCTCATCCTCGCCGCCCGCCATCGAGCCCTTGGGCCATTCGCCGAGCGCATCGCGCGCCAGCATGACCTGGCCGACAATCTCGCCGGGCGTGAGGTTGCGCACCAGTCGCATCGTGCCGGTGTGGCAGAACGAACAGGTGAGAGTGCAGCCAACCTGTGACGAAACGCACAGGGTGCCGCGCGCTTCATCGGGGATGAAGACCATTTCGAAATCATGGCCATCTGCGGTCCGCAGCAGCCATTTGCGGGTGCCGTCAACCGAATGCTGCGCTTCGACCACCTGCGGGCGGCCGATCACGAAGCGCTCCGAAAGCCACGGCCGCATGGCTTTGGCGATATCGGTCATCGCGTCAAAATCCGTGACGCCGCGGTGGTAGAGCCAGTGGAACACCTGCTTGGCGCGCAGCTTGGCCTGGCGCGCGTCCAGCCCGGCTTCCTCGAACAATTCGCGGATGCGCGGGCGCGGCAGGCCGATCAGGTCGATACGGCCATCGGCGCGCGGCGTGATGTCACGCGCGGCGGGAACCGGGTCAACAAGGCCCGGAATGGACATGAGAGCAGTATCGGCCATGATGGGCGGCCCTATAGGGGCAAGCGGGTGGTTTGACCAGATGCCCTTGCCGCGCAGCCGATGCTGGCCGCATCCATGGCCGTGGCGGCGCCTGCGAGGGCATAGCGATCGGTGAAAGCCCCTTTGGCCGAGCGCGCGCTCACACTCATGGTGCTGGCCGCGCGCAGGGCAGCGACGATGCCTGCATCCATCTGCGGGTCCGCGCCCCAGGCATTGCGCCCCTTGGCGATGAGCGCGAAATCCTTGGCGCCGACGCGCAGCCGCACAGCTGCGCCCTCGGCCACTTCCCGGCTGAGCACGATATGCAGTTGCCCGCGCACGCGCTTGTCGGGCCAGGTGGCGATGCTGGCTGCCGCGTCGGGCGCGGCGCTCGCGTTGGTCGGCTTGGCAATGGCATAGCAACGCTTGGGCGAGGTATCGCGGAAGGCGGCCCAGCTCTCGAACACGCCCAAGCTGTCGCGAGCGGCGAGCGGCTGGGCGAGGAGCAGCAGGGCAAGGCCGAGGGGCCTAATCATAGCTGATGCTCATCACTTCCCACTCGCGGCTGCCGGAGGGCAGGCGCACAGCACGGACATCGCCCACGCTCGCCCCACGCAAAGCCTTGGCAAGCGGCGAGCTCCAGCCGATCCGGCCTGCGCCCGCATCAGCCTCATCATCGCCCACCAGCTGGACAGTCTGGCGGGTGTCGTCCTCATCGGCGATCTCGACGCGCGCGCCGAAGAACACGCGCGACCGATCAATCTGCGCCTTGGGATCAATGACCCTGAGCACCTTCATCCGGCGCGCCAGGTGCGCCAGCTCGCGATCAATCTCGCGCATCTTCTTGCGGCCATAGAGGTAATCGCCGTTCTCGGAGCGATCCCCATTGCCTGCCGCCCAGCTCACGATCTCGACAATGGCCGGACGCTCGGTGCCAAGCAGGTGATCATAGCGTGCCTTGAGCGCTGCCATCCCTTGCGGGGTGATCGGCGGGCCAGCAGGTTTCATGGCGCCGGGACTATCGCAGGAAAGTGTCGATCGGGCGGGGATAGCCCGCTTCTGCCGGATACATGTGCGAATAGGTCACCGCATTGCCGAGCACGCGCATGATGTAATAGCGGGTCTCGAAATTGGCGGGGATCTTCTCGATCCAGGTCACGTAGTCGATCGCTCCGGTGCGCGGATCGCCATTGAGGCGCAGCCATTCATTCACCCGGCCCGGCCCTGCATTGTAAGCGCCAATGGCCAGCGGGTAGGAGCCGCCATAATAGTTCAGCATCCGCTGGAAATAGCCATCGCCAAGCTGGATATTGTAGCTGGGCGAGGCGGTGAGATCAGCGGCGAGATAGGTCACGCCCAGCTTGCCCGCCTGCTCGCGCGCCGTGCCGGGCATCAGCTGCATGATCCCGCGCGCGCCGGCATGGCTTACGCGGGTGCGGTCAAATTCGCTTTCCTGTCGGGCAATCGCATGGACCATCACCCAGTCAGCCACCGGTGGGGTGGCAAGGGTGGGAAAGCCGAGCCGTTCATAGCCAGTCAGCCCCACCTCGCCCGCCTTCATGCCGAGCACGACAGCCATTTCCTTCATGCCGGTTTCGGCCGCCAGCATGTTGACGAGCGCAATATCGCGCGGGGTTTTGGCGGTTTCGCCCAAGGCCTCGAAGAAGCGCCGTTCGGTGCGCCAGTCGCGGCGCGCTGCGGCAAGCGAGCGGATCGCGCGCACGATGGTGCGGTTTTCAAACTCGGCGCGCGTGGCTTCATCAATCGGCACCACCGGCAGGGATGCAAATGGCGGCATGGGGCGGCCCAGCGCGGACAGGGAAAGCTGGCCATAGTAATAATGTGGCCACATGCTCGCGCGTTCGAAATAGGCGGTGGCCTCGCCCTGCATTCCGGCGCGGCGGGCAGCGCGGCCTGCCCAGTAATAGCCCTTGGCCTTGGTGAGCGGGGTGCGCGCGGCATCGCCATAACGGGCGAACAGCGGTGCGGCGGTCGCCCCGTCGCCCATGTTCCAGAGCGCCTGCGTGCCGCCCAGCCACATCAGATCGGTGTAGCGATCACGCAGCGTATAGGAGCCGCGCGAAATATCGGTGCCGGGCGCAAAGACATCATCGATCCGGCTGGCGATGCGCGCGGCATCACCGGCGCTCGCATTCCTGGCGACGGCGAGCATCAGCCCGACGAAATCTTCCGGATCAAACGCCGGGCGGCTGAACGGCTGGCGGCTGGCGAGCACCTGCACCGCTTCGTGATTGCGCCCTGCGCTGCGCAGATATTTCACGTAATTGGTGACATAGCCCGGATCGCTCATCGCGCCGAAAGGCACGGCGATTCCGGCATCCTCGGGCCGTGTGCCGCGCAGCAAGGCAAGCCGCGCCAGCGCCATCGGCCGGTCAGCTTCGGCAAGGTTCATGATCTGGCGGCTTGCTGCCTCGGCCTTGCCCTGCACCAGCAGCGCATCGGCGCGCGCGGCGTGATCTTCGGAGGTGAAGGCTGCCTGATAGAGCCCGAGCAGATACATCTCCACCGGCTCTGCCATTGCCCCGCCACGCCAGGCAGCGCGTGCCATGGCAAGCGCTTCGGCACGCTGCGCGCCTGCCAGAGCGAGCGCATAGCGCGCCCGGCCATTATTGGTGAGCGGCGGATAGGCATCAAAGAAACGCAGCAGATCGCTCTGCGAGGGCGCTTCGCGGTCGAGCGCGTTCTCGGCGCGGATGCGCAGCACGTCGAGCCGCGGAAAATCGGGATAGGCAAGCACGAAGCTGGCATATTCACCAAAGCCCAGGGTGGTTGCTGCCTGCAATTGCTCCCAGCGGGCCACTGCCGGGCCGATTGTCCCGCCCTGGCGCGCCACCAGCGAATCGCCGCCCGTCTGCGCCAGCGCCGGTTCGCTGGCGAGGCCGGCAACCAGCGCGCTCAGCGCTGCAGCGGGCAGAAGGCAGGTGCGAAGCATGCTGGACATAGTGGTGATTGGCTCCTTATCAGGCGCTGAACGGGCCAGCGGGACAAACCCCGCAGCGTGCCTTGGGATCGAGTAAACTGCAATCATGGGACAAATGCAATGTTCGCCGGATCAATCCCCGCTCTCGTGACTCCTTTTCGCGGCGGGTCGTTTGATGAAGCCGCGTTTCGCCGCCTCATCGACTGGCAGATCGAAAATGGCAGTGCTGCGCTGGTGCCCTGCGGGACGACCGGCGAGGCTTCGACGCTGTCGAATGCCGAACATCACCGCGTGATCGAGGTCTGCATCGAACAGGCCGCAGGGCGCGTACCGGTGATTGCAGGCTGCGGCTCGAACGATACGCGCAACGCGCTTCTCCACATGAATTTCTCGCGCAAGGCGGGTGCGGCAGCCGGGCTGTGCGTTGCGCCCTATTATAACCGCCCAAGCCAGCGCGGGCTGATCGCGCATTTCAGTTTCCTGGCCGAAAACAGCGACCTGCCGATCGTGCTCTACAACGTGCCGGGCCGCACCGTGACCGATCTTGAGGATGAAACCGTGGTGGAGCTGGTCAACCGCTATCCCGATCGCATCATCGCCATCAAGGATGCTTCCGGAGACCTCAGCCGGGTGGCGGATCACCGCATGGGGATCGGGCGCGAGTTCTGCCAGCTTTCCGGCAATGACGAGCTGTGGCTGCCCCACGCCGCAGCAGGCGGGCGCGGGTGCATTTCGGTAACGGCCAATGTCGCACCCAGGCTGTGCGCCGAGTTTCACGCCGCGATTGCTGCCAACGAGCTCAAGAAGGCGCGCGAGCTGAATGATCGACTGTTCCCGCTCCACTATGCGATGTTCGCCGATGCCTCGCCTGCGCCGGTCAAATATGCACTCTCGCGCGTGCACGACTGGATCGAGCCCGAAGTGCGCCTGCCGCTGGTCGAATGTTCTGACGAAGCCAAGCGCGCGGTGGACGAGGCGCTGGTTTCGGCAGGCGTGATCGCCGCTTGATCCGGCAGGTCAAGGCCATTGGCGCGTTCGCTGGTGGCGCCCGTCACAGCGGTTGCCATCGCGGGCGTGGGCTCGTGATACAGCCACGACTGCGGCAAGGCCTTGTGGACCCTTGCGATGATGCTGTTGCGCACGCCGGATCGCGGAACACCGGGTGCGGGTTGGGGCTATCTTTGGGATAGCCTTTTAGGCCCCTTCTGCTGATCGAGACAGAACCAGCGCACTGAATATCGTGCAGGAAACGCCCCATCGCCTCGCTTGCGAGCGGCGCGTCCTGCCGATTGGTGCCTTTTGACCCGCTTTGGCGAAGGATTTGCGATTTTCGCGCGACGCTCTATCTGGCACTCCATCATGGCACGCCCCAAACCCGTCACTTTCGACAAGCTCAAGACCGTTGCGGAAAATCGCCGCGCGCGGTTCGACTATTTTATAGAGGACAAGTACGAGGCCGGCATCGCCTTGTCGGGCACCGAGGTCAAAGCGCTCAGGGCAGGGGAGGCGAGCATCGCGGAAAGCTATGCCGAGGTGCATGACGGGCAGGCATGGCTGATCAACGCCAACATCCCCGAATACAGCCACGGCAACCGCCTCAATCACGAACCGCGCCGCCCGCGCAAGCTGCTGCTGCACGCGCGCGAGATCGAAAAACTGGTGGGCGCGGTCGAGCGCAAGGGCATGACGCTCGTCCCGCTCTCCATCTATTTCAACCGGACGGGCCGGGCCAAGGTCGAACTGGCGCTCGCCAAGGGCAAGCAGACACAGGACAAACGCGCCAGCATCAAGGAGCGCGACTGGAAGCGCGACAAGGCCCGCCTCATGCGCGAAAAGGGCTGAGCGCGCTGCGCGATCTCGCGGCAGCCAGCCATGCCCCGCGCGGTGAAGGATATTTGCAAGGTGGGCGATTCACCCCTTGGTCATCGCTCGGGTGCTACCCATTTTGGCACTTATGGAACGCTTCGCACCCGTCATCGAGTTTGGCTTGCCTTGGCGCGGCAGTGCGCGCAAGGGCGAGGAGTGACCATGCCGCATGATCCTGCCTCTTCGTCGCCCGAACCCGGTGCCGCCCGGCCTCATGGCAAGCCGCGCTCCAAGACCTGGGCGATGGATCTCATCCGCAAACATATGCCGACGCGCGAGGAGATGGCGGCCAACCGCTATCTCGCGCCGATCGCGCACCGCTTTCTGACGCCTGAATTGTGGCGGTTTACCCGCCGCTCGGTTCCGCGCGGTGTGGCGCTCGGGCTGTTTGCGGCCTTCATCATTCCGGTCGGACAGATTTTCCTTGCCGCTTTCATGGCGCTGCCCTCACGCGCCAATGTGCCGGTGGCAGCGCTTTCGACCTTTATCACCAATCCCTTCACGCTGCCCTTCTGGCTGGTGGTGGCAAACCGCGTGGGGTCGGCGACCTTGCAGCTTGATGCCGGGACGGGCGGGATTGCGGCAGGTTCGATGGAAAGCGAGGCATGGGCCTGGTTTGCCGATTTCTTCCAGCAGGCAGGCGCAACCGTGTTCGGCTTTGTTGTGCTGGCTGTGGTCTCGGCTGCGGTGGGCTATCTGGTGTCGGGCTGGGTGTGGCGCGGGATTGTCGCACGCAAGCGGGCACGACGCCTCAAGGTGATGGAAGCGCGGCTCGACCAGCGGCTCGGCTCGCAGTAACAAGGCAGGCTGGCACATCGCCGCCTGCCGGTTCTCCAGGGTGCTTTCGAGGTTCTCGTGACATTTTCCTATACCACCCGCAAGACGCCCGCTGCCCCCGATGACGCAGCCGCCCCTGCGGCGAAACTGTCGCTGCTGGCCGAGCATGGCGGGTACTTGCTGGCAGGGCTGGTGGCGGGCCTCGTGGTCAGCGCGCTGGCGCTTTATCTGCTGAGCGGCGAGGCAGTGCTGGCGCTGGCCTATGCCGGCGGTGTGGTGGTGCTGCTGGCGGGCTTCCTGCTGCTCGACCGCACGCGCAATCCGACCGCCGCAAGTGCTGCTGGCCTGCCGGACTGGACTGTCACACTGGCCGCCATCGAGCGCACCGATGAAGCCATAGCGATCACCGACCGCGCCAATCGTCTGGTGTGCGCCAACGTGCTCTACCGCGAAGCTTTCTCGGCCATCGCCGCGCCTGCCGCGCTCACCGTTGAAAAGCCAGTGGCCGAGGCGCTTGCCCGGCTTACCCGCGAGGCATGGCGCGATGGCCGCGGCGAGCTGGCCAGCCTCGCGATACCGACCGGCGGGGCTGGCTGGCGGGTCGTCTGCGAGCGGGCCGGGCGGGGCGAGGATCACCTGGTCTGGCGCCTCACACCCCTGGCCGAGCCCGCGCGTGCGGCAGCAGCCGAAATTGATCTCGCAGGCCCGCTCGGCCGGATGCTGAGCCGGGCCGGGATTGAGGCTGCCCTCACCACCAGTTCGGGCGTTGTCTGTTCGGTCACCCGCGGCTTTGCCGAGCGCGCTGTCGGCGATGCTTCGGCGAGCCTGGCGGGCCGCGATTTCGTCGGCTTCCTGCGGACCGATGATCGCGATCGCATCTATTTCGCCCATGAAGGCCGTGCCGGCACGCCGCAGACCTTGATCGACGTTCCTTTGCGCGAGGCGGACGCGAGCGGTGCGCCGGTTGGTGCGGATGAAGCGGCCTCGCTGATGCTGCTGATCGATAGCGGTGTCGGCATCGGCTCGGGCTGGGAAGGGGCAGCCCAGGCAGGCCTCAGCCAGCTTGATGCGCTGCTGGCCCAGCTGCCCCTGGGCCTTGCGATGGTGGACCGCGACGGGCGGTTCCTGTTTGCCAATGAGGCATTCCTCCGGGCGGTCGGCCGCGAAGAGCGGGGCTTGCCGGTCTTCCCCACCGACCTGGTGGTCAAGGAAGACAAGGCGGCGCTCTCCGATGCGGTGCGCCGCCACGGGCGCGGCCCTGCGATCAGCGGAGATATGGCAGTGCGGCTTGTTGCCAGCCCCGAAGAGCCGGTGGTGCTCGGCCTTGCCAGCGTGCGCGGATTGGGGGAGGCGGCAGTGCTGCTCAGCCTTGGCGACAGCGCGCAGGAAAACCAATTGAAGCGTCAGGTTGCCCAGGCCACCAAGATGCAGGCCGTCGGGCAGCTTGCGGGCGGCGTCGCGCATGATTTCAACAATGTGCTCACCGCCATCATCGGTACCTGCGATCTGATGCTCTTGCGCCATATTCCGGGCGATAGCGATTATGACGATATCCAGCAGATCCGCGCCAATTCCAACCGCGCGGCCTCGTTGACGCGCCAGTTGCTTGCCTTCTCGCGCCAGCAGACCTTGCGGCCCGAAATCCTGCAACTGCCCGATGTGGTCAGCGAAGTGAGCCCGCTGATCAAGCGCCTGCTGGGCGAGAAGATCGATTTCTACGTCCAGCATGATCGCAATCTTGGCCCGGTGCGCGCCGATCCGCAGCAGCTTGAACAGGTAATCATGAACCTGGCCGTCAATGCGCGCGATGCGATCCAGTCCCACGGCAGCGGCAAGGGGCGGATCTCGCTATTCACCCGCAGCCTTGAGGCGCGCGAGGTGATCCAGCTTGGCTCGGAAGTCCTGCCCGCTGCCGATTATACCGTGCTGATCGTGCAGGATACCGGCGGCGGCATCGCGCCCCATGTGCTGCCCAAGCTGTTCGAGCCGTTCTTTACCACCAAGGAACAGGGCAAGGGCACCGGGCTTGGCCTCTCCACCGCTTACGGGATCGTCAAGCAATCGGGCGGCTTCATCTTTGCCGACAATGTGCTCGACAAGACCGGACATCCCGTCGGCGCGCGCTTTACCATCTATTTCCCGGTCCACCGCGGTGAAGTTCCGCGCAGGCGGGCGGCGGCTCCTGCGGTCTCGTCCGACTGGTCGGCAGGGGGCAGGGTGCTGCTGGTCGAGGATGAGGACATGGTCCGCACCGTCGCCGAACGCGCGCTCACCCGCGCGGGCTATGAGGTGACGGCCTGTGCCAGCGGCGAGGAAGGGCTGGCCGCGATTGCCGAAGGCGGCGTGTTCGATCTGGTGGTGAGCGATGTGGTGATGCCGGGGATGGACGGGCCTGCCATGGTGCGCGAAATCCGCGCGCGGCTGCCGCAGATGCCGGTGCTGTTCATGTCGGGCTATGCCGAGGAACAGCTGCGCAAGGATATCGACATCGCCAACATGCACTTCCTTGCCAAGCCCTTCAGCGTGGCTGCGATCGGCGACAAGGTCGGCGCGGTGCTGCGCGAGGCACGGGCAAATGCCTAGCTGACGCAGGCGTTCCGCGCGCCTCCCCGCCTGGCCACCAATAATGCCATCAGACTGTGGTGCCCGGGTGAGGAGACGGAGCGGATGGGTTGCTGCTGGCACATGCGAACACGCGAAAAAGTGTAGGAAATTATTTTCGTTCCCTACTTGTTCCAACAGAACAAATGCGATACATCCTTGGCAGCCGCTGGGTCGTCGAAAACTGCCCGGCCCCCTCTAGGCAAGCGAAGGAGTGCGTGCGATGGCTACTCAATTGAAGTTGGTCGTAGAGAAGGACAAGGACGTGGATCGGCAAAAGGCGCTCGAAGCGGCTCTGGCACAGATTGATCGCGCTTTCGGCAAGGGCTCGGCGATGAAGCTCGGCTCCAAGGAAACGATGCAGGTCGAGGCGATCTCGACCGGATCGCTCGGCCTTGACATTGCGCTCGGCATTGGCGGCCTGCCGAGGGGCCGCGTTATCGAGGTTTACGGGCCGGAAAGCTCGGGCAAGACGACGCTGGCGCTGCACGTTATTGCCGAAGCGCAGAAGGCAGGCGGGACAGCGGCCTTCGTGGATGCCGAACACGCGCTTGATCCGGTCTATGCCAAGAAGCTTGGGGTCGATATTGACGAGCTGATCGTCTCCCAGCCCGATACTGGCGAACAGGCTTTGGAAATCACCGATACGCTGGTGCGCTCCAATGCGATTGATGTGCTGGTGGTCGATTCGGTGGCAGCGCTGGTGCCGCGCGCTGAAATCGAAGGCGAGATGGGCGATTCACACGTCGGCCTTCAGGCGCGGCTGATGTCGCAGTCGCTGCGCAAGCTGACGGGTTCGATCAACCGGTCGAAATGCATGGTGATCTTCATCAACCAGCTGCGCATGAAGATCGGCGTGATGTATGGCAATCCCGAAACCACCACCGGTGGTAACGCGCTCAAGTTCTATGCCTCGGTGCGTCTCGACATCCGCCGCACCGGCCAGATCAAGGATCGCGACGAGATCATCGGCAACACCACGCGGGTGAAGGTGGTCAAGAACAAGGTTGCGCCGCCCTTCAAGCAGGTCGAATTCGATATCATGTACGGCGAGGGCATTTCCAAGATCGGGGAAATTCTCGACCTCGGCGTGAAGGCGGGAATTGTCGAGAAATCAGGCAGCTGGTTTTCTTATGACAGCATCCGCATCGGCCAGGGCCGGGAAAATGCCAAGACTTACTTGCGCGAACATCCCGAAGTTTGCGATCGTCTCGAAGCTGCTATCCGCAGCCGCACAGACGAAGTCGCCGGGGAAATGATGACAGGGCCGGATGTGGACCCTGAAGAGTGATCCCCAAGCGGGCGGGACGGGGTTTTGTCCTGACCCGGAAGATCGTTCAACCGGCGCTTGCCTATTTAAGGGCATGCGCCGGTTTTTCGTTTGCGCGGCGTTGATTGTGGCAGGCTTGCAGCACTTGGTTGAGGCTTGCGGGTTTTGGCAAGCGCTTGCCTGCCCGCTCCATTGCACAAAGCCGCGCCATTGCCTAACTGCACGGCCATGACTTCGACGAACGACATCCGCCGCTCCTTCCTCGATTATTTCACGAAGGCTGGCCATGCCGCGACGCCCTCTGCGCCGCTGGTGCCTTATAATGATCCCACGTTGATGTTCGTCAACGCCGGCATGGTGCCGTTCAAGAACATCTTTACCGGGCTCGAAACCCCTGCAAGCCCACGCGCCGCCTCGTCGCAGAAATGCGTGCGCGCAGGCGGCAAGCACAATGATCTCGACAATGTCGGCTATACCGCGCGGCATCATACCTTCTTTGAAATGCTCGGCAATTTCTCCTTCGGCGATTATTTCAAGGAGACCGCGATTGAACATGCCTGGACGCTGTTGACCCGCGAATGGGGCTTGCCGAAGCACAGGCTCACAGTCACGGTCTACCACGATGATGACGAAGCCTACAGCCTGTGGCGCAAGATCGCCGGGCTGCCTGATGATCGCATCATCCGCATTGCGACCACGGACAATTTCTGGTCGATGGGTGACACGGGCCCGTGCGGTCCGTGCTCGGAGATCTTCTATGATCACGGCGAACATATCTTCGGCGGCCCTCCGGGATCGCCCGATGAAGACGGGGACCGCTTTGTCGAGATCTGGAACCTTGTTTTCATGCAGTTCGATCAATCAGCCGACGGCACCCGCCGCCCGCTGCCCAAACCCTCAATCGATACCGGCATGGGGATCGAGCGCATTGCCGCGGTGCTGCAGAGCGTTCACGACAATTACGATACCGACACTTTCAAGGCGCTGATCGCGGCCTCAGAAGGCCTTACCAATGTCGCAGCCGCGGGTGAGGCTGCGGCCAGCCACCGCGTGATCGCCGATCACCTGCGCTCCACCAGCTTTCTCATGGCCGACGGCGTGCTGCCATCGAATGAAGGGCGCGGTTATGTGCTGCGCCGGATCATGCGCCGCGCCATGCGCCATGCGCATTTGTTGGGCGCGACGGAACCCTTGATGCACCGTCTGGTCCCCGCGCTTGTCACCGAAATGGGGGCCGCATACCCCGAGCTTGTCCGCGGTCAGGCGCTCATTCAGGAAGTGCTTGAACGCGAGGAAACCCAGTTCCGTCGCACGCTCGACAAGGGTCTGAAGCTGCTCGACGAAGCCACTGGTGATATCGCGCAAGGCGGTGCGCTTGACGGCGAAGTCGCCTTTCGTCTCTATGACACCTACGGCTTTCCCTATGATCTTACGGAAGACGCCCTGCGCGCGCGCGGGATCGGGGTGGACAAGGCCGGCTTCGATGCCGCGATGGCCCGCCAGAAAGCCGCGGCGCGCGCTGCGTGGAAGGGCAGCGGAGATGCGGCTTCGGGCGAGGTGTGGTTCGATATCGCCGAGCGCGAAGGGGCGACGGAGTTTACTGGCTATGCCGCCACCAGCGGCGAGGGCAGGGTGGTCGCCATCGTCAAGGACGGGGCCGAAGTTGCCACCGCGAGCGCGGGCGAGACCGTGGTGATCCTTACCAACCAGACGCCGTTTTATGGCGAAAGTGGCGGCCAGACGGGCGATACTGGCCGCATCGCCAGCCTTGGCGGATTTGCAGGCGAGGTGACCGACACCTCCAAGCCGCTCGGCCGTCTCCATGCCCATCATGTGACGATTACGGCGGGCACAGTCTCTGTCGGCGACAATGTCCAGCTTGAAGTCGACAATGCGCGCCGCGACCGTATTCGCGCCAATCACTCGGCGACCCATCTCGTCCACGCCGCGCTTCGCAACCGCCTCGGCGGGCATGTTACCCAGAAGGGCAGCATGGTGGCCGAAGATCGTCTGCGGTTTGATTTCTCGCACCCCGCGCCGCTTTCGTCGGAAGACATTGCCGCGATCGAGGCCGAGGTGAACGCCGAAATCCGCGCCAATGAACCCGTCAGCACGCGCCTGATGACCCCTGATGATGCGGTTGCGGCAGGGGCGCTGGCGCTGTTTGGTGAGAAATATGGCGAGGAAGTGCGCGTTCTGGCAATGGGCCGCCCCGACAAGGAAGGGCGCAATTACTCGGTCGAATTGTGCGGCGGCACCCACGTGCGCGCCACCGGCGATATAGGGCTGTTCCGGATTGTATCGGAAAGCGCGGTGTCCTCGGGCGTGCGGCGGATCGAGGCGATGACAGGTGAGCGCGCGCGCCAGTGGCTGGTTGCGCGCGAGGAAGCGCTCAAGAGCGCTGCCAGTATTATCCGGGCCACCCCCGAGGAAGTCCCGGCACGGCTTGCGGCCCTGATGGAAGAGCGCAAGCGGCTTGAAAAGGAACTGGCCGAAGCAAAGAAGGCGCTGGCGCTCGGCGGCGGCGGTGCAGGCAGCGCAGCGGCAAACACGGATGAAGAGATTGCCGGGGTCAAGTTCTCGGGTCAGGTCATCGAAGGGCTCGACCCCAAGGAGCTGCGCCCGTTGCTTGACGAGACCAAGAAGCGGCTGGGCTCGGGCATTGCCGCAGTGATTGCAGTCAATGACGGCAAGGCAAGTATTGCCGCGGCGGTCACGGATGATTTGACCGCGCGTTTCAGCGCCGTCGACTTGGTGCGTGCTGGCGTTGCGGTGCTTGGCGGGAAGGGCGGCGGCGGCCGGCCCGACATGGCGCAGGGCGGGGGGCCGGATGGTTCGAGGTCGGGTGATGCGCTCGCCGCGGTCAAGGCGCTGCTGGCAGTCTGAGCGCCGCTCGCTTCTGGCGCTCTCGTGGGTTTTCCATTCAGGCTGGCACGAAGGGAACAGCAACGCTCAGGCGCCGCGCGGGCTGGTCGTATTTTCCGATCCCGTTTGATCGGAAAATACTTTAGGCCGTAAACTCGTAAACTGGCTTGCGGGAATGCTGGCGGATTGATTCAAGGCTTCCGGAAGGAGCTTTGGATAACACGGCGCCGCCACGAACTGACGGACCGGGAATGATCGATCATTGAGCCCTTGCTGCCGAACAAGCCGCGCGGCGTTCCCCGCGTCGATGACCGGCGGGTGCTGAACGGTATTCTCTGGCGGTTCTGAACAGGCTCGCCATGGGCAGAGATACCAGAGCGCTACGGTCCCCCGACCACCTGTTAGAACCGGTTCGTCCGCTGGCGCAAAGCCGGAGTGGGGGACCGGCTTCTGGCAGCGGCCTAGCTGCACTGACCTTCGTTTCCGCCGCTTTCGAAGGCGAGATCGTGATGATCGATTCCACCTGCGCCCGCGTCCACCATCACGGTGCGATGGGCCAAAAGGGGGATCCGGTAATCGCGCCATGGGACGTTCCCGAGGCGGCCTCACGAGCAAGATCCATGCTCTCGTTGGCGCTGATGGTCGCCCCCTCGCCCTGCGCCTGACGGGCGGTCAGGTCCACGACAGCCGGGAGGCCGAAGCTCTGCTGGATGCCATGCCCGAAGGCGCCACGCTGCTGGCCGACAAGGGCTACGACGGCAACACCATCCGTGAAGCCGCTGCCAGCAAGAATGCCTGGGCCAACATCCCCTCGCGCTCCAACTGCAAGCAGCGCCTTGCTTTCTCGGGCTGGCTTACCGGCAGCGCAATCTCGTCGAACGCTTCTTCAAGCGCATCAAGCACTTCCGGGGCATCGCCACGCGCTACGACAAGTGCCTCCGAGAACTATCTCGCCGCCGTCAAACTCGCCTGTGCCCGCATCTGGTGTGCCACGTAATGAGTCTACGTCCTCGTCTGAGACCCCGATACAAGCCCTGCACCACCTGTGCTGCACACATAATAACCGAACCAGGTCGCGGAACTTGCGGGCCGGACCGGGTGTAAGTAAGAGCGCGGGCCTTTCTTGACGAGGCCCTCATGCAAGATTCGCAAGCTCCTTCGCCCTCGCTGACCGGCCGCCCGGTGATTTCGGCCACTGGCCTGTTCACCCCGCCCGACAGCATCACCAATGCTGAACTCGTGGAGAGCTTCAATGCCTTCGTCGATGCCCATAACGCGGCCCACCCTGAGGCCGAGCCCTTGGCCTATTCCTCGGTCGAATTCATCGAGAAGGCGAGCGGGATCAAGGCGCGTTATGTGCTGAGCAAGGAGGCTATCCTTGATCCGGCCACGATGTGCCCGCGCTTGCCCGAGCGGCCCAACGAAGAGATCTCGATCATGGCCGAGATCGGTGTTGCAGCGGCCCGCGATGCTCTGGCCCGCGCGGGTCGCGATGCCAAGGATGTCGATGCGGTGCTGTGTGCTGCCTCAAACATGCAGCGCGCCTATCCCGCCATGGCAATCGAGATTCAGGCGGCACTCGGCATCGAAGGCTTCGGCTTTGACATGAACGTGGCCTGTTCATCGGCGACGTTCGGCATCCAGACGGCGGCCGATTATGTGCGCGCGGGCCATGCAAAAAGCGTGCTGGTGGTCAGCCCGGAGATCACCTCGGGCCATCTCAACTGGCGCGACCGCGACAGCCACTTCATCTTCGGCGATGTCGCGACCGCTGTGCTGGTCGAGGATGCTGCGATAGCGCCGGCTGACCATTGGGAAATCCTTGGAACCAAGCTCAAGACAGTTTTTTCGAACAACATCCGCAACAATTTCGGCTTTCTCAATCGGGCGGCGCCCGAAGGTGAGGGGAAGGCCGACAAGCTGTTTGTTCAGGAGGGGCGCAAGGTCTTCAAGGAAGTCGTGCCGATGGTGGCGCAGATGATTCTTGAGGAATCCGCGCGGCTGCGGATTGACCCGGCAATGCTGCGGCGGCTCTGGTTGCATCAGGCCAATGCAGGGATGAACCGCTTGATCGCGCACAAGGTTCTGGGCCACGAGGCGAGCGAGGATGAAAGCCCGACGGTGCTTGACACTTATGGCAATACCTCGAGCGCGGGCTCGATCATCGCGTTCCACAAGCACCACGCGGATCTGGGCGCGGGCGATGTTGGCCTGATCTGTTCCTTTGGTGCGGGCTATTCTGCGGGCACTGTGTTCGTGCGCAAGGTTGGCTGAACGCGCCCTTGGCGGCGGCGGACGTGCTTGCGGGCAAGCGACCTCGCCCCTAGATGATCCCTATGGCAGGCGAAATTCTCGACAATCAGGGCCGCGGCGAGGCAAGCTGGAACTGGCCTTCGGTTCATCCCGAAGGGCGCAAGTTCGGGCTGATTGCGGTTGCTGTCAGCCTCTTCTTCCTGCTGTTCGTCGGTTGGCCGGCGGTCGGCTGGCCGCTTCTGGGACTTGCAGTGGGCGTCTTTGCCTTCTTCCGCGATCCCGAGCGCGTGGTGCCGCAATCTGATGCGGCGATCATTGCTCCTGCCGATGGTCTGGTGACGGCGATCACCATGACCGATCCGCCCATTGAATTGCAGGTCGAGGACGCACTGGGCGAGAGCGGGCTGGCGCCAGGCCAGGTGGTCCGGATCTCGATTTTCATGAGCGTGTTCGATGTGCACATCAACCGCGCGCCGGTGGGCGGCACGGTGCGTCGCGTCGTCTATGTGCCGGGCCGTTTCATGAACGCCGATCTCGACAAGGCGAGCGAGGAGAACGAGCGCCAGCATATCCTGATCGAGCGCGGCGACGGGGTGAAGCTGGGCTTTACCCAGATTGCCGGGCTGGTGGCACGGCGGATTGTGCCTTTCGTAAAGCCCGGCGACATCGTGGCAAAAGGCCAGCGGGTCGGCCTGATCCGGTTCGGCAGCCGGGTTGATGTCTATCTGCCGGCCGGAACCGATGCGAAAGTGATGATCGGCCAGCGCACGATCGCAGGCGAGACCGTGCTGGGCGAAATCGGCCAGCGTGGCCTGATCGAAGGCATCGTCCAGTGAGTGCCCAGCGGCAGAGAGGCACGGCATGAGCCGCGTCCCGCGCCGCCCGCCAAGCGGCTTTTTCCCCGCCCGGCTCGGCCCCAAGGCTGCTGAGGACGAGGATGACAAGAACCTTGGCGCCAGCCGCCTGACCTTGCGGATGATGCTGCCCAACGCGATCACGGCGGCCGCCCTGTGCGCGGGGCTTACTGGTATTCGCTATGCGATAGAAGGCGAGTGGAAGCTTGCGGTGCTTGCGGTGGTGCTGGCAGGCATGCTCGACGGGATCGACGGGCGCATTGCGCGGCTGCTCAACGCCCAGTCGCGGTTTGGCGCAGAGCTCGACAGTCTTGCCGATTCGCTCTCGTTCGGGGTGGCGCCTGCGCTGATTCTTTACCTGTGGGCGCTGAAAGACCTTGAAAGTTTCGGCTGGCTTGCAGCGCTTGCCTTTGCGGTGTGCTGCGCCCTGCGGCTGGCACGGTTCAATGCGCGCATCGATATCGACGATCAGCCTCACAAATCGGCCGGGTTTCTCACCGGAGTGCCTGCTCCTGTAGGCGCAGGGCTTGCTTTCACCCCCTTCTACCTGTGGTTCGAAACCGGCCTTGAGGTGCTGCGTGAGCCGATTGCGCTGGCCTTGTGGCTTGGTCTTATTGCGGTGCTGATGATCTCGAACATGGCGACGCTAAGCTGGGGTTCGCTGCGTCCCCGGCGTGGTATCCGGCTGGGCGTGCTGGCATTTGCTGCGCTGGCCTTTGCCGGGCTGCTGCTGGAGCCGTGGTGGATGTTGAGCGCGATCTGTATCGGTTACCTCGCGCTCATTCCCTATGGCCTTGTGAAATATCGCCGGATCAAGCTGCGGCGCTTGGCTGAACGGCAAAGCGCAGCGGCAGAGCCCGCGCCCGCGACGCCTGCATGAGAGCGCCGGCGCGCGCCTGAAAAACCGGGCGCGGCCGCAGTTCCTGCGCTGCCACCTGGGGCACGAAACCCATCCGCGCCAGCGCCCGTTCACGCGCCAATTCGGCGGCAGCCTGCCGCGCGATAATCGAGGAATCCGCAAGGCTCACCATCGCGGCAACAGCCGCGATGACAAAGCTGGCAACGGCAAGAATAGTGAACATGGCGGGTTCCCCTGAGTCGAATGTTCAATCTTTGTTCCACAACTCTGTTCTATATATGTTCCTTGCTGTCAAGCGGTGTTTTTGCTCAGATCTGCTTCCATTTGTTCGGGTTGGCCCAAATCAGGGCTGGATTTTGCGGAAACCAGCCGTTAAGGGGCCGCCCACGCCCAAGGCTGTGCCGCGGGCGTAATTCACATGGCAGGCGCACATACCGGTGCCACTTGGCGGGAGCTCCGCCCACAGGTTCCAGCCTGCCAGAGGAACAACCGGAAAGGAAATATCTATGGCGGCTCCTGTCGTCACCATGCAAGCATTGATCGAGGCCGGCGCTCACTTCGGCCACCAGACCCACCGCTGGAACCCGCGCATGAAGCCGTATATCTTCGGCGCGCGCAACGGGGTCCACATCATCGACCTGTCGCAGACCGTTCCGCTCTTCGCCCGTGCGCTCGACTTTGTCGAGGCGACGGTGCGGTCGGGCGGCAAGGTGCTGTTCGTTGGCACCAAGCGTCAGGCTCAGGAGCCGATCGCTCAGGCCGCGCGCGCTTGTGGCCAGCACTTCGTCAACCACCGCTGGCTGGGTGGGATGCTCACCAACTGGAAAACGATCTCGGGTTCGATCAAGCGTCTTAAGAGCCTTGAGGAGCAGCTTTCGGGCGACACCAGCGGCCTGACCAAGAAAGAAGTGCTGCAACTCACCCGTGAACGTGAGAAGCTCGAAATGTCCTTGGGCGGCATCCGTGACATGGGCGGCATCCCGGACGTGATGTTCGTGATCGACGCCAACAAGGAAGACCTCGCCATCAAGGAAGCGGCCGTGCTGGGTATTCCGGTGATTGCGATCCTCGACACCAATGTCGATCCTTCCAACATCGCGTTCCCCGTTCCGGGCAATGATGATGCGAGCCGTGCGGTACAGCTTTACTGTCAGGCCGTGTGCGATGCGGCGCTCGCTGGTCGTGGCGGCAGGCTGGCTGACAGCGGCGCGGATATCGGCGCGATGGATGCCCCGCCTGCCGAAGCGGCGCTCGAATCCGAAGGCGAAACGGCCTAAGCGGCTCTTTCCCTGATTTACCTGTCGCGCGTCAGACGCGCGTCACATTCTCCCCTTAGCGCGCCGGGCATCACCCACGTGGTGCCCGGCAGGTGCACACACTCAAGAAGGAACCCAAGCAATGGCCGATTTCTCCGTTGCCGATGTGAAGAAGCTGCGCGAAATGACTGGCGCAGGCATGATGGATGCCAAGAAGGCGCTCACCGAAGCGGGCGGCGACATCGAAGCCGCGGTTGACGCGCTGCGGGCCAAGGGCCTTGCCACTGCCCAGAAGAAGTCGAGCCGCACTGCGGCCGAAGGCCTTGTCGGCATCGCGGTGGCAGGCACCCGCGGCGTGGCGGTTGAAGTGAACTCGGAGACCGATTTCGTCGCCAAGAACGACAAGTTCCAGGACTTCGTGCGCAAGACCACTGCGGTCGCGCTGGAACTCGGCACCGATGATGTCGACGCGCTCAAGGCAGCGGCCTATCCCGATGGTGGCACAGTCGGCGAAAAGCTGACGGATAACGTCGCCACCATCGGTGAGAACCAGCAGATCCGCCGGATCAAGACCATTTCGGTCGGGCAGGGTGCGATCGTCTCTTACATGCACAACGCGGCCGCAGAAGGCCTCGGCAAGATCGGTGTGCTCGTCGCACTCGAAAGCGACCTTGCATCCGACGTGCTTGAGCCTTTCGGCAAGCAACTGGCGATGCACATCGCCTCGATGTTCCCGATGGCGCTTTCGGCTGACCAGCTCGATCCCGACGTGATCGAGCGCGAGCGCAAGATCGCCGCCGAAAAGGCTGCCGAAAGTGGCAAGCCAGCCGAAGTGCAAGCGAAGATGGTCGATGGTGCGATTGCCAAGTTCGCCAAGGAAAACGCGCTGCTGAGCCAGATGTTCGTCATGGACAACAAGATGAGCGTGGAAGCTGTCGTGGCCAAGTTCGCCAAGGACAATGGCGGCTCGGTCAAGCTCACCGACTATGTCCGTTTCCAGCTCGGCGAAGGCATCGAGAAGGAAGAAACCGATTTTGCTGCCGAAGTCGCAGCAGCGGTGGCTGGCTGATCCCAGTCTTGCACAGACACACAAGCCGTCGCAGGTCCTCAAGGGCTTGCGGCGGCTTTTTCATAACGGCCATCTGTCCGCTTTGCGACACGCCCGGTGCCTTACCCTTTGCGCTTCGCCCGCTTGATCGCTAAGTGCGCGCTCAACCAGATTCCATGCCCAGCCAGCCGGAGCCTCACGCCCCATGTCCCTGCCTCCCATCAAACGCGTGCTCTTGAAGCTTTCGGGCGAAGTCCTGATGGGCGAGCAGGAATACGGGATTGATCCGGTCTATGTGACGCGCCTTGCCGAGGAAGTGAAAGCAGCCAAGGAAACCGGGCTTGAGGTGTGCCTGGTGATCGGCGGGGGCAATATCTTCCGGGGGATTTCCGGCGCGGCCAAGGGGCTGGATCGCACCACTGGCGATTACATGGGGATGCTGGCAACCGTGATGAACGCGCTTGCCATGCAGAATGCGCTGGAGCGGCTTGGGGTCGAAACCCGCGTGCAATCAGCGATCCCCATGGCGAGCGTGTGCGAGCCTTACATTCGCAGGCGCGCCGAGCGGCACCTTGAAAAGGGCCGGATCGTGATTTTTGCCGCCGGTACCGGCAATCCGTTTTTCACCACGGATACAGGCGCTGCGCTGCGTGCGGCAGAAATGGGCTGCGATGCGCTGATGAAGGGCACCAGCGTTGACGGGGTCTATGACAGCGACCCCAAGCACAATCCCAATGCCACGCGCTTTGATACGATCTCCTATGATCAGGTGCTGGCCGATAATCTGAAGGTGATGGACGCAACCGCTGTGGCGCTGTGCCGCGAAAATGCGATCCCGATCGTGGTGTTCTCGATCCGTAAGAAAGGCAATGTTGCGCGCGTGCTCGCAGGCGAGGGCGTGCAGACGATAGTGAAGAAGGAAGCCTAAGCCATGCCACAATATGACAAGGCCGATATCGAGCGCCGGATGAAGGGCGCGGTGGATTCGCTGAAAAGCGATCTGCAAGGTCTGCGTACAGGGCGCGCCAATACCAGCTTGCTGGATCCGGTGCAGGTTGAAGTCTATGGCGCGATGATGCCGCTGTCGCAGGTCGCGACTGTCTCTGCGCCCGAGCCGCGTATGCTCAGCGTGCAGGTGTGGGACAAAGCGAACCTTCATGCGGTGGAAAAAGCGATTGCCTATGCCAATCTCGGCCTCAACCCGATCATCGATGGCCAGACCCTGCGTCTGCCGCTTCCTGATCTGACACAGGAGCGCCGCAAGGAACTTGCCAAGCTCGCCGATCAATATGGCGAGAAGGGCAAGATCGCGATCCGCAACGTGCGCCGCGATGCGATGGAAAGCCTGAAGACCGACGAGAAGAAAAAGGAAATCTCCGAGGATGATCGCAAGCGCGCCGAAGATGAAGTCCAGAAGTTGACAGATGCCCACGTCAAGGAAGCCGACGAGGCCGTTGCCAAGAAGAAGAGCGAAATCCTGACGCAATAGGCGTTAGCGGTTTGATGGGGGATCGATTGGGCACAGGCCGTGCGAGACATGTCGCCATCATCATGGATGGCAATGGGCGCTGGGCCAAGCAACGGGCTTTGCCGCGCGCTGTCGGTCACCAGCGCGGCGTCGAGGCGGTGCGACGGCTGGTGCGCGCGCTCGAGCCCATGGAACTGGAATGCCTGACGCTCTACGCCTTTTCCTCGGAAAACTGGAAGCGGCCTCACGATGAAGTCGATGATCTGATGAACTTGATGCGCAAGTTCATCAAATCCGACTTGCCCGAATTCATCGCCAATGATGTGAAGCTGAAGATTATCGGCGACTGGCAATCGCTCGCGCCCGATATCGTCGCCATGCTCGAGGACGCTTTGCGCCAGACCGCGCATGGCAAGCAGACATTGGCGGTAGCGCTCAATTATGGCGGCCAGAACGAGATCGCGCGCGCGGCCGCCAAGGCTGCGGCCAAAGGCGAGGTGAGTGTCGAGAGCATCGCCGCGCAACTCGACACCGCCGATCTGCCGCCGCTCGATCTCTTGATCCGCACCAGCGGCGAGGTGCGCCTTTCGAACTTTCTTCTGTGGCAATCGGCCTATGCCGAAATGCTCTTTGTCGACACCCTATGGCCCGATTTCGAGCCGCAGCACCTCCAGCAGGCGCTGGATGATTTCGCCCGGCGGGAGCGGCGCTATGGCGGACGCTAGGCCTGCGCTGTTCGGGCGCGAATTGGCGGTGCGCGCGGCGTCTGCCGTGGTCATGGTGGGGCTTGCGGCGGGAGCCTTGTGGCTGGGTGGCTGGCTGTGGATCGGCTTTGTCGTGCTCATCGCCTGCGGAGTGCTGTGGGAGTGGAATCGGCTGGTCGGCGGTTTCGGGATTGCGCCTCTGGGTGAGGTGTTCTGGCTGTTTGCAGGCGCAATCTATGTGACGGCGGCTGCGCTTGCGATGATTCAGGTGCGTTTCAATTTTTCTGCTCCTGTGGTGCTCGCCGCGTTCATCGCGCCGATCATCGCGGTGGATGTGGGCGCCTATTTTGCCGGGCGCACCATTGGTGGGCCGAAAATTGCGCCCGCAATCAGCCCCTCCAAGACCTGGGCAGGCCTGTTTGGCGGAGCCCTCGGGGCAGGGCTGGTGGGCATTGCGGTTGAGGTTGCGGATATCGGCCCCGGCGCTGATCTGCCGGGCTTTACTCTCGGTGCGCTGGTGCTTGCCATGATGGCGGGGCTGGTGATTGCGGTGATCGCGCAGAGCGGGGATTTCTTCGAAAGCTGGATGAAACGGCGCGCGGGCGTCAAGGATTCCAGCCGCCTCATTCCGGGACATGGCGGGTTGTTTGACCGGCTCGACGGGTTTCTTGCGGTGTTCTTCGTGCTGTTTGTGGTTGATGCCTTGGGCAAATTGCTGGGATAAGGGGCTATGGCGCGTACACTTACCCTGCTGGGAGCAACCGGCTCGATCGGCGCATCGACGCTTGATCTGCTGCGGCGCAACCGGGATGAATGGCGCATCGAGGCCCTGACCGCGCACAGCAACGCTGCGGAACTGGCCAGCCTTGCTCGCGAATTCGGGGCAAAGATCGCGGTCGTGGGCGATGAGGCGTGTCTTCCGGGCCTGCGCGAGGCTTTGGCTGGCAGCGGGATTGCGGCGGCAGGCGGCGCAGCGGCGCTGATCGAGGCGGCCGCGCGCCCCGTTGACATGACAGTGGCTGCGATTGTCGGCTGTGCGGGGCTGGCTCCGGTGATGGCTGCGATCGAGCGCGGCGGCACCATTGCCCTTGCCAACAAGGAAGCGCTGGTATCGGCAGGCGAGGTGATGATGGCCGCCGTTGCGCGCCACGGCGCGACGCTGCTGCCGACCGATTCCGAACACAACGCGATCTTCCAGTGCCTGGCTGCAGGCCGGATCGAGGATGTCGCGCGCATCACGCTTACCGCCAGCGGCGGGCCGCTTCGCACCTGGTCGCAGGCGCAGCTTGATGCGGCAACGCCCGCGCAAGCGGTCGCCCACCCCAACTGGTCAATGGGCGCCAAGATCAGCGTCGATAGCGCCACGATGATGAACAAGGGGCTCGAATATATCGAGGCCTATCATCTCTTTCCGGTGGGGCTGGAGAAGATCGGCATCATCGTTCACCCGCAAAGCGTGATTCATTCGATGGTCGAATTCCGCGACCGGTCAACGCTTGCGCAGCTTGGCCCTTCGGATATGCGTGTGCCGATTGCCTCATGTCTTGCCTGGCCGCAGCGCATGGAGACGCCGCTTAGCCCCCTCGATCTTGCCAGCATTGGGGAACTGACCTTTTTCCCGCCTGATGAAACCCGCTTCCCCGCCACACGCCTCGCGCGCGAAGCGATCCGCGCAGGAGGCAGCGCCCCCGCCGTGCTGAATGCCGCCAACGAAGTGGCGGTGGCCGCATTTCTGGCCGGTCAGATCCGGTTCACCCGCATTGCGGCATTGGTCGAAGAGACGCTCGCCCGCAACAACAATGCCCCGTGCCCCGCCAGCCTCGAGGAAGTGCTGGCCATCGACAAGGCCGCCCGGGCCGAGGCGCTGAGCCTGCTGGAGACCACCGCCCTTGTTTGATGCTCCCCCCTTCTGGATGTATGTGGCAGGTTTCCTGCTGCTGCTTGGGCCGCTGGTGACACTGCACGAGCTTGGCCACCTTTTGGTCGGGCGCTGGTTCGGTGTGAAGGCCGAAGCCTTCTCAGTCGGTTTCGGGCGCGAGCTGGCAGGTTTTACCGACCGGCACGGCACGCGCTGGAAACTCTCGGCGCTGCCACTGGGCGGCTACGTGCAATTTGCCGGCGATATGAACCCTGCCAGCGTGCCGGATGCCACTGCGCCCGCCGAAGATGGCAATTTCCAGAATGCGGCCTTGTGGAAACGCGCGCTGATCGTGGCTGCAGGGCCGGTGACGAACCTGCTCGTCGCCATCGCGATCTTTGCTGCGTTCTTTGCGATCTACGGCAAGCCTACGATCGTAGGCGCGGAAGATTCGCGCACCATCGGCGGCTTTTCCGAAACCAGCGTGGCGCGTGAAGCCGGTCTTGAAGTGGGCGATACGATCCTTGCGATCGACGGGGAACCGCTGGCCGATTTCGAACAGCTCAAGCGTGTGGTGATGCTCAACCCCGGCAAGCCGGTCGTGCTTACCATCGAGCGTGAAGGCATGCGCCGCGATTATCCGCTGACGATTGCCCGCAAGATCGAAACCGACCAGTTCGGCAATGCCTCGGCCATCGGCCAGATCGGGGTTGCGCCTGCGGGCGGGCGCTATGTTCTTGAAGATGTGGGCGTGCTTGCCGCAGTCCCGCTCGCAGTCAGGCAGAGCGGAGAATTGATGGGCCTGATGCTCACGGGCATTCGCCAGATCGTCACCGGCGAGCGTTCGATCAAGGAGCTGGGCGGCCCGATCAAGATCGCCAAATATTCGGGCGAGCAGATGAGCCTCGGCGTGCTGGCCTTCGTCAATTTCGCCGCGCTCATTTCGCTTAACTTGGCATTCATCAACTTCCTGCCAATTCCCGCTCTCGATGGTGGGCATCTGATGTTTTATGCCGCTGAGGCGGTTCGGCGCAAACCGCTCGGGCCGCAGGCAACGGAGTGGGCCTATCGCACCGGAATTGGCTTGGTGCTCATGTTCATGGCAGTGGTGACGATCAATGATATTGTCTCCCTGCCGATTTTTGCGCGTTGAGAGAATGCTTCCATCACACGCCATCTTGTTGGGGAAAGCCCCGCTTTGCGAGTGCCATGCACTGGATCATTGCTTGATTGCAGGCGGTGCATCGGGCACAGGCGGTGCCGGGCGTGTCATCGCGGCACGATGGGTAAAACAGGACTTTTTGCACCATGATTGATAGCCGTGTGGTGGGGATCGTGCCTGCCCCCCTCCTGCAAAGCACCGCTCCGGCGGGTCGCCGCTTGGCGCTTGCGCTTTCATGCGGGACGGCGCTTCTGGCCATGCCGGGCGTGCTGCATGCCCAGCAACAGAGCGCGGAACCTGCGGCCCAGCCCGCGGCACCGGCCAGCACGCCTGCGCGCACCACGATCCGCTCGATCAGCGTGACCGGGGCAGAGCGGTTGGAGCCGGGCACCATCCTCAGCTACATCCGCCTGCGCGTCGGTGATGAATACACTGCTGCTGCCGCTGACGAGGCCTTGAAGGATCTCGGCGCCACCGAACTGTTCGCCAATTCGACGATCCGCAATGACAACGGCAATGTCGTTATAAACGTCACCGAAAATCCGGTCATCAACCGCATCGTGCTGGAAGGCAATAAGCGCGTGAAGGAGGATAAGATCCTCCCCGAAATCAAACTTGCCCCGCGCCAGATCTTCACCCGTTCCAAGGTGCGCGCCGATGTTGCCCGCATCATCGAGCTCTACAAGCGGCAGGGTCGCTTTGCTGCGACAGTTGAACCCAAGATGGTGCAGCTGCCGCAGAACCGCGTCGATGTGGTGTTCGAGATCACCGAAGGGCCCAAGTCAAAGGTTCGCCAGATCAACATTCTGGGCAACGAGAAATTCTCTGCTGGCGAACTTCGCGGCGAGATGGTGACCAAGCAGGCGCGCCCCACCCGGATTTTCAGCTCGAACACCAGCTATGATCCGGATCGCCTTGCCTTTGATCAGCAGAAGCTGCGCCAGTTCTACCTCACGCAGGGCTATGCCGATTTCCGCGTTGTGTCGGCCGTAGCCGAACTCACGCCCGATCAGCAGGACTTCATCATCACCTATGTGGTGGAAGAGGGCGAGCGTTACAAATTCGGCGAGGTCGAGGTTGAAAGCCAGCTGCGCGACTTTGACAGCGATGCCATGGAAGCTCTGCTGCCGGTTCGCAGTGGTGACTGGTACAATGCCAAGCTGGTCGAGGATACAGTCGAACAGCTGACCGAGTTGGCGGGCCGGTTTGGCTATGCCTTTGCCGATGTGCAGCCGCGCTTCCGGCGCAATCCCGATGATCTCACGATGAGCGTGACTTTCGTGCTGCGTCAGGCGCCGCGCGTCTATGTCGAGCGGGTCGATGTCAATGGCAACACGCTCACGCAGGACAAGGTCGTGCGGCGCGAGTTCCGCCTGTCCGAAGGCGATGCCTTCAACTCGCTGGCCGTGGCCCGCAGCACCGCGCGCATCAACTCGCTTGCCTATTTCCAGGAAAACTTCGAGGTCAAGCAGGTCGAAGGCAGCGCGCCGGACCGCATCGTGCTCGAAGCGAATGTGGAAGAAATGCCGACCGGCGAATTGCAGTTCTCGGCCGGCTTTTCCTCGATCGAGCAATTCATCCTGGCGGGCTCCATCCGCCAGCGCAACTTCCGCGGGCGCGGACAGACAGTGGGGCTCAGCCTCAACTATTCGCAGTTCTCGCGCGCCGCACAGATCAGCTTTACCGAACCCTATGTATTCGATCGCAACATCTCGGCCGGGATCGACATTTACCGCCGCGATTTCCGCAGCTTCAACTTTCTCAATTTCCAGCGCAACAACACCTTCGAACAGGCGACCACGGGCTTTTCTGCAAGGCTTGGCGTGCCGTTGACCGAATATATGTCGCTCATCGCCAGCTATACGCTGAACGATGAAAACGTGACGCTGGATGAGACCCAGTTCTTCTCCGATCCGGATGGTGACGGGGTGGCGACCTGCGATCCGCTCCTGGCGGGCCGGTTCCTGTGCGATGCGATCGGACGGCGTCTGAGCTCGATTGTCGGGCTCAACCTCAATTACAACTCGCTCAATTCACGCCTGCGCCCGACGCGCGGGGCGAGCGTGAATGTCGGTGCGGAATTTGCCGGGCTGGGCGGGGATGTGCGCTATGTGCGTGTGCGTGGCCGCGCGCAGAAGTTCTGGGGGCTGGGGCGTTCGGGCTTCATCTTCTCGGTGTTGGCCGAAGGCGGGACGATCCAGCCGCTGCAGAGCCGCGGCGGCAACGGGGTGGATGACATCTTCCTCAATGACCGCTTCTTCCTTGGCGAACCGCAGATCCGCGGCTTCCGCATCCGCGGCGTCGGCCCGCGCGTTCTGACCAAGAACTCAGAGCTTGACGAATTCAATCGCCCGGTTGTCGGCCCCGATGGGCAGTTCGTCTATATCGGCGAGCGGCGCCAGCTGCGCGATGACGCAATCGGCGGGCGCAATTACTACCTTGGCCGTGCAGAGCTGGAAATCCCGCTTGGTTCGGGCGCGCGCGAGTTGGGCCTGAGGCCATCTGTCTGGGTCGATGTGGGTGCGCTCTGGGGGCTGACAACCCCGCTGCTTACCGACAACACCAGCGGCACCCCGCTGCTGATCCCGGAAAGCGAGGGCTCAAGCGTGCTGGTGCCCGGCTTCCAGGATCCGACGACTGGCGCCATCGTTACCAGCCCGACGCGGCCGGATGGCAGCCCCAATATCCGCCTGATCCAGCAGGGCACCAACTTCCGCGAATTCTTCTTCGGCAACAGCCCGAGCCCGCGCATTACAGCCGGGGTGGGCATCAACTGGAACTCGCCCTTCGGGCCGTTCCGCATCGACATCGCCCAGACTATCCGCAAGGTCGAAGGCGATGACGACCAGGTCTTTACATTCAACGTGGGAACCCAGTTCTAATGAAAACCATCACTCGTATTCTCGCTCCAGCGATGCTTGCTGCCAGCGCTGCGCTGGCGACCGCGCCGCTTGCCGCTCAGGTTACCGGCCCGATCGGCTCGCTCGATCTGTCGCGCACGGTGCTCAGCTCCAACGCATTCGCCACGGCCTATAGCGAAGTCGGTCAGACCTACACTGCGCAGTTCGAACAGATTCGCGTCAAGACCGAACAGCGCCAGAACATCCTTCGCGGCTTTGACAAGGACGGCAACAATCAGGTCGACGAAAACGAACTGACTGCTGCGCAAAAGACCCCGCAGTTCAACCAACTGCAAACGCTTGAGCAGGAAATCAACGCGCTCAACAATCAGGTGAACGCGGCGCGCATCTACGCGATCGAGCAGATCCTCGAACAGGTCTCGCCCGCGCTGCAGCAGGTGGTCACTGACAAGAAGCTCAAGCTGGTGCTCGAACCCTCGGCCGTGATGTTCCAGCCGCCCGAGGCGGACATCACCCAAGCGGTCGTGACTGTGCTCAACACCCGTCTGCCGCGCGTTGCCATAACCCCGCCGCAAAACTGGCAGCCGAGCCGCACGGGTGTGCAGATGTTCCAGGAAATCCAGCAGATGCTGGCCACCGCGCAGGCGATCCAGCGCCAGCAGCAGGCGCAGCAGCAGCAGGGCGATTCCAGCGCGCCAGTGGGCCGCTAAGGCCTTATCGGACAGGTAATGAGAGCAAGGTCATGAGCGATAGTGCTGATCGTGATGCAGGCATCGTGGATTACGATATCCACAAGATCCTCAAGGCCTTGCCCCATCGCTACCCGCTGCTGCTGGTTGACCGGGTGAAGTCCATGACGCTGGGTGAGCGCATCCACGCGGTCAAGGCGGTCAGCATGAACGAGCAATTCTTCCAGGGCCATTTCCCCGGTGCACCGATCATGCCCGGCGTGCTCCAGATCGAAGCGCTCGCGCAGGCCGCCGGCATTCTCGGCATCGAGACGATGGAACTGGCCGGAACGGGCAAGCTCGTCATTTTCATGGGGATTGAAAACGCCAAGTTCCGCAGCCCCGTGCTGCCCGGCTGCCTGCTCGATCTCAATGTCGAATTCACCCAGAAGCGTTCCCGCGTCTACAAGTTCAAGGGCGTGGCGAGCGTTGAGGGCAAGGTGACCTGCGAGGTCGAATTCACCGCGATGATGACGGATAAGGTCTGAGCTCTACGGGCCCCTCCCGGCCCGTGCGCTCTCCAGGCCGGCGGCAAGCCGCGCCTGCTGCGGGCAGCCGGATGTGCGGTAGCTTCGCGACCGATACCCACGCAAACATCTGAGGTTGCATTCCCGCGCTTTCGCGATTAAGCGGCGCGCTTCCCATTTATAGCAAGGCCGGTCGGAACCGGCCCAAGCTGCCAAAGGAATTGACCATGAAGGCCGAAGGGCACCCCGATTACCACATGATCACCATCAAGATGACTGATGGGACCGAATATCAGACCCGCTCGACCTGGGGCAAGGAAGGCGACGTGATGTCGCTCGAAATCGATCCGCTGAGCCACCCGGCATGGACGGGCGGGAAGCAGCAGGTTTCCGAAGGTGGCCGCGTGGCCGCGTTCAACAAGCGGTTCGGGGGGCTTTCCCTGAAGAAGTAATGGCCCTCAGGCAATAATGGCTGACACGCTGCGCGGGCCGCAAGGCGCGCAACGAGGGAAGGCGATCCGACGGGATCGCCTTTTTTCGTTGGTCAAGCCGCGCAGGCAACGCAGCGCGTGGCGATGGGCTGCACTGCAAGCCGCTCGGCCGGAATATCCGCCCCGCAATTGGCGCAGACCCCATAAGTGCCGTTCTCGATCCGCTTGAGCGCAAAGACGATTTGCCGCGCCTCGGCGCGCAGCACGTCATCGACCCCTTCGAGCGCCTCGTCGTCCGCAAGGTCCATCGCCTGCTCGGAAAAATCCGCATCGAGCGGATGGCGCAGGTCCTCTTCGATGTCCTCGGCGCGCTCCGTCAGTTCTGCCAGCCGTGCCCGCAGTTTTGCCGCAATATCAGCATAATCGCTCATCATCCCCTCCACACTTCTTCGCGATACCACTTGGTGATCACATATTTGACGCCCCGGCGCACTTTCATTCCGTGGTGGAGCGTGGCCGGGTTGACCGCTCCATTGCTTAAGCGATTGTTCCAGAACAGCAGTTTTCCCGCTTCGGGCTGGAACATCTTGCCAAGCTGCTTGAACCGGGTAGCCCCGCCAGCGGCCACTTCATTGAGATAGATCATGAATGTCCAGGTGCGCTGGCCCGAAAGACCGCAAAAGCGCTGATAATCCGCGCCATAGGGGTCGAAATAGTCGGTGTGCGCCTTGAACTCCTGTCCCGTCGCATAGCGCTGGCCCTGGATCGGCTCGCCATGCGCGGGATCAAGCCCCGAAAGCGCGAAGAACCGTTCTTCCAGCGCGCGGACATGGGGATTGTCGGCGGCAAGATCGCAGGTCTCGCTGGTACGGAAGGTGGGGTCGCCATTATCATCGGCGATGGTCGAGGGGCGCCGATCTGCCTCGATCAGCGTGATCAGAGCCTCGCACAGTGTGGGGGGAATGAAACGCCGCATCTGGAACACTTCGGCATACGGCGTTGGCACGCGCTGCACACCGGCTTGCGCCAGCACCCGGCTTGCAACAGATTCGCCCAGCTCTCCCATCAGTCGCAAGGATAGGCCGCCACGCCTGCGAGGCAAGCTGGCGCACGCAATAATCTTTCGCTCCAGCCGTGCAGGCGCAGTTTTTGCTTCCCTTGAGGTGCGCTTTGTGCAAGAGGCGCGCTCCCGTCCAATGTGCTCTTGACCAAGGGCTGTCTGCCGGTAAACCGCACCGCTCACGCGGCCCTGGCAGCACCCGACAAGGGGCAAGGGACTCGGGATATGTGGCGATCGTAGCTCAGTTGGTTAGAGCGCCGGTTTGTGGTACCGGAGGTCGCGGGTTCGAACCCCGTCGATCGCCCCACCTGTCTCCTCTCGCAACGCTGCCTGATCTGTGCCCGCATGAGCAAAGGGGCATGAATTATGAGCGCGTTCTGGACCGAACCCGATTTTGATGACCACGAGTTGGTGCAGGTGGTGCGCTGTCGCGCCAGTGGGCTGACGGCGATCATCGCGCTGCATTCGACCCACCTTGGCCCCGGTGCTGGCGGCACGCGCTTCTGGCATTATGGCGATCCGGCTGCCGCGCTGCGTGATGCGCTGCGCCTTTCGCGCGGCATGAGCTACAAGAATGCGATGGCGGGTCTGCCGATGGGCGGGGGCAAGGCGGTGATCCTCGCCGATGAACATCGCACCAAGACGCCTGAAATGCTCGCTGCCTTTGGCGATGCGGTTGAGGCGCTGGGCGGGCGTTATGTGACGGCAGAAGATGTCGGCATTTCGGAGGCAGATATGGTGGCCGTGGCTGAGCGTACCGCGCATGTCTCTGGACTGCCCGTTGCAGGCGAAGGCAGCGCGGGCGGCGATCCCGGCCCGTTTACTGCCTATGGCATCTATCTCGGCATCAAGGCGGCCGTGCAGCATAAGCTGGGCAAGACGAGCCTTGAAGGCGTCCATGTCGCGGTTCAGGGCACCGGCAGTGTCGGCGGCGGCGTGGCACGCCTGCTGGCGAAAGACGGCGCGCGCCTGACGCTCGCTGATATTCATGCCGAGCGTGCGGCGGCGCTGGCGGCGGAACTGGGCTGCGACGTGGTTGCATCCGAGGCCATTCAGGGCATTGCCTGTGATGTCTTCAGCCCCAATGCCTTGGGCGCGATCCTTGATGATGAAGGCATTGCCCGGCTTGACTGCCCGATTGTTGCAGGCGGCGCGAACAACCAGTTGGCGCGCGCCCACCATGGCGAGGCGCTGGCCGCGCGCGGCATCCTTTATGCGCCCGATTATGTGATCAATGCCGGCGGCATTATCTCGGTCGCAACCGAATATCTCGCGCGCCGCGATGGTTCCCATGCCCAAGCCACTGCCGTGCGCGCTCTTATTGAACAGATTCCCGGACGGCTTGAAGCCATCTGGCAGGAGAGCGCAGCCAGCGGCCTTCCCGCCGATGTGGTTGCTGACCGGATGGCTCAGAAGCTGATTGGCCGCGCCTGACAGAATATCGCTTTTCGGGAACAATTGGCACCTTCGGCGGATTGCACTCTTGCCGGGTCTGTAGGTAAGACTACAAGGCCTCGCGAGCACACATCCATGCATATCTACGCCAACCCCGCCCGGTTTCTCAAAATCGCCAAGTGGCTGACCCCGCTGCTCTTGTGGAGCGGGCTGGCACTGTCGCTTGGCGCTATGGCCTATGGCGTTTTCACCGTGCCGCCGGATCGGCTGATGGGCGATACGGTGCGTATCCTGTTCATCCATGTGCCGGCCGCATGGCTTGGCATGGGCGGGTGGACGGGCATCGCGATTTCTTCGGCCATGCTGCTCATCTGGAAGCACCCGCTGGCAGGCATTGCCGCGCGGGCGATTGCACTTCCGGGCATGACTTTTACCGCGATCTGCCTTGCCACGGGTTCCATCTGGGGCCGCCCGACATGGGGCACCTGGTGGGTGTGGGACGGAAGGCTCACCAGTATGCTGGTGCTCTTGTTCCTCTATGCAGGCTATATTGCGCTCTCGCAGGCCGCCGCACGCGAGGGAGGCTCTGCCAAGATTGCGGCGATCTTCGGACTTGTCGGCGCGATCAATGTGCCGATCATCAACCGCAGCGTGGTGTGGTGGAATTCACTTCATCAGCCCCCCAGCATTACTATTGGCAAAAGCGCAATTGATGCCGCCTATCTGGTGCCGCTGCTGGTGGCGGTGATCGGCTTTTCGCTGCTGTTCGGTGCCATCGTGCTGATGCGGATGCGCGCGCTGATCGCCGAGGAGCAAGTGGCTGCGCGCCTGCGTCGCCGGGCGCTCGATGATGATGCGCCTCTCGCTGCGGGCGCGCCTGCTATGGAGCGTGCATGATGCGCGAGGATATGACGCAGTGGGATTTCGTGATCGCAGCCTATGGGCTGGGTCTTGTCGCGCTGGCGGTGCTGACCATTTGGGCGTGGCGTTCCATGATCCGCGCTGAAGCGCGGCGTGACGCGGCGCGCAGGCGCTGAGCGGCAGACGGGACGGGACGACATGAAAGCCAAACATCAACGCATGGTGCTGGTCGCGATTGCGCTTGTGGCAATTGTTGGCGCGGGACTGATGGCAACCTGGGGTCTGCGTAACCAGGCCAATTATTTCTACCTGCCCGAACAGATGGCGGAAAACCCGCCCGAAGTCGGGCAGGCGGTGCGGCTTGGCGGCATGGTCGAGCAAGGCTCGCTCGTTACCGAGGCGGACGGGGTGACAGTCAATTTCCGCGTGACCGGCAATGGCGATGCTGTGATCCCGGTGCGTTACAGCGGCATTCTGCCCGATCTTTTTGTCGAAGGTTCGGGCGTGGTTGCCGAAGGCGCGCTTCAGGCCAACGGCGTGTTCCTTGCGACCAACCTGCTTGCCAAGCATGATGAAAACTATGTCCCCAAGGAGCTTGAGGGCATGACCCAGCAGCAGGCTGCCAAGATGGCAGCCGATACGACAGTGGGCCTCAAGTGAGCCGGAGGCGCGCGCCATGATTGCCGAGATTGGCCTTGCCGCCCTGTGGCTCGCAGCAGCGCTGGCGGTGCTGCAGATGATCTCCGGAGCGGCAGCGCTCCGGGCCGTTGATGGCGCGCCCCATCCGCTGGCAATTTATGCGCGGCCCGCCGCGATCGTGCAGGCGGTGCTCGCAATGCTCGCCTTCATCATGCTGCTGCGCGCCTTTGCGATCACGGATCTTTCGATCAAGCTGGTTGCCACCAATTCGCATTCGATGAAGCCCTTTATCTACAAGCTCACCGGCACATGGGGCAATCACGAGGGTTCGATGCTTTTGTGGGTGGGTGTGCTGGCGTTGGCCGGAGGCTTGCTTGCAGGTTTTGAAAAGCGTTTGCCCGAACGCACCATGGGCGCAACATTGGCTGTGCAGGGCTTTATCGCGCTCGGCTTCTACGCCTTCTTGTTGCTCTCTTCCAATCCCTTTGAGCGCCTGCCGACCCCTGCGACAGAAGGCATCGGGCTCAATCCGCTGTTGCAGGATATCGGCCTCGCGATCCATCCGCCCACGCTCTATGCTGGTTATGTCGGGCTGTCGGTCGCCTTCAGCCTCGCGATGGGCGCGCTGCTCACGCGCGAGGTCAATCCCAATTTTGCCCGCGCCATGCGGCCATGGGTGCTGGGGGCATGGGTGCTCTTGACGCTCGGCATCACCGCAGGTTCTTACTGGGCCTATTACGAACTCGGCTGGGGCGGCTGGTGGTTCTGGGACCCGGTGGAGAACGCCTCGCTCATGCCGTGGCTCGCCGCCACCGCGCTGATGCATTCGGTGAGCGTGCTGGCCGCGCGCGATGCGCTGCGTACCTGGACGATCATGCTCGGCGTGCTGGCTTTCTCGATGTCGATGCTGGGCACCTTCCTCGTGCGTTCGGGCGTGCTTACCAGCGTGCACGCCTTTGCGGTGGACCCTGAACGCGGCGCTTTCATCCTTGCGCTGCTGCTGCTCTATATCGGCGGGGCCTTCACCATCTTTGCCCTGCGCGCAGGCGCTGTGGCAGAGGGCAAGCGCTTTGCCGCGTTCAGCCGCGAGGGCGCGCTGGTGTTCAACAATGTGATGCTTTCGGCAATCCTCGCAATTGTGCTTCTGGGCACGCTCTACCCGCTGCTCGCCGAAGCCTTTGATGCCCGCGTTTCGGTTGGCCCGCCCTATTTCAATCCGGCAAGCGCGATTTTCGCGATCCCGATGTTTCTCGTGATGGCGGTCGGCCCACTGCTGCGCTGGAAGCAAGACAAGCCCGCGCGCGTCCAGTTTGAAATGCTGGTGATTGCGGCGGTCTTGATCGGAACTCTCGCCATTGTTGCGATGGTGGGGAATTACCCGCTGCTTCCGGTGCTGGGGTTGGGTTTGGCTGCGGCGCTGGCGCTCGCCGCGCTGATGCCGCTCAGGGGACGCAAGCTGGCGCGCGTGCCGGTGGCGGTGTGGGGGATGGTGCTTGCCCATTTTGGCGTGGCGGTTTCGTTGCTTGGCATGGCGAGCGAGGGCGCCTTTACCGAAGAACGCCTCGCCGCTGTTAGCCCCGGCGATACAGTCGAGGTGGGAGACTGGCTGATCACGCTTGAAAGCATTTCACCGGTCGCCGGGCCAAACTGGACCGCGATCGAGGCGCGCGTCGCAGCGCGGATGGGCGAGGGCGAGCCAGTGCTGCTCACCCCGCAGGCGCGCAATTTCTGGTCGCCCGCTCAGGCCACCAGCGAAAGCGCGCTGCTCACCCGCTGGAACGGCCAGCTTTATGCGGTGATAGGCGCGCAGACCCCGGATGGCCGCTGGCAGCTTCGACTCTGGTGGAAGCCGTTTGTGACATTTATCTGGTATGGCGGCCTGCTGATTGCACTGGGCGGCATCCTTGCCATCGTCGGCCGCTTGCAGGTTGATGTAAAACGTCGCAAGGCGCTCGAAATGGGCGAAGATCGCCGCGCTGATCTCGCCGCGCTCGCAGCGGAGCCTGCCGAATGAGCGCGCCTGCCACCCCGTCGCGCAGCCGCCTTTGGCTATGGGTGCCGCTGGCGCTGTTTGCCTTCTTTGCCGGGCTGGCAGGCTATATGCTCACCCAGGAAAAGCCCGAGTTTGTGAAGTCCACAATGATCGGAAAGCCCCTGCCGGCCTTCACGCTGGAGCCTGCCTTTGACGGCCTGCCGGGAGTGTCCAGCAGCGATTTTCAGGGCGGCAAGCCGAGGCTGCTCAATATTTGGGCAAGCTGGTGCCTTCCCTGCATTGCCGAAGCCCCGCAGCTCGAAGCGCTCAAAGATCAAGGTGTTGAAATTATAGGCATCGCCATCCGTGACCGGCCCGAGGATGTGGCGCGCTTTCTCGAACGCCATGGCAATCCCTATACCCGCGTCGGTGCGGATGCGATTTCGGCGGTGCAACTGGAGCTTGGCTCCTCGGGCGTTCCCGAAACCTTCGTGATCGGCGCTGATGGCACGATCCGCTATCAGCACATCGGCGATATTCGGCCTGAACACGTCGCTCTGCTCAAGGCCGAACTGGAGAAGGCGCAATGAGCCGGACAATCTGGTTCGCCCTGCTGGCACTCGTCGCGGGGTGGCCGCTGGTGAGTGCTTATGCTCAGGACACCCTGCCGCCTGCGCCCTATGCCTATACCCAGCTTGAGGACCCTGCGCTCGAGGCCAAGGCCAATGCACTGATGCACACGTTGCGCTGTCTCAAGTGCCAGTCGCAGTCGATCGCGGATTCGGACGCGCCCATGGCAGGCGATATGCGCCATCAGGTGCGCAGCCGCATTCTCGCAGGCGAAGAGCCCGAGGCGGTGCGCGCCTGGCTGATCGAGCGCTATGGCGACTATGTCAGCTATGCGCCCGAAGTCAGCCAGACCACCTGGCCGCTGTTCGTGATCCCCGCGCTGCTGCTGCTGGCGGCGCTGATCGTGCTGATGCGGCGGCTGGGGCGCGTGCGGTCGGATGAGGAAAGCCGCGCGTGATTTCCGGCTGGCTTGCTGTTGGCGCGCTGGCGCTCGGTGCCTTTGCGCTTGCTGCGTTTCTGCTGCGTCTGCCGCGCGAAGGGCTCTCGCTGTTTGCTGCGGTGCTGATCTTTGGCCTTGCAGGCTATGCCTGGCAGGGCTCTCCGGGAAAGCCTGCCCAGCCTACCCCGCCGCAGACGCGCGGCGCAGGCGCAGGTGAGGCGATGGTCGAAGGGCGGCGCGCGCTGTTTGAGGATGAAGGCCCGGCAAGTGCCTATCTCATCACCTCCGATGGCTTTGCCCGGCGCGGCAAGTTCGGCGAGGCGGCAGGGCTGCTGCGGCGCGGCCTTGCGGAAAACCCGAATGATCTGGAAGGTTGGCTGGCGCTTGGCATGGCGATGGTGGGGCACGCCGAAGGCAATGTGACGCCAGCCGCCATCTATGCTTTCGAGCAGGCGCGGCGGATCGATCCGGCCCATCCGGGCGCGGAATATTTCCTTGGTTTTGCCTATCTGCAATCGGGGCAAATCCGCAATGCGCGCGCAGTGTGGGCCGGGCTGGTCGAACGCTCGCCTCCCGATGCGCCGTGGCGCGAAGGGCTTGAAGCGCAGGTGGCCGATCTTGACCGCATGATCGCAAACGCTCCCATGCTTCAGCAATAGGGACGCGCGAGTCGCCGTATTGCGAGTGCAAAGCGGCGGTGCTAGGCGCCACAGCGCGGGGCAGGCCAAAGGCAAGCTGATCGCGTAACGTGTTGGGCCGATAGTCTATCAGCCTTGGGGCAGTACCGAAAGCTTACGGGAAATCCGATTGTCATGACTGATCCTGCAGCGCCGGCGCATCAACGGCCTTCGGGCGGCAAGGGTCATAGTGCCTCCAAGGCGGCGCTTGCTATCGGCGCCATCGGCATCGTCTTCGGTGATATCGGCACCAGCCCGCTCTATGCCTTTCGCGAGACTTTTGTCGGACCGCACCCGCTGGCGCTTGATGAAGCCCATGTGCTGGGGGTCATCAGCCTCATCTTCTGGTCGATGACGCTGGTTGTATCGATCCAGTATGTCACGATCCTGATGCGCGCCGACAACAAGGGTCAGGGCGGCAGCCTTGCGCTGGTAGCACTGATTTCCGAAAGCCTCTCGAAATCCAAATATGGCTGGATGGCCGTTCTGCTGGGCGTGTTTGCAACCAGCCTGTTTTATGGCGACAGCATGATCACGCCCGCCATTTCAGTGCTTTCTGCGGTTGAGGGGCTCAGTGTTGTCAACCCGGCATTCGATCGACTGGTCATCCCTATCGCACTCACCTTGCTCGTGATGTTGTTCGTGCTGCAAAAGCGCGGAACGGCCAAGGTCGGGGCGCTGTTCGCGCCGGTGATGATCGTTTATTTCTGCGTCCTGGCGCTGCTTGGCGGATGGCAGATCATTCAGACACCTGCGATCCTGTGGGCCTTGAACCCCTATTATGCGGTCAATTTCTTCATATTGGATGGCACGCTCGCCTTCCTTGCGCTGGGCAGTGTGGTGCTGGCCGTGACCGGTTCCGAAGCGCTCTATTCGGATATGGGCCATTTCGGGCGCGGGCCGATGCGCCTTTCATGGTTCGGCTTTGTCATGCCCTGCCTGCTGATCAACTATTTCGGCCAGGGCGCGATGATCATCGGTCTGCCGCCTGAAGAAGCCGCTGTGGCAATCCGCAATCCCTTCTTCTTCCTCGCCAACGAGGAATGGCGCCTACCGCTGGTGCTGCTGGCGACTGTGGCGACTTTTATTGCGAGCCAGGCGGTGATTTCAGGCGCTTTCTCGATTACGCATCAAGCCATCCAGATGGGCTATATCCCGCGCCTTTCGGTGCGCCACACGTCCGAGACCGAAGGCGGACAGATCTACATTCCGATCGTCAACTGGGCGCTGATGCTGGCGGTGATCCTCTTGGTGCTCACGTTCCAGAACTCATCGAACCTCGCCAGTGCCTATGGCATCGCGGTGACCGGCGCGGTCACCATCGACACGCTCTTGATGGCGGTCTTGCTGGTGGGGGTGTGGAAATGGCGCTGGTGGTATGCAGCGCCCCTGGTGCTGGTGTTCCTGATTGTGGACGGAGCCTATTTCGCCGCCAACCTCACCAAGGTGGCCGATGGTGGCTGGTTCCCGCTGGTCGTCGGCCTTGTCGCTTTCACCCTGCTCACCACCTGGGCGCGCGGGCGCAAGCTGATGCGCGAACGCATGAGCGAGGGTACACTGCCACTGGAGATTTTCGCCAAGTCGGCCAAGAACTCGGCCTTCCGTGTGCCTGGCACCGCGATCTTCATGGCGTCATCGAGCGCAGGCGTGCCTTCGGCGCTGCTCCACAATATCAAGCACAACAAGGTGCTGCACGAACGCGTGGTGATCCTCACCGTCAACATCACCAACGAGCCCTATGTCGATCCTGATCAGCGCTGCGAGTTGACCGATCTGGGCGATGGCTTCTACCGCGCGATCCTCAATTATGGCTTCATGGAAGAGACCAACGTGCCCCTGGGGCTCCAGAAGATGCAGCGCTGCGGCGGCGAGTTCGACATGATGCAGACCAGCTTCTTTCTGTCGCGCCAGACGCTGCTGCCTTCCGAAAAGCCGGGAATGCCGCTGTGGCGCGAAAAGATTTTCGCCTGGCTTTTGAGAAACTCAGCCAGCGCCATGGACTTCTTCAAGCTCCCGACCAACCGCGTGGTGGAATTGGGCAGTCAGGTGGAGATTTGAGTTTATGCCCGGTCGGCATGGCAGCCCCGATGGCGAGATGATACGATACAAGCTGCGCTGCGTGTTGCAGCAGTTCTGGCCGGAATTGCCGGGTGCTTTGCTCTGTGGGCTGGGCTAGAGCGGTTTCGAAGCTGATCGCATCCGATCAATCGCTCTCATTGCCTGTTTTGCCGCGTTTTTCCGGGGCGCTGGCTGATCCCGCCCGGCTTGAAACCGCCCTAAGGCTCGACAAGTCACCACTCTGGCTTATTCTTGGCACGGTTGCACTGGTGTTGAGCGCCTCGTTCTTGATCCTGAGTGAAGCTGATTTTGCCGGGCGGGCTTATGCCGCATATAGCGGGGTGCAAGTGGCTTGGGCGACTGCCTTGCTGTGGCTTGCCGAAAACGTGCGTCCCGATCATTGGGATCTTGTCGGTGCTATCCTGTGCCTTGCAGGCTGTGCGGCGATCCTTGTGAGGCCGCGCACAATCTCGCCAATTTAGTCTGCTTCAGGCTCTTGCTTGTCCTGCCCGACATCCAGCCCGTGCTTCAGCAGCATCGGGATCTGGGTGAAGGTGAACAGGAACGTCAGCGGCAGGAACACCCACAGCTTGGCCCAGAGCCAACCTTCGAAGGTGAGCTGCGCGCGCAAAACTTCATTGAGGAGGGCAAGGCCGAGGAAAAACAAGCCCCAGTTGCGCGAGAGCTTGAGCCAGCCTTGATCGGACAGACCTTCAAATGCGGCCTCAAGCAGGATGCGAAGCAGCGCGCGACCCGTGAAAAACCCGCCCAGCAAGGCCACGCCGAATACCGCGTAGATGATGGTCGGCTTTAATTGCACAAAGGTCGGATCGCCGAAAAAGATGGTGAGCGCGCCAAAGCCCATGATGAGCGCAGTTGAAAACCACAGCATTGGCGAGACCTTGCCGAGCCGCCATTTCGAAATCACCAGCGCTGCGAGCGATGCCGCCATGAAAGCGCCGGTGCCATACATGATCGCGATGATCTCGCTGGCGGCATCGGGTTCATCCGGCGACATCGCGCGATAGACGCCGAGGAATACCAGGAGCGGGCCGTAATCGACCGCGACATTGAGCCAGCTTGAAGCGGCTTTCTTGCCCTCGCTCTCGCTCATCATGCGACCCCGGCAATAACGCGCGCCACAAGATCGGGGTCAAAAGGCCTGAGGTCTTCCATCTTCTCGCCCACGCCGATGGCGTGGATGGGGAGGCCATATTGCTCGGCCGCTGCCACCAGCACGCCGCCGCGCGCCGTGCCATCGAGCTTGGTCATGATGAGGCCGGTCACGCCTGCGACTTCCTTGAACACATCGATCTGCGACAGCGCGTTCTGGCCGTTGGTGGCATCAAGCACCAGCACCACATCATGCGGCGCCGCTGGATTGAGGCGCCCGAGCACGCGGCGGATTTTCGCCAGTTCCTCCATCAGCTCCTTCTTGTTCTGGAGGCGTCCGGCGGTATCGACAATCAAGGCGTCAATGCCCTTATCGGTCGCTCGTTTGACGGCATCGAAGACGACACTTGCCGGATCGCCGCCTTCGGGCCCGCGCACGATATCAACCCCGATCCGCTCTGCCCATGTCGCCAGCTGGCCGATGGCGGCGGCGCGGAAAGTATCGCCCGCGGCCAGCAATACGCCGTAATCGTCTTCCTGAAACAGGTGGGCAAGCTTGGCGATGGTGGTGGTCTTGCCGCTGCCGTTCACCCCGATAACAAGGATCACCTGCGGACGCGGGAAGGCGGTGATTTCAAGGGGTTTCGCGACGGGCCGCAGGATTTCGGCGATTTCCTCGGCGACGGCTTCCTTCAATTCACGCGCGGTGATTTCGAGCCCGAAGCGCCGTTCTGCCAGGCGCGCGCGGATGCGGGCGGCGGCCGAAGGGCCAAGGTCGGACATGATCAGTGCATCTTCGAGATCATCGAGCACGCCATCATCCAGTTTCGCCGTGCCGCCCGAAAGGCCCGCAAGGTTGCCCGCGAGGCGTTCGGAGGTCTTGGCAAAGCCGCCCAAGAGGCGCTGGCTCCAGCTGTTCTCGCTCATGCGAGCAATCCTTCTTCGATGGTGCGGGCGGTGATTGTCACCACCTTGCCCGCACGGGTGCCGGGGGGCAGACGAAAACGGGCATAGGGGGGGGAATAGCCAGTGCCGTCGCGCTCGGCGAGGACGGGGAAGCTCTGCCCAACGAGCGAGCCAAGCCAGCGCGCGCGCGTCTCAGCGACTGCGGCGCGCAGTTCGGCGGCGCGGGCCTTCACGACCTCGCGCGGCACTTGCGGCATGCGGGCAGCAGGGGTGCCGGGGCGGGGGGAGTAAGGGAAGATGTGGCCGTGGACGATCTGGCACTCGCGGATGATGGAGAGGTTTTCGGCATGGTGGCCAGCGTCCTCGGTCGGGAAGCCGGCGATCAGATCAGCGCCGATTGCAATGTCGGGGCGCAGCGCCTTCAGCCGCGCCACCAGCTCCACCGCATCGCGCCGCAGGTGGCGGCGCTTCATGCGCTTGAGCATGAGGTCCGCCCCATGCTGCAAGGAGAGGTGGAGATGCGGCATCACGCGCTCCTCGTGGGCGATCAGATCAAGGAGTTCGCCATCAATCTCCACTCCGTCAACCGATGAAAGGCGCAGCCGCTCCAGCGCCGGGAAGGCATCGAGGATCGCCCGCACCAAGGCGCCAAGCCGGGGCGTGCCCGGCAGATCATGGCCCCAGGAAGTGAGATCAACGCCGGTTAGCACCACTTCGCGCGCGCCTGCTGCCATGTGCTCAGCGACTTCGCGCAGCACTTTGGCAACGGCGAGCGAGCGGCTTGCCCCGCGCCCTTGCGGGATCACGCAGAAGGTGCAGGCGTGATCGCAGCCATTCTGCACCGCGATGAAGGCGCGGGTGCGGGCGGGCACCAGCGGAGCCTCTTGCGCTGCGATGTTCCACGCCCTCGGATCAAGCTTGGACGCATTGGGGATGATCCCGTCCACTTCGTCCATCGCGCCGATCGCTGTGCGCGCGATCTCGGCAGCACAACCGGTGACGATGAGGCGGCTGGCAGGATGGGCAGCGCGCGCGCGGCGGATCGCCTGCCGGGTCTGCCGCACCGCCTCTGCTGTCACCGCACAGGAGTTCACGACTACCACGTCCTGCCCCTTCAGCAGCGCGCGCATCCGTTCAGCCTCGGCGATGTTCATGCGGCAGCCGAGGCTGATGATGGCGGGCTCGAGCGCGGCAGGAGCGTTCACGCGTAATCGTCCCACTCAAAGGTGCCGCGAAAAGCTTCGGTGGCGGGCCCGCTCATGAGGATGGTGCCGCCCGGCTGCCAGGCAATGTCGAGATCGCCGCCCGGCAGGCTGACGCGCACCGGGCTTTGCACGAGCCCCTTGACAATCGCGGCAACCGCCGTGGCGCAGGCCCCCGTGCCGCAGGCCCGCGTCAGCCCCGCGCCGCGCTCCCACACCCGCAGATTGAGGTGATCGGGCCCGGCAAGGCTCGCTACATTGACATTGACGCCCTCGGGAAAAATCGGGTCAGTCTCGATCACCGGACCAAGCCGCGCCAGATCCACCGCATCGGCATTCGTGACGAAAAACACCGCATGGGGATTGCCGACATTGACCGCCATCGGCGCAGCGAGGTCTTCCCATGCCACCGGCATGGCGGCGGCATCCATGGCAAAGGACAGCGGAATAGCTTCCCAGTCAAAGTGGGGCACACCCATGTCGACCTGGCCGCCGCCATCCTGCGGCATCAGGCGGATCGCCCCGCCGCCCGTTTCGACGACCGCAGGCGCGCCGTGCAGCAGCGCCACCGCGCGCGAGCCATTGCCGCAGGCGCCCACTTCGCTGCCGTCGGAATTGAAAATCCGCATCCGGAAATCGCAGGTTTCGCTGGGTTCGAGCAGCAGCAGCTGGTCGAACCCGATGCCCTGCCGACGATCTGCCAGCGCGCGGGCGATGGCACTGGTGATGGGCGGCACGGGGTTCTCGCGGGCGTCAAGCACCACGAAATCATTGCCGAGGCCGTGCATCTTGATGAAGGGAACGCGCATTGTCCTCGCGCCTCTATGCTGCGGCGCGCGGCTCGTCCACCCCTTCGCTTACGGGTAGAAGATGCGCCGTGGGCGCTCGTCGAGCGATTGGGGCGCTGCCTGCTCGCGGCTGAGCAGCGGGCGACCGGGCGTGGCCAGCAGTCCAGCCAGCCTGAGGCGCTGGCGCACCTGTTCGGCGGTTTCGGGCTGGCCATAGACATAGCCCTGCGCCTTGAGGCCGCCCATGTCGCGCAGGGCTGCAAGGATGGTCTCGTCCTCGACTCCCTCGGCCGTCATCGGCAGATTGAGACCGCGCCCCAGCGAAATGATTGCATCAACAATCCGCGATTGGCTCTCGTTCTCGCGCAGTTCGGCAATGAAGCTGCGGTCGATCTTGAGCCGGTCGAAAGGCAGGGTGCGCAGCTGTTCAAAGCTTGAATAGCCGGTGCCGAAATCATCGAGGCTCACCTTGACGCCCTGATTGCGCAAGCTTGTGATCATCGAGCGCACCATGCCGACATTGTCGTGCAGACAGCTCTCGGTGATCTCGATTTCCAGCCGGTGGGGCGGGAACTTGGCGGCCACCAGCATCTTCAGCAGCTTTTGCGAGAACCACGGATCGCGCAGCTGCACCGGCGAGATGTTGATCGAAAGCGTCAGGCGTTCATCCCATTCACGCGCATCGACAAAGGCGCGCTGCATGAGCTGCTCCGACAATTCGTGAATGAGGCCGATTTCCTCAGCCACCGGGATGAAGATTTCGGGGCTGACAAGGCCAAGCTGCGGCGAGCGCCAACGCGCCAGCATTTCAAAGCCTGCAAGCTCGCCCGTCTCAAGGTCGATCTGCTGTTCGTAATAGGGTTCAAACTCGTCGTTCTGGAGGCCGCGGCGGATGCCGATTTCGAGCTCGTTGCGGAAGCGCAGTTCGCTTTCCATGCTCGGCTCGAACCAGAAATAGCGGGCGCGGCCCTGTTTCTTGGCTTCGTACATCGCCATATCGGCGCGGTGCATGAGGGTTTCGGCGCCGATCATGCCTTCCTCGCCGCTGGCAGGCTCATCGCTTGCAACGCCTGCGCAAATGGTCGCCTCGATGGTGATGCGTTCAAGCGCAAGGGGGAGGCTGGCAGCTTCGAACAGGCGGATCACAAGATCATCGATCCGCTCCGGCTTGCCGGGATCATAGGCCACCACGAATGCGAATTCATCCCCGCCGAGCCGGGCAAGGTGCGCGTCCTTTGGCAGCACGCGGGCAAAGCGCTGGCACAATTCAACCAGCGCATCATCGCCCGCCATGTGGCCATAGACATCATTGATCTGCTTGAAGTGATCGACATCGATCAGGCAATAGGCCACCGCCTGACCGCGCGCATGGGCTGCTGCGCGCAGCCTTTCAGTGGCAGCCGCCATGCTGCGGCGGTTGAGGCAGCCGGTCAGCGGGTCGAGTTCGGCGAGCAGGCGGGCCTGTTCCTCGGCCTGTTTGCGTTCTTCGATTTCACGCTTCAATTCGCGATAGCGCCGCCAGCCGAAGATAATCAGCGCGATGTTGAGCAACAGCGCGCTGGTGAGGAGATTATCGTTCTGGTCCCCGGAAAAAAACAGCGTTTGGATTGCGCGCGGCAGGGTGATGCCGCCGATCGCGACGAACATGACGATGGCGACAAACACGACAAGCAGCACGATCAGATCGCGTTCAGCGCTCATCATCCGCTTTGAGTTCTCGCCGTCTGCCTCACTTACCATGCCTGCACCTTGTTGCCGCCTGGGCCCTGCCGGCAAGGATGCGCGGCACGGCGATGTGGCGGACGATGCCAGCTTACCCTAAACATCGGGTTAATCGCCACAAACCGGCGCGTGGCTGCGACAGGCAGCGGCTTGACCGAGCGCTTGGCTCTGGCGCCGGGCGGCGCGGGCCGTTAGGGGCGGAGGCAGCAATCCTCTTCCACCCTTGCAGCACGAGGAAACCCATGGCTGATAAGCCCGCAAAATACTGGCTGATGAAATCCGAACCCTTCAAATATAGTTGGGATGATCTGGTTGCCGAAGGCGAGGGCACCTGGGACGGGGTTCGCAATTATCAGGCGCGCAACAATCTGGCCGCGATGCAGGTGGGGGACGAGGCGTTCTTCTATCACTCGCGCGAGGGGCTGGAAGTGGTCGGCATCTGCACGATCAGTGTTGCCGGGATCACCGATCCGACCGATGAAACCGGCAAGTGGGCGGCGGTGAAGGTCAAGCCCAAGGTGCGCTTTGATCGGGCGGTCCCGCTCACCGCCATCAAGGCCGAACCGCGCCTTGCCGAGATGCAGCTGATCCGCCAGTCGCGGCTTTCGGTGTGCGCCGTGACGCCTGCCGAATGGGCGGTGATCTGCGAAATGGCCGGCCACAAGCTCTGATTTTCGGGGATAATCTGGCAATCGCGGCGCGAGGGGTAACGGTTCGCCCTATCGCGGGACGGCCACGGCTGGCCGATTCGGACGTGCAATAGCGTGCTCAATAAGTATTTTCTGATCTTGCTTATGTGAAGAGCAAGCAGGAACGCCTGTTCATACAGAATTAAGGGAAGGAAATCCTCATGGGTAAGCTGACCGAAAATATCAAGGGCACTATCAACGAAGTCATTGGCGGTCTGAAGCAAGAATCGGATAGGCCGGAAGACAAGGTTGAAGGCAAGATTCAGGAGCTGAAGGGCAAAGGTCAAAAGATCAAAGGCAAAGTCGAAGGTGCTCTTGGCAACGACATTTAAGTCAAATCTCCGGTTTGACCTGAAAAGCCGCCTCCCGTTTGAGAGGTGGCTTTTTCATGCCTTCGCTCTGAGGCCGCTCACAGTCGCGCCGCTGGCGGCGAGCTGTTCCACCTCAATCACCAGATGGATCAGCCGGATGCCGCTGCGCTCCTGCGCTTCGGCGAGCGCGGCGGTGAATTCTTGCGTGGTCTCGGCACGTGCGGCCCATGCGCCATAGCTGCGCGCAAGGGCAGCGAAATCGGGATTGGCAAGGCGCGTGGCAGAAACACGGCCGGGATATTCGCGCTCCTGATGCATCCGGATCGTGCCATAGGCGCTGTTATCCACCACCAGCACCAGCAGGTCTGCGCCATATTGCTGGGCGGTAGCGAGTTCCTGCCCGTTCATCAGAAAGTCGCCATCTCCTGCCACCGCCACCACCATGCGTTCGGGCATCCTGAGCGCCGCAGCAATCGCCGCAGGCACGCCATAACCCATAGCGCCGCAGGTGGGCGCAAGCTGGCTGGGATAGCCTGCATAGCGCCAGTAACGGTGCCACCATCCGGCAAAATTGCCCGCGCCATTGGCGATGATCGTATCGGCGGGAAGGGCCTCGCGCATATGGACAACACAGGCCGCCAGATCGAGCGCGGGCGGGTTTGCGGCAGGCTGGGGCGTGTTCCAGGCAAGCCATTCGCGGTGCGCCTTGAAGCCTGCATCAAAGGGGATGATGGTCGCATCTTCCCACAAGGCAAGGCTTTCAGCGAATTCATCCATCGCTGCACAGATCGCCAGATCAGGACGATAGACCCGGCCGAGCTCTTCCGGGTCAGGATGAATGTGGACCAGTATCTGGCCGGGATGATCGGGGCTGGGGATGGCATAGCCGTCGGTCGTTGCCTCGCCCAGCCGCGCGCCCACCGCAATCACCAGATCAGCCTCGCGCAGGCGCTCCACCAGCTTGGGGTTCGGGCCATAACCGAGGTTTCCGGCATAGACGGGGCAATCGGGCGCAATCGCGTCCTGTCGGCGAAAGGCTGTGGCCACGGGAAGACCAATGCGCTCGGCAAAGATCATGAAGTGATCGCGCGCCTTGGCGTTCCAGCCAGCCCCGCCAATGATCGCGACGGGGCTTGCGGCATCGCCGATCATGGCAATCAGTGCCGCTATCGCATCGGGGCAGGGCGCCTGCGCAGGCCGCGTCACAATCGGGCGCGGGCCGAGCGCGGCCGGGACCGCTTCGCACAGCATATCTTCGGGCAGCGCCAGCACCACCGGGCCGGGGCGCCCATTGATGGCGACGGAAAATGCGCGTGCAACATATTCGGGGATGCGCGCCGGGTCATCAATCCGCGCCGCCCATTTGGCTATCGGCGCAAAGAAGGCGGCAAAATCGATCTCCTGAAATCCCTCGCGGTCGCGCATGGTGCGCGCCACATCGCCCACGAACAGGATCAACGGGACGGAATCCTGTTGTGCGACATGGACGCCGATACTGGCATTGGTCGCACCGGGGCCGCGCGTGACAAAGGCGACGCCCGGTCTGCTTGTCAGCGCACCATCGGCACACGCCATGAAAGCCGCGCCGCCTTCCTGACGGCAGGTGACAACGTGGATCGCGGGACGATCATGCAGCGCATCGAGCACCGCCAGAAAACTTTCGCCCGGCACTGTGAAGATTCGCTGGGTGCCCTGCTCGGCGAGGCAATCCACCAGCAATTCGGCAGCGCTGCGAAGCGCAGGTTCAGTCATCGCGTTCTCTCCCGTCGATGCTGCGATCTCTAGCCGCAATCGCGCTCTTTTCGCAAACTGTCCCGATCTGGGCCAGCTTTCGCGCGATCCTTTACGCGATGGTTAAAAAAGCGTTAATCCTGCGATCCTTCCGTATCACAGGAGAGCAAGCCCGATGCGCCGCAATCTTGTCCTGACTGACGAGGGCGCCCGTCACTGGTTTCGGCGCAGCTTGCCGCCGCATGTCCGGCAGGACCTGATCCCGATCCCTGCCGAAAGCCTGTGGCGTCTGACAGCCGAGGATGTGAAAGGCTTTGCCAGCACCTATTTTGCCGCGACCGCTGCCGTGCTGGCGTTTATTCTCTAGGCGACCAGCGCGGCACGTTCGGCCCGGTAAAGCAGGCTGCCAAGCCAGGCAGAAACCCCGCACATGGCAGCTGCCAGCAGCAGCTGTTCGGCCACCGGCACGCCTGCCGCCGTCAATCCCAGCGCGAGCAGCGATCCGCCCACCATTGCCAGCGAATTGACGATATTGTTGGCCGCAATCGTGCGCGAGGCGGCATCTGCCGCGCAGCGGGTGGTGAGAAAGGCATAAAGCGGCACCACGAACATGCCGCCCGCCGTCGCAATTCCCAGCAGCATCAAAAGCAGCGGGATCGCCAGCGGTTCGCGCACGAATTCCATCACGTTCAAAAGATCATCCCCGCCATGCGGCGGCCAGGCTTTCACCACCCAGTAAAAGCCTGCGACAAACACCCCCATCACCACCACCGCGGCAGGCGCATGGCGGGCCGAAACCTCGCCTTTCAGAAGCGCATTGATGCTGACCGAACCGATCGCAATCCCGATCGAGAAGATGACGAGGAACATGCTGGCCACCTGCGGACTGGCCAGCAGCGCGTTCTTGGCCAGCGGCGGGAACTGGATGAACAGCACCGCGCCGATAGTCCAGAAAAAGCTGATCGCGAGGATCGCGAAATAGATCTCGCGGCTGTGCATGGTCTCGCGCACCAGCCGCCAGCTCATCACCGCCTGATCGGCCACGATCACCAAGGGATAGAGCGCCCAGCGGTGCAGGCGGCTTGGCGTGCGTGCGCGGAATGGTTCGAGCAGCGGAAAATGCATTTCATGATCGCCCTGCGGCGGGGCGTCGGGCACAAACCGGCTGGTGAGATAGCCTGCCACCGCCACCAGCATGATCAGCACCATCGCCACTTCGATGTCGACAAACCCGGCAAGGATCGTGCCTGCAAGGATTGCAAGATAGGTCCCTGCTTCCACCAGACCTGTGCCCGGCAGCACTTCCTCGCGGGTGAGATGCTGGGGAAGGATCGCATACTTGATCGGGCCCAGAAAGGTCGATTGTGCGGCGGCCAGAAACACCACGAACAAGAGCAGGGGGATCGCCACAGAATGCACCGCAATCCCCTGCCATGCCATGAACAGGCCAACGACCCCAAGGCTTGCCCAGCCGATCTCGCACAGCTTGACGACGCGGATGATCGCAGCCTTGTCGCGGGTGTCGGCGAGCTGGCCAGCGAGCGCTGAAAGCACCACGAAGGGCAGGATGAAAATACCGCTGGCAACGGCGCTGAAAGTCGCCTCGCTCTGTTCGGAATTATAGACCTGATAGACCACAAACAGGACCAGCGCGGTCTTGTAGAGGTTGTCGTTGAAAGCGTTGAAGAACTGCGTTGCCATCAGCGGAAAGAACCGCCGCTGGCGCAGCAAATGGGTGGATATGGTCATGCGGCCCTGTCGCCAACGCTCCTGTTGCGATGCCTGACATAGCGCAAGGCCAACGGTTCACAAGTGCTGCTTTGGCGCTTTTGCCGGAAGGCTGCGCGCGCTAAGAGGCGATCCTTGCATGCTGACCTTGCCCAACATCCTTACCCTGTCGCGGATTGCGGCGCTGCCCTTGCTCGGGTTCTTCCTGTGGTGGCCGGCATGGAAGGCGGGCTATCTGGTCGCCTTCGTGCTTTATACCATCATCGCGATCACCGACTATTTCGACGGCTATCTCGCCCGCGCGCAGGGGACGGTATCCAAACTCGGCATTTTCCTGGATCCAATTGCCGACAAGATCATGGTGGCAACGGTGATCTTGATCCTGACGGCACAGGGCTATCTGCGCGGGCCCTATGTGGGCGATATGCATGTGATTGCGGGCCTTGTTATCCTGATCCGCGAGATTGCGGTTTCGGGCCTGCGCGAATTCCTGGGAGGCATCCAGGTCTCGGTGCCGGTTTCCAAGCTCGCCAAGTGGAAGACGACCTTTCAGCTGATTGCCTTGGGCGCGCTGATCCTGGGCGGGGCGGTGCATGGCCAGCCGTGCCAGTCGGTGGGCGATATGTGCCGCACCTTTGCTGACAGCTGGATCCATGTGGTGGGCCTGGGCGCCTTGTGGGCGGCTGCCGTGCTTACCTGCATCACCGGATGGGATTACCTGCGGATCGGCCTTAAACACATGGACTGAACAGCGTTGCTGCAAGGCGGGCAGGCACCTGCGAAGTTAACCGCAGTAAGTTTACTGTAAATCCTTAATTTACCCTTGGTGCTTATTCATCAGACCACGCCCTGCAACCGCAGATGCGTTGGTTCAGAGACAAATCCGATGATCGCCAAGGTAAGTTTGATTTCGCTGGCACCTGCTGCCGCTGCGCTTGCCGCGCTGGGCGGCGCGCCGCTTGCAGCCCAGAGCGTCACTTACGAGATGACCGCGCAGGTGACACCAGCTTGCACCGTTACCAGCTCGTCGGGCTCTAGCATCGATGTCAATTTCGGCTCGCTGGCAAATGTTCCGCCCACAACGACAGTGACTGTCGCAGCGGGCAGCGCGACCTATCGTTGCAACACGCGGATCGGCTTTACCCGCACCATCACCTCGCAGAACAACGGCTGGCTCACGCTTGACGGCAACCCCACGACCGATGCCAACCGCCGCATCCGTTTCAACATGCAGCACGGCGGGGGCAGCGGGCTCAGCTTTCAGCCACGCCAGCTGACAGCACCCTTCAGTCGCAATTTTCCCGCCAGTCAGCCGTGGCTCAGCGGCCAGTCGGGGAGCGTTTCTTTCGAGGCTTTCGGGGTGCGCGCGGCCCCGGGCAGCAATGGCATCGCAGGCACGACTGTCCTTGCTGGCAACTACCGCGACACGGTTACCATCACACTTACTTCCAACTGACCACAAGCAGACCTGTATTAGACTAAACGAAGGACCCAACCCATGAAGAAAATCACCCTTTTGGCCGCTGGCCTTGCTGCTGTTGCCGCTGTTCCTGCGTCGGCCCAGAGCCTGACCTACAACCTCAACGCGCAGGTTGCGCCGTCGTGCGGCGTGTACAACCCCAGCGGTTCGACCATTCCGGTGGACTTCGGCGAATTGGCTGGTGTCTCGACCAGCGCCACTGTTAACGTCGACGCGGGCGAGGCGACCTATCGCTGCAACAGCGCCAATGGTTTCAGCCGCTCGATCACTTCGCAGAACGGCGGCTACCTGACGCTCGACGGCGCACCGACCACCGATCCGGCCCGTCGCATCCGCTTCAATATGGCGCACACCGGCAATTCGGGCCTCGCCTTTGGCGCGCAGCAACTGACTTCGGCGGTGAGCGGCACCTTTGCCGGCAGCACCGCGTTTCTGGCGGGCGAAACCGGCAATGTCAGCTTCCAGGCTTTCGGCGTGCAGAGCGCTTCGTCCGGCACCACGGTTTTTTCCGGTAACTACCGTGACACTGTGACGATCACTGTCACTGCCAACTAAGCATCGCTTCTCAGGGACTCTGTCCCCGACGATCAAAAAAGTGGTGGGGCCCGCGAGGTTCCACCACTTTTTTCGTGCGCTCGCTGTTAATTGACCATGCTTCACCATAGAGCACGTCCGGTGTCAGTGGCCTGACTTTGCGCGGGTCATTTTCACAGATGGACCAAGGCATGATTGAGGCGGGCATGATCTCTGGTTTCAGGGCGGCTATGCGGGGGGGCGCACGCATGCTGGTGATGCTGGGAGCGCTGGTGGCGACGGTTGCGGCGCAGGCCTATGAAGTCACACCGATGCGGATTTTCCTCCAGCCCGATCGCGGCCAGACGAGCGCCACCATCACCATCAACAATGTCCGCACCGAGGCACTGCCGGTGGAAATCGAGGTGTTCCGCAGGGTGGTCGCAGCCGACGGCGAACAGGTGTTCGAGCCGGCCGAGGAGGAATTCATCACCTTCCCGCCGCAGGTCCAGATTGCCGCCGGGCAATCGCAGGCGATCCGCATCCAGTATGTTGGCGATCTGGGCGAGATGGCCGAGGCTTTTGTGGTTCAGGTGACCGAGGTTCCGGTCAACAGGCTGGAAGGCACCGGCATCCAGTTTACCTATAATTTTGGCGTCGCCGTCTATGTCCAGCCGCCGCGCGCGCGGGCGCGGCTCGCAGTGAGCGAGGCGGGGGTGGCCGATGGCGCGCTGCGCTTCAAGATTGCCAATAGCGGCAATGACTACGGGTTTGTGACCGGGCAGGCGCTGGAATATCGCGTGGGTGCAGCGCGGGTTACGCTCACCCCTGATGAACTGGCAGCGTTGATCAGCAATCCGATTGTGCCGCCCGGAGCGACCCGCGAATTCGTGCTTCCGCTGGCGGAAACCCCTGCCGCAGGCGCTCCTCCCGGACCTGCCGAAGTGCGGTTGCTGCGCGGTGAGAGCTGACTGCGGCGATCACCACGGGCCGCGGCGATCCCCAGCAATGGTGATGGCTTGAGCGGTGAGGCGAGGGGGCGCAGATAACCGCAGGGCAGCAGAACGCCGGGGGCGGCTGGGCACGCTGGCTCTTGCCCCGCTGCTGACTGTTTCGAGCGGCGCTGCATGGGCTGCGCCGGATACGCCTGCCCCCGATACGCCCGCCCCTGATGGCGATCTGCCTGCGATCCCGCCGCGTTCGCCGCTTCCTGATGGCTTGCCAGCCAGCCCTGCGGCGGCCCCGCCGCCGCGCGGCCCGCGGGTCAGCCGGATCACCATGCATCCCGTATTCGAGGGCAACCGGCTGGCGCTGGTCACCGCCGAACTCACCCTGACCGAACTGCGCGGGATCGAGGCAGGCTCGCTCGAACTGGCGCTCGGCAACAAGCTGGCAGCGCCCTTGCGCGCCCAGCTGAAAAGCGAGGCGGGCAATTTCCTGACCACCGCACAGCTGGCCGAGATGGGCATTACGGCAGGCTATGATCCGGCCAATCTCACCATCGCGCTGACCCTTGCCAAGGAGGCGATGGGTGCGCAGACCTTTGCCTTCAGCAGCGATATCAAGCTGGGGGCGGCCGAACGCATCCAGCCATCGGGCCTCGCGTTCGGCATTACCGGCAATCTGGTCGGCTCGCGCGATTTCAGCGATCCGCAGGGCCGCAACCAACTGCTCTACAGCTTTGCCGGCTTTGCCAATTTTGGCGGGCGCGAAGGGGTCTATCTCTCCTTTGGCGGGACAGTCGATCTGGCAGGCAGCCAGCAGCGCACCTTCGAGCGCGACCGTCTGATTGCCTTCAAGGATTTCGAGGGCCCGGCGCTGCGCGTCGCGGCAGGCGACCTGGTGGCGGGCCTGCCGCTGATTGCGGGCGAGGCGGATGTTGCAGGCATTGCGCTGGAGCGGCGCTATGATGCCTTGCAGCCCCTGCGCAACATCCGTCCGACCGGGCGCCGCCAGTTCGTGCTGGAGCGGCCCGCCCGGATCGAGATCTATGCCAATGGCGCACTGGTGCAGGCGCTTGAGGTGAATGCCGGGCCGGTTGACCTCAACCGCATTCCCGCTTTGTCGCTTTCAACCAACATCTCGATCATTATCGAGGATGCGACCGGGCGGCGCGAGATCGACAGCTTTACGCTTGCCAATGATATCGAATTGCTGGGCGCAGGGCTGAGCGAATTCAATCTCACCGCCGGGATGATGCGAAAGCCCTCGGCGGGGGGCTTTGTCTATTCGGCCAAGCCTCTGCTGACCGGCCAATATGCCCGCGGTTTCGGTGACGTCGTGACCGCTGGCGGCCATTTCGCGCTGATGAGCGATTACCAGAATGTGGGCGTGACTTTTGCCAGTCTGGCCCCCGGCGGCGCGCTGTTTCTCGGCGGCAGCGCGAGCCATGATGCAGCAAGCGGTGAGCTGGGCTATGCGGTCAGCCTAGCCTATCGCGGCGATCCCTTGCGCCTGTCCGATCTCGACAGCCAGCTCAATTTCCGGCTCGATTACCGCGCGGCCGATTACCGGCGCCTCTCGCAGGTGCTGGCGAGCGATCCGGTCAAGTTCGATATGGCGCTCGACTATCGCCTCAGCCTGACCGAGCGCGTGGCGGTATCGCTGGGCGGCAACTATCTGGAAAACCACGATGGCAGTCCGGCGACCCGCGCGGTCTTTGCAGGGGTGCAGGTGGCGCTGGGGCGGGTGCTGGCCTCGGCGACGGCGCGCTATGCCGAGATCGGTGGGCGCAGCGATAAGGGCGTGCTGGCGACGCTCACCATCCCGCTGGGACGTAATCATTTCTCGACCGCCAGCTATGACAGTGTGACCCGTCAGGCGCGGTTCGAAGCGCGCCGGGTGCGCGATATCACCGTGCCTGAATTCGATTATGGCATGATCGCGGAACAATCCCCGCAATTTGATCGCATGACGGGGCAGGCACGCTTTGCCAATTCGCGCTTCAATCTCGATGTCGAATTGGTGGCAACGCGCGCGGATGCGACCAGCGGGACGCGCGATCAGAACATGGTCAATTTCCGCCTCCAATCGGGGATTGCCTTTGCCGACGGAGTTCTGGGTGTAGGCCGCAATCCGGGGCGCGGGTTTGTCATGGTGGACAAGCACCCCTCGCTGAAGGAAGCGCGCGTTGATGTCGAGAACAGCGGCGTCGGGCGGCGTGCTGCCCAAAGCAACGCCTTTGGCCCAGCAGTGGTCAGCCAGCTTTCGGGCTACCGGCCCGATAATATCCGCATCAGCGTGCTCGGCGCGCCGCCCGGCTATGATATTGGTGCAGGGGAATATCTGAGCGATCCGGGCGCCCTGAGCGGGGTAAAACTGCGGATCGGCAGCGATGCCTATCGTTCGGCACTGGTCACTTTCGTCACGCCCGATGGGCTGCCGGTGAAGCTTGCCGATGGCGTGGTGCGTAACCTCGCGACGGGCGAGGTGAGCGGGGTTTTCACCAATTCATCGGGGCGCGCAGTGCTCTCGAAACTGGCCGAGGGGCGTTACCGGGTTGAAATGATGGGCGGCGATATGGTGTTTGAATTTGCAGTCGACAAATCCGCGCCCGCAATCATCAAGCTGGGCACGCAGGTGATGGAGGTGGCGCCATGAATACCCGGGCCCTTGGGCAACTGGCCTGCACGTTGCTGCTGGTGTTGCTGGGCGCGCTCGGAGAGGCAGCGGCGCTGGCACAGGGGCAGGGCGGGTGTGCCGGGGGCTATCGCATCACGGGCCGGCAATCGAGCGGGCAGAGCTATGATCCCAATCAGGCCAATCGCACTGTGCTCCAGATCACCTTGCAAGGGGCCGACAGCGCCATTCCCAATGGCTGCACCAGCGCGCCTGTCACCATCACGCCGCAATCGGGCACGGCGTTTGTGTTTGCCAATGGCAGCTATCAACTGGGCTTTGTCCAGCTTAACTCGAACCTCGTCTCGCAGGCCAATGTCACCCGCTTTGAACTGGCTGGCAATGCCCGCAACCGGCTCGTGCGCGGCGAGGCGGTGACGATCGACCTGTTCGAACTGAGCGCCGGGCAGTTTCCTGTCGCAGGAGAATATCGCGGCACGGTGCTGGTGCAGGTCGGCGATAGCCTGCCGCAAGCCGTGCTTTTCGTGATCACGGTAAGGCCCGCGATCAAGTTTCTGGCCGAACAGGGCGCGACGACCCAGAACCTCAGCTTTGGCGAGGTCACCGCCGGATCGGTGATCCGCACGGCCGTTTATTACCAGAGCAATGCGGCGGCCCATATCACCATCCAGTCGCAGAACCGCGGGCGACTGGTGCACACAGTGCAGGGGGCGCAGCGCGCGATCCCTTACAGCCTGACCTATGACGGAACCGCGGTGAACCTTGCCAGCGGCGCGCAGATCAACCGCCCGTTTCGCGGGCTGGTGGCGCTGCGCGACGAGATGGTGCTCGAAGTCGCGCCTGGTACAGATCGATTTGCAGGCGATTACCGCGACGTGCTGACGCTTCTTTACACCGCCTATTAGATCGGCTGGAGCGTCACGGACAGCCGGTCAGCCTCGATGGGGGCAGCAAATTCGAGAATGATGATCGCGTTGCCCGGACGCGTGCTGGTGATGGTGACGATGTCTGCGGTGATGGCCGCGTGCCCTGCCGAACTGCGTGCCGCGCGCAAGGTAGCGCCGCCTGCACCTGTCAGCACCAGCCTGTAACGCTCCGCATTGCAGGTGGTGGTGACGGCAAGGCTGGTGGGCTGCGGGGATGGTGCGCGCACAGCGATGATCGCACAGATCACCGGCACGTTTGCGCTGAGCCGCCAGCGCAGCCCGCCATTGGCCGGGGCGGCCGAAGCCAGCGCGCCTGCCACTGCAAACGCCGCCGCGGGCGCGCTTGCGCGCCTCAGGTGGCGTGGCACTGGTCGGCCCGGTTGCGGCATGGCGCTGTCTCCACAAGCGACAGCGCAGCCTTGGGGATGCGACGCATGGCGCAGGCGGCTGTCTGTCCTGCAAGACAGAACGGCAAGGGACTGCCGCTATTTAGGGCGTTTTCCGATCAAACGGGATCGGATAATGCGACAAGCCCGCGCGGCGCCCGAGCGTTCCTTTTCCGTTCGCGCCAGCTCCAACGGAGAACACTCTGAGACCTCGCCAGCAATTTGTGCGGCGGCGATTTTCCCCTGTTCCGCCGCGGCACATCTACCCGGCGCGCAGTTCCTCGGCGAGCAGGCGGAAATCGGCCTCGCGCGGGGAGTTCTTCCGCCAGATCAGGGCAATCTCGCGCTTGGCAGTGGGACTTTCGACAGGCCGCGCGACGACATCAGTGCCGTTGAGGATACCCGCTTTGAGGGCCATCTCAGGAAGCAGGGTCAGGCCCAGATCATTATCGACCAGCTGCACCAGCGTGTGCAGGCTGGTGCCGATCATGGCAGCGCTGGCGCGCAATTCGGTGCGGTTGCACGCGGCCAGCGCGTGATCGCGCAGGCAGTGCCCGTCCTCGAGCAGAAGCAGCCGCCCCTGATCGATCATATCGGGGGGGATGCTGGCAGGCGGATCGCGCGGATCATCCTTGGGAAAGGCGACAAATAGCCGATCATCGCAGATATGTTCCGATGCCGCCTCGCCAATCTCGAAGGGCAGCGCGAGCAGCACGCAATCGACCCGCCCGTGGCTGAGCGATTCAAGCGCATCATTGCTGGTTTCCTCACGCAGCATCAGCTTGAGATCAGGCCGCTCGCGTTTGAGGCGCGGCAGCACGCGCGGCAGCATGAAGGGCGCGATGGTGGGAATCACGCTCATGCGCAGTTCGCCCGCCAAAGGCTTGCCAGCGGCCTGTACCAGATCGGTGAGTTCCTCAGCCTCCCGCAGCAGGCGATTGGCTTTCGCCACCACCTGTTCGCCCAGCGTGGTAAACCGCACCACCCGGCGCGAACGTTCAACCAGCACCACGCCCAGCAGCGATTCCAGTTCGCGGATGCCCGCCGAGAGCGTCGATTGCGAGACAAAGCAGGCATCGGCCGCCTTGCCGAAATGGCCATGTTCATGCAGCGCCACGAGATATTGCAGCTGCTTGATGGTGGGAAGGTAAGTGCTCACTGCGCAGCGCTACTCTGCTGCCATTGATGAAGGCTCTGCGACATCATCAATATGCGTCATCTTGAGCTTGCCGCCTTCCACTGCAAAGGCGAGCTTGCCTTCGACCAGATCAAGCGCATCCTTGCCGAACACCTCGTAGCGCCAACCCTTGAGCACCGGCAGATCGCGCACGCCTGCGGCAAGTGCTTCCATTTCTTCGGCGCGGGTGAGCAGGCGCGCTGCGACATCGATTTCGCGGGCGCGGATTTTCAGCAGCAGCTTCAAGAGATCGGCGACAAGTGCGCCCTCCTTGCCGAGCGGCGCGCCGCGTCCGACCTTGTCGGGCATCTCGTCCTTGGGCAGCGGTTGGGCCTCGGCCAGTGCCTTCATCAGCCGTTTGCCGATATCATTATCCTTCCACGCCGGTGAAAGCCCGCGCACCTTGGCGAGATCAGCCTGCGCCTTGGGCGGATGGCTGGCAATGTCGGCCAAAGTCTCGTCGCGCATGATGCGCCCGCGCGGGATATTCTTGTGCTGCGCCTCGCCCTCGCGCCATGCGGCGAGCGCTTTGAGCCGGCCCAGCACCTGCGGATTGCGTCCTGCCTGCCGGATGCGCTTCCATGCGGTGCCCGGATCGATCAGGTAATTGGCCGGATCGGCGAGCTTTTCCATCTCGGCATCCAGCCACACGCCGCGCCCGGTCTTGATCAGTTTTTTCAGGATGCGCGGGAAGATCGTGGCCAGATGGGTAACATCGCCGATGGCATATTCGATTTGGCGTTCGGTCAGCGGGCGGCGGCTCCAGTCGGTGAAGCGGGCGCCCTTGTCGATCGTGAGGCCAATCCAGGTCTCTACCAGATTGGCATAGCCGATCTGTTCAGACTGGCTGATCGCCATCATCGCGATTTGCGTGTCGAAAATGGGGTGCGGGGTTTTGCCCGTCAGATTGACGATAATCTCAACATCCTGCCCGCCTGCGTGAAAGACCTTGAGCACGTCTTCGTTGTTGCACATCAGATCAAGCAACGGGGCCAGATCAATGCCTTCGGCCAGCGGATCAATCGCGGCGGCTTCTTGCGTATTGGCGATCTGCACCAGGCACAGCTCGGGCCAATAGGTGTTCTCGCGCATGAATTCAGTGTCCACCGCGACGAAATCGGACTTCGCCAGCCGCTGGCACAATTCAGCGAGCTGTTCGGTCGTGGTGATGAGAGGATGTATCTTCATGTCATCTTCACTGCTCTTAGGCGGAGTACCGCCTTCGGGAGCCAAGCTCCCATGCCCCGGGGTTGCGCAAAGCAGATGATAAAAGGGATCGGCCCCTGCTTGACAAAGACCCGCCCTTGCCCTGTTAGCGCGGCGCGATTAGGCGGGGGCAACCCTTGTGCAGGATGCACAGCCACCGCTCGGCGCGCCTTAGCGTGATAGCCGCCAACAGGACAAGAGTTTAGATGCACCCCTACAGAACCCACACTTGCGCACAGCTTTCTGCGAGCGAAGTCGGCAAGACTGTCCGCCTGTCCGGCTGGATCCACAGGAAGCGCGATCACGGCGGCGTCCTGTTTGTCGATCTGCGCGACCACTACGGCATCACCCAGATCGTCGCCGACAGCGACAGCCCGGCCTTGCCGGTGCTCGAATCGCTGCGCGCCGAAAGCGTGGTGACCATCGAGGGCGAGGTCAAGGCGCGTGCGGCTGAAACTGTAAATGCCAACCTGGCAACCGGCGCGATCGAAGTCTTCGCGCGTTCGGTGACAGTGCAGAGCGCCGCCGAGGAACTGCCGCTGCCGGTGGCGGGCGAGCAAGAATATCCCGAGGATATCCGTCTCAAATACCGCTTCCTCGATCTGCGCCGCGAAACGCTCCACGCCAATATCATGAAGCGCGTGGCGATCATCGCCGACATGCGTTCGCGGATGACAGCGGCAGGCTTCAACGAGTTTTCGACCCCGATCCTCACCGCTTCCAGCCCCGAAGGCGCGCGCGACTTCCTCGTGCCCTCGCGCATTCACGCGGGCAAGTTCTATGCGCTTCCCCAGGCCCCGCAGCAATACAAGCAATTGCTGATGGTCGCAGGCTTTGATCGCTATTTCCAGATTGCCCCGTGTTTCCGCGATGAAGACCCGCGCGCCGATCGCCTGCCAGGCGAGTTTTACCAGCTCGACCTCGAAATGAGTTTCGTGACGCAGGAAGAAGTCTGGGAGACGATGGAGCCGGTTATCCAGGGCACTTTCGCAGCCTTTGCGGGGGACAAGAAAGTGACGCCCGCCGGCCAATTTCCGCGCATTCCCTATGACGAGGCGATGCTGAAATATGGCTCCGACAAGCCCGATCTTCGCAATCCGCTCATTATCTCGGATGTCTCGGCGCATTTCACCCAGTCCGGCTTTGGCCTGTTCGAAAAGATCGTCGGTTCGGGCGGCGTGGTGCGCGCCATCCCCGCGCCCGCCACGCACGAGAAGAGCCGCAAGTTCTTCGACGACATGAACGACTGGGCGCGCCGCGAAGGCTATGCTGGCCTCGGCTATGTCACGCGCAAGGGTGGGGAGTTCGGCGGCCCGATTGCCAAGAATCACGGCCCTGATCGCATGGCTGAAATTTATGCCGAGCTTGGGCTGGGCGAGAATGACGGGCTATTCTTCGCCGCGGGCAAGCAAGCCGAAGCGGCCAAGCTGGCGGGCGCGGCCCGCATCCGGATTGGCGAGGAACTAGGGCTCATCGACGAGGACGCCTTCGCGCTGGCATGGATTGTCGATTTTCCGTTCTACGAATGGAACGAGGACGAGAAAAAGGTCGATTTCTCGCACAACCCCTTCTCGATGCCGCAGGGCGGGCTGGCAGCATTGGAGAGCCAAGACCCGCTCACCATCAAGGCCTTCCAGTATGATCTCGTCTGCAATGGCTATGAAATCGCGAGCGGTTCGATCCGCAATCACAAGCCCGAGGTGATGGTGAAAGCCTTCGAGATCACCGGCCTTGCCCAGGCCGATGTGGAAGAACGCTTCGGCGGCTTGTACCGCGCCTTCCAATATGGCGCGCCGCCGCATGGCGGGATGGCTGCAGGGGTGGACCGCATCGTGATGCTCTTGTGCGGGGTCAAGAACCTGCGCGAAATCTCGCTCTTCCCGATGAACCAGCGCGCCGAGGACCTGCTGATGGGCGCGCCCAGCCCGGCTGAACCCAGGCAGCTGCGCGAACTCCACCTGCGGGTGGTTGAGCCGCAGGCCAAGCCTGCCGCCGGGTAGAACTTGCCCTTTGCCTGCTCGCTCAAAGCCATTACCTTGCCGGGGGCTAACAGCAGGGGGCAGGGCAGGATGAAGGTGGCTTGGGCGGCAAGCGTGGCCGCTGCGGTGCTTGCGAGCGCGGGTGTGCGGGCTGAAACCCTGCCGGTGGAAGGGCTTTATGCCGCTGGCGCCGATGCGCCGTCGCGCGCACGCGCGATCGCGATTGCAGGCTTTGCCGGGCGCGGCGGGGAGCGGGTTGCGTTTGCGATCGATACCGCTTTGCGCGGCGCGGTGGTCGAAGGGCGGCCTTATTTCCAGCTTACCTTGAGCGATTCGCGCTTTGGCGACAGCTATACCTATGATCGCGATGCCGATCCGGCCGCGCGGCCTGGCGGGGTGGATGCGGTGATGCGCGGCATTGCCGAGGTCGAAGTGCGTGACACCGATTCCGGCCAGAAGGAGGTCGAGGAATGCGCGGTGCGCGATGATCGCGGCAAGTGTACCGAGAAGAAGAAAGTCTTCTATCCCTGCCGGGCGCGCAACGTGACCTTGCGGCCCGAAGTGCGGCTGGTCGCGCGCGATGGCGATCTGCTCTATGCCAAGCGCGATACGCTTACGCTCAGCCGCCGGTTCTGTCAGGACGAGCAGGCGAGCCCTGCGGTGGATGATATGATCGCCGAGATGGCCGGGCGCTTTGCCGCCATGCTGCGCGGCGATCTTGCCCCCACTTATCGGTCCGAAGACATTCGCCTGCTGGAAAGCCGGAGCGGGATTGCCAAGGCCGATCATGCCGCCTTCCGCGAAGCGCTGCGCCTTACCAAAAGCGATGTGGCGGCCGCATGCGATGCCTTTGCCGCGCTTGAGGCCAATAATCGGCGGGATATCACGGTGCTGTTCAACATCGGCCTGTGTTTCGAGAGCGCTGACAATCTTGAACGCGCTGCCGAAATCTATGAGGCGGTGCTCGCGCTCAGCCCGCGCAAGCCAGAGCCTGCCGCAGGCCTTGCCCGCATTGCCTCGCGCATCCGTGCCGAAGCGCAGCTGGCAATGCGCGGCCAAGGTGATACACGCTGAACATCATGCCTACTTGCGCTCCGCCGCAGGCTTGATTAGGGCGAGTGAGAATTTTAACCCCCAAGTCCAAGAGGGAAAGATATGAGCGATACTGCCGAGCGCGTGCAGAAAATTGTCGTCGAGCATCTCGGCGTCGAAGCTGACAAGGTCACCCAGGAAGCCAGCTTCATCGATGATCTGGGCGCGGACAGCCTCGACATTGTCGAGCTGGTGATGGCTTTCGAAGAGGAGTTCGGCGTCGAAATCCCTGATGATGCGGCCGAGAAGATCACCACCGTTGGTGACGCGACCAAGTATATCGAAGAGCACAAGGGCTAATCACCCCACCAGCCCGCGCCGCCCCTATCGGTTGGAGTGCGCGACGCCGGGGCGGACCGTCCGCCGCGATGCAAGAAGGGCTTTGACAGGCTCAGCCCGCAAGGGTTGAGCCTGTTCCATTTGGAGAGAGTTTGATGCGCCGTGTGGTTGTAACCGGGCTTGGACTGGTCACCCCGCTGGGGGGTGATGTTGAGACAACGTGGGCAAACCTGATCGCCGGGGAAAGCGGAGCAGGGCCGATCACCCGTTTCGACACAGCGAACCAGAAATGCACCATCGCCTGTGAAGTGAAGGGCAAGGATCACCCTTGGGGTTTTGATCCTGACCGCCGCGTCGATCACAAGATCCAGCGCCAGGTCGATCCCTTCATCGTCTATGGCATTGATGCCGCGGGCCAGGCGCTGGAAGACGCCGGTCTCACGGATATGACTGAGGCCGAAAAGGAACGCACCGGTTGTTCCATCGGCGCAGGCATTGGCGGGCTGCCGGGGATCGAGATCGAGAGCGTCAACCTGCACGAACGCGGACCGGGCCGGGTCAGCCCGCACTTTGTCCACGGACGGCTGATAAATCTGATTACCGGGCAAGTGCAGATCAAATATGGCTTCATGGGCCCCAATCACGCGGTGGTGACGGCGTGCTCCACCGGCGCCCATTCGATTGGCGATGCCGCGCGGATGATCGCGATGGATGATGCCGATGTGATGCTGGCGGGCGGCGCGGAAAGCACCATCAACCCGCTAGGGATCGCTGGGTTCGCACAGGCGCGCGCGCTCAATATGAGCATGAATGATCGCCCCACCGAAGCCAGCCGCCCCTATGACAAGGCGCGCGATGGCTTTGTGATGGGCGAGGGCGCAGGGATCGTGGTGCTCGAGGAATATGAACGCGCCAAGGCCCGCGGCGCGAAGATCTATGGCGAAGTGACGGGCTATGGCCTGTCGGGCGATGCCTATCACGTCACCGCCCCGCATCCCGAAGGCAAGGGCGCAGAATTGGCCATGCGGATGGCGTTGCGGAAGGCCGGGCTTGGGCCGGGCGATATCGACTATATCAACGCCCATGGCACCAGCACTATGGCCGACACCATTGAGCTGGCCGCGATCAAGCGCGTGCTGGGCGAGGGGCTTTCGGGCGCGTCGATGTCTTCGACCAAGAGCGCGATCGGCCATCTTTTGGGCGGCGCGGGCGCAGTGGAAGCGGTGTTCTGCTTGCTTGCCATGCGCGACCAGATCGTGCCGCCGACGCTCAATCTGCATGATCCCGATGAAGGCACCGAAGGCATTGACCTTGTGCCCTTGAAGGCGAAGAAGCGCCAAGTGCGCGCGGTGCTCAACAATTCCTTCGGCTTTGGCGGGACTAACGCCTCACTGATCATGCAGAAGATCGACTAGCCCCATGAAAAGGCTCGGCCTGATTGCCGGGTTGTTGTTTGCTGTGCTGGGTGTGGCGGCGATCTATGCCGTCAGCCAGCTTGGCAGCGCGACCATCCGCGAAGAGACGAGCTTTATCATTCCCGCAGGCGCTTCGCTGGGCGAGGTGGCAGAGAAGCTGGAAAAGGAAGGACTGATTTCATCGGCGCAAGGCTTTCGCCTGCGCGCGCGGCTGCTGGGTTCCTCCGCGCCGATACAGGCGGGCGAGTTCCTGCTCAAACCCGGCATGAGCCAGGGCGATATTCTGGAGGCCTTCCAGTCGGGCGATGTGATCCGGCGCTTTATCACCATTCCCGAAGGCATGCCATCGATCCTCGTGTGGGAGCGGCTGATGGCCGAGGAGATGCTGACCGGCGAGATTCCCGTTCCGCCCGAAGGCTCGATCCTGCCTGATACCTATGATTTTGAACGTGGGGGATCGCGCGCCAAGCTGGTCGAACGGATGCAGGCCGCGATGGACCGCGCGCTCGCCGAGGAATGGCAGAAGCGCTCGCCCGGCATTGCGGTCGATACCATGCGCGATGCCCTGATCCTTGCCTCGATTGTCGAGAAAGAGACCGGCAAGCCCGAGGAACGCCGCATGGTCGCAGGCCTCTATTCGAACCGGGTCAAGAAGGGCATGCTGTTGCAGGCAGACCCGACGATCATCTACCCCATAACCAAGGGCAAGCCCCTGGGCCGTCGCATCCGCCAATCCGAGATCGCCGCGGTCAATGGCTATAACACCTATACCCGGGTGGGCCTGCCGGTGGGCCCGATCACCAATCCGGGCCGGGCGAGCATTGCGGCGGTGATGAACCCTGAGCCTACCAACGCGCTGTTCATGGTGGCCGATGGCACCGGCGGGCATTGGTTTGCGGATACGCTGGCTGAACACAATGCCAATGTCGCCAAGTGGTATGCCATTCGCCGCGAACGGGGTGAGATGTGACTGGTGCGGCCGTGGCAAGTGGCGGCAATAGGATAACCCGCGCGCGGCGGTCGTTGGCGGACAAGCAAACATACCGCAAACGCGGGGAAATGTGACCGGGCGCGCGGATGGCCGCTCCCTTTATCGTAACCGCGGCGCTGCCCGCTGATGTTCAGGGCTGGGCTGAGGACTTGCGCCGTGTGCATTATCCGCCCGAACGCAATCACCTCCACGCCCATGTCACGCTGTTCCACGCCTTCGCGCCGTCGCTGCTGGATGAACTGATGCGCTTTCTGCCGCGCCTCACCGCCGAGTTCGCCGCGCCCGCTGCTGAGATAACAGGGCTCATGGACCTCGGCACCGGCACGGCCATTGCGCTCTCCAGCCCGCAGCTTCTCTCCCTGCGTGCCCTGATGGCCGAGCATTTTTGCGGCAGCTTGACCGCCCAGGACCTGCACGAGCCGCGCCTCCACATTACCATCCAGAACAAGGTGATCAAGCGCGCGGCGAGGGCGCTGCAAGCCACGCTTGCACCCACCATCACCCCACGCCGTTTCGCTTTTCCCGCCCTCGAACTGCACCTCTACAAGGGTGGGCCGTGGGCGCTCGTGAAGCGCAGTGCTTTTCGCGGATGCGCCGGGCTCTAAAGTGGTTGACCCTTGCGCTGGTCTTGCTTAAAGGCGCGCCTCGCTTCGCGGCATTATGCGGCCGCAGTCCCTTGGGGCGGAGTAGCTCAGTCGGTTAGAGCAGCGGAATCATAATCCGCGTGTCGGGGGTTCGAGTCCCTCCTCCGCTACCAACTCCCGGGGTTCTCGAACCCCTCTGCTCGGCGGCGCCTCGCGCTTATGCTGCGCGGGCCGCGATCCATTCATCGACGCGGCGCTCAAGGATCGAGAGCGGCTGCGATCCGCTCGCAATCAGCAGATCGTGGAAGCCCTTGATGTCGAACCGCTCGCCAAGCTTCGCCTCGGCCCGCGCCCGCAGTTCCATGATCTTGAGCATGCCGATCTTGTAGCCGGTCGCCTGCCCCGGCAGGGTGATGTAGCGGCGCACTTCGGAACGCGAACGCTCGATCGGCTGGCGGCCGGTCGTATTCATGTAAGCGACTGCCTCATCCTCGCTCCAGCCCATGGCGTGAAGCCCGGTATCAACCACCAGGCGCGCGGCGCGGAACAGCTCGGCATCCAGCCGCATGAAATCCGCTGCGATATCGGGAAAGGCGTTCATTTCCTTGCACAGGGCCTCGGCATAAAGCGCCCAGCCTTCGCCGAAAGCGACATAGCCGGTTACCGAGCGGAACTTCGGCCCGCCCTGCTGGCGCACCTGGATATCGCCTTGCATGTTATGGCCCGGCACCGCTTCGTGACACATCAGCGTGTACATCGCAGCAGGATCAGGCACAGTGCCCACAAGGTGCACATAGGTGCGCGCCGGACGTGAACCATCGGGGCTGGGCGGTGAGGCATGGGCTGCGCCCCCTGCGACCTCGGAGAAAGCAGGTTCGCGCACCACTTCGATCCCATAGGCCGGCAGGGTGCCGAAATAGGGCGCGAGCAGCGCGCGGGTGTGCGCGACAAAGGCGTTGGCGGTATCGAGATACTGCTTGCGTGCCGCATCGTCGTATTGGCGCGGCGGGAACAGCTTGGCGCGCTCGGCATAGAAGGCGTGGCGATCAGCAAGGCCCGCCTGCCTCGCAAGTGCGTCCTGTTCCGCCTCGATGCGGGCGACCTCGCTGCGGCCGATGGCATGGATTTGCTCGGCGGTCAGATCGGTGGTCGTGTTGAGCGCGAGCTCGCGGGCATAATAGGCCGCACCATCAGGAAGCGTCAGCGCGCCGACCACGCCGCTGGGTGCAGTTTCGAGGCTGCTTTGCGCCCAGGCGATGATGCGCTGGTACGCGGGGGCAAGGGCGAGGATTGCGGCGCGCGCGGCTTCGAGCTGGGAGTCGGCGTCCTCGCGCGTCAGCTTCCCGCCAGCCACCAGGCTTTCTGTCTTGGCCTTCACATCCGCCCACAACGCCGCATCCGGCCCATCGCTGAACGGCGCCCCGGATGTCAGGCTGCGGCTGCCCGCAATGATCGTTTCAATCTGGAAGCGCGGCGGATTGATCCCCGCCGCCTGACTGGCACGGGTGCGTTCGATAGCGACATCAAGCACGGCAGGCATCGCCCGGATGCGCGCAATGTAGTTCACCAGATCCGTCGCATCGCCCACGCTGTGGGTGTTGATCAGGAAATCGGGCAGCTGGCTGTGCGCCGAATAAAGCCGCGAATAGAACGGCGGGCGGTAAAGCCGATTGGCGTGGGACATTTCGGCGCGCTCAGCCTCAAGCGCCCAGATGTCGAAATTGACCTGGCCCTCGGGCGAAAGCTTGGTGCGGTCGAATTGGGCACGCATCTTTACGACGCTCGCCTTGCGCCATGCGAGTTCGGCATCGGCGGCCGCATCGCTGATGTCGTTCCACCGGTCGCCGCCCTCCTTGATGCCGAGCCTTGTCGCCAGTTGCGGCTGGGTTTTGAGCCATTCGGCAAATTCGGCGTCGAGAAAGGCGGTAAGGCGTGCGTCCTCGCTTTGCGAGGTGGCAGCAGGTGCAGCCGCGCTTTGCGCCAGGGCAGCGCTTGCTGGAAGGGCAAGGCTGACGGCGATGAAGGCGGTAAGGCTCAAGAGACGTGTCGACTTCATGAAGAACTCCTGCTTCGGGGCGGCCTGTCAGGCCTGCTGGGCAATGCGCTTGGCCTCACGGAAAGTGACCATCCGGCGGCTGTCTTCGTCCCACAAGGCAAGCTTGAACCGGCTGATTGTCTGGCGAAGGGTAAAGCGATTGAGGCTGCGCAGTTCCGGGTGCGCATCAAGCACTTCGCTGAGGCGGTAAAATGGGATCCGGCTCGCCAGGTGATGCACGTGGTGCACGCCGATATTGGCGGTAAACCAGCGCAGCGGCTGCGGCAGATCGAGATAGGAGCTGCCGTTCAGTGCGGCTTCGTGGAACGACCAGTTCTCGGCCCTGTCCCAATGGGCTTGCTCGTACTGATGCTGGATATAGAACAGCCACACGCCCACCGAGGCCGCAATCAGCAAGGGCGGCACAACCACCAGCAAGGTGGTGGCAAGGCCGAAAGCATAGATCAGGATACCCAGCACTGCGGCAATCACCAGATTGGTGCCCATTGCGCTCATCCAATAGATCGCACCTGCCCGCATCAGACCGATCGGCAAGCGGTGGCGCAGGATGAACAGATAGGCCGGGCCCACGCCCAGCAACACGGCGGGGTGGCGATAACAGCGGTAGAAACCGCGCTGCCACCTGCTTGCAGAGGAAAATTCGCGCACTGTCAGCGTGTCGACATCACCAAAGCCGCGCGCATCGAGATTGCCGGTGCTTGCATGGTGCAGCATATGCGAACGGCGCCAGCAATCATAAGGCGTAAAGGTCAGCACGCCAAGCGCCCGGCCGACCCAGTCATTGCCGTCGCGGTTGCCGAAGAACGCGCCGTGACCGCAATCATGCTGGATGACAAATGTTCTGAGCAGCAGCAGTCCGGCAAGCGGCGCCAGCACCAGCGCGGCATAATAGCCTCCATCCACCGCCACCAGCATTGCCAGCATCACAGCCGCAAAAGGCCCCACAGTGACAACCAGTTCCCAAATGCTGCGGGTAGTATCAGGTTTGGCGTAAGGCTTGAACTGCGCCATCAGGGCGCGCGGATCAAGGGTGCAGTCTGCTTGGGGGGCAGGCCATTCGGGATGCGACATGGGGTCTGATTTCAAGGGTGTAACTCTTGATTCTGGTGCCAGCATCGCTCAGGCGCGCCGGGACAAGGAAGGCTGTGACTCACTGAAACGGAAACGGGCCGCTTCTGTCTCGAAGCGTGCGATAAGAGGACATGAAGCGACGATAACCGCGCCCTTTGGCAAGGGCAAGCGGGCCTGCATCACTGCGAAGGGATCAGCGTGATCGCAGTCTGCCGTCCGTCGATAAAGCGCACCTCTTGCCCATCGAAGAAAGCATCTTCCTCGGTGCGGAAATCGACCTGCTGGCCGCCCCACTCGGGCACGGCCGCATAGGTGGTCAGTTCGATCGACCAGGCGGTGTTCGGATAGATTGCACCCGCCCCGCGCGGCTCTGGCTCCTGATTGTCCCAGAACCCGATCGAGGGTCCTGCGCCGTGGCCATGGGTGCCGATAGGGTGACTGTAGATCGAGGGATCAAGCCCTTCTGCAATCGCATCGCGGCGGGAGAGGGCGAGCACGTCATTGCCGCTGCGTCCCACCCTGAAATGGCCGCGCATGATGTCCTGCACGCGGTTGCTGTTTGCCAACCCTGCGCGCAGGCCAGCGGGTGCCTCGGTCTCGCCCGGCTTGAGTACATAGGCAAGGTGCTGGGTATCGGTGGAGAGTCTAAGGTATGTGATCCCGAAATCGGTCCAGAGCAGATCGCCGGGCTGGATGATGGTATCGCCATCCAGCATGCCTTGGACTCCTTGGCGCTGGATCGCGACCGAGGGATGGAACCACGGGATAAGGCCCAGCCCGCGCAGCCGGTCACGATACCACCACTGCACGTCTGCCGCCGTGGTGACGCCGGGCGTAATTGCCTTGCGCGACAAGGCCTCGCCGATCAGCGCGTGGGCGATGCGGACAATGCCGGGATAGATCGCCATTTCGGCCGGAGTGCGGGTTTCAAGCCAGCGCGTGGCGAGCTGTTCGCCGCTGACGATCCGGGCATGGTATGCCTCGGGAAGGGCTGCGCGCATCAGGCCATACTGGCTGACTGTCATGCCGTCCCCAAAGGCGCTCAGATCCGAAATGTTGACCGCGATTTTTCCCGGATTGCGCGCGGCAATGATATCGGCAAGTGCCTTCCATTGATCGGGCTGTTCCGCGGGCTTCCAGGCAGGCGCGAACAGGCCGCCAAGCCCATAGCGGCTTACTGTCAGGCGCTCGACGGGCTTTCCCGCGCCGGGATCGAAAAATACGAGGATGGTCCGGCGGCGCGCGTGCATGTTCTCGGCGTCGAGCATCGAGGCGACGACAGGTTCTTCGAAATATTCGCGGGCCATCAGCACCCACATGTCGATCCCCGCCTCGCGCATGATCTGAGGGATGATGCTATCCAGCCGCTCGGCAAGGATGCGGTTAATGACTTCGGCCTGCTCGCGCGCGGGGAGGATTGCGGGCAGGGCAGGGGCTGTCTCTTCATGATCGGTGAGAGGGAGCGCGGGCGCTGCGGCAAGCGGCATTGCCAGCGCCAGCGCGATGGCGGAAATCGGCAGGGCAAGTTTCCTCAGTGTCATGAAGGGGTTCCTGTGTCGTGGTTGGCAGCCGACAGCCGGGCAAGGCTTTCCGGGTCATTGATATTGGCAAAGGGATCGCGTGTGCCGGGCGCCGCTTCCCAATTGACCCGCACCGCGCCCAGCCGATCCGCGAGCCGCCACAGCGAGCGGCCGCCTTCGGCGATGAAGGCCGCGACTTCGGCCTCGGCAAGGCGCCACAGGCTGGCAAGGGGCTGGTCCTTGCCACCGCTCACCGGCATGGCGACGGCGTGATCGCCGATCCGGGCGACGAGCCGCGCGAGCAGATCATCGGGAAGGAACGGCTGATCGCAGCCTATCAGGATCACCATGTGCGAGCCCTTCTTGCGGGCAAAACGCATGGCACTCAAAAGAGCGCTCACCGGGCCGATCGCGGGGTGCTCATCGAAGAGCAGGGGCAGTGTGACCGGTGGCACTTGGTCTGGTGCGCGCACTGCAATCGCCCAAGGCCCCGCCTGGCGGCGCGCCCAGCCCACCGCGTGATCTAGCAGCGTGCGCCCGGCCAGCTCGCGCAAGGGCTTGCCGCCCCCCATGCGCCGCCCATCGCCGCCAGCAGCGATGACGATTGCAGGGGCCGTGATTGCGCGCATCGACCCGCAGACTAAGCGCAGCACAGCTCCCGTCAATTCAGGTGATGCCATCCTTGCGCAAAACATGGTAGCCCGCTGCACGATGAAGGAATGGATTGATGAAGCGCGCGCGGCAACACGCGCTGGCCGCAACTTCGGCGAGGCGGCGCGGGGCGCTGTTGCCGCCCGCATCGTGTCGGGCGGGAAGGTGGACGCAGGCCTGCTTAAAAGTGAGCAGCACGCCGTCCACGGGTTTGCTTGGATTGCGGCAAGTGGTGCCGCGCTTGAGGCGCTGTGCGACTGGGCTGCGCGTGCCGATGCAGCAGGGTGTTTCGGCGAGGTAGAGGAACTGACCCTCCGCATCGCGGCCGGCGAATATCTCGCCCAGCTTTGCAGCGGGGTGATGATGAGCGCGGGCGAGATTGTGCGTCCTGCAAGCTTGGGCCTGGCAGCCGAAGCGCGCGCCTTGGCGGCGCATCCGGCAGTCGCACGGCTGATTGCCGAAGGCAGCACGCCTGCCACCCGCGCGCGGTTTGCGGTGCTGCTGGCAGAGGGCGCACGCCCCTACGAAGGGCTGGGTGATGATACGCTTGATCAGGTGCGCGAGACCATGCGCGCTTTTGCCGCCGAGGCAATTACGCCCCACGCGCATGGCTGGCACCTTGCCGATGCGCTGATTCCCGAAGGGGTGATTGCCGAAATGGCAGCGCTGGGCGTGTTCGGGGTTTGCATCCCCGCTGAATATGGCGGGTTGGGGCTGGGCAAGCTTGCCATGGCGGTGGTGTCCGAGGAACTCTCGCGCGGTTGGATTTGCGCCGGCTCGCTCGGGACGCGGGCGGAAATCGCGGGGGAACTCATCGCCGAGAACGGCACGCCCGAGCAGCGCGCGCGCTACCTGCCGCGTATCGCTGATGGTTCATGCCTGCCCACGGCCGTCTTCACCGAGCCTGACACCGGCAGCGACCTTGCCAGCGTGCGTACGCGGGCCGAGCGCGCTGCCGATGGCTCATGGCGGGTGACAGGCGCCAAGACCTGGATCACCCACGCCGCCCGCGCCGATCTGATGACCTTGCTGGTGCGCACTGATCCCGCGATGCCCGGCTATCCCGGCCTCTCGATGCTGCTCGCTGACAAGACGCGCGGCACCGAGGCCGTTCCTTTCCCTGACGCAGGGATTGATGGCAGCGAAATTCCGGTGCTCGGATACCGCGGCATGAAAGAATATGCACTTGGCTTTGATGGCTTTGTGGTGAGCGCTGGTGGGCTGCTTGGCGAGGCCGAAGGGCAGGGCTTCAAGCAATTGATGCGCACCTTCGAAGGCGCGCGCATCCAGACCGCGGCGCGGGCGGTGGGGGTGGCGTGGAACGCCTTTGATCTCGCGCTTGATTATGCGCTGGGGCGCCAGCAATTCGGCCAGAGCCTCATCGCTTTCCCACGCGTGGCCGATAAGCTTGCGCTGATGGTGGCTGATATCGTCATCAGCCGCGAGCTGACCTACTCCGCCGCGCGCGCCAAGGATCGCGCCACGCGCTGCGACATCGCGGCGGGCATGGCCAAGCTGCTCGCCGCCCGTACTGCCTGGATCGCTGCGGACAACGCGGTGCAGGTGCATGGCGGCAATGGCTATGCGCTCGAATATCCGATCAGCCGGGTGCTTTGCGATGCGCGCATTCTCAACATCTTCGAAGGCGCTGCGGAAATTCAGGCCCAGGTGATCGCGCGCGGATTGCTGGCTGCCCAGGCTGAAGCACGGGCCGCCTAGCGCATTGTCCGATCAAACAGGATCGGAAGAATGCAAGAGGGCCGCGCGCCGCCTCAGCGTTGCTTTGCCGTTTCCGTTGGCGCCAGCTTGAAGGGCAAACGCACTAAAGCACCCGCTTGAGCACGGGTTGGCAGCTTGCGTGAGACAATTCATGTCCCAGCACAGCGCTCGCCAGCTCGACATGGCGCGGGCGGCCGGCGCGCTTTTCCAGCTGCTTTTCGATCTTGCGCACCAGCCACTTGGGATCAAACGGCTTGCGGATGAAATCCTGCGCGCCGGCATAGATCGCCTGCGCTTCATCGGCCTCGCCGCTCACTGCCGTGAACATCACCACGGGCAGGTCATAGAAGCGCGGCGAGCGGCGCAACTGGCGCAGCAAGGTAATCCCCGACATGCCGGGGAAGCTGTGATCGAGCAGCAGCACATCGGGCCGCTTGAAGCGCATTACAGTCATGCATTCCTCCGCGCTCGTCACCCACCCGCAGGCGTGGCCTGCATCCATCAGCACATCGCTCGCGAGCGAAGCGATTGCGGTGTCATCATCGGCAATCAGGATCCGTGCCATTGGTTAACAGCCTTTGTGAAAGATCACAGCTAATGCAGTCTTAACCAAGGGAAGCTAAACAGCTGCTTGGTTGCATGCTCAGGGTGATTGCCTAATCTGATCCCTGCCAAGCCCGTTGCCCGCTGTGCTCGCCCCTGCCAGTGTTGCTGGCGATGATTCGAGAACCCGAAACCCCTGTGTCTCCCGGCCCATTCCTGCCGACGGATGGCATTCACAACCTGCGCGATTATGGCGGCTATGCTGCTGCTGATGGCGCGCGGGTGAAGACAGGGCTGCTATGGCGTTCCGGCCAGCATATGGAGGCAAGCGAGGCGGATCTCGCAATGCTTGCCCGGCTTGATATCCGCACTATCATCGACCTGAGAGGCGTAAGCGAGCGGATGAATTATCCCTGTCGGCGCCACCCCGATTTCAACGCGCAAGTGATCGCCTATGACGGCGAGACCACCAATTCCCCGCCCCACGAAGGAGGCGGCGGCAGGATCGAGATGACACCGCAAAAGGCGCGCGAGCGGATGCTGGCCGTCTACACCCGCATGCCCAATAATCCTGCCATGCTTGATATGTTCAGCCGCTATTTTGCAGCGCTCGAAACGCGCGATGGGGCAAGCCTTGTCCATTGCTTTGCCGGCAAGGATCGCACTGGCGTTGCTGCGAGCCTGCTGCTCCATGCGCTGGGCGTGCACCGCGACGATGTGCTGGCAGAGTTTCTCCGCACCAATGACGCGCCCACCACCCACATCCTCGAACGCCAGTCGCTCCCCCGGATGGAAGCCCATTACGGCGAAATCGCGCCCGAGGCCCGCGCCCATCTGATGGGCGTGTTGCCCGAATATTTCGCCACCTATGTCGCTGAGGCAACCCGCATTGCGGGATCGCTCGATGCCTATTTAGAAAGCGCGCTCGGGGTCGATGGCCAGCGCAAGGAGCGCCTGCGCGCGCGCTTTCTGGTGTAATGATTTTTGCGCGTGACAGGCGCAGGCTTGGTTCCCATATCGCGGTTTGAACTTTTGACAGATTAACGAGACCCATAATGGCAACCCACCACACAAAGATGCTTATCATCGGCTCCGGCCCGGCCGGCTATTCCGCTGCAATCTATGCCGCGCGGGCCATGCTGGAACCGATCGTGGTGCAGGGCTTGCAGCCGGGCGGGCAGCTCACCATCACCACCGATGTCGAGAATTACCCCGGCTTTCGCGATGTGGTGCAGGGGCCGTGGCTGATGGAGGAAATGCGCGCGCAGGCTGAACACGTTGGCACGCGCATGATCTGGGATACGATCACTTCGGTTGAGCTTGAAGGTGGCCCGCCGTTCCGCGCGATTGGCGACAGCGGGGATGAATATATCGCGGAATGCCTCGTGATTGCGACCGGCGCACAGGCCAAGTGGCTCGGCGTTCCTGGCGAGCAGGAATTGGGCGGCAAGGGCGTTTCGGCCTGCGCCACCTGCGACGGGTTTTTCTATCGCGGCAAGAAGGTCGCCGTGATTGGTGGCGGCAATACTGCGGTGGAAGAGGCGCTCTACCTCACCAACCATTCGGACAATGTCACCCTGATCCATCGCCGTGACAGCTTGCGGGCCGAGAAGATCCTGCAGGAGCGCCTCTTCGCCAACCCCAAGATCACCGTGCTGTGGAACAAGGCGGTGGACAGCTTCGAAGCGGGCGAGAACGGCATGCTGCAGCACCTTGCCCTGACCGACACCGTCACCGGCGAGGCAAGCACGCTGGAGGTTGACGGGGCTTTCGTCGCCATCGGCCACGCGCCTGCGACCGAGCTGTTCAAGGGCAAGCTGCCGATGGATGAAAGCGGCTACCTGCTCACCGAACCCGGCACGCCGAAGACCGCGATCCCTGGCGTGTTTGCGGCGGGAGACGTCACCGATCACGTTTACCGTCAGGCGGTGACAGCCGCGGGCATGGGCTGCATGGCGGCGCTGGATGGCGAGCGCTTCCTCGCGGCGCGTGCCCATGCGGCCAAGGAAGTCGAAGCGGCAGAGTAGTCCCGCCGCTTAACCGGACAGGTGCCAGTCAAACACAGGGGTCGCCGCGTGGAAGATGAGAACCATCAGCGCGAGGCTTGACAGTGTGTAAAGCGCAAAGCGCAGCGCGACCTTGTTGATGGTCGCCTGAACGATGCTGTGCGCCACCCGCAAAGCGACATAGGCCCAGGCGATGAGGGCGTTGATCCCGTCGCCCTGTCCGATCACGGCCAGCACGATCGCGACCGCATAGAACAGTGTCGGGGATTCGTGGAGGTGGTTGTAATTATGCGCGGGCCACTGTGTCTTGGGCGGCAGCCTGTCATCAAGCGTCTTGGTGTTGCGGGCATCATCGGGTTTGAGCCCGGATGCGGTCAGCGCCGGGAGACGCACCGCATACATCCACAGCCACATCACCATCGTCCATGCCATCAGCGCGACGACCGGTTGCAGGATATCCATTCCGATCATGCTCGTCTCCTCAGGCAGGAAGGGCAGAAGGGTCGGCGAACACGGTCGCCATCACCGCGCGAACGGCCAGCACGATCAGCGCGATGGTGCTCAGCAGAAACAGCGTAAAGCGTAGCGGAATGGTGTTGACCAGCACCTGCCACAGCGAATGCACTACCCGCAGCGCGAAATAGGTCCAGGCCAGCGCCACATCCACCGCCCCCGGCCCCATCAGCGCAAGGATCAGCACGGTCGCATAGAACAGCGTGGGCTGTTCGTGGAGGTGCGTGTGATTATGCGCCGGCCAGTTCGCCCGGTCAGGGATCACGCCTTCCAGGTCATTGCCGCGCACGCCCTGCTTGCCCGCCAGCGCTGACTTGTCCTGCAACTTGGCAATGGCGCCAAAGCGGGCTGGAATGATCCAGAACAGCATGATGAGCGTCCACACCACCAGCAAGGTGGCGGGCGCGAGAATTTGCGCCTGCATTCAGTGATCCCCTGTTTGAATTGTGTCGCAGGCAAGAGTGCGAGGGGGGCAATGGATTGTCAATTGCAACCCTTCAGCCAGCGCTGAGCACATGAACCTGAAAATAGCCGAGCGCACCGCGCCTGCTGTCGAGCTGAAGACCATGTGCCGCGGCGATGCGCGCCGCCACGGAGCCGAGATTCCCGCGCGGGGCGACATGGAAGCGGGCAAGCCATGCGCGCAGCATCCCTGCAAAAGGCCCCGGCAGCCCGCGAAGATCACCGAAATCGACAATGTGCAATTTTCCGCTCGGCTCGAGCAGCCCGGCCGCATGATCAAGCGCAGCCTCCCATTCGGGGATCATCGAGAGCGAATAGGACAAGACGATCCGGTCAAAGCGGGCCTTGCCCAGCAAGGCATGAGGATCAAAGCTGCAGGCATCGCCTCGGGCCAGCCGTGCCGACCCGCCCAGCGCGGCCCGTGCGCTCTTGAGCATTTCGGCCGAGATATCGAGCCCGTAAAGCTGCACCCCGGGCCAGGACTTGCCGATCTTGGCAAGGTTGCGGCCTGTCCCGCAAGCCACTTCAAGCACGCTCATGCCCGAATCCGCCCCAAGCCCCGCGATCAGCGTATCGCGCCCGAACAGGTAATATTTGCGTGTCAAATCATAGATATGACGCTGTCCGCGATAAACCTCGTCCATCAGTGCGGCGTGACTAAGGGCCATCACTTCAGCTCGTAAACATGCACGCCGCCATAGATTGACGAGCGATCACGGCGGGTGAGATCGGCTGAGGTTTCCTCAAGATAGCGCCACTTGCCAAGGATCGTCTCATCCAGGCGGCCCGGCAACAGACTGGGTTCGGCAGCCGTGCGGAACAGGACACGGGCGCCAGGGCGGCTGGCGCGGGTGATGCGGCGCCACAGATCATTCAATTGCGCGTTGTTCATCCAATCCTGCGCGTCCAGCAAAACAAACCGGTCCATGCTCGCCTCCTCGCGCATGCCGATCCAGTCGACCATGTTGGCGCGCGTTACATCAAGCCGGTCGATCCGTTCTTTCATCGCCTCCCAATTGGCGCGTTGAAGATAGGGCGGCAGCGCGGCGCTTTCCGACCGGTTGTAGCCGCGCCCGAAAGCCTGCCAGGCGAAATAGTTGTCTTTTACCTCGAAGTCGCAGGCGAGCTTTTCGAGACGGCGCCGCAGCACCTCCGCCATGCGCTCGTCGCCGGCGAGGTGCTCGAATTGGGCGGGCGGAATACCCAGTCCGAACAGCGAGGCGGGCTGATCGGTGAGCCAGCGGATGAACTTCTTGTCGAACACCGGCGCAAGTTCGCGCTCGAAAACGGCGCGCTGTTCCTCAAGGCTTTGCGCGGCCAGCACCCGCGACAGATCGATCTTGTAAAGCCTGGCAAAAACATGCGCGAGGCCGATGAAATTGCCCAGCAAGCCCTTTTTGTAGATGCCGCGCGTGAAATAGGAAATGCGCTTGCGTCCGCGCAGATCGCGCTTTTCCCAATAGGCGCGGCTTTGGGCATCAAGATGCGGCGCGATCATCGTCTTGTAGACTTCGGCGTTTTCCTTGTGATCGGCGTGGGCGAAGAAGCGGTGGAAGCGCTCGTAATTGGGCAGGTGGCGGATCGCGGTGATCTTGAGCTGGCCCAGCGCAACATGAGCGCGGTTGAGATCCACGGCGGTGACCTGTTCGGGATTGGCGGTGAGATAGGACAGCGCGTTACAGCTGCCGCTGGCAATACACATCAGGCGCGTGTGGGGCGTGATCGCGAGGCCTTCCATGTCCACCACCGGATCTTCCCAGATCTGGGCATAGACCAGCCCCTTGAAAGCCAGCGCAAAGGCCTTGTCGAGCAGCTTGTCGGTAACCTTGGCTTCTTTGCGGATCACCGCGTCTTCGATGATCCGCTTGGGCTGAGTGGCCATGTCGGGTGTGCCTTTGCTAGGGTCCGGCACGCGCTATATGGCCCTGGCGTGATGCTTTTGTGACGTTCCTTGCGCGAGCAAGGCGGCATAGGCGGCGGGGTCGGCATTGCCGCCGGTCAGCATGATGACAGTATTCTCGTCCACCGGCACTTTGCCTGCAAGCGCGGCGGCCAGCGCGGCTGCACCGCCCGGTTCGAGCACGAGCCGCAAGGTTTCGAACGCGAACAGCTGGGCTGCGCGCACCTCGTCATCGGTCACGGCAATGCCCGGCTCGGCGCGGCCTCCCAGCACCGCGAGATTGATCGGCTTGGTCGCCGGCGGCTGGAGCGCATCGCAGATGGTCCGCGGCGCATCCGCAGCCGCATGGACAATCGCGCCTGCTGCAAGCGATTGGCCCACCATGTCCCAGCCTTCGGGTTCAACGATGTGGATGGCGCTGTCCGGGCAAGCGAGCGCGAGGCCCGCTGCCAGCCCCCCGCCGCCGCAGCAGGCGATGATCCGGCTGGGGGCGCGGCCGAGCTGGGCTGCCGCCTCGATCCCGGCCGAACCTTGTCCCTCGATCACCTGAGGATGGGCAAAGGCATGGACCAGCGTGCCGCCACGCGTTGCAATCAGCTTTGCGGCCACCTGGTCGCGATCCTCGCCGGGGCGCTGGTAAAGCACCACTTCGGCGCCGAGCGCCCGGGTGTTGGCGAGCTTTACGCAAGGCGCATCGTGCGGCATCACAATGGCCGCACGGATGCCGAGCTTTTGCGCGGCCCATGCCACCCCTTGGGCGTGGTTGCCGGATGAAACCGCGACCACGCCTGCAGCGCGTTCTGCGGGCGACAGGCTGGAGAGCGCCCACCACGCGCCCCTGATCTTGAACGCGCCGATGGGTTGCAGGCATTCCGCCTTCACCCATGCCTTCACGCCGTTTATGTCAACCGGCAGCAAGGGGGTGGGCGGCAGGATCGCCGCGACAGCCTCAGCAGCAGCGATGACGCCTTCATGGGTCGGCAATGTGTCAGGTCTCTGGATCATTTGTCGCAGACAATCGGTTAGACTAAGGCGCGCGAAAGATTCGCATACGAAAGGTCCCTAGCATGCCCTCTGCAAAATCCACCACGGTGCTCGTTATCGGCGCGGGCGGGGTGAGTTCAGTGTGCGTCCACAAGATGGCGTTCAACCCGGATATCTTCCCCGATATCCACCTTGCCAGCCGCACCAAGTCGAAATGCGATGCGATTGCGGCGAGCGTGAAGCAGCGCTGCGGGCGCGAGATTGCGACCTATGAAATCGACGCTGAAGAAGTGCCCGCCATGGTCAACCTCATTCGCAAGACGGGCGCGGGCCTCGTCGTCAACCTCGCGCTGCCCTATCAGGATCTGCCCATTATGGATGCCTGCCTTGAGGCAGGTGTCGATTACCTCGACACCGCCAATTACGAGCCCAAGGACGAAGCGAAATTCGAATACAAGTGGCAATGGGCCTATCATGATCGCTACAAGGATGCAGGGCTGATGGCCCTGCTGGGGAGCGGCTTCGACCCGGGGGTGACGAGTGTTTTCACGATGTGGCTCAAGAAGCACAAGCTGAAAACCATCCGCCAGCTCGACATTCTCGATTGCAATGGCGGTGATCATGGCCAGCATTTCGCCACCAACTTCAACCCGGAAATCAACATCCGCGAAGTGACCGCGCCGGCGCGCCATTGGGAAAACGGCGAATGGGTCGAGACCCCCGCCATGTCCACCAAGGTCGGCTTCGACTTCGAGGCGGTCGGGCCGAAGAACATGTATCTGATGTATCACGAGGAGCTGGAAAGCCTTGCAAAGTTCCTCCCCGAACTGGAGCGCGCGCGGTTCTGGATGACCTTTGGCGATCAGTACATCACTCATCTCACCGTGCTCCAGAACGTCGGCATGACCTCGATCGAGCCGGTCAAGTATCAGGGGCGCGACATCATTCCGCTGCAATTCCTCGCCGCCGTGCTGCCCAAGCCCGAAACGCTGGGCGAAACCACCAAGGGCAACACCAATATCGGCGTGATCGCGACCGGCGAGGCGCTGGATGGTTCGGGCGAGAAGACATTCTACATCAAGAATATCTGCTCGCACGAGGCAGCCTATGAAGAAACCGGCAATCAGGCAGTCAGCTACACCACCGGCGTGCCAGCCATGATCGGCGCGGCGATGATGGTCACCGGCCAATGGCGGGGCGAGGGCGTCTTCAACATGGAGCAGATGGACCCTGATCCCTTCATGGAAATGCTCAACGCGCATGGTCTGCCGTGGACAGTCGAGGAAATGGCGGGGCCTGTCGCGTTCTGATGCGTCTCTGGTTCTGCGCCGCCGCAATGCTCGCGCTTGCTGCTTGTGACGAACTTGTTCCGCCGCTGCCGCCCGAGGTTGTGGCGGCCGCCACGGTCGACGAGGGCTGGCCCACGATCCCCGCCGACGCCCGGTTCGGCGAGGTGAGCGCGGTTGATCTTGATGCCGTGGGCAATGTCTATGTGCTCCACCGCGCGGGCCGGGCATGGAAGGAGCCATTTCCCGCCGCTCCCATCGCCGAGCCGACCGTCTTCGTGTTTGCGCCCGATGGCACCCTGATCAGGCGTTGGGGGGCAGGTCGCTTCATCATGCCGCACGGGCTGTCGATCGACCCGCAAGGCAAGGTTTGGATCACCGACGCGGGGCTGGAGCAGGTGTTCCGTTTCAGCCCCGAGGGCGAGGAAGAACTCGTCCTCGGCGAAAGAGGCGTGAGCGCGCAGGATGCCGATCACTTTGGCCGCCCTGCCGATGTTGCTTTCTTGAACGGCCGCGTGCTGATCGCCGATGGCTATGTGAACACGCGGGTCGCCGAGTTTGACCAGCAGGGCCGTTTCCTTCGCGATTGGGGCGCGTTCAGCGTCGCTCACGCCGTCGCGGTTGATGACAAGCACATCTATGTGGCTGATCGCGAGCGTTCGCAGGTGCAGATTTTTGATCATCAGGGCCAACTGATCCGCGAACTCGCCATGCGCGGCGGCAATCATCCCTATGCCGTAAAACCGCTTCCGGATGGGCGTCTTGCGGTGCTCGAAGGCCGCGACGCACAAGACCGGACCCGCGCCATTCTCAGGCTTTATGGGACAAATGGCCTTCTCGAACGCTCGCTTGATATCGGGCTGCCGGGCACCAATATGAGCCTGGGCCATGATCTTGCAGTTGCGAGCGATGGCCATGCCTATATCACCGATGTCGCCGCCGGGCGCGTGGTGCGTTTCAAACTTCCCGATCCGCTGGCAGAACGGAGCCCGCAATGAGCCACCTGACCCCGTTCGTTCTGCCGGTGGTGATGCTGGCGGGTTCTAATGTGCTCATGAACCTTGCGTGGTATGGTCACCTCAAGCAGCCATCGCTGGCGCTGTGGGCAGCGATTGGTCTGGCTTGGGGCATTGCGTTTCTGGAATATTGTCTGGCTGTGCCTGCCAACCGGATCGGCATAACCGCCTATTCGCTGGCAGAGTTGAAGACCATTCAGGAAGTCTTATCGCTTGGCGCCTTCGTTGTGGTGGCGTGGGTGATGTTTGGTGAACAGCCCGGTCCCAGCCAGATTGCCGGTTTTGCGTTGATTGCAGGAGGCGCATTCATGATTTTCAAGGCTCCGCTCGGCTGATGCAGACCAAAGCCGGTGATCCGGGCGCATTTGCCCATTTCGATCTGTCGCGTGTCGACAGCCCCGCCTTCGTTGTGGACGCAGCGCGCCTGCGCGCCAATTGCCGGGTGCTGGCCGACGTGCGCGATGCAGCCGCCAGCGATGGTGCGAGCATCAAGGTATTCGCAGCGCTCAAGGCTTTCTCGATGTGGTCGGCAGCGCCGATCATCGGCGAATATCTTGATGGGGTTTCCACTTCTGGCCTGTGGGAAGCGCGCCTTGCGAGCGAGTTCTACGATGGCGAAATCGCCACTTACTCGGCTGCCTTCAAGCCCGAGGACCTCGCTGAAATCTGCCGACTGTCCGATCATGTCATTTTCAATTCGCCCGGCCAGCACGACCGCGCGCGCCTGATTCTCGAAAACGCTGCGGCGAGCGGCGCAGGTGTGAGTGTGGGGCTGCGGATCAATCCGCAGGTGCCAACCGGCGAGGTGGCGAAATATGATCCCTCAGCGCCCGGATCGCGATTGGGCTTCCCGCTCGACCAGCTTTCGCCAGAGCACATGGGGGGCGTCGAGGGCATCCACTTCCACAACCTGTGCGAACAGGATTTCGAACCCCTGCGCGCCACTTGGGACCGCGTATTTGATGCAATCGAGCCCTATTTCGGCCAATTGAAGTGGATCAACATGGGCGGCGGGCACCATATCACGCGGGCTGATTACCAGCGCGAGGAGCTGATCGAATTCCTGCGCGATGCGGCCGAAGACACCGGCTGCGAGATTATCCTGGAACCGGGCGAAGCGGTGGCGCTCGATGCTGGTATTCTGGTGGGCACGCTGCTGGATACCCACTTCAACGAGATCCCTGTCGGGATCACGGATATCTCGGCCACCTGCCATATGCCCGATGTGCTGGAGGCGCCCTATCGCCCCGCCATGCTCGGCGAGCTGGCTGATGAAAGCATGATCCCGATTCGCCTCGGCGGGCCCTCGTGCCTCGCTGGCGATGTGATTGGCGATTATCGCCTGCCGGTTCCGGCCGAACCTGGTGCGCGCTTCGCCTTTCTCGATCAGGCGCATTATTCGATGGTGAAGACCAATACCTTCAATGGTGTGCCGCTGCCGTCGATCTGGATGTGGGATTCGGAAACCGACGCGCTCGAATGTGTCAAGCGCTTCGATTATCAGGATTTTCGTGACCGCTTGAGCTGAAGCTCGTAGCCTCTCACGCGCTCGTCAGCGCCCGCTTTGGAGGCTGCGAGCTGTCACATTCCAGTCGCATGGCGCAGAGTGTCTTCGAAAAGTAACATTTTGTCGCGCGCGCGCGCATTTTTCGATTGCATTATCCCCCCCAGGCCCTATCTGCGCCCTTCCGCTGCCCCAAGGGGACTTCCAAACCGCAAGGCAGCTTGTCGTTTTATGGTTTCAACGAACCGTTTTGGGGGTCCCTTGAGTTGCACATCTATCCTGACGCACTGGCTGTAGTTCGCGACCTCCGTCCGGACGAACCTGTAATCCTCAACCGCCCGCATGCAGCGCGGCGCGCCGCCCGCTTCTTTATCGAGAAGTTTCCGGGCAAGGTGCTCTATGCCGTAAAGGCCAATCCCGCGCCCGACCTCATCGAGGTGCTGTGGGATGCAGGCGTGACCCATTACGATGTCGCCTCGATTGCCGAGGTCCGTCTTGTACGCGGTTTGCTGCCTGATGCCGTGCTGTGCTTCATGCATCCGGTGAAGACGGCGGCTGCCATCCGCGAGGCCTATTTTGAACACGGCGTGCGGACGTTCAGCCTCGATACCGCCGAGGAACTGGAAAAGATCGTCGATGCCTGCCGCGACCCGCAAACGGGGGAGGCGGCGGCTGACCTGCGCCTGTGCGTGCGGCTGCGTGTGTCTTCGGAATATTCCGAGCTCAGCCTCGCATCGAAGTTCGGCTGCGACCTGATCGAAGCGCCCATGCTGCTCCAGCAGGTGCGCCAGCATTGCGACTGGCTGGGCGTGTGTTTCCACGTTGGCAGCCAGGCGATGACGCCCTTTGCCTTCGTGCAGGCATTGGACCGCACCCGCGCCGCCATTGCCGAGGCGGGCGTGGTGATCGACATGATCGACGTGGGCGGTGGTTTCCCGAGCACCTATCCAGGCCTCGAACCCCCGCCGCTTGAAGATTATTTCGCGATCATTGCGCGCCACTTCGAAGCGCTGCCGATTGCCTATAACGCCGAGCTGTGGTGCGAGCCGGGCCGGGCGCTGTGCGCGGAATATTCCTCGATGATCGTCCAGGTGACGAAGCGCCGGGGCGATGAGCTTTACATCAATGATGGCGCTTACGGCGCGCTCTATGATGCCGCGCACGTCGAATGGCGCTTCCCGGTGCGTGCGCTGGAAGATGACCTGATCGAACCGCTGAAGGACTTTTCCTTCTATGGGCCGACCTGCGATGATGCCGATTACATGAAGGGGCCGTTTGCGCTTCCGGCAGATATTCAGGCGGGCGATTACATCGAGATCGGGATGCTCGGTGCCTATGGCGCGGCGATGAAGACCGGCTTCAACGGCTTCGGCCATGCGCTGGTGGTGATCGTTGAGGATGAGCCGATGGCAAGCCTCTATACCGGCCAGCGTGTCCGTGAGGCGATCGATAACGTGGTGTCTTTGCGCTGAATTTCCTGCGCGGCGTCAGTTGGGTGCGGAGCAGGGCTTAATCGCAACATCTTGTTAAGCGGGACATGGCACGATCCTGCCATGACCCGTGCCCTTTCGATTTGCGCTCTTGCAGCGTTGCTGGCAGCTCCCGCCAGCGCCAGCATCATGACCGGCCCTGCCATAGCGATCGACGGCGATACGCTTGATATGACAGGCACGCGCATTCGTCTTTTGGGGATCGATGCGCCCGAAGCCGCGCAGTCCTGCACCCGTGAAGGTGTCGCATGGGCCTGCGGCGAGGAGGCGACCAGCAACCTTCAGGCGATCATCGCCAGCCAGCCCGTCTCTTGCACGGCGCAAGGCATCGACGCCTACGGCCGCATCCTTGCAACGTGCAAGACCCGCACCGTGGATATCGGCCGCGAGATGGTGCGCCGCGGCATGGCAGTGGCGTTGGATGAGGCAGCGTCTGATTACCAAGAGGCGCAAAGCCTTGCCCGCAATCTTGGCTTTGGCCCGTGGGGCGCAAGTTTCCAGGCGCCGCGAGAATGGCGGGCTGCTCAGTCGCCCGAGGCGCCTCCAGTCGTCCCGCGACAACAGGCCGAGCGACGCGCCGCAGCGTCAGCGGCGCAGCGTGTTCCTGCCAGCGTGCGCGACGGCCATGGCCGCTGCGCGATCAAGGGCAACCGCAACGCCCGGGGCGAATGGATCTATCATGTGCCGGGGCAGGCCTATTACAACCAGACACGGCCTGAGGAGTTGTTCTGCAGCGAAAGCGCAGCAAGGGCAGCGGGCTATCGTCGCTCCAAGGTCTAACCCATGAGGCCTGCCTGTGCGCACGCCCGGCTTCGCTTTGGTCGAGGCGATGCCCTATCTTGAGCGGACGGCACAGCGTTCGCAGGCCAGTGCCGGTTAGCCCTAGTCAAAGCCGACAAAGCGGGCCGCCTCGCTCACGTCGCGGCGCGTGATCTTGACCGGGTTGGCGGGGAAATCCGGGTCAGGCCAGCCCATCGCCACCGCTTTCATGATCACCTGATCTTCGGGGATTCCCGCGTGTTCACGCACTACGGGTGATTGCATGATGCCTTGCGAATTGATCACGCAGCCAAGGCCCTTCGACCATGCGGCATTGACCAGCGCCGTCGTCACCGCGCCGCAATCGAACACGGTGTCGTCAGCATCGCAGAGTTCCTTGTCATAGGTGACAATCACGCAGACGGGGGCATCGAACTGGCGGAAGCCGCGCAGCACCCAGTCCTGGCGGGCTTCCTTGTCGTCGCGGGCGATACCCATCGCCTCGAACAGCTGCACCGCGCAAGCCACTTGCCGGTCGCGGTGGACGCCCTGAAACGGGCGCCCCTTGCGAAATTCGCGGCTGTCGGGCTCGCCCGCAAGGATACGCTCTGTATTGCCCTTGCGGATGCGGTCCAATGGCTCGCCGGTGATGACATGGAAATGATAGGGCTGCGTGTTCATTGATGAGGGCGAGCGCATCGCCATCGCCAGCACTTCCTCAATCAGCGCGCGCGGCACCGGCTTGTCGAGATAGCCGCGGATGCTGCGCCGGCCAAGGACAACCTCGGCATAAGTCTGCTGCGGATTGCCGCCCATGTCTCTCTCCCGAATCTGTTTCGAGCAGAGGAGTAGCGCAGCCATGCGTCCCGACAAAGGACGCTAGGGCATTACGGCTTGTCTCAAGCCGCTTCGGCGAGCCGCATGTCCAGCCGGTCCCAGATTTCCACCAGCGCTGCTGTCAGTTCGTCCATCATCGCCTCGGTATGCGCCGGCCCGGGCGTGAAGCGCAGGCGTTCGGTGCCGCGCGGCACAGTCGGGAAATTGATCGGCTGCACATAGACGCCATATTCGGCGAGCAGGATATCGCTGATCTTCTTCGCGCGCACCGGATCGCCCACCATCAGGGGCACGATGTGGGTGACGCTATCCATCACCGGCAGGCCCGCCTCGGCAAACTTGAGCTTGAGCATGGCGGCGGCCTGCATCTGGGCGTTGCGTTCCACGCTGCTCTCTTTGAGATGCCGCACCGAAGCCAGCACGCCTGCCACCAGCACTGGCGAGAGCGAGGTGGTGAAGATGAAGCCCGGCGCGTAAGAGCGGATGCAGTCCACCACCTTGGCGCTGGCCGCAATATAGCCGCCCATCACGCCGAACGCCTTGCCCAGCGTGCCTTCGATGATGTCGATGCGGTGGGCGGCATTGTCGCGTTCCGAGATCCCGCCGCCGCGCGGGCCATACATGCCGACTGCGTGAACCTCGTCGATATAGGTGAGCGCGTTGTATTTCTCGGCCAGATCGCAGATCGCGTGGATCGGGGCGATGTCGCCGTCCATGGAATAGACGCTTTCAAAGGCGATCAGCTTGGGCGTTTCGGGGCTTTCGGCGGCGAGCAGTTCTTCCAGATGCGCCACATCATTGTGGCGGAACACCCGCTTGGGACAGCCCGAATTGCGGATCCCGGCGATCATGCTCGCATGGTTGAGTTCGTCGGAAAAAATGACACAGCCCGGCAACAGCTTCGCCAGTGTCGAAAGCGTCGCGTCGTTGGAGACATAGCCGCTTGTGAACAGCAGCGCCGCGTCCTTGCCGTGCAAATCTGCCAGTTCGGCCTCAAGCTCCAGATGGAAATGGGTGTTGCCGCCAATATTGCGCGTGCCGCCCGAGCCTGCGCCGACATCATGGAGCGCGGCTTCCATCGCGCCGATCACCTTTTCGTGCTGGCCCATGCACAGGTAATCATTGGAACACCATACCGTGATCGGCTTGGGGCCATTGTGGCCGTGGAAGCACCGCGCGTTGGGATAGGCGCCCTTGTTGCGCATGATATCGATGAAGACGCGGTAACGGCCTTCCTCGTGGAGGCGGTCAATCGCGGCATCGAAGATCTGGTCGTAGTTCACTAAGGCTGCTCGTCTCTTGCGTGCGTGGATCAAACCACCATGCGGCCCAAAGGTTTCGCCGATGTCCCTAGAGCGCAGGAGGGTTTTTGGCGAGTCATCTTGTTGCGCGATAGATTTGCACAGGGTGAGCGGCTTTTCCGATCAAGCCGAAGATGGCGTGCGTCAGAAGCTTTCGGCTGGACCAAAGCCGCGCATCACCAGCGCGCTCTCCAGACCTGCAGCGGCTGCCAGCGGGCCGGTGACGATGAAGCGGTTGGGCAAGGGCTTCGCAAATTCCTGCCCTTCCAGCAGGTGGGCAATGCGCCGCGCGATGCCCTTCGCGCCATCCACCAGCGCCACATCCGCGCCAAATACCGCGGTAAGTTCATCGGCCAGTAGCGGGAAATGCGTGCAGGCCAGCACCAGCGTATCAATAGCGCCGCCGCCGGGCATGGCAGCAAGGCGTTCGGCAATGGCGCGCACCGGCGCAAGATCGACCGGAGCCCCGCGCAGCTTGCCCTCGGCAAGGCCCACGAATTCGGGCGCGGCGATGCGCAACAGGCGGGTGCCATGGGCAAAGTCCGCCTCCAGCCGGTCAACATAGGCCTGCCGGATGGTTGCCTCGGTGCCAATCAGTCCGATGGTACCGGTCTGAGTGAGGCTAGCTGCGGGCTTGATTGCGGGGACGGTGCCGACAACCGGGATTTCCAGCACCTCGCGCACCATGCCCAATGCGATCGTGCTGGCGGTGTTGCAGGCAATGCAGACCAGGCGTGGGCGGAAGCGTTCGGCCATGCGGCCGAGCAATCCGGCCACGCGCGCGGCGATCTGGGCTTCGGTTTTGCTGCCATAGGGCAGGCCTGCGAGATCGGCGGCGTAGATCACGGGCGCGCCGGGCAGGATTTCGCGCAAGGCGTCGTAAACGGTCAGCCCGCCAACACCGGAATCGAACAGCAGGATGGGGGAATGCGCCTCGACCATTGCCTTGTCGCGATGGCCGAGGCGCTGTGCAAGGTCAACTGCCGCGCTGGTTCAGGGCTTGCTGGCCGCGGCCAGATCCATGCCGATGCTGGCGAGCTGCGCGGCGGACCATTGGTGGAATTCGGCGTAGCTCACCTTGCCATCGCCATCGCGGTCGGCCTCGCGGTAGAATTGTTCGGCGCTGTCTGATCCGGAAAGCTTCACCCCGCTCGTGGTGATGGCCGTTCTCGCCTCATTCTCCGCGCCCTTGCGCGCCGCGTTCAGCACCTTTGCCACGGCGGTGGCTGTCTCGTCCTTGTCCATTAGCGCGAACTGGATGATGGGCGATTCGGGCGGTTCGAGAAAGCCTGAGCGGTCCTCGTCGAGCAGATTGAAAGTCCGCCGCGTCGAGGCGGCAATCCGTTCCTCGGCGCTGCTGGCGGCAGCGGGCGGGCTGGCGCCGTGCGGCTTGGCTTGCTGCGACAGGACGATTGCGGCGGCGATGGTGAATAGCATGGCAAAAGCTCCCATGATGCGTGGTTGACGCCGCCAGCCATGCTGCACCGCCGCCCCTTGGGGAACCTCCGCGCGCTGGGCTCCTTTGTGCTGGTACCCTGCGTGCAGCCCTTCTGCCTCGGCCAGCAGGCGTGCTGCTTCGAGCGAGGAGGCGACCCCGAGTTTGAGCCGCGCGGTCTTTAGTCGCTTTTCAATCGCGTGGTGCGAGACGCCCAGATCGAGCGCGATTTGCTTGGCGCTCTTGCGTTCAAGCCAGCCGCGCAAAGCCTCGCGCTCGCGGTGGGTCAGCCTTGCAATGTCGCGCTCTGAACGGATTTGTTCTTCCATGAAGCGCAAACTAACTGCTAGCGATAGCAGCGCACAGTACGGTCGGACCGTAAGAAGGAATTTGGCACGTTATGGAACCGGTTTGGGCAATTTTGCTCGGATTTGCCTTGGGTTCTGTCCCTTTTGGCCTGATCCTCACCCGCGCGGCGGGGCTGGGTGATGTGCGCAAGATCGGCAGCGGCTCGATTGGCGCAACCAATGTGCTGCGGACGGGCAACAAGGGGCTGGCGGCAGCCACAGTGCTGCTCGATGGCGGCAAGGGCGCACTGGCCGTTCTGGCAGCGGCACAGGTCTGGCCGGGCACCGAGGCGATCGCAGCGGTCGCGGCGGTGGCAGGGCATTGCTTTACGCCGTGGCTGGGGTTCAAGGGCGGCAAGGGCTTTGCAACCGCAGCCGGTGTGCTTGCCGCGATGGCGTGGCCCGCGATGCTGGTGTGTGCTGCGATCTGGGCGATCACGCTGTTTTTCAGCCGGATTTCCTCTGTCTCCTCGCTGGTCACCGTGATCGCGGCGCCTGCGGTGGCATGGGGGCTGGGCTATCCGCAAGTAACCCTGCCGCTGGTGGTGATTGCCGCCATCGTGATCGTGCAGCACCGCGCCAATATCGGGCGGCTGATACGCGGGGAGGAGCCCAAGGTGGGGGCCAGATCATGACAGGTAGCCGCCTCTGATGGAGCACAAGGGGTTGCAGCCAGTGCTCAGCCAGCCAGAAGCCTTCGCGCGCATCCGGCTGCTGCGCTCGCCCAATATCGGGCCGATTTCCTATCGCCAGCTGCTCGCCCGCTTCGGCAGCGCTGCAGCAGCGCTCGATGCCCTGCCCGAGCTCGCCAGCCGCGCCCCGGTGCCCTATCGCCCCGCGCCTCCCGAGGCCATCGAGCGTGAGGTCAGCGCGGTCCGAAAGGCTGGCGCGCGCTATCTGTTCCACGATCAGCCCGACTACCCCGCGTTGCTCGCCGAACTCGCCAGCGCGCCGCCGATCCTCACCTGCCGGGGCAATGTGCCGCTCGCGTCGGCGCCTTGCGTGGCGCTGGTTGGCGCGCGCAATGCAAGCGCTGCTGCAGTCAAGCTCGCCCGCGACTTCGGCGCGGCACTTGCCGAGGCAGGCTTCACCATCGTGTCCGGCCTTGCACGCGGCATTGATGGCGCGGCCCACGAGGGCGCTTTCCCGCAGACGATCGGCGTGATCGCCAGCGGCATCGACATCGCCTATCCCCCGCAGCACGCCGGCTTGCAGGAGCGGATTGCAAAAGATGCGCTGCTGATCGCCGAACAGCCCCCCGGCACCGAGCCGCGCGGGCGGCATTTCCCCTCGCGCAACCGGATTATCGCCGGTCTTGCCAGCGGCACGCTGGTGGTGGAAGCCGCCCCGCAATCGGGCAGCCTGATCACCGCAAGGCTGGCAGGCGAGGCCGGGCGCGAGGTCATGGCCATTCCCGGCTCGCCGCTCGACAGCCGCGCTTTGGGGTGCAACCAGCTCATCCGCGAAGGCGCGGTGCTGGTGCAATCGCCTGACGACGTGATCGAACTGCTGCAAAGCTTCACCGGCGCGCCGCGCTCGCGCTTCCGGGTCACGGAGGATGCAAGTGGCTTCGACTATGCCGAACTTGGCGATAGCGCGGCGGGCGAGGGCGCAGAGGCGGTGGCAGCACTGCTCAGCACGGCGCCTGTCAGCCTTGCCGAGCTCATCCAGCAGACCGGCGCAAGCGCGGCGGCCGTGCAACGCGCCGTGCTCGAACTCGAACTCGCGGGCGAGTTGGTGCGCGATCATGCCGGGATGGTTCGCCGGGTCGGGTGATTGTTTCCTTGCACAAGCCGCTTGACGCCGTAAGACGCAGCGCCCCACTCTCGCGCGCACACACGTAACGGACACCCGGCAGCCTCCATGCAACTTGTCATCGTTGAATCCCCCGCCAAGGCCAAGACCATCGAGAAATATCTCGGGCCAGACTTCAAGGTTCTCGCCTCCTATGGCCATGTCCGCGATCTGCCAGCGAAGGACGGCAGCGTGAACCCGGATGATGATTTCGCGATGGAATGGGAGCTTTATCGCGACAAGCAGAGCCGCTTCAAAGAGATTGCCGACGCCGCCAAGCGCGCAACCCGGCTGGTGCTGGCGACTGACCCTGATCGCGAGGGTGAGGCGATCAGCTGGCATGTTCAGGAATTGCTGGCCAAAAGGAAGGCGCTGCCAAAGGTGGTGGACCGCGTTACCTTCAATGCGATCACCAAACAGGCGGTGACCGAGGCGATGGCCCGCCCGCGCCAGCTCGACAAGCCGCTGATCGATGCCTATCTGGCGCGCCGCGCGCTCGATTACCTGTTCGGTTTTACCCTCTCGCCGGTGCTGTGGCGCAAGCTACCCGGTGCCAAGTCGGCAGGCCGCGTGCAGTCGGTCGCGCTGCGCCTGATCGTTGATCGCGAGCGCGAGATCGAAGCCTTCCGGCCTGAGGAATACTGGAGCGTAACCGCACATCTGCAGCAGGACGGCACGGATTTCAGCGCCAAGCTGGTGCGCTTCAGGGGCGACAAGCTTGATCGTCTCTCCCTCGGCGCCGAAGGCATTGCGATGGAAGCCAAGGCTGCGGTCGAGGCTGGGCGCTTTATCGTCGAAAGCGTCGAAACCAAGCCAGTCAAGCGCAATCCTGCCCCACCATTCACCACCTCGACCCTCCAACAGGAGGCCGCGCGCAAGCTCGGCTATTCCGCCCAGCACACCATGCAGCTGGCCCAGTCGCTCTATGAAGCGGGCGCGATCACCTATATGCGGACCGACGGGGTGCAGATGGATGCAGGCGCGATCGCTGCACTGCGCGATGCGATCAGCGCGCGCTATGATGGTGCTTACCTGCCCGAAAAGCCGCTTTTTTACAGCACCAAGGCCAAGAATGCTCAGGAAGCGCATGAAGCGATCCGCCCGACCGATTTCAGCCGCGAGCGCGCGGGATCGGGTGATGAGGCCAAGCTTTATGAACTGATCTTCAAGCGCGCTATGGCGAGCCAGATGTCGAGCGCGCAGCTGGAGCGCACCACGGTCACCCTGCGCGATGCGACGGGGCAGCACGAATTGCGCGCCACCGGGCAGGTGGTGCGGTTCCCGGGTTTCCTTGCGGTCTATCAGGAAGGCTTCGACGATCAGGATGACGAGGACAGCAACCTCCTGCCGGTGCTGCGCAAGGGCGATTGCCCCCAGAAGCAGCGTGTCGAGGCCACCCAGCACTTCACCCAGCCGCCGCCGCGCTTTTCCGAAGCCAGCCTGGTAAAACGGCTGGAGGAACTCGGTATCGGGCGGCCTTCGACCTATGCCTCGACGATCCAGACCCTGCGTGACCGGGCCTATGTTCGGGTGGAGAAAAACCGTTTCTTTGCAGAGGAAAGCGGGCGGTTGCTTACAGCCTTTCTCGAACGTTTTTTCCCCACCTATGTCGCCTATGATTTCACCGCCGGCATGGAGGATGAACTCGATATCGTGTCGGACGGACGCGAGGATTACAAGGCGCTGCTCGCCCGCTTCTGGAAGGACTTCAAGCCCAAAGCCGATGAGGTGATGGAAAAGCTGCCGTCGGAAGTGACCGAGGCGCTCGATGATTATCTCTCCGATTTCCTCTTTCCGCCGCGCGAGGACGGCAGCGATCCGCGCGCATGCCCTCTATGCGCTGCCGAAGGACGGGCAAATGGCCGCCTGAGCTTGCGCGGCGGGCGCTTTGGGGCCTTTGTTGCCTGCGCCAATTATCCGGAATGCAAATATACCCGCCGCTTTGCTCAACCGGGCGGTGCGGGTGAAGCTATTGCGGAAGATGGCGTCATGGGTCAGCACCCGGAAACCGGCATCGACATCGTCCGCAAGACCGGGCGTTTCGGTCCCTATGTCGAGATGGGCAGCGGCAAGGAAGCCAAGCGCGCCAGTATCCCCAAGGACCTCGATGATTTCGATCTCGATTGGGCAGTCAAGCTTTTGGAACTTCCCCGCATCATCGGTGTCCATCCTGATACTGGCTTGGAAATCGAAGCGAATATCGGGCGTTACGGTCCCTATCTTCGCCATGATGGCAAGTATGGCAAGCTTGCCAATACCCGCGAGGTTTTCGAGGTGGGGATGAACCGCGCGGTCGATATTTTGGCTCAGGCCGGCAACCGGGGCAGTGCCGCGGCAGGCCGGGGCAAGGCAGAGCCGATCGCCACGCTAGGCGCGCATCCCACGAGTGGCGGCGCCATCAAGGTTATGCCGGGCCGCTATGGCCCTTACGTCACCGATGGCATCACCAATGCGACGCTCCCCAAGGGCGTCAAGCCCGAGGAGGTGACGCTGGCCGAGGCGATCGCATTGATCGATGCCCGCGCCGCCAAGGGCCCGGCCAAGGGCAAGAAGAAGGCCGCGCCCAAAAGGAAGGCTGCGGCCAAGCAACCGGCTGCCAGAAAGAAAGCGCCTGCCAAAAAAGCGTCGCCTGCTGCCTGATCCGGCGCGCGTGGCCTGCGCGCGTTGGTAAATCGTCAAGCTTTGGGACTTATCACGAATCTCCGACAAACCGGGGATGCGCCAACGTGATCGAGATCGAAGTCCAGAACGAGACGCACCAGAGCCAGTCGCGGCTGCGCTTTGCCGCGGTGCCGCGCATTGGCGAAGGTATTCGCCTGCGCGAACCGGATGGCATGTGGGCCAGCTATGACGTGATTGATGTGTGGTACCAGAAGGCTGAATTCGGGGATGTCTGGATGCCCTATCTCCATGTTCGCATCACGCCTGGCGAAATGGCGGCGGGCGCGCGCGAACGCGAGGAATATGGTCAGTATGACGCCCCGCGCAGCGGCGGCTTTGGCGGGGAGTACGAGCCATTCAAAATCTGATCAAACGCAACACCGGCCCGCACCGGCGCGGGAGCATGGAAGGCAAGACCCTGGCCGAGCGTCTGGTGGCGGGCGAGGGCGCCGAGGCAGTTGCCATGCCCGAGGATGCGCGCGCTGCGGTTGAGGCGGCAGCACCGCCTCAGCCCGATACGCCGGCAGGCGATGCCACCGATGCGATTGTGGCCGCTGCCAAGGCGATGCGCGATCGCTATGCACAGGGCGCGGCCCCGGCTGCCGCGGCGAAAATGTGCCTGATTGTTGATGACAGCCGGGTGATCCGCAAGGTTTCCTCCAAGATCGCGCGCAGTCTTGGCTATGTGCCGATTGAGGCGGAAAACGGCGAGGAAGCCCTCGCCCGCTGCAAGCAGGCCATGCCCGACCTGGTGCTGACAGACTGGAATATGCCGGAAATGGACGGCATCGAATTCGTCGCCAAGCTGCGCGCCATCCCGACGCCCAAGGAGCCGATCGTGGTGTTCTGCACGTCCAATGGCGAGGCGAAGGACATTCACGCCGGGATTTCGGCGGGCGCGGATGATTATATCGTGAAGCCCTTTGATGAAGCCGCGCTCAAAGCCAAGCTGGAGAAGCTGGGGCGGGGGTGATCTTTCCGTCCGCCGTCACCCCAGCGTAAGCTGGGGCTTGGGGCTATTGAGCGCCTTGCTCGCAAAGGCAGCACCGGGTCGCGTGAGTTCCCAGCTTGCGCTGGCATGACGCAATTTCGTCATTGCGAGCGAAGCGAAGCAATCCAGAGCGGCAGACCAACTGCCCCGAATCGCTACGGCCCATTGGGCCTCGCGATGACGGTCATTATGCTTGCAAGCTATCCAAAGACGGAAGAATTTCCAGCTTCTCGACCTCATTTGCGAGGCGTTGGCAAATTCTGCTTAAGCAAACTGACTTCCATGCAATTTTCTCAAGATCGCTTAGTGTAAATGTAAAACGCCTTTGGAGAATTGCGCCCTTTTGGCCCGTATCAATTTTTCCTGTCTTAAAATCCTCGAATACGATCCAGCTGCCGTTCACCTTCATTTTTGCGTGGGCCATCACGTGCCGATGTTCAGCGCCTGCATCGAACCGCGCAAAAAATCTTTCTGCTGAATTGTTGTATGGCTTCAAAGGTTCCAATGAAAAAATACGACGCAGATATGATAACCTACTGCTGTGACGATAAGGAAAGGTTGCCTGAAGGCTAGCGTATTCGGTCATTATTGAAGACCTTAAAGCCAACTCTGCAAGGCGGGTCTCAATGTAGCCATGCGCCGATACAACCGCTCCTCGGAAAAGCAATGCAGCTTCAATATTTTCTTTTGGAGACCAAGGGCTTGCCTCAATTGCGTATGCGCTACGCATCCACCGGACTGGAGGTTTACGCAAGTAGTCCTCAATCCGACCTTCAGGCTGCTCCCCCATCACCGCACCCAATCGAGGCCAATCTCCTCGAACAGTTCCTTGTCCTCCGCCCAGTTCTCCAGTACTTTTACATGCAGGAACAGGTGCACCTTCACCCCCAGCACCTCGGCCAGTTCCGCGCGTGCGGCGGCGCCGATCGCCTTGATCTTTGAGCCTCCCTTGCCCAGCACAATCGCGCGCTGGGTGTCGCGGGCGACCACGATCTGCTGGTGGATCTCGATGCTGCCGTCGGGGCGGACTTCGTACTTTTCGGGCCGCACCGCGCTGTCATAGGGCAGTTCCTCGTGGAGCTGCTGATACAATTGCTCGCGGGTGATTTCGGCGGCGAGCAGGCGTTCAGAGGCATCGGACACCTGATCTTCGGGATACATCCACTCGGCCTCGGGCATCATCCGGGCGAGGTGGTCTTTCAATTCCCCCACACCTTCGCCGGTCAGGGCCGAGACGAAGAACACCTCGGCAAAATCCACCTTGCCGGTCAGTTCCTGCGCGAGCGCCAGCAGGGGTTCCTTCTTGGCCCGGTCTACCTTGTTGAGCACGAGGATCTTGCGCTCAGGGCGCCCCGCCAGCGCTGCGAGCAAGGGCTCGAGTTCATGGCGACGCTGCTTGATCGGATCCACCATCAGCAGCACGGCATCGGCCGCCTCAGCGCCTTCCCACGCGGCATTCACCATCGCGCGGTCCAGGCGGCGGCGGGGGACAAAGATGCCGGGGGTATCGACAAGGATCATCTGCACGGCCGCGCCGTCCACCTCATGCAACGCAATGCCCAGCATCCGCGCGCGCGTGGTCTGCGCCTTGGCGCTGGTGATCGCGACCTTCTGGCCGACAAGGCTGTTCACCAAAGTCGATTTGCCCGCATTGGGCGCGCCGATCACGGCAACCATGCCGCATTTTTGTTTGGTCATTTTATGACTTCCTCGCCGCTGTTCTTCCGCTTCGCTCCAGGCGGCTGCGGGCGGCCGCTTGGCCTTGCGAAACCTTTCGGTTTCGATTCGTAGTGGTTGAAGCCTTCGTTACCCGAATTTTTCAATGAAAGCCTTGGCGGCGAGCCTTTCGGCCTCGCCCTTGCTGGTGGCGCTGGCTTCGGCGCTGCCGACATTGTTGATGGTGACGCGCACGGTGAAGCGGGCGGCGTGATCCGGGCCGCTGCGTTCGATCACCTCATAGACCGGCATGGCGCGGCGATTGCCCGCGGCCCATTCCTGCAATGCACTTTTGGGATGTTTGGCCCGGCCGACATCGCCAGTGAGTTCCTGTTCCCAAAGCCGGTAGATCACATCGCGGGTGATATCAAAGCCCTGTTCGATGAAACTTGCGCCGATGAGCGCTTCCATCACATCGCCGAGGATCTTGTCGCTGTCCTTGCCGCCATCATCGCGTGCCTGCTTGCCCAGCCGGATGTGTTCAGGCACGCCGATCCGCCGGGCAATGCGCGCGCAGGTCGTGCCGCTGACAAGGGCGTTGAGGCGCTGCGAGAGCTTGCCTTCCGGCCCGTCGCCTGCGCGATAGAGCCAAGCGGCCACCGCCAGCCCCAGCACCCGATCGCCAAGAAATTCAAGCCGTTGGTAATCCTTGGCCATCACCTCATTGGGATTTCCGCTATTGCCGTTGAAGCTGCCGTGGGTGAGCGCTTCGAGCCAGCGGGTCTCCTCTGCCACATGAAAGCCGAGGGCATTGAGCCATTCGCGGGTGTGGGGTGCAAGCGCGATCACAGCCGCGCCCCGATCCGGTCCCAGCGCGCAGCGGTAAACCAGGTCCAAGGCTTGAGCCATTCGGCACTGCCATCGCTAGACCAGGCGATAATCGCTGCGCGGCCCACCAGATTATCCATCGGCACCATCCCGACTCCGAACCCGGCTGCGGCGGGAAAACGGCTGTCCTGGGAATTGTCGCGATTGTCGCCCATTACGAATATCGCGCCCGGTGGCACGGTGACGGGAGCGAAATTGTCGGCCGCCGTCGGGCCGAACTCGACAACATCGTGACGGCGCCCGCCCGGCAGGGTTTCTGTAAAGCGCAGATAGCGGCACGCCCGCATACCATCTGCAAGAAAGACTACCGAGCCGCCCCAGGCGCAGGACGTGTTGGGCGAGAGCGCGATCTCGAAATCGCTCGCCTGCACCAGCGGCAGCGGCTTGCCGTTCAGAACCACCTGTCCCTGCACCACCGCAACGCTGTCCCCGGGCAGGCCAATAACCCGCTTGATATAGTCGGTGCCATCAACCGGATGCTTGAAGATCACCACGTCGCCGCGCTGGGGGGTGCCGGCAAACAGGCGCCCTTCGGGCAGGGGCAGGCGGAAGGGGAGTGAGTTGGCCGAAATGCCATAGGGCCACTTCGCCGCCAGCAGATAGTCGCCGTTGACGAGGCGCGGCATCATGCTTTCGGAAGGGATGGTGAAAGGCGAGAAGATAAAGCTGCGGAAGATCAGCACCGCCAAGACAAGCTTGACCAGGAACAGCGTGAAACTGCCGCGCTCCGCCCGGCCCTCGCCAAGCGGGGCATTGGCCCTGGCAAGCGGGGGCGGGAGCGGATTTTCTTGCGGCAAAGATTGGGGCTTAACATCCATTGCCTTCCCCCTTACTCGCACAGCACATTCTAGCAAAGGGTATGGGGATCATGGGATCAGCGGCGGGTTCAGGGGCAGCAGGTCAGGCGGCGATCTGGCAGCAGCTTGGTGCGATGCCGCACCCTGCCTTGCAGGCCTTGTTTGCCGCCGATCCCGCCCGAGCCGAGGCGATGAGCATCCGCCTTGAGATCCCAAGTGAGGGCCCCGCGCGCGCAGGGATGCTGATCGACTGGTCCAAGACGCATCTTGATGATGCCTGCTTGTCTGCTTTCGAAGCGCTGGCGGTGGCCAGCGGCTTTGCTGCGGCGCGTGACGCGCTGTTTGAAGGCGGCATCGTCAACCCCACCGAAGGCCGCGCCGCCACCCATGGCGCGATGCGCGGCAGCGGCACGCCGCCTCAGGTCGAGGAAGCCGAAGCCCTGCGCGCCCGCATGGGGATGCTGGTCGACGCAATCCACGAAGGCGCGCTGGGCGAGATCAAGCACCTGATCCACATCGGCATCGGCGGATCGGCGCTGGGGCCAGCGCTTGCGATTGATGCGCTGACCCGCGACCTCGCATTGGTGGATGTCCATATCGTCTCGAATATTGATGGCCTTGCGCTGGAGCAGGCCTTTGCGCGGTGCGATCCGGCCACGACGCTGATTGCGGTGGCATCCAAGACCTTCACCACCATCGAGACCATGACCAATGCGGCAAGCGCTCTCAAATGGCTTGCCGATAATGGTGTGGCCGATCCCGGCGGGCGGGTCGTGGCGCTGACGGCCGCGCCAGAAAAGGCCGTCGAATGGGGCGTGGATGAAACCCGCGTGCTGCCTTTCCCCGAAAGCGTGGGCGGGCGCTATTCGCTGTGGTCCTCGATCGGCTTCCCGGTGGCGCTTGCTGTCGGCATGGAGGATTTCGCCGCGATGCTGGCAGGCGCCAAGGCAGTCGATGATCATTTCCGCACCGCCGAGGGCCGGGCCAACGCGCCGCTCATGGCGGCCTTTGTCGATCAATATTATGCAAGGCTGCGGGGCTGCCAGACCCGCGCGGTCTTTGCCTACGACGAACGCCTCAAGCTGCTGCCCGATTATCTGCAACAGCTTGAGATGGAATCAAACGGCAAGGGTGTGAAGGCCGATGGCAGCGCGCTCGACGGGCCGACCGCGCCGATCACCTGGGGCGGGGTAGGCACCGATGCACAGCACGCAGTGTTTCAGCTGCTCCATCAGGGCACACAGTTGGTGCCGGTCGATTTCATCGCTGCCATCGCACCCGGCGATGCGCTCGATCCGGCGCACCATCGCAACCTTCTGATGAATTGCCTCGCGCAAGGTGCAGCGCTCATGGCGGGCAAGCAGGCCGAAGACCCCGCGCGCTCCTATCCGGGTGACCGGCCCTCGACCACCTTCCTCCTCGATGATCTGGATGCTGCAATGTTCGGCGCGCTGATTGCCTTTCACGAACACCGCACCTTTGCGAACGCGGTGCTGATGGGGATCAACCCCTTCGATCAGTTCGGGGTGGAGCTGGGCAAACAGATGGCCAAGGCCATCGACAGCGGCGAGGGTGATTTCGACCCGTCAACAAAGGCGCTCATGAAAGCGGCGGGGCTTGCTTGAATCCGAATTGCTTTGACTTTTGGCACGGACGCCCCCACATGACCTGCAACGAAGCGCGCTAGCCATGCGTGAAGCGGCGGAAATCTCCACATCATCCGCCCCGGCCGCGCCTCGGTTTATCGTCAAGACTTCCCTTTTCACGCGGGCGGTTTCAACCCCCGCGCCGCGCGCCCCACTCTCGGGCTCGCGCGCCGCATTGCATGCGAGTACATACACATGACTTTTGAAGACCTCGGGCTGTCGCAGCCCGTTCTCCAGGCGCTTGACCTCAAGGGTTACAGCGTCCCCACGCCCATTCAGGAACAGGCGATCCCGCCGGTGCTGAAGGGGCGTGACCTGCTCGGCATTGCCCAGACCGGCACCGGCAAGACGGCGGCTTTCATGCTGCCTTCGATTGATCGCCTGCGCGAAAGTGGCAGGCCAATCCCGTTCAAATCCTGCCGCATGCTGGTGCTGGCTCCGACCCGCGAGCTTGCGGTGCAGATCGGCCAGAGCGCCAAGGATTATGGCGCGCTCGCTGGCCTCAAGGTGGCGGTGATCGTCGGCGGGACATCTGTTGGCAAGGATCGCAACAAGCTCCACCGCGGCACGGATATTCTGGTGGCAACGCCCGGCCGCCTGCTCGATCTGATCGATCAGAAGGCGTTCAATCTCAATGGTATCGAAGTGCTGGTGCTCGATGAAGCGGACCAGATGCTGGATTTGGGCTTCATCCACGCCCTGCGCAAGATCCGCGAACTTGCCCCCAAGGAGCGCCAGACGCTGTTTTTCTCGGCCACCATGCCCAAGGCCATCAAGGACCTGGTCGGCGGCTATTGCAACAATCCGGTGCAGGTGCAGGTGACGCCCGAAAGCACCACGGCTGAGCGCATCGAGCAGTTTCTCTTCATGGTGCAGCAGGACGAAAAGCAGGCGCTGCTCGAAATGATCCTTCAGCGCCGCCACCCGGTGCCGGGCGAATTTGAACGCGTGCTGATCTTCACCCGCACCAAGCATGGCGCCGACCGCGTGGTAAAGCGGCTTGCCCATGCGGGCATCGCCTCCAATGCCATCCACGGCAACAAGAGCCAAGTTCAGCGTCAGCGCGCGCTCGATGAATTCCGCAAGGCGAAGGTTCCGGTGCTGATCGCAACCGACGTGGCCGCGCGCGGGATCGACATTCCGGGCGTTAGCCATGTGATCAATTACGAGCTGCCCAATGTGCCCGAACAATATGTCCATCGCATTGGCCGCACCGCGCGTGCCGGCCGCGATGGTATCGCGATTGCCTTTTGTGCCGAGGATGAACGCGCCTATCTGAAAGACATCCGTAAGACCACTGGTGCTGAGCTGGAGCGCTTGCCGCTGCCCGATAATTTCCGCGCCGTGGTTGAAGGCGTCGGGCCGGACAAGCCCGCGCCGCGGCAGCCGATGAAGCGCGTGCAGCCGCGCCCTGTGGGCCAGCGTAAGCAGGGCGAGCAGCGCGGTGAACGCCGTCCACAGCAGGGCAAGTTCGGTGGTGATCGTGCCGGCGTCGGTCAGCGCCACGGCTTGGGCGGTCGTCCGCAAGGGCAAGGCCATGGCCAGGGGCGCGGCGGCGAAGACCGCGGCGGCCACGGTTCCGGCAGCGGCGGGCGTGGTCGTGGTCGCCGCGGTGGTGGTCGCGGCGGCGCACGTTCGGCCAGCCTCTGACCGGCTTGGCATGACGCCTGCTCTCGGCCATAGCGCTGCCTGACCTTTCAGGAGAGCGCTGTGGCCGAGCCCCAATACGACTACGACCTTTTCACCATCGGCGCAGGTTCCGGCGGGGTGCGTGCCAGCCGCGTTGCCGCCGCCCATGGCGCGCGCGTGGCGGTGGCCGAGGAATACCGTGTCGGCGGCACCTGCGTCATCCGTGGCTGCGTGCCCAAGAAGATGCTCGTCTATGGCGCGCATTTTGCCGAAGACCTCGAAGATGCCGCCGGGTTCGGCTGGACGATCGAGGGCAAAAGCTTCGATTGGGCCAAATTGCGCGATCATGTGCAGGCCGATGTGACGCGGCTGGAAGGCCTCTATGGCCAGACGCTCTCCAATCACGATGTGACTGTTTTCAACGAACGCGCCGCAATCACTGGCGATCATCAGGTGACGCTGGCGAGCGGCAAGGTTATCACCGCGAAACATATCCTCATCGCCACAGGCGCGCGCCCGCACATCCCTGATTTTCCGGGCAATGAACACGTCATCACCTCGAACGAGGCGTTCCATCTGGACGCTTTGCCGCGCCGCGTGCTGATCGCAGGTGGTGGCTATATCGCCAATGAGTTTGCAGGCATCTTCAACCAGTTTGGCAGCAAAGTTACGATTGCCAACCGCTCCGACACGATCCTGCGCGGCTATGACGAGGCGGTGCGCGACCGGCTGCTGCAAATATCGATGGTCAAGGGCATCGAGTTCCTGTTCCACGCGCAGTTCGAATATGTCGAGCAGGCCCAAGACGGGAGCCTGCGCGTCAAACTCACCGGGCAGGATGAACGCATCTTCGATTGCGTGATGGTGGCAACGGGCCGCGTCCCGAATATCGAAGGGCTGGGGTTGGAGAAGGTCGGCGTCGAAACAGGCGCGCGCGGGCAGATCAAGGTCGATGCCTTCAGCCGCACCAATATCGACTATATCTACGCGGTCGGCGATGTGACAGACCGGGTGCAACTCACCCCGGTGGCGATCCGCGAAGGTCAGGCCTTTGCTGATAGCGTGTTCGGCAAGGGCGAGCCCTATGCGGTCGATCACTCCTGCATACCTGCCGCCGTATTCAGCCACCCGCCGATTGCCGCTGTTGGCATGACCGAAAGCGAGGCGCGCAACCAGCTTGGCTCGATCCGCGTCTATCAGGCTGATTTCCGACCGATGAAGCACGTGGTGGCAGGCCGCTCCGAACGCGCGCTGTACAAGATGATCGTGGATGCTGCGAATGATCGCGTGGTCGGCATTCACATGATCGGGCCGGACGCGCCCGAAATCATGCAGGCGGCTGCGATTGCTGTGAAGGCCGGACTGACCAAGGCTGATTTTGATGCGACCTGCGCGATCCACCCGACCATGGCCGAGGAGTTGGTGCTATTCAAATAGCCCCCTGCTTGCTTTCGCATTTTTGACACGTTGACGCATGGCCCCCGACGCGGCATCGCGGTGGGCAAATATCCAAGGGGAAAGCAATGTCCGCCAATATCGCCGAGATGGAACGCCGCCGTGAGGCCGCCAAAATGGGCGGCGGGGCGAAGCGCATCGAAGCCCAGCACGCCAAGGGCAAACTGACCGCGCGTGAGCGATTGGACGTCCTGCTCGACGAAGGCAGCTTCGAGGAAATCGACACTTACGTCGAACACGACTGCATGGATTTCGGCATGGAAACCCAGCGCATTCCGGGCGACGGGGTGGTGACGGGTTCCGGGACCATCAACGGGCGGCTGGTCTATGTGTTCAGCCAGGATTTCACCGTGTTCGGTGGCTCCTTGTCGAAGCGCCATGCCGAGAAGATCTGCAAGGTGATGGACACCGCGATGAAGGTCGGCGCGCCGGTGATTGGTTTGAACGATTCGGGCGGCGCGCGCATTCAGGAAGGCGTCGCGAGCCTTGGCGGCTATGCCGAGGTGTTCCAGCGCAATGTGCTCGCATCAGGCGTCGTGCCGCAGATCAGCCTCATCATGGGGCCGTGCGCGGGCGGGGCGGTCTATTCCCCGGCGATGACCGACTTCATCTTCATGGTGAAGGATTCAAGCTACATGTTCGTTACCGGCCCCGATGTGGTGAAGACCGTCACCAACGAGGTGGTGACGCAGGAAGAGCTCGGCGGTGCGATCACCCACACCACCAAGACGAGCGTGGCCGACCTGGCTTACGAGAACGATGTCGAGGCGCTGCTGGCCACCCGCCGCTTTGTCGATTTCCTGCCACTATCGAACCGCGAGGAGCCGCCTGTGCTGCCCACAGGCGATGCTTGGGACCGGCTGGAGATGAGCCTTGATACCCTCATCCCCGACAATGCCAACCAGCCCTATGATATGCACGAGGTGATCACCAAGGTGCTGGACGAGGGCGATTTCTTCGAAATCCAGCCGGCCCATGCTGCCAATATCATCTGCGGTTTCGGCCGCGTGGAAGGTCGCACCGTCGGCGTGGTGGCGAACCAGCCGATGGTGCTTGCCGGCGTGCTCGACATCAATTCGTCCAAGAAAGCCGCGCGCTTCGTACGCTTTTGCGATGCCTTTGAAATCCCGATCGTCACCTTTGTCGATGTCCCCGGCTTCCTCCCCGGCACGGCGCAGGAACTGGGCGGGATTATCAAGCACGGCGCAAAACTGCTCTTCGCCTATGCCGAGGCGACTGTGCCCAAGATCACCGTCATCACCCGCAAGGCATACGGCGGGGCCTATGACGTGATGGCATCAAAGCACCTGCGCGGCGATTTGAACTATGCCTGGCCCACGGCGGAAATCGCGGTGATGGGCGCGAAGGGCGCGGTGGAGATCATCTTCCGCTCCGAGAAGGACGACCCTGCGAAGATCGCCGAGCGGACGAAGGAATACGAAGACCGCTTCGCCAACCCCTTCGTGGCGGCGAGCCGTGGCTATATCGACGAGGTGATCCACCCGCACTCGACCCGCCGCCGGATCGCGCTGGGGCTAAGGAAGCTGCGAACCAAGCAGTTGGAGAATCCCTGGAAGAAGCATGACAATATTCCCTTGTGAGTAAACCTAGCATCTTGATTGCACTGCCTCTTGTGGCGGTGGTTTTTGCGCTGATCTTTTACAGCGGAATGTTCATGTACGGAGATCCCATCCAATGAAACTCGGTCGTCTCAACCACATCGGGGTCGCCACGCCCTCCATCGCGGACTCGATCGCGTTCTACCGCGACGTGATGGGCGCGACGAAAATTCACACCCCCTTCGACCTCGAGGAACAGGGCGTGAAGGTCTGCTTCGTCGATACCCCCGGAGCCGACGGGGCGATGAACGGAACGCAGATCGAGCTGATCGAGCCGCTGGGGGAAAACTCCACGCTCGCAGGCTTTCTCGCCAAGAACCCCTTGGGCGGGCAGCATCACCTGTGTTTTGAAGTGCCTGATATTGCCGAAGCGCGCACCCATTTCGAGGCGCTCGGCAAGCGCATCCTCGGCCCCACCCGCATCGGGGCGCATGGCACGCCTATCTTTTTCGTCCATCCCAAGGACATGGGCGGGATGCTTACCGAGATCATGGAGACCCCGCGCGAGGACGCGCACTGGTCGAACTGACGCCCTATACCGGAGAGAGAAATGTCCTATGAAACCATCCGCGTGGACCGCGAAGGCCCGCTGACGATCATCACCCTGAACCGCCCGGAACGCCTCAACGCCATGCCACCGCAAATGGCGGATGAATTGGGGCAGGCGTTCTACGATCTTGGCGATGCGCGCGCGGTGTTGATCACGGGTGAGGGCAAGGGCTTTTGTTCAGGCGCAGACCTTGCGGCGCGCGGCTCCGGCTCGGCGCTCGGCGGCAAGGGCGGCAGCCATGAGGCGCTCATCAATCATTACAACCCCGCGATCAGCCAGCTCATCCGCGCGAGCGTTCCGGTGATCTGCGCGGTCAATGGCCCGGCCGCGGGCGTGGGCTGCTCGCTGGCTCTCGCGGCAGACTTCACCATCGCCGCCAAAAGCGCCTATTTCCTGCAAGCCTTTGTCAATATCGGCCTCGTGCCTGACGGCGGCTCAACCTGGCTGCTTGCCCGCGCCATTGGCCGCGCACGCGCGACGCGGATGATGATGCTGGGCGAGAAGATTTCGGCTAGCCAAGCCGAGGAATGGGGCCTCATTTACAAGTGCGTCGAGGATGCCGACCTGATGAGCGAAGCCCGCGCGCTGGCGGAAAAGCTCGCCAACGGGCCGACCATCGCCTACGCCCAGATGAAGCGCAATATCGCCGTCGCGCTTGACCAGAACCTGCAAATGGTGCTGCTGGCCGAGGCCGAGGGTCAGCGCATTGCGGGTGCGACCAAGGACGCGATGGAGGGCGGTATGGCCTTCCTCCAGAAACGCAAGGCCGAGTTCAAGGGGCAATAGTTGCCCATTGTGTCACCCCAGCGTGAGGCCGAGGCCCCCTGCGGCAGGAGACACCAGCTCTGGCACGCATAATGATCATGTGTAGGAAGATCGGATGACCGACAAACCAACCCTCTCCGACTGGAAAGCCCTTGCCGACAAGGAAGTGAAGGGCCGCGACCTGACTTGGCACACGCCTGAAGGCTTTGCGATCAAGCCGCTCTACACCGCGGAAGATCATGCGGGCTTCGATCCGGGCCTGCCCGGCTTTGCGCCCTTCACGCGCGGGGTGAAAGCGTCGATGTATGCGGGCCGTCCGTGGACGATCCGGCAATATGCGGGCTTTTCCACCGCCGAGGAATCGAACGCCTTTTATCGCCGCAATCTGGCGGCCGGGCAGAAGGGGCTGTCGGTTGCCTTCGACCTTGCCACGCATCGCGGCTATGACAGCGATCACCCGCGCGTGGTGGGCGATGTCGGCAAGGCCGGGGTGGCGATTGATACGGTCGCGGATATGCAGATCCTGTTCGACCAGATCCCGCTCGATTCCATGTCCGTTTCGATGACGATGAACGGCGCGGTGATCCCGGTGCTGGCGTTTTTCATTGTCGCCGCCGAACGTCAGGGCGTGTCGCAAGACAAGCTCGAAGGGACGATCCAGAACGACATCCTCAAGGAGTTCATGGTTCGCAACACCTATATCTATCCGCCCGAACCTTCGATGCGGATTATCTCGGATATTATTGCATACACTTCGGCCAACATGCCGAAATTCAACAGCATTTCGATTTCCGGCTACCATATGCACGAGGCCGGAGCGACGGCAGTGCAGGAACTCGCCTTCACCATCGCCGACGGCAAGGAATATGCCACCCGCGCGATGGCGGCAGGGCTGGATATCGACGCCTTCGCCGGCCGCCTCAGCTTCTTCTTCGGCATCGGCATGAATTTCTTCATGGAGATCGCCAAGCTGCGCGCCGCGCGCACGCTATGGTGGCGGGTGATGGACGGGCTGGGGGCGAAGGATGAACGCTCCAAGATGCTGCGCACCCACTGCCAGACGAGCGGCGTGAGCTTGCAGGAGCAAGACCCCTACAACAACGTCATTCGCACCACCGTCGAAGCGCTCGCGGCGGTCCTGGGTGGCACGCAGTCGCTTCACACCAATGCCCTGGACGAGGCTATTGCGCTCCCCACCGATTTCTCGGCCCGTATCGCCCGCAACACCCAGCTGGTGCTGCAGGAGGAAAGCGGCATCTGCAACGTGGTCGATCCGCTCGGCGGCTCGCACTATATCGAGGCGCTGACGCAAACGCTGGTGGACGAGGCGTGGAAGCTGATCGAACAGGTCGACGCAGCTGGTGGCATGACCGCCTTCGTCGCCACCGGCGCGCCCAAGGCCGCGATCGAGCGCGCGGCGGCCGAAAAGCAGACCAAGGTCGACAAGGGCGAGACGGTGATCGTTGGCGTCAACAAGTATCGCAAGGAACAGGAAGACCCGATCGAGACGCTGGAAGTCGACAACCAGAAGGTTCGCGCAGGCCAGATCGCCCGTATCGCCAAGGTGCGCGAATCCCGCGACGAGGCCGCCTGCCGCGCGGCACTCGCGGCGCTGACAGAGGGGTGCAAGTCAGGCGCGAACCTGCTGGCGCTGGCCGTGGAAGCCGCGCGCCGCGATGCGACGCTGGGCGAGATTTCCTCGGCGATGGAAGAGGTGTTCGGCCGCCATGATGCCACGCCTTCGCCGGTCAAGGGCGTCTATGCCAGCGCTTATGAATGTGATCGCCGCTGGGCGCAGGTGGTGGACGGCGTGGAAGCCGTGGGCCGCCGCCTTGGCCGCGCCCCGCGCATCATGATCGCCAAGATGGGCCAGGACGGGCATGATCGCGGCGCCAATGTGATCGCCAGCGCTTTCGGGGACATGGGTTTTGAGGTGATCTCCGGCCCGCTGTTCCAGACCCCTGAGGAAAGCGCGGCCATGGCGCTCGAGCACGATGTCGACGTGGTCGGCGCGTCGAGCCTTGCGGCAGGCCACAAGACCCTGATCCCGGAATTGATCCGGCTTTTGCGCGAGGCAGGGCGCGGCGATATCAAGGTCACCGCAGGCGGCGTCATCCCCCCGCAGGATTACGACTTCCTGCGCGAGGCGGGGGTGCAGGGGATCTATGGCCCCGGGAGCAATGTGGTGGAATGCGCGGCGGATATCCTCGTGCTGCTCGGCCACAATATGCCGCCCTTGGACGAAGGACTGGACGAGGCGGCGGAGTAGCGTTTACTCCCTCGTCCTTGCGAGGGCAGCGAAGTGATCCATCGCCCATTGTGATGCGTTCTGGATGGCCCGGTGTTTCTGCGAAACAGCTGCGCTTCCGCCTGCGGCTCCTCGCAATGACGCAAGGAGGTTGCTGGCTTGGATAAGGCCCTGCTGCGTGCGCTGATCATCGCGCCTGTTGTGCTATTTGTGACCGCAATGATTCTTGGATTTCCAGGCGGCGGCGTGCAAGGCTTCTCAGGCCTCGCTTCCCAAAGCATGGCCTATGGCGCAACTCTCATCTTCTTTTTGGCCTATTTCCCCGTGGCTTTTTGGATTTATCGCCGGAAAGGCAAACATGACTGAAATCCGCACCGACTGGACCCGCGCCGAAATCGCGGCCCTCTTCGACCTGCCGTTTACCGAGCTGTTGTTTCAGGCCGCCTCAGTCCACCGCGCCCACCATCCCGCGACCGAAGTGCAGCTGTGCACCCTTCTCAGCATCAAGACCGGCGGGTGTCCGGAGGATTGCGGCTATTGCTCGCAGTCGGTTCATGCGGATTCCGGCGTGGAAGCCACCAAGCTGATGGACGTGCAGGCCGTGCTCCAGCGCGCGGCGCAGGCGAAGGATGCGGGCTCGCAGCGGTTCTGCATGGGCGCGGCGTGGCGCAATCCCAAGGACCGCGACATGCCGGCGATCGTCGCAATCGTGAAGGGCGTGCGCGCCATGGGCCTTGAAACCTGCATGACGCTGGGGATGCTTGCGCCGCATCAGGCCGAAATGCTCGCGGAAGCGGGGCTCGATTACTATAATCACAATATCGACAGCTCGCCCGAATATTACGAGCGCGTCATCTCCACCCGCGATTTCCAGTGCCGGCTCGATACGCTGGAACATGTCCGCAAGGCGGGGATCAACGTGTGCAGCGGCGGGATCGTCGGCATGGGGGAAACGCGTGAAGACCGGGTAGGCTTCATCCACACGCTCGCCACCCTGCCGCAGCATCCCGAAAGCGTGCCAGTCAACGCGCTGGTGCCGGTGAAGGGCACGGTGCTGGGCAACATGCTGGCCGATACCCCTTTGGCGAAGATCGACGATATCGAGTTCGTGCGCACGATTGCGGCCGCGCGCATCACCATGCCGCGTTCGATGGTGCGGCTCTCGGCCGGGCGCGAGTCGATGTCTGAAGCGACGCAGGCCCTGTGCTTCCTTGCGGGTGCCAACAGCATCTTCACCGGTGACAAGCTGCTGACCGCCCCCAATGCCGGCGACGACAAGGATGGCGCGCTATTTGCCAAACTGGGGCTGACAGCCCTCACAAGCGAGGAACCCGCGCGGGCCTGCAAAAGCGCTGCTGCAGCAGTGTGAGGCGCGATTGAGCCTCGGTTTTTCCGTCGATAGGTTGCTCCCCCGGGCACGTGGGGGTGGGCAGCTTAGGATGGGGCTTGTCAAGCTGGAGGAGCGCGACTGGCTCCAGCCGATGCCCGATCTGGCGGCGCGTGAGGCGGGGTTTGCTGCGTGGCCGGAGAGCGTGCAGCTTACTCCAGAGGCCGAGGCTCCGGGCCGCGAACTCGCCGCGATGCTGGGTGTCGCGGGCGCGCTTCCCCAAGCTGCGCTTGCCGTGCATGAAGACTTGTGCCTGCTAATGCAGCGCCCCGGCGAGGAGGTCTATCGCCTGATCGGGGCGGCAGTGGCTTGGCCTTCGGACTGGCGCCCGGCTGACAAGATCGGGTTGTCGCTGCGCGCGCTTCACGCGCCGATTGCAGGCTATGAGGAGCAGCTCGCCAGCGGCGTTGACCGCTTTATGGCAACCCTGCGTCCCGGCCCGATCTATGCGCGTGCCAACTGGTTCATTGCCGCGACTGGTGACCGCCGCTGGCTCCCTGACCGACCCCCGGCGGAGGCCTTTGCCCACGTCACGCCGGAAAACGCAGGAAGCACGCTGTTTGTTCGCTCCGAACGCCAGACCCTGCGGCGCTTGCCCAAAACCGGCGCCATCCTCTTCACCATCGGCATCTACGTCGAACCGCTCGCGAACCTCTCGCTTGCCAATATCGCGATGCTTGCCCGCGCGGTGCAAAGCCTTGTCAGCGGCGAGGGTGATCGCAGGGGAGCGCCCGCCTATGGTGACAGCCTGATTGCCTTTGCCGAAAGGATTGCCGCATGATTGCCTCGCTCATCCTTGCCTTGTCCGTCCAGCAACCCGCACCGCCCAACCCGGCGTGGAACTGCGCCGATCCGCAAGTCCAGCAGGAAATGAACTGGTGCGCCGGGCAGGATTACGAGGCCGCCGATAAGGAGCTGAATGCCCAGTGGGCGCTTGCCCGCGCAGCGATGAAGGCGCGCGATGCGGAGTGGGCGAAAACCGGTTCGGCTGACAAGCGCCCGGGCTGGGCTGCAAGCCTGCTTGAGGCGCAGCGCGGCTGGCTGCGTTATCGCGACGCACATTGCGCGCTTGATGGCTATGAGGCGCGCGGCGGGAGCCTTGAGCCGCTGCTGGTGCTGACCTGCAAGGCGCGGGCCACGCGGGCGCGCACGCAGGAACTCAAGGAACTCACGCAGCGCCCCCAAGGATGACACAAATCAGCTAGGTTGCGCTCAGGAACGCAGCGCGCCATAGGCGTTGCCACAAGATCCAAAGCCTGCCGGGAGACTGCGCTTGTTCTCGAAAATCCTGATTGCCAATCGCGGGGAAATTGCCTGCCGCGTGATCACCACCGCGCGTAAGATGGGTATCAAGACAGTCGCGGTCTATTCTGATGCCGATGCCCGCGCGCCTTTCGTGAAAATGGCTGATGAGGCGGTGCATATCGGGCCTTCGCCTGCGGCCGAAAGCTATCTCGTGCCGGAAAAGATCATTGCAGCCTGCAAGGAAACGGGGGCTGAGGCAGTGCATCCTGGCTATGGGTTCCTGTCGGAACGCGCGAGCTTTGTTGAAGCGCTCGAGGCAGAAGGAATCGCCTTCATCGGCCCGCCGGTAGGCGCAATCGCTGCCATGGGCGACAAGATTGAATCGAAGAAACTGGCCAAGCAGGCGGGCGTCAACGTGGTGCCCGGCTATGTCGGCGAGATCGAGGATACCGAACATGCGGTGCGGATTTCGAACGAGATCGGCTATCCTGTCATGATGAAGGCCAGCGCTGGCGGCGGGGGCAAGGGGATGCGCCTTGCTTACAGCGAAGCCGACGTTCGCGAAGGCTTCGAAAGCGTCAAGCGCGAGGGTCTCAATTCCTTTGGCGATGATCGCGTTTTCATCGAGAAGTTCATTCTCAATCCGCGCCATATCGAAATCCAGATCCTGGGCGATAAGCACGGCAATATCCTTTACCTTAACGAGCGCGAATGCTCGATCCAGCGCCGTCACCAGAAGGTGGTGGAAGAAGCCCCGTCGCCGTTTGTCACGCCCAAGATGAGGAAGGCGATGGGCGAGCAATGCGTCGCTCTGGCACGCGCGGTAGGATATCATTCGGCAGGCACAGTGGAATTGATCGTCAGCGGCGCAGACCCGACGGGCGAGAGCTTCTACTTCCTCGAAATGAACACCCGGCTTCAGGTCGAACACCCCGTTACCGAGGCAATTACCGGCATCGATCTGGTTGAACAGATGATCCGCGTGGCCGCTGGCGAGCGCCTTGCGATGACGCAGGATGATATCGGCATCCACGGCTGGTCGATCGAAAACCGGGTCTATGCCGAAGACCCCTATCGCGGTTTCCTGCCCTCGACAGGGCGCCTCGTGCGCTATTCCCCGCCGGTTCCCGGCTGGAGCGAGGACGAGATGGTCGCGGGCATGGCGCGGCGTGGGGTTGCGCGGGGCACTGGTTCGGTGCGCGTTGATGATGGCGTCTATGAAGGCGGCGAGGTGTCGATGTTCTACGATCCGATGATCGCCAAGCTCATCACCTGGGCGCCGACCCGCGATGAGGCGGCTGATTTGCAGATCGAGGCGCTTGATCATTTCCGCCTGCAGGGGCTTGGGCACAATGTCGATTTCCTCTCGGCGATCATGCAGCACCCGCGGTTTCGCTCAGGCGAACTGACGACGGGTTTTATCGCCGAAGAATATCCCCAGGGCTTTAGTGGCGCCCCGGTCAGTGATGATTTCGCCAGGTTGCTGGCCGCGGTCTGCGCAGGCCTTGAGTTTTCGCATCAGACGCGCGCGCGGCAGATTTCCGGGCAAATGGCCGATGAGGCTTTGCCTGTAACCGGCGAATGGCTGGTCAAGCTGGGTGCCGCTCGTCACGAGGTGGTGCTGGGCGATGGCCATGCGATGGTTGACGGCGTGCCCGTGGTGGTCACCTGCAACTGGCTGCCGGGCATGACCCTTGCCGAAGCGAGCGGTTCGGTCGGCGAGGGGCCGGAGGTGAAATTCGGCGTGATTGTCGAGCGCGCGGGCAACCGCTGGAAAGTCACCACGCGCGGCGCCCAGCACAGCGCGCTGGTGCTGCCATTGAGGCTCGCCCGTCACGAATCCTTGATGCTTGAAAAGATCCCGCCGGACCTGTCGCGCTTGCTGATCTGCCCGATGCCGGGGATGCTGGTGAAGCTGCACGTCGCCGAAGGCGACAGCGTTCAGCCCGGCCAGCCCCTGGCGACCGTCGAGGCGATGAAGATGGAAAACATCCTGCGCGCTGAGAAACAGGGCGTGATTGCCAAGATCAATGCCGCCGAAGGCGAGAGCCTAGCGGTTGATGCGGTGATTCTCGAACTGGAGTAATCAGATGCTAGGGATGCTTGCCCTTGGTGCTGCGGTGGTGGTCGAGCCTGGCCTTCTTGAAGGCTTGCCTGCCAGTGAAGTGAGGCTTGTGCTTCATGGCGAGCAGCAGGTCTGCACCGGGCCGCTGCTGACCGATGTGGCAGCCCGGATGGGCGCTCCTTCGCGCAGCGAGATGCGCGGGGCTGGGCTTTCTATGGTGCTGGTGGCCGAAGCGCGGGATGGCTACCGTGTCGCCTTCAGCCTTGGCGAGCTTGATCCCCTTCTGGGCAAGGCGCAGGTGATTGTTGCGACCGCCTGTAATGGCGCAGCCTTGACCGAGGATGACGGGCCATACCGCATTGCGGTTGCGGGCGATCAGCGCGGCGCGCGCTCGGTGCGGCAGTTGGCGAGCTTGCGTTTGGCTCAGGTCAAATAATGCACGTCAGCCACGATACCGATGCGCCTGCCGCCGCGCAGACCACCTGCGCGGATTTCCTCAAGGTTGATATCTGCATCGGGACAATCGTGGCGGCCAAGGAATTTGCCGAAGCGCGCAAGCCGAGCTACTGACTTCATATCGATTTTGGCACGGTCAATGGCCAGAAGGAAAGCTGCGCGCAGATAGCGTCCAATTACATGCCTCATGGGCTGATCGGACGGCAGCTGGCTGCTGTTGTCAATTCTCCGCCGCGCCAGATTGGCCCTGCCATGTCGCAAGTGCTCACGCTCGGCTTTGCCGATAGCGCGGGCAAGGCGGTGTTGTGTGCGCCGGATGCAAAAGTGCCAGGTGGCTCGCTTATATTTAGGGCGCAAACTCATGCACTGACTTGCGGGAATGCTGGCGGATTGATTCAAGGCTTCCAGAAGGAGCTTTGGATGACAGGTCGAAGCTATGAACTGAACCGCCCCGGGATTGCCGGAGGCCAGTTTCATCAAGTCATGCTGCCTGACGTGCTCCCCTGATAGTTACCAGTCAGAGGTAGACTCTCGTTTCTTCATGATGGTTGTTTGAGGGGATGGCAACGTGTCTGGGGGCATGCCCCCAGACACGTTGGCCGGCGATCTCGGCGGGGGTCTTCCCGCCCAGTTTCGAATGCGGCCTGACCGTGTTGTAATCTTGCTTCCAGGCATCGAGCACGAAGCCGGCATGTGCCGTCCTGCTCACCCGCCAGTCCACGATATAGCGGGCATAGACGTCGATCACGAAGGCCACGCAGACGAACCCCGCTCAGGTCGCGGCTTAAGTGAAGTCCGATACCCACAGCCTGTTCGGCGCCGGTGCATGGAACTGGCGGTTGACCTGATCGAGCGGACAGGGCGCGGCCTTGTCGCTCGCCGTCGTCCTGACGGGCTTGCCCCGGATCACACCCTGCAGGCCGAGATCACGCATCAGCCATTCCACCGTGCAACGGGCAATGTCGAGGCCCTCGCGCTGCATCTGCCGCCACACCTTCCGCACGCCGTAGACCTTGAAGTTGGCATCGAACAGGCGGCGCACTTCCACCTTCATCGCCTCGTCGCGCTGGACGCGTGGCGACAGACGCGAGGGATCGCGGCGCTGTGCCACACGCTCGTGGTAAGTGGATGGGGTGATCGGCAGAACCCGGCAGATCGGCTCGGCCCCATACTCACCGCGATGCGCATCAATGAAGCTGGTCATCGCTTGAACGGGCGCCAAAGCGTTTGGGCTCGCTCCGCCTGGGCAAAATAGGCAGAAGCCTTGCGCAGGATCTCGTTGGCCTGCCACAGCTCCCGGTCCTCGCGTTCCAGCGCCTTGAGCCGGTCGGCCACCTCGACCGGCACACTTGCCGCTGTTCACCTCGGCCTTCTTAACCCACTCCAGCAGCGTGTGACCCGAGCAGCCGATCATGGCGGCTATGGATGTGATCGCTGCCCAGCGGGAGGGATGTTCGCACTCCTGATCCAGCACCAGGCGGACCGCCCGCTCACGCACCTCAGGGGAAAACCTGTCCGTCGTCTTGCTCGTCGTAGCCTCCGGCAATCCCGGGGCGGTTCAAACTGACGGACCGGGAATGGTCGATCATTGAGCCCTTGCTGCCGAACAAGCCGCGCGGCGTTCCCCGCGTTGATGACCGGCGGGTGCTGAACGGCATTCTCTGGCGGTTCTGAACAGGCTCGCCACGGGCAGAGATCCCAGAGCGCTGCGGCCCCTCGACGACCTGTTACAACCGGTTCCGCCGCTTTCGAAGGCGAGATCGTGATGATCGATTCCACCTGCGCCCGCGTCCACCAGCACGGTGCGATGGGCCAAAAGGGGGATCCGGTGATCGCGGCATGGGACGCTCCCGAGGCGGCCTCACGAGCAAGATCCATGCTCTCGTTGGCGCTGATGGTCGCCCCCTCGCCCTGCGCCTGCCGGGCGGTCAGGTCCACGACAGTCAGCAAGCCGAAGCCCTGCTGGATGCCATGCCCGAGGGCGCCACGCTGCTGGCCGACAAGGGTTATGACGGCAACGCGATCCGTGAAGCCGCTGCCAGCAAGAATGCCTGGGCCAACATCCCCTCGCGCTCCAACTGCAAGCAGCGCCTTGCTTTCTCGGGCTGGCTTACCGGCAGCGCAATCTCGTCGAGCGCTTCTTCAAGCGCATCAAGCACTTCCGGGGCATCGCCACGCGCTACGACAAGTGCCTGCGAGAACTATCTCGCCGCCGTCAAACTCGCCTGTGCCCGCATCTGGTGTGCCGCTTAATGAGTCTACGGTCTAGCGCTGCATATTTGACGCGCGCCGCCGGTCGCCTTCGCTGCCGCGCTTGGTGTGTTCGGCATTGTGCCGGTCAAGCTGGGATTGCTTGATGGTACCGTGATGTTCGGCCGTCTGGTTCTCCGGGCCGGGCCTGTCCGAAGCCGGATGCTCGCGGTTGTTGTCGGTCATGATGAATCCTCCTGCGGCAAGCCTAACCCCATGGCGCGCATTTGTTGGCTTGATTGCGACAGGTGGTGGCTCTTGCTAGCTGGAGCGAAGTTTCGGCTTTTCACTGAGGCCACCGTCGCGTTCGAGTTTTTCGCGGAACTCGTCACGCTTTTGGTGGATGCTGGCGATGACGGGGCCCATCGGCACGCCAATGTCGACCAGTACGGCCTCTGACAATTGCAGCGAGGATTCAAGGGTTTCTGGCACTGCGTGGCTGGCGCCTGCGCGGTAGAGCGCGGCGGCGTGATCGGCATCGCGGGCGCGTGCGACGATCAGCAGATCCGGGAAGGACTGCCGCAGCTTGCCGACCAGCCGCTGGGCGAGCACCGGCTGGTCCATCGTCAGCACCACGGCGGGTGCGCGTTCAAGGCCGAGGCGCGCCAGCACATCGGCACGGCCCGCATCGCCGAAAACCGCGTTATAGCCCCGGCGCTTGACCCGGTCGATCAGATCGGGGTCGGAGTCGACCAGCACAAACGGCTTGTCATGCGCGCGCATCATGTCAGCGACCAGCCGCCCGACGCGTCCGGCACCAAGGATGATGGTGCGCTCCTGCGGTTCGGCGTCTTCGGGCGGCAGGCCTGGCATGGTCTCGATCCGGCGCGCCACCAGCTTGCCGAGCTTGGCGAGGAGCGGCGTGATCGTCAGGCCGATCGCGGTCACGATCTGCCAGAACTGCGCCGTGACGGCATCGAGCACGAGCGCGCTGGTGGCCGCGGCGAGCACGATCAAAGTGGTTTCCGAAGGGCTGGCCATCAGAATGCCGGTTTCCGCCGCTGTGCCGCGCCGCGCGCCCATCAGCCACAAGAGAATACCGGTGACAATCGCCTTCAAGGTCAGCACGCCGACCACCGCAAAGGCGATCTTGCCGAAATCGCGCCAGATTTCAGCAAGGTCAATGCTCATGCCGATGGTGATGAGGAACACCCCGAGGGCAAGGCCCTTGAACGGCTCCATGATAACCTCGACCTCGCCATGATATTCGGTTTCGGCGATCAGCAGCCCGGCGATCAGCGCGCCGACGATGGGTGAGAGGCCGACAACCGAAGTTGCAAGGCTGGCACCGATCACCACGAGCAGCGAGGCGGACAGAAACAGTTCCGGGCTTTTCGTGCGGGCCGCCTGCGCGAACAGGCCGGGCAGGGCATAGCGGCCCGCCACCAGCAGCACTGTCACTACGAGCGCGCCCTGCCACAAGGTGGTAATCAGCCCGGTCATGCCTTCATCGGTCGCATTGGGCGCAAGCGCGCCGAGGATGAAGATGATCGGCACGATCATGATGTCCTCGAACAGGAGCATCGAAAGCGCCGCCTTGCCGACCTGCGAGCGCGTGCCCGAAATTGGCAGCACCATTGCAGTCGAGGAGAAGGCGAGGGCAAATCCCAGGGCCAGTGCGCCAGTCCAGCCGAGCCCTTCGATCACCCAGAGGAGCACGGCCAGCGCCGCGCCGATAATCAGCAATTCCAGCGCGCCAAGCCCAAACACCAGCTTGCGCATGTCCCACAGGCGATTGAACGAGAGTTCAAGCCCGATGGCAAACAGCAGCAGGATGATGCCGAAATCGGCAAAGGGCGCGAGCGCTTCGGGATCGGTGATCGTAACGTAGTACAGCCAGGGGTGCTCGCTTACGAGCGAGCCCAGCCCGAACGGGCCGACCAGCAGCCCGATCAGGATGAAGCCGATAATCGGGGTGATGCGAAAGCGCGCAAAGACCGGGATCACGATTCCCGCTGCGCCGAGGATAACCAGCGCATCGGAAAGGATCGGAGAAGGTGCAAGTTCGCCCGCCACTCCGGATGCTTAACCGGTGTGGCGGGCGCTGTCATCTTGCGAATTGCCTTGAGGCAAAGTGGCGGCGTGAGCGGGCCTTCAGGCCCAGCTCGCCATTTCCTTTTCGAGGTTTGCGACGATGGTCTCGAAGAATTGCTCGGTGGTCTGCCATGCCTGACCCGGGCCGATCAGCAGCGCGAGATCCTTGGTCATGTAACCCTTTTCGACGGTCTCGATGCAGACGCGTTCGAGCGTCTCGGCGAACTTCACCACATCGGGCGTGCCATCGAACTTGCCGCGATACATGAGGCCGCGGGTCCATGCGAAGATCGAGGCGATCGGGTTCGTCGATGTCGCCTTGCCTTGCTGGTGCTGGCGATAGTGGCGGGTGACGGTGCCGTGGGCCGCTTCGGCTTCGACAGTCTTGCCATCCGGGCTGAGCAGCACGGACGTCATCAGGCCCAATGAGCCGAACCCTTGCGCCACGGTATCGGACTGCACATCGCCATCGTAGTTCTTGCACGCCCACACGAACTTGCCCGACCACTTGAGCGCGGATGCCACCATGTCATCGATCAGGCGGTGTTCATAGACCATGCCTTTGGCCTTGAACTGTTCGGCAAAGCCTTCGTTGTCGAAGACTTCCTGGAACAGGTCCTTGAAGCGCCCGTCATAGGCTTTCATGATGGTGTTCTTGGTGGAAAGGTACACCGGCCAGCCGAGGTTGAGGCCATAGTTGAAGCTCGCCCGCGCAAAGTCGCGGATCGATTCATCAAGATTATACATCGCCATGGCGACGCCCGCAGAGGGGAAGTCGAACACGTCGAGATCGATTGTCTCGCCATTCTCGCCGTCCCACACCAGCCGCAGTTTGCCGGGGCCGGGGATCAGCGTATCGGTTGCCTTGTACTGATCGCCAAAGGCATGGCGGCCCACCACGATCGGATCGGTCCAGCCGGGCACGAGCCGCGGCACGTTGTCAATCACGATGGGTTCGCGGAAGACGACGCCGCCCAAGATATTGCGGATCGTGCCGTTCGGGCTCTTCCACATCTTCTTGAGACCGAACTCTTCGACACGCTGTTCGTCGGGGGTGATGGTGGCGCACTTCACGCCAACGCCATATTGCTTGATTGCATTGGCGGAATCGATCGTCACCTGATCATCGGTCGCATCGCGGTTTTCAATCGAGAGATCGTAATATTTCAGATCAATGTCGAGGTAGGGCAGGATCAACCGCTCGCGGATCCACTGCCAGATGATCCTGGTCATCTCATCCCCGTCAAGCTCGACGACCGGGTTGGCAACTTTGATTTTTTGCATGGCTAATGCCCTATCCTTTCAGGCCCCGTCCACAGGGCTGTGCGTTGTCGATAGGATGTTCGTAACAGATCCCGCCGCGCGCTTTAGCAGAGGTGCGCGCTCATGCAAGGTGAGGCGCGTCGGGGCACTGCTTGGCGAGCGGGCCACCCTGACACAAAGTGCAGTCGCCTGGACAGGTGAGTGGCCTATCCTGTCGCCTGTGAGGGAGAGGGATGATGGACGAGGCCGAAGTTGCGCGGCTGAAAGCGCTGATGGAGTGGGAAGGTAAGCGCAGCGCGCCGCCCGAAGGCTTCCCGCGCCTGCCCGATCTGCCGGCTGCGCGCTATACCAGCGAGGAATATTACACCCTCGAACGCGATCACGTGTTCCGCAAGAGCTGGCTGTTTGCCGGGCACATGGACGAAATCCCCGAGCCCGGCTGTTTCATGCGCTGGCAAAATGCGGGCGATCCCATCGTCATCGTGCATGGCATGGATGGAAAGGTGCGCGCTTTCTACAACACCTGCCGCCATCGCGGCGCCCCGGTGGTGACAGAGGATCGCGGCAAGTCTTCGCGGCTGATGTGCGGCTATCACAACTGGACCTACAAGACCGACGGCACGCTTGTGGGGGTGCCCGAGCGGCAGGATTTCCCGCCTGATTTCGACCTGTCGTGCCGCGGCCTTCTGCCGGTGCGCTGCGAATTGCTGGGCAAGGTGATTTTTGTCAATTTTGATGAGCACGCGATGCCTTTGCGGGCGTGGATGGGGCCGCTGTGGGATGAATGGAGCGAATTTGCCTTTGACCGCATCCGGCTCGCCGCGCGTCACTCGTTCGATCTCCAATGCAACTGGAAGATCGCGATGGAGGCTAACATGGAAGTCTACCATGTGCCCTTCATCCATCCCAACACTGTTGCGCCGCTGGTGGACAGCAAGCGTAACCTCAACACGCTCTATCCCAATGGCCATGCCCGGATGCTCGCGCCTGCACCGCGCGAGACCAACCGCGAGCATGTCCGCGCAATTGATTCCCCGCCGGGCTGGCAGCAGATCGAGACTGTGGGTGAACTTGGGCGCACCGCCACGCAAAGCTATACGCTGTTTCCCAACTGGGTCAGCCCGCTGTCCAATTACTTCGTGCCGCCGCTGGTGTTCTGGCCGACTTCGCTCACCACCACGCGGCTGGAACTGGTGACGATGGCGCTCGACTGGGGAGATGCGCCTGCTCCCGACCTGTGGACGGTGCCGGATGACACGCAGCCAAACGGCCGGGCAATGAGCCCGATCATCCTCGAAGACACCCAGTTCGGCGAGGCGATCCAGCATTCGGTGCAGTCATCGGCTTTCCGTTCCGTTCCGCTGTCCTACCAGGAAGCGCGCATCTATGCCTTTCACCAGAGCCTCGATCGGATGATTGGCGTCGACAGGGTTCCGCCTGCATTGCGCGCCGAACCGGTGATCGGGCCGGAGTGGGTCTGGCCGAACGATCCGCGTATCGCACAGATGGAGCGCGAAATGGCCGAATAGGCTGCTCAGGCAGGCTGCAAGACCAGCGGCGATTGCGCTTCGGGATATTCGCCAAGATCTGTCACAAGCTGCTTTGCGCGGTTGCAATAGCCGTCCGGATCATAGGCAAACTGCGCCAGCTCCCCGCCCAGCAGCGTGTGATACTGTCTGAGCGCGCGATTGAGATTGGTGGTGGCAACATCTTTCGACACGCCCTCCGAAAGGGGCCGCATCGCGCGCATCATCACTGCTGTGAGGCGCTTCTGGTCCACCACATAGGCAGCGCAGCTAGACCCGATGGCCTCCTGCTTGGCCACCAGCACCATTCGCATGAATATACTGCTGCGCTTGGTTTCATCGGTGATGAACTGTTTGAGGTCTTCCATGACCAGCGCGCTCACGTGCATCGCAATGCGGCCATTGGGATTGACCTCGCCGCGCGCGGCAGGCGGGCCGCTCGCGGTCTGGGCGGCCAGAGGCGCGGCCAGCATGAGGCCGACGAGTGCAACAGCAGGAGCAAACAGGGCAGTGCGGAGCATAGGTTCTCCTGAAAACGGGATCGCAGGGAGGCCGGCGCGCTTACATGCGCTTGAAATCGGTCTTGCCGCTTTTGAAGCTGTAGGCGCAGCGCCAGCGTTCATAATCGGGCACCTTGGGATTGGGGCGCGCCCGCATATAGACATAGGCCCACTCGTCGGTCATCTGCTTGGCTTCGTCGATCGAGACGTTGCGCAGCCGTGCCCCTGCCGATTGTTCAAGACATACCGTCCGGGCACGTTCGAGATCGACACCGAAACTGCCGAAATCGCCATAGCCGCCGTCCCAGCTTCCGCCCGCCTCGGCAAATCCGGCCGAGGCTGCAAACACGCGTTTGGACCAGCTGTAGGAATAGTGTCCGCCTTCAAAGCACTGGCGTTGGCTCGGCACGCACACGACATTGGGCGCAGGCGCAAAGGGGTTGCCGTAGAGATTCCCGTCCCACTGGCTGTCGTGGCGGTGGTTGTCGCCATGCTTGGCGGTGACGCTCGCAATGCCGATCCCGATCGCGGCCAGCCCGCCGAGCACCGCCGCGGTCTTGTCCTTCTTACCGATCTTCTCATCGCGTTCATCCGCGAGCGCTGGCGCAGGGTTGATGGCCGCGCCTGCGAGCGCAGCGGTTGCCAGCCACAAGGCTGCGGTTCTCATTGCGTCATGTCCCCTCCGATTGCCTTGGCAGGCAGGCTAGCAGATTGCCCACGCCCGGAAAAGGCAGCCTGAAGTCACCCCGCACAAAGGCGGAATGACGCTACGTTATCGGCGGTTTTTCGAGGCAATGTGACGAATTTGTCGCAGTTTTGCCGGGTGCCTAACGCTTTTGCTAGATGAGCCCCGCAAGCTCCCCCCATACACCTAGACGCAAGTTGAAAGGTGGAGGAAATCCATCTCGACGATTGGGGAAAGAGGCCCGGCGCAAGCGGGGGCCAACAGGGAGAGAGAGCATGTTGATCACACATGATGCCCGAATTGCATCTCGCGTCCGTTCGCGCGGACTGCGCAAGGCGCTTTTGTGCGGAGGCGCGCTGGGCGTACTGGCAGCCGTGCCGGGCGTGGCCAGCGCGCAAGACGCCTCGAGCGATGGTGCCACCTCGCGCGATGCCGACGAGCGTGTCATCATCGTGCAGGCCCGCCGGCAGAACGAAACCCTGCAGGAAGTGCCCGTCACCATCACCTCGGTCTCGAATGAGGTGCTTGATGGTTACGTGATGAACACCGTCGGGGCGATCTCGGCCCGGGTGCCCACGCTCAATGTGCAGGTCGGCGGGTCAGGTTCGGGCGGTCAGCTCTCCTTGCGCGGGGTTGGCTCGTCGAACATCTCGGCGGCCTTCGACAGCGCAGTGGCCTTCGACTTCGACGGCGTCCAGATTTCGACCATGCGCCTGGTGCAAGCGGGCTTCTTCGACATGAAGCAGATCGATGTGCTCAAGGGCCCGCAGTCGCTCTATTTCGGCAAATCGGCGACCGCTGGCGTGTTTGCGCTGCAATCTGCCAATCCGACGCCCGACTGGGAAGTCGGGATGACGGCGAACTACGAATTCGAAGAGCGTGGCTATCTGCTGAACGGTTATATCTCCGGTCCGATCACCGACACCCTCGGCATTCGTGTTGCGGCCCAGTGGAACGATATCGAACGGCTGGTCGAATTGCAGCCGAATGTGAACTCGGCCAATGGGCCGTTTCGCGGGCAAAGCACCTTCATCGGCCGCATCACTCTCGACTGGAAACCGACCAGCATTTTCGATGCCAATCTCAAGCTGCAATACATGCGCAACGATGGTGACGGCGCGGTGCAGCATTCGGACGTGTTCTGCGGTGCCAATGGCCGCGCTGATCCGGTCTGGCTGCTCAACGGGGCGGTCGTGATCCCGGCTGGCTATGATTGCAACATCCGCGATAACAGGTTCTTCCTTCCCGATGCTGCCCCGGCGCTGGCCGGCGGCGTACCAACGCCCTCGCGTGCCGCCGGACGCAATGGTGTGCCCTTCAGCGAGACCGACATCTTCTTTGGCCGCCTGCTTGCCAACCTGCAAATTTCCGATGCGATCAAACTGACCTCGACCACCGGCTATCTCAACATGGATGCGGTCGACTTTGATTGCTATGCCTATGGCGGCCTTGGGCCGGCATTTTCGGCGCTGGGCATTCCGGTTGCGGCAGTAGCGCCGGCGCTGGGGGCAACCAATGGCCCGGGCGTTGCGCAAGGCACGGGCTGTTCGGACCCGGTCAACCAGCTCAAGCAGTTCACCCAGGAATTGCGCCTTCATTCGGACTTTGACGGGCCGATCAACTTCATGCTCGGCGCCTTCTACGAAAACCGCAAGTTCGTATTCGACACCGCCCAGCAGGCCGTCAACATCTCGCTGATTGCACCCGATCCGGTGACCGGTTTCACCTATGACTGGGACAAGATCCACACGACCAAGACCAACGCCTATTCGCTTTTCGGCTCGCTGATTTTCGATATCACCGATCAGCTCGAGTTGGTGGCCGGCGCCCGCTGGACCACCGAGGACAAGGTTCAGACCATCTCGGTGCCCTACCTCCACACCCTGCTGCAAGGTCCGGGCTTCGTGCGCCCTGGGTTCTTCTCGGGTGCGATCCCCTTCAGCGATAGCAATATCTCGCCTGAGGTGACACTCAAGTACCAGGTCAATCCTGATCTCAACCTGTTCGCGGCCTTCCGCACGGGCTTCAAATCGGGGGGGATCGACAATTCGGCGCTGCCTTCCAACAGCCTCAGCCAGGCGGCCCTCTCGGGCAATTTCGACTCGCTGATTTTCCAGTCAGAAACGACCAAGGGCGGCGAAGTGGGCTTTCGCTCGCAGTTCAACAATCGCCGGGTGACTGTGAACGGCACCGCGTTCTACTATGTCGTGGATGATCTGCAGGTGCAGAACTTCGACGCTGTCAACGTGCAGTTCATCACGCTCAACGCGGGCCAGTTGACCACCAAGGGCATCGACCTTGAATTCAACTGGCGCACTCCGGTGCAGGGGCTGACGATCTCAGCCAATGGCACCTATCTTGACGCCAAGTTCACCGATGATTTCATCTCGGCGGCTGGCGTTAACATCAAGGGACGTGCTGCGCCGCGTGCCCCGGAATTCTCGGGCAACCTCGCGTTTGACTGGACCATTCCGCTGGGCGAGAGCCTCGATCTGAAGCTGGGGGGCAACATGCTCTATTCGGGCGAATATTTTGCCGACCAGCAGACCTTCAACGACTTCCGCCAGGATGATTACGTCACCTTTGATGGCAATATCTCGATCGGTCACCCGACCGGGAAATGGCGGGTGTCGCTGATCGGGGTAAACCTCACCGACGAATTGTTCGTCCAAACCTCGGGGCCGCGCCCGTTCCTGCCGCCGGGCGGTCCGGGCGGCTTCGGCATCCCGCGCGGGGATGATGCGGTGGTCTCGATGAACCGCGGACGTCAAGTGTTTGTGCAGACGAGCTTCCGCTTCTGATTTCAGGTGGGTTGGCGCATCAGTCGTGGGCGGGCCTCGTGAGAGGCTCGCCCATTGCTTTTGCACACTCGGTCGCACCAGTGCGCACCATGCACATGGACAGAACAGTTTCCCTGCCCCACTATCGGAGGGCTGAGGTTTACTTGATCTTGATTGGCCAGATGCCGGATGATTACGATAAGGTTGGCGAGCCGCTCCGATGTGCCCGAAATCGGGCGGATCATACAGAGCGCGATTATCCAGCTGCAACGTGGTTTCCTCTCTGCGGAAGAAATAGCCGCCAGCCGCCTGTTCATGGGCATAGATACCCAGCTGCTTGAGGATGGCACTTATTTCTGTGCGATGATTGGCCACAAGGTCGTGGGCGTGGGTGGGTGGAGTTGGCGGCGTACCCTTTATGGCGGCGAACATGCGGGCGCGCTGATCGACCCTGCGCCGCTTGATCCGGCGCGCGAGCCCGCCCGCATCCGCGCGATGTACACTGATCCTGACTTTGCGCGGCGTGGGGTGGGGCGGGCTCTTGTTGCGGCGTCAGAAAAGGCCGCCAGCGAGGCGGGATTTCGGACCTGTGAATTGATGAGCACGCTTGCCGGCGTGCCGCTCTACCGGATCTGCGGCTATGCGCCGGTCGGCCAGCCCGAAGCCTTCCCCCATGAAGGGGTCAGGGTGCCGCTAATTCGGATGTGCAAGAGCCTTGATCAGCCATGAAAGCGCCCCCGGCATTCTTACCCTGCCGGGGGCAAGACTTCGTGATGATCAAAAGCGTGCCGAAGTGCGGACGTACCAGAAGCCCCCGAGTTGGCCAATGGGGGCAAAATCGTTGTAGATTGACCCGTTGGCAGCACCGCCTGTCGAGGTGAAGATGTTGCGGGTCTCACGCTCGGGGAAGGTGTTGAACAGGTTCTGCGCGCCGATCGCGAGACGATAATTCTCCTTGAAGGTGATGCCCACTTCGAGGTCAAAGCTCATCTGGGCACCGAACTTCTTGGAGAAGGGCACCGGATAGAGGGCCCGCGCCTGCTCCAGTGTGGTCACCCCGACGCTCGGCGTCGGACCGATGCCCGTGGTGATCGGATCGAAGAAGCTGGTGTAGCTGCCGAAATAGTTCACACGGGCGGTCGCATCGAAGATACCGTTGCGATAGCTCTCGCTCAGCACGGCGCGCCAACGTGGCACGGCGTTTTCGATGTTGCCCACGCGCACATCATCAACCGGTCGGAAGTTGCTGAGCACTCGCCCGCTTGCCAGTGTGCCGTTGATCACCTTGCGGTCGGTCACCTTGGTGTGGTTGTAGTTGACAGCAAGGCTGGTGTTGAACTGGCCCCAGCCAGTGTTCGCCTTGTGGGTGGCGACAAAGTCTACGCCCTGAGTGCGGGTGGCAAAAGCATTGGTGAAGTAGCGCACCGCACCCAGTTCCGCTGCTTCGGCGACGCCTTGCGCGAGCAGGAATTGCGCGTCTGTGAGGCCGTTGGCGTTGACGATATTCGGGTTGATGAGGCCCGAGATCCCGATGCGATCCTTGACTTTGATGTTGTAGTAATCGAGCGTCATCGACAAACCGCTGCCAGGCTGCACCACGAGGCCGCCCGAGAAGTTGGTCGATTTTTCCGGGCTCAGAGGCTCTGCGAGATAAAATTGGCCGATTGCGCTATCGGGACGTGCGGTCTGAACGCCGAGCGGCACGGTCGAGCCGAACGGGAAGCCGGTTGTGAGGTTCTGGGTGAACTGCTGGCCCGGCGTGGGCGCGCGAAAGCCGGTGGAGGCGGTTCCGCGCACCGCCACTTCATCGACAATCGCCCAGCGCGCGCTGATCTTCCCGTTGAACGTCCCGCCAAAGTCATTGAAGTAGTCATAGCGGCCGGCGATCCCGACATCGAAGCCTTCCACCGGGGTCGCTTCAAAGTCGAGATAGCCGGAGTAGTTGTTGCGGCCGCCCTCGACAACCGAGGCCGGGCCAAAGCCCTGAAAGCCGTTCGAGCCAGGCAGGGCAGTTGCCACGCGGACGAATACCGGATCACTCGCCCCTGGTGTGCCGCAGCGCACGGGGACGCCTGCCAGGCGGCATTCGAACAGGCGCTGCGAGGCAAACGGGCCGACCTCCCAAGAAGCGCGATCACCCAGACCCACTTCGAAGGATTCGCGCCGCACTTCCACGCCCCATGCGATGAAGAGGGGTTCGGCAAAGCCGATTTCAGCCGTGGTATTGAAATCAGCGTTGAAGTTGAATTCCTTCTGCACAAACTTGCCCATGTAGAATTCGGTGGGCGTATTCGGGCCGAGCGAGGCGTTGATCGTATCGCTCATGAAGTATCTGATCTGGTTGGTGCCATACATCAACGAGAAATCATAATTGATACCCCATGCTGCGCCCTTGATACCACCAACGATTCCGACATCTTCATTGGTTGCTTCGAAGAAGGGAATGAAGCCATTGCGGAAGGACGGGAAGCGGTTGTCATCATTGATGTTGAAGGTCGCTCCGTTCAGATCCCATTGCGGGCGGCCCTGCGCGTCAAAGCCGATCCGGTCGAGGAACACCGGATTGACCGAACGACCGGTGGTTGCCGTGCCGGGGCGGCCCGGGATCGGATCATGGGTGATCGAGACCGGGATGCGCAGATTGAAATCATTGCCCTGGCGCTGGTAGCCGTAATTGGCAAAGGCATAGAAGGTGGCATCACCGGCCGGGATCTCGGTGTTGATCGTGGCGCGGTAGGCGTTGTTCTCCGGGCCGCCCAGGCGGTTGCCGGTTGGCTGATCGGGCACAATGCCGAGTGCTGCAAGGCCGGCAATGGTGGGACGCGGCACCGAGCGATCGAAGATTTCCTGATTGATGAATTCGCCGGTGATGTTGAAGAAGCCGCCATCATTGCCGAGCTTGGCGCCATAAAAGGCGGTGATCTGGGTGTCTTCCCCGTCGCCCTTGTAGGACTGACCGTAGCGGGCCGTGACTTCATAGCCGGTATCGCGGCGCAGGCCGATATTGATCACGCCCGCAATGGCGTCCGAGCCGTATTGCGCAGCCGCGCCGTCGCGCAGCACTTCGACACGGCCGACAGCCGGGCTCGAAATCTGTGATAAGTCCGCGCCCTGTGCGCCAGCGTTGAGCGCGCCGCCTGCCACCTGCACCAGCGCCGAGCGGTGCATACGCTTGCCATTGAGCAGCACGAGGATCTGGTCGGACGGAAGCCCGCGCAGCGTCGGCGGACGGACAAAGGCAGACGCATCGCCCAGGAGGTTGCGCTGCTGATTGAACGAGGGAACCAGTGTTTGCAGGATCGTTTGCAGTTGCGGAGCCGGTTGCGCGCGGAAGTCTTCTGCCGTGAACACATCGACCGGCGCGGCGCTATCAAGGACGGTGCGGTCAGTGCGGCGGGTGCCGGTAACGACCAGAACCTTGCCATCATCATCGACGGCTTGCGCCTGGTCCTGAGTTTGATCCTGAGCGCAGATGGGAGCAATGGGAAAAGCAAGCGAAGCGAGGAGAAGGTGACGAACGCGCATCGAGAGGGCCCCTGTTACTAGGATTGTGATGTTTTTTTGTTGGCTTTTGGCGGTGTCACAAAAAGCACCGAACATCAGGAAGGGCGCAACTGATTTTTCGTTTTATGCGTCAAATGACTTAGTTTATGTAATAAAAGTACACATATCATGCGTTAAATGTCGTAATGTTATGAGAAAACCCGTTCGCACTTGCAGCATAGTGTAATATAATTACAAAATAGCTCAATTTCACGATATTCTCGATGCCATTTGGGTGTTTTGGGGTAACAATCTTCTTGGCGAATCCGGTGGGGCGATTAAATGGCTGGGGCGTGAACGACATCCCTACTCTTGTGCTCGCCATCCCTGCTTTGCTTGCCGCCGGAGCGGTTGCCGGATTTGCCGGTGGCCTGTTCGGGATTGGCGGCGGCTTTGTGGTCGTCCCCGCGCTGATCTTTATCTTGCCGCTGATCGGCGTGGTGCCCGACGAGATCACGCATGTGGCGGTCGGCACTTCGCTTGCCTCGATCATTTTCACCTCGATCCGCTCGACGCTCGCGCACGCCAAGCGCGATTCGGTGGATTTTGAGCTGCTGCGCGGCTGGGCCTTGTGGGTCGTGCTGGGTACCGGTGTCGGAACCTTTGTGGCTGACTTTGTCTCCAGCGCGCAGCTTGCGATGATCTTCGGCAGCGGGGTGCTGGCCTTTGCGGTCTATTTCCTGATGCCGGCGCGTCAGGGCGCGCCGATCTTTGCTGCGCTTCCCTCAGGGCTTCCGCGCGCCGGGATCGCGAGCGCGCTTGGGGTCTTTTCCACCTTGCTCGGCATTGGTGGGGGCACGCTGACGACGGTCACCATGACGGTGTGCGGCGCGCCGATCCATCGGGCCATTGGAACCGCAGCGGGCATGGGCGCGATCATCGCCATTCCTGCGACCATCGGCTTCATGGTAATCGGCTTTGGCGCGCAGGGAGTGGGCTGGGGCGCGCTTGGCTATGTGAATCTGCCCGCTGCGATCGCACTGATCGCAACCTCGGTGCTGTTTGCGCCCTATGGAGTGGCAGCAGCGCATCATCTGCCAGCACCGATCCTGCGCCGCTGTTTCGGGCTTTATCTTGCCTTTATAGGCGTGGTGATGATCACCAAGTTCTGACGATTATGCCCTCGCGTCGCCAGCCAGCTTCGCCTCCGGGGCCGCTCACCCACTGCCCCTTGTGTAGAAACACAGGCTGAGATGCCGAAATTGGTCGGGGAGAGAGGATTCCCGACCAATTAATTCGGGCAATCAGCGGGGGTAAGCCAAGTCACTGCAATCCGCGGAATTTTCCGGATGACGACCTTCCTGAATTAATTGTGGGCCGGCGTCAACGCACAATCTGTGGCACAATTTGTGGCACAGTCTGTGCCCGCAGGATCGGTTCTGTGCATCCATCGATTGGCAAGAATCGGGCGCAGGCCTGACTGCCTATTCTTGCCGCATTGTGGCCCTTTTCTGGCAAACCCAACGCCTAGATGATCTTGGCTAGGTATGGGTCGTCGAGCATGTTGTCATGCCAGACCTCGCGCCGCATCTCTGCCCGAGCGGAGTAGGGGCTCTTCGGCAGCAATGTGCGGGATTGAATGACAGGGTCGGCTTTCGGGACCCAGATGGCCGACTTGTCATCACCGGCGAAAGGCTGTGCTCCGCCATCGAGCGCACGGATGGCGCAGATGCAGCAGATGATCGCATCGATCATGTCCTCCTGCGCCTTCAGCTGTGCCGGGCTGAGGTCGAAGCCGGTCCAGAAGCCTTCTGAGCCGGGCAGATAAGCTTCGAGCACGGTTCCAATCGCGCTCCACTCGCCCTCGAGCAGGCTTCGGCGATGTTTGGGGGAAAGCTTTGGCCAGTAGGATCGGATCTTGCCGACCTTGTAAGGCAGGCGCTTGGGTTCGTCGCACAGCTCGACCAGCGCCGGGTGGGGATAGACCTCGATCAGGCCGGGCGTGGTGATCTCCCTGATGCACAGGTCATATCCCGCCTCTGCAAATCCATGTCGCAGATGATCGCTGATCGCACCGGGGCGCGCGCTACTGGGACTGTGTGCCGCACACCACTTGGCTCCATAGGCCCGCGAAAGGGCATCGTCTGACGCGCGTCTCCCTGTAATGGGTTCGAGAGCCATCGGCATGTCGATTGCGACAAGATCGGGCAGGCTTCCCGATAGTCCGCGGGCGGCTGCGAGCAGATCGTTAGCCGGACCGACACCTCCCGACGGTTTTTCGGGTGACGGCTGCCCATAAGCCTCGGCGAGAAAGTCAGCGACAGAGGGCCAGGCCCCCTTGAGCCTCCAGCCGTTCGCATCTTCGACAGCCACCGCAACGCCTCAGGCATTCCGTTCGGTCCATGCCGCATCGATCCCGAGCACTGTTCTCATCAACTTGTCGCTCCTTCAAGTGTTGTCATTGCGCCTGCGTCAGACGCTCAAGCCCATCAAAGGCAATCGTAGCGCCATGTCCGCGCCAAAGATGGCCTTCCGGATCATCGATCGATGCAAAGCCCACGGACGCGAAGTGGCCATACCTGCTCATATGCGCTGCGTCGCGGGCGATAGCGTGGAGGTTCGCGGGCCGCTCGGCTTGCCGCTCGGGAGAGCGGGCTGCGCGCACCACCACCCATTCCGGTCCCTTCGCCATGTCTGCGACGAACCAGATATTCGGATCGACCTGCGGGTTGGAATGCGAGGACATGATTTCGAAGCCGCGTTCCTTGAGGTCATTCCTCACGATCTGAACGGCGAAATCGAGGAGTTCCCAGTCGGTCATGGCGACGGGTTCGTCGGTGACGAGCATCGAGGGATTGATGCGCTTGCCGTCGCGCAGATCGATCATTCCCCAGCCCGGATGATCGGGCTCCCAACCCCGCAAGGTCTGGCGCATCGGCATGAGACAGGGATAGCCGTTCCAGCCTTCGGCCACCTTCAGCAGGCCCTCGCGATTGCCGGGCACCGATGCGCCTTCGTCAACATCCTCGACGCGAATGAAGAACACCTGGTTGCCCAGCCGGAACGAGAGGTGCTCGAGAAAGGGCGGGCGCGGATCGACCTTGAGCCAGCTTTGGAGGCCGTCCTGAAAGAAGCTCTGGATGTGATTACCGGCCGCCTGCCACATCGCGAGAAAGTCGCGCGAGGGTTCGGCCATCGTGATTTCGTGCATCAGGAATGATCTCCGGGGAATCGGTCTGTGCCGATGCGGAAGAGGCATTGGATCATGGCTGCGACAAATCCGGTCGTTTGGTTTCGGCTGCTCTCTGCCATCTTAGATGCGCTATAAGGAAGCATCTGGTAACAAGAGATAAATCTTGTTGGAAATACCCTTCTGCCGCATTGAGAGAGCCCATGCCGACCACCGACCCGCTCCACCCTGACCGCCTCAAGGACAAGCAGCGCGCGCTGAGGGACGGTTTTGCCTTGCCGCTCACCTTGCGGGTTCACCGGGCGCTCAGCTGGCTCATGCGCGCACATCGCGAGGAGGAGGATCTCGACACCCGCTTCATCCAGCTGTGGATCGGCTTCAACGCCGCCTATGCCGGCGATCTCGAGCGTGCGCTGGAGGAGGACGAAGGGGCAGGGTGCCGACCCGGTGCCGCCAATGAGCGGCAGCGTTTCGAGGACTTCTTCCGCGCGCTGGTGCGGCTCGACAGCGAGGGGCGGATCTACAAGGCGTTATGGAGGCGCTTCCCACAGGAAATCCGGATTCTGCTCGACAACCGCTACGTCTTCGCGCCATTCTGGAAACATCATGCGGGACAGCCAAGCGGCGGTGGCTGGGAGATCAGCTTCGAGGCCGCCAAGCACGCGGCCTGTAGATTTCCGTTGAGATTTGACCCGGGATTTTCATCGAGAAGTGACCCGGGTTGTTGGTAGCTATGTCCGCTCGGACTTGGGTTTGGTCAAGGGTTGGACATTCTCCTTTTTGGTT
>JBKBLW010000001.1:0-584929 GCA_046296155.1 Erythrobacter sp. | reverse complement strand
GGCGTGGGACCTTCGTGCCGCTGGTCTTTGCGTCAGGGGAGGCATTCCAGTTCGACTGGAGCGAAGACTGGGCCGTAATCGCTGGCGAGCGTGTGAAGCTGCAAGCGGCCCACACCAAGCTAGCGCACAGCAAGGCCTTTATCGTCAGGGCTTATCCGCTGCAGACCCATGAGATGCTGTTCGATGCGCTGACGCAGGCGTTCCGGGTTCTGGGCGGTGTTCCGCACCGTGGGATCTTCGACAACATGAGGACTGCGGTGGACAAGGTCGGCACTGGCAAGGCGCGACAGGTCAATGCGCGGTTTGCAGCGCTGGCCAGCCATTATCTGTTCGAGCCTGAGTTCTGTAATCCTGCTTCCGGTTGGGAGAAGGGCCAGGTTGAGAAGAACGTTCAGGACGCCCGGCGCCGGTTGTGGCAGCGCATGCCAGCCTTCGCTCATCTTGATGCCCTCAATGCCTGGCTTGAGGCGCAATGCGTCGCGCAATGGGCCGATATCCCGCATGGCACTTTGCCGGGCACCATCGCGGAGGTGCATGCGGAGGAACTGCCCAGCCTGATGCCGCTCGGCGGGTTGTTCGATGGCTTTGTCGAGCATACCAAACGGGTCTCACCGATCTGCCTCGTGCACTTCGAGCGCAACCGTTACAGCGTGCCGGCCAGCTTTGCGAACCGGCCGGTGTCCTTGCGGGTTTATCCCGCGCGGATCGTGATCGCCGCCGAGGGGCAGATCCTGTGTGAGCACGAGAGGATCATTGATCGCTCTCACCGCAGCGGTGGCCAGACGGTCTATGACTGGCGGCATTATCTGGCGGTGATCCAGCGCAAGCCCGGTGCCCTGCGTAACGGTGCCCCGTTCACCGAGATGCCCGATGCCTTCAGGCAGTTGCAGGGGCAGCTGCTGAAGCGCCCCGGCGGCGACAAGGAAATGGCCGAGATCCTGGCGCTGGTGCTTCAGCACGACGAGCAGGCGGTCCTGTGCGCAGTCGAGCTGGCACTTGAGGCAGGCGTTACCACGAAGACCCACGTTCTCAACCTGCTGCACCGCCTGGTCGACGGAAAGCCCGCCGGCCCCGATCCTATCGCCGCTCCGCAGGCGCTGTCGCTGATGAGCGAGCCCAGAGCCGATGTGGCGCGCTATGATACGCTGCGGGCAAAGGAGACAGCCCATGCGTCATGACCCTGCCAGCGCGGCTGTCGTCGTGATGCTGCGCGGCCTCAAGATGTATGGCATGGCCGGAGCGGCCAGCGATCTCATGGAGCAGGGGGCACCTGCGTTCGACACTGCAGTCCCGATCCTGTCCCAACTGCTCAAAGCCGAGATGGCCGAGCGTGAGGTGCGTTCGATCGCCTATCAGATGAAGGCCGCGCGGTTCCCCGCCTACAAGGATCTGGCCGGCTTCGATTTTGCTGCCAGCGAGGTCAATGAGGCCATGGTGCGCCAGTTGCATCGCTGCGACTTTATCGATGGAGCGCACAATGTCGTCGCCGTCGGCGGCCCGGGAACCGGCAAAACCCACATCGCCACAGCGCTCGGCGTCCAGGCAATCGAGCATCATCGCAAGAAAGTCCGGTTCTTCTCCACAGTCGACCTCGTCAATGCGCTCGAACAGGAAAAGGCCCAGAACAAGGCTGGCCAGCTCGCAGAACGTCTGCTGCGGCTTGACCTGATCATCCTCGATGAACTGGGCTATCTGCCGTTCAGTCCGTCAGGCGGGGCATTGCTGTTCCACCTGCTATCCAAGCTCTACGAGCGAACCAGCGTGGTCATCACCACCAATCTGAGCTTCAGCGAATGGGCCAGCGTGTTCGGTGATGCCAAGATGACAACCGCGCTCCTCGATCGGCTGACCCACCACTGCCATATCCTCGAAACCGGCAATGACAGCTTCCGGTTCAAGGCATCCGCCGCGCAGCACAAAACCAAAAAGGAGAGTGTCCAGCCCTTGAACAAACCCTAATCCGAGCGGACATAGCTACCAACAACCCGGGTCACTTCTCAATGAAAACACCGGGTCAAATCTCAACGGAAATCTACAGCCAGGCACCCGAAAGCTATTAGGATGCTTTGAAGTGCGCCGGGAACCAGATGTGCAGAAGACTATCGTCCGACCTTGAAGAAGCGACAATCAACGACACTCAAGAGCCTCGCCGCCCAGTGTGGGTAAGATTGTGGGTGGCAGCTGGCCCCGCATAATTAAACTGTTGAAGAACATACATTTTTTCTTTCAATTGGGCGGACACCCTCTCCGCCAGATATCGCAATCTTATGGAGCAAAAAAACCAAGTAGTCGGTTGTTTGCGAATCGGAATTGGGCAGCTATCCGAATTGTAGGATGGCAATCTCGAACTACCAAATTGGCTTACAGCGGCAATACGCCCGGTGGCTTGGCGAGCGGATCCAGCTCAAAAAAGACATTAAGAAGATTGAAGAGGCGATAGAATGCCTCGAAGAAAAGAAGCAGCGGCTGGCGAAGCTGGATGAACTGACCCAGGCGACCGAAACGATAATGTTCGAGCTTGTTTCCGGATGGGATCCGAACACTGTCGAGCCTCAGATGACGAACAAGCAGGTCCTGCCGTATGAGCACGGGTTGCTGACAGCTACGGCTTTCGACGTTATCCGCGATCTAGAGGAACCGATTTCGACACTGGAATTGTCGAAGTTGACGATTGCTCGGCTTGGAGGTGATCCGACGGACGGAGACCTGCTCGATCGCGTTCGAAACAATTTGGATCAAAGCCTTCGCAAGGCCAAGGATCACATCGAGAACGTGGGAGGCCGGCCTTCGCGATGGAAGGTCAAATCGATCGACGAGACGGAGGTGCCCAAGCCTCCGGTTTGACGATCAGAAGGGCACCCTGTCCTCGTGCTGCTGCCAGTAGCCCGCAATGGGCGATCGGCCGATCTGCAGCAGCGCTTTCAGGATCAGGTCAACCTGCTCCCCGTTGGGGGTCCGGGCATTTTCCTCTCTCCAAGCCAATTCAGCTCCATACCAGCCGACGTATCTCTTCCGCCATGAGCGGTAGACGCCTTCCTTTGCCGCATGCACCCGCGCGAAGAAGCTTTCGGCTTGGTTGGTGCAAGCGTCACCATCCTTGTAGGTTTTACTGTGGTTCACGCGCTGATGCTTGAAGAACATCCGCATCGGCAGATACTGCGTGCTGTAGTCAGTATGGACAGTGGACCCAGGCTTGACCACGCGGCGGATGAAGGGGATCGCGTCCCCCTCCTTGTCTACGTGGATCGTTCGGACCTTCCCCGGCTTGTTGCAGCCATTAGCCATTCTTTCGCGAACAACGACTAATGCTGTGTGCGTCTTGCGGTAGTCGTCAAAGAACTTTTCCAGTTCTTTGTCATCCATGATCGGATTCGATTGTTTTACTTTACGTCCGGTCACGAACATCCCATCGACCTCGACTTCCCCTTCCATGAAGGGGCCTGCCGCCATCTCTGCTTGGTTCGCCGTGTCGATCGCCGCCCGGATACGGTGCTGGAACACGAAGGGGGTCTTGTAGGAGTTCTTGATCTCCCGGCGCTGACGTAGGGCAGCAGCGCCAAGGACGCCGTTCACAAAGCTCAGGCATGCGGCGAGGATGTGCTTGAGCGAACGCTTCCGGCTATGAAGGTGGGTCTGGGTGGTGATGGTGTATTGGTAGTAGCACCAGCGCTCGTTGCCGGTCTTGGGATCGATCCGCTTACCCCGGCACTTCCACTTGCGCTCACCAACCTTCCACGACTGCTTGGAACCACAGACCGGACAAGTCGGAATGCCGTCCGGCCACCGGATAGCCTTTAGCTTCTCGTGTGCCTCATCCTCGGTCAGCGTCCACACCTCTCCCATCGTTAGGCTGATCGCCGGAGGGGAGAGAAGGAAGTGCTGCGCCACGTTGGAGGTGTCCTGCACCTCATATATGATGAGTCACGCCTCGTGTCTAGGGAAATTCATCGTATGTGATGAATCGCACCTCCTTGAACGCGAATTTTCCGTTTTGCCCTTCGTTTTTGGCGTCCTATAAAGCTGAGTATGAAGGAAGATCACGCCCCAGAATCGCCCGATATCCCAAGTGAGAAATCTTGGGAGGAACTCGCCAAAAACCTCGTTCGAGCCGAGATGATGAGGCGAGGTGTATCTTTCGCGACCTTGCCAGATCTGCTCGCGAAAATCGGCGTCACCGATAACGAGACAAACCTTCGCAACAAGGTTGGGCGGGGACGCTTTACGATCGTCTTCTTTCTGCAGTGCATGAAGGCACTGGGCGTTGAGTGGATCCAGATACCCGAGTCGATCGAAGAAGGCGCGCAGAAGGGCGGCGCTCAAGTCCTCGCCCGAAAATCCCGAAAGCCCCAAGAACCAGGTCAGCCAGAATGATCTCGAACATCATCAAATCGCGGCAGCGCGTATCCGATCACGGTGAAGTCTTCACCGCCGATCGGGAGGTGAACGCCATGCTCGATCTGGTGAAGCCCGAAACCGAGCGTATCGACAGCCGATTTCTCGAGCCCGCATGTGGATCGGGAAACTTCCTCATTGAAGTGCTCCGGCGCAAACTCGCGATCGTCGCGGGCCGGTATGGCAAGAGCCAATTGGACTTCGAACGATACTCGATCGTTGCTCTGGGTTCGATCTATGGCGTAGATTTGCTCGAAGACAATGTAGCCGAATGCCGCGATCGCCTGTTCGATTATTTCGATAAGGTTTATTCAAAGCATTTCGGAGACAAGTGCCGGCCTGAATGCCGAATGTCGGCGAAATTCGTCCTTGAGCGCAATATCATTTGTGGCGACGCTCTCACGATGAAGACCGCGGGGAAAACGCCTGAGCCGATCGTATTTTCCGAGTGGTCACCCGTGAACGGCAGTCTGGTGAAGCGGCGCGACTATTCGCTTGCTCATCTTCTCGTCTATCAGCCGATGGAGGGCCCTAGCCTCTTTTCGGACCTTGGGGAGGAGGCCTTTATCCCGAAGCCGGTGCGAGACTTTCCCTTGACCCATTATCTGAAGCTCGCCGAGGTCGCAGATGCTTGAGATCAGCTACAATCCTGATGTTCTGAGCTGCTTGGCCAATCTGAGCAATGATGAAGTATTTACGCCGCCAGAATTGGTCAATGAGATGCTCGACCAGCTTCCTGAGAGCCTTTGGTCAGACAAGACCGCCACGTTCCTCGACCCCGTCACCAAGTCAGGTGTATTCCTTCGGGAAATTGCCAAGCGCCTGATCGAGGGATTGAAGAGCGATTTCCCGGATGAGCAGGAGCGCGTGAACCACATCTTCAAAAACCAGTTGTTCGGAATTGCAATTACCGAATTGACCGCTCTGCTGGCCCGCCGCTCGGTCTACTGCTCGAAGAACGCGAACGGCCCTTATTCGGTCTGCACTGAGTTCGAGGGTCCTGAAGGGAACATCATTTTTGAAAAAGTCGAGCACTCCTGGGAAGGGGGACGTTGCAGGTTCTGCGGCGCAAGCAAGGAAGCGTTCGATCGTGGAGCAGAACTCGAGACCCACGCTTATCAGCTAATTCACACTGATCATCCGGAAGAGATTTTCAACATGAAGTTCGATGTCATCGTCGGCAACCCCCCGTATCAGCTCGCCGACTCTGGGTTTGGAACGAGTGCAGCGCCGATCTACCAGAAGTTCGTAGACCAGGCGAAGAAGCTCAATCCGCGATATCTGTCCATGATTATTCCCGCGCGTTGGTTCGCGGGAGGAAAGGGTCTGGACGACTTCCGCGAAACGATGCTGTCAGATACTCGTATTCGGAAGATCGAGGATTACCTGAGTGCGTCCGATGTGTTTCCTGGCGTCGGTCTAAAAGGAGGTATCTGCATCTTCCTGTGGGATCGCGATAATCCGGGTGACTGCGAAGTTACGACCCATCTCAACGGGGTCTCGGCAGAGCCAGTGAGAAGGAAGTTACTCGAGGATGGGGCTGATGTGTTCATCCGCTTCAACGATGGTTTGTCGATCCTCAAAAAGGTGGTTCAAGTGGAAACGGGACAGGATAACCACCTGTCTATTCCTCAGGAAAAGCGGTTCGATTCGCTGGTCAGCTCACGAAAGCCCTTTGGCTTATCGACGACCTTTAAGGGTCGCAGCCGAAAGTCTCAAGAGGATGATCTAAAGATCTACCAAAATGGCGGATCGGGTTTCGTGAAAAGGAGCGAAGTGACGTCCGGTAGGAAATACATCGACAAATGGAAAATCTATACGGGCAGAGCCGCACCCGGAACGGGGAACAGGGATACATACCCGCACCGAATTATCAGCACACCGTTTCTTGGTGAACCTGGAACGATATCATCGGAGACATATCTCGCCATTGGACCCTTCGATACCAAGGAAGAGGCGACTAGTGCCTTGTCATATCTTTCCTGTAAACTGACACGGCTTTTAATCCTACTCCATAAGCCATCTCAAGATACGACACGGAAAGTCTACACCTTCGTTCCTATGCAGAAGTGGGACAAGATATGGACCGATGACGAACTCTACGAAAAGTATGGCCTCGACGAGAAGGAAATAGCTTTCATCGAGTCTATGATTCGGCCGCTTGAGGTGGACCTGACCGATGGCTGACGCCTTTTTCCCTCCAAAGCCCGATATCGAGCCCAAAGTTTACGCCTATCGGGACAAGAGCCCGGCATACGACGGCATGCTCAAGGTCGGCTTCACCGCGCGTAGCGTGGAGGAGCGGGTGGCGCAGCAATATCCCACCAAACGGCCTGGCGCGCTTCCTTATGAGATCGTGCTCGAGGAAAGCGCACTCGCCAGTGATGGCAGGTCATTCACAGACCATGATGTGCACCGCCACCTGCGCAAGAAGGGCTTTCGAAACCCAGCTGGCGAATGGTTCGAATGCAAAGTAGCCGATGTCCGCGCGGCGATTCTAGCTCTGCGCGAGGGCATTGACAACAACGACAGCCGGACCTTGGACTTCAAGATGCGTCCAGAGCAAGCCGCTGCGGTTGAAAAGACGGCGCGCTATTTCACCAGCTTCAAGGAGGAGGGATCCAACCAGACACCCCACTTCCTATGGAATGCCAAAATGCGCTTCGGGAAGACTTTTGCTGCTTATCAGCTCGCCAAGCGAATGGGCTGGAAGAAGGTGCTGGTTCTCACCTTCAAGCCCGCAGTGCAGAATGCCTGGGAGGAAGATCTCAAGAGTCATATCGACTTCGAAGGATGGCAATTCGTATCGCGCGGAGGCCTCTCGGAGGCGGACATCGATATGAGTCGTCCAATAGTCTGCTTCGGATCCTTCCAGGACTTCCTAGGCAAGAACTCCGCAGGCGGCATAAAAGCGAAGAACGAATGGGTTCACGCGACCAACTGGGACTGCGTGATCTTCGACGAATACCATTATGGCGCCTGGCGCGAAAACGCGAAAGAGCTTTTCGAGGCGGAAGGACGGCGCGAAATCGAGTTCGGCGAGGGTGAAGGCCTCGAATATTTTTCAGAAGAGAACATGCCGATTACCACGGGCGCGTATCTCTACCTGTCCGGGACGCCTTTCCGGGCGATCGCATCCGGCGAGTTCATCGAGGAGCAAATCTACAACTGGACCTACTCGGACGAGCAGCGAGCCAAGGAACAATGGCAGGGTGAGAATAACCCTTACGAGTCGCTGCCGCGCATGGTCATGCTGACTTATCAGCTACCCGCCGCGATCCGTGAGATCGCCATGCAGGGCGAGTTCGACGAATTCGACCTAAACGTATTTTTCTCCGCTGAAGGAGAGGGTGAACATGCCGAGTTCAAATACAAGGACGAGGTCCAGAGCTGGTTAGATCTGATCCGTGGCTCCTACCGGGATACGACGGTCGATGATCTCCGTCTGGGCAGGGAAAAGCCGCCGATGCCATTCTCGGACGCACGATTGCTCAGCCTCCTGTCGCACACGTTTTGGTATCTTCCGTCGGTGGCCGCCTGCCATGCTATGAAAAACCTGATGGCGGAGCGGCAGAACCGCTTTTATCATGATTACAACGTCATCGTTTGCGCAGGAAACAAGGCGGGGATCGGCATGGCTGCTCTCGATCCAGTGCTGGACGCGATGGAGGACCCCCTCAAATCGAAGTCCATCACGCTGTCCTGTGGTAAGCTCACCACGGGCGTCTCTGTGAAGCCTTGGACGGGCATCTTGATGCTCCGCAACATCTCCAGCCCGGAGAGCTACTTCCAAGCCGCATTCCGCGTTCAGACGCCCTGGGTAGTGCAAAACCCCGACTCTGTTTCACCGAACAAGCGCGAGATCGTGAAGCGGGAATGCTACGTATTCGATTTCGCACCGAACAGGGCTCTCAAGCAGGTTGCAGACTACAGCTGCCGGCTAAACGTGGAGGAAGCAAACCCGGAAAAGAAGGTCGAGGAGTTCATCCACTTCCTGCCCGTGCTTGCTTACGATGGCAGCTCCATGAAGCAGATCGATGCCGCCGGCGTCCTCGATATGGCGATGAGCGGAACCACGGCTACTCTGCTTGCACGGCGTTGGGAAAGCGCTCTGTTGGTGAATGTTGATAACAACACCCTGCAGCGCCTGATGAACAACAAGGAAGCCATGGATGCTCTGATGAGGATCGAGGGATTCCGCAATCTCAACCAAGAGATTGAGACAATCATAAACAAGTCGGAATCCGTTAAAAAGGCAAAGGCCAAAGCAAACGAGCGAGACTTGTCAACGAAGGAAAAGAATCAGCTCACGAAGGAAGAAAAGGAATACAAAAGCATTCGTAAGGAGATCCAGGACAAACTCATCAAATTTGCGACGCGCATCCCGATCTTCATGTATCTGACCGACCACCGTGAGCGTTCGCTCAGGGACGTGATCACGCAGTTGGAGCCAGGGCTGTTCAAGAAGGTCACGGGCCTGACAATCCGAGACTTCGAACTCCTCGTAAGCCTCGGGGTATTCAACAGTGCCCTGATGAACGACGCGGTATACAAGTTCAAGCGCTACGAGGACTCCAGCCTCTCCTATACCGGGATCAATCGGCATCGGGGCGCGGATGTCGGCCTTTACGACACGGTCATCTCAGCTGAGGAATTGGTCTGAAAGGTGCTTACGCGGAATCTCCTTGGGTCGTTGATTTCGTCCTCAATAAAGATCACGCTGGTCGCGAAAGTGTGGGTTTTTCCCAAGCGAATCTAGAATATTGAGTGGTCTAGGCCTACATAGTCCTCAACGTCAGGGACGCGACTGGGGGTTGTGATGCGATTGCTACGATACAAGGTGACCAACTTCCGCTCCGTTGCCGACAGCGGCTGGATAGATACGGACGATGTTACCGCGTTTATCGGCGTCAACGAATCTGGGAAGTCAAATCTTCTACTTCCTCTTTGGAAGTTGAACCCTGCCAGAGAGGGCGATATTCGCCCGACATCTGATTATCCAAAAACTCGTTTTGGCGAAATCCGACAAAACCCTGAAAACTTCGCATTTATATCGGCTGAATTCTCCACAGGTTCGCTTGCATCTAGATTGGCAAGCCTAACCGGTATGACGGCCGAAGAAGCCGAAGTTGTGCGGGTCACTAGATATTACGACGGCGGGTATGCCGTCGAATTCCCGAGGCATTCACATCCTGAGGATGTATCGCCGAACGATATCGAAAACCTCGTTCGAACAGGAATGTCCGAAATAGATGGGATGACCCCGCTTCGCACTGAGGAAGAATCGAAGAAACTCTTGATTGCAGGCCTTCAGGAACTTCTTTTGAATTTGCCAGAGAGGAGGCTTTCGGCAACGGATCTTGAAGCTCTTTCAGGTCAATTGCGTGCACTGACGCCGGATAACCCAGCCAAATCTAGTAGTATTTTCCCTCGGCTTGAGCGAATTGCCAGAGAAATAGATGGCTTAGCAAGAGAACTATCAAAACCAGCGCCCGGCGAGGTTGATGCAGTATTCAAATCTGTCGTAAATCGAATTCCAAAGTTCGTTTATTACTCGAATTACGGTAATTTAGATTCCGAGATTTACCTTCCTCACGTGGTTCAAAACCTTGAGAGAGAAGATCTAGGCGAAAAGGAGGCCGCGAAGGCAAGGACTTTACGCGTCCTCTTTAGCTTTGTTCGCCTGAAGCCAGGTGAGATCCTCGAACTCGGGAAGGATGAAATCAGCATTACGGGTGCTGGCCGTCACCCTACGCAAGAGGAGATCGAGCAGGTAGCCGAGCGTAAGCGTGAGCGTTCTATTCTTCTGCAGTCGGCTGGCACAACGCTGACCGAGAAGTTCAAAGAGTGGTGGAAGCAAGGTGATTATCGCTTCCGCTTCGAAGCTGACGGCAATCATTTCAGAATTTGGGTTGCAGATGAACGTAGGCCAGCTGAAGTAGAGCTCGAAGGTCGAAGCACTGGCCTTCAATGGTTTCTTAGCTTCTACCTCGTCTTCTTGGTCGAGAGTGAAGAGGGAGAGCACCAAAATGCAGTGCTTCTTCTAGATGAACCTGGATTATCGTTACATCCTCTTGCCCAACATGATCTTTCAGAATTTTTCGATAATTTGGCAACAACGAACCAGATTATCTACACCACTCACTCGCCCTTCCTGGTTCATGCAGACAGGCTTGATCGGGCACGGAAGGTCTACGTCGACGATAAGGGAACCACGCAGGCTACAGCGGATCTGCGTCAAGGTTCGGAGAAACAACGAGGAGCCTCCTATGCGGTTAGTTCCGCGCTTGGCCTGAGTGTAGCGGAAAGCCTGCTGATAGGCTGCGAGCCTGTGATCGTTGAAGGTGCATCAGACCAGCATTATCTTACTGCTATAAAAACGCTGCTCGTCTCTTCAGGTCGAATCAAGCCTTCACGCGAATTCGTGTTTCCTCCTGCCGGAGGAACAAAGAACACTAAGATGGTTGCCGGTATTCTCACTGGCAGGGACGATCAATTGCCCTTTATCGTTCTTGATGGGGATGCTCCCGGAAAAAGGGTGGCCAAAGAGCTTTCCTCAGAACTGTATGCCGGAGCGACTGATCGTCTGATTTCGATTGATGAATACACGGGTGTGACTGGATCGGAGGTCGAAGATCTGATTCCTCACGAGGTAGTTGGCGCTGCTGTCGATAGGCTATACCGCACTGCGGAAAACCCCTTTTCGGAGAAAATGCAGGCTGGCCAACCGATCATCGGGCAGATTGAAACATGGGCTCAACAGGAGCAGCTCGAACTCGAAGTAGGCTGGAAGGTGGCGCTGGCCATGCGGGTCAAGCAAGCTTTGCTCGATAAGGGTCCTGCCGATATACCTGAAGATTATGCAACGCGGTGGGAAAGACTTTTCACGCGGATGATTGCCGGCTCATAAGCAGAAGATAACCTGCTTTGGATCTTTCGATATCACGTCTTAAAAGAGTCAAAGAAATCGAAGGGAACCTACAATGCCTAGTAAATCGGACAGCATGAGCATTCATGATGATCTTCCCATTCAGGGGCGTGTCATCCTTGAAACTTGCTATGACTCGATGGAAGGTAGCCCAAAATTAAAAAGCAAGGCGAATGCTCATTGCACGCATATCAAACTGCAAGGAGATCAAGTCAGATATGATGGCCTTCTTGAAGTTTACAGCCCAACAGTGCCTCTCGCTCACATTGTAGCCATCCTGGTCGAACGGGGCTTGATGGAAGAGATTGGCGAGGGGAAGTTCAGGCCGACCGAGCATGGGTTCCGCATCGGCAAGCTTGCAAGTGAGCTGCCCTGACTGAGGCGAAGCGAGCTTTCGATGCTCGCAGTCAGGTTTGGTTTTTTTGCTCCATAAGATTGCAGATATCCTCAATCAGGATTGCCCGATCAGGCTGCCTCGTTCGCGCGCGCAGGCTCGAGCCCGACCAGACCGCAGCTCAGATCCCATAGCCGGGCCGAACGCCGCGCATTTTCCGCCTTGGCCGAAAGCGGCTGGGCGAAAGCCTCTGCGCCAGGCTTCTGGCGGTTGCCCCAGCTCCAGTGGACACCTGAGCGGGTAAAGGCGGGATCGGCCACCACCTGCGCCACCCGCTCGCCCGACAGCGGCTGCGAGACATAGCCTTTGGTGATATTCTTTTGAAACCACGGAAAAATCGTCTGGAAAGCCTTGGGCGCGTGGCGGAACAGCGGCGTATCGGCGACGCAGCCGGGATAAAGTGTCGCAAAGACAATGCCCGTGCTGGCATGATAACGCGCGTGCAGTTCTCGGCTCATCATCATCAGGGCAAGCTTGGAATCCTTGTAAGCCTTGCCCGGCTTGAAGGCCTTGCCATCGATCATCGCAACCGGCGGCTGAAAGCCTGCCTCAAAGCCCGCCAGCTCGCCCAGATTGGCCGGTGCGGGAATCGGAATCTTGCCGCCGAACTCTTCCGAATTGGCAGTGACCGTTCCCAGCGTGACAAGCCGCGGGGCAGGGGCCTTGGCGAGTTCATCAAGCAAGAGGTTTGCAAGCAGGAAATGGCCCAGATAATTTGTCGCCACCGATAATTCATAACCTTGCGCGTTGCGCTGCGGCTCTTCGGCGCGCGGGAGATAGACAGCGGCGTTGAGAACCAGTGCATCAAGCTTGCGGCCCTGCGCGCCAAGCCAGTCGCGGGTGCTTGCCGCCAGCGCATGCACGCTGGCAAAATCCGCAAGATCAAGCGGCATCAGCGTGCGCCGGGCCGGATCAATCCCAACCTCGGCTGCGGCACGCTCTGCCTTGGCAAGATCGCGGCAGGCCATGATGACATGCCAGCCGCGGCTTGCCAGCGCATGAGCGGTCCACAGCCCGACGCCTGATGAGGCCCCGGTGATGAGGACGGTTGATGATACGGTGTCAGTCATGAGAGCAATCACTGCCGCAGAACTCTTGACCGTTCAAGCTATCCGCGCAAGCTGGGGCGGGATGCCTGAGCCGTCACGGATTGCAGTTCGGGCAATGGCCCGGATCGGCGCTCGTCCGACCGCTTGCGGGGCGCTCTTCGCTGTGGCCGCAGGCTGAACAGGTGAGCACTTCAGCCAGCGCGAGCGCGGTTGGCGTGCCGCACCAGCTGCACGGCAGGCCTGAAATCCGCTGCATGACCGCAAAGCCGGGCTGCCCGCAGGCCGGGCAACTGCTCAGATAGCGGCGCACCAGATCGCGGCCTGCGCGCGCAATGGCCGCCATACGGGTAGGGTTGAGGTGCGCGCGCATATCGGTTTCGACAAAGGCAGCGCCGTTCAAGGCGATGGCATGCCTGACAGCTTGAGCGAGCGCCTCGTGCCGGGTGATGCCCTTGGCCAGCGCGAGTTCGGGGGCGGGATCCTCGCCGTTGCAACCCATCACGATAAGCGCGTGTTCGGGAAAGCCGATGCGCGCGGCGAAGGTCTCGGCCTCTGCCACCGAGCGCGCGATTGCATGGGCATAGCGTACATCGAGTGTTGCATCATGGCCGGCAATTTCGATGCCGGTTGCGCGGTCGATCAAAAGTACCAATTCGCGGCCCATCGGAGCCAAGGGGAATTGCGGGTGGGGGGCGAAGCTGCCCTCGCTGGCAATCGCAATGCGTGCCTCAGGCATCAGATCAAGCGCGGCAGTGGCCTTGGCGCGGGCAGCATCAAGCGCAGTCCCCTCGCGCGCCCGCTCGCGGGTGAAGGTGCCGAAGCGGTCGGTGTCGAGGCCGTCAGGCACGCGGCATGCGACGCCAAGCCCATCACGCAGCAGAGGGGCAAGCACTTTCTCCTTCCCGTGCATCGTGGCGATTGCGGCAAGGCTGCCCGACAGGTTGAAGCGGTCTGCGCTGCCGGGCGTCAGGCCTGTGCGCGCACCAGCCATGCCTTGCATCCCATCATGACGCCTTGCCCTGCTACGTGGTGCCGGGTGAAGAGTCGCACCAGATCGGCGCGGGCCGCAGCGCGCACCGCTTCGCCATGTTCGGCAAGTGCCCGGCCCACGGCCATTGCGCCGAGCACGAAATCGGCCGCTTCGTCGGGCCCAGCGCCCGGCCCGCCCACTGCCTGATGGCCGATAAAGGCGTCAACATCCATCCCGGAAAAGCCCCCCGCGGTGAGCACTTCACCAAGGTAATCAAGATCCTCAAAGGCAAACGGACCTGGTGCGCGGGGCACCGCAGGGGGGATTTCGATGTGCGCGCGCACGACGCCCATCATCTCCATCATCCACAGGTTGTCGCGCGGGTGAGCCCAGACAGCAAGGTCGATCCGGGCACCGGGTTTGAGCAGGGTGTGGAGGTGCCGGAAAGCCGCGTGTGGTTCGGCAAAGAACATCGAGCCAAAACGCGAGAACAGCCGGTCATAAGGCGCGCCATCAAGCTGCGTGGTGGCCGCATCGCCGCATACGAAGCGCGCATTGGCGAGCCCCTCGGCCGCGGCGCGCGCGGCAGCCTCGCGCACCAGATCGGGCGAGATGTCGAGCCCCAATGCTTCGCCGGTCGGCGCGACCGCAGCCGCAATCGCGCGGGTCGTCGCCCCGCCGCCGCAGCCCAGATCAATGACCCGCTCACCCGACTGAAGGCCCGCGCGCGCCAGCAAGGCTTCTCCGATCGGTGCAATCATCCCTTCGAACCGGTCAAGATGGCTGAGCCATTTGATTCCCATCTCGCCTGCCCAGTCTTCACCTTTAAGGGCTTCGGTTGCCTTTGGGGGTGCAGGATCGGTCATGGTGGGGGGCTTTCAGGAAAGGCGCGCGAAATGGGCGACGCCGGGCGCGGGCGAGGGGGCGGATGCCGGAACTGGCGTGGGGCACGGTTCTGATGGCGCCAGCGCCGCCAGCACGGCGGACAATTCGCCCAGCTCGCTTGGCGCAAGGCGGTAGAACACCAGCTTCGCTTCCTTGCGGGTCTCGACAAGCCCCGCTTTGCGCAGCACGCCCAATTGCTGAGACAGCGCAGGCTGGCCGATGCCGGTAGCCTGTTCAATCTCGCCGACATTGCGTTCGCACTGGGCGAGCGCTTCGAGAATCCTCAGTCGCAAGGGATGGGCCAGCGCCTTGAACTGTTCGACCAACGCATTTTCGCCAGCAGGCTCGCGCATCAGTGGGTCTCCGTGCTTGCAGGAGCGCTCTCGCGCAGGAACCAGTCGCTAGCCTCGTTCGCCGCAAAGACCTCGTCGAGCGACTGGGTGGCGGGCTGAAGCAGGGCATCGCCCGGCTGCCAGTTTGCAGGCGCAAGGCCGTTGCTCGCGTCGATCGCCTGGAGACCGTCGATAATTCGCAGCATCTCGGGCACCGAGCGGCCCAGATTGGCGGGATAGCAGGTCATTGCGCGGATCGTGCCTGTGGGATCGATAAAGAAAGTGCTGCGCACTGTTGCGCTGTCATGATCGGCGGGTGAAACCATGCCGTAGGCGCGTCCGATCACCAGCGTCGGATCTTCCACGATGGGGAAGCGCACCTCGATGCCAAAACGATCGCGGATAAGGCGCAGCCAGGCGAAGTGCGAGAACAGGCTGTCGACCGACAGCGCCATGAGCGCGCAGCCGCGTTGCTCGAACGCGCCGGCCTCGCGGGCGAGCGCGACAAATTCGGTGGTGCACACCGGCGTGAAATCGGCGGGGTGGGAGAACAGCACCAGCCAGCGCCCGCGAAAGGCTGAGAGCCGCACCGGGCCAATGGTGCTGCGGGCCTCGAAATCGGGAGCCGTATCGCCGATCCTGAGGCCGGTGCGAGGTGAGGGTGTCTGAGTGTCCATGCCTTCCCCCTAGCACTTGACTCCAGAAATGCAATACATATACACGATATATGAAAGTGAATTGGAGAAAGTCCGATGAGTAATCCCGACACCGTGCTGGCGGCTGCGACCTCTCAGGTCGAAGCGGCGCGCGCAAATCCCGCGCTGCGCCCCGAAATCGCGGCCTTTTTCGACCCGGCGACTTTCACTGTTACCTATGTTGCGCATGATCCCGCGACTCTGGAGGCAGCAATCATCGATTCGGTGCTCGATTATGATCCGAACTCAGGCCGCACTGCGACCACCTCGGCCGATGCCGTGATCGATTATGTCAATTCACACAATTTGAAAGTGACGTGGCTGCTGGAGACCCATGCCCATGCCGATCACCTTTCGGCTGCGCCTTATCTTCAGGAAAGGCTTGGCGGCAAGATTGCGATCGGGGCCGACATCACCAAGGTGCAGAACGTCTTCGGTAAGCTCTTCAATGCGGGCACCGAGTTTGCGCGCGATGGTTCGCAATTCGATGTGCTGTTCAAGGATGGCGATACCTTTACCATTGGCACCCTGCCGGTGACAGTGATGCATGTGCCCGGCCACACGCCTGCCTGCATCGCCTATGTCGTGGGTGAGGCCGTGTTCGTGGGCGACACCATGTTCATGCCGGATTACGGCACCGCGCGTGCCGATTTCCCTGGAGGGGACGCGCGCACCTTGTTCCGCTCGCTGCGCCGCATCCTCTCGCTCCCGCCTGAGACCCGGTTGTTCATGTGCCATGACTATCTGCCCAAGGGGCGCAGCGAATATGTCTGGGAGACCACCGTTGCGGCTGAGCGGGCCGGCAACATCCACGCCCATGATGGCATTACCGAGGACGAATTCGTCGCCATGCGCGAGGCACGCGATGCCACGCTCGATATGCCGCGCCTGATCCTGCCGTCGGTGCAGGTGAACATGCGCGCAGGCCATCTGCCGCCGCCTGACGACAACGGCATCACATATCTCAAGATCCCGGTGAACGCCGTATGAGCCTTTCCGCTTTTCCGGACGCGGCGCCCCTTGCCGGATTGGCGGGCGGCGTGCTGATTGGTCTTGCCGCCGCACTGATGCTGCTGGGGGCGGGGCGGATTGCCGGGGTCTCTGGCATTGCCGCGCGCGCCTTTGCGATTGGCGATGGTGCGATGCCGCGCAGCGCCGCTTTCGCCTTTCTTGTCGGTCTGCCGCTTGGCGCGCTGATGGTCGCTCTGCTGACCGACGCGCCCACGCCACAATTTGCCTCGCCGCTGCTGCTGGCGGTGGCCGGGCTGATTGTCGGCCTCGGCACGCGGCTGGGAAGTGGCTGCACCAGCGGACATGGCGTGTGCGGCATGAGCCGCCTGTCACAACGCTCGCTGGTTGCGACTGCCACTTTCATGGCGACAGGCTTTGCCACGGTCGCTGCGATGAACGCTTTGGGTATCGAGGTGCTGCCATGATGCGCGAAACTGTGGTGGCGCTCGCGAGCGGCACGATCTTTGGTGCCGGGCTTGCGCTGGGTGGGATGACTGATCCTGCACGGGTGCGCGGTTTCCTTGACCTGTTCGGCGCGTGGGATCCTACGCTCGCCTTTGTGATGGGCGGCGCGGTGCTGGTGATGGCGATTGCCTGGCTCGTCCAGAAGCGGATGCAGCATCCGCTGTTTGCAAGCCAATTTGCGCTTCCCAGCCGCACTGATCTGACACCGCGACTGATCGGCGGTTCGGCGCTGTTCGGGATTGGCTGGGGCATTGCCGGCCTGTGTCCGGGCCCCGGTTTTGCTGCGCTCGCGATTGATGCACCCTCTGCCGCGATTTTTCTGGTCGCCATGCTGGCTGGAATGATGCTGGTGCGTCTCGTGGATAAGCCTGCCTGAGGACCCGAAGGAGGGAACAATCATGAACCACAAGCACACCGTTGCAATCATCGGTGGCGGCGCCGCGGGGATTGCCACCGCTGCTTCGCTGCTGAAGCGGCGTCCTAGTCTCGATATCGCGATTATCGAGCCGTCCGAGACCCACGCCTATCAGCCGGGCTGGACGATGGTGGGCGGCGGCGTGTTCGATGTCGCCACCACGATGCGTCCGATGAAAAGCGTGATTCCCAAGGGCGCGAAATGGATCAAACAGTCCGCGAGCAGCTTCCAGCCTGACGACAATCAGGTGACGCTCGCCGATGGCAGCACCGTAACTTACGATGCGCTGGTGGTGGCCCCCGGCATTCGCCTTGCGTGGGAGAAAATAGCAGGGCTGACCGAAACCCTCGGCCAGCATGGCGTCACCTCGAATTATCGCCATGATCTTGCGCCTTACACTTGGCACCTTATCCAGAACCTGCAGGCAGGCCGGGCGATTTTCACCCAGCCGCCCATGCCGATCAAATGCGCAGGTGCGCCGCAAAAGGCGATGTATCTCGCCTGCGATCACTGGCGGCGCGCAGGGGTGCTTGACCGCATCGAAGTCGAATTCCGCAATGCCGGCGCGGTGCTGTTTGGCGTTGCCGATTATGTCCCCGCTCTGATGGAATATGTCGAGAAATACGGTATCGATCTCGCGCTCGGCAGCAATCTGGTGGCGGTTGATGGCCCTACGCAGCAGGCCACCTTCCAGACCGCCGACGGCGAAGTTACCCGTGGGTTCGATATGATCCATGTTGTGCCGCCGCAAGTTGCGCCGCAATTCCTTGCTGACAGCCCGCTGGCCGCGGAAATTGGCTTTACCGAGGTCGATCAGCATACCCTTCAGCACGTGCGCTATCCCAATGTCTTTGGCCTTGGCGATGCCGGCTCGATGCCTAACGCCAAGACAGCTGCGGCGGCGCGCAAGCAGGCCCCCGTGGTGGCCGTCAATCTGTTGTGCCAGCTTGATGGCAAGGGGCCGCGCGCCGGCTATGACGGCTATGGTTCGTGCCCGCTGACAGTCGAGCGCGGCAAAATCGTCCTTGCCGAGTTCGGCTATGGCGGAAAACTGATGCCGAGCTTCCCCGAGTGGCTGATCGACGGCACCAAACCGGCGCGGCTCTCGTGGATGCTCAAAGCCGATGCACTGCCGTGGATTTACTGGAACGGGATGCTCAAGGGGCGCGAGTGGCTTGCCGGCCCCGGTGGCCTGATCGCGCAGTAAGCCTCTATGCTGGAACGTTATTTCCCGATCCTCGAATGGGGGCGCAGCTATAATCGCGAGGTGCTCACCAGCGATCTGATGGCGGCGGTGATTGTCACCATCATGCTGATCCCGCAGAGCCTTGCCTATGCGATGCTAGCCGGATTACCGCCCGTGGTGGGGCTTTATGCCTCGATCATGCCGCTGGTGCTTTATGCCGTGTTCGGGACGAGCCGGACGCTCGCGGTGGGGCCTGTCGCGGTGATCTCGCTGATGACGGCGAGCGCCGCCGGAGCCGTCGCGCCTGTCGGGACGCCCGAATATCTCGAAGCGGCGATCACGCTTGCCGCGCTCTCTGGCGTGATGCTGACGGCGCTGGGCCTGCTGCGGCTGGGGTTTCTCGCCAACCTTTTGTCGCACCCCGTCATCAGCGGCTTTATCACGGCAAGCGGTATCCTGATTGCGACCTCGCAAGCCAAGCACATTCTCGGCATCAGGGGTGATGGTGAGACCTGGCCCGAAATGCTGCACACCCTCATCAGCAACCTTGGAGCGGTCAATTGGGCCACGGTGGCAATAGGCGTGCCGGCGCTGGTCTTCCTTTTCTGGGTGAGAAAGGGCCTCAAGCCCGTCTTGCAAGCCCTTGGAATGTCCCCGCGCGCAGCTGATATGAGCGCCAAGGCCGGACCGGTGGTGGCGGTGGCGCTCACCATTCTGGCGGTGGTGGGGTTTGATCTGGCAGACAAGGGCGTGGCCGTGGTTGGCGCGGTGCCGCAGGGCCTGCCGCCGTTCACCCTGCCTTCGACTGACCTTGGCCTCATCCAGCAATTGTGGGTGCCCGCGCTGCTCATCTCGATCATCGGCTTTGTCGAGAGCGTTTCGGTCGCCCAGACGCTCGCGGCCAAGCGGCGCCAGCGGATCAGCCCTGATCAGGAGTTGATCGGGCTTGGCGCATCAAACATCGCCAGCGCCCTCTCGGGTGGTTATCCGGTGACGGGCGGCTTCGCGCGCTCGGTGGTCAATTTCGATGCAGGCGCGCAGACCCCGGCTGCGGGTGCTTTTACCGCGGTTGGCATCGCGCTCGCCTCGCTCTACCTCACGCCCTTGTTGTTCAACTTGCCGGTGGCAACGCTCGCGGCCACGATCATTGTGGCAGTGCTCAGCCTGGTGGATTTCAAGACCCCGCGCCAGCTATGGGCCTATTCCAAGGCCGATTTCGCCGCCCATGCCGCGACCATCATCGTAACCCTGCTCGCAGGCGTCGAACTGGGCGTGATTGCAGGCGTCCTCGTGGGGCTTTTGCTCTATCTGTGGCGCGCGAGCCGTCCGCATGCCGCTATCGTCGGGCGCGTTCCGGGCACGGAGCATTTCCGCAATGTCCTGCGCCACAAGGTGATGACCTTGCCGCATGTCCTCAGCCTGCGGATTGACGAGAGCCTGACCTATCTGAACGCCCGCTGGCTTGAGGAACATGTCCTCGAACTGGTCGCCGAGCGGCCGGAACTGCGCCACGTGGTGTTGATGGCGAGCGCGGTCAACGAGATTGACGCTTCAGGTCTTGAGAGCCTCGAGGCGATCAACCACCGGCTGGGTGATGCGGGCGTGTGCCTGCATCTGTCAGAAGTGAAAGGCCCCGTGATGGATCGCTTGCAGCGCAGCCATTTGCTGGCTGACCTCACGGGCAGGGTTTTCCTTTCTCAGGATCAAGCCTTTACCGAACTGGCTAAAGACGCGGGAACAGCGCCCGCCGAGGCAGCCACATGCGAAGCGCGCAGCTTCACCTGAGGCCTTGCAATCAGGCGGCAAGGCCTCACATCAAGGATGATGCAGAGCTTCACGCTGAAAGTCTGGTATGATGGCGCCTGCCCCTTGTGTCTGCGCGAAATTGCGCTGATGCGGCGGCTCGATAAACGCGGGGCGATCAATTTTGTTGATGTGTCGCAGGGCGCCGATCCCGCCTGCCCGTTGGACCAGCGCGAACTTCTCGCCCGCTTCCATGCCGAGGAAGCCGGCACAATCGTGAGCGGGGCTGCGGCCTTCGCCGCGATGTGGCGCGCGATCCCGTTGCTGCGTCCGCTCGGGCTGGCCGCCCGCAATCCGCTGGTGCTGCGCGTGCTTGAGGCGGCCTATCTGCAATTCCTGAAACTGCGCCCGCGCTTGCAACGCCTCTTTGCCTGAGGATGCTTGGCAAGCGGTGCGTTTCGCGCCACTCTGCCGCCACAGCATAACACAGGAGAGGGTAGCCGTGAGCAATTTCGGGGCGATGCAGAACGAAATCTACAACGCGGGATTGCGGGGCATCCTGCCGGAATATCCGGTCGATTTTGCAACCCTTGAGAAGCGCGCGCACGAGGTGCTCGGGCCGATGCTGACCAATTATATCGCGGGCGGCTGCGGCGACGAGCACACCCAGGATTGCAATGCTTCGGCCTTCCATCATTGGGGGATGGTGCCGCGCATGATGGTGGATTGCAGCACGCGTGATCTGTCGATCGAGCTGTTCGGCCATACCTATCCGACACCCCTGTTCATGGCGCCGATAGGTTTGAATGGCGAAGCCGCGCAGGATCGCCATGGCGATCTCGCCGCTGCGCGCGCTTCGGCGCTGACAGGCGTGCCGTTCTGCGCCTCGACACTCGCCAATGATCCGCTTGAGGATGTGAAGGCCGCTTGCGGGGATACGCCTGCCTGGTTTCAGCTTTACACCCCCAAGAACAAGGAACTTGCGACAAGCCTGATCCGCCGTGCCGAGGGTGCGGGTTACAAGGCGCTGGTGATAACGCTTGATACCTGGGTGACCGGCTGGCGCCCGCGGGACTTGAACGCATCGAACTTTCCGCAGCTGCGTGGCAAGGTGTTGCAAAACTACTTTACCGATCCCGTCTTCCGCTCGCTGCTGGCCAAGCCGCCCGAGGAAGACCCGGCTGCAGCGATCTTCACCTGGGCAGCGACTTTCGGGCAGGTGCTCACCTGGGATGACATGGCGTGGTTCAAATCGGTGACCAGGCTGCCCATTGTCCTCAAAGGCATCTGCCACCCCGACGATGCGCGCCGTGCGGTCGATTGCGGTGCGGATGCGATCTATTGTTCGAACCACGGCGGGCGGCAGGCCAATGGTGGGATCGCCACGATCGACTTGCTCGACGATGTCGTGAAGGCAGCGGGCGATGTGCCGGTGCTGTTCGATAGCGGGGTGCGCTCTGGCACCGATGTGGTGAAGGCCTTGGCCATGGGGGCGCGCGCGGTCGGCATTGGGCGGCCTTATACTTACGGGTTGGCGCTGGGCGGGGCAGCGGGGGCGGCGTGGGTGCTGCGCTCGATCCTGGCCGAGGCCGACTTGCTGATGGCGGTGAACGGCTATCCGACGCTTGCAGCAGTGCGTGAAGCAGGGGTGAGGCGCCTTGGTTGAACTTGCGGTTTCGCGAAGGCTGCCGCGTTCCAATTTCGTAATATGTTTTCCACAGATTCGTGTTAACCATGCCCCATAAAAGATTTGCGAATCGGGGACGCAATTCATGGAAAAGCCCACGATCTGGTCAAACCGGCCGGATAGCCTGCGCCGAACTGTCTGTATCGACAATTCTTTTTCGCGGCGTGCGCAATATGGCCGCATCCAGCCGATGGAAGAGCGCACGGGCCTGCGTCGTCTCATTTCCCGCTTCATCCCTCTTAACTGACACCTGCGGCCTGCGCGCAGTGAGCGTGACAAGCCTTGCGGAACCCCCGCCTACCTGCCGCGTTATCTGGCTTAAACAGGGTACGGACCCGCTGCCAACGCGGCCACAAGGCCGCCGCAGCGCTTGAAGTGCAGGTGTTGTTATGAAGCCGTTTGATACCCGGCCCATGGTCAGGCAGGTCAACCTCGCGGTTGATCTGGAAACTCACGTCGCCCCGCAGGGCGCAAGCGACAAGATCGCTTTCGCTTTCGTGAAGCTGCTACGCTTCTTCGCCGACAAGTTCTTTGCCAAGCGTTACGGCCACCGCGCTGTCGTTCTTGAGACAGTCGCGGCGGTGCCCGGCATGGTTGGCGGGCTGTGGCAGCACCTCACGGCGCTGCGTAAAATGCGTGATGACGAAGGGTGGATCCGCACGCTGCTCGACGAGGCCGAGAACGAGCGGATGCATCTTATGACCTTCATCGAGATCGCGAAGCCCAACTGGTTTGAACGCGCGCTCATCGTGGGCGTGCAGCTGGTGTTCTACAATTTCTATTTCTTTCTCTATCTCCTCGCCCCGCGCACCGCGCACCGCGTGGTTGCCTATTTCGAGGAAGAAGCGGTGTTCAGCTACACCCAGTACCTCGCCGAGGTTGATGCAGGCCGTCATGAAAACGTGCCCGCACCGCAAATCGCGATCGATTACTGGCAGTTGCCCAAGGATGCGCGGCTGCGCGACGTGATCATCGCCGTGCGCGCCGACGAGGCTGAGCACCGCGATGTGAACCATTTCTTCGTGAGCGAACTGGATGCCCGCAAAGGCCATCGTCCGCTCGAAGGCAAGACCGCGCCCTAGACAGCCACGACCTTCTGCTCGATCGCGCCGAAGATCGAGTGGTTTGCGCTATCGCGCATCTCGATGCGGACGATGTCGCCTTCCTGCATGAAGGGCGTGCTGGGCTGACCATCGCGGATCGTTTCGATCATGCGTATTTCCGCAATGCAGGAATAGCCCGCGCCGCCCTCTGCCACCGGTCTTCCCGGCCCGCCATCTGCGCCCTTGTTGGAGACGGTGCCGGTGCCGATGATCGTGCCGGCAGCGAGATTGCGCGTCTTGGCTGCGTGGGCGATCAGCTGGGCCAGATTGAACGTCGCATCCACGCCCGCATTGGCGCGGCCGAAGGGCTTGCCATTAAGGTCAACCATCAGCGGCAGGTGGATCAGTGCGTCAGCCCACGCCTCGCCAAGTTCGTCGGGTGTGACGGCCACAGGTGAAAAAGCGCTGGCCGGTTTGGATTGAAAGAAGCCAAAGCCTTTTTCCAGCTCGGCCGGTATCAGCCCGCGCAGGGAAACGTCGTTCACCAGCATCAGCAGCTTGATGTGGCTGGCGGCTTCTTCCACCGAACAGCCCATCGGCACATCGTCGGTGATGGCCGCAATCTCGCCCTCCATGTCGCAGCCCCACGCCGGATCGGCCAGCGGGATTGGGCTGCGCGGCGGCAGAAAGCTGTCCGATCCGCCCTGGTACATCAGCGGATCGTGATAGAAGCTGTCTGGCACTTTCGCGCCGCGCGCTTGCCGCACCAGTTCGACATGGTTGATATAGGCGCTGCCATCGGCCCATTGATAGGCGCGGGGCAGGGGCGAGTGGGCATGGCGTTCATGAAACCGCTCGCACGGCACGGCCTCATGTTCGATATCGCGGGCGAGCACTTCGAGCTCCGGCGCGATCCGTTCCCAGTTGTCGAGCGCATATTGCAGCGTCGGCGCGATGTATCCGGCGGCGCAGCAGCGGGTGAGGTCTTTCGATACGACCACCAGCTTGCCGTCGCGTGTGCCGTTGTTGAGAGTTGCGAGCTTCATGATCTTGTCTCCCGAGACGTGTTGTTATGGAGCGTCGATCTGCCTGTCGGGATGCGCCGCCGCAAAAGCGGGGAGTGCGAGGCAGGCGGCCTCGATGCGGGTCAAGTGGGGGCTGGCGCTGAGGTCGTAATCAAAGCGCCTTGCATTGTAGAGCTGCGGGATCAGCACGATCTCGAACAGGCCAGGCGCATCGCCGTGCAGAAAATCGCCCGCCTCAAGCTGCCGGAGGCGTGCTTCGACGGGATCAAGCGTGCGCTTGAGCCAGTGACGATACCACGTATCGATTTCGTCCTGCGTGTGGCCGAGCGGATCCTTGAGATATTTCAGCACCGGCAAATTGTTGACCGCGTGGATTTCGGTCGCGATCGCGTAGGCGAGTTCGCGTACCGTGTAGCGCGCCTCGATATCGGAAGGCAGGAACGGGGCTTGCGGATAGGCCTCGTCAAGCCATTCGAGCAGGGCCATTGATTGCGCGCGATCGCGCCCATCGGCTTCCAGCATCGGGAGCGAGCCGAAGGGGTTGCGGGCTGTGAAGGTTGCATCCTTGTTCTCGCCCCGTACGAGGCTGACCGGCACGTTTTCAAAAGCCAAGCCCTTGAGGCCAAGCGCAATCCTGAGACGGTAGGAGGTCGAGGAGCGGAAATAGCCAAACAGGCGCATCAAAAGGCTGCAATCCCGGTGATCGCACGGCCAAGGATCAGCGCATGGACATCATGCGTGCCTTCATAGGTGTTGACCGTTTCGAGGTTCACCGCGTGGCGGATCACCTGATATTCTTCCGAAATGCCATTGCCCCCGTGCATATCGCGGGCGGTGCGAGCGATATCGAGCGCTTTTCCGACATTGTTGCGCTTGATGATCGAGATCATGTCAGGCGCGAACCGGCCTTCGTCCATCAGTCGCCCGACGCGCAGGCTTGCCTGCAGGCCAAGCGCAATGTCGCTCATCATGTCGGCAAGCTTTTTCTGGAACAACTGGGTTGCGGCAAGGGGCCGTCCGAACTGGTGGCGATCAAGGCCATATTGGCGCGCGGCAGCGAGACAAAATTCAGCCGCCCCCATGGCGCCCCACGAAATCCCGTAACGCGCGCGGTTGAGACAGCCGAACGGGCCTTTCAATCCTTCGACATTGGGGAGCAGCGCCGAGGCCGGCACCCGCACCTCATCCATCATGATCATGCCGGTGGTTGAGGCGCGCAAGCTGATCTTGCCCTTGATCTTGGGCGCGGCAAGGCCCGCCATGCCCTTTTCCAGCACGAACCCGCGGATCGCGCCGCCGTGTTCAGCGCTTTTTGCCCAGACCACAAACACATCGGCAAAGGGCGCATTGGAAATCCAGGTCTTGGAGCCGGAAATGACGTAGTCATCGCCGTCTTTCCTGGCGTAGGTTTTCATGCCCGCCGGATCGCTCCCCGCATCGGGTTCGGTAAGGCCAAAGCAGCCGATCAACTCGCCGCTTGCCAGTCCGGGGAGGTATTTGCGGCGCTGTTCATCCGAGCCATAGGCATAAATCGGATGCATCACGAGGCTTGACTGGACGCTCGCCATCGAGCGGTAGCCGCTGTCCACCCGTTCTATCTCGCGTGCGATCAGGCCATAGGAGACATAGCCTACGCCCGCACCGCCGAATTCCTCCGGAATGGTGGCACCCAAAAGGCCTGCCTTGCCCATGAGCGGGAACAGTTCAGGCGCATCAATCTCCTCGCGGAATGAGGCGATCACGCGGGGCTGCAATTCGCTTTGGGCAAAGGCGTGGGCGGCATCGCGGATCATGCGCTCTTCTTCGGTGAGCTGGCTTTCGAGATCGAAGGGGTCTTCCCAGTTGAAGGGGGCCATGTTCGCGCTCTTGGGCGTGCTGGGCGGGGTGCCGTGCATCGCGATGCTCCTGCGGGTTGCTTTCTCTTTGCGGGTGCTCTTGCAGGCTTGGCGCAGGAGAGCAAGGGGGCAGCGCGGCTTGGGGGCGTGATTTCAGGTGGCGGCGAGCATCCTGTGGATCGCGTCGATGAACTGGGCAGGTGGGCAGGGCTTGGGCAGAGTTGCCGCGTGCGGAAAGCGTTCCGCCATTCCGGGCGGCATGGCCGATCCCGAATGGAAAATGATCGGCACGTTTTCCTCTGCCAATTTTTGGGCGAGCGCAAACAGCGGGCCTTCGCCAAGTTGATAATCGAGGATCGCCAGATCAGGCCGCTCTTTCTGCAAGGCGAGCATCGCGGAACTGATGCCAGTATATGGCCCTTCGACCATGTAGCCGGCTTCCTCGCACGTGTCGCAAATGTCGACCCCGTCGATGTATTGATCTTCTGCCACGAGAATCGTGTGAGCCATCTTGTCTCTCCCCACCGATCCCGAGCCGCAGTTTAGCATCAATTCGCGAAATAGCCTGAGTGATTTTTGCTCAATTTTGGCCGAATTGCGCAACAAAGGCTGCATCGTCCCCGGCGGCGAGCAGCTTTGCCTGCACAACCCATTGATCGCGGACAATTCTTCCGCTGAAGCGGCCAAGCTGTGCATCGATCGCGGCGATGTCTTCTTCGCTCCAGGCAGCGATTTGTGCGAAACGCGTGATGCCCAATTCGCCGAGCAGTGCGGCAATCTTGGGGCCAAGGCCCTTGATCCGGGTGAGATCATCACCCTCTGCGCCCCCTGTGGCAGGCGATTGCGGCGTTGCGGGTTCTGGCGCAGCGACCGGGGAAGGGGCGGGGGCGGTTGCAGCCGCAGGCGCGGCATCGATCAGCGCCTGATTGCGGGCCGCTCGTGCTGCTCCCTCGTCAAGCACGTCGCGCTTGAGGCTCTCGCCGTCATCGATCACCTTGGCCTTGCGCGTGGCGCGCAAAACAAGCCAGAGCCCGAAGGCCACCAATAACAATCCACCAATGATCAGTGGTAAAGCAGCGGTGAACTGGGGTGACATGGCGATAGCGTCTCCTTTTGCAGCAGTTGCCGATTGTCAGTTGTTCTGTTCAGTCGTTTCCGGAGCGACATTCCTGCGGAACAGCACGCGGTCTTCAGGGCCAAACCCGCGCTGCCAGATGACATAGCCATAGACTGCGGCAATCGCGGGAACACCGATCAGCAATTCCGCCCATTCGGGCAGCAGCTTGGCCGCAAAGCCCACCACGACTGCGGCGGCGGCGGCATAGACCAGCGGCCAGCGCCAGTTGCTGACCGGAGCCTGCAACAGGCTCTTCAGCAGCACCGCCTTGATCAGCGAGGATGCGGCCAGCGCCAGCATGAGTGCGCCTGCCGCACCTGCTGCCTTGAAGCCTTCGCTCATCTGGTATTGGTTGGCGAGGCTGATGAGCCCCATCGTCAGCGCCGCTTGCAGCGCGATGATGCCGATCGAAATCGCGAGGTTGCGCTTCCTTGCGACGTAAACCAGCACGCTTTCTGAGACCACCGCGGTCGAAGCGACGACTTCTGCGGCAAGCAGGAAGGTGAGCGCGGCGGTGCCTGCGACATATTGCGGGCCCCACAGGCCCATCACCGCCTCGCCCGGCAACGCCAGCACCAGGGCAATCCCGGCCTGCACCGCAATGATCCAGAAACCCACCTGCCGCACCTGCGCTGCGATGGCGGCGTAATTGCCAGTCCGCAGGTTCTTGGTGATGACCGGCGAAAGGATCGGCTCGAAGCTCGTCTTGAGCTTTTGCGGCAGGCTCGCGATCTGCTGGGCGGCGTAATAGATGCCGACGGCCGCTGGCGGGGCGAACAGGCCGAGGATGAAGATGTCGAGCAGCCGCGTGCCGCGCTCGATCGCATCGGCACCGATCAGCGGGAAGGCGCGGCTCGACATCTTGAGGAAATTGCGCAGGGACGGGCGCCAGTCCTGCGGCAGGCCATAGGTCCGAAGGAACGGCACGGCGGCGGTCAGCAGGCCGGCGTAGACCGAGGCGATAAAGGCAAAGGCAAGGCCGGAATCGCGTGTGCCGGGAAGGTAGAAGAACACGCCAGCGCCAATCGAGATGACCCATGGCTCCACCACGGCACGTGCGCGCACCGTGGTGGCGATATCGAAGCGGTAGGCTTGGGCCGCGAGCAGGATCTCGGTTGCCGCAAAGGCCGGGATTGCCGCAATCAGCCACATGTCGGCCGGGCTGTTCATCCCGTTGGGGAACATCGGCGCAGGAAACAGCCAAAGGACAAGCGCGGCCGCGCCCGAATAGAGCAGCGAGAGCACAACCCCGTCATAGACGAAGTTCGCCTCACGGCTGCGATCATCGCCTGCGCCTTCGGAGAGGCGCTGGGCAAGCCCGCGTTTCTCCCCGAGGGAACAGACCAATGCAATGATCTCGATCAGCACCAGCGCCGAGGCAAAGCGGCCGAGCGCTTCGGGGCCATAAAGGCGCGTTGCAATGATCAGGAACGGGATGCGCGCGATCAGGCGCAGCACAAAGCCCATGGTATTGGTGCGCCCGCCCTTGGCAAGGGTGGCGAGATCATCGGTGTTTGCAGCAGGCTTGGCCGGGCTCACAAGGCAAGGTCCTGTTCGGGCCGCAAGGGGCGGGCCATCAAGGATGCCACCACCACCTTGGGCTCGGCCCCTGCCATCACATCATTGACCGCCGTCACAATCGGCATGGCGATGCGATGCTCGGCGGCAAGCCGGGCCAGCACCGGTGCGGTATAGGCGCCTTCTGCCACCGTGCGGCGGTCGGCCAGCAGGTCGGCTGCCTTCTGCCCCTCGCCCAGGGCCTTGCCGAAGGAGAAATTGCGGCTCGACGTGCTCGAACAGGTCAACACCAGATCGCCCAGCCCGCACAGGCCGCTCAGCGTTTCCGCCCGCGCGCCGAGCGCTTCGCCAAAGCGCAGCATCTCGGTAAAGCCGCGCGCAATCAGCGCCGCACGGGCATTCTCGCCAAGGCCGAGGCCTTCGACAATGCCGCAGGCAATCGCCAGCACGTTCTTGATCGCCCCGCCAATCTCGGCGCCGGTCACATCATCGCTGTAATAGAGCCGGAATGCAGGGCGCGAGAGGGCAGGAGCGAGCCGCGCCCACTGTGTCTCGCCGCCCGCGCAGGCGAGGGTGACGGCGGTCGGAAGCCCGGCAGCAACTTCGTGCGCGAAGGTCGGTCCGGAAAGCACTGCAATCGTGCTGTCAGGCACAGCGCGGCGGGCAACCTCGTTCATCAGCTCACCCGTCGTGGCATCGATCCCCTTGGAACACAGCACCAGATCGCGCGGGGGCTGGGCAAGCCCGCCAAGCACCGCGCCGAGCACCTGTGCCGGCGTGACCACCAGCACAATCTCGCATACTGCCAGATCGGCCAGATTGGCAGTTGCACGGATCGTCGCTGCAAGCGTCGCAGAGGGCAGATAAAGCGGGTTGGTGCGGGCGGAATTGATCGCGTTAGCGACCTCTGTCTCATAGGCCCACAGCAGCACCGCGCTGCCGTCCGTGCTGAGCATCTGGGCAAGCGCTGTGCCCCATGCGCCTGCACCGATCACCCCGATGGGCGGACGCGCGCTCATGCCTTTACTCCGGCGCCGCGCGCGGCCTCTGCATGGGGATCAAGCGGCCAGCGCGGGCGGGCGGCACAATCGAGCGGATCGCCGGTGAAGCCGGCACCCTCGGCCGCCATGCGTTCCAGCCCTGCCCAGGCGATCATCGCGGCATTATCCGTGCACAAAGCCATAGGCGGCGCGACAAAGCGCATCTGGTGACGGCTGGCAAGGCTTTCGAGCGCGCCGCGCACTGCCTGATTGGCCGCAACCCCGCCTGCAACCACCAGCGAAGGCGCACCGCCGTGATCGGCGATTGCTTTCTCCAGCCGATCAATCAGGCAGTCGATCGCGGCCTGCTGAAAGCTGGCGGCGATGTCGGCATGCGCGTAGCGGCCACCTTCGACCGCGCGCAGCACCGCGCTTTTGAGCCCGGCAAAGGAGAAATGCGGTTCGGCTGCGCCCTTGAGCGGACGCGGCAGCGCAACCGCCTTGGCATTGCCCTCGCGCGCAAGCCGTTCAACCGCCGGTCCGCCGGGATAGCCAAGCCCCAAAATCTTGGCAGTCTTGTCGAACGCCTCGCCCAGCGCATCGTCGATGGTGGTGGCAAGGCGGCGGTACTGCCCTGCGCCCTCCACGCGAAGGATCTGGCAATGCCCGCCCGATACCAGCAGCAGGAGATAGGGAAAGCCGAGTGCCGCGTCGGCAAGGCGCGGCGAGAGGGCATGGCCTTCAAGGTGGTTGACGGCAATGAGCGGCTTATCCGCCGCCATGGCCAGCGCCTTGGCGCTCACCAGCCCCACCATCACGCCGCCGATCAGCCCCGGCCCGGCCGTTGCGGCGATCGCGTCCACCTCATCCAGCGCAATTGCGGCCTCGTCCAGCACCCGGGCAATCATCGGCGCAAGCCGTTCGGCATGAGCGCGCGCGGCGATTTCCGGCACCACGCCGCCAAAGGGCGCGTGTTCGGCCTCTTGACTGGCGATTGCCTGCGCGATGATCGTGCGATCGGCGCGCACCAGCGCAACCGCGGTTTCATCGCAGCTTGATTCAATGCCCAGTACGATTGCCCGACTGGCAGGATTGTGGGAGACGGCGCTCATCGCGCTTCCCCTTAGCCATTACCGGGGCTAGGGCAAGCATCGCCATGAGTGATGATCCTTTGTCCAACACCACCATCCCGCGCGCTTTTGGCGTCCGCTTGCGCCTTGGCACTCGCCAATCGCCGCTTGCCATGGCCCAGGCTGAGGAAACCCGTGGCCGCCTGTGCGCCGCGCACGGCTGGTCGCCGGACGAGGTGGAACTGGTGCCGGTGGTGGCAAGCGGCGACAAGGTGCTCGACCGCCCGCTTGCCGAAATCGGTGGCAAGGCGCTGTGGACCAAGGAACTCGACGCATGGCTCGCCGAAGGGCTGATCGACTGCGCGGTGCATTCGGCCAAGGATGTGGAAACCCAGCGCCCGGCCGCGTTTCACTTCCCCGCCTTCCTGCCGCGCGCGGATCGCCGCGATTGTCTGGTGGGCGCCAACAGCATTGCCGAAATCCCCGCGGGCGCCACTGTCGGCACCAGTGCACCGCGCCGCGCCGCGCAGCTCCTGAACCTGCGGCCTGATTGCCGGGTGGTGATGTTCCGCGGCAATGTCGCAACCCGGCTTGGCAAGCTCGCCGCGGGCGAGGCGGATGTCACCTTTCTTGCGGCTGCCGGGCTCGCACGGCTCCGCCAGAGCGAATATGGTGTGCCGCTTTCGGTTGCTGAATGGATACCGGCCGCAGCGCAGGGCGTGATCGCTATCGAATGCCTTGCGGACAATCCAGCGGTCACCGAGGCGCTTGCCGCGCTCGACCATGCGCCGACCCGCGCCGAGATTACGGCCGAGCGTATGTTGCTGGCAGAGCTGGGGGGCACCTGTCACTCGCCGGTGGCCGTGCTGTGCGAGGCAAATGGCGACATGCTGGCGATGCGTGCGGCTCTGTTCAGCCCCGATGGCACCGCGCGGGTCGAGGCAAGTGCGACCTTTGCGGCAGGCGATCACGAGGCGGTGCGCGCGCTTGCGGCCCAGCTCCTTGACGAAGCGCCTGCCAGCATCACGGAGCATTTCCGGCTTGGTTGACAGCCGCAAGGTGCTGGTGCTGCGCCCGGAGCCCGGCTGCCGGGCCACACTGACGGCTGCACGAGCGCTCGGGCTGGCGGCGCATGGCCATCCGCTTTCCGAGATTGTTCCTGTTGCATGGGAGAATCCGGACCCGGCGAGTGTTGATGCGCTGCTGATCGGCAGCGCCAATGTCTTTGCCCATGGTGGAGCGCAACTCCACATCCTGCGGGACAAGCCCTGCTATGTCGTCGGCAAAGCGACGGCTGATGCGGCGCGGGCGGCGGGCTTTGCCGTGGCGCAGCAGGGCGAGGGTGGCTTGCAGAAAGTGCTGAGCGCGATCGCGCCGCCGCTGCGTATGCTGCGCGTTGCGGGCGAGGAGCATATTGCGCTCAGCGCCCCGCAAGGCGTCACCATCACCACGCGCATTGCCTATCGCAGCGCGACCATGCCGCTTGATGCTGCCGTGCCGCTGCTGGCGAGCGGGGGTGTTATCGCGCTGCTGCATTCGGCTGCCACCGCCCGGCACTTTGCCAAGGAGTGCCAAAGGCTTGGGGTGGATAGATCGCAAGTGGTCATCGCTGCGCTCGGCCCGCGTATCGCAGCGGCTGTGGGCGCGGGGTGGTGCGCTGTGCACAGCGCGCCCACACCCGATGATGCAGCCCTGCTGGAAATGGCCCGAAACTTGTGCAATGACACCTGATACAAGCGCGCACGACCTTGCCTTTGGGTCGCAGGCGCGGCGGGCGCAGAACGGATTGTGATGGAATCGAATTACGGCAGTCGCCGCAAGCCCACCTCGATGCGCGCCCTCATGCTGGCCGGTGCGCTCGCCTTTGCCGCAGGCGGTGCCCTGGTGGGCTGGGTGGTGTGGTACAATCTCCAGCCCGAACGCGGCGCCAGCCCGGCGCCGGCGTTGGTGACCGAAGCGGGCGAGGCGGCAATGCCGCTGCCCTTGCCCAGCACGACCGCAGAAGCGGCGGCCGATGCGGGCAGCGCTGAAACCAGCGAGGCGGTAAGCCGGGTGGCCGAACAGCAGGGCGGCATCGACCAGCGCCTTGCCGCTGCCGAGCAGCGCCTTGCCCGCCTTGATCTGCAAGCGCAGGCAGCCGCCAGCAATGCGGCGCGCGCGGAAGGCCTGTTGATCGCCTTTGCCACCCGCCGCGCGGTCGAGCGCGGGGCGGAGCTGGGCTATCTGGCGGACCAGCTGCGCCTGCGGTTTGGCGATCAATGGCCCAATGCAGTTGCCACCATCATCGATTTCTCGCGCAAGCCGGTGCGGATCGACAGTCTTGTCGCGCGGTTGGAGGGGCTGGGGCCGCAGCTGCGCGAGCGTGATAGTGGGCCGTCCTTTGCCACCTTGAGGCGGGAGATGTCGCAATTATTTGTGGTTCGCCGCGAAAGCACGCCGTCGCCGCAGCCCGAACGCCGACTCGAGCGCGCGCGCTGGGCGCTTGAACAGGGCCGCTATCAGACCGCGATTGACGAGGTCCGCAACATGCCGGGCGCAGCCAAGGCGGAAGGCTGGATTGCCGATGCCGAACGCTATCGCGACGTGATGCGCGCGCTTGAGACGATCGAGACCGCGGCCGTGCTCGACCAGCGCGGTTTGCGCGACGGGGCTGGAAATCCGGTGCGCGAGTTGAGCAGCCCGCTGGTGAAGTTCTAGGCGGGGGCCTTCAACAACTGGGGCAGATCGCCCGACACGCCGCGCGCTTCATCCATAAAAAATTGCTTGAGCATCGGCATGCGCTGGATGCCGGCCATGCCGATCCGGCGGATGGCGGATGCCGTCTTGCCCGGCGCACCGAAAATCCGCGTCAGCCCGTCGGTTGCCAGCGCCACCATGAAGCTATCCAGCCCTCGCCAGGTCTCGTAGCGTTTGAGCAATTCGGGATCCCCCGGATCAAGCCCAAGCCGCGCGCCATCGCAGAGCACTTCGACAAGGGCGCCCACGTCTCTCAGGCCAAGGTTCAGTCCCTGCCCCGCAATCGGGTGGATGCCATGGGCGCTATCCCCGATCAGGGCGAGGCGTTGATCGGTGATCTTCGCGGTGTGGTGAAAGCCCAAAGGCCAGCTTGATCGCTTGCCCACCGAGAGCACCTTGCCGAGCACGCCGCCCATGCGTTTTTCGACCTCTGCAAGAAAGGCGCGGTCAGACAGCTTCATCACGCCTGCGCCATCTTCTTCCGACACTGTCCACACCAGCGAGGAGCGATGCGTGCCGTCGGCATCGTCGTTCATCGGGAGCAGCGCAAAGGGGCCGGCGGGGTAAAAGATTTCCCAGGCCACATTGTCATGCGGCTTTTCGTGGGTGAGGCCAGCGATGATGGCGCGGTGGTGGTAATCCCACTTGGCGATGGTGATGCCAGCAGCATCGCGGGTGGGCGACTGGCGCCCCTCGGCAGCAATCATCAGCCGCGCTTTCAGTTTGCGGCCATCGGCCAGCACGGCGGCCACCCCATATTCGCTGCGCTGGCGCTCGGTCACTTCGGCCTTGGCGACCCAGTGGATCAGCGGTTCACTTGCAGCGGCCTCAAACAGCGCAAGGCGCAACCGGCGATTGGGGAACATGCGGCCCAAGGTGCCATCATCCGGGCCGGGGATGAAATCAAGGCGTCCGGGCTTGTTCTGATCGGTCACGGCAATCGCCGCGATGTCGCAGGCAAATTGTTCAAGGCTGCCGGCAATCCCGATATTGCTGAACAAGTGCCAGCTTGCGGTGGAAATCGCGGTGGCGCGGTCATCAAAGCCTTCGGCCGTCAGCTCGGCAGGGTCAGCCCGGTCGACAACGTGGCTTGAAAAACCTTTCCTGGCGGCCGCCAGAGCCAGTGTCATGCCCACCAGTCCACCGCCAAGGATCAAAAGATCGGCGGTGTCGTTATCGGTCAGTGCCATGGCGGGTCGCGCTTTCCCTTTGCGTGTGTGATGCGCTCGCCCTATCTGGCGAGCCCTGCAGGTGCTTAGCCCCTGGACGATGAGAGAGACAAGTTTGTTCCATTCATCCCCCATTGCAACCCACGCAAAGTGGCTTCTTGCCTTGCTTGCGGCACTGCTTTTGCCCGCTGGCGTTTGGGCCGAAGTGCCGGACAAGGCGCGCTATGGTGATGCCAATATTGCTGCCGTGCTTTATGCCGATGGCGCGCCCAGCGCGGGCGCAACCTGGATGCTGGCGCTGCGCTTTACCCCCAAGAGCGCTGAATGGCACGGCTATTGGTCAAACCCCGGTGATGCCGGGCAGGGAATGCGCCTGGAGCTTGATCTGCCCGATGGCTGGCAAGCGGGTGCGCCGCTTTATCCCGTCCCGCAGCGGCTGGTGATCGGCAGCCTGATGAACCATGTCTACAAGGGCGCTTACACCGTGCTGGTGCCGGTCAGCGTGCCCGCCGGAGCTGTTGTAACCGGCGTGCCGCGGGTTACAGGCCATGTCGAATACCTTGCCTGCACCGATCAGATCTGCGTGCCGCAGGATGCGCGGCTTGATGTGCGATTGGGCGGGGATTTCGCGCGCTGGCGGGCCGAGGTCGCCCCCAAGATGAGCGCTCAGAGCCATTTCGAGGTGCTTGGCAAGCAAATCCGCCTTGCTCTGCCAATCCCGCGATCAGCCAGCCTTCCTGCGCCGCACGTTTTTATCCAGAACGAAAACCTCGTCGATTACGCCGCCCCTCAAGTGTTCCGCCGCTCTGGCGATATGCTCGTGGCCGAAATTGCGGCGGCGGAATATTTCGGCGGGGAGCCCGGCCAGGTGGAAGGCATCCTTTCCTTTGGCGATGGGGCGGGCGTTCAATTTGCCGCCGCCCCCGGCAAGGTGCCGCGCGGGGGTGAGGTGATTGCGGGCGCTTCCGCCTTGCCCAGCATCCCGCCGCTGTGGACGCTGATCTTGGGCGCGCTTGCGGGCGGGCTTCTCCTCAACATCATGCCCTGCGTCTTTCCGATCCTGAGCCTCAAGGCGCTCTCGCTGGCCCGCGCGGGCGAGAGCGAAGCCAAGGCGCGCTCGGAAGGCCTTGCCTATACCGCGGGCGTGGTGCTGGCCTGCGTCGCGCTTGGCGCGCTGCTGCTCATCTTGCGCGCGGCGGGCGAGCAGGTCGGTTGGGCGTTCCAGTTGCAGGAACCGGGCGTCGTCGTCGCGCTTTTCGTGCTCGCGAGCATCATCACGGCCAATTTTGCAGGAGTCTTTGAGCTTCCCTCGATCAGCTTCATGCGATCCGGCCAGCCGACAGGCGCCTTTGCCACCGGCCTGCTCGCCGCTTTTGTGGCCACGCCGTGCACCGGGCCATTCATGGCAGCGGCGATGGGCGCAGCCCTGATACTGCCGGTGGCTGAAGCACTGCTGCTGTTTGCCTGTCTTGGCCTCGGCCTGGCGCTGCCGTTTCTGGCTTTGGGCTTCGTGCCCGCGCTGCGCCGCCGCCTGCCCAGGCCGGGCGCGTGGATGGAGCGGTTCCGGCGGATCATGGCAATCCCGATGGGGCTGACTGCGCTCGCGCTCTTGTGGCTGATGGTGCAACTGGGCGGGCGCGGCTTTGCGCTGTTTGCGCTGGTGATGATCTTCGGTGTCATCCTCGGCCTGTGGGTGGTGGGACGCTTGCAGCGGGCCGGAAAAATGGCTTGGCCAGCGTTTGGTCTTGTCGCTGCGCCCTTCCTTGTTTTCGGCGCTTTTGCGCTGCCGGCGAGCTTTGCTGCGCCATCGGAGAAACCGCGCGCCTCACTCCATGCGCCGCGCCCCTTCAGCGAGGCGGCATTGGCCGCTGCGCGCGCGAGCGGCAAGCCCGTGTTCGTCTGGTTCACCGCCGACTGGTGTGTGACCTGCAAAGTCAATGAAAGCGTTGCGATCGAGCGCGATGAAGTGCGCAGAGCCTTTGAGCAGGCCGGGGTCATAACAATGGTTGGCGACTGGACGGTGCGCGATGAGGCAATCACGCGGTTCCTGACGGCGCAAGGCGTGGCAGGTGTGCCACTTTACCTGTGGTATGCGCCGGGCGCGCCGGTGCCCGAGCAGCTTGCGCAGGTGCTTACTGCGGAGATGCTGGCTCAGCGAGCCCGTAACTCCGGCACTGGGCCAGAAACTCCATCGGAAGCGCGCTCGGATTGAGGCGTACCAGACCTGCACCGGGCACGGTGGCGGTGATCTCGCGCGGGCCGTTCAAGGGCTCCCACGCAAGGCTTTGAGCAGGCGCCTGCCCTTGCCAAAACTGGCGCTGGCCTTCGCGCACCGCATCCACTTCCAGCCGCGCGATTGCGCCATTGCCGATCAGCGCCAGCAGCGCGCCTGCGTCCTTGTCGGCAGGCGCATAGCGCGCAATCCGGATGGCGGCGGGCGCATCGTCGGTGGCTGCGAGACATTCGAGAGCGAGCAGTGCGGGCTCGCCGGGGATGCCATAGACCAGCCGCCCGGCCTGCTTTTCGCTTACCCGCCACACCGCATTGGTGGTGTCCGGCGAGGGCTGGGGTGCAGAGGGAGCCTTCAGGCTCACAATGGTGGCCGCGCGCGCGGTGTCGCTATCGGTAGGCGGCGGCTTGCAGCCTGTCGCCAGCCCCGCGAGCGCGAGCGCAGCAAGCGTGAGCTGCTCCCTTCTCATCGCGCGCGGATAAAGGCGCGGATGTCGGCCGAGAGCTTGGCACGGTCCTCGTCGCGGATATACATCATGTGGCCTGCATCGTAATATTTCCACGTGATCCGCTCCTGCGGGATGCCGGTGCGCTTCAGCGAATATTCCGCGCCGAAAAAGGGCGTGGCGAAATCATACCAGCCCTGCGCGTTGAACACCCGGAGGCCGCTGTTCTGGCGCAGCGCGCGGCCAATCAGCGGCGCGATGTTGAGATAGGCATTGCGGCCCCAGCCGCTGCCCAGCGACCAGTCCCACTGCCGCCCCGGCTCGCTGCCGATCGACTGGTATTCGCGGGTGGTCTGGTAACCCAGCGTCTCGCGCGCCCAGCTGTTGATCGCAGCGGTGTAGCCTGCATCAATCCCATAGAAGCTGGGATCGGCATCGGGTGTCTCGCCCGCATTGTCATAATCGCGGCCCGTGTAGCGGGAATCCAGCCTGCCGACAGTCAGCCCCCGGTCGCGCAGCAACTCCTTGTAGAATCGTTGATCGGTAACGCGCAGATCGGCCTGTTCGAGATAGGTCTCGGAAAGCCCCGTCAGCCGGCTGAGTTCGCGGCGTACGCTGGCGCGTTCCTCGGCGGGCAATTCCTGGCCCTTGAGCAGTGCGGTGGCATAGGGGCCTATGGCAAAGCGGCGCGCCTGTTCTGCAATGGCCTCCACCGAGGGCGCTTCGGCCTTGCCATGAAACCAGGCGGCGGTCGCCATGTTGGGGAGCGCCAAGACATAGGCCATTTCATTGCCCGGCGTCGGCTCGCGCCCGGCGAAGTCGAGGATGGTGGAAATCAGGATCAGCCCGTTGAAGGCGACATCATTATAGGTGCCGCCTTCGAGTTCATCGATCACCATCGCGGTGCGGCTGGTGCCGTAGCTTTCGCCGCCGAGATACTTGGGGCTGTTCCAGCGGCCGTTATCATTAAGCCAGCGGCGGATCACCTGCGCGACCGCGCGGCCATCCTGCTTGAGGCCATAATATTTCTTGGGATCAGTGCCTTGGGTGAGATAGCTGAAACCTGTTCCCGGCGGATCAATGAAGACAAGATCCGCCACATCGAGCAGGCTGTCGGGGTTGTCGAGCAAGGGATAGGGCGGAGCGCCATCGTCGCGCGCATCACTGGGGATCGCGACGCGCTTGGGCCCGAAAGCCCCCATCTGGAGCCAGACCGAGCCCGAACCCGGCCCGCCATTATAGATGAAGAATACCGGCCGCGATGCGTCCACCGGCGTCTTCACGTAAGAGGTGGTGACGATCACTGCCTCGGCCTTGCCTGCCTCGTCGCTCAGGATCGTATCGGCCATGGTGACGCGGTACGGCACGCGCTGTCCGCCGAAAGTGCCAACGAGATCACGGGTGCGCACCTGAGGCGTTGGCGGGGCAGGGGCAGGCTTGGGTGCCTCGGACTTGGCGGCGTCAGGCTTGGGCGCATCCTGAGCGATCGCGGGAACAGCAAGGGGTAGGATGCTGGCACCAGCCAGCGCGGCAAGGAGTCGCTTGGTCATGGGGCGAGGGAAGTGGCAGGGATGAAGGCGGCGTTCAAGCCTTCCTCAAGGCTTGCCCCCCATCCGCTTGTAGCGCGTCTTGCCATAGCGGGTCTTGCGCGTCCCCGGTTTGCCCTCGTTGCTGCGGCCGACCAGCGGGGCTTTCTTCTCGCTATCAGGCAGCCCCAATTCATCCGCTTCCAGCCGCCGGATTTCGTCGCGCAGCCGGCCTGCTTCCTCGAACTCGAGATTGGCGGCCGCCTCGCGCATCCGCTTTTCCAAGTCTTCGATGTAGCTCCGCAAATTGTGCCCGACGAGATTGTTGCGTTCCGCATCGCCGGTGTCGATCACAACGCCGTCCTGCGCGGCTGTGTGGGCGACGATATCGTGGATATTGCGCTTGATGGTGGCCGGGGTGATGCCGTGTTCTTCATTATAGGCCTGCTGCTTCGCCCGGCGCCGATCCGTTTCTGCCAGCGCGCGTTCCATGCTGCCCGTAATCCGATCAGCATAGAGGATCACCCGGCCATCGACATTGCGCGCGGCGCGCCCAATCGTCTGGATCAGCGAGGTTTCGCTGCGCAGGAAGCCTTCCTTGTCGGCATCGAGAATGCACACGAGGCCGCATTCGGGAATGTCGAGGCCCTCGCGCAGCAAGTTGATGCCGACAAGCACATCATAGACGCCCAAACGCAGGTCGCGGATCAGTTCGATGCGCTCCAGCGTCTCGACGTCGGAATGCATGTAACGCACCTTGACGCCTGCCTCGTGCATGAATTCGGTGAGGTCTTCGGCCATGCGCTTCGTCAGCGTTGTCACCAGCGTGCGGTAGCCCAGTTTGGCAGTGGCGAGGCATTCCTGGATGCAGTCCTGCACCTGATCCTCGACCGGGCGGATCGTGACGGGCGGATCGATAAGGCCGGTCGGGCGGATCACCTGTTCGGCAAAGACGCCGCCGGTCTGTTCCATTTCCCACGCGCCGGGCGTGGCCGAAACGCAGAAGGTCTGAGGGCGCATCGCGTCCCATTCGTTGAAGCGCAAGGGACGGTTGTCGATGCAACTTGGCAAGCGGAAGCCATATTCGGCCAGCGTCAGTTTGCGGCGGTGGTCTCCGCGCGCCATCGCCCCGATCTGCGGCACGGTCTGGTGGCTTTCATCGACGAACAGCAGTGCGTTTTCGGGGAGATATTCGAACAGCGTCGGTGGGGGTTCGCCCGGCAAGCGGCCGGTCAGAAAGCGGCTGTAGTTCTCGATCCCCGCGCAGGAGCCAGTGGCAGCAATCATCTCCAGATCAAAATGCGTGCGCTGTTCCAGCCGCTGGCGTTCGAGCAGCTTGCCTTCTGCTTCCAGCTCTTTGAGCCGTTCTTCCAGTTCGAACCTGATCGCCGCCATCGCCTGCTTCATCGTCGGGCCGGGCGTCACATAGTGCGAATTGGCATAGACCCGCACTTTATCAAGCTTTGCGCCCTTGGTGCCGGTGAGGGGATCGAATTCCGCGATTTCCTCGATCTCGTCGCCGAAGAAACTCACGCGCCAGGCCATGTCTTCATAGTGCGAGGGGAATATCTCAAGATTGTCGCCGCGCACCCGGAAGCAGCCGCGCGTGAAGGCGGCATCGTTGCGCTTGTATTGCAGGGCGACGAGCTTGCGGATGATCTCGCGCTGATCCTGTATCTCGCCTGCCTTGAGGTCAAAGATCATCGCCGAGTAGGTTTCGACCGAACCAATGCCGTAAAGGCAGGAAACTGACGCAACGATAATCACATCGTCGCGTTCGAGGAGCGCGCGGGTCGCGGAGTGGCGCATCCGGTCGATCGCCTCGTTCACGCTCGACTCCTTCTCGATATAGGTGTCGGAGCGCGGCACATAGGCTTCGGGCTGGTAATAATCGTAATAGGAAACGAAATACTCGACCGCGTTTTCGGGAAAGAAGCTCTTGAATTCGCCGTAAAGCTGCGCGGCGAGGATCTTGTTGGGCGCAAGGATCAGGGCGGGGCGTTGCAAGGTTTCGATCACCTTGGCCATGGTGAAGGTCTTGCCGCTGCCGGTGACGCCGAGCAGCACCTGCGTTTTCTCGCCCGCCAGCGCGCCCGCGCATAATTCGGCAATCGCGGTGGGCTGATCGCCCGCTGGCTCATAGTCCGAGACAATCTTGAACGGCCTGCCGCCCATCGACTTTTCCGGGCGTGCCGGGCGGTGGGGGACGAAATCCGCGCCGGTTTCAGGCTCGGCAAGGCCTCTGCGGATGATGAGTTCAGCCATAATCGCCATATGAGGGCAGGCGGTGCGCTTGTGAAGTGGCGTGAGGGGGCGTAGGATTTACGCCTCAGAAAAGGGGGCTAGTTATGCGGAAGGCAGCACTTTGGGCCAGCGTTGTGATGCTCGCGGCCTGTTCGGGCGAAGGCCAGGTTGATGCAGATGGCGATGGCGCGATTTCAGGCAGCGAGGCCGCCGGTGCCGCAGCCGCCATGCCCAAGCCCGAGGCCGGGCTCTACCGCGCGACCATCACCATGACCGGGATCGATATCCCCGGCATGGGCGCCGATATGAAAGGCCACGGCGGCGGGATGACCACCACCAATGAATATTGCCTCACCAAGGCCGATGTTGAAAATGGCTTTGAAGAAATGATGAAGCGCGGGCAGGATGGCTCGTGCCGCTATGACAAGTTCTCGGTCGCAGGCGGCAAGCTTGATGCAGTGATGCTGTGCCAGACGGATGAGGGCGAGGCGCGGATGGAAATGACGGGCACCGCAACCCCAACGGGTTCGCAGTTCGACGCCAAGATGAACATGGATCTTGATGGCAGAGGCAATGGCACGATGCGCTTTTCCGCCAAGCACGAGCGGATCGGTGATTGCTGAGATGTGACAAGCATCGGTTTCACTTGCCATTCAGACGCCGCGCTCCATAGGCGGTTGTGATGTCTTCGAACCGTAACATTCCGCTGTGGCAGCTGGGGCGTAACGAGGCCCGCATGCGCGCCGCCGCTGCGCGTGAGGCCTTTGCCGCCAGCGATTTGGCGCGGCGTATTGCCCTCGCACGCGAGGTGCGGCCCGAGGACGAGCTCGGCCGCCCGCAATTCACGCGCCTGATTGGTGAGCTTGATGTGCTGGCCGAGCCTGCGCGCAGGCTGGTGCGCCGCAATCGGCCGATCCCGCTCGCACAAAATCCGCAGCTGGTGATGATCCTGCCCGGCTTTGCCACGCACCCGATCCGCATGCGCTATCTGGCGCAGCAGCTTGAGGCAGCGGGCCATCGCACGAAGCGGTGGGGGCTCGGCTTCAATTGGGGGCCGGACCCTGAGCGCTTCGATTTCCTCGAACAGCGCCTTGTCGAAATGAGCGAGCGTTATGGGCGCGAGGTTGTGCTGCTGGGCTGGAGCCTTGGCGGGCTCTATGCGCGCGAACTTGCCAAGCGGCAGCCCGACAGGTGCGCCAAGGTCATCACCATGGGCTCGCCCTTTTCGGGCTCTCCGCGCGCCAATAATGCGTGGCGGATCTACCAGTTCATCACCGGCCATTCGGTGGATAACCCGCCGATCAAGGCCGATCTGCCCGCCAAGCCGCCGGTCGAGACCGTTGCGCTGTGGAGCCCCAATGACGGCGTGATTGCGCCGGCCTGTGCGGCAGGCGTTCCCGGTGAGCGTGACCGCGCGATCAAGGTGGCGTGCACCCATATCGGCTATACCTATTCGCCTGAGGTGGTGGCCGCGCTTCTCCGGGAGCTTGACGGGCGCAATTGATGCCTCACGCTGGCAGTCAACCCTGGCTTGCAAAAAACCGCAAGGCAGCGCTTTTCTTTTGGTAAACCCCGGTTAGAGTGAGCCCTATCACCTTTGTTTGACGCGGGGGGCAATGCAGGGATCTCCGGATACCTTCGATGAAATGTTCGATGCGGCCGGGCAGACGCGCGCAGCTTACAGCGAATATTGCCGCTGGTACGGCGAACAGGCTCCGGGCTGGCTGAAGCGCAAGGCGCGTGAGGCCGATGATACCTTCCGCCGCACCGGCATCACTTTCAATGTCTATGGCGAGGAAGAGGCGGAAGAACGCCTCATCCCCTTCGACATGGTGCCGCGCATCATTACCGCAGCCGAATGGCGCCGCCTGTCGCGCGGGATCGAACAGCGGGTGCGCGCGCTCAATTCGTTCCTCTACGATCTCTATCACCGTCAGGAGATTATCCGCGCCGGCCGCGTGCCCGAGCGCCTGCTGCACAATAACGAAGCCTGGCTTGCCAATATGGTGGGCTTTACCCCTCCCGGCGGCATCTACACTCATATTGTCGGCATTGATCTGGTTCGCACCGGGCCCAATGATTTCTTCGTCCTCGAAGACAATGCGCGCACCCCATCGGGTGTCTCCTATATGCTGGAGAACCGCGAGACGATGATGGGGATGTTCCCCGATCTGTTCAGTCGCATCGCGGTGGAGCAGGTCTCGAACTACCCGCGCCGCCTTGCGCGCTCACTGGCTGCCTGCGCGCCGCCCGCCTTCAGCGGCAATCGCTCGCGCGGCGAGAAGCCGACTGTCGCAGTGCTGACGCCCGGCGTGTTCAACTCGGCCTATTTCGAGCACGCCTTCCTCGCCGACCAGATGGGGGCAGAGCTGGTCGAGGGCAGCGATCTGCGCGTGGTCGAGGGACGCGTGCAGATGCGCACCACGCGCGGCTACAAGCCGATCGATGTGCTCTACCGGCGGGTGGATGATGATTTCCTCGATCCGCTCACCTTCAATCCCAATTCGGTGCTGGGCGTGCCGGGGATCATGGACGTTTATCGTGCGGGCGGGATCACGATCGCCAATGCGCCCGGCACAGGCGTTGCCGATGACAAGGCAATCTATTCCTTCATGCCCGAGATCGTCGAATTCTATACGGGTGAAAAGCCGCTGCTGCCCAATGTCCAGACGTGGCGCTGCGCGGACCGCGACAGTCTCAAATATGTGCTCGATAACCTTTCCGAACTGGTGGTGAAGGAAGTGCATGGGTCGGGCGGTTACGGAATGCTGATCGGGCCGACCGCGACCCGCCGCGAAATTGCCGCCTTTCGTCGCAAGCTGATGGCACGCCCTGAAAACTACATCGCACAGCCAACTCTGGCGCTCTCGACCTGCCCGATTTACACCGCCAAGGGGCTGGCCCCGCGTCATGTCGACCTCAGGCCCTTTGTGCTGGTCAGCCCCGATGGCATCGACATCACGCCCGGCGGCCTGACGCGGGTAGCGCTCAAGAAAGGCTCGCTCGTGGTCAATTCGAGCCAGGGGGGCGGCACCAAGGACACCTGGGTGCTGAAAGACTAGGATGGAGACAACTGACCCATGCTAGGCCGCACCGCCAATGCGCTGTTCTGGATGTTCCGCTATCTTGAGCGGGCCGAAAACACCGCGCGCCTGCTCGAGGCGGGCGTGCGGATGGCGCTGACCCGCGATCTGGTGACAGCCGAGGCCGAATGGCGCTCGGTGATTGCCACGCTTGGCCAGCAGGGCGCCTTCGAGGCCGCGCATGATGCCTATGATGGCGTGGCGGTGTGGAACTTTGTGCTGCGCGGGCCGGGCAATCCCGGCAATGTGCGCGCCATGTTTGCCAGTGTGCGCGCCAATGCCCGCACGGCACGCACCAATATCTCGTCCGATGTCTGGGAAGCGGTCAACGACAACTGGATGAAGCTTGATGCGATGCTGGCGCGACCGGTTGGCCAGACCGCGGTGGGCGAGGTGCTCGGCGCGGTGCGGCGCGCAGCCACGCAGGTTCACGGCGCGTTCGATGGTTCGATCCTGCGCGATGAGGGTTATCACTTCGCGCGTGCGGGCACCTTTATCGAACGGGCCGACAGCACCGCGCGCATTCTGGATATGAAATATTTCCTGCTGCTGCCCTCGCTGTCCTATGTCGGGTCAAGCCTTGATACCGGGCAGTGGGAGCAGGTGCTGCGGTCGGTTGCCGGAGCAAGTGCTTACAGCTGGCTCAATGCGGGGCAGATCGAGGCGCGCGGGATCGTCGAGTTCCTCGTCCTTGATGAACGCTTCCCCAGAAGCCTTGCCTTCTGCCGCAATGCGCTGCGCGCCAATCTGGCAGAGCTTGCGCGAATGCATGGCGTCGAGGGCCATTGCAACGCCCTCATGCGGGAGGCCGACAGCCGCATCAATCATCTCACGGTGGACGAAATCTTCGAGCAGGGCCTCCACGAATTCCTCGTCGATTTCATGGTCAGCAATGTCGGCATCGCCAACGCGATTGTGGCCGATTACCGGTTTCACGCATGACGCAAGGGAGGGCAAACCGATGAAGCTGGCGATCCGCCACACCACGCATTACAGCTTTGCCCAGCCGGTGGCGCACGCGCTGCAACGCCTGCGCCTGACGCCCAAGGAAACGCAGGGTCAGCGCATTCTTGAATGGTCCATGCAGCTCGACAATGCCCACCGCGAGCTGGAATTTGACGACCAGCATTTCAACACAGTCACGCTGGTGGGGGTCAATCCCGGCATCACCGATGTGACAGTGACCTGTCAGGGCGTGGTCGAGACGCAGGATCATGCCGGCGTTATCGGGCGCCATTCGGGCCACTTGCCCTTGTGGAGCTTTCTGCGCCAGACCCCGCTGACAAGGCCGGGCCCAAAGCTTCGTTCCTTGCTGCGCGAAGTGCCCGAACGCGATGTTTCCGCGCCGCTTGGCTTTCTCCATGCGCTCTCCGATTTGATCCGTGACCGCATCGCCTACAAGACGGGCACCACCCACTCCGCCACCACTGCCGAGGAAGCGGTCGTCCATGGCTATGGCGTGTGTCAGGATCATTCCCATATCTTCATCGGCGCGGCACGCTCGCTCGGCATACCGGCACGCTATGTCAGCGGCTACCTGATGATGGATGATCGGATCGATCAGGAGGCAACCCATGCCTGGGCCGAGGCGCATGTCGATGGGCTGGGCTGGGTGGGCTTCGATATCTCGAACGGCATCTCGCCCGATCCGCGCTATGTGCGGGTGGCAACAGGCCATGACTACCGCGATGCCGCGCCGGTGACCGGCATCAGCTTTGGCACGGCCGATCATGTGCTGAGGGTTGCAGTCGCGGTGGAACGCCAGCAGCAAGATCAGCAGCAGAGCCAGCAGGGCGGCGCGCCGGACCAGGCCATGCAATAATCTCGCCTGCCATGCGCGCAGGCTTTGCCCGCGGTGTGAATTGCGCTAGCGCGTGGCGCGCCTCAAGGGGACGGGTGGGCAGGAGAGTTTCACAAGATGACCTATTGTGTCGGCATGGTGGTTGATCGCGGGTTGGTGCTGATGAGCGACACGCGCACCAATTCGGGGGTGGATAACATCTCCACCTTTCGCAAGTTGTTCCACTGGAGCGTGCCGGGCGAACGCATCATCGCGGTGATGACGGCCGGCAATCTTGCTACCACGCAGGCAGTGATCAGCCAGCTTGAAGAGCGCACCAAGGCACCCAACGAGCGAGACAACACCCTCATCAAGGGGCCGACCATGTTCAGCGTCGCGACCGAGATCGGGCGGCTTCTGCGCGAGACCATCAGGGATGCGCAGCAGGCCAATGGTGATGAGGGCAAGGGCCGCTTTTCCGCCACCATGATCCTCGCAGGCCAGATCAAGGGGATGCAGCCGCGCCTCTTCATGATCTATCCTGAAGGCAACTTCATCGAGGCAAGCTGGGACACGCCCTTCTTCCAGATCGGCGAGACCAAATATGGCCGCCCGATCATCATTCGTGGCTATGACCGCGACATGAGTTTCGAGGATGCGGTCAAGCTTTTGATGGTGAGTTTCGATTCCACGCTCAAGGCAAATCTGTCGGTTGGGCTGCCGCTTGATCTGCTGGTTATCGGCAAGGATGACTTTGCTCCCACCCACGAACACCGCGTGACCGCCGATGATCACTATTTCGACAGGATTTCAAATGGCTGGAGCGATGCGCTTCGCAGCGCCTTCCACTCCCTGCCGCCATATAGTTTTAGCTGACAGGGGCGGTTTGGCAGCGCGGCCATGGGCCATTCCGGTCCGAAATTGAGATAAAATATGATGGTAAATCATATATATAAGGCGTTAGGGTGACGCTATAACCTCCGTTATGGGGGCGGTCCTGCGTGAAATTGCTTAAGCTCTGGCGCAGTCATTCTCGCATGACACGCAAAGTTCCGCTCCACTTCATCGATTCGTGCAGCCGCCAACGCGCTGAAATGGCCCGGATCGGGTTTGCCATGGGTCACCATTCCGAAGTCTATAGCGACATTTCGGAACTGTCGGTTCACCCGCCGCGCGACGGGATTATCGTGGCTCGCGATACGCCCGGGGAAGGCGGCGTGGCGATGATCCTTGAAAGGTTGAGCCGTCTCGGGATCTGGCTGCCGCTGATTGCGGTTGAGATCCAGCCCAAACCCGGCAGGATTGTGGAGGCGATCAAGGCTGGGGCACTTGATTACCTGTCGCTGCCGCTTGATCCCGAACGCTTCACCCGTTGCCTCGCCCGCGTTGGCCACGAAGCGGAGATGTTCGGGGCGGCACGCCGCCGCATGATCGAAGCGCGAGACCGCATCGCGACCCTGTCAACGCGCGAGCGCGAAGTGCTGGAATGGTTGGCGCGCGGGAGCAGCAACAAGGCGATCGCCCGCGAACTTGCAATCAGCCCGCGCACAGTGGAAATCCACCGCGCCAACATGATGTCCAAGCTCGGTGCACGTCACGCCGCCGAAGCGGTGCGCTTGCGGCTTGAGGCCGGGTTTGAAGGCGGGACGCAGGCGTAGCACGGGCTCCGGTGAAATGTGTGCGCCGCTATGCGGCAGAGCCCGGCGGTTGCGACGCTGCCGTCATGCGCTCATCACCGGCACCATGATCCTGGGTTTGGGCTGGTGGGAAGGCCGCTCTCCCGCAAGAGCTTTGCGCCGGATGTGATGCGACCAGTGAATGTTCGATTTTCAAAGGGTAAATCCCGCCATCGCCAAGGTCGTGTCGCAAGATGCCGGGTCAGTATGTCTGGGGGCCTGCGAGAAAACGCTTTCGCCAATTTCTAGCTTGGCGCGTTGCTGCGGTTCCCGGAGTATTTCGGCTTGGCGCGCCCCCCGCTCAGCGGCAGAACTTGGCGCCTGTTCCTTCAAGGTGAAAATGGTCGGCGTGGGCGGCGTTGTATTCGGGCCCCAGCACCGTGCCAAAGCGTTTGCATGCGCTGGAATGCACCACGCGCAGGAATTCGCGCACCTCGGGCCGCCCCCCGTGCCAATCGCGCTTCAGATCGATCCGGCGGCCATCCTCAAGGACAAAGCCCGATACATCGATTGCGGCCGCCTGCGCGTGGGCTGAAAGGCGCTGGGTTCCCGCGACATTGCGGCAGGCATAGCTGCCCATGGTCTCGATCCGTGCCAGGCGGCTGCCCAGAATTTCCCGTGCGGCGCGGTCAACCCCGAAGCGCGCCCACTCGCTGAAGGCCTTGGCGGTGGCGCATTGCACCGGGCCGATATTGCTCACCCCGAAGAAGGAGCCATCGCCTGCCAGTGCCGACAATTGCACAGTCCCAAGCTTGTTGCAGCCGGGCGCTGCATAGGTGTCTGCAACCGGCGTGAAACGGGTGCCGCTCGCGCCCAGTTCGGTCATGCACATGCGGTCGTCCGGGCGCGGCGCATAGCTTTGCGGCGCCGAGGCGACGCGCGGGGCGGGCGCAGATGCGGTGTTCGCGCTGGTGCTGCGCGCAGGCTTGCCGCTGCCTTGCGGCACTATGCCGCATCCGGCGAGCACCAGCGCGCTGAGCGCAATCAGAGAAAGGCGGGCTGTCATCATGCCCGCCATGGTTAACAAGGTATCCTTAACCGCGCCCTAAGCGGAATGGTTAATGAACGGCAAATGTCAGGCGTGGGCGCCACGCTGGGCCGCCCCCCAGCCGATCAAACATCCTTCTTGCGCCGCGCCTTCTTGCGTTCGTGCGGGCACAGGATCGCCTTGCGCAGCCGGATCGATTGCGGCGTGACTTCGACCATTTCATCGTCGTCAATATAGGCAATCGCCTGCTCAAGGCTCATCCGGCGCGGCGGGGTGAGGCGGATCGCGTCATCCTTGCCGCTGGAGCGGATATTCGTGAGCTGCTTGGCCTTGAGCGGATTGACTTCGAGATCATCGGGCTTGGCGTTCTCGCCGATCACCATGCCTTCATAGACTTTCATCTGCGGGCTGATGAACAGGGTGCCGCGCTCTTCCAGCGAATTCAAGGCATAGGCCACTGCCTCGCCATCGCAGTTGGAGATCAGCACGCCGTTGATGCGTCCCTCGATCGGGCCCTTGTAGGGGCCATACTTCTCGAACAGGCGGTTCATGATGCCGGTGCCGCGCGTGTCGGACAAGAATTCGCCATGGTAGCCAATGAGCCCGCGCGAGGGCGCGGAGAAGGTGATGCGGGTCTTGCCCTGACCCGACGGGCGCATTTCCGTGAGGTCGGCCTTGCGGCGCTGCATCTTCTCGACAACCGTGCCCGAGTGTTCATCATCCACATCGATCACGACAGTCTCGTAAGGCTCGGTGCGCTCGCCGTTCTCTTCACGGAAGAGCACCTTGGGTCGGCTGATGCCGAGCTCAAAACCTTCACGGCGCATGGTTTCAATAAGCACGCCCAGCTGCAATTCGCCGCGGCCCGCGACTTCGAAGCTGTCCTTGTCCTCGCTTTCGGTGACGCGGATTGCGACATTGGTTTCCGCCTCGCGCAGCAGGCGATCACGGATCATGCGGCTCGTCACCTTGCTGCCCTCGCGCCCGGCAAGCGGGCTGTCATTCACCGAAAAGCGCATGGCCAGCGTGGGCGGATCAATCGGCTGGGCCGCAATCGGTTCTGACACCGAAGGATCGCAGATGGTGTTGGCGACAGTCGCCTTTTCAAGTCCCGCCAGCGCGATGATGTCGCCCGCGCGCGCGATGTCCACCGGCACACGCTCAAGCCCGTCAAAGCTCATCAGCTTGGTGGCACGGCCCACTTCGACAACCTTGCCTTCCATGTCGATGGCATGGATCGGATCATTGACGCGGATCGTGCCCGACTGCACGCGGCCCGTCAGCACGCGGCCCATGAAATTGTCGCGATCAAGCAGGGTGGCAAGGAAGCTGAACTTGCCCGCCACATCGAGCTGCGGCGGCGGGACATGCTCGACGATCTTGGCAAAGAGCGGGGCAAGCGTGCCTTCGCGGCGGGTTTCATCCTCGCTCGCATAGCCATCGCGGCCCGAGGCATAGAGCACCGGGAACTCGAGCTGTTCGTCATTGGCATCAAGGCTGACGAACAGATCGAACACCTCGTCGAGCACTTCCTGGGGGCGGCCATCGGGGCGGTCGATCTTGTTGACGACGACAATCGGTTTGAGGCCCAGTGCGAGCGCCTTGCCGGTGACAAACTTGGTCTGCGGCATGGCGCCTTCCGCGCTGTCCACCAGCAGGATGACGCCATCGACCATCGAGAGGATGCGTTCCACCTCGGCGCCGAAATCGGCGTGGCCGGGGGTGTCGACGATATTGATGCGGGTGGTCTCGCCACTCGCCGGATCGGTCCATTCCACGCTCGTGCACTTGGCCAGAATGGTGATCCCGCGTTCCTTTTCGAGGTCGCCGGAATCCATCGCGCGTTCCTCAACGCGCTGATTATCGCGGAAGGTGCCGGACTGGCGGAACAGTTGATCGACGAGCGTGGTCTTGCCGTGGTCAACGTGCGCGATGATCGCGATATTTCTGAGGCCGGTGCGGGGCTGCGAGGAGGACATTCTTTTCGGTTTCCATCATGCGGGGCTGAACGGCGCGGATTGCGTGCCATCAGGCCGGGAGTTGGCACATTTCAAGGCGCGCCGGGTTAGTGCGAATTTGTGGCGGGTGCGCGACAGGCAAGGCGAGCGCGCGAGACAGGCGCCATCCCTGCTTGCTGCCCCTGATTGCTGCAACGCAACATCGCGGCGGCGCGTAGCGCAAGTCAGGCCGCGCGGCAAGCATCACGGCGCCCCCTCGGGGATCGAATGGTTACACAAGTGCAACAATGGACAAGCCCTTGGGGCATAAATGCGGCTTTACCGCTTGTCGGCCTTGCGCCTCTTGCCTATCAACTTTGTGGGGCGCTGATCGGATGGCCTAATGGGGCGGGTTCAGTGTCAGGGATTGAGGAGAGGATTTCCATGCGTTTCACCACATCCGGCATTGCCGGTCTGCGTCGCTTTACCCTTTTGGCTGGTGCGGCGACCATCGCGCTGCCTGGCGCGGCATTCGCTCAGGCGAGCGATCAGGATGAGGAGCCCGAAGCTCGCAGCAATGTCATCATCGTGACCGCTTCCAAGCGAGAGCAGACATTGCAGGACACCCCGATCGCGGTGTCGGTAACCAGCGAAGAAACCATCAAGGCAGCGCAAATTCGCGACGTGCTTGACCTCCAGACCGTCGTGCCCTCGCTGCGCGTCAGCCAGCTGCAAAGCGCATCGGCCACCACCTTCATCATCCGCGGCTTTGGCAATGGCGATAACAATTTCGGGATCGAACCTTCCGTCGGCGTCTTCATCGATGGCGTGTTCCGCTCACGCAGCGCGGGCGCCCTGTCCGATCTTCCCAACGTTCAGCGCATCGAAGTTCTGAACGGGCCGCAATCAACCCTTTTCGGCAAGAACGCGTCGGCTGGCGTGATCTCGATCGTCACCCGCGAACCGCAGTTCGAATGGGGCGGCATGGTTGAAGCCAGTTACGGCAATTTCAACGCCTTCGTGCTGCAAGCCGATGTCACCGGGCCGTTGAGCGACACTCTCGCCTTCTCGGTCGATGGCAGCTTCAACCGCCGTGATGGCTATGCGCGCATCGTCAACCTCAACGAAGATATCTCGGATCGCAACCGTTGGTCGACCCGCGCACAGTTGCTGTGGGAGCCGAGCGCCGACTTCAAGGTTCGCATGATCGGCGACTATGCCCGCATCGACGAAGTGTGCTGTCAGGTGACGACTGTGGTTGCCGGGCCAAGCGCGGCCGCTGTGCGCGCCCTTGGCGGCAATCTTGATACCGACATTTTCAGCTTCAACACCTTCCTCAACCAGGTGCCGCGCAACACCGTCGATAATTACGGCGGCTCTATCCAGGCGGACTGGAACGTCGGCAATCTGACGGTGACTTCGATCACCGCCTATCGCGAGCTGAAGAACTTCCTTGATCAGGATGTCGATTTCACCAGCCTCAATGTTGTGAGCGAGCTGCGCGATCAGCGCGTCAATACCTTCACCCAGGAACTGCGCGTGGCCTCGGATTTCGATGGTCCGTTCAATTTCCTGCTCGGCGGCTTCTATTTCGATGAAAACATCAGCCAGGACAGCCGTCTGACGACTGGCACTCAGGCACGGCCTTTCTTCGAATTGCTGGCCGGCGGTCTGGGCGCATTCGGGGGTGTCGAGGCAGCTCTTGGCCTTCCCAATGGCAGCATTTTCCGCCCTGGCCCGTTGACGCGTGAAAGCTTCAACATGTCGAACCAGGCGCTGTCGATCTTTGGCACGTTTGATTTCGAGCCGATCGATGGCCTCGTCTTCACCGCCGGGTTCAACTATACCGACGATCGCAAGCGCTATGATCTGGCCATGGATGCGTTTGATCCGCTTGGCCGGATCAATCTTGCCGATGCCTTTATCGTGGGCGGCATCGCGCAGGCGACTGGCACGCCTCCGGGCAATATTGGCCCGGCGCAGATTGCCGCATTTCAGGCTGCCAACCCGGCCGCTTTTGCAGCGATTGCGGGGGCAGCCACGAACCCGGCAACCAACCCGTTGCTGCCGCTTTCGGCATTCCAGTTCCAGCCGCCTTTCCTCAATGTGCCCAACGCCGTGGAAGATGGCCGGACCAATGATGACGAGCTCGTCTATCTGTTCCGCGTTGCCTACAAGATCTCGCGCAACGTGAACGTCTATGGCAGCTACGCAACGGGCTTCAAGGCCAGCTCGATCAACCTGTCGCGCGATTCGCGCCCGCTGTTCGGAGATTTTATCCCGGGCCCGGCGCGCTCGACGATCCTTGCCCCGTCATCGCCGATCCGCAATGCAGGCTTGGCCGTGCCCAACCTCAACACCGGCTCGCGCTTTGCGGCGCCGGAAAAGGCCGAGGTCTATGAACTGGGCGTCAAGGCAAACTGGGATGGCATCGGGTTCAACCTTGCGCTGTTCGATCAGAGCATTCAGGACTTCCAGAGCTTCCTGTTCACCGGCACGGGCTTTGCCCTTGCCAATGCGGGCAAGCAATCGGTGCGCGGTTTTGAATTTGACAGCCGTGTAACCCCGATTGATGGCCTGACCTTCACCTTTGCCGCAACCTATCTCGACGCCGTGTTCGACAGCTTCCCGAACAGCCCGGTGGGCGATCTCACCGGACAACGTCCGGGCGGCATTCCGGAATGGAACCTTGCGACCTCGGTCACCTACAATCACGAGTTCGGCAATAGTGGCAACCGCCTGGTGACCCGCCTCGACTATGCCCATGAAAGCAATACGCCGATCAACAATGGCTTGCCGACTTTCAATATTGCCGGCGGCGATCCGCGCCTGTTCAAGCGGGAAGTCAACCTCGTCAACGCCTCCATCATGCTGATGCTGCGCAATGGGCTTGAAGTGGGCGCCTGGGCGCGCAACCTCCTCGATGATCAATATCTGATCACGGTGTTCGACGGCGTGGCGCAGGCCGGGACAGTGTCGGGCTATCCGGCGCAGCCGCGCACCTATGGCGGGATCGTGCGTTACCGCTTCTGATCTGCCTTTGCCGCATCGAAAAAACGGCCTCGCAGCACCTGCTGCGGGGCCGTTTTTCTTGCTAGAACAGCGCCAAATGCATCATTTTACGAGATATTTGCATGGAGCGGGTATGCACTGGATGATTTTGCCTTTCCGGCGATATTTTGACTTCAAGGGCCGCTCCCGGCGGATGGAGTTCTGGATGTTCCAGCTTTTCAATGCGCTGGTCATATCCGCTTTGCTGGGGGCATTCCTGCTGACGTTTGGCCGCGCCAGTTTCTCGCTCAACGGCGATATGGTCGCCAATGAGCTGGATCTGGCCGCTTCCCTTGAGCGCACAGGGGTGGTTTCCGCGGTGCTGGCATTGGGCGCGCTTTATCTGCTGGTAACTGTAATTCCCTCGACCGCTCTCATCGTGCGGCGCCTGCATGATCGTGATCTGTCTGGCTGGTGGTATCTGGCGGTGATCGTCGCCGGACTTGTTCCGGTTGCAGGAGCGCTTGCGTCAATTGCGCTGTTTTGTGTCATGGCGCTTCCCGGAACCCCGGGCCCTAATCGCTTTGGGGGTGATCCCAAGGCACCCCCGGTTGACGCGGATGTATTCGCCTGAGTGCGGCTTACAATTCGCGCAGCGCGCGCCCTGGTTTGGCTCTCAGCAGCGGGAGCGAGCCTGCCAGCGCAAAGCCCAGCACCAGCGCAAGACCGATGGCGAGCACGCCCGTTACCACGCGCCAATCGGGCAGCCAATCGAAGCTGAAGACTGCAGTGATGATGATCCATGCCAGCAAACCGCCCAGCGCCAGAGCGACAAGCGCCAGCAGCGCGGTAATCATGCCGTATTCCGCCAGTTGCAAGAGCAGGATCTGGCGGCGGCTTGCCCCCAGCACCCGCAGTATCACGGTGTCATAGGTGCGCGCGGCGCGGGCCGCGGCAATCGCGCCGAGCAGCACGGCAAGGCCCGCCAGCACTGTCACCGCAGCCGCCGCCAGCGTGGCGAGCGAGATCTGCTCCAGAAGCTTGCGCCCCTCGACAATCAGCCCGCCGATTTCGACCACCGAGCTCGAGGGCAATTCGCGCACCAGCGCGCGCAGCAGTGCGCCGCGCGCCGCGTCATCGACGCCCTCGGGCAGATCAATCGTCGCGGAAAGATTGTGCGGCGCATCGGCCAGTGCGTTGCGCGAAAACACCAGCGTGAAATTGAAGCCGAGGTTCTCCCAATCCACTTCGCGCAGATTGGCGATCCGCGCGGTGCGCTCAACACCGAGAACGCCGATCGTGATATAATCGCCCACGCCGACGCCAATCGCGCGGGCCTGCTGTGCATCGACCGAGACGAGCATTTCGCCCGCGTGAAACGGGCTCCACCATTCGCCTGCCACCACCCGGTTGCCCATTGGCAGGCGGTCGGCATAGGTGAGGCCGCGCTCACCGCGCAGCGACCATGCGCCTTCGGGAAGTTCGGCAAGGTCGGCAACCCGCGTCATGTTGTTCTTGGGGCCAAAGGCCAGCACCTTGCCGCGCAGCGTTGGCACAGTGCGAATGCCGGCATCGGGGAAGGCGGCTTGTACGACTTCGAAGAAACGCGCCTCCTTGTCGCGCGGCACATCGAGCACGAAATAGTCGGGCGCTTCGCGCGGCACGCGCTGCTGGATATTGCCGTCTATCGCGCTCTGCACCGCGGCCAGCAGCACAAAGGCGGCAAGGCCAAAGCCGAGCGCTGTCACCAGCGCGCCTGTCGGTGCGCCGGGGCGGTGGAGATTGGCAAGCGCGCTTCTGAGGATCGGATTGGCCGGGCGCGGCAGGGTGCGCGCGGCGCGCTGCAAGGCCCAGCCAAGGCCGGCCAGCACCACCAGCGCTGCGCCCGCGCCCACCAGAAACCCGCCCGACAGGCGCGGCTGCGCGGTCGTGGCCAGCGCCAGTGCCGAGATCGCGGCCAACCCCAGCGCCGTTACCCCCAGCGCCCGCCAATCCCGCGCAAGCGGCGTCACACCTGAACGCATCAGCGCCATTGCAGGAAAGCTGCGCGCGCGCAGCAGGGGGGCTGCCGCAAAGGTGAAGGCCACCAGCAGGCCAAAGCTTGCCGCGAGCAGCAGGCGCGCAGGCTCGATCACCAAGCCGCTTTCCACCGGCAGCAGGCCCTGCAAGGCGCTGGCGAGCAGCGGCGTTACCAGCACGCCAGCGGCCAGCCCGGCGATGCTGCCCACGAGCGCGGCCATTGCGATCTGGAGCGCATAGATCCGCACAATATCGCCAGAAGTCGCGCCCAGCACCTTGAGGGTCGCAATGCTGGTGCGCCGCTGATCGAGATACGAAGACACGCCGCCCGCAATCCCGATCCCCGCAATCACCAGCGCCGCAAGGCCCACCAGCGTGAGGAAATCGCTCATCTGGGTCACAAACCGGTCTGCCCCCGGCGAGGCGCGGTCGCGGGTGCGGATGGTGAAGCCTGCCGAGGGAAAGGCTTTGGTCAGTGCTTCTTCTACGGCCTCGGGCGAGCGGCCAGCGCTGGCAAATGCAACACGGTGCTTGCTCTGGTAGAGCGCACCGGGCGCAAGCAAGCCCGCCTCGCGCGGCACGTCTTGTGCGACGATCACCGTCGGGCCGAGTTGGAAGCCCTCGGACAGGCGATCAGGTTCATTCGCGATCACGCCCGCTGCACGCAAGGTAACCCCGCCGATGGTGAAGCTGTCGCCCACCGCAATCCCGAGCCGGTCGATCGCGCCCTTCGCAAGCCACGCGTCCTTGCCTTGTGGCGCACCCGCACTGCGCCCGTCGGAAAGGGTGAGTGTGCCGTAAAGCGGCCACCTCGCATCGACCGCCTTGAGTTCCACCGGCGCGGCGCTTTCGCCAGCCAGCGCCATGGCTTGCAGGCGATAACCTTCAGACACGGTGCCATATTTGCCAAGCGCGGCGCGTTCCTCGTCGGTCAATCCGCGCTGCCACAGCGCCACCTCGAGATCGCCGCCGAGCAATTCCTGCCCGCTTGATGCCAGTTCGCGCTCGATCGCAGCCGTCAGCGTGCCGATGGCGGCGAGCGCTGCGGTGCCGAGGAAAATGCACAGCACAAGCAGGCGCAGCCCCTTGAAGCGGGCGTTGAGATCGCGCCGGGCAATTTGCCACACCGCGCTCCACGACAGGCGCGCCGAGGCGCTCACGCCGGGTTCCTCCTGTCCGAGACAATCCGCCCGTCGGACATCGTCAGCACCCGTTCGCAGCGCGCAGCAAGGCTTGCATCATGGGTGATGATGAGCAGCGTCGCGCCGGTTTGCGCGCGGCGAGCCAGCAGCAGATCGATAATCTCCGCGCCGGTTGCCGCATCCAGATTGCCGGTCGGCTCGTCAGCAAAGATCAGCTTGGGGCGCGGGGCGAGCGCACGGGCAATGGCAACGCGCTGCTGTTCGCCGCCCGAAAGCTGGGTCGGATAGTGATCGGTGCGGTGGCCAAGCCCGACAGCGGCGAGTTCCTCAAGCGCGCGCGGCATGGCATCCTTGGCGCCGGCCAGCTCCATCGGGGTCGCGACATTTTCGGCTGCGGTCATGGTGGGCAGCAGATGGAAGGCCTGCAAGACAATCCCGATCCGCCCGCGCCGTGCGGCGGCAAGGCCATCTTCGGTGAGGCCGCTGAAATCGGCGCCCGCCACCATCAACGCGCCACCGCTGGCGCGTTCAAGCCCCGATAGCACCGCCATGAGCGAGCTCTTGCCCGAACCTGATGGGCCGAGCAGGGCAACCACCTCGCCGGTGGCGATATCAAGATCAATCCCGCGCAAGACTTCGACCGGGGCCGATGCATTGCCGAGAACAAGGGTAAGGTTTCGTGCGGAAATCGCGGGAGAGGGACTTGTCACAGGCTTTCGATGTCATAGGTGTGGCGCTGCAACACAATACCCCGCAGGAAGGCTCGCAGATGCAGGCAGGCAGTTCATCGAATATAGGACGCGCGCGCATCATTGCGAGTGGGGGGCTGGCGATTATGCTGGTGCTTGCCGGATGTAGCGCGGGCGAGGGCGATGATGCCGCTCCCGCTCCCGCTACATCGCGTGCGGAGGCCGAGGCTGACAGCGCCCTGCCTGCGATTCCGGTGATGGGGCCAGAGCTGCGGATCGTTGCTTTCGGCGACAGCCTGTTTGCCGGTTATGGGCTTCAGGAAGGTGAGAGCTATCCCGCCCGCTTGCAGGCCGCCTTGCGCGCACGCGGCATCAACGCTGCGATCACCAATGCAGGCGTTTCGGGCGATACCACCGCTGCCGGGCGCCAACGCCTTGCCTTCACGCTCGATGCGCTGCCTGCCAAGCCCGACTTGTTCATCCTCGAGCTTGGCGGCAATGATCTCTTGCGCGGGCTTTCCCCGCAGGAGACCCGCAGCAACCTGGCAGCCATGCTCGATGAGCTGAAAGCGCGGGAGATCCCGGTGCTGATCATGGGGATGCGCAGCCCTCCGAATTATGGGTCGGATTATCAGGCCCAGTTCGACGCGATCTATCGCGATCTGGCGAAACAATATGGCGCGGCGCTGATCCCGTTCTGGCTGGAGCCGATCTATCAGGACCAGAGCCTGTTCCTGCCCGACCGGATCCACCCCACCGCCGAAGGGGTGGAGCGTCTGGTGAGCGGGACGATTGCGGCGGTTCGCGCCTCGCTCCCCCAGGACGCAGGCAAGCATGGGGCGGCGGACAAGGCACCCTAGGCGCGCGCCGCGCTCCCGCCGCTCACTTGCCAGATCGCGGCATCCTTGAGGATGTCTTGGAAGGGCGCAAGCTCTGTCCCCGTCATCCACACCTGCGCGCGGCCTTGTGCCAGCCGGGCGAACAATTCGCCGCGGCGAACCGGATCAAGGTGCGCGGCAACTTCATCGAGCAAGAGCACGCTCGGCCGCCCGGCCGCTGCCAGCGCGCCGTGGGCAAGAGTGATGGCGATCAGCATCGCCTTCTGCTCGCCGGTCGAGCATGAGACGGCCGGCTGCCCGCTTGAGGCCATCACCACGGCGAGTTCATCGCGCTGCGGCCCGGTGAGCGCGCGCCCGGCGGCGCGATCGCGCGCGCGGTGGCGCGCAAGTTCCGCGCGCAAGGAGCCGGCATCGCTTGGCCCGCCGGGGCGCAAGGTCAGCTGCGGCTTGGCAAAAGGCTGCGGCGGCAGGGCGGAAAGCTCGTCGCTCAGCAGGCTGATCAACTCGGCGCGCGTGCGGTGCAACGCGGCGCCATGCTCTGCTACCTGTGCTTCGATCGCATCGAGCCAGGCCGGATCGCTGCGCGCTTCGAGCAGGCGGCCGCGTTCGCGCAAGGCCGCTTCGAACTGGCTGACCCGGCGCGCGTGATCGGGTGCAATGGCAAGCGCCATGCGGTCCATGAAGCGGCGCCGCGCGCCGGCACTGTCGGTGAACAGCCCGTCCATCGCCGGGGTAAGCCATGACAGAGCGAGCCATTCGGACAAGGCGCTGGCGCTGGCGGCTGCAGCGTTAATCCGCACCAGCCGGCGGCCGGGCTGAGCCGCCTCGCTATAGGTGCCAAGCCGCGCCGAAACCTGCCCTTGCTCGATCAAACTGGCGCCGATCGCAAAGGGAAGCGGCGGCTCGCCGGGGGATACGCGGCGGCCCAGATCGCCGAGCGCCGCGCGCCGCAGCCCGCGCCCCGCGCCCAGCAAGGAGATGGCTTCGAGAAGGTTTGTCTTGCCTGCCCCGTTAGCGCCCACAAGCAGGTTGAAATGCGCCGTCTCGGCCAGCTCGGTCGCGGCGTGATTGCGGAAATTGGCGATGGTGATTTTGCTGAGCGCCATGGCCTGAGAGCGGTTAGCCGTGCGGCGTGGCGAAGGGAAGGGGAAGGGGTGAAAAGTCCTCGTGCCAACTCTTGGGAAAATTTCCCAAGCTTTCGGATGGCTGAACGCGATGTTTGCTGAGGGAAAGCGAAAGAATGGCGAAATTCAGCCGTTTTTCGATTTTGGCACGTCTCCTGCAGAGCGGCTTGTGTCCCCCGGATGGTCGGGGAAAGCCAACCACACACCAAGGAGTAACCCCAATGTTCATCGCAAACCTCGCTGATCGCTTCGCCGCTGCCGCTTTCTCGGTCGTCATTTCGGCCGGCCTGCTCGCCTACGCGATTATTCCGGCAAGCCCGGCTCTCATTGCCTGACGCTCTTATTGCGTCAGACCCAAGCAAAAGGACACAGATACCATGTTCGGCAACAACTTCGGCATCCGCCTCGCGGCGGCAGTTTTCTCGGTGATGATCTCGGCGGCGTTTCTCGCCTATGCTATCATCCCTGCCAGCCCCAGCCTGATGGCGTGAACCGCATCGTCTGAGCCGGGCCACGGGTCCGGTCACAGCCCCGACCCCGGCCAAGGTCTGAAACGACTGTATGAGGAGTGCCCCACATGAACGATATTCTTCCCAATGACAGCAAGCCGCCGCGCGGCAGCTTCCGCCTCGACAAGGGCAATGCCAAGGTTTTCGGCGTGTGTGCCGGCATCGGCAATTATTTCGATATTGACCCGATGCTGGTGCGGATCGGCTTTGTCGCCGCCACGCTGCTCGGCTTTGGCAGCCCGGTGCTGATCTACCTCGCGATCGCGCTGATCGCGGATTAAGTCCCGCACAGCCCGCCCGCATCCCCGCTTGCTGCGGGGTGAGGGCGGGGCGGGGCGCGTGATTACATCGCGCTGATGCCGCCATCCAGTTTCAACTCGGCCCCGGTCATGAAGCGGCTTTCATCGCTGGCAAGGTAAACCACCGCATTGGCGATGTCATTGGGCTCACCGACAAATTTGAGCGGGATCTGACGGGCCAGCTTTTCCATCAGCACATCTTTATCAAGCGCGTGCGCGCGGGCCGTCCCATCAAGGATCGGGGTGTCCACGAAAGTCGGGTGGATAGAATTGCAGCGGATGTTCATGGACTTCTTGGCACAGTGGAGCGCAATCGACTTCGACAGCATCCACACCGCCGCCTTGCTCGCATTATAGGCCGGCATCGTGTCGCTCGCGATCAGCCCGGCGATGCTCGAGATGTTGATGATCGATCCGGGCGCATGCTCGCGCATCAGCGGCAGAGCCTTCTGGCAGCCGTGGAAAATCGAATTGACGTTGATGTCAAAACAGCGCTGCCAATCGCCGAAATCGCAAGTTTCGATATTGCCTGGAACCCCGATCCCGGCATTGTTCACCAGCACATTCAGCCCGCCAAGCTGTTCGCGTGCAGTCTCCACCGCCGCTTCCCATTGGGCAGGGTCGGTCACATCATGGCCGATTGCAAAAGCTGTGCCCGCGCCGAGGCGCTCATTGATGAGCGCGGCGGTTTCTGCGGCCCCGGCGGCATTGATGTCGGTTGCCAGCACCCGTGCGCCTTCCTCGGCCAAACGCATGCAATGCGCTCGCCCAAGCCCCTGCGCTGCCCCGGTTACCAGCGCCAGTTTGCCCGCTACCCGTCCCGCCATCATTCACTCTCCCAGAAAATCTTTCGTCAGAAACAGCGCGACCCTCACATCCACGCCGTGCCCTGCTTCGCGCCATGCGGCAACGAAATCCGCGATCTCGTCCACCGGAATGCGGTGCACGAGGATGTTTTCATCGCCTTCGCCGCCGCCCTCGGCCACTTTTTCGAGCGCTGTGGCGCGCAGCAGAGTAAAACATTCAGAGATCATGCCCGGCGAGGAATAGAACTCGCCCACCACTTCCAGCTGGCCCGCGCGGTAGCCGGTTTCCTCCTCCAGCTCGCGCGCTGCCGCGGTGAGCACGCCTTCGTCTTCCGCTCCGCTGATATCGCCCACCAGACCTGCGGGAATCTCAAGGCAGAAGCGGCCCAGGGGGACGCGGTATTGGCTCACCAGGATCGCGTGGCGTGTGCCATCGGCATCCTCGTCGAGGGCGATGATGGCGGCGGCGCGGATATTGCGGGGGCGGCCGACATATTCCCAGCGGCCCCGCTGCTTGGCGGTGATGAAGGCGCCCGGCCAGGCAATGGTTTCGGGCGCATCGGCATCGCGGTCGCGCACGAAAGCCTCAGGCGGAGGCATCAGCGGATGGGGCATGGGAAGCGCGTATCCTACAGTTCGATCAGAGCATCGGGCAGCTGGTTCTTGTCGCCGGCAGGTTTGGGGAAGTGCTGAGCGAGCACAAAGCCGACATCGCGCACGCCTGCCGCGAGACCTTCGGCGATGCAACCCTTGCGGATTTCGCGCAGCATGTCGCCCATCGCCTCGCCCCACACCTCGGGCGCGACTTTGGCGGCGATGGCGGTGTCGGCGACGATCTCGGCACGGTGATCGGCAAGGCTGAGGTAGATCAACACGCCGGTGTGATCGATGGTGCGCTGCTCGGTCCCGGCCTTGAACAGGCGGATCGCGGCCGCATGCGCGCGCGCGGTCTTGAGTGCGCCCGGCACCAGCGCGAGCTTCAAGGGCTGATATTGCTGAAGCCCGAGCATCGCGAAGAAGGCAATCAGCCCGAGCGCAATCACCATGCTGGCCAGCTCTCCGGTGGTCCATTGATGGCCCCAGCCAGCCACCAGCCGATCCCACAGATCAAGGAAGGGCCGGGGCATGAAGGCGAACAGGCTCATCACTGCAAAGCTTGCGCCTGCCGACCACATCACCGCGACATCATTATAGCTGTCGCTCTGATCGGTGAGGATGGTGACGATTTCGCCGGAGGTTGCGCTTTCTGCTTCGGCAACCGCTTCGGCCACCAGCGCGCGGCCGCGTTCATCGAGATAGGCCATCACCAGCCTCCCGAGGCGCCGCCGCCTCCGAAAGAGCCGCCGCCGCCGCCAAACCCGCCGCCGCCCCAGCCGCCGCTGCTGCTGCCTCCGCCGCCTGACATGGCCCCCCGCAGGATCGCACTGCCCACTTCCCACAAGATGATATCGGTCGCAGTGTCGCGCGCGGTGCGCGAGGCAGAGGATCGCTCACCCCACGGGCCAACGCCGCTTGCGGCATATTTGCGCGATTTGCCTGCGCGGATCAGGGGCAGGATGAAAAACAGAAAGACAAAGAACAGGAAGAAGATCAGCCCTACCGGCACGCCGCCCTTGGCCTTGCGCTTCTTGCCGGCTTCGGCAGCGCGCCTTTCGGCCTCTTCCGGGGGAAGCTGCAATTGCGCGATGATCGCGGCTGTTCCTGCCTCGATCCCGCCGGGAAAATCACCCTCGCGAAAGCGCGGGATGATGGTGTTCTGGATGATCAGTGTCGAGAGCGCATCGGTGAGATAGCCTTCAAGCCCATAGCCGACTTCGATCCGCACCCGGCGCTCGTTGGGCGCGACCAGCAGCAGCGCGCCGTCGTTGCGCTCCTTGTCGCCGATGCCCCATTTGCGGCCGAGCTGATAGCCATAATCGGCGATGTCATAATCGCCCAGATCGCTGATTGTCGCGACCACCAGCTGGCGTTGGGTGGTGGCTTCGAGTTGTTCGAGCTGTGCGGTGAGCCGGGCTTCGACCTCGGGCGGCAGGATGCCGGCCTCATCCACGACGCGGCCCGTCAGTTCGGGAAATTTGGGCTGCGCGGCGAGCGGCGCTGCCAGCACCGCAAGCAGCGCTGCAATGAGCATGAACAGGCGCTTCATGCCGCTTCCCCGGCAGGTCTGGGCGCAAGAACGGAGGCCTCGCCAAGCTGGCTCTCGATCGCATCAATCCCTGCGCGCATGCCGGCCTCCTCGCAATTATCCTTGAAGAGCGGGGTGACCGCTGCGCGCAAGGCAGATCCGGCATCGCGCATCATTTGCTCTGTTTCTTTGTCCTGCATGGTCACGATGGCTTCGCCTGCCGCCCTGTTTTTTCGATAACAGCCGCTGAAACCAGGCCTGCTTCATCGGCGAAGACGCTCCTGGTGCACATATTCAGCGAGCTGGAACCGACCGGGGCCGCATTGACAGGGGCGGCAAGCCATGCCCCTGCCAGCGCGAGTACAAGTATCAGCCTGCGGATCACGCCGCTCAGTTCTTCGTCAAATCAAGCGTTGGTGCGACTTCCGCCCCCGGGGTTGCTGCCTTGTAAGGCACCAGCGGCTTGGCGCCATGGATGATCTTGGCGCCGATGATATCGGGGAAGGTGCGGATCGTGGTGTTATACTGGCGCACCGCCTCGTTATAGTCGCGGATGGCAACCGCGATACGGTTTTCAGTGCCTTCCAGCTGGCTTTGCAGGGCGAGGAAGTTCTGGTTCGACTGGATTTGCGGATAGGCTTCAAAGCTGGCGAGCAGGCGGCCAAGACCCTGTGAAATCTGGCCTTGGGCCGCAGCGAATTGCTCCATCTTCGCCGGATCATCGAGATCATCGGCGGTGATGTTGATGCTGGTGGCCCGCGCGCGCGCTTCGGTCACTTCGGTGAGGATCGCGCGCTCGTTTTCAGCGGCACCCTTGGCCACTTCGGCAAGATTGGGGATGAGGTTCGAGCGGCGCTGGAACTGCGCTTCGACATCGGCCCACTTGGCCTTGGCCTGTTCCTCGGCAGCGGGAACCGAGTTGATGCCGCAGGCCGCAAGGCTCAGGGCGGCCACCGCGACAACCGCGCCGCGCAGCAGATTCGTGAAGCTCATCGGGTGATTTCTCCTCAAGGCGCTGCCCGCCTGTGGCGGGGCAAGACGCTGCAACCATTTCTGTATTGTGGATATAGCACACCGCTTTGCCCGTTCAAGCGCTGGCAGGGCCAGTGTGGCCTTGGCAAAGTTGATTTTTGCTGCCAGTTCCCATGACAGGGTTAACAGCATCAGGGGGCTGCAATGCTCGCAGAATTCAGGGATTTTATCGCCAAGGGCAATGTGCTCGAACTGGCGGTTGCGGTGATCATTGCCGGCGCTTTCGGCACGATTGTCACCTCGCTGACAGAAGATGTGATCATGCCCTTTGTCGGCTTTGTGTTCGGCGGCGCGGACTTTACCAGCTATTTCATTCTGCTCAGCGTTCCGGCCGGTTATGAAGGCTCGACCACGGACTATGCGGCGCTCAAAGAGGCCGGCGCGGCAATGATCGGCTATGGCGCGCTGGTGACAGCGGCGATCAATTTCCTGATCCTGGCCTTCATCATCTTTCTGCTGGTGCGCTATGCCAACAAAGTTCAGGCGCGCTTTGCCAAGGCAGAGGAAACCGCGCCCGAAGCGCCCGCTGGCCCGACTGACATCGAACTGCTCACCGAGATCCGCGATCTGCTGAAGAAATAAGGACTGCGCCCGCTGGCCGCTGCAGCTCGGCCAGCATCGCCGCAAGGGCAACGCCCGCCCGCAGCACCGCGGCCGTCAGGCCGAGTAAGCGAGCATCCGCCCGCGCGAAGGGCCCCATAAACACGAGCGTATCCCCTTCACATTCAGACAAGACGCTCTATATGGGCGGTGTCGGGCAACCGACTATGGCGATAAACTGCAGCGTGCAATAGGCACAACGGACCCGGGGGCAGTACCCGGCGGCTCCACCAGAAGCGGCGGTTACCCCGCATCTCCTGATGGGGCCGAACCAGGATCGACGTGTGTTGAAAAGCGGTGTTTTCGCCCGGGCTGAGTAACCCGTTAAAGGCTCAAAACCCATAAGTGCCAACGACAACGAAGCACTTGCTCTCGCTGCGTAATGTGACGGCCTGACGGCCTGAATTTACGAAGCCCAGAGCGCGGTTGGACCGACCGGTCAACAGAACGGATACCGGGGGCCCGGGGGAGCCTAGCAACAGAATCCCCCATCCTGATAAGGTGTGCGGACGCGTGCGGCATTGCCTCAAGCGCGGCGATCCTGCCCCCCTCTGCGAAAACGCGGAGCCTGGCAACGGCAAGCCCCCGCCTTGCTGACAATCGCGGATCAGTCTCCCCCGCGGCGCGCGTTCAATCGCGGCGCTGGTTCGCCGCCTGCCTCGCCAGTTCCTGTTCGAGACGGATGCAATCAAGGATTTTCGCGCCCGCCAGAAACACCGCACCAGTGGTGGCAAGAAACAGCAATTGCCCGCCAAAGCCGGGGAATTCCTCGAGATAGGATGTGCCGCGCGCGGTTGCTCCCAGCGCCAGCGCGAAGATGATCGCATAGGCCTCAATGCGGTTCTTGATCACGAACAGGCGACCGATCTTCCGCAACATGAAGCCTCCACACTCCGATCAGGCTGCCTGCCGTGTCGCAAACGACTCAGCAGCAGCATTGCCAAGGCCCAAGGAGTAACGCTGCCGGGCGCATGTTGGCAAACGCGTTAACCAAGTTCGTCAAGGCCGAGCGCGGCCAACAAGGCAAGGCGTGCCGCAATGACGCTGTGTGCCAGACTGTCCGAGCCGAGGTCGGCAGGATCGATCTGTTCGGGCCAATAGGCCGAAATCACCTGTCCGATGCGCTCAGCCTTGGCCTCATCGAGCAGAAAGCGCGGATCGAGTGTGGCAGGATCGCACACCACGCGCAGGCGCAGGCAGGCAGGGCCGCCGCCATTGGCCATCGACTGGCGCACATTGACCGGGATGACCTGGCGGATCGGGCCATTGGTGGCGAGCATGCCCTCGCACCATCCCCACACGGCCGCGCTGTCACGGCATTCCTCGGGGACAATCAGCGCCATGCTCCCATCAGGCAGGGTCAGGAGCTGGGCGTTGAACAGATAGGTGCGGATGGCTTCGCCAAGGCTGACGGCGCTCGCGGGCACCTCGACCACTTCGAGCGCGGGGAACGCGGCGCGGATCGCTGCGTATGCGCCCTGCTGATCGGCAAAGGCTTCGGCGTGGGTGAACAGCACGCGCCCGTTGGCCACCGCCACCACGTCATTGTGAAACGCGCCGGCGGCAATCGCTGCCGGGTTCTGTTCGATGAACACAGTGCGTGCTGGATCGAGCCTGTGGGCGCGGGCAACAAGACGGCTGGCCTGTTCGTGCTGGCGCGCCGGGAAGGCGCCGCCGCTGCGGCCATAGACGAACACCTCCACCCCGGGCGCGTCGTGGCTATTGCACAGGCGCATGTGATTGGCCGCGCCTTCATCACCAAAGCTGGGCGGGACGGGATCGTGGATCGTGAAGTGATCGCGATTGCCGAAAGCGAGTTCCAGCTGGCGCTTGGTATCGGGCCATTCCTGCGCGCGGTGGAGCATGGTGACAAGATTGGCGGGCGTCAGGTGGCATTTGCCATCGGCAGTATCGGGCGCCGGGCTGACAGTCGCGGCATTGGCGGTCCACATGCTGGAAGCAGACCACGGCGCGGCGCGCAGTTGTGGCAGTTCGCTGCCATCAAGCGCCAGGGTCGCAGCAAGGGCCGTATTGGGGCGGGGCAGGGGGACGAAAAAGCCCTGCACGCCCAGCCGCGCCAGATTCCCGCGCATTTTCTCAAGCCCTTGCAAGGCCGCCGCGCGCGGGTAGGAGGGATCGCCCGCATGGCTTGCGCTCGCGATGTTGCCGAGGCTGAGGCCGGCATAATTGTGGCTGGGCCCGACAATCCCGTCAAAATTGATCTCGGTAAGGTTCACCGCGCCACGCTCCACACTTCATCGCCTGAGCTGACATCGAGCAGATCGGCGCTTGCCGAATCGATCGCGATGCCGCCTTCGCCGTCCCATACCCGTGCCCCGAAACAGGCGCGGAAGCTGCCGAGGCGGCCGGTCGCAAGAATTGCCCGCTCACCCTCGCGCACATCCATGGCCGTCACGCGCGCGCTGGTAGCGCCGCGCACGCTGGTGACCAGATCCGTGTGCGCCACCATGGTCGGCCCGCCATCGAAAATGTCGACATAGCCATCATGGCGAAACCCTTCGAGTTCCAGCATCCGCATCGCCGCGCGGCCCGAGGGATGCGGCACGCCGATCACACTCCTTGCATCTTCGCTGAGCATGGCGATGTAGACCGGGTGCTTGGGCATCAGATCGGCGATGAACTGGTTGCCATTGATGGCGTTGAAATAATCGGCCTCCTGGAAGCTCATCCCGAAGAAACGCCCCGCGACCCCGTCCCAAAAGGGCGAGCCGCCGCGTTCATCAATAATCCCGCGCAGCTCTGCCAGAATGCGATCAGCAAAGCGGGGGCGATGCATGGCGATGAACAGGTAGCGCGAGCGGGCAAGCAGCAGGCCAAAGCCGCCGGCGCGTTCATTGGGGTGGAGGAACAACCCGCCCACTTCGCTCGATCCTTCCAGATCGGTGACGAGACTGAGCATTTCGGCGCGCACCGTTCGATCAAGCTCCTGCGAATACTGGGTGAGCGTGTTCAGCCGGTAGGAATAGAACGGCCAGCGTTGCCCGACATTGGTCATCAACTGGCAGGTGCCGCGCACCGCGCCGGTCCGGGCGTTTTCGAGCACGAGCACAAACAATTCATCAGCCAGCGTGTCCTCATCGCGGGCAAAGGCGGCCTCGGCGCGTTCCAGCTTGCTTTTGAGCGACTTGCGGTCAGGCGGCAGATTGGTAAATCCTCCGCCTGTGAGCTTGGCCATTTCATAAAGCGCTTCCAGATCGGATGGACGCGCAGCGCGCAGGCGGAAACTCACAGGCTTGCTCCTTCGGCAATGCGCTCAATGACGCGGGCAGATAGCGCGGCACGCTCGGCAAGGCTGGCGATGAGGAGGTATTCCTGGGCCGAGTGGATCGCGCCGCCGCGCACGCCCATGGTGTCAACCACCGGAACTCCGCAGGCGGCGATGTTGTTGCCATCGCACACCCCCCCGGTGGATTGCCAGCGGATGTCCTGCCCCAGCTGCGCGCCGCATTCGCGCACCAGATCGAACAGCTTTTGCGCGCGGGCATCGACCTTCTTGGGCGGGCGGGTAATGCCGCCGTGGCGGTGGCAGTGGACTTCGTGGGACGTCTCAACAGCGGCGATCAGTGCTTTGAGATCGCGTTCAAAACTCTCGCCCGCCTCGGCTGATTGGGGGCGGATGTTGAAGCGCAGCACGGCGTGATCGGGCACGACATTGTTTGGGCTGCCGCCTTCGAGCCGTGCGGGATTGATGGTAAGACCATCGCGTTCGAGCGCTTTCAGCCGCAGGATCATGTCTGCCGCTGCGACCACCGCATTGCGCCCTTCATGCGGATTGCGCCCCGCATGGGCAGACCGTCCGGTGATGACCACCGAATAATTGCCGGTGCCGCCGCGTTCATGGGCGAGCGTGCCATCGGGCAGCGCGGCAGGTTCGTAGGTAAGCGCGGCAAGCTTGCCTGCGGCGAGCTCCGCAATCAGATCAGCGCTGGCGAGTGATCCGGTTTCCTCATCAGAATTGATGAGAACATCATAGCCCAAGCTCTTGGCTGCATCGGTTTCTTCGAAAGCCACCAAGGCATGCAGCATGACCGCGATGCCGCCCTTCATATCGGCCACGCCGGGGCCGTTGAGCGTCTCGTCATCAAGCCAGCGCTGCTGCTGGAAGGGGTGGTCTGCGGGAAACACCGTGTCCATGTGGCCGGTGAGCAGGATGCGCCGGTTGGCATGGGGGCGCACGCGCACCACCAGATGCTGGCCGTGGGGCTTCTCGAAAGCCGTCCCGTCAGGCGCAATCGCAGTTACGGGAGCGGGATCCACCAGCGCCGCTTCCCCCGGCAGCACCGCAAAGGCCGCCCGCAAGGCTTCGGCTTGGCGGGCCAGCCCTGCCAGATTGCCCGTGCCGGTGTTGATCGCGCTCCACGCTTGGACCTGATCGAGCATGGCGGCGGCGCTGATTGAAGGAAGGCTTGTCCTGGTCATCACGCGGGCAACCCTAGCCGCACTTTGGAGACAGTCCAAGGCGTTGCAATCCCCCGTCCCCTGCGCCATAGGCGCTTGCTGTCCTCTCCTCCCCAAGAGCCTAGTGCTGACCATCAGAGGGCTGATAATGACACAGATGACGACGCGCGCCGGATTGCAGATCGACACGGGCTTGGCGCGCTTGCTTGAGAACGAAGTGCTTGGCACCCTGGGCCGCGATCCGCAGGCCTTCTGGGAGGGTTTTGCGTCGCTCCTTGCAGCATTTGCGCCGCGCAATGCCGCGCTCTTGGCGAAGCGCGAGAGCCTTCAGGCGCAGATCGATGCGTGGCACACCGCCCGTGCCGGCAAGCCGCATGATGCTTCTGAATACAAGGCCTTTCTTGAGCAAATCGGCTACCTCGTTCCCGAGCCGGGCGACTTCACCATTGGCACCCGGAATGTCGATCCCGAAATCGCCACCATGGCCGGCCCGCAGCTGGTGGTGCCGATCCTCAATGCGCGCTTCCTGCTGAATGCCGCAAACGCGCGCTGGGGCAGCCTTTATGATGCCTTTTATGGGACCGATGCGCTCGATGCGCCCCCTGCCAGGCCGGGTGGTTATGACGAAGCGCGCGGGGCTGCGGTGATCGCGCGCGCAAGGGCGTTTCTTGACGAGACCTTCCCGCTTGCAGGAGGCGCAAGCTGGGTGGATCTCGCCGGGCGCGAGGCCATCGCGCTGGCCGATCCGGCGCAATATGTCGGCACCACCGACAAGGGCGTGCTGCTCAAAAACAACGGCCTGCACGTCGAAATCGTGTTCGATGCGAGCACGCCGGTGGGCAAGACCGACAAGGCCGGGATCGCCGACATTATCGTCGAAGCGGCGCTCACCACGATTGCTGATTGCGAGGATTCGGTCGCGGCCGTCGATGCCGAGGACAAGCTCCTGGCCTACACCAACTGGCTTGGCATCATCCGCGGCGATCTTGAGGAGAGCTTCGAGAAAGGCGGGCGCAGGCTGACCCGCAGCCTCGCAGGCGACAAGAACTACACCGCGCCGGACGCAAGCACCCACACCCTGCCGGGCCGCAGCCTCATGTTCGTGAGAAACGTCGGCCACCTGATGACCAACCCGGCGATCCGCCTCGCCGATGGCTCCGAGATTCCCGAGGGCATCATGGATGCGGTCTTTACCTCGGCCATCAGCACCTTGGATATCGAGGGGCATGGCCGCTTCGGCAATTCGCGCTGCGGCTCGATTTACATTGTGAAGCCCAAGATGCACGGGCCGGAGGAATGCGCCTTCACCAATGATCTGTTCGATGCGGTGGAAGACCTGCTCGGCCTGCCGCGCCACACCATCAAGGTGGGGGTGATGGACGAGGAGCGGCGCACCAGTGCCAATCTTGCCGCCTGCATTCATGCCGTGAAGGATCGTATCGTGTTCATCAACACGGGCTTCCTCGATCGCACCGGCGATGAAATCCACACCTCCATGCGCGCTGGCCCCATGCTGCGCAAAGGCGCGATGAAGGGAGCGGACTGGCTCCGCGCCTACGAAGCGCGCAATGTCGCCATCGGCCTTGCGCATGGGCTGTCGGGCAAGGCGCAGATTGGCAAGGGGATGTGGGCCGCGCCCGATCTGATGGGGCAGATGATGGTCGAGAAGATCGGCCACCTGAAAGCAGGGGCGAACACCGCCTGGGTGCCCTCGCCCACCGCCGCAACGCTCCACGCGCTTCATTATCACCAGGTGAATGTGTTCGAGGTGCAAAAGAGCCTGCCCGAGCCGCCGGGCCTTGATGCGCTGCTGTCGATCCCGCTGGCCGAAGGCACCAACTGGTCGGAAGCTGAAATCGCCGAGGAACTCGACAATAACTGTCAGGGCCTGCTTGGCTATGTGGTGCGCTGGATCGATCAGGGAGTGGGCTGTTCCAAGGTGCCCGACATCAATGATGTCGGCCTGATGGAGGACCGCGCGACGCTTCGCATTTCCTCGCAGCACATCGCCAACTGGCTGCTGCACGGGGTGGTGAGCGAGGCGCAGGTGATGGATAGTCTCACCCGTATGGCCGCGAAAGTGGACGCGCAGAATGCAGGCGATCCGCTTTATGTGCCGCTTACCGGCAACGAGGATGCGCCTGCTTTCCGGGCAGCGAAAGACCTGATTTTCAAGGGCGTGGAGCAACCCTCGGGTTACACCGAACCGCTCCTGCACCATTGGCGGCAAGTGAAAAAGGCGAGCTAGGACAGCGCCTTAGCCAGCGCGATAAACTCCGCCACGCTGACCGTTTCGGCGCGGCGGGTTTCGTCCATGGCCAAGGCCGCAAGCGCTTCGAGCGCCCCCGGCACGCCTTTCAGGCTTTGGCGCAGCATCTTGCGGCGCTGGCCGAAGGCAGCCTCGGTAAGGCGTTCGAGCATCCTTGCAGAAACGCCTTCGGGGGCGGCGGCGGGCGTCACATGGACAATCGCGCTCATCACCTTGGGCGGCGGGGTGAAGGCGCTGCGGTGGACTTTCATCGCAAGGCTTGCCCTGGCGCGCCATTGGGCAAGCACGGCGAGGCGCCCATAGGCGTCATCTCCCGCAGCAGCGACAATGCGATCAGCCACTTCGCGCTGGAACATCAGCGTGAGTGATTGCCATTGCGGCGGCCAGCTTTCTCCTGAAAGCCAGCGCACAAACAGCGCGGTGCCCACATTATAGGGCAGGTTCGAGAGCACGTGGAACGGCGCACCGCCCATAAGCGCGCCATGATCGAGCTTCATCGCATCGCCCTCGATCACGGTGAGCTGGCCGGGAAAGGCATCGCCGAGTTCCGCGAGTGCAGGCAGGCACCGGTGGTCCATCTCGATCGCGGTAACCTCGGCGCCCGCCCGCAGCAGCGCGCGGGTCAGCCCGCCGGGGCCGGGGCCAACCTCCAGCACACGGGTGCCCGCCAGATCGCCGGGGATCGCCGCAATGCGGGCCAGCAATTGCTCATCCAGCAGGAAATTCTGCCCCAGCGCCTTGGAAGCGGCAAGGCCGTGGCGGGCGATGACTTCGCGGATGGGAGGGAGATCAGCCACGCGCGCGCGCCGCTGCCATCTCTGCCGCCATGCGGATCGCCGCCACCATCGCGCCGGGATCGGCCACGCCTTGCCCGGCAATATCGAAAGCCGTGCCGTGATCGGGCGAGGTGCGGATGATGGGCAGGCCCAAAGTCACATTCACGCCTTCATCGAAGTCGAGCGCCTTTACAGGGATCAACGCCTGGTCGTGATACATCGTAAGCGCGACATCATAGGTGCTGCGCGCAAGCGGTGTGAACAGCGCATCGCCCGGCACCGGGCCGAAGGCGTCCACCCCTTCAGCCTGCAAGGCGGCGATGGCAGGTGTGATCACCGTTGTCTCTTCCATGCCGAACTGGCCGCTCTCACCGGCATGGGGATTGAGCGCAGCAATGGCGAGGCGGGGCGCGGCAATGCCGAAATCGCGCTTCAGGGCGGCGGCCACGATCCGCGCCTTGTGGGTGATGAGATCGGCGGAAAGCAGTGCCGGGACTTCCGACAGGGCCACGTGGACAGTCAGCGGCACTGCGCGCAAGGATGGCCCTGCCAGCATCATCACCGCGTCGCGATAGGCCAGGCCGCAGGCGTCTGCCAGAAATTCGGTCTGCCCCGGATAATCAAAGCCGATGGCCGCCAGCGCTGATTTCGCTACCGGCGCTGTCACCAGCCCTGCGGCCACGCCGCCAAGCGCAAAGCGCGTTGCCCAGCTGAGCGAGGCAAGCGCCAGCCGCGCACCCTCGGTACTGGGAGCCCCGGGGGTATAGGGAGCCTCAAGCCCGCCCATGACGGGCAGGCCCGCATGCATGGCAAAGAGCGCTTCGGAAGGTTCGGCAATCGGCACCAGCGGGCAATCGATCCCGCACCGCTCAGCGGCTGCGCCGAGCACTTGCGCGCCGCCCACGACAAACAGCGGGGGCAGGGTGCGCGAGTCCTTCAGGCGGAGGAAGGCCTTCAGAATGATCTCCGGGCCGATTCCCGCAGGATCACCCAGCGCGATCGCCAGCGGTTCAGCGAGCCTCGTCAATTGTATTCGATATAGGCGTCGTTACGCAGGTCGCGCAGATAGCGCTGGGCGCGCTTGTTGATGCGCTCCTGCTCGATCTGGTCCATGATGGTCGCGAAAGTCGGCGCGCCCTTGTCTTGCGGGTCGTCACGCCCGCACAGCATCAGCACCCGCACACCTTCCTCGATCCCGCCGAACAGCGGGGTAGTCTGCCCGATCTGCAGGTTGAGGATGATGTTTCGCAGCTGTTCGGGCAGGTTGGCCGCGAGGATCTGGTCGTTCGAGACCACTTCCGCGCCCACCGCCTCGCGGGCATTGTCAGCATCCGCGCAGCCGCGCATCCCGTCGAGGAACTTGACGAAATTCTGGATCTTGGCCTCGGCCTTTTGCTGGGTGGTGCCCGGCTCGAAGGAGACAGTGATCTGCTTGAGCGAGAGGATCGACTGGCTCGGATCGGCCATCAGCACCTGACGCTTGTTGATGAGATAGATGATCGAGAAACCGCCGGGGATCTCGATCGGGCCATTGAGCTGGCCGGGCTGCAATTGGCGCACGGCATTGGCAAGCTGCGGCGGCAGCTGACCAAGCCGCACCCAGCCAAGATCGCCGCCGACAACGGCGGTTGTCGCTTCGGAGAATTGGCGCGCATAGGCGACAAAGCTGCCGCCTGCCTCGAGCTGCTGCATGATGCGCTGCGCGTTCTGGAGCACGGCGGCGCGATTTTCGAGGGTGGCCGAAAGGTAGATCTCCCCGAGACGATATTCATCCGTCCCGCGCGAAGCTTCGAGGCGGGCCAGCACATCGTTGACCTCTTCAGCCGAGACATTGACGAATGGCATGATGTTGCGGCGGATGAGGTTTTCCCAGGCAAGTTCGCCTTCGATCTGGCGTTTCAGGGCCTTGGGCGAGGAGCCGACCGAACGCAGATATTCGTCCATCTTCTTGGGCTCGCCGGCAAAGTTCTGCTCGGCAAGCTGTGCATAGGTGCGCTCGACCTCTTCTGGCTTGGCAGGGATTTTCTGCGCTTCGGCCGCCTGAATTTTCAGCGTTTCATCAATCAGGTTACGCAGCACCTGGACGCGCAGGCGCAATAATTCTTCTTCGGACACATCGGCGTCGGAGGCCGAAGTGACCAGAGCAACGCGTTCATCAATATCGGTGCCGGTGATGACATAGCCGTTCACGACCGCGGTTGCGGTGCGGATATCGGGATTGGTCTTGCCGAACAGGGTGACTTCATCGGGCAGGCCAAAGGGATTATCAGCGGTGGGCACCGCCACGGTTTGGGCCAATGATGCGGCAGGCAGGCTTGCCAGCGCCGTCAGACCTGCCAGCGCCAGCGCGGCTCCCGTCATGTAAACTGACTTCAATTTCACTGCGTAAATCCGTTCCGGTCCAAGACATCGCGCGACTCCGCTCGTGCGATTGATTCAGATTTGTTATCATTTTGCTGAACGCAAGATGAGCCTGCGCTGCGGCTCTGCTGGCCGCCTGATCGCTAGAGCGCGCCTTTAACCGCTTTTGGCTGCCATGCCAATTGATCTAGCCGGTTTGCTCAGCGAAAGCCGAGGTTGCGCAGGGCGAAAAACACCTGGAAGGTGTTGCCGCGCAGCGCGTCGCCCGCGGTCACGAAGTCGCGGCGGAAGGTGGCGCCGAATTCCATGCATTCATCGCTGTAAGCAACCCCGATGCGGGTGCGGATCGGCTCGAAGCCTTCGAGCGTGAAGAAGGGATTGTCTTCCGAGGAACGCAGGCTAAAAATGCCCGAACCGAACACTGACCAGTTGCGCGCAAAGGCAATGCGCCCGGCAGCGCGCAATTCCTCGCGGTCGGCAAGGTCTTCGACGGTGGTGATGTTGCGGTTGAGCCTGAGATAGCCGATTTCCAGATAGGTGCGCGCGCTGCCGATGGCCGCGTCAAGCTCGTTGCGGCGCACCAGCAGGCTTTCCTTGTCGAGCCGGTAGCGGTGGGTGAGGCTGACGAAATTGCCCACGCGCACTTCGGTGCGGCCGACGAAATCCGAGACGCGCTCGGACAGGCCGGTGCCGACGGGGAAGATATCATTCTGGTTTTCCAGCCGGTAGGACTGGCCGAGGGTGGATTTGATCCTGAGGCCAGGGCGCGTGAGTTCCCAATCGAGCCCCCAGGTGATGCGCGCGCCATCTTCGATGCGATCATAGCCGGCAAAGCGATTGAGCGCGAAGAGGTTGGAATCCTCCAGATCAATCGCGCGCGAATCCTCGTTGGGGATCGCAAGGTTGCGGGTCTGGGGGCTGGCGACCAGCTGCACGCGCGGCTTCAACACCTGTGTGCCGCCGAAGGCTGCGCCCACGAAGGGCCATTCAATATCAATCGCAGCAGTCGCCACGCCGCGCGTCGTCCAGCCCTCGCGCCCGCGATAGACTTCGGTGATGGTCGAGAGGGTGTCCTGCGTGTTGTAGATATCGCCGCGCAGCAGGGCGGTGAGGGTGACGATCTGACCCATGCCCGTCATCCGGCGCAGGTCCCACTTGGCCGCGGCAAAGGCGCGCTGGGTATCCTGCCCGTCGGTGCGGACCAGCGCCAGCGTATTGGCCTGCAACTGGATGCGCCCGCCCAGCACCGGATCATTGACCAGGCGGCGATAATCAATCGCGGGCAGCGCAATCGGAATCTGGCCCTGATCGGCCACGATCCGCAAGGTCTGGGTCGCCCAGCCGGCAATCGAGAGATAGGATTTCTCGTCGATCCTCTCGAGGTTGACGACCGAACGCAAGCGGTCCTCGCGGCTGAGATCATAGCGCCGCAGGAAGGTGCGATCGCTGGCCACGCGGATCGAGCCCGTCAGGCTCCATTCGGGCGAAAACTGGAAGCGGCCATTGGCATCGAGATAGCCGCGCGGGTCGTTTTCGAATCCGACCCCGCCGGTAAGGTCCGAGGCGCGATCGGAGGCGGTGAGAAAGCCGGTGACCTGATAGGCGCCCTTTTCGGTGAGGTGGCGCCACTGTGCGCTGCCCATCGGAGCAACGCTGGAGAAAACATAGGCGCCCAGCTTGAGATCGCGATTGTCGCCCATGCGCCAGTAATATTCGCCGCTCACCTCGATCCCGTTCACGGCCGTGATGCGGAAATCGGGGACAAGAAAGCCGCTTTCCGCCTTGCCGTCGGTTCGCAAGGTGAGGCCGGGCAGGGGCAGGATGCGTGCTCCGAACAATTCCACCATCGCCCCTTCAAACCGCACCCGGCTGGCGGCTTGATCATAGATCACTTTCCTCGCGGTGATGCGCCAGCTCGGGTTCTTGGCGCAGCCTTGAGCATCGGTGATGGCACAGGCCGTGTAAGCGGCATCGGTGAGGATGGTCATGCCATCTTCCCCGCGCGCCGCCGATCGCGCGGCCAGCCTGCCGCCGGCACGAAGGGCAATCAGCAGGTCCGCCATCGCCCCCGCCTCGAACTGGTCATTGAGCGCGATGCTCTCGGTGAACAGCTGGTTGCCGCTTTCATCCACCAGCCGGACATTGCCCGATGCGATGATCGATCCGGCGCGGCGATCCCAGCTGACTTCATTGGCCCTGACCGAGCGATCCTTGCTGCGCAGCACGACATTGCCGCGCGCAGTCACCACGTCGCTTTCATTATCGTAAGAAAGCTGCTCGGCTTCGAAATCAATGACTTCGCCCGCCATGTCGGTGGCAAGATCGCTGGCAGGGCTGCCATTGTCGGCGGCATGGGCGGGCATGGCGGCCAGACCTGCCAGCACGATCGCCGCAGACGAGGCGCAGCGCAGGGCAAGCGGCCGCGCGGCTGCGCGCTGCCCAAGCCCATTCGCGAAGCGCGCGCTGCCCCGTGTTTTGCCCGACATGGCTTGCCTATTGCACCGCTCGCGCCTAATCGCAATCGCGTTTCCTGAACCGGCTTTGCGCGCTGCCTGCGCTCTTGTGAGAGGCAAGCGGCAGGCCGTGCATTCTGTGCGGCAAGACATGCCGCAAACCCACGCGGAGAACCCATGCAGATTCTTTTTTCCGACACTCCTGTTGCCTCGGTCCGTCTGATTGCCCGTATCGTCAATCAGGGTGATGCGCTGGGCGGGCTTGATGCAGCGCTGGTCGAAGCCGCGGGCGTCGCCCGCTTCAAGGGCAGTGCAGGACAGGTCTTTGAAGGCTTTACCCACGAGGGCGGCGGCCTGCGCCGCGTGGCGCTGGCGGGCGCGGGCGAGGTTGGTGCGACCGAACGCGGGCTCAATCTGGAAAAGGCGGGCGCGGCGCTTACCGCCAAATATCTCGTCTCGGGCGAGGACGAGATGGTGCTTGATCTGGGCCATGCGGGCCTTGATGCGGCGGGTGCTGCGGCGGTCCTGCTGGGCCTGCGCTTGCGCGGCTGGCGGCATGACGTCTACCGCACCCGGCTTGCCGCCGACAAGAAGCCCAGCCTTGTCAAGGTGCATGTGATCGGCGCGCCCGCAGGCACGGCCGAGGCGTGGGAGCGCGAGGCAGCGCTTGCGGCAGGCGTGGAGTTTACCCGCAAGCTGGTGACGGAACCGGCCAACCTGCTTTACCCCGCAACCTTCGTCGCCGCCTGCGAGGAAGCCTTTGCCGGAACCGGCGCGCAGCTTACCGTGCTGGGCGAGGCTGACATGGCAGCGCTCGGCATGGGTGCGCTGTTGGGCGTGGGCCAAGGTTCGGAGCGCGAATCGAAGATCCTCGCGATCCGCTGGAACGGCGGCGAGGCGGGCGACAAGCCGACCTGCTTCATCGGCAAGGGCGTGACTTTCGATACCGGCGGGATTTCCTTAAAGCCCGGCCCCGGCATGGAGGATATGAAGTGGGACATGGGCGGCGCGGGCGCTGTTGCAGGCGCGATGCTGGCCTTGGCCAAGCGCAAGGCCAGGGCCAACGTGATCGGCATCGTCGGCCTCGTTGAAAACATGCCCGATGGCAAGGCGCAGCGCCCCGGCGATGTTGTCACCACCATGAGCGGGCAGACTGTCGAAGTGCTCAACACTGATGCCGAGGGGCGCCTTGTGCTGTGCGATGTGCTGCACTGGGCACAGGAACAATATGATCCGGCGCGCCTGATCGATCTCGCCACGCTCACGGGCGCGATGATTATTTCTTTGGGCCATGAATATGGCGGGATGTTCGCCAATGACGATACGCTGGCAGGCCAGCTTGATGCCGCTGGCAAGGCCTGCGGTGACAAGCTGTGGCGGATGCCGCTTGGCAGCGCTTACGACAAGCTGATCGACAGCCCCATCGCCGACATCAAGAATATCGGCCCGCGCGAGGCCGGTTCGATCACCGCGGCCCAGTTCCTGCAGCGCTTTGTGCGCGACGGCACGCCCTGGGCGCATCTCGATATCGCGGGCATGGTGTGGTCGAACAAGCCGGGCCACACGTGGGACAAGGGCGCAACCGGCTATGGTGTGCGGCTGCTCGATCGCTTCGTGCGCGACGTGCTGGAGGGTTGATCAGTTTCGCGCATTTCGGGCCGCAGGCCCGCAAGCCCGACCGGGCGCCCGCAGCGATGCGGCCCGTGGGCCGCGTGAGCGAGGATAGCCAAGGGCGCGGACGCGCCCGCCGGCGCTTGAGGCATCAATAATGCCAAAAATGCGCAAAAAAGCCGACCTGCCGACCAAGACCTGCCTCGCCTGCGGGCTGCCTTTCACATGGCGCAAGAAGTGGGAGCGTGATTGGGACAATGTGAAATATTGTTCCGACCGGTGCAGGCGGGGGAAGGGGAGTGCCGTTTGATCAAGCTCGATTTCTGGCAGGTCACCGATGATCCCATCGAGAAAGTCGTGGTGCTGATTGCCCGGCGCACGCTCGATAACGGCGCGCGGCTGCTGATCGTCAGCGACAATTCCGATCAGCGCGCTGCCATCTCGCGCGCGCTGTGGCAGGCGGGCGCGGAGAGCTTTCTCGCCCATGGCGAGGCGGACGCCCCCGGGGCGGAACGCCAGCCAATCCTGCTTTCGCCCTCGCTTGAGGCGCCCAATGGCGCAAACCATGTCGTCTTCGCCGATGGGCGGTTTCGCGAAACCGCCGGGTTCGCGCGGGTCTTTCTGCTGTTCACACCCGAAGATGCCCCCCATGCGCGCGAGGCCTGGAGCGCCCAGAATGGCCGCACAGATATCGAGCGCGCCTATTACGCGCAGGAAAACCGCCGCTGGGTCAAGGTGCGCTGACGGCTTGCATGCCGCCGCCACCTCGGCGATGATCGCCCCTCCTCAAACAGGGGGCAGGCGATGCGCCATGTGACCATCACCGCCATCCCGCTTGCGGCCGCGCTCGCGCTGCTGGCGGGGTGCAGTTCGGAGAAATCCGGCACCATCACCACGCCCGAAGGCGAGAGCGCCGATTACACCATCGACGAGGCCACCGGCGAGACCACCATGCGGATCAAGACGCCCGCAGGCGAGGCGACGATGCGATCCGGCGCAGCCGTGCCTGTCAATCTGCCCGATGGTTTTACGCTTTACCCCGGCTCTGAGGTGGTCACCAACACTGTCGTCAACCAGCCCGATGGGGCCAGCACCATGGTGGTGTTCGAAGCCCCTGGTGAGGCGGGCGCGATCATCGCCCATTTCAGACAGGCCGCGACCAAGGCGGGCTACGCCATCGAAATCGAGGCGACCATGAAGGATACCATGATGCTCTCGGGCAAGCGCGCGGGCGATGGCACCAGCTTCATGGTCAGCACCGGGGCCAAGGCTGATGGCAAGACCAGCGGGCAATTGGTGATCGGGAACGGCAAGGGCGGCTGATCGCGGCGCTGCGCCCGCTAAGGCTTGAACATTTGCGCTGCCGCCGCTAGGGGCGCGGCCAGTTCACCCGGCACCGCACACACGGCGCTGGCATGCCTCCTTTTTCCCGTAACCAAGGACGAATTACCATGGCGGTCACCCGCACCTTTTCGATCATCAAGCCCGATGCCACCCGCCGCAACCTGACGGGCGCTGTCACCAAGATGCTGGAGGACGCCGGCCTGCGCGTCGTCGCCTCCAAGCGCATCCACATGACCCGCGAGCAGGCCGAGGGCTTCTACGCCGTGCACAAGGAGCGCCCCTTCTTTGGTGAACTCGTCGAATTCATGATGAGCGAGCCGGTGGTGGTGCAGGTGCTCGAAGGTGAAGACGCCGTCGCGAAGAACCGCGAAGTGATGGGTGCGACCAACCCGGCCGATGCTGCGCCCGGCACGATTCGCAAGGAATTCGCGCTCTCGATCGGCGAGAACACCGTGCACGGCTCGGACAGCGAGGAAAACGCCGCGATCGAAATCGCATTCTTCTTCAAGCCGGAAGAAATCGTCGGCTAAGCCGCTTGCTTTTGCAGTGATTTTGGCAAGGGCCGTCCTGCAAGGGCGGCCCTTTGCCTATGGCGCGCCCCCTGCAAACCGCGCCAGTTGCGCGGCGTGGGAATGGTGCGCGCCGCGCTCGCTGGCGGCCATGACCCGGCGCATGGCGCCAAGCGCCTCGGGCGTCAGGGCAAGGCCAAGCGCGCGATAGCATTGCCGGATCGCGCTTTCCCAATCCGCGTTGAGCTGTTCGAAATCGAGTCGCGCAACCGGCCCCTGCCAATCGGCCAGCACGGCGGCAAGGCGTTCCTCGCGCAAGGCTATCTTGTGCTGCCACAGCGCCTCGATCTGGGCCAGATCGCAGGCATCCGATTGCATCGCCATCTGGTTTGCCGCCAGTGAAACCGCGCTTTTCAGCACGGCTCCATGATCGCGGTGCGCCAGCACCAGCCGGGCCTCGGGAAAGAGCGCCAGCAGGGTGCCCAGATCCTCGGCAAAGGCCGGAACCTTGAGCACGCGGGGGCGGGCGGCATTGCCGCGCGTGGCCGCATCAGTCTGGAAAATGCGCCGGAATTCGCGATAGACCGGCATTGCATCTTGCGCCTCGCTCCAGGCCGAAAAGGCCGGAATGCGCCACTGGCTTTCATAGATCGAATGGTGGAGCGCGGCCGAAATCCACGCCAGTTCCTCCTCGACCTCGGCAGGCGCCATGGGGTGGATGGACTGCATCCACGGGTTGAGCACACCCAGCAGTGCGAGTTCGATTGCCGCCTTGGCGCGGTTCACGCCGGCGAGTGCAGGCACCGGGTGATAGGCATCGCAATAGCGCGTGTGCGCATGGGCCGGATCGGCGGCCAGCAGCTTGTGAATGCGGGTGGTGCCGCTTCTCATGTGCCCGATCACGATGATCGGCGGGGCGAGCCTTGTGGCGAGAAGCTGCGGGCGCCGCGTCCACAAATCTCCCAGCGCCAGCCGGTTTTTGACAGTGCGCATCAACTGGCCGAAAGCCATGGCCTGCCCCAGCGGATTGAGATCGGCCTCCGCCGTCACACTGGTGCACAGGCGCGAAAGCCGCTCGCGGAAATCGGCGGCGTCTTGTGCGGTGCGGCCGCCGAGTTCCGCCGCTGCGGCGCGGGCGCCCAAGGGCTTGGCCGCGAGCGTCCACAGGCTTTGCGGATCAAGGCTGGGCGGTGGAAGCCAGCCCTTTTTCCATGCTCGCCCCAGAAAATCATTGGCCTGGGCGGCGCGTCTGCCGCGCGCCAGCAAGTGGGGGCGGGGAGGGGGCTTGCGCGCCATCAAAAGGCGTCCGCTGCGTCCATGAGCCGCGTCAGGCGCCGTGGCGCGACGGCGCGCCAGCTGCGCTCCAGCCAGCGGGTGACATCGTCCCAATCGAGGTTGCGCCGATCGAGCACCATGCCGATCCAGCCGCTCGCCCCGTAAAAGGCGGGCTTGAAATAGATCTCGGGCTGGGCTTCGATGAGGCTTTGCATTTCCTCCGGCCCGCTGGCCTTGATCAGAAGCGCGATGCAGTCATGCCCGTGCGGCCGCTCGGTGAAATAGGCGAAATATTTGCCGGATTTGCCGCTACCTGCGCGAAAGCCCTGCGCGCCGAAGCTTTCCTGCTCGCTGGTTTCGGGCAGAGCAAGCGCGCGTGCGCGCACCTCTTGCAGCAGCCATTGGGGATTGCGCCAGCGCCCGAGATAAGCGGCAACCGCACGCGGAAACAGCTGATGCTCGGCCAAGCGCACGCGGGCTGCAAGGCTTTCCGCTGTGTCATCCGGCGCAATCGCGACCCGCGCCTGGGCAAGGACTTCGCCCGAATCAAGCTCGCCCGTTACCAGATGCACGCTGGCGCCGGCGTGGCTGTCACCGGCTGCAATCGCGCGGGCATGGGTATCAAGCCCCTTGTACTTGGGCAGCAGCGAGGGGTGGATATTGAGCATCCGCCCCTGCCAGCGCGCGACAAAGCCTTCGGACAGGATCCGCATATAGCCTGCAAGCACGATCACCTCGGCGCCTGCTGCGATGGCGGCCGCTTCCATGGCGGCATCATGCTCGGCGCGGGTCATGCCCTTGTGGGCCAGCGCGAAGGTGGCTATCCCCTCAAGGCGCGCCAGCGCCAGGCCGGCGGCATCGGGATCATTGCTGGCAACCAGCACGACCTCATAGGGGCAGGGCGCGATCCGGCTGGCGTAAAGCAGCGCGGCCATATTGGTGCCCGCGCCGGAAATGAAGATGGCGATCCGGGTCTTGTCCTGCCCGTGTTCAGGCAAGGCTTGCTCAGGCAAGATGGGTGGCCTTCCAGTCAGCCTCGGCCGACCACGTCGCGATGCTGCCGCGAACGGTGCAGCCGCGCGGGGCGGCGATGATCTCGCCGATCTGGAAGACCTTTTCGCCAGCTTTTTCGAGATTAGCAGCGATTAAGGAGGCTTTTTCGGGATTAACGGCGATGACCATGCCAATACCGCAATTGAAGGTGCGGGCCATTTCTTCGGGCTCGATCGCGCCTTGCGCTTGCAGGAATGCCATGAGGCGCGGCTGTTCCCAGGCGTCGGCATCGATCATTGCATGGGCGCCTTGGGGCAGGATACGGGGGATGTTTTCAAGCAGGCCCCCGCCGGTGATATGGGCAAGGCCGTGGATGTCGCCTGCCCGGATCAGCGGCAAAAGGCTTGCCACATAGATCCGCGTCGGTGCCATGAGGGCATCAATAAGTAATTGATCCTGATCGAAGATTGCCGGGCGGTTGAGCTTCCAGCCCTTGTCGGCCGCGAGCCGGCGCACCAATGAATAGCCGTTGGAATGAACGCCCGAGGAAGCAAGGCCGAGCAGGACATCACCCGGCGCCACGCGCTCTGCGGTGAGCTGCTCGCCGCGTTCCACCGCGCCGACGCAAAAGCCGGCAAGGTCGTAATCACCCGGAGCATACATCCCCGGCATCTCTGCGGTCTCGCCGCCGATGAGCGCGCATCCGGCCATCTTGCAGCCTTCCGCAATGCCCGCAATCACTCGCTCGGCAATGCCGTTTTCCAGCTTCCCGGTCGCAAAATAATCGAGGAAAAACAACGGCTCGGCGCCCTGCACGATGAGATCATTGACGCACATGGCGACCAGATCAATGCCGACCGTATCGTGGCGATCATGATCAATCGCCAGCTTAAGCTTGGTGCCCACGCCATCATTGGCCGCAACCAGCAGCGGGTCGGTATAGCCCGCCGCGCGCGGATCGAAGAAGCCGCCGAACCCGCCCAGTTCGCTGGTCGCGCCGGGGCGGGCGGTCGCCCTTGCCAAGGGCGCAATCGCCTTGACCAGCGCGTTGCCCGCCGCAATCGACACGCCCGCGCTTTCATAGGTGTATGGCGCGCTTGCGCCCGGCTCTGCACTGGTTTTCCCCGAAGTCATGGGGCACGCTTTAGCCTTTCCTGCTTGGAATTCCACTCGCCTTTGGGCAAAGGAGACGCGATTTTCCCCATGACTGCGTTCGCATCGTCCTCCCGCCCGCAATTTGCCAAGGCTTTCTCCGGTTCGAGGCTGCGCTTGCCCAGCCGCATCGGAGCTGGTGCGGTGCTGGCGCTGGCGCTGCTGGGGGGCACCTATGCGCTGGTGCTGGCGCAGGTTTCGGGCGATCGCGGGATCGCGCCAACCGCGGCGAGCGCTGATATCGAGGTGCGCGGTATCTCGGTTGATGTCACTGCCGACACGCCCGAAAAGGCCCGCAGCGAGGGCTGGCGCGAGGCGCAACGCAAGGCGTGGGAGAAGGCAGGCGGCCCGAAACTTCCCGATGGGCAGCTCGACTCGATCGTCTCGGCCATCGTGATCGAGAAAGAGCGGCTCGGGCCGCACCGCTACATCGCAACGCTTGGCGTGGTGTTTGATCGCCAACGTGCAGGGCGCTTTCTGGGCGGCGCGGAACAGGCCACGCGCTCGGCGCCTTTGCTGCTGATCCCCGTCATGACAAGCGGCGGAACCTTTACGACCTTTGAACTTCGCAATGCCTGGCAGCGTGCCTGGGCAGAGTTCAATCCGGGTGCGAGCCGTATCGATTATATTCGCCCAAGCGGGGCAGGCCGCGATTCGCTGCTGATCAATTTCGGCCAGACCACGCGTCGCAGCCGGACGTGGTGGCGTACGACGCTTGACCAATATGGTGCCGCCGATGTGGTGATGGCCTTTGCCCGGCTCGAGCACAGCTTTCCCGGCGGGCCGATCAAGGGCACTTTCACTGCGCGCTATGGGCCCGACAGCACCAAGCTTGCGGGCTTTACGCTGGAGGCGGCAGGGCCTGATGAACTGCCTGCCATGCTTGCCGATGCCGTGGCGCGCATGGATACGATTTTTGCCGCCGCCCTTGCCGAAGGGAAACTGCGCCCCGATCCCACCTTGCGGATGGCAAGCGGGGGAGAGATCGACCCGGCAATCCAGCGGCTCATCGAGATTGGCCGCGCCGTGCAGGCACGCGATGCAGCGGCGCGGGCTGCCGCTGCGGCCGCAGCATCTTCCGGTGAGGGACCGCGCATCGAATTGCAGCCAGTCATCACCGCTCCGCCCAGCGCGGTGGTGCGCACCATCGTGGTGCAATTCGCAACCCCTGATGCCGCCGCCTTTGATGGCGGGCTTGGCGCGGTGCGCGGCATTGCGGGGGTGCGGGGGCTGAGCGTCACCAGCACGGCTGTGGGTGGCACATCGGTGATGAGCGTCAGCTTTGCCGGCACGCAGGAAGAGCTTGCAGCGGCTTTGCAGGCGCGCGGTTACACTGTCAGGCAGGGTCAGAACGCGCTTGCCATCAGCCGCTAGGGCCGGCGCGGGAGAAACGCTTTGCCCAAAGAACATTGGCCGCTGTTCGACACACCGACCCAGATCGCGCTGCCGCTGGCGGGGCGCGCAAGCCATGACCCCCAAAAGCTCGTCATCGGCAATGCCAATGCGCACGTGATCGAGGCGCTGGCAAACCCGGCAAGCTGGCCCTTTCGCGTCGCTGTGCTGACCGGGCCGCCGCGCTCGGGCAAGTCGCTGATCGGGCGCTGGCTGGCAAGGCAGGAGGGGATTGGGCCGGTCGCGGTGATCGATGATGCACACCGGACCGACGAGACCGAACTGTTTCATCGCTGGAATGCGGTCCAGCAGGGCGGCGCGCGGGCAGGGGAGGCCCTGCTGCTGATCGCCGGGCCGGGTGAGGGGGGCTGGCGCATTGCCCTGCCCGATCTGGCTTCGCGGATCGGCGGATCCTTGCAACTTGCCATTACCGAGCCTGATGATGCCATGGCCGCAGACTTGCTGCTGGCGCTTGCCGAACAACGCGGGCTGGCGCTGGGGCCGGGTGCGACGGATTATCTGGTGCCACGCGCCGAGCGCAGCTTTGCCGCTTTGGAAGCGTTGGTGGCCGCGATCGATCGCATCAGCCTTGAACGCCAGAGCCCAGCCACCATGTCCGTATGGCGCGCCGCACTTGAAGCCTTGCAAGGGCCAGAGCAGCAGCGCCTGTTGTAGGGGCGCATTGCATTGCGCGGCGATTGGTGGGATGGAAGAGCGATGTTTGAGCGGCTGATCAGCTATCTCGACTCTGTGCATGCGCGCGATCCTGCCCCGCGTTCGCGCTGGGAGATCCTGCTTTATCCGGGCGTGTGGGCGCTGGGCTTTCATCGGGTGGCGCATTGGCTGTTCGAGGCCAAGCTCTATTTTCTGGCGCGGTTCGTGAACCATTTTTCGCGTCTTCTGACCGCGATCGATATTCACCCCGGCGCGAGGATCGGGAAGAATTTCTTCATCGACCATGGCTTCACCGTGATCGGCGAAACCGCTGAGATCGGAGATAATGTGACGATTTACCAGTGCGTTACTCTGGGCGGGACCAACCCTGCCAATGGCATTGCGGGCAAGCGTCACCCCACGATCATGGACAATGTCATCATCGGTTCGGGCGCGCAGATCATTGGCCCCATTGTGGTGGGCGAACGCGCTCGCGTGGGCGCCAATGCGGTGGTCACAGATGATGTGCCCGCAGGCGCAACCATGATTGGGCTAAAGGCCCGTTCCACGCTGGTTCCGGCCGAACAATGGCTGCGCGAATTCATTCCCTATGGCACCCCGTGCGATGATCCGCCCTGTGATGAGGAAGGCCGCCCGCGCGGGGATTGTGTCGAAAAGCTGGAAAGCGAGCTGGCAGCCCTGCGCGCGGAATTGGCTGAACTGCGCGCGGCCGTCCGGCAGAGCGAGGCGGCGGATGCGCCCGCCCTTCGCAATGGAACCGAGGATTAATGAGCGCGCGCGATCCCGCTACGAGCAACGGGCAGATTGTTGCTTTTCCGACAGGCAGGGCAGGTCAGGTTGGGTTTGAACGGGCTGAGCTTTCCCGCATCCTCGATCTTTATGGCCGCATGGTCGCTGCTGGCGAATGGCGCGATTACGCGATGAATTTCGACAAGAACGCTGCCACCTTCGCCGCCTTCCGCCGCGCCGCCGAGCGCCCGCAGGCGCGCCTTGAAAAGCGTCCCGCCTTGCGCGCCAAGCAGGGGATGTGGACTTTGTTCGGCGAACACGGCCAGGTCTTGAAGCGCGGCCATGATCTGGCAAACGTGCTCGCGCCGATGGAGCGGCGACTGCTGAAAGCGGTTCAGAATTAGGGCATTGTCCGATCAAACGGGATCGGAAAATGCAACAAGCCTGCGCGGCGTCTGTGCCTTGCTTTTCCGGTGGCGCCAGCTCGATTGGAAAAAGCACCAAAAGGCGGCTCAAAAGACAAGGCCCGCCCCCTTGTGAGGGGACGGGCCTCGCTTTTCTCTAGGGCTTCGCCCCATCAGCCACGCGCGCTCGACGGGCCAGTGCCGGTCACCTTCTGCATGGCCTTGAGGATATTCGCCGACTGCTCGCTGCCCGATTGCGGGGCGACGAGGTTGGTGAAGGCGTTGATTTCCTCCCAGCGTGCGGCAAAGCCCTCGACAGTGCGCTCCTCTTCGGGCAGCCACACGGCTTCGTTCATCACCGTCCACGCGGAATGGAAACCGCCTGCGCCTGCGCCGACGATCGCGTTGGTCGGCGCATCTTCGCTGACAAGGAACAGTGCGGCCGGCACGACGTTTTCGGGTGCAAACAGCTTGAAGGCTTCTTCGGGGAAGAGGTCAGCGGTCATCCGGGTGCCAGCGACCGGCGAGAGCGTGTTGCAGCGCACGTTATACTTCGCGCCTTCGAGCGCCAGCGTCTTGGTGAGGCCAGCAAGGCCGAGCTTGGCCGCACCGTAGTTTGCCTGGCCGAAATTGCCGAACAACCCGGTCGACGAAGCCGTCATCAGAATGCGGCCATAGCCCTGTTCGCGCATGGTTTCCCAGCACGCCTTGGTCGCAAAGGCGCTGCCGGTGAGGTGCACCTTCACGACGAATTCGAAATCCGCCGGGTCCATCTTGGCGAAGGTCTTGTCGCGCAGCACGCCGGCATTGTTGATCAGCACATGCACGCCGCCCCATTTCTGTTTGGCATCGGCGACCATCTTTTCCATCTGCTCGTATTCGGTGACGGATGCGCCATTGGCCATCGCCTCGCCGCCCATTGCCTCGATTTCGGCGACCACCTGCGCGGCTGCATCAGACGTGCCGGTGCCATCGCGCGCGCCGCCAAGGTCATTCACCACCACTTTCGCGCCGCGGCGGGCGAGTTCGAGCGCGTAGGCCTTGCCCAGGCCGCCGCCTGCGCCGGTGACGATGGCAACCTTGTCCTTGAAGTCGATGCTCATGGAATGTGTCCTCCTAAGTGATGAGTGGCTTTACGCCTACGTCAAGATGGCGGCTGCGTGGCACTTTCCGCGGGCGCTTGCAACCGCGCATTGGAGAGGGGCGCAATGCCGTAAGGTCATCGGTGCGCTGCAAGGCCGATAAGAGCGGGAATCAGCCCTTCGAACGAATCGATTATTGCGTCTGCGCCCAAATCTGCGGGCGCGCGGTCGCAATAGCCATAGGCCGCGGCCACCACCGCAACGCTGGCGGCGCGGGCGGCCCGCACGTCATAGGTCGAATCGCCAAGAAACACGAAGCGGCCCGGATCGGTAATGCCGCAGGCCTTCATGGCTGCAAGAATGGGGGCTGGGTGGGGCTTGGCAAGGAACTGCCCGTCGGCGCCCTTGCCGAGCGAATCGCCGCCGATCACGCCCTGGAACAGACCGATGAGATCAAGCTGGGTGAGGACAGCCCGGGCGAAGCCTTCGAACTTGTTGGTGACGACCACCATGGGAACGCCTTGCGCGGCAAGATCGTGCAAGGTGTCGCGCACGCCCGGATAGGGCACGGTGTGCACCGCATTATGCGCCTCGTAATAGGTGAGCATGGCCTTGTAGAGCGCCTTGAACTCAGGCTCGGGCAGGCCGCCTTGCGCTTCGATTGCTTGCGCGAGCATGATCTTTGCGCCGCCTCCGATCAGGTCTTTCGAGCTTTCCACAGACACGGGTTTGAAACCGCCGAGCACCAGCGCGTGGTTCACTGCGGCGCCGAGATCGCGGAAGGTATCAAGCAGGGTGCCGTCCAGGTCAAAGCCAATGGCGTCAAAAGGAATGTTTTGCATGGCAAGAGCGCCTGCGCCATGCGACACGAAACCGCAAGCATTTGCTGGCAAGGCGCGCTTTGCCTACAGATAGAGACCTTATGACTATTGCCTCGCCGCTTCCCTTTGCCGCCATCATCCTTGCCGCCGGCAAGGGCACACGCATGAAAAGCGACACCCACAAGGTGCTTCACAAGATTGCCGGCAAGCCGATGTTGTTCCACCTCATGGACAGTCTCGGTGAGTTGGCACTGGCACGTACTGTGGTGGTGGCGGGCGACCGGCACGAACAGCTGACAGCAGCGCTGGCTGGCCGCGATGTTGCCGTCGCCTTGCAGGAGCCGCAGCTTGGCACCGCGCACGCCGCCTTGCAGGCGAAGGACGCGCTGGCGGACTTTTCCGGGCCGGTGCTGGTGTGTTTTGGTGATTGCCCGATGGTGCGTCCCGAGACTGTGCTGCGCCTGTTCGCCGCGCTTGAAGGTGGGGCCAAGGTTGCGGTGCTGGGGTTCCGTCCGAAAGATCCGCTCGCCTATGGCCGGATTATCGCCGATGCTGATGGCACGGTGAGAAAAATGGTCGAATTCAAGGACGCGAGTGCCGAAGAGCGCGCCGTGGACCTGTGCAATTCGGGCCTGCTGGTGGCGCATTCGGATGATCTGTGGCCGCTGCTCGCAAATGTCGGCAATGATAACGCGCAGGGCGAATACTACCTGCCGGATGTTGCGACCGGCGCGATTGCACAAGGGGGCCGCGTGGTCGTGATCGAAACCGGGGCTGACGAAGTCGCCGGGATCAACAGCCGGGCTGAACTGGCTGCCGCCGAGGCGCGCTGGCAGGCAGCGCGGCGCTTGCAGGCCATGGACGAGGGCGTCAGTCTGCAAGCTCCCGAAACCGTTTTCTTCAGCCATGACACCACCTTGGGGCGCGATGTCACCATCGAGCCTCATGTGTGGTTCGGCCCTGGGGTGAGCATTGCTGACGGCGTGACCATCCGCGCCTATTCGCATATTGAAGGCGCGCGGCTCGCCAGCGGCGTGAAGGTTGGCCCCTTCGCGCGCCTGCGTCCTGGCACGGTGCTTGAAGAAGGCAGCTTCATCGGCAATTTCGTCGAAGTGAAAAATGCGGTCATGCACGCCGGTGCCAAAGCAAGCCACCTGACCTATCTCGGCGATGCGACCATCGGGGCCGGCGCCAATATCGGCGCGGGCACCATCACCTGCAATTATGACGGCTATTTCAAATACAGGACAGTGATTGGCGAGCGGGCCTTCATCGGCTCGAACTCGGCGCTCATCGCGCCTGTCACCATCGGGGCGGACGCGATTGTTGCAGCCGGATCGGCCGTCAGCCGCGATGTCGCACCGGGCGAGCTGCGCATGGTACGCGCCGAGCAATTGGTCAAACCGGGCTGGGCGGATCGCTTTCACGATACGATGAAGAAGAAAAAGGCCGCCGAGAAGAAATGAGCGAAGAGCTTGTCACCCGGCACTGCTGGCTGTGCGCGCGCCCGCTGGGCGATATTGTCCAGTGGCATCACCCTGTGCCCAAGTCGAAAAAGGGCAAGCTCAAGGTTCCGGTCCACCCGATCTGTCACAGGACGATCCACGCCAATTTCACCAATAATGAATTGGCGCGCATCGGGGATGAACCCTTTGCGATCAGAGCCAATCCGGCGGTCGCCAAGTTCGTGGCATGGGTTGCCAACAAGCCCGCCGATTTCGACGCGCCGACGCGCTAAGCGCCATCATCAGGCATCCTGCATGTGCGCGGCCTTGCCGGAGCGCGCAAGATACTCCCGCTCCCACTGTTCAAACTCGCTGCGGCTGAGCAGATAGCGCTCGCGCGCTTCGGCAAGGCTGATGGTGTGTTCGCGCACTGCGCGCACCACTTCTTCCTTGCGCGCCCTTGACCAATGCACGCGGTGGTTGCGCGGCAGATGGGAACGCTTGATTGCCTCGGCAATCGAAATGTCTCCGGGGTAGGCCATCGGATGTGCTCCTCGTCGCTGGTGCTCGTCATCGCCCCCGATGGGCCAAGTGTTGAGGGGCAGGCTTAACGCCGGGCTAGCAAAGAGGCTTAACGGCGCGTTGAGCGTTTGATCCGTGCCGCAAGCAAGACAGACCGAGCACAAAGTGTCGGCTTGTTTTACAGGTCGTTGCGTTGCCTTCCCAAGCCAACGGCAAAAGAGGCGCTCCGTTGCCGGAGTCGCCCCTTGCGTTGGTGCTGCGGCTGTCAAAGGTTACTTTGGGTCCATCAGCCGCTTCATCAGGTAGATGAATTGCAGCGCCTGCAGCTTGGCGCGCTGATCATTGTCGACGCCGCCCGAATGGCCGCCGGTGGTGTCCTCGAAGTAGTAATAGGGCTGGCCCAGCTCCTTGAGGCGCGCTGCCCCTTTACGCGCATGGGCAGGGTGCGTGCGATCATCGGCCGTTGAAGCCCAAAGGAACGGCTCGGGATAATCAACACCGGCCACGATCTTCTGATAGGGCGAATAGCCTTCGATCCAGGCGCGCTGTTCGGGAATGCGCGGGTCGCCATATTCGCCAATCCACGAAGCCCCGCGCCCGATCAGGTGATAGCGCAGCATGTCGAACAGCGGGATCTGCACGATCGCCGCGCCAAACAGATCGGGACGCTGGGTAAAGGCGGTGCCGACCAGCAGCCCACCCTGCGAGCCGCCCTGAATGCCGAGACGCCTGGGACTGGTAAAGCCGCGCTTCACGAGATCATCGCCGACGGCGATGAAATCATCCCAGGTGCGCTGCTTGTTTTCGCGGATTGCGCTCTGGTGCCACATTGGCCCGAACTCTCCGCCACCGCGCATGTTGGCGAGCACAAACGCCCCGCCGCGTTCCAGCCAGAGCTTGCCGGTGGTACCGAGGTAGGCGGGAAGGCGCGGCACCTGAAACCCGCCATAACCAGTCATCAAGACCGGCGTTGTGCCATCCAATTTCATCCCCTTGGGCTTTACCAGGAAGTAGGGGATCTTGGTCCCGTCCTTGCTCGTCGCCTCATGCTGCTCGACTTCCATGCCTTCGGGATTGAAATAGGCAGGCGAGGTCTTGAGCACCGCGGGGGCCGCGCTGCCATCGCTGTAATAGAGCGTGGTCGGCTCCAGAAAGCCGCTCACGGTGTACATGATCTGGTCGGTCTCGCTTGATGCACTGGCAATCCCGATGGTGGCATTGTCAGGCAGTGAGACCGGCGTGCTGACCCATTGGCCATCGCGGAAATTGAACCGCAGCACCTTGCCCACGACATTATCGAGCAGGCTGACATAGAGCGCCTCACCCGTCACCGCGCCGCCCTGCTTGGTCTGGCGTTCGCCCGGCGCCCAGACGAGCGTCTTCTTGGCGCCGTTGGGATTGGCGCGGAAAGCTTCGAGTTCGATGGCAATGAGGCTGTCCGCCGGGAAGGTCTGCCCATCCACCGTCCAGTCGACATCGGTGGAAAGCAGCAGGTGCCCATCCATGATGCCATAGGGCGAAGCCTTTTTGGGCAGATCAAGCAACGTCCATTGGCCGTCCACCTCGACATAGTGGAGCCGTTCATGGAAGCTCACGCCGCGATAGGCAATGCGGGCCTGAATGGTGCCTGCGTTGTCGCGCAGCAAGCTCACGCCAGCCCAGACATCATCGCTCTGCCCGCGGAAGATTTCGGGCGCGTCCTCGATCCGCGTGCCGCGCTTCCAGACGCGGGCGGTGAAGGGATATTCGCTGTCTGTAAGGGTGCCGGGGCCAAAGCTGCGGTTCACCAGCAGAGTGTTTTCATCAATCCATTGCACGCCGCCCTGGCTCTTCTGATCGAGCACAAAGCCGCCTTCGACAAAGCTTTTGGTGGCGGTGTCAAACTCGCGCAGGATGCTGGCATCCTCGCCGCCGTCCGATAGCGCCACCATGCACTTGTTCATCGCGGGCGGCAGGCAGGTCATGCCTTGATAGACCCATTGCTTGCCTTCGGCCTTGGCGAGGGCATCGACATCAAGGATGGTTTCCCATTCCGGCTTGGCGGTCTGGTAGCTTTCCAGCGTGGTGCGGCGCAGCACGCCCTTGGGGTTCGCCTTGTCCTGCCAGAAATTGTAGAGACCATCAGGCCGGAAGGTGACGAAGGGAATGCGGTCTTCGCTATCGAAGATGGCGAGCGCTTCGGCCTTCAATTGGGCAAAGCGGGGATCGGATTCAAAGGCGGCCAGCGTGCGGGCATTTTCCTTCGCCACCCAATCGAGCGCTTCGGGGCTGCGGGCCTGTTCAAGCCAGATATAGGGGTCCTGCTCGGGGCCGGGCACGCCGGGAACGGGGGTTTCTTGGGCGGCTGCGCCAGTGGTTCCTGCGATGGTCATGGCCAGAGCCAATGCGAAAGTGGAGACAAGTTTCAAGCGTCCTCTCCTGAAGGCGATTTATGCGGGCTGGTTGTGCCGAGGGACGCGCAAAAAGGGAAGGGGATCAAACAAAAAGGGCGAGCCATTGGCCCGCCCTGATTGGCTGTTTGTCGATTGCGACTGGCGCTTAACCCTCGACGTGTTCGGCCAGCACGGTGAGGCCGTTTTCACCAACTTCGGCAAACCCGCCGCGCACTTCGATCATCTCGGGCGCGCTGCCTGCGGTCTTGAAGATCTGCACTGCGCCATCGCGGATCGTGCTCATGAACGGCGCGTGGCCTTCGAGCACACCGAATTCACCTTCGGTGCCCGGGACGACCACCATGTGCACCTCCTCGGAGCGCACCAGCTTGGCCGGGGTTACGAGTTCGAAGTGGAGGGCCATGATGTCTTACGCCTCTTCGGCCAGCTTCTTGGCCTTCTCGACCACCTGATCGATGCCGCCGACCATGTAGAAAGCGCTTTCGGGCAGGTGATCATACTCGCCATCGACCACCGCCTTGAAGCTCTTCACGGTGTCTTCGAGCTGGACGAACACGCCCGGGATATTGGTGAAGACTTCGGCGACGTGGAAGGGCTGCGAGAGGAACTTCTGGATCTTGCGCGCGCGGGCGACAGTCAGCTTGTCCTCTTCCGACAGTTCATCCATCCCGAGAATGGCGATGATGTCCTGCAGGCTCTTGTACTTCTGGAGGATTTCCTGAACGCGGCGCGCGGTTTCGTAATGCTCGGTGCCGACAACGCGCGGTTCGAGCACGCGGCTGGTGGAATCGAGCGGGTCAACCGCGGGATAGATGCCGAGTTCAGAAATGGCACGGCTCAGCGTGGTGGTCGCGTCCAGGTGGGCAAACGAAGTGGCCGGCGCAGGGTCGGTCAAGTCATCGGCAGGCACATAGATCGCCTGCACCGAGGTGATCGAACCCTTGGTGGTCGAAGTGATGCGCTCCTGCAGGTTGCCCATGTCGGTTGACAAGGTCGGCTGATAGCCCACCGCCGAAGGAATACGGCCCAGCAGCGCCGACACTTCCGAACCGGCTTGGGTGAAGCGGAAGATGTTGTCGACAAAGAAGAGCACGTCCTGACCTTCGACGTCGCGGAAATATTCCGCCATGGTGAGGCCCGACAGTGCCACGCGGGCGCGCGCACCCGGCGGTTCGTTCATCTGGCCGAACACCAGCGCCACCTTGGAGCCTTCCGAGGTTGCATTGCCGTCTGCATCCTTGGCGATAACGCCTGCATCGAGGAATTCGTGGTAGAGATCATTGCCTTCGCGGGTACGCTCACCCACGCCGGCGAACACCGACACGCCGCCGTGGCCCTTAGCGATGTTGTTGATGAGCTCCTGGATCAGCACGGTCTTGCCGACGCCCGCGCCGCCGAACAGGCCAATCTTGCCGCCCTTGGCGTAGGGCGCAAGGAGGTCGATCACCTTGATACCGGTGACGAGAATGGAGGCTTCGGTTGACTGGTCGACGAAGGCCGGGGCTTCGGCGTGGATCGGAGCGGTGGTTTCCGCGCCAATCGGGCCGCGTTCGTCGATCGGCTGCCCGACCACGTTCATGATGCGACCGAGCGTCTTGGGGCCGACCGGCACAGAAATCTGCGCGCCGGTGTTGATGACTTCCTGACCGCGCACGAGACCATCAGTTCCGTCCATCGCGATGGTACGCACGGTGTTTTCACCAAGGTGCTGCGCCACTTCGAGCACGAGCACATTGTCGCCGTTCTTGGTTTCGAGCGCGGTGAGGATCGGCGGCAGATCGCCTTCGAACTGCACGTCAACGACGGCGCCGATGACCTGGCTGATCACGCCATTGGTCGATTGGTTGAGGACAGGTGCGGTGGCCATTTTCGGTTTCCTTAGCCTTCGTTAGAGCGCTTCTGCGCCCGCGATAATTTCAATGAGTTCGGTGGTGATCGCGGCCTGGCGGCTGCGGTTGTACTGAATGGTGAGCTTGTTGATGAGATCGCCCGCATTGCGCGTGGCGTTGTCCATCGCGGTCATCGAGGCGCCCTGTTCCGATGCCTCTCGTTCCAGCAGCGCACCGAAGATTTGCGTCTTCACATAGCGCGGCAGCAGCTCGGCGAGGATTTCCTCCTCGCCCGGCTCATATTCCACCACCGCGCCGGTGTCATCACCAGCCGAAGGGGCGGGGACAGGGATGAGCTGGTTGATGGTTGGAACCTGCGCCAGCGCCGACTGGAAGGTCGGGTAGATAAGGTGCGCGACATCGAATTGCCCTGCCTCGAACATGGCAAGCAGTTCAGCGGCAATTGCATCGGCTTCCGCAAAGCCGGGCGTGCGCACATTGCTGGTATCAAACCCGCCACCGATCATTGCGGCAAAGTCGCGCTTCAAAGGCGCACGGCCTTTCTTGCCGACAAGGTAGAAGGTGACGTCCTTGCCCTCGCCAAGCAATTCCTGAGCCTTGACGCGCGCAGCCTTGACGAGGTTGGAGTTCAGGCCACCGCACAGGCCCTTGTCGGTGTTTACCACCACAAGGAGGTGGCGCTTGTCGGAACCGGTGCCGGCCAAGAGCTTGGGCGCGGCATCGCCCGATACCTTGCCCGCAAGGCTCGCCATCACCCCAGCCAGCCGCGCCGCATAGGGCCGCGCCGCTTCGGCCGCTGCCTGCGCACGGCGCAGCTTGGCAGCCGCAACCATCTGTTTGGCCTTGGTGATCTTCTGGGTCGATTTGACCGAGTTGATCCGGCCCTTCAGTTCCTTGAGTGAAGGCACGCTTCAGGTATCCTTACGCAAACTGCTTGGCGAAGGCGTCGAGCGCCGCTTTGGTCTTTTCAGCCACTTCGCCCTCGAACTTCTGCGACTTGCGGATTTCGCTCAGGATATCCGCGTGGTTCTGGCGCATGAAGCTGAGCATTGCCGCTTCGTATTCGTTCACGCGGTTCACCGGAATGCTATCGAGATAGCCGTTGGTGCCGGCATAGATCGACACCGTCTGCTCCTCGAACGGCATCGGCGAGAACTGCGGCTGCTTGAGCAGCTCGGTAAGGCGCGCGCCGCGATTGAGGAGCTTTTGCGTTGCGGCATCGAGGTCCGAGCCGAACTGGGCGAAGGCCGCCATTTCGCGGTATTGTGCAAGGTCGAGCTTCATCGAGCCCGAGACCTTCTTCATCGCCTTCGTCTGGGCCGCACCGCCCACGCGGCTCACCGAAAGGCCGACGTTGATCGCAGGGCGGATGCCCTGATAGAACAGGCCGGTTTCAAGGAAGATCTGGCCGTCGGTGATCGAAATCACGTTGGTCGGGATGTAGGCCGACACGTCGCCCGCCTGGGTTTCGATGATCGGCAGCGCGGTGAGCGAGCCGTGGCCGTTTTCCTTGTTCATCTTGGCCGCGCGCTCAAGCAGGCGGCTGTGGAGATAGAACACGTCGCCGGGATAGGCTTCGCGGCCCGGCGGACGACGCAGCAGCAGCGACATCTGACGATAGGCAACGGCCTGCTTCGACAAGTCGTCATAGACGATCACGGCATGCATGCCGTTGTCGCGGAAAAACTCGCCCATCGCGCAGCCGGTATAGGGCGCGAGGTACTGGAGCGGGGCAGGCTCGGATGCGGTCGCAGCGACAACGATCGAATATTCCATCGCGCCGTTTTCTTCGAGCTGCTTGACGATCTGGGCAACCGTCGAGCGCTTCTGGCCAACGGCGACATAGACGCAGTAAAGCTTCTTGCTTTCGTCGTCGCCCTGATTGACTTCCTTCTGGTTGATGAAGGTGTCGATGGCGACGGCGGTCTTGCCGGTCTGGCGGTCGCCAATGATCAGCTCGCGCTGACCGCGGCCCACCGGAACCAGCGCGTCGACGGCCTTGAGGCCGGTCTGCACGGGTTCGGAAACCGACTCACGCGGGATGATCCCGGGCGCCTTCACTTCGACGCGCATGCGCTTGTCAGCGACAATCGGGCCCTTGCCGTCAATCGGGTTGCCGAGCGCATCGACGACGCGGCCCAGGAGGCCCTTGCCCACCGGAACGTCCACGATGGTGCCGGTGCGCTTGACGACATCACCTTCGCGGATTTCGCTGTCCGAGCCGAAAATCACGACCCCGACGTTGTCGGCTTCGAGGTTGAGGGCCATGCCCTTTACACCATTGGCAAATTCGACCATTTCGCCGGCCTGCACCTTGTCGAGGCCGTGGATGCGGGCAATCCCGTCACCCACGCTCAAAACGGAGCCGACTTCGCTTACTTCGGCTTCGGTGCCGAAATTGGCGATCTGGTCCTTGATGACCTTGGAGATTTCTGCGGCACGGATTTCCATGGGTTTGTCCTTTAAGCCTTCATAGCCTGGGCAAGCGAGTTGAGACGGGTGCGGATCGAGGCATCAATGCGCTGCGAACCGATGGTGACGACGAGCCCGCCGAGGAGATCGGGATCGACCTCGGCAGACAGCATAACGGCGCGGCCCTGGCGGGCGGTGAGCTTGTCCTTGAGGGCGGCCAGCTGTTCCGCGCTCAGCGGATGCGCGCTGGTGACCTTGGCGCTCACTTCGCCGCGCTGGGCTGCGGCAATCGCCCTGAAGGCCGCAATAATGCTCGGCAGTGCAGCAAGGCGGCGATTGTTGGCCAGCACGCCAAGGAAATTGCTTGTCAGTTGGGTCAGCTTCAGCTGCTTCGCGACCGCGCCGATGGCGGCGCCCTGCATGGACCGCGAGAGCCGCGGATTGGTGGTGACAGCGCGCAGTTCGGGCGATTCGTCCAGTGCAACGGACAAAGTGCCGAGATCTCTCTCGACAGCGCTAACCGCCCCGTTTTCGCTCGCAAGGTCGAACAGGGCAGAGGCGTAACGCCCCGCTAGGCTAGCCTGAATACCGGCGGAAATATCCACGCGCTTAAGGTCCTCTCGGAAGCTTCCAGGTGATGATCGAAGGGCTGTTCAGACTCGATGCTGATCGGGCCCCCGTCGAGTTCGGCGCGCGCCTAGCACCCACTATGCTGCGATGCAACCCACGCAGGACGATTTGCGCCCAAGGGGAGCGAGGGCGGTGAAAATAGCGCCCTGCCTGCCGACCGCGTTAGGCCGCAGCCGCCGCCACCCTGAAGCATTCGCTGCCAGAGATGTCGAGCAGGTTCTGTTTCATGCGAGAGTTGATGGCGAGGTTCGCATTCGTGCTGGTGCCGGGTCCCCGGATGCGATCGAGGCCGCACCCATCGGCGCGCTCGAAAATGCGCAGCCGCTGGGGCGCGCGTGGCCGGTCGCCATCAAAAAGTGACAGGATCTTCGGCACACCGGCCTTGCTCGCATTGGTTGCGACACGGGACGAGCCCGGCAGGTGGATAGCCGAAAACTGCGCGCGCAGCACCAACCAAAAGGCGGAACCTTGCGCCCGGAGCGAGAGCACCCGAAACAATTTTCATCATCCAGCGTCGCTCTTGTGCAATTTGACAAAGGGATGCTCGGATGTCCCTGCGGAACGACAGATCAAGCAACAGGCCTGATCAGCCCTTGGGTGTGCAGGTGTAAACCAGCCGTTCATTGGGCCGCTCTGGGAGCGCGGCAAGCAGAGCGGATTGCTGCTCGCCGAGAAGGCGTGCTGCATCGCTGACCCCGCAGGCAGGCGGCGTGTATTGGCGGCGTGCTTCGCGGGCGGCGCTCATGGCAGCCGCGCCGAGGAGATAGCGCTCGGTGCGGAAGGTGCGCGAGGCAGGGTCATAGGTATTGACCGCGACCACATCTTCGTTTTCGGGCACGAAAACACGGCTCCATTCGCCCTGATTGGTGCGGCCATATTGTGTCCGCTGGTTGACGCAGCCATCGGCGGACCATTCGACTTCGACATCATCGGTGCGCGACGAAGTGACCCGGCTGCGATCGGGCACGAGCGTGCAAATGAACACCCCCTCGCTTGCCGATGCGGCGGGCCGGGCGGACGAGGCCGGATTGCTCGCCTCGCGTGCCGCGAGCGCTTCGGCCACTTTTTCCTCGATCGCATCGAGGCCGGGACGGGTAATCCACAAGGCACCTGCCAGGAACAGGGCCGAGGCAGCGCCGATGCCGGTGCCAATTATCTGCCCGAGCGGCGCTTGGGCGGCGTGCATCACGCGGCTCGCATAGCCGCCACCAAGGCTTGCAAGCAGCAGCAGCAGCGCGGCTGCAACATGGACCTCGCGCCGTGCGATCACCTCCATCTGCGCTGCCAGCAAGGCTTCCTCGCGCGCCTCCCGCAAATCCGCTTCGCGCTTGGCGAGGCTTTCGCGGGCCATTTGCTGCTCGGCCTCAAGGCGGCTGCGTTCCTCGGCGTTGAGTTCCTCGATGGAGCGGCAGGGCAGGGTATTGACCTGTGCCTCTACCCCTTGCGCGCGCAGAAACGGAATGAGTTCGCGCAAGGAGACCGCAAAGAAAAACTCCGCACCGCTCCCGCTGCCATCATCGGCGCTGAAGGAATTGACCCCGATCACCCGCCCGCAGCCATCGAGCAGCGGCCCGCCCGAATTGCCGCGCGCGATGGGCGCTGTGTGCAGGATCGTGTCGAACTGGCGGCTGGGGCGTTCACCTGACAGGAAACCACGACTTTTTACAGGAGGTTGTGCGCGGAATATGTCGCTGATTGTGAGGCCTTGGGCAAGATCGACATTCATCGGATAGCCCACCGCCACAACCTCGCTCATCGCGCCTTGATCCTGCCCGCCGGCAAGCGCAAGCGGCGGCAGGCGCAGGGTGCCGCCGGTGATCTCGATCAGCGCGAGATCATTTCTCGCAGAGACGGCGACCACGCGGGCATAGGCCGATTTTTCCCCTTGGCTTGGGACAACACCGATTCGCAACGCCGGATCAGCCAGCGCCTCGCGCAGCACATGGGCATTGGTGACGATCCGCGTCGGCGTCACCGCAAAGCCGCTGCCATGGGTGACGGGGACGAGCTGATCGCCCTCTTGCCCGATCAGCACCACGCGCACCACGCCGCGGGCGGCAGCGGCAACGTCGCCGGGGTCGGCCGCGAGCGGCGCAAAAAGGCTCGTAATCGCGATAAAAAAGGCGAAAAGCGCTGAAAAGACCCGCATAGGCTGCCTTATAGCCGCTTTTGAGGCGGTGGCGAGAGCAGGCAGGAGCGCTTGATCCCATGATCCGCGATGTGCATTGGACGATTGTCGCGACCTCGCTGGGCCCGGTGGTTGTGGGAGCGAGTGCGGCAGGGGTATGCTGGCTGTCATTCGAGCGCGACGCGCGCAGGTTCGCCGCCCATTTCGTCGGCACGCCGCTTATCGAGGATGGGGCGCGCATTAACGCGCTGGCAGCTGAGGTTGCAGCCGCGATCGAGACGCCTTCGCCGGCCATGCTGGAGATCCCTCTCGATATCGCAGGCACGCCGTTCCAGCAGCGGGTGTGGCGCGCTGTGCGGGCGATCCCCTGCGGCGAGACGCGCAGCTATGCTGCTCTTGCCAAGGCTTTGGACAAACCCGCAGCCAGCCGCGCCATCGGCGGCGCCAATGCCGCCAACCGCATCGCGGTGCTGATCCCCTGCCACCGGGTGATTGCCGCTGACGGGACGCTGGGTGGCTATGCCTGGGGGCTTGAGATCAAGGCGGAGTTGCTAAGGCGGGAGGGCGCGCGGGCCGACCCGCCGCAGCCACCCCTCTTGTAACCTGCAATCCTCTCAATCGAGCTTGGGCGGCATTCCGGGTTCGCACTTGGCCATGGCGCGTTGATAGGCAGGACGCGCGCCGATGCGCTGCAAATAGGCCTTGAGGTTGGGGAGGTGATCAATGCTCATCCCGCTCATGGCGCGGCTGGTGGTGAGCTGAAAGCCCATCATGATGTCGGCGGTGGTGAGCTGGCTGCCGCCGAAATAGTTCGCCTCGCCGAGGCGCTTCTCGACAATCGCCCAGCCTTTTTGCACCCGGTCAGCCACAAACGGGGGCAACTCGCTCGCCCCCATGAACTGCGCGACCAGTGCCATCATGCCATTGGTCATGAAGGTGGCGTTGGCCCAGTGGTAGTAGAACAGATGATCGGCAAAATCGGGGTGATCTGCACCGGGCACAAGCGCCGTTTCGGGCGCATATTTCGCCACGATATAATCGATGATCGCCCCGCTTTCGCCCAACACGAGATCGCCATCGGTGATAACAGGAGCAATACCCATGGGGTGCAGCGCCTTGTATTCATCAGGAGCCAGACGATTATCGGTGCGGCGGGTGTAGAGCTTCAGATCATATTCGAGCCCCAGCTCCTCGGCGAGCCAGACAATGCGTTCGGATTGCGACAGACGCAGGTGGTGGATAGTCAACATGGTGGGGCTCCCTTGGTCGTTTCGTTATGAGTTTCGCGCCCAGCCTTCGCGGGCCGGCTGCAGCGCCGCAAGGAATTTTTCGGCACTCTCCAGATATTCGCGCTGCTTGGCCGCGCCCATCCGGTCCCATGTCGCATAGACGCGCCCGATGCGATGGTTGTTTTCGAGCCGCGCGCGGTTCCTCACCATGAAGTGCCAGTAGAGCGGATTGAAGGGGCAGGCCCCCGGCCCGGTTTTTTGCGCGACCTTGTAGCGACATTCGCCGCAGTAATTGCTCATCTTGTTGATATAATTGCCGCTTGCCGCATAGGGCTTGGTCGCGAGCCGCCCGCCATCGGCATAGAGCACCATGCCCGCGACATTGGGCAGTTCCACCCATTCAAAGGCATCGGCATAGACGGCAAGATACCAGTCGGCGACTTGGGCCGGATCGATCCCGGCGAGGAGGCAGAAATTGCCAAGCACCATCAGGCGCTGGATATGGTGGGCGTGGGCATCTTCGCGGGTGGTGCGGATGCAATCGGCAAGGCAACGCATGGCGGTTTCGCCCGTCCAGAAGAACTCCGGCAGGGGGCGGTGCGCGGCCAGTTCGTTCGCCTCGGCAAGCCCCGGCATGGTGTGCCAATAGAACCCGCGCACATATTCGCGCCAGCCGATGATCTGGCGGATGAAGCCTTCTACGGAATTGAGCGGTGCGCGGCCCGCATGGTATTCGGCCTCGGCGCGCTGGCACAGCTCCAGCGGATCGAGCAGGCCGATGTTGAGGCTGGTCGAGAGCATTGAGTGGTAGAGATCATCTTGCCCATGCACCATGGCGTCCTGGTAAGGGCCGAACAGGGCAAGGCGGCGGGCAAAGAACGCCTCGGCGGCCTCCAAGGCTTTGGCGCGGGTGACGGGCCAGCCGAAAGGTTCAAGATCGCCGAAGTGATCGGCAAAGCGTTGCCCGACCAGCGCGATGACCTCTTGCGTGATCGCATCGGGGGCGAACTTGGGGGCGGGCGGTGCTGTGAGACCTTCCCCGGGCGGCTCGCGGTTTTCAGCATCGCGGTTCCAGACGCCGCCAATGGGCTTGTCGCCCTCCATCAAGAGCCCGGTCTTGCGGCGCATCTCGCGGTAGAAATACTCCATCGTCAGATGCTTTCTCCCCTCGGCAAACCGGCGGAAATCCGCGTGGGTGGCGATAAAGCGCGTGTCCGGGAGGATCGTGACGGGGCAGGGCAGACGGCCTTCCCATTCGCACATGGCTTGGTGCACGCGCCACTCGCCGCTTTCCGTCACGCGCACTTCGGATGGGGCATGGCGCGCCGCCGCGCGGGCAACCTCGCCGGTGAAGCTGCCGGTGTTGGCCGGATCATCCAGCCGCACATAATCGACCTGCCAGCCTTCTGCCCGCAGTTCCTCGGCAAAATGGCGCATGGCCGAGAAGATCAGCACGATCTTCTGCTTGTGATGTTTGACGTAAGTCGCCTCGTCCCACACCTCCATGAACAATAGGATGGCTGCGTCTTTTGAGAGATTTTGCAGAGACGAGAGATTGCGCGACAACTGGTCGCCAAGAACGGGAACGAGGACGGGGCGGGTCATGCGAGGCGTAATGATCGGCGCCGCGATTGGTGCCGCCTAAACGAAGGAATAGGGATCAATATCAATCCCCACCCGCACGCCCGGCGGGAAGCGGTGCGCCGCAATCCATTCGCGCAGCACTTTCTGCAAAGGGGCGCTGCGGCGCGCGTTGACCAGAAAGCGGAAGCGGTATCGTCCGCGCAGCAAGGATAGGGGTGCAGGGGCGGGGCCGAGGACGTAAAGATCATCGCCCCGCGGCTTGTTCTGCCCGAGGCGATGTGCGGCCTCGCGCGCTTCCTTTTCGTCTTCGGAGGACAGGATGATCGCTGCCCAGCGCCCGAAGGGTGGTGCGCCCGCATCGCGCCTCGCCTCGGTCTCGGCGGCGTAGAACCCGTCGCGGTCGCCGCTCGCCAGCGCTGCAATCACGGGCGCATCGGGGTGGCGGGTCTGGATCAGCACTTCGCCCGGTTTCGCAGCGCGCCCGGCGCGGCCTGCAACCTGCGCGATCTGGCTGTAAGTGCGCTCCCCTGCGCGCAGGTCTCCGCCTTCAAGGCCAAGGTCAGCATCAACCACCCCTACGAGTGTCAAATCGGGAAAGTGGAATCCCTTGGTGACAAGCTGCGTGCCGATGATGATGTCGATCGCCCGGCTTTCGGCCTGCATGATGAAATCCGCGGCGCGTTCGGGCGTGTTGAGGGTATCCGATGTGGCCACCGCGAGGCGCGCTTGCGGAAACAGGTCGCGCACTTCGTCGGCAATGCGTTCCACGCCGGGGCCGCAGGCGACGAGACAATCGCTCTCGCCGCATTCCGGGCATTTGTCAGGCACGCCGGTTTCAAAGCCGCAATGGTGGCAGGCGAGCCGCGCCGAGAGGCGATGTTCGACCAGCCATGCACTGCATGATGGGCATTTGAAGCGGTGCCCGCAGCTCCGGCACAGGGTGAGCGGGGCATAGCCGCGGCGGTTGAGGAACAGCAGCGATTGCTCGCCGCGCTCCAGCCTGTCACGCAGGGCGTCAATCAGCGGAGCCGCGAGCCAGCGCTGGCGCCCGGGCTGCTCCTTGGTCAGATCCACAAGCGCAATGCGCGGCAGAGTGGCCCCGCCAAACCGGCTCGGCAATTCCAGCCGCTGATAGATGCCCTGCTGGGCCATGAACAGGCTTTCAAGCGCAGGCGTGGCGCTTGCCAGCACGACGGGAAAGCTTTCAAACCGCGCGCGCATCACCGCCACATCGCGTGCATTGTAGCGCACGCCATCATCCTGCTTGAAGCTGACCTCGTGAGCTTCATCGACCACGATCAGGCCGAGCTTGGCATAGGGCAGGAACAGTGCCGAACGCGCCCCCACGATCACTTGCGCGCTTCCATCGGCAATCGCCCGCCAGGCGCGGCGGCGCTCGGTGGATTTGAGCGAGGAATGCCACAGCACCGGCGGTGCACCAAAGCGGGCGGCAAAGCGGGCGAGGAAATTCTCGGTGAGCGCGATTTCGGGCAGCAACACCAGCACCTGCTTGCCGCTTCGCACTGCCTCGGCCACGGCTTCGAAATAGGTTTCGGTTTTACCCGAACCTGTGACCCCGTCGAGCAGGAACGGGGCAAAGGCCTGCGCCTTGACAGCTTTCACCAGAACGCCTGCGACCTCGCTTTGCTGCGCTGACAAGCCTGGCGGGGCGTGATCGGGATCGGCAGGCGGGAAAGGGCGGTCGATACTGACCAGCACCGGCGCGATCACCCCCTGATTGACAAGCCCTCTCAGCACGCCTTCGGAGACCCCGGCACGCCCTGCCAGCTCGCGCAAGGTGCCCTGTTCGCCCGCAAGCGCTGTCATCGCGGCGAGGCGCTGGGGTGTCAGGCGTTGCGGCGCGCTGCCCGACAGGCGATATTCGGTCATTGTGGTTGGCCCGCCAAGCGCTCCGCCGCTCGCCAATGCCATGCGCGCCACGCTCGCAAGGGGGGCGCAGTAATAATCGGCGGTCCATTCGATGAGCCGCCGCAAGGCCGCTTGGAGGGGCGGCACAGGCAGGACTTCAAGGATCGGACGCAGCCGTTCAAAGGCGATTGCCTCGCCCGGCAAGCGGCCTTCGTCCCAGACGATTCCCATCACCTTGCGCGGCCCCAAAGGCGCGACCACTACCGATCCGGCAGGCGCGGCGAGGCCTTCGGGTACGCGGTAATCGAGCGCGCCCAATGCAGCGTTGAGGACAATAAGGCGAACCCGGTTCATCGTGGCTTTATATGAGCTGCGGCACTAGGGTGCGACAAGCAGGGAGCATCCACCAATGACCGGGAATCTGACATCTCTTGTCAATCGCCGCACCATTCTGGCGGGCGCAGGCAGCGGCGCTGCGCTGCTGCTGGTGCCGGGCTGCGCGAGCACCACGGGGCCGTTCAGCACGGAAGAAGCGGTCCGGCGCCTGCTGCTGCTGTCAGCTGAAAATGCCTTTGCGCGCCTCACCATGCCGGGCGGCTATTGGGATGAACAGATTGCGCGCGCCGGGCTTGGCACGATGCTGGGCGCACGCGGCGATGTGCTGACCCGCATTCTCACCTCGGCGCTGGTCAAGTCGCGGCTGGAGGAGGAATTTGCCGCGATCGCAGTCGAGGCAAGCTTCCGTGCGGCGCCCATCGTGACAGATGCAGTGCGCCTGATCGGGATCCGCAATGCGCTCGATCTGGTGCGCGGCGGGCCGAGTGCGGCAACCACCTTCCTGCGCGGTGAAGTGGGCGATCGGCTGGTTGATGCGATGGTGCCGGGCCTTGGCAGCGCCATGCGCGCCGCGCGCGATCCGCTGCTGTCCGAAGCGGTGCGGGCGCTCACCGGGGTTGATACGCGGGCCGCAGCGATCCGGTTCGGCACCGAGATCGACAACGCCATCTGGGGTGAGATCGCTCGCGAGGAGGCCGCCATCCGCGCCAACCCGCGCGCGACCCGTGATCCGCTGCTGATAGGCGTGTTCGGGGCCAGCGAGCTGTTGTAAGAAAGCTCAGAACTTGATGAAGGTCTTGAGCCAGACCACGTGATCCATCCGGTCATCGCGCCCGTCGCGCGGCTGATAAAGGTTCATGTAGCCGGTGATGAATTCCACCTTCTTGCTGACCGGTATGAACACGCCGCCGAAATTGCGGATCTGTTCAAAGCCGCCGGGAAAATTGGGCTGGTCGTTGAGATTGAAGAACGGCTCGACGAAATAGACCGGGCCAAAGCCTGACGGGGCGACGGGAATGGTCACCTGCACCATCGAACGCGCACGGATCGAGTGATCGCCGATATTCTCCCACTGCCGGCTTTCGAGCCGGGTGCGGGTGTCGATCTTGATGCCGGGCTTGTTGAGGATGCGGTAGTTGACCTCGGTAAAGGCGCGGTGTTCGTAGATCACACCGCTGGGGGAGGCACCGCTTTCGGTGCGGAAATAGGCATAGCCGATGCCAGCATTGAGATCATCATTGATCACATAGGCGACATAGGGCCGCAGAATGAACTGGCCGAGCCGCGTCGCATCCTGGGTAAGGCGCTGCTGCGATTCCAGCCGGATGAAAATGCGATCATCCTTGCCGGCGTTCAGCTTGATGAACTGGGCATTCCAGATCGAGCCGCTTTCATCAGCGGCCAGCGCAGGCAAAGGGGCAAGAGCTGCTACAAACGCAGCACAGAAGGACACAAGGCGCATGAAGAACTCAGGTGAGAGGGTGTTTCGTGCCGCATTTGCACAAGGCCATGCAAGGGGGAAGCCGGTAAAGCAGCCCTTTGCCTCAGCCTGTCCGGTTTACGGCCCGGCATATCCCAAAGCGGCCACAGGGTTGGCTCAGAAGCGGTAATTCAGCGTGATTTGCGGCACATGGCTTATCGCATCGGGCCGGTTTTCGCGAGGGGTAATCTGCAGCATATAGCTCGGCTGGATTTCGAGATTGGGGCTGACTTCTAAAGCGATGCCAATGATGTTGCGCACTTGTTCGGTGCCGCCGGTGCGCTTGTTGCGGCGCGGCTGGATCACGCCGAACCACTCGGACGAGACAAGCGCCTTCACCCCGGGGGCGATCTCGTGGATATACTGGATGCGCTGGCGTAGCCGCAGTTCGACCCTGTCAGCCCCCTCAAACCAGCGTTGCTCGAAGCGGGTGCGCAGATCCAGTCCGCCCTTGGCGTAGCGGAACTGCTGATGCGGCCGAAACTCGCCGATGGTGCCGGTCTGGAACCAGGACACTCCGCCGCCGAGCTTGATCGTGTCCGTGACTTTTTGCTCGATGGTGACGCGGAAAGTCTGCTGATCGGCCCCGAACACCGGATCGCGCAAGCGGTAGGATGTGTCGATGGTCAGAAAGAGTTCATCCGACAGATTGCCGCGGATGAAGCCTACAAACCACAATTGCGTATCTTCGGGGTTGGCTTGCGCTTTCGACGGTTGCCAAGCCGCGGCAAGCGCGGCAAGCAGCGTTGCGATACGTATCATCCCTTTGCCCATGCCCGCCCCGCAGCGCTGATGATATGTCGCGCCGCTAGACAGAAATGCTGGAGACACAAGTGAAATTCTTCGTCGACACCGCTGAAATCGATGCGATCCGTGAACTTGCTGCCACCGGACTGCTGGACGGGGTGACAACCAACCCCTCGCTTATCGCCAAATCGGGGCGCGATTTCAAAGAGGTGACAGCGGAAATCTGCGCGATCGTCGATGGGCCGGTGAGCGCCGAAGTGGTCGCGCTTGATCATGCGACGATGATGAAAGAGGCTGAAATCCTGCGCAAGATCGCCGATAATGTCTGCATCAAGGTGCCGCTGACTGTCGATGGTCTCAAGACCTGCAAGGCGCTCACCGGTGATGGCACGATGGTGAATGTGACCCTGTGTTTTTCAGCCAATCAGGCGCTCTTGGCGGCCAAGGCGGGCGCGACGTTCATCTCGCCCTTCGTCGGGCGGCACGATGACAATGGCTTTGACGGGATGGATCTGATTGAGGACATCCGCCTCATCTATGACAACTACGCTTTCGAAACCGAAATTCTCGTCGCCAGCGTCCGCCACACCACCCATGTCTTGCAGGCCGCCAAGATCGGCGCGGATGTGATGACCGCGCCGCCCAAGGTGATCCACGACCTGTTCAGGCATGTCCTTACCGACAGGGGCATCGAAGGCTTCATGGCGGATTGGGCCAAGACCGGGCAGTCGATCCTTTAAGCCATGGCCGATCAATCCCCGCTCGACACTTTCAAGCAGGCGCTGACCGGCGCGGCGCGGGCGATTGCGCGCGATGGCGAGGTGGAAATCGCCTGGAGCGCCGATGTGCCCGGCGCGGCGGGCAATCGTTTTCGCGTGCCGCTGCCGGGACGCGATCTGCCGCCGGATCAGGTGAGCGAGGCGCGCGGCTTTGCCGACTCCTTCGCCCTCAAACTGCGTCACCATGATGCCGGGCTCCATGCGCGTTCGGCGCCGCCCGAACCGGTGGCGCGGGCCTGCTATGATGCGATCGAGCAGGTGCGCTATGAGGCTTTGGGCGCCAACCGCTTTGGCGGCGTGCGCGCCAATCTCGATGCGGCAACCGAATTGCGCACCGCGTCCGACAAGATCGTGCGCGCGCAGAACTCCTCCGAAGTGCCCTTGGAGACCGCGCTTGCGCTGTTGGTGCGCGAGGCGCTCACGGGCGAGGCCGTGCCGGCCAAGGCGCGCGGCGGGATCGCCTTGGTGCGCGATTTCCTTGAGGAACGCGTGGGCGGGGATTTTGCGAGCCTTGCCGACAAGATCGCCGATCAGGAAGCCTTCCAGAAACTCGCGCTCGATATGTTGCGTGAACTTGATCTTACGCGCCCCACCGATGCGCCCGATGAAGGCGACAACGACGACGAGGGCGAGGATGATGACGGCGCTGACGATGATCAGAGCGGCGACACATCCGATGACAGCGCGGGCGATCCGCAGGCCGCCGAAATGGCCGGCGATATGGCCGAGGGCGAAGGCGATGCCGATAGCTCCTCGGAAATGGCGTCTGACAGTGACATGGCGGATGGCGAACCGGGCGACGAGGGCGAGGCTCCCAATGCGCCCCAGCGCCCCAATCGTCCGCAGGGCGAAATCCCGATGGGCCTTGAATACAAGGCCTACACCACGAAGTTCGATGAAGTGGTCGAAGCGCCCGATCTGTGCGATGCCGAGGAGCTGGACCGCCTGCGCGCCTATCTCGATAGCCAGCTGACGGGCCTTCAGGGCGTCGTCACCCGGCTTGCCAACCGCTTGCAGCGCCGCCTGATGGCGCAGCAGAACCGCTCATGGGATTTCGATCAGGAAGAAGGCGTGCTCGATGCCGCGCGCCTTTCCCGCGTGGTGGTCTCGCCCGGCATGGCTTTGAGCTACAAGGTCGAGCGCGATATCGAGTTCAAGGACACCATCGTCACGCTGCTGATCGACAATTCCGGTTCGATGCGCGGGCGGCCGATCAGCATCGCCGCGATCAGCGCCGATATCCTCGCGCGCACGCTGGAGCGCTGCGGGGTCAAGACCGAGATCCTGGGCTTCACCACGCGGGCGTGGAAGGGCGGCCAATCGCGCGAAGCCTGGCTTGCGGATGGCAAGCCGCCCAATCCTGGCCGCCTCAATGATCTGCGCCACATCATCTACAAGCAGGCCGACGAGCCCTGGCGCCGCGCGCGCCGCAATCTCGGGCTGATGATGCGCGAGGGATTGCTGAAAGAGAATATCGACGGCGAGGCGCTGCTGTGGGCGCATTCGCGCCTGATCGGCCGCCGCGAGGAGCGCCGCATCCTGATGGTGATCTCCGACGGCGCCCCGGTGGACGATTCAACCCTGTCGGTGAACAGCGCCGGTTACCTTGAGGCGCACCTGCGCAGCGTGATCGACTGGATCGAGAAAGTCTCGCCGGTGCAACTCGTTGCCATCGGGATTGGCCACGATGTCACCCGCTACTATCGCCGTGCGGTGACGATCATGGATGTGGAGCAACTCGGCGGCACGATCATGGAGCAGCTGGCCGAACTGTTTGAGGATGAGAAGGGACCGAAACGTAAATGAATGTCACGCAAGCTGTCACCACCCGTCGCTCTGTCCGCGCCTTTCTCGATAAGCCCGTGCCTTACGAGGTGATCCGCCGCGTGATGGACACTGCGCGCTGGGCGCCTTCGGGGTGCAATTATCAGCCGTGGCAGGCGGCGATCCTTACCGGCAAGGCGCTCGCCGATTTCCGCGCGCTGATTGCCGATAAGCCCATGGGCCAGCTTGAATACAGCTGGGACGCGCCCGGCGCGCACCCTGAATACAAGGCGCGGCTCGGCTGCGTGTCCGCCAAGATGTTCGAGGCGATGGGCATCGCCCGCGATGATGGGCAGGCGCGCATGGCGGCGATGCTGCGCAACAAGACCAATTTCGATGCGCCTGCGCTGCTGCTGTGCTACTTTCCCAAGTTCATGCTCGAGCCGCAGTGGTCGGACACGGGGATGTGGCTGCAGACCATCGCGCTCTTGCTGCGCGAGGAAGGGCTCGACAGCTGTTTTCAGGAATTCATGGCCTTCTATGCCAAGGAAGTGCGCGAATTCCTCGGGCTCGATGCCGATGAAACCATGTTCTTCTGCGGCATGGCGATCGGCTATCGCGATCCGGATGCCCCGGTGAACAATTTTGAACGCGAGCGTGTGCCGCTGGAGAACCAGGTTCGCTTCCTTGGCTGGGATTGACGCCGCGCGCCCCTCCACGCAAAGGCGCTCTCCATGACCACCGCGCCGCTCAAATTGTTCAACTCGCTCACCCGTTCCATCGAGGTGTTCGCGCCCGTCCACCCCGGCGAAGCGCGCGTCTATTCTTGCGGGCCAACGGTCTATAACTATCCGCATATCGGCAACATGCGCGCCTATGTGTTCGCCGATGTGCTGGGGCGCACGCTGGAGTGGAAGGGCTACAAGCTCACCCACGTCATCAACATCACCGATGTCGGCCACCTCACCGATGATGCCGACAGCGGCGAGGACAAGATGGAGAAGATGGCGGCGGCGCAAAGGCAATCGATCTGGGAGATTGCCGAGCATTACAAGCAGGCCTTCTGGGCCGATGTGGGCGCGCTCAATATCCGCCAGCCGGCGCAATGGACAGTGGCGACCGATTACGTCCCGCAGATGATCGAATTTGCGAAGGGGATCGCCGACAGGCACTGCTACGAGCTCGACAGCGGGCTCTATTTCGATGTTTCGACCGTTGCCGATTACGGGCGGCTGGCGCGCGCGAACACCGAGGAGGGCGAGGGCCGGATCGAAGCGGTGGAAGGCAAGCGCAACGCCGCCGACTTCGCGATCTGGCGCAAGACCCCGCCGGGCGAGACGCGGCAGATGGAATGGGACAGCCCCTGGGGCAGGGGCGCGCCGGGCTGGCATCTCGAATGTTCGGTGATGTCAGGTGCGGTGCTGGGCTTCCCGTTTGATATTCACACCGGCGGGATCGACCACCGCGAAATCCACCACCCCAACGAAATCGCGCAAAATCAGGCGCATTGCTGCACCAATGGCCTCGATGACCCGAAAAATTCGGGCGCCAAGATCTGGATGCACAACAACTTTCTCGTCGAACGCTCAGGCAAGATGAGCAAGTCCTCAGGCGAGTTCCTGCGGCTGCAATTGCTGGAGGACAAGGGCTACCACCCGCTCGCCTACCGGCTGATGTGCCTGCAGGCGCATTACCGCTCCGAGCTGGAGTTCAGCTGGGAGGGCTTGGGCGCGGCGTTGACCCGGCTGAAGCGCATGGTGATGGCCGTTGAGCCGCTCAAATCCGTGGCCGCGCAGCCCTTTGCCGAGCACCCGAAATTCGCTGGCGTGCTTGCCAAGTTCGACGAGGCGATGAGCGATGATCTGGCGACCCCGGTGGCGCTGACCGCGCTGGACGAGGCGCTGGCGGTCAAAAAGGTCGATGCCGGGATCAAACGCGCCGTGATCGCGGAGATGGACGCGGTGCTCGGCCTCAATCTGTTCGCGCTCACCCGTGCAGAGCTGCGCATCCGGCCCAAGGCGGCGACCATCACCGAGGACGAAATCACCGCCGCGCTTGCCCGCCGCAAGGACGCGCGCGCGGCCAGGGACTTTGCCACCTCTGATGCGATCCGCGACGAACTCGCCGCGGCGGGCGTCGAGGTGATGGACGGTGATCCTTTGGGCTGGGAATGGAAGCTGAGCTGAAAATCCCCATCCCGCTTGCGAGCGGCGGCTGGGGTTGGCAAGACACACAAGACACCGCTGATAGACGGGCTCAAGCTCGCGCCTTCCACCAGCGGCGGGAGAGACCTGATGACCATCCTTGCCATTTCCGGACTGATCCGCCCGATGCTCGAAAGCCGTCTGCCAGACGGCCTCGATGTGCGCTGGTTCATGACCAAGGAGGAGGCGCGCGAAGCGGTTGTCGAGGCTGAGATCGGCTGGTTTGACATGCATGATCAGCAGGCGATGGCCGAAACCCTGCGCGCGGCGACCCGCCTCAAATGGCTCAATTCGATCTATGCCGGGCTCGATTTCCTGCCGATGGAGGTGCTGATCGAACGCGGCATCATTGTCACCAACGGGGCAGGCATCAACGCCATCACCATTGCCGAATATGTGGTGATGGGGATGCTCAATATCGCCAAGGGCTATCGCGAGGTGGTGCGCGCGCAGGAGCGCCATGAATGGCTGCTCGATTCGCCGGGCAAGCGCGAGCTGGCTGGCTCAAAGGCGCTGCTCTTGGGCTATGGCGCGATCGGGCAGCTGATCAAGCCGCGCCTCGAAGCCTTTGATGTCGCAGTCAGCGTGGTGCGGCGTTCGGGCGGTGAGGGCACGCTTGGCCCCGATGAATGGCGTGCGCGGCTTGACGAGTTTGACTGGGTGATCCTTGCCGTGCCCGCCACGCCCGAGACCGAGGGGATGATCGGGGCCGCCGAACTGGCGGCGATGAAACCCGACGGCGTGATCGTGAACATCGCGCGGGGAAGTGTGATCGATCAGCCTGCTCTGGTGGAGGCGCTTGAACGGAAAGCAATCGGCGGCGCGTTCCTTGATGTCACCACGCCCGAGCCTCTGCCTGCCGATCATCCCTTGTGGAGCCTGCCAAATGCCCACATCACCATGCACCTGTCGGGCCGGGCGCAGGACAAGATGTTTATCCGTAGCGCCGAGCGGTTCCTTGCCAACCTCCACAATTATCTGAACGGCCGCCCGCTCGCCCCGATCTTCGATCCCGCCAAGGGATATTGACTGCAAGGCGAGCGGCGGCTGCTGTGTCCTAGTGTTCCTCGAGCAAGAGCAGCACACAGGTGATCGTGAGGCGTTCTTCCGGCCCAAAAAGATGTTCGACCGCGCCAATCGCTGCATCGGCGACGAGATGTCCGGGGATCGCGAATTCGTGATCGGGCAGGCGCTCGACAAGATCCTCGCCGGCGATAACTGCATCGGTCCCTGTGAATTGCAGCACCACCTCGTGGCGCGATCCGGAAAAGGTGATCGACGCCCAGGCCTTTTCTTGATGGCTGATGACCACGCCGCGCCCCGCAGCGAGCTTGCCGAGTGCCGCGCGCACCTTGTCACCCAGAGACCGGCGCGGGCGGGGCAGGCGGCTTGCCGATTTGACTTCGAGCGCGCTGGCAGTGCTGCCGCCCAGCCAATAGTCCTGTGCAGCATCATTCAGCATCGGCCGGCTCCCGCTTGGCGGCGGCTTCGGTGGCAGCAGCGCTTTGGTAGGCATAGTCGCGCATCCATGCGAGCGTGCGCGCTTCGGTTTCGGGGCGGGGTATGCGGCCCATCCTGAGATCGAGCACAAAGCGCGGATCATGCGCGGCAAGGCGTCCGAACTTGGTGGCGGGCATGGCGTGTTGGGTGAGGAATTGTTCGATTCTCCGAAGCAGCATGATGCGTCCCTTTCAGTGCTTGGCGGTGGTATTGCACCGGGTGATTCGCCCGATGTTCTTGAAATGTTCCAACCTTTTTCCTACTTGTCTAGGATAAATCCTATGTGTAGGATGGAATGATGGTAAACGCTCCGCCACTTGCTCCCGATGGGGCCCGCGCCCGCCTGCTGGAACTGGCACAATTGCGCGGGGTAAGTTTGGCCAGCCTCTCCGACTTTCTCGGACGCAATCCGTCCTATCTCCAGCAATTCATTCGCAAAGGGTCGCCGCGTCGGTTGGAAGAGGATGACCGCCGCAAGCTCGCGCAATTTTTTGGCGTGGCGGAGGAGGAGCTTCGCGATACGCAGGATAAATCCTACGCATTATCCGCCAGGCCGCTCGATGACGGCGCGTGGGTCGAAGTGCCGCGGCTTGATCTTGGCGCGTCAGCTGGGCCGGGGCGGGTTGCGGAGGGCGAGGCGGCGTTCGACACCTTCCGCTTCTCGCGCCGCTGGCTGGCGGAGCAGGGCCTTGATGGCGCGCAGCTTTCGGCGATCACGGTGGCGGGCGATTCGATGGAGCCGCTGCTCAATGATGGCGACGAAATCCTCGTTGATCGCTCACCGCGCCCCTTTCGCGACGGCATCCATGTGGTGCGCCTTGGCGATACGTTGCTGGTCAAGCGCGTGGCGCAGGCAGGCGCGGGCCGGCTCGCGCTGCTTTCGCAGAACCTTGCCTATCCGCCGATCGATGTCGCGGCTGATGAGGTGGCGATCATCGGCCGGGTCGTGTGGAAAGGCGGGCGCATCTAGCCCAGCTTCAGTTTGAACCCCGTGTGCGTTGGCGCAAAGCCGAGCCTCTCGTAAAAGCGATGGGCGGCAGGGCGGCGCGTGTCGCTGGTCAGTTGCACGAGATAGCAGCCGCGCTGTTCGCACGCCGCAATCGCCCAGCGCATCATCGCCTCCCCAATCCCGCGCCCGCGATGGCTGCTCGCAACGCGCACGAATTCGATCTGGCCGCGCCATGCCCCGCCCAGGGCCACGCCGGGGATGAAGCTGAGCTGGAAGCTGCCCACGCGCTCACCTGCCAGTTCAGCCACCAGCAGGCGGTGGCACGGATCGGCCGCAATCGCCGCGAAGGCTTCGCGCTGGTAGGATGCTTCCTCGCCGGTGGGCTTGTCGCGCGCAGCGGCAATGGCATCGTCAGCGATAAGCGCGGTGATGAAGGCAAGGTCGCCCTCGCAGGCGTCGCGGATGATGAGCCTTGTCATGCCGGGTGCTCTAGCGGCCGAGGCCTTCCTCTTGCAATCGGCAGGCGAGGGCGGCACACGTTGCATCATGACCGAGACACCTTCCTTGCCGATGCGCGCCGCGATCATTCCGGTGACGCCGCTTCAACAGAACTGCTCGCTGATCTGGTGCACCAAGACGATGAAGGGCGCGCTGGTTGATCCGGGCGGGGACTTGGACAAGCTGAAGGAGGCGGTGGCCAAGGCGGGGGTTAGGCTCGAAAAATTGCTCGTCACCCACGGGCATCTCGATCACTGCGGGCAAACCGGCATGCTGGCCGAAGAACTCGGCCTGCCGATCGAGGGACCGCATGAGGATGACCGCTTCTGGATCGAGCAACTCGACAGCGATGGTCCGCGCTGGGGCATGGTGGCGCAAAGTTTCGAGCCGACCCGCTGGCTCAAGCATGGTGACACGGTGACTGTCGGGGAATTGACGCTCGACGTGATCCACTGCCCCGGCCACACCCCCGGCCATGTGGTATTCTACCACGCGCCGAGCCGCTTTGCGATTGTCGGCGATGTCTTGTTCCAGGGGAGCATCGGGCGCACTGATTTCCCGCGCGGCAATCATCAGGACTTGATTGACAGCATCACCCAGCGGCTCTGGCCCTTGGGCGAGGACGTGATGTTCATCCCCGGCCACGGGCCGACCAGCACCTTCGGTCGTGAACGCAAGACGAATGCCTTTGTAAGCGATTACGCGCTTTCCTGATTACGACTCCGCATCTGCGGGGGCGTGCTTGGCGCTGTTTCTGCGCTCCGCTCCGGCGTGAGTGCGGACGGCCAGTCAGCCTTGCGATCTGACATGCCTTGGCAGACGCTTACATCACCCCGCCGGCAATCAGCGCGGCGACCACCGCAAGGCCCAGTTGCACCAGCATGGTGAGCAGCGTGCCGATCATCCGGCCGAACTGCATATTGCCTCCGTCCATGCCGAAAGCGTGGGCAATCCGCCCGATGAAGTAAGCGGCGGCGACATAGGCGAGCCACCAGCTGCCCTTGCCTGACAATTCGATTGCCCCGATCAAAATCAGCACAAAGGCGGTGTTCTCGACGAAATTGAGCTGCGCGCGCATCCGCCGCTCAAGCGCCTGGTTGCCACCATCGCCGACGCTGATGCCGGTCGCCTGCCGGACCGCGCCGATGCGGATCGACAGCCACAGGTTGAGCAGCGCCGCGGCCGCTGCGGCGGCGAGTGTTACTTGCAGGATAGCCATTGCCCACCACTCCCGAGATTTCGATCCTTGCTAGTCATCGTGCGACGCGCTTGCAACGTGCGATTTTTCCGCTATAGCGCGCGCCTTCCCGCCAACCTTCCGGCCAGGGCACGGCAGCACTTGCAAACGCTTGTGCGCCAAGCCGCCTTGCCCTAAGGGCGGCCCGTAGCAAGCGCGTCGCGAGACGCACCACACATTGGTTAATTGAGGAATTGGTGCCACCATGGCTGTCCCCAAGAGAAAAGTATCGCCCAGCCGTCGCGGCATGCGTCGTTCGCACGATTCGCTGAAGGTCGAAGCCTTCCACGAATGCCCGAACTGCGGCGAATTGAAGCGCCCGCACAACCTGTGCCCGCATTGCGGCTATTACAACGGCCGTCAGGTCGTCGCCGTCGGCCTGTAACGTCCCCCTCGCGGGTAGCGGAAAGGAAGCGCCATGAGCTTGCCGCGTATCGCTGTCGATGCGATGGGCGGGGATGAGGGCGTGCGCGTCATGATTGAGGGCGCGGCGCTGGCTCGGCGTCGTCATGAAGGCTTTAAGTTCCTGCTGGTTGGTGATGGCGGGCGCATCGAACAAGCGCTTGAGGCTCACCCCAATCTGCGAACTGCATCCGAGATCCTCCATTGCGAGGATGTTGTCGCGGGCGATGAATTGCCGAGCAAGGCGATCCGCCGCGCCACGACCACCAGCATGGGTCTTGCCGTCAACGCGGTGAAGGAAGGCGCAGCGGGCGCTGCGGTGAGCGCCGGCAATACCGGCGCGCTGATGGCAATGAGCAAGATCGCGCTCCGCACCCTGCCGGGCATTGATCGCCCGGCGCTTGCGGCCATCATGCCGACTTTGCAGGCCCATGATGTGGTGATGCTCGATCTCGGCGCGAATACCGAGGCCGATGCCCGCAATCTCGTGCAATTCGCGGTGATGGGCGCAGCCTATGCGCGCATCGTCAATGGCTTTGATCGCCCCGTGGTCCGCCTGCTCAATATCGGCACCGAAGAAATCAAGGGCACCGAAAAGCTGCGCGATGCCGCCGCCATGCTCACCGCCGCATCGGCCGGCGGGGAAGGCGGCTTGGCCATGCAATTTGATGGCTTTGTCGAAAGTGACAAGATCAATCGCGGCGAAACCCATGTCGTGGTAACCGATGGCTTTTCCGGCAATATCGCATTGAAGGCAATCGAAGGTTCGGCGCGGTTTGTGACGGATTTGCTGAAGCAGGCTTTCACCTCCTCGCTGCGCTCCAAGATTGGCTTTCTCGTGTCGCGCCCCGCGACGGAATTGCTGCGCCACCATCTTGATCCCAATAATCACAATGGCGCGGTGTTTCTCGGCCTCAACGGCGTGGTCGTCAAAAGCCATGGCAGCGCGACGGCAAAGGGCGTGGCCAATGCGGTTGCCGTGGCGGCGCGCCTGCTGGAGGACAAGCTGATCGAGCGGATTTCGCACGATCTTGGCGCGCTCAACGCCGACACCTTGCGCGGCGCGAAGCCGGGGCAAGAGGCTGCCTCGTGAGCGGATCGCGCCTGCTCGGCACCGGTTCGGCCCTGCCGAAGCAGGTCGTGACCAATGCCGATCTGGCGGCGCGGGTCGATACGTCGGACGAATGGATCATCGAGCGCACCGGCATCCGCCAGCGCTACATTGCAGCCGAGGACGAGACCACGTCCAGCCTTGCCATTGCGGCCGCGCGCGCGGCGCTTGCCGATGCAGGTGTTGAGGCATCAAGCATTGGCCTCATCGTGCTGGCGACAGCAACCCCCGACAACACCTTTCCTGCCACTGCCACCAAGGTGCAGGCCGCGCTGGGCTGCAATGGGGGCGTGGCCTTTGATGTTGCGGCGGTGTGCTCGGGCTTTCTCTATGCTCTTGCAACCGCCGATTCGTTGCTGCGAACGGGCATGGCTCGCCGTGCCCTGGTGATCGGAGCGGAAACTTTCAGCCGCATCCTCGACTGGGAAGACCGCGCCACCTGTGTGCTGTTTGGCGACGGGGCAGGCGCCGTGGTGCTTGAGGCGCCCGAGCCCGGCGCGCCCGGCGATGCTGCGCGACCTGGCATCATTGCCACCAGGCTCCACGCTGACGGGGCGCAGCATGATCTGCTCTATGTCGATGGCGGACCTTCGACCACGCAGACTGTCGGCCACCTGCGGATGAAGGGGCGCGAAGTCTTCCGCCACGCGGTTGTCAATCTTGCTGATGTTCTTAACGAAGTCATTGAGGATGCTGCTATTTCTGTCAGTGACATCGATTGGGTCGTGCCGCATCAGGCCAATGCGCGGATCCTTGACGCGACGGCGAAAAAGCTGGGCATCGCGCCGGAAAAGGTGATCGTGACTGTCCATGAACACGCCAATACGTCGGCCGCCTCGGTGCCGCTCGCGCTTGATACGGCGCGGCGCGACGGGCGGATCAAGCCGGGCGATCTGGTCATGCTTGAGGCTATGGGCGGCGGGTTTACCTGGGGAGCAAGCCTGATCCGGCTGTGACCGGATGTATCTTCGTAGCTAGCAAAAGCGATAGATATTGCGGAAAACTCAAGTGGCCGCAGTGTATCACGTTGCAAAGGCGGCGAAAATTTGCCTATATGCAGTGCTTGGACGGGTCGCACCAACCAGGGGGTAAAACGCATGATGCGTTCGGTAGGCACGCTCACTCGGGCTGATCTGGCAGAGACAATCAACCGCAAGATGGGTTTGAGCAGGGCCGAATCGCTTGAAATGGTCGAGGCGATCCTCGGCAAGATGAGCGATGCTTTGGCACGGGGCGAAAACGTCAAGATTTCAGGCTTCGGCAGCTTTGTGCTGCGCGACAAGAATGAACGGGTCGGCCGCAATCCCAAGACCGGGATCGAAGTTCCGATCACCCCGCGCCGGGTGCTGACATTCCGCGCCAGCCAGCTTCTCAAGGAGCGCATTGCCAAGGGCGGATGATCCCGCCAGCATGTGAGGACTGCGAAAGGATGCGGGTCTGATGGCCGGGTTTGAGGATGGCAAGGATGATGGTGCGTTGCGCACCATCGGCGAAGTCAGCGAAGCGCTCGGCATCAAGCCCCACATCCTGCGTTACTGGGAGCAGCAGTTTCCGCTTCTGAAACCGCTCAAGCGCAGCGGCGGGCGGCGCTATTATCGCCCCGCTGACATTGCCATGGTGGAGGCGATTGATCGGTTGATCAACCACGAGGGCTATACGCTCAAAGGCGCCGAGGCCGTGCTGCGTGCGGGTGGCAAGGGGGATGGCGATCGGCGCTCCGGAGATCGCCGTGCGTCTGGGAGCGAGACCGCGCCAGCAGGCGTTCGCGTGATGATCGAAGATGCCCCCGATACCGCGGTGCTGCTGGCCGGCCTCAAATCGGTCCGCGCTAAACTCGCCCGTGCGCTGGAGGGGTAGGGGCGACTATTCCGCCGCCAGCCTCTCCGCCTCGCCCAGGTCGACGCTTACCAGCCGCGAGACGCCTTTTTCCGCCATGGTTACGCCGAACAACCGGTGCATCCGGCTCATCGTCACGGCATTGTGGGTGACGATCAGGTAGCGGGTCGCGGTGGTCGCCACCATCGATTCCAGGAGGTCGCAGAACCGCTCGACATTGGCATCATCGAGCGGCGCATCCACTTCGTCGAGCACACAGATCGGGGCCGGGTTGGTGAGGAACAGGGCAAAGATCAGTGCGGTTGCTGTCAATGCCTGTTCACCGCCCGACAAAAGCGAGAGCGACTGGAGCCGCTTGCCGGGCGGCTGGGCGTAGATCTCAAGGCCTGCTTCGAGCGGATCATCGCTGTCGACCAGCGCCAGATGCGCCTGCCCCCCTTCGAACAGGCGTGTGAACAACACGCGGAAATGGCTGTCGACTTCTTCGAACGCTGCGCGCAGCCTTTCGCGGCCCTCGCGGTTGAGGCTTCCGATCGAACCGCGCAGCCGCGCGATGGCTTCGGCAAGTTCGGCCTGTTCGCTGGCATTGGTGCCAAGTTCGCCCTCGATCCGCGCCAGTTCGTCGGCGGCGACCAGATTGACCGGACCGATGCGTTCGCGCGCGGCGGTGAGGCGTTCCAGTTCTTCCGATTCCGTGGCGGCATCGCGCTGGGCATCCTCGGCAAAGCCGAATTTTTCGGCCAGCAACGGCGGCGGGCACTGGAAGCGCTCGCCCGAAATGCGCGCCATTTCCGCGCGGCGCAGTTCCTGGTTTTCCGCGCGCGCGGCCAGGGTGGCGCGGCCCTCGCGCGCCTGAGCGAGCGCTTCGGTGCAGGCAGCGAGCACGCTTGAGGCGGCGCGTTCAGCCTCTTCGGCGGCGCGCATGGCGGCCTCGGCGGCGCGCAATTCTTCGGTGAGGCGGGTGCGCGTTGCCTCCCCGGCTTCGATCTCGGCAATCAGCGCAGGCGGCTTTGCCTCATGAATGCTGCGTTCCTCGGCAATTTCGGCCAGGCGGCTGGCGGCCGCCGCCATGCGCCGGGTCGCCTCAGAGGAGCGCGCTTGCCAGCTGGCATGATCGGATGCTTGTGCTGCCAGCCGTTCGCGGGTGACGGCAAGCGCCTGATCATGCGCGGCAAGGGCGGCGAGCGCGGCCTGTAAATCGGTGCGCGCTGCCTCGTTTTTCGCGCGCGCGGCTTCGAGTGCAGCGCGCCCTGCATCGCGGGCGGGCAGAGCCTCACGCTGAGCCTCGGCGGCGGCGACTTCGCTGGCGGCGGCGCGGACCTGTTCAGCGATGTCGCTGGCGGAGGCGGCGAGTTCGGCGGCACGCGCGGCAAGGCGTTCGCGGGCGGCTTCGGCGGCATCGAGCCGGCGCAGCGCCGCACGCTCGGCCTCGATCGCGCTGGCAATGGCGCGTTCCTGTGCGACCAGCGAAGTCTGCAAGCCGGTGAGTTCCTCGCGGACGGCTCTCTCGTGCGCTTCGGCCTCGCTTGCAGCGGCCCGCAAGGCGGGCAGCGCCCGGTCGAGTTCGGCAAAACGGTTGGCCGCTTCGAGCTGGGCCGCCTCGGCAGCGCCTTCCCCGCGGGCGATGAACCCGTCCCAGCGGCGCAGGTGTCCGGTGCGGGTAACCAGCCATTCACCGGGCGCGAGCAGGCGGCCATCATCGGTGTCCACGCAATGCACCAGTGCCAGGCGGGCGGCGAGTTCGGGCGGGCAATCGGAGAGCTTTGCGAGCAGGCTGTCGGGCACTTGGGCCGGGGGCGCAGCGCCTGTCCAGAAGCGCCCATCCTGCGGCGTTGCCGGAGCGCCTAATGGCGCTTTGCCATCGCGGCCGAGCACGGCAGCGAGGGCGCGTTCATAGCCGGGCGCAACGCGCACCCGGTCGAGTGCAGCGGGCAGCCCCTGCCGGGATGCCTCGCGCCTGGCGCGCGCTTCGCGGTCGCGCAGCAGCGCGGTGTGTTCACGTTCAATGCCTGCCAGTTCGGCCTTGGCAGTCGCAAGCGCAGCGGCGGCCTCATCGCGCGCCGCTTGCAATTCGGCCTTGCGCGCCTGATCGGCCTCAAGCCGGGCGCGCAGCCTGCCAAGTTCGCGGCCTGCCTGCGCGACAGCCTCGGCGGCGGCCGTGATCTCAGCCTCGGCAGTGCTGCTTGCGGCAAGATCCGCGCGCAGGGCTTGGATCCTTGCAGCCTCGCGCCCGAGGCGATCGGCACGGGCGCGCGCCTGATCAACCGCGGCCTCGGCCACCCGCCATTCCGCCTCGACACCGGCCTGATCGGCCGTCGCCTTGGCGAGCGCGAGTTCGGCAGCGCGGCTGGCGCGTTCAGCATCCTCGCAGCGTGCTGCAAGCGCCGGACGGGCTGCTTCGGCTGCAGCAAGTGCGCTGCGGCCGGACTCGAGATCGCTGGTCAGCCGCGCGAGCGCCTCGACCGCGTCGCGGGTTAGCCGGTCGGCATCCTTGCGGTCTTCTTCAAGCCGGGTCTGCTGGCGCGCCAGGTCGGCAAGGCGAGCCTGCGCGGCATCGAGCTTTTCCGAAAGCGCTGCCATGCGGTGGCCATGAGCGCTGGCATCATCGCGCCGGTCGGCAAGCGCGTCGCGCGCTTCGGCAAGAGCGCGGGCGGCCCCGGCCTGCTCTGCCTGTGCCGTCTCGACCGCGCCTTGTGCAGCAGTAACCGCTGCTTCGGCTTCCTGCGCCGCGGCGCGCGCCTGCTTGGCGGCTTCAGCGGCCTCGCGCCAGCGGGCGAAGATGAGCCGCGCCTCAGCGGTCTGGATCTGGGAGGTAAGCGCGGTGTAACGCTCGGCCTGCTTGGCCTGGCGCTTCAGGCTTGCGACCTGCGCGTCGAGCCCGGCCATGAGATCTTGCAGACGCGCCAGATTGGCCTCGGCGCCGCGCAGCTTGCCTTCGGCATCCTTGCGCCGGACGTGCAGGCCCGCAATCCCGGCAGCCTCTTCGAGCATGGCGCGGCGCTCGGCTGGCTTGGCAGCAATGACGGCGGCGATCTTGCCCTGACTGACAAGTGCTGGCGAATGGGCACCGGTCGCGGCATCGGCAAAGGTCAGCGCGACATCCTTGGCGCGCACATCGCGGCCGTTGACGCGGTAGGCCGAGCCTGCGCCGCGCTCGATCCGGCGGGTGACGATCAGGTCATCGCCCGCATCATCGCGCGCGTGGAGCACCACTTCGGCAAAGTCGCGCGGGGGCCTCGTGGAGGTGCCCGCAAAGATCACGTCTTCCATCCCGCCAGATCGGAGTGATTTGGCAGAGGTTTCTCCCATGACCCAGCGGATCGCTTCGAGAAGGTTTGATTTGCCGCAGCCATTGGGCCCGACAATGCCTGTCAGCCCCGGCTCGATCCGCAGTTCAGCCGGCTCGACAAAGCTCTTGAAACCACTGAGCTTGAGCCGGCTGATCTCCATCGGTGCGCGCTGGCCCTGCTCGCCCTACCGCGCGCCGGCGCGTTGCAGCAGCGGTTCAAGCTGCGGCCACTGGTTGGCGTCGATCTTCTTGCCGTTGAGCAGGAAGGTGGGGGTGGCCTGAATGCCGAGCTCTTCGGATTGCTTGGTCGAGGCATTGGCGATGCTTTCGATCTTCGCGCGGTCGGCAAGACAGCTGCGCGCCTGATCGGCGCTCAGCCCCCGGGCGGCGAAGAAATCAATCAGGCCGGTGAGCTGCCCGATGGCGACAAAGCGCTGCTCGACCGGCAATTCGCCGCTTGCCTGAAGCTGTGCATTGGCGGCATCGGCGCGGGCGAAGATGTCGTTAAGCGCACCCCAGGCTTCGTCGGCCAGCGGCTGCATGTTTTCCTTCGCCCCGCAGCGCACCAGCGTTGCAATGGCAAGATCAATCGGATCGCGCACCAGATTGCGAAGCTCGAAGCTGACAACGCCGGTCGGGATATATTTCTGCTTGAGCGCAGGCTTGCCTTCTGCCGCAAAGGCAGCGCAGGCGCCGCAGGTGTGCGAGGCATATTCGACCAGCTTGAGCGGCGCATCGGGATTGCCGATCAGATAGCCGCCTTCAGGCGTGATGGTTACCATGTCAGCCCAAGCGGTGCCTGCCGGGGGTGCAATCGCCGGGATCGGCTCGCCCGCCGTCGGCGCGCCATCGGGGCTGTCAGCCTCGCCCGAACAGCCTGCCAGCATCAGCGGGGCAGCAGCAAGAGCGGCAAGGAGGGGGCGCTTCAGTCTGATCATCGCAAGAGGTCTTTCCGGTTTTCAGGGGAACAAGAATAGGCGGCGTCACGGGGCTGCGGCAAGGCTGGGCGGAGGAGGGCTGTGCACAACCTGCAGATCGTGTCAGGCCATCGCGCAAGGCGCTGGGGCGCTTATCAGTTCATGGACGTTTGGCAGCGCCTCCCGGCGCGGTGGCTGGGGGCGCAAAGCGGGCTGACAGCACGGGATAAAGCCCTTTCCAATCATGTACATCCTTGATGAGCTTGCCATCGAGTGCGAAGCTTGGCGTGCCCGGCACCGCGAATTCGCTGCGGGCAGCATCGGTGTCATCAAGCAGTTTGGCTGCAGCCTTGTCGTCAGTGAGACAGGTGTTGATTGCCGCGCGCGACAATCCGGCATTGGCGAACATGTCCACAAGGCCCAGCGCGGTTGCGGCATTGACGCGGGCACTGGCATCGCCCCTGAACCAGATTTCCAGCTGGCTGCGCGGCGCGTTGCGCGCCTTTTCCAGCCATTCGCTTTGCGTCGTCATCAGCCGGCGGTGACGATCCTTGAAACCCTCAAGCGGCCCGCAGGCCGCCAGCAGCGAGACTGCCAGGTCGATCGGATTGCGGATGAAGGAGCGCACTTCGAGGTTCATCTTGCCGGGGGCCACCAGCGTCAGATCAAGCCCCCGCTCTCCTTCATTGGCAAAGTCTGCACAGTGCGGGCAGGTGTAGCTGATGAACTCGATCATCGTGCTTTCGGCCTTGGGATTGCCGATCAGATGGCCCTTTTCGGTGCGGGTGACCTTGGCCTGCCAGCTGCCTTTCCCGGTCGAGCCTGCAAAGGCGCTACCGGGATTGGCAAGATCCTCCTTCGGCTTAGCCTGCGCTTGTCCCTGCGCCTTGATCGGTGCGGCGGGCAGGGCAATCGCAGCGAGTGCAATCGCGGCAGCGGTAAGGGCGGGCTTCATCAGAGATCCTGTTCCTTCTTGCGGGTCTCGTTTGCTTCGAGAGAGCGGGCGAGCGATTCCAGCACCATCCTGAGTTCGGGATCGCCAATATCGCGCAGACTGTCGCCCAATTCCATAGCAATCGGCTTGAGCGAGGGCGGCGGCTTGGCGGCGGGCGCGCCTTGCGGCGGTTTGACGGCACCGTGGCGCAGCTTGACGCGGGCGACCGCCTTGTAGCCGAAGAAGCGGTTCACCCGCTCGATGATTTCCGGTATAACTTGGCTGATCAACGGCGCATGGGCTGCAATCACCACCAGTTGCAGGATGCCGTCGGCCTTCTCTCCGGGCGGAAAACGGATCGCCTCGGGTGCACAGACACGGGCATGGGCCGGGCCAACAATTTCGGGCCAGCGGGTGACGACCGAGCTTTGCACAAAACCAAAGCGACGAAAGGCGGTGCGGCCGATTTCCGGCGTGAGTTCGCCAATGGCCTTGGCCCCGCCGCCGCGCGGGCGGACATAGGGTTTCAAAGGTTCCTTGCCGCTTCCCATGATGCCCTCGCCCATGCCATAGGCGCGGCGTGACCGCCAGCCTCTCTGCACAGCTGCTTGCATGGTATGATGACCATGCCCGCGATCTGCCATGGCGCCTGCCGCCGGGTGAGCCGTTGCCTGATGATCCTCACTGGCCTTACCGCGTGTGGCTGTCGGAAGTGATGCTCCAGCAGACGACCGTGGCGGCAGTGAAGCCCTATTTCGCGAAGTTCATCGCGCTCTGGCCGAGCGTGTTCGATCTGGCGGCCGCTGATGATGAAGCGGTCATGGCCGCCTGGGCTGGGCTGGGATATTATTCGCGTGCGCGCAATCTGGTGAAATGTGCGCGCGCAGTTGCCGCGCGCGGCGGCTTTCCGGATAGCGAGGCGGAATTGCGCAAGCTTCCGGGGCTGGGGGCCTATACGGCAGCGGCCGTGGCGGCGATTGCCTTTGGACAAAAGGCGGTGGTGGTCGATGCCAATGTGGAACGGGTGATCGCGCGCCTCTTTGCGATCGCAGAGCCCTTGCCAGGCGCACGCAAAGCGATCAGGGCGGCAGCCGAAAGCCTCACGCCCGATCGCCGCGCGGGAGATTTTGCTCAGGCGATTATGGATTTGGGCACGCAGGTCTGCACCTCGCGCAGCCCCCGCTGCCTGTTGTGCCCCTTGCGCGAAGGCTGTGCCGGCTATGCAGGCGGCGCGCCCGAGCGGCTGCCGGTCAAGCCTTCCAGAAGGTCCGTTCCCGAAAGGCGCGGAACTGCCTTCTGGATTGTGCGGGATGGGGCGGGCGGGTTGCCTTGCGTATGGCTCACCCAGCGCCCCCCCGAGGGCATGCTCGGCGGAATGCGCGCGCTGCCGGATGACGGCTGGAACGCGCGGGCTGATGGGACGGGCGCCGTGCCGCTGGCCGGCAGCTGGCGTGATCTTGGCGCAGTGCGGCACAGCTTTACGCACGCGCATCTCACGCTCAGCATCATGGGTCTCGCCAGCGACATCGCGCCGCCGGGCGAGGGAGAATGGTGGCCGATTGACCGGCTGGGCGAGGCTGGCCTGCCGACGCTTTATGCCAAGGCCGCCGCACGGGCATTGGCGGCGCGCTAGAAGATACCGCCGCCGAGCAGGAGCCTGACGCAGGCGATAAACAGCACAATCAGACAGAAATCGCGCCCGGAGTTTTTCGACGATAGCGCGCCTGCCACAATCCCCAGCGCAATCACCGGGAGCGCTGCCCAATTGGCCCATCCCAGCAAGGGTATCTGGGCAGGAATGACTATGATGAGGCTGGCGATGCCAAGCAGGAAGCTGAGAAGATTGAGCATGTGTCTTGTATGGCTAGCACACCGCGCGCTGACAAGCCTTCGCCCTCAGGCAAGGCTCACGCCAAGCTCGCGATTGACCCTTGGACGCGGCTGCCGCACACAGGCACAAGATGATCGCCAACCGGAGATTCCCTGATCATGGCCGTTCGCGAGTTTGATGCAGCCCCTTTCAATCCCGCGCTGTCGCGTCGCGCGATGTTCCGCTCGATCGCGCTGGCCGGCGCCGGGGTGACGCTGGCGGGCCTGCCATTCGGGCGCCAGCTGCTGGCACATAATGTCGCGGAAAGCTGGCCCAATGTCGCCAAGCTTGCTGATAGTTATGTTGCAAGCCGCAAGCTTGCCAATCTGTTCCTGACCTTTGGCTGGGGGCAGGAAGATCACGCGCACACCGTTGGCGGGGGGACCTTGTCGCTGGCGCGTCCGACGCCGGTCGATGAAAACTCGCTCTACCGCATCTATTCGATGTCCAAGCCCATCACCGGCATGGCAACGATGATCCTGATCGACGAGGGCAAGCTTGGCCTTGATCAGCCGCTGCACGAGGTGCTGCCCGCGTTTCGCGACATGCAGGTGCTGGTTGATCCCAAGGGGCCGCTCGATCAGACTGTTCCGGCGGTGCGCCCGATCACCATCCGCCAATTGCTGACTCACACTTCCGGCCTTGGCTACCAGATCATCAGCGAGGGCCCGCTTCGCGATGCCTACAACAGACTGGGACTGGTGGGCGGTCGGGTCAGCCGGATGCCGATCCCCGGCTTCCCGCCGGTCACGCCCGCGCCCGGTCTTGCAGCCTTTGCCAACCGCCTCGCCACGCTGCCGCTGATGTATCAGCCTGCCACGAGGTGGAGCTATTCGTGCAGCATCGATTTGCTTGGCCGGGTCATCGAAGTCGCCAGCGGCATGGAGTTCGAAGCTTTCCTCAAGGAGCGTATCTTTGGCCCCTGCGGCATGGAGAGCACCTTTATGCAAGTTCCGCAAAGCGAGGCTGGGCGCATGACGGATAACTACGGCATCGTGAACGGCATGCCTTTCCCGATCGATCCGGGTGTGAACTCGGTCTATTTCGACCCGCCCGAAGTCCCCGCAGGCGGGGGCGGACTGGTGTCGAGCCCGAAGGATTATGACCGCTTCCTGCGGATGCTGCTGGGCTATGGCAAGCTCGATGGCCGCCGTGTCATCAGCGAGGAAGCGGTGCGCGTCGGCGTGTCCGATCTCCTGCCCGCGACTGTCGACACCAAGGGCACCTGGCTCGAAGGCGAAGGGCACGGCGCGGGCGGGCGTTCAAAGGATGGCACCTTCGGCTGGGGCGGGGCGGCTGGCACGCTGGCGCTGGTCGATTACAACCTCGGTCTGCGTTCATGCCTGTTCACCCAGTACATGCCATCGGAAGCCTATCCGATCCGCGAGGAATTCGAGGCCGCGATGAAGGCTGATCTGGCGGCGATGCGCGCCAACGGCACCAAGGCTGCGTGATGCATCATCCTGCCCATTCCGTGCTGCCGGCAGCCACGCCAATAGCCTTTGCCGGCTCGCCCATGGATCGTGCCGATCACATCCGCGTGGATGAGGCCGCGCTCGCCTCCCACATGAACTGGCGCGCGCGGGTGCTGATCATGGATGGGCTGCTGCCCGTGCTCGATGATCGCGGCGGCCTTACCTGGGGCACCTTGGCCGATGTCGCGCCCGATGCCGAGCTGGTGTTTCTGGGGCTGATGGAGGGCAAGGCCCATTTCGCGCCGGTCCCGCCTGCGGGCGCCGATGGCCCTGCCTATGCCATGCCCGCTGCATGGCAGGTGATGCAGGTGCTCTCGCCCGAGGAACTGGCGATCTATGGCGGGGCGAGGAGCCTTGTGGATTGGCACGCCCGTCACCGCTTCTGCGCGCGTTGCGGCGCTGCGACCCGGCCGACCAAGGGCGGCTGGCAGCGCCACTGCGACAATTGCGGCGCCGATCACTTCCCCCGCACCGATCCGGTTACCATCATGCTGGTGGAGCATGAGGACAAGCTGCTGCTTGGCCGCCAGCCACGTTTTCCGCCGCGGATGTATTCCGCACTTGCCGGCTTTGTCGAACCGGGCGAGACGATCTCCGAAGCGGTCGCGCGCGAGGTCTGGGAGGAGGCAGGGCTGCGCGTGCGCGATGTCCGCTACATCGCGAGCCAGCCCTGGCCGTTTCCGAGCCAGCTGATGATTGGCTGCACGAGCGTGACGGATGATCCCACGCTCAATATCGACACCACCGAGCTTGAAGACGCGCGCTGGTTCACCCGCGCAGAATTGCAGGCGGCGCGCGAAGCGGGTGAGGCGGGGACAGACCTGCTCTATTTCCCGCGTCCTTTTGCGATCGCACATCATCTGGTGTGTTGGTGGCTTGATCGATGAACGCGGCGCAGCACCTTACCATCGATATCTATTCCGATGTCATGTGCCCGTGGTGCCTGATCGGCTATGGCCAACTGACAAAGGCTTTGGGCGCATTGAACGGCGAGATTGCAGCGGAAATCCGCTGGCGGCCGTTTGAGCTGAACCCGCAGATGCCGCCAGAGGGCGAAGAACAGGAAGCCCACCTCCAGCGCAAATATGGCCGTTCGGCTGAGCAAGGTGCGGTCTTGCGCGGGCAGATGAAGGCGATTGCGGAGGGCGCGGGCGTGTCGCTGTCCTTTGAAGGCGACGGCGATGCTCCGCCCGCCATGATGTGGAACACGCGCGATTGCCACAAGCTGTTGGCCTTCGCCCTGGAGGAAGCCGGGCCCCAGGTGCAGACCGCATTGAAGCTGGCGCTGTTCCGCGCCCACTTCAACCAGCGCCAACCGCTGGGTGATCGCAAAGTCCTGCTTGATATCGCGGCGAGCGTCGGCCTGCACCGTGAGGCTGCCAAGGCCGCGCTTGATGATCCCGCGCTCGAAGCGCGCGTTATCGCCGAGGAACAGCAGGCGTGGGATCTCAACATCTCCGGCGTGCCGGCAATGATCGTCGAGGGCAAGTTCCTGATCCCCGGCGCACAGGCTCCGGATGTTTATGTCAATGCACTCAGGCGCGTGGCCGAAAAGACGCGGGCATAAAACGTTGTCGTCATCCCTGCGAAAGCCGGGATCTCATGGTGCTGAAGGCATCGCTTGCCGCCCGAGGGCCCCAGCTTTCGCTGGGGTGAGGCAAGGGCGCGCTAAACCAGCCCCAGCCGCTCCAGCTTCATCGCGAGGCGGCCGGGGAGCGCATCGCCGATATCCTCGCCTTCGGCCACGTCTTTGGGCGCTTTATCATCGGTCAGGTAACGCCAGCCCTGGTGGGCGCGCTTGGGCTGTGTGTGGACGCGGATGAGGCGCGGCTCCAGCACGATGTCCCAGCGGCCATCATCGGTCTTCGCAAAGCCGAGAATCGGCGAACGCGCCACGATCGCGTGGTTGATGATCCAGTAAAGCGAGCCGCCCACGCACTCCTCGTGCCGGGTCGGCCGGTTGCGGGTGGTCAGGCGCACTTCGCTGCGGCCGCGATACCAGCCGGCCAATTGATCATAGCTTTTCGCGCCAAACGCGATCTTCGTGAGGTGCAGAGGCATGGGCGCTCCTGTCCCTTGCCTCTGGCTCCAAGTCAACGGGCGAGATATTCGTCCAGCGTGAGATGCAGCCGCCGGATGCGCGCTTCCTGATAATTGCCTAATGTTTGCGCGCCCTTGCGCGATGCCTTCGCCCCATCACGCTGCAAGGCGAGATTATCGGTATCCTGATCGAGGATTTCCGCGAGGGCAAAGCCCGGAACGCTGGTGTAGCTGTCCTCCACCCCCAGTCTGATCGGGGTGGCCGGGGCAGGGCGCTCGCCGGTCTGCGGCAACGGCTGGAGAATGAGGATTTCATGCAAGCATTCATCCACCCCCAGCGGACGGAAGCGATAACACAGGCGGATATTGATGCCGGGGAAGAAGAAAGCGTTGGGAAACAGGAAATATTCGATCGAATCGACCATCTCCGAGGTTGAAACGCCGCTGAGATCGGTGCCGAAGGCCGCGCCCAATTCCTCGCGCAGCAGGCGGGCATGTTCAGCGCGGGCGGTGGTGCCCGGCGGCAGGGCAGCAGGATCGCGCCCGAGCTTACCGAACACCATCGCCTCGCTCACCTCCTGCCTGAGGTGCGGGCTGGGCACGCCGATCGCATGGATAAACCGCGAGACGTGGCGCCCGAAAATGTCATATTGTGCGTTGGCGTCAGCGGCGGTGAAGACGGCCTGAGAATGGGTTTCGAGCACGTGCCAGGCCTCAAGGAAGGCCTCCATTGCCATCTTCCAGTTGGCAGGCAGCACCTTTTCGGTGTGCATCGCGACATAGCGATCATCCATCGGCCAGAGCTTGAAATGCTCCGGCAGCACCTCAAGCTGCTCGGCCAGGGGCGGCGGATTTTTGCCCATGTGGATGAAGACAAACCCGCCCCATGTCGCGCAGGCCACTTCATCAAGACCGAAGGTCGCATCCTCGATATGCGGGAAATCCCAGCGGCACGGCACTTCGCGCAAAGACCCGTCAAGGTTCCAGCTCATGCCGTGGAACGGGCAGCGGATATTTGAACGCCGCACGCCTCTTGTTCCCTTGGCGGCGAATTTCATCCCCCGGTGCGGGCAGGAATTGATGAAAGCGCGGATGGCCATGTCCGCCCCGCGCACCACCAGAACGGAGTGGTGCCCGATATCATAGACATAGCGATCACCAACGCCGGGGATATGCTCCTCGCGGCAGGCCCATTGCCACACATTGGGCCACAGCCGCTCCATTTCGAGATCGTGGAACGCCCGATCGGTGTAGCGGGCGAAAGGCAGGTCTTCATCGCCGAGGAAGGTGTAGGCCTCTTCGCGCATAGCGGCGGGCGGATTGTCGCCATCGGCATCGAGGATGTCCTGCATCGAGGGGCCAGGACAGCGCGCCTCTCCCGGAGCAAGCGCGGGGTCGGAAGGCGCAGTGAGATCGGGCTTCATGGGCGGGCTCCCATCGCGCGCAGATCATAGAGCGGATCGGCGGGCTTGCGCGCACCGATCAGGAAGGGTGCGGCGGCGAGCATCGCATCGCTGGCCGGATCATCGCGCAGCCAGTCAACGAGCTCGCTGCGGTAGGCGATCTTCCAGACTCCCCCGCGCCGCTCGTAGCGGTCGAGATAGCGGCCCGCGATGATCAGATCGCGCTTGGCACCGCTGTCGTCGGTGGTGCGGTGATAGGCCTGATAATAGACCTCGCCACAGGCGCTGTCGGGCGCGGTGAAATCGATGAGATGCTGGCCGATGAGATGCTGGTTCGCGTCATGCTCTTTCAGCGCTGCCATGCAGAAGGCGGCAAACTCTGCCGCCCCGCCCGAAAAGATCCCATATTCGAGCCGCGCATCGCTCCAGAACTGGGCAAGGAGCAACGCTTCATCGAGCCGGTCCAGCCCGCGCATATAGAGCGCGGCGAGATCGATGATGGCGAAGCGATCCTCGGCACTGCCCATGTCAGGCAATGCTCAAGCCGCCATCGACGATGAAGGGCGCGCCGGTGGCGAACTTGCTTTCATCGCTGGCGAGATAGACGACAAGGTGCGCGATATCATCCGCCTCGCCCATCCGCCCGATGGGCTGGGCGATGGCGAAGGCCGCGCGGGTTGCTTCGGGGTCAGGCGTGCCCTGAATGACGCTTTCGACATTGGGGGTAAGGATCGTGCCGGGCTGCACGCAGTTCACCCGGATGCCATTGCCCTCGCGCGCGCACCACAGGGCAATGGACTTCGTCAGCATGGCGACCGCGGCCTTGGCACTGTTATAAGCAGCAAGGTCAGCACTCGGCTTGTTGCCCGCAGCGCTGGAGAAATTGATGATGGAGCCGCCGCCGCCCCGCGCCATCAGCGGGATTGCTGCCTTGCAGCCCATGAAGATCGAATCGACATCGACCGTGTAGCAGCGGCGGAAATCTTCGGGGCTGATATCCATCACCGATCCAAAGACAGTGATCGCGGCGTTGTTGACCAGCACATCAAGCCGGCCATGGCTCGCTTCGACTTCGGCAATGATCGCCTGCCAGCGCGCCCAATCGGTGACATCCTGCGGCAGGAAGGTGCAGCCCAGTTCGGCCGCGGTTGCCGCGCCTGCCGCCTCGTTCACATCGGTGATGATCACCTGGGCCCCCTCGGCCAGCAGCGCCTTGGCCGCAGCGCGCCCCAAGCCCATCGCGCCGCCTGTCAATAGCACCACCTTGCCCGCTACCCTGCCTGCCATTCCTGCTCTCTCCCTTGTGGTTTGAGAGCAAGCGCTATCAGGGCACCAGGCCGCTTACCACTGCCAAACCTAGGAAGACGAGAAAGCCCATCGAATCGGTTGTCATGGTGACAAAGATCGACGAGGCAATCGCTGGGTCGGCCTTCATCTTCTGCAAGGTAAGCGGCACGAATACCCCTGCAAAACCTGCAATCAGGATGTTGCAGGCCATCGCCATGCCGATGACGAGGCCAAGCTGGGCGTTGGAGAAAATCACCGTGACGGCGAGCGCAATCACCAGCGCGACCGTGGCCCCGTTCAAGGCCGCAATCGAAAGCTCGCGTCGCACCGCGCGCCAGGTGTTGGTGGCGGTGAGCTGGTTGGTAGCGAGCGCGCGCACGGTAACGGCAAGCGTTTGCGTGCCTGCATTGCCGCCGATGCCCGCCACAATCGGCATCAGCACGGCCAGCGCCACCATGGCTGCGATGGTGTCTTCAAACTGCGAAATCACCGATGAGGCGACTGAGGCGGTGATGAGGTTTGCCAACAGCCAGCGCACCCGCGACTTGTAGCTTTCGCGGATCGGCTCGTTGATGTCGCCATCGCCCGCGCCTGACAACAGCAGCGCGTCCTCGCCCGCTTCTTCGGAGATGATGTGGACAATATCATCCACTGTCATCTGGCCGACGAGCCTTCCGGCTTCATCCACCACCGCTGCCGAAATCAGGGCGTATTTCTGGAACATCAGCGCGACTTCTTCCTGATCCATGGTGACAGGGATCAGCGTCTGGTCGCGCTTCATCACATCGGTGAGGCGGATGTTGCGCGGGCTGGTGAGCACCCAGTTCAGGGCGCAAGTGCCAACCGGGCGGTGGAACTCGTCAATCACGAAGACTTCGTAGAATTCGTGTTCAAGATCACCTTCCTCGCGCAGGTAATCAATGAGATCGCCGACTGTGAGATGTTCGGGCACCGCCACAAAGTGCCGGCTCATCAAGCGGCCGGCGGTTTCTTCGGGGTAGGCAAGCGCCGAGGACACCGCCTCGCGGGTTTCCGGCTCAAGCTCGGCGATCACCGCTCGCTGATCGTCTTCGTCGAGGTCCTCGATCAACTGCACCGCATCATCGGTGTCGAGCTGTTCGGCAATGGTCGCGACCGCCTCTGGCGGCAGCGCTTCCATCAGGTCTTCGCGCACGAAGTCATTGAGTTCTGCGATTACATCGCCGGTCATCAGATCGGTGATCGCCGCGATCAGCGCAGTGCGGTCGGTCCGGTCGAGAAGCTCGATCAGGTCGGCAATGTCGGCCGGGTGAAGCGGCTCAACGAGATCATAGACGGCACCCTTGTCACCGCGATCAAGCGCCTCGCGAACGGCGCTTACATAGTCGGGTTTCAGGCGGTTTTCGGCATCGAGCCGTTCATCATCCACCCGGTCATCCGGACGCACCTCGGCCTCGCCCGTATCAGCGACAGTGAGATCATCTTCGAGGTTGCGATTGTCGGTCATATGAGGCGTTTAGGCGGGGGCGCATGAAAAGCAAGGCTGGAGGGTGACAGGCGGTTTTTGGGCGCTAAAAGCCCCTGCGAACCCAACCCGATTTTGCGGAGAACATGACATGGCCGAGACCCTCACCTTCACCCTCGACACCGGCGATGGCGAGCCCAGGGATGTGGTGATCAAGCTGCGCCCCGATCTTGCGCCCGGCCATGTCGAGCGCATTACCACGCTTGCTGCCCAAGGCTTTTACGACGGCGTGATCTTCCACCGCGTGATTGCCGGTTTCATGGCGCAGGGCGGCGATCCGACCGGCACCGGCATGGGCGGCAGCGATCTGCCTGATCTGGCAGCCGAATTCAACGATGCGCCGCATGTCGAAGGCACCTGCTCGATGGCCCGCGCGCAGAATCCCAACAGCGCCAATTCGCAGTTCTTCATCTGCTTTGAAGACGCGCGCTTCCTCGACAAGCAATACACCGTGTGGGGCCAGGTCGAGAGCGGGATGGAACACGTCCACGCGCTCCCCAAGGGCGAACCGCCGCGCAATCCGGGCAAGATCGTCAAGGCGACTGTCGCCTGATCGCGCGAAGTTGCAGCACAATGCGGTCAGGAAAGGGGTGGCCTCGGCCGCCCCTTTTCATTGAATAGCCCCCCTATCAGCGCTAAGGGCGCTTGCCCATGAAACCCACCGCGCCCCCCAAGACCTACCGCGTCAAGAGCTTCGGCTGCCAGATGAACGTCTATGATGGCGAGCGTATGGCTGAATTGCTGGGCGAACAGGGCATTGCCCCTGCACCCGAAGGTGAGGAGGCGGATCTTGTCATCCTCAACACCTGCCACATCCGCGAGAAAGCGGCCGAAAAGGTCTATTCGGACATTGGCCGGCTGGTGAAGGCGGGCGAGGAAGCGGGCAAGAAGCCGCTGATCGCGGTCGCAGGCTGCGTTGCGCAGGCCGAGGGCGAGGAGATCATGGCGCGCGCGCCCGCTGTCTCCATCGTGGTCGGCCCGCAGGCCTATCACCGCCTGCCTGAAATGCTGGATCAGGCGGTGCAGGGCGGTCGCGCGACCGATACCGACATGCCCGCCATCGCCAAGTTCGATGCCCTGCCGCAGCGCAAGAAGCGCGCGCCTGCCGCCTTCCTCACCGTGCAGGAAGGCTGCGACAAGTTCTGCACCTATTGCGTTGTGCCCTACACACGGGGCGCGGAAATCTCGCGGCCGTTCAAGCACCTGATGGCCGAAGCTGAGAGATTGGTCGAAGCGGGCGCGCGCGAGATCACGCTGCTGGGGCAGAATGTGAATGCCTGGGCGGGCGAGGATGACAAGGGCCGCAGCATCGGGCTCGATGGCCTGATCCGGGCGCTTGCCAAACTGCCTGACTTGCAGCGCATCCGCTACACCACCAGCCATCCCAACGACTTCACGCCGGGGCTGATTGCCGCGCATGGCGAGGTGGACAAGCTGATGCCCTATCTGCACTTGCCGGTGCAGAGCGGCAACAACCGCATCTTGAAGGCGATGAACCGCCAGCACACGGCGGAGGATTACTTGGCGATACTCGAACAGGTGCGCGCGGCGCGGCCCGACATTGCACTCTCGGGCGATTTCATCGTCGGGTTTCCGGGCGAGAGCGAGGCGGAATTCGCAGACACGCTCAGCATCGTTGATGCAGTGCGCTATGCGGCCTGCTTCAGCTTCAAATATTCCCCGCGTCCCGGAACGCCCGCGGCCACCATGGAGGGGCAGATCGCGCCCGAAATCATGGACGACCGCCTCCAGCGCCTCCAGAGCCGCATCGCCCACCACCAATATGCCTTCAATCAGGCAAGCGTGGGCAAGACCTGCACCATCCTTGTCGAACGCAAGGGGCGGCACCCCGGCCAATGGCTTGGCAAGTCGCCCTGGCTGCAATCGGTGTGGTTCGATGCTCCCGCTGCCATCGGCGATATGGTCGAGGTGGAACTCGTCCAAGCCGGCCCCAATTCCCTCAAGGGCCTTGTTCGCCAGACTGCGGCGGTTTGATGACTTTCCACCGCTGATTGGCGGGGCCGCGCTTGCTTTGCGGCCGCCTGCGCTTACCTTTCCGACTCGTAGGGCGGGGGATCGTCCCCACGCCCGCAGCCAAAGGAAGCTATGGGCCGCAGACCCTCACGCGCCGAACACCCGGCTCTTTCGCCCGATCCGCGGGGTATCCCCGCACCGCGCCGCGCCCGCGCTGATCTGACTTTCGAAAATCAGGCCCTGCTGGGCCCCCTGTTCGGCCAGTTTGACGCCAACCTGGTGCAGGTGGAGAACCGGCTCGGCGTCTTTATTCACGCGCGCGGGCATCAGGTGGTGATCGAGGGGCCCGAGGACGACGTGGCCCGCGCCCGCGAAACACTCAAGACGATGTATGATCGCCTCTCGCGCGGCGAGGCGCTTGATAGCGGGGCGATTGAAGCGCTGATCGCGATGTCCGCCGAACCCACGCTTGAAGGGATCATTTCAGGCGATGAAGGCGCGCCCCCGATCATGATCCGCACGCGCAAGAAAACCATCGTGCCGCGATCGGCAACGCAAATTGAATATATGCGCGCACTGGCAAGGGATGACATCATCTTTGCGCTTGGCCCGGCCGGCACCGGCAAGACCTATATCGCGGTGGCCCAGGCCGTCAGCCAGCTCATCAGCGGGAGCGTGCAGCGCCTCATCCTGTCGCGCCCTGCGGTGGAGGCGGGCGAGAAGCTCGGCTTCCTGCCCGGCGACATGAAGGACAAGGTCGATCCCTATCTGCGCCCGCTTTATGATGCATTGAATGATTGCATGCCGCCCGAGCAGGTCGAGCGGCGCATCGCGAGCGGAGAGATCGAGATCGCGCCGATTGCCTTCATGCGCGGGCGCACGCTGGCCGATGCCTTCGTGATCCTTGACGAAGCGCAGAACACCACGCGCGAACAGATGAAGATGTTCCTGACGCGCTTTGGCCAGAACAGCCGGATGGTGGTGTGCGGCGATCCGCGACAGGTCGATATTCCGGGAGGCCCGGGCATGAGCGGGCTTAACGATGCCGTCTCGCGGCTCGAAGGGGTGGAAGGTTTCGGCACGATCCGCTTTACTGCCGCCGATGTGGTGCGCCACCCGATCGTGGCCCGCATTGTCGAGGCTTATGAAGGGGGCGCAGAATAGCGCGCTGGTCAAGCGGGCGAGCCATGCTGACTGCCGCCTCGCTTGTTCTGCTTGCTGCGGCTGGCTGGCTTGATCATGGCCTTCCTGCCGCGCTTCGCGCACGATCTGTTGAGCAGCGCTGCGACGACATGGCCGATCAATCTTTCCGAACAGGGGCGCGGACTTGGAGCGGGCACGGGGATGGTTATGCGCGCCGAAGTGCCCCGCTTTGCGGACTTCTGCGTGATCATCGGGATGTTTATTCTTGCGACTTCGGCTGTCCTGCTTGTTATCCCGCTTTCTCGGCACAATGGCTATGCGGTGTTCTGGGCAAGGCATTTGCTGCCGGCCGCTCTGCGGGCCAGAGCGCCATTTGCGGTGTTTGCCGGAGCAGCGCTGGTGTGGCCGGCGCCCGGCGGCTAAGGGGCGCCCATGCAGTGTGATATTGATATCGAGCATTGGCCTGCCGGGCCCTGGCAGGGGCTCGCCGAACGTGCGGCGGAGGCGGCAGGCGAGGGGGAGCCGCTGCTTAAGAGCGCGCGCTTGATGGTGAGCATTCTGTTCACCTCGGATGAGGAGGTTCACACTCTCAACCGCGACTGGCGCGGGCGCGACAAGCCGACCAATGTGCTCTCTTTTCCCATGCTGGAGCGCCGCGAGCTCGAAGGCCTTGGCTCCGACGGGTCGCCCGTCATGCTGGGCGATATCGCGCTGGCTTATGCGACCTGCGCGCGCGAGGCGGCGGAAAAGGGCGTGCCCTTGGAACACCACGCCGCGCACCTGATCGTTCACGGCCTGCTGCATCTGGCGGGCCACGATCATGAGACGAGCGATGCCGAGGCCGAGGCAATGGAAGCGCTCGAAATTGCGATACTTGCAAAACTGGGCATCCCTGACCCATATGGGGCCTGAGATAACAGGAGCTTTCCAGACGGCCATGGCCGATTCCCAATCCCCCGCGGGAGACGCGGACAGTAGCAGCGGGCTGTGGCCTGCGATCCGCAAGGCGCTCGGGCTGGGCGAGGGTGCAAGGTCCCTGCGCGAACAGCTGGAAGAGGCAATCGATGAACATGAGGACGAAAACGGCCGCGGCACCGGCGCCCCCGCGTCAGCCAGCGAAAAGGGTGATCTGACGGCGCTTGAGCGGCAGATGCTGCGCAACCTGCTGCATTTTTCCGAACATAATGCCGATGATGTCGCGGTGCCCCGCGGTGAGATTATTGCGGTCGATGCGGCGATCTCGTGGGATGAACTGGTCGCGACGTTCTCCGAGCACGGGCATTCGCGGATGCCGGTCTATCGCGAGCGGCTCGATGATGTGATCGGGATGATCCACATCAAGGATATCTTCCCCTTCCTGGCCGAGCGCAAGGCCCCGCCTGCTGACTGGACAGTCTTGATGCGCCAGCCTCTCTATGTCCCGCAATCGCGCGGCGCTCTGGATGTGCTCGCTGATATGCGCGCACGAAGGGTGCATTTGGCGGTGGTGCTCGATGAGTTTTCCGGCACCGACGGGCTGATTACGATCGAAGATCTGGTCGAGGAAATCGTCGGCGAGATCGAAGATGAGCACGATGAGACTCCGGCCGAACTGATCGTGCCGATTGGCGAGGGGATGTGGGACTGCGATGCCCGTGCCGAGCTGGAGGATGTCGCCAAGCTGGTCGATTCGCGCTTGGGTGAGGTTGAGGAAGCGGTTGATACGCTTGGCGGGCTTGCCTTCGTGCTGGCCGAGGCGGTGCCGCCGGTTGGGGCTATTCTGGAACATCCCAGCGGCTGGCGCATTGAGGTTATCGCGGGCGATGAAACCCACGTCACCCGGCTGAGGCTGCATGCACCTGCTGTTGCGAGCGACTTGCAATCATAGCAAGTAAGCGGAAAAAAATTCCCGACTTCTTCGATTTTTTGCATCCTTTGGGCTTGCCGCGCGTAGTTCGTTCCATCAAGGAGCACCGCTATGCCTTCACGACGTTTGCCACCCCTGCGCGCTTTGGAAGCCTTCATGCGTACCGTCCGCTTGGGATCGGCGCGCGCAGCAGCCGAGGAGATTGGCCTGAGCCCTTCGGCGCTGTCGCGGCGGATCACCAATCTGGAAGAGTTCGTGGGCAAGAAGCTGTTCACCCGCGCCCGCCAGTCGATGCAGCTGACTGATGAAGGGCAGGCCTTCTACGAGGCGGTGAACCCGCATATGGAAGCGCTCGCCCGCGCGGTCGAAAGCCAGTCGGACAATATCGCGCTGCTCCGCCTCAGGCTTGGGGTGCTGCCGATGTTCGGCAGCCAGCGCTTGTTCCCGCGCCTTGGCGAGCTGCGCAAGCGCCACCCTCTGCTTCACATCGATATCGACACCGCGCCCCATCTTGAAGACCGCGTGGGCGATACGCTTGATGCTGCAATCATTCTCTCGCGTGGGCCAGCCAGCGGGTTGCACGCCGTGCGCCTTGATCACAATCTCGTCCACGCGATCTGCAGCAAGGAATTGGCGCGTGGTATCGGCAATGTCGTAACGCCGGAAACGATGGCGAAGCAGACCTTCCTGATCCACAACGAGCTTCCCGAAAGCTTTGTTGCATGGAAGCGGGCGAACGGGCTTGAGGATATGGACCCGGTTGCGATCGACCACTACGATTCCGGCCAGTTGATGCTGGAGGCCGCCGCGCAGGGCCTCGGCATTGCCATCATGCACGATGATCACCTGCGGCGCGCCGGCGATAGTCGGCTCACCAACCTGCCGGGCGTTCCCGTCGAAAGCCCGTATTCCTACTGGTTCGTGTGCAAGCCGGTCGCGCTGGAAAGCCGCCCGGTGCGCCTGTTCCATGATTGGCTGGTGCGCGCCGGTCTCTAGAGCATTTTCCGATCCAGCGGGATCGGAAAATGCGGCTAGCCCGCGCCGCGTCTGAGCGTTGCCTTTCCGTTTGGGTAAGCTCCGTTTGGGTAAGCCTGACGGGAATGCGGGCTAATTTTGTGGCTGGTAGCGCACCGGTGCAACCTCGTGTGCGAAGGGACGCAGCGGCTTGCCCAGAATTTCTTCGAGTGCTTCCTCGATCCGCCGCCGCGCCTCGGTGCTGATTGCCTTGCGCCCGCGGTGATATTCGGGGCTGAAGGGTTCGAGAAAATAGACCTTGAGCGGGAAAGTGCCCTTGCGCGCCAGAACCCGCTTGGCGTTGTTGAACCCGCTTTCTTCGCCGATCCAGCCGATCCATTCGGCCACCACGCCATAGTCGAGAATCACGGGCTGCACCAGCACGCCGGGAGGCGGCGGGTCGAGCACTGACATCATCGAAGTCTTGAACGGCAGCAGCGATTGCCCGTCAGTGGTGGTGCCTTCGGGAAAGACAGTGACCGACCAATTGTCTTCAAGCGCTTCCTTCAGCGCGTTGATCTGTTGGGCGACACCAAGCCGGTTCTCACGCTTTACAAACACTGTCCGGTTGAGCCGTGCAAGCCAACCGACCACGGGCACCTCGGCCAGTTCTGCCTTGGCCACAAAGGCGGTGCCGCTTGCACCTGCTAGCGCCAGAATATCCATCCACGACACATGATTGGCGATATAGAAAACATCACGCTTAAGATGGGTGCCGATCACCTCGACCCGTGCGCCGCAAACCCTTGCGGCATAGCGCAGGAACAGCATCGGAAAGGGGGAACCATAAGCGATGCTGCGAAAAGCGTAATGAAGCGGCACAAACACGATCAGGAGAGCGATCAGCGCCGCTGACCGCATTGCTATGCGAACCCATCCACCAAGCGGGACCGGTGTGACTTCGCCCCGCGCCGCCGCAGCGCGCAATTGGGCGTCAGCCGCGCTCGTCACGCGCGAGCCTCACGCCGTAAAGCTCCATGCGGTGATCAACGAGGCGATAGCCCAGCCGCTCGGCAATTTGCCGCTGCAGAGCTTCGACTTCGGGATCGACGAATTCGACGACCTTTCCGGTTTCCACATCAATCAGATGATCGTGGTGTGCCTCGGGCACGGGCTCGTAGCGGGAACGGCCATCGCCGAAATCGTGACGATCAAGGATGCCAGCCTCTTCGAACAGGCGGACGGTGCGATAAACTGTCGCGATCGATATCTTGGAATCGATAGCCGATGCCCGTTCGTGCAGCAATTCGACATCGGGGTGATCGGTGCTGTCGGACAACACCTTGGCGATCACGCGGCGCTGCTCGGTGATGCGCAGGCCCTTTTCGGCGCAGAGTTGTTCAAGATCGATTTTCTGGCTCACAACGCGCTCCGGTGCGGCGATGACGGATCGGCGCCGTCTGTTCTGGATTACGATCGTAACCTTTTACCGGCCAAGGGCGCCATGCTCAAGCCGCGCGCGAAAAAGCGGTGGAAGAGCGCTGCCGCCTGCGTCGCCTCCAGCATGGGGCGACGCAGGCAGCCAGAGCCCTGGTTCAGCCCTGCTTCTTGGTGCGGCGGGTGCGAACCGTGGTGCCCGGCTTGCGGCCAAGGCCGATCTTCTTTGCCAGATCGCGGCGCGTTTCGGCATAATTGGGCGCAACCATCGGATAATCCGCCGGCAGGCCCCAGCGCGCCCGATATTCCTCTGGGGTCATGTTGTAATTGGTCCGCAAGTAGCGCTTGAGCATTTTCAGTTTCTTGCCGTCCTCAAGGCACACAATGTAATCGGGCTTTACCGAAGCGCGGATCGACACAGCAGGTTCGGGCTTGTTTTCAGTCACCGGCGCTGCCTCGCCAAGACTGGCAAGTGCTGCGTAAACATTGGTGATGAGACCCGGCAGATCAGCCACATCGACATCATTGTTGCTGACATGTGCTGCGACAATATCGCTTGTCAGCGTAATGAGAGTTTCTTTCATATCGAATTCCAAATCCTGCATGAGTTCCTCGTGGCATGTCTGCCTTATTTTATCGACGGACTTTACATGGCGCATGAAAAGGCGATTTGCAAGGGGATGGCCCCAAATGCTGCCGAGAACTATACCAGATTCAAGTCGAAATGGTTAAACCAAAAGTAATGGCATCAATACGTTCGCCATTCGCAGCGCGATAATAGTCTCGGCGTTCGCCAATGGGTTCAAATCCGATCTTGTCATAGAGTGCGACAGCCGGGTTGCCGCGCCGCATTTCGAGGAATATTCTGGTGACGCCGCGTTTTCGGGCGGCACCGATCAGATGACCGATCAAGGCCTCGCCAAGTCCACGCCGCCGGAAGCGCGGATCGACCGCGATCAGCAGCAACTCCTCCTCATCGAGCACATGGCGAGTGAGCACAAAGCCTGCCGTTGTGGCCTGCTGTGGTCCTTCGGGGATCAGCACTCCGGCGCTGTCGATCACCAGCGCGTGGGTGTTGGCAAGGGCAAGGGCATCGCTCACCTGCCGGCGGGTCCACGCCTCGCCATAGGCCGGATCAAAGGCGGCGTCCATCACCGCCATGATCCGGTCAAGCTGACGGGGGCAGGGGGTCATGGAGCTGCTCGCTGCTTTGGCGGGGTCGCATCGGGCGCGCGGCCGTAGATCGGCGCAAGATCGCAGGTGATGAGTGCGGCGGGAATCGCAAGCGCGTGGGTTGCATCGGGCAGCAGGGACAGCGCTTCGCGGCCGCTGCGCTGGGCTGCCCATTGCTCGGCCCGGTTGCCCGCGACGAGTGGGTGCCCAGTATGGGCCAGGGCCGCCTCAGGTGTAAGCGATGCGGCTTCACCTTCAGGCATTCCCCGCGCGCCGAAATCTGCGACAAACCATTCTCCATGCCCGCCATTCATGCACACAGTGACCGGCGTCTCGGGGCGTGCAGCCTGCGCCTGTGCGGCAATCAGGGCCAGCGTGGGATAGCCGTGAACGTCCGCACGCCAGGCGAGACCCAGCGCGCGGGCCGTGGCAAGGCCGATCCGCACCCCGGTGAAGCTGCCGGGACCAAGGCTGACAAGGATGCGCCCGGCGCGTCCCTTGGCGGGAAGGCCGGCGATCATCGGGACCAGCGCTTCGGCATGGCCGCGCCCGATCACCTCGTGGGCGTGGGCCAGAATGCACCCGTCATCGCCGAACAGGGCAACAGAGCAGGCTTCGCTGGCAGTCTCGATGGCGAGCGTTGGCATGACAAGCGCCGTTGCCCCAGCGCGCGGCGCTATGCAAGCAGGCTTTGTGCTTCAGGCGATGCGGTTGAAGCGCGCGAAATCGGGGCGTGGACTGCGATCGAAAATGCTTGCCGGATCGCCATAGCCGACTGAGCAGATGAAATTGACGCGGTGGCGCGGTTCATCAGCGAAGAAGGCGGCGTTGACCGCGGCCGGATCGAACCCCGACATCGGGCCGCAATCGAGCCCCAGTGCCCGTGCCGCCAGCATGAGATAGGCCCCCTGGAGCGAGGAGTTGCGCAACGCGCCTTCCTCGCGGCCTGCCTCATCCCCCTCAAACCAGCTTTTGGCATCGGTGTGCGGGAACAGCCAGGGCAGTTCCTCGTGAAAATCGATGTCATAGCCGATCACGGCCGTGACGGGGGCGGCGAGCACCTTTGCCTTGTTGCCTTCCATCACGCATGCGGCCAGCCTTGCCTTGGCCTCGGGCGATTTGACCCACACGATGCGGGCAGGCTGCATATTGGCCGAGGTCGGCCCCATCTTGACGAGATCCCAGATGGCGTGAAGCTGTTCGTCCGAAACCGGCTTGTCGAGCCAGCCATTATAGCTGCGCGCTGCTGTAAAAAGCTGGGCGAGCGCTGCGGCGCTGAGCTGCTGATCGTGAAACTGCATCGCTTACGCCGCGCGCACTTCGGTCACTTCGGGCACGTAGTGCTTGAGGAGGCCTTCAATCCCGTGCTTGAGTGTGGCCGTGCTTGACGGGCAGCCCGAGCACGAGCCTTGCAGGGTGAGATAAACGACCCCATCGCGGAACCCGCGATAGGCGATATCGCCCCCATCGCCTGCCACCGCAGGACGCACGCGGGTTTCCAGCAGCTCGTTGATCGCTGCGATCACCTCGGCGTCCTCGGGGCGTTCCTCAACCACGGTTGCATCGTCCGGCGGAACAATAATGCCGTCTGCGCTACCGCTGGCAAACAGCGGGGCTTGCGAGACGAAATGATCGAGCAGGATCGCCACCACCTGAGGCTTGAGAGCTGACCAATCAGCACCCGGCGCTGCGGTGACAGTCACAAAGTCCCAGCCGTAAAAGACATTCACCACCTCGCCGGTATCGAAAATTGCCTGCGCCAGCGGGCTGGCAGCAGCGGCTTCAGGCGAGGAAAACTCGCGCGTGCCTGTCGGCATCACGGTCTTGCCGGGCAGGAATTTGAGCGCATCGGGGTTGGGGGTGGTTTCTGTCTCGATAAACATGAGCGCCATTTAAGACTGATTTTGTCGGATTTCAAGCACGCAAAGCGTGTTTCATTCACTATCCCTTCAGAACTTGCGTCCCTATAGTCGCGGCCATGACTATGCTTGATCGGGCGGGCCGCGCCCTCTTTCTGCTTGCAGCGCCGCTGGCGCTGGCTTCTCCCCTGCTTGCCCAGACCTCCGAGGCGGCTGCCCCTGCTGCACCGGCGCAAAGCGCGATTCCGGCGCCGCGCTTCCTGCAGGCCAAGGACGAGGTACCGTGGCTTTATCGTGGCTCAGATGTGCCCGTCGATGCCGAATGGCTGTTCGGCGAAATGCCCAATGGCCTGCGCTATGCGGTCAGACGCAATGGCGTACCGCCGCGGCAGGTCGCAATCCGGGTGCGGATCGATGCCGGATCGCTCCACGAGGAAGATGAAGAGCAGGGCTATGCCCACCTCCTGGAACACCTGTTGTTCCGGGAAAGCAAATATCTGACCCAAGGCGCAGCGATTGCCGCCTGGCAGCGACTCGGTGCGACCTTTGGGAGCGATGCCAATGCCGAGACCAGCCCGACCCATACCGTTTACAAGCTCGACATCCCCAATATCGACCGCGCCAAGCTGTCCGAAAGTTTCCGCCTGCTTTCGGGTATGGTTCGTGCGCCGGTGCTGAGCGATGCCAATGTGCGCGCCGAACTGCCCATCGTGCTGGCGGAAAAGCGGGAGCGCGGCGGTGCGGGGCAGCGCGTGGCTGATGTCACCCGCAGCACCTTCTTCGCAGGCCAGCGCCTTGCCCGGCGCAGTCCCATCGGCACAGAGGAGACCCTCCGGGCTGCCACGGGCCGCAAGGTTCAGGCCTTCTATGATCGCTGGTACCGCCCGGAAAACACCGTCATCGTGGTGGCCGGCGATGCCGATCCGGTGGAGCTTGCAGGGCTTGTCGAGCAATGGTTCGGCGCGTGGCAGGGCACGGGCGCACCGGGCATCCCGCCCTCTTTCGGCGATCCGGTAGCGCCGGCAGGCGCAGCCGATGAACCGGTGATCGGCGCGCCATTGGGCGAGCTTGCAGTGGTGGTCGAGCCTGATTTGCCGCGCAGCCTGACCTATGCGGTGATGCGTCCGTGGCGCGAGAAGAACGACACCATTGTCTATAACGAAGGCCTGCTGCTGGATGCTGTCGCGCAGGCGATCATCAACCGACGGCTTGAAGCGCGCGCGCGTTCGGGCGGGAGCTTCCTTTACGCCCAGGCACGCCAGGAGAACATCTCGCGCTCGGCGGATGCGACCTTCATCACCTTTGCGCCGCTTTCGGGCGACTGGCAGGCTGCGCTCAATGATGTGCGCGGCGTGATCGCCGATGCGCTTGCAGAGCCGCCGACACAGGAAGAGATCGACCGCGAGGTCGCCGAATTCGATGTCGTCTTTGCCAACGAGGTCGAACAGGCAGCGGTGCAATCCGGGCCTGATCTGGCCAATACCCTCGTGAATGCTGTCGACATCCGCGAGACTGTGGCGGCGCCGGGAACAGTGCTGGCGGTGTTTCGCGGCATGCGCCAGCGGCTCAATCCGGATGAAGTGCTCGCCAGCACCAAGCGTCTGTTCGATGGCGAAGTGCTGCGTTCGGTCTATGTTACCCCCACCGCTGGCGAGGCTGATGCGGGAGCCCTGCGCCTCGCGCTCGCCCGCGAGGTGGTGATTGATCCGAGCGCGCGGCTCGCAGCGCAAGTGGTCTCCTTCGATGATCTGCCGCCAGTGGGCAAGCCGGGCGAGATCACCAAGCGGGCGCCTCTTGGTGTGCTGGAAGTCGAACAGATCGAGTTTGCCAACGGGGTGCGCGCGCTGGTCTGGGCGAGCGATGCAGAGCCGGGCCGGGTGACGGTGCGCGTGCGTTTCGGTGCAGGGCAGCGCGCCTTTGATGAAAGCACGGCCGTCTATGCCTCGCTCGGCGAGGTTGCGCTGGTCGGCTCGGGCCTGGGGGAACTTGGCCAGAACGAACTGGATCGCCTCGCCACCGGCCGCAAGCTGGGCTTTGATTTCGCAATCGGCGAGGGTGTCTTCACCTTCACCGGCCAGACCCGGCCCGATGATGTTGCAGGCCAGCTCTATCTGTTTGCTGCCAAGCTTGCCAATCCGCGCTGGGATGCCGAGCCGGTGATCCGCGCCAAAGCGGCTGCGGGTCTTGCTTACAACACCTATTCCACCAGCCCTGGCGGGGTGCTGAAACGCGATCTCGAATTCGTTGCGACTGGCAAGGACGCGCGTTTTGCCACGCCTTCGCCCGAGGCCTTGCAAAGGGCAACGCCCGAAGGTTTCCGTGCTGTTTGGGAGCCGCTGCTGAAACAGGGCGATGTCGAGGTGCTGGTGTTTGGCGAGGTTGACCCGGATAAGATCGCCGAGCAGCTGCGTGTCACCTTTGGTGCCTTGCCGCCGCGTGAGCCGATTGCGCCCGAAGTCGCTGCGCGCGTTCCCGGCACTGCGGCACCGGGCGCAGGACCTGAGGTTCTCACGCATCGCGGTGATGCCAATCAGGCGGCGGCTGCGGTGATCTGGCCAAGCGGCGGGGGCCTTGCGAGCCTGCGCGAATCCCGCCAACTCGAAATCCTCACGCAATTGTTCAACAACCGCCTGCTGGATGCCCTGCGCGAGCGGGCCGGGGCGAGCTATTCGCCCCAGGTCTTCTCGAGCTGGCCGACCGACGTGGCAAGCGGCGGACGCATCACCGCGCTGGCCCAGCTGGAGCCTGCATTCGTCCCTGTCTTCTTTGCCGAGGCCGAGAAAATCGCGCGGGATCTTGCCGCCAATCCGCCCACCTCTGACGAGCTTGCGCGTGTCACCGGGCCGCTTGGCCAGATGATCCAGCGTGCTTCCACCGGCAACCAGTTCTGGCTGTATAATCTTGAAGGTGCGAGCTTTGATCCCCAGCGGGTGACCTTGCTGCGCTCGCTGCTGGTCGATTACACCCAGACCACGCCGGAAGTGATGCAGTTTCTTGCCGGGCGTTACCTTGTGCAGCGCGCGCCGCTGCGCCTGGCGGTAATCCCGGAAGGGCAGACGTTGGCCCAACTTCCCGCCGCCAGAAACGGGCGGGGCGCGCGGCGCATGCGGTGAGGGGATGGGTAGGAAATATTATTGTCCCGAACGGCATTGAGGCTTTACAAATATAACCCCTCTCATGTAGCGGCGCCACCCTTGGCTGGAAAAGCCGACGCGCCTCTGTCATAGGCCCACGAAATTTTTGGGAAGACTTGCAAAGTGACGACGACCTGGACCCCGCAAAGCTGGCAGAACCACGAGGCGCGCCACCTGCCGCAATATGACAATGCGGACGAGCTGGCCGAGGCGGAACGCACGCTTGCCTCCTATCCGCCGTTGGTATTCGCGGGCGAGGCGCGGGCCTTGAAGGCCGATCTGGCCCAGGTCGCCCATGGTCACGGCTTCCTGCTGCAGGGCGGGGACTGCGCGGAAAGCTTCGCCGAGTTCCACCCCAACAATATCCGCGATACCTTCCGGGTGATCCTGCAAATGGCCGTGGTGATGACTTTCGCCAGCAAACGTCCGGTGGTGAAAGTGGGGCGCATGGCAGGCCAGTTCGCCAAGCCGCGCTCCTCGCCGACCGAGACGATCGGCGATGTCACCCTGCCGAGCTATCTTGGCGACAATATCAACGGCATTGAGTTTGATGCCGCCGCGCGTCGCAACGATCCCGCACGCATGGTGCGCGCCTATTCACAGGCGGCGGCAACGCTCAATCTGCTGCGCGCCTTTGCGGGCGGCGGCTATGCCAACCTGCGGCAGGTGCACCAGTGGACGCTTGATTTCATGGGCCGCACGCCGTGGACCGAAAAGTTCTCCGAAATGGCTGACCGGATCGGCGAGGCGCTTGATTTCATGGAGGCTTGCGGGGTTGATCCCGGCACCGTGCCGCAATTGCAAGGCACCAGTTTCTATACCAGTCACGAGGCCCTGCTGCTGCCTTATGAGCAGGCGATGACGCGGCAGGATTCACTCACCGGCGATTGGTATGCAACCAGCGCGCACATGCTGTGGATCGGGGATCGCACGCGGTTTCCGGGCAGCGCGCACATCGAATATGCGCGCGGTATCGGCAATCCTCTGGGCATGAAGTGCGGCCCATCGCTGGAGCCTGACGCGCTGCTCACCCTGCTCGACACGCTCAATCCGCAGCGCGAGGCGGGACGCATCACGCTGATCAGCCGGTTCGGCCATGACAAGGTGGAAGACGGCCTGCCCAAGCTGGTGCGCGCCGTCGAACGCGAGGGTCACCCGGTGGTGTGGTCGTGCGATCCGATGCACGGCAATGTCATCAAGTCTGACAATGGCTTCAAGACCCGGCCATTTGATCGTATCCTGCGGGAAGTAAAGGGCTTTTTCGCGGTGCACCGCGCCGAAGGCACCCATCCGGGCGGCATCCATATCGAAATGACGGGTCAGGATGTGACCGAGTGCGTCGGCGGGGCGGTGGCGATTACCGAGGAGCGTCTGGGCGATCGCTATCACACCCACTGCGACCCGCGCCTCAATGCCGAACAGTCGCTCGAACTGGCGTTCCTCGTCGCCGAAATGCTCAACGAGGCCGCTGGCGGGCGCTCGGAGACTTTGGCGGCTGACGCGGCTTGAGTTGTTGAGGGCTCAGCGGGGCGGGAGCAGGGGCCATCGGGTTTGCCCGGATTTGCTCCGATGAGCTCGGATCTTCGGGAAACTGCCTGGCAACCTTCGCGTTGATGCCGGATGACAGCGCTTCATCACGATATTCTCATCATTGGTGCTGGCATGGCCGGGCTTGCCTGTGCCAGCCAGCTTGCCGCAGCCGGTTTGACGCCCGGTTTGATCGACAAGGGACGCGGGCCGGGTGGCCGCATGGCCGCGCGGCGCGTGGCGATTGGCGGCGTTGATGTCTCCTTCGATCACGGCGCGCAATATTTCACCGCCCGCGATCCGGCATTTCGCGCAGCGCTTGCTGCATGGCAGGAGGAAGGCGCAGCCGCACGCTGGCCGCAAGCCGGTGAGGAAGCCTTTGTCGGCACGCCCGGCATGAACGGACCGCTCAAGGCGATGGCGGGCAGGCTTGCGGTGCGCTGGGGCGTTAGGGCCGCGCGCCTTGTGCAGGATGAGGCTGTTTGGCGCATCACGACTGAGGCCGGTGAAACGATCACGGCGGCTTGCGTGCTGATCGCGGTTCCGGCCGAACAGGCGGCAGACCTGCTGCGCGAGGCTGCCCCCGATCTTGCCGCCATTCCCGCAGGTGTCCGCTCCGCGCCGTGCTGGGCGGTGCTGGCGGCCTTTGCCGAAAGCCTGCCGCTTGCTGCATCGGCCTTTCGCGGAGAAAGCGGCGATGCGATCAGCTGGGCGGCGCGCAACAGCTCCAAGCCGGGCCGGGCCGCGGTCGAGAGCTGGGTCATCCACGCCAGCCCCGAGCGCAGCCGCGAATTGCTGGACCTCCCCAAGGAAGCGGTTGCCGCCCGTCTGCTCGAGGATTTCCGCGCGGCTACCGGCCTTGCCAGCCTGCCGCCCATGCTGCACTGCGATGCCCATCGCTGGCTCTATGCCCTGCCGCAGGTCGCCCACAGCCCGGCAGCGCATTTCGACCCGGCCTTCCAGCTCGGCCTGGCGGGAGACTATCTCCACAGCCCCCGTGTCGAAGGCGCCTTCCTGTCGGGCCGCGCGCTCGCCCAGGCGGTGCTCGCCGCGGCTTAGTGCGCTTTCCGATCGCGCTCCGGCGAACCGGACAAGCAACGCCCAGGCGCCGCGCGGGCTTGTCGCTTTTCCCGGCCCGGTGTGATCGGAAAATGGCCTAAGCCGCGGGCGCAGGTTCAGAGGAGATTGCCGGAAAGGCCGGGTGTTCGATGATTTCGGCTGCACCCTCAATCAGTTCGACCGCGCGATCGGCAGCATCTTCGAACGGCTCGAGCACGAGATCGACACCCAGCCGCTTCAATTCGGCAGTCTCCTTCGCGCTGTGCGAGGAAATTGCGAGCCGGCCGGTAAAGCCGCTCATCCGCGCCAATTGGATGAGCGTGGCGCGCGGGTCTTCCTCATTCACGCCCGCTTGCAGCACCGGCATGGTCGCGACAATCCAGCGCGCATTGGGCAAGGGCAACTCGGCAATGAACTCCGGGTCGGAAGCATCGCCAAAATCCGCCTCAAGCCCAAGCGCGCGCCAGCGCTTTACCGCGGCGGGGTTGAAGTCAAATCCCACCACCTTGAGCCCCCGCCGGTGCAGCCTGAGGCCCATCGCCGTGCCATAGCGGCCAAGCCCGAAGATCAGCACATCGGTTTCGGGCACCACATCATGCGCGCCCTCGATCGGCTCGCGCGGGGTATTCTTGCGTTCAAAGCGACCGAGCAGAGGCTCGCACAGCGCGTAAAGCCGGTGCGAATAGGTGATCATGTAAGTCGATGCGGCAATGGTGACGAGGCCGACCAGCGTGACGAGCCCCAGCGCATCCTGCCCGACATGGCCGATCGCAACGCCCATCGCCACAAAGATCAACGAGAATTCGCTGATTTGCGCGACTGTCAGCCCGGCGAGAAATCCGGTGCGCTTGCGATACCCCATTGCCCCCATAATGGCGAGGACAATCAGCGGGTTGCCGATCAAAACGAACACGGAGAAGATGATCGCTGCCGGGATATTCGCGCCCAGCAAGGACAAATCCAGCGTTGCCCCAAGGCCGATAAAGAAGAACAGCAGCAGGAAATCGCGCAAGGGCGCAAGGCGGGCGGATATGGTTTCCCGATAAGGTGTGGAGGCCAGCGCTACCCCCGCCAGCAATCCGCCGACTTCCTTGCCAAGCCCCACCAGATCGCCAATCGCGGCGAACATGGCCGCCATCGCAATCGCAAAGATCAGCAGCAATTCAGGCGCCCGCGCCAGGCGTTCGGTCAGCGGATTGGCGATGTAGCGGATGAACACCGCCACCACGGCCACCATGGCAAGGCCGGCAGCCAGAACACTGGCGATGGTGCCACCGCCATGTCCGCCATCATTTCCTGCGCCCACGCCAATCGCCGAGAGCGCGATCAGCGCCAGCACCACCACCAGGTCCTGCACAATCAGGAAACCGAGCGCGATCTGGCCGTGGAGCGCATCAATCTCGCGCTTGTCGGAAAGCAGCTTGACGATGATGATCGTCGAAGAAAAGGTCAGCGCAATCGCCACATAAAGGCTCGTCAACGCCTCGAAACCGAGCGCCAGTCCGATGAGAAATCCGAAACTGGCGGTAAAGGCGACCTGCCCAAGCCCTGTCAGCAGGGACACAGTGCCCAGTGACCGGATCAATTTGGTATCCAGCTTGATCCCCACCAAAAACAGCAGCACTGCAATGCCAAGCTGCGAAAGCAGGCTGATCTGTTCGTCGGAATGGACGAGATCCAGTGCCGATGGGCCCGCGATCAGCCCCACCGCGATAAAGCTGACTATCAATGGCTGGCGCAGCACCAGCCCGATAAGGCCGACAAATGCCGCGAGTACCAGCAGTGAGGCGATCTCCGCAAAGGCGGTTTGAATGATTGATTCCATGGAGAAAGCCATAGGGCCATGCTCGGGAAGCGCAACGGGGCACGGCGCGAGCTTGGTTGCATCAGGGTGACGGCCCCTGTCAGGCGCGTGCTGGGTGAATGAGGATAGGCTTTAAAACCTCGCATTAACTATCCAGGGCGCATCAGCAGCGCGTGTCCGACACTGCGCGTCTTGATTGTCTGAAGCAGCTTATGCTTGAGGCCATGCCCGATCCCGAGATCTTCTCGCGGATCACCGTGCTGGCGACTGTGATGCTCGGCTGTCCGACCTCGCTGGTCTCGATCGTCGAGGAGCAGCGCCAGTGGTTTCTGGGCCGCATCGGTTTTGGCCCTGAAGAAACCCCGCTTGATGTCTCGTTCTGCACGCATTGCGTGGCCGCGAACGCGCCCTTGCTGGTGGATGATGCCCGCGCGGATCCGCGCTTTTGCGACAATGCGCTGGTGACAGGTGCGCCGCATATCCGATCATATCTTGGAGTGCCCATCCGGTTTGAAGGCGGCGCGGTGCTGGGCGCGCTGTGCGCGATCTCGCCCGAGCGACAGGCCTTTACCAGCGATCAGATCAAATCGCTGGAAATGCTGGGCGAGCTGGTTGAACAGAACATCGCGCTTTATGCCCGCACGCGCGAATTGAGCCGCAAGAACGCAACCTTGCGCGAGGCAGCGCGGGTGTTTCGCCATGCCGAAATGGCGGCCAATATCGGGTTCTGGCGGGTCGATCTGACAAGCAATGCCCTCTATTGGTCGGATCAGGCCCATGTCATCCACGGGTTCGACCCGAGCAATAACAAGATCAGCGTTGATGAAGCGCTTGCATTCTACAGCGAGGCAGATCGGGCATTGGTGAGCGCGCAGCTTGAGGCCGCAGCGACTATGGGCACGCCGATGAAGTTTGAAAGCCACATCACGCGCAAGGATGGTGCCCTGCGACGGATCCGTGTGATCGGTGAACGAATCAGGACGGAAGGGGAGTCGGAATGCATCGCCGGGATCGTCCATGACTGCACCGAGGAGCATCTCAGTCATCTTGCGCTGGAGCGCGCCGCACAGCATGATCGCCTCACCGGGCTGTTCAACCGCGCAGAGTTTGACCGCCGGCTTGGCCTTGCGATGCAGAACGCTCACCGCGCGCCGGTGACTGTTGCGGTGCTTGATCTGGATGGCTTCAAGGAGATCAACGACACGTTCGGGCATCTGGCGGGCGATCAGGTGCTGACCTTGCTCGCCACGCGGTTTCAGCGGATTGTTGGCCCAAAGGTGTTCCTGGCGCGGTGGGGAGGAGACGAATTCGCGCTGCTGTTCCCGCCGAACATGGGGATGGCCCAAGTGACGCTGGTGGCCGAGCGGCTGATTGCTGAAACCCGGGCGCTGTCGGCGGAAAGCGAATATTTCGATCTTCTGGGGGCGACCTGCGGCATTGCAACGACCGACGAGGTGGTGCCCGGAGAGGAATTGATCCGCCGCGCCGATCTTGCGCTCTACAAAGGCAAGCAGGAAGCGCGCGGCTCGGTTGTGTTCTGGGACCACACGCTCGAAGCGCGGCAATCAGCGCGCAAGATTGCCTCGCATAGATTGCGCCATGCGCTTGATGAGGGCGAAGCATTTGCGGCCTATCAGCCGATTATTGATCTTGCATCAGGCGAGGTAGCCTCGTTCGAGGCACTGCTGCGGCTTGCCGATGGACAGGGCGGGGTGCTGGCCGCGTGCGATATTTTCTCCGCGCTGCTGGATCCCGTGCTTTCGCGGCGGGTGTCGCAGATGATGATCCGCCAGGTCGTGCGCGACGGGCCGCAGCTCTTGGCCGCTTTCGGATCGCAATGCTGCATTGGCATCAACCTGTCCGAGGCCGACCTGCGCGAGGGCGACTTTGCCCGATCGGTGCTTGATCTGATTGCAGCCAGTCCGCTTCAGCCCTCCAACCTCACCATCGAGGTGACAGAGACCATGCTGCTTTCCGATGAGGGCGGGGGGCTGCGCGCCTCGCTCAAGCTGCTCCACCAGGCAGGCTGCACGATTGCGCTCGATGATTTCGGCACCGGCTTTTCCTCGCTCAGCAATCTCAGGCGCTTCCCGATCCGCAAGCTCAAGATCGATCGAGAGTTCATCGCCAGCATCGAATGCGACAGCCAGAGCCGCCTCATCATCCAGGCGATTGTCGAGATGGGGCGCGGGCTTGGCTTGGGCGTGGTGGCCGAGGGCGTCGAGACGGCGGCTCAGGAGGATTTCCTGCGCCAGATCGGGTGCACCCATGTGCAGGGCTATCGCTATGGCCGCCCGCGGCCGCTGGGCGATTGGATGGCAGGCGCCAAACCTGCCGCGGAGTGGCATCGCCGCCGCGCCTGAGGCCGCTTGGCTAAGGCTTGATCCACAGGCGGAGCAGCCAGGCAACCGCGCCGAGCACTGCGACGCTGGCGAGCCAGATCGCCGCCATCCAGGCAAGGCGCTGCCAGAGCGGCGATTCCTTGTGCGCTGCCGCTTCGCTGCTTGAGCGCAGGGGTTCGTCTTGGGACATTCTCAGTGGTATCCTTCGTCGGCGACCTTGCCACGGAACACCCAATAGGCCCAGGCGGTGTAGCCGATGATCAACGGCATGGTAAGAGCCACGCCCACCAGCATGAAAATCTGGCTGCGTTCCGGCGCTGCGGCGTCCCAGATGGTGATGCCGGGCGGCACCACATAGGGCCAGATAGTGACGCCAAGCCCGCTCATGCCAAGGAAGAACAGGGCAATAGCCAGCCAGAACGGCTTGGAATTGCGCGCTGTCAGAATGCCGTGCAGCAGCGAGAGCGAGACAAGCGCCGTCAAGATCGGCACCGGCGCCACCCAGTAGATCTGCGGCGCGGTAAGCCAGTGGGCGGCGTATTCGTCGTTAAGGGCGATGTTGTAGAGACTGACCGCGCCCATCAGCACAATCGTTGCCCCGCCTGCCCAGATGGCGAGCCGCCGCGCGTGATCCTGTTCCGCCCCATCGAGTTTCCAGATCAGCCAGGTTGCACCCAAAAGCGCATAGCCTGCCACTGTACCAAGCCCGGTGAGCAGGGTGTAGGGCGTGAGCCAATCCCACCAGCTGCCGGCATAGGCGCGGCCCTCGATTTCGATGCCTTGCAGCAGCGCGCCAAGGATCATCCCCTGCGAAAGGGCCGCGACCAATGATCCGCCGGTAAAGGCGGCGTCCCAGAACCGCTGATGGCCGGAATCGCGCCAGCGATATTCAAACGCCACGCCCCTGAACACCAGCCCCAGCAGCATCGCGATCACCAGTGGATAGGTTGCAGGCAGGATCACCGCATAGGCGAGCGGGAAAGCGGCAAACAGCCCGCCGCCGCCCAGCACCAGCCATGTCTCATTGCCGTCCCACACCGGCGCGATGGAATTCATCGCCCGATCACGCGCGCGGCCCACCGCAAAGGTTGGGAAAAGGATGCCGATGCCCAGATCAAACCCGTCCATCACCACATAGGCGAAGATCGCAAAGGCAATGATGAAAGCCCAGATGGTGGTGAGATCAATCATGGCGCTCACTCCGCTGGAACGGCGCTGGGGCCGGGCAACGGATCGGTGCCACCGGGGTTCTGGGTCGGCCCTGGCGTAATCCCGGCGCTGCGGATCGGGCCCTTGTCGCCGCGCTTGACGCCATATTCACCCGGCTGCGGAGCCTTGCCCATGAGTTTGAGGATATACCACACGCCAATGCCGAAAACGGTGAAATAGACGATGATGAAAGCCAGCAGCGAGGCCGCAACCGCCGGTGCATCAAGCGGGCTTGCCGCATCCGCGGTGCGCAGCAGGCCATAGATCACATAGGGCTGGCGACCGACTTCGGTGGTGATCCATCCGGCGAGCACGGCGGCAAAGCCGCTGGGGCCCATCACCACGGCGGCGCGGTGCAGCCAGGGCAGATCATAGAGCCGCCCCCGCAGGCGGCCGTAAAGGCTCCACAGCCCGATCCCGAGCATGGCAAAGCCGATCCCAACCATCACCCGGAAACTCCAGAACACCATGCCCACCGGCGGCTGTTCATCATCGGGGATGGTATCGAGCCCGGCGAGTGGCGCATTGAGATCATGCTTGAGGATGAGCGAGGACGCCTTGGGAATCTGGATCGCATAGCGCACCGTCTTGGCCTCGCTATCCGGGATGCCGAACAGGATCAGCGGCGCGCCTTCGGGGTGCGATTGATAATGCCCCTCCATCGCCATCACCTTGGCGGGCTGATGTTCGAGCGTGTTCAGCCCGTGCATGTCGCCGGCCAAGATCTGCAAGGGCGTGACGATCGCGGCCATCCACATCGCCATCGAGAACATCGTGCGGGCGTGGGGGTTGGTCTTGTCTTTCAGGAGATGCCATGCGCCCACGGCGCCCACCACAAAGGCGGTGGTGAGATAGGCCGCCATCACCGTGTGGACAAGGCGATAGGGAAAGCTCGGGTTGAAGATGATCGCCAGCCAGCTTTCGCCCGGCATGTATTGGCCATTTTCCGCGATGAAATAGCCCGCCGGGGTCTGCATCCAGCTGTTCACCGAAAGGATCCAGAAGGCGGAAACAAAGGTGCCCAGGGCCACCATCAGCGTGGCGGCGAAGTGAAGCTTTTTGCCGACCTTGTTCATGCCGAACAGCATGACGCCGAGAAACCCTGCCTCAAGGAAGAAGGCCGTCAGCACTTCATAGGCCATGAGCGGGCCCAGCACCGGCCCTGCCACATCGGAGAACACCGCCCAGTTGGTGCCGAACTGGTAGGACATGACAATCCCCGAGACGACCCCCATCGCAAAGGCGATCGCAAAGATTTTCAGCCAGTATTTGAACAGGTCGAGATAAACGGACTTGCCCGTCTTGAGCCACAGCCCCTCCAGCACGGCGAGATAGCTCGCGAGGCCGATCGAAAAGGCCGGGAAGAAGAAATGGAAGCTTACCGTGAAGGCAAACTGGATCCGCGCGAGCAGCAGGGCATCGAGGGTGTCAAACATGATGTGGTGCTAGTCCCCTGGCGGCAGCGGTCAATTGCATTGGCCGCATAGCCGATACGATTTGCGGCGAATAAGGTGGCAGCGCCGGGTGGAAGAAGAGAGAGTGCCCGGCGCTGCCTCGGGGAAGGTTCAGGCGATTTCGACCATCCGCAGATAGGGTTTGATCGTCGTGAAGCCTTGCGGGAAGCGTTCTTTTGCGGTCTTGTCATCCACCGACGGGGGGATGATCACCTTGTCGCCCGGGCGCCAATCGGCAGGCGTTGCGATGTTCATGCGGTCTGTCAGCTGCAAGCTGTCGATCACCCGCAGGATCTCCTCAAAATTGCGCCCCACGCTCATCGGGTATGTCATGGTGAGGCGGATTTTCTTGGCCGGATCAATGATGAAGACGCTGCGCACCGCGGCGGTATCCGACTGATGAGGGTGGATCATGTCGTAAAGCCGGGCAATCCTCAGATCCGGATCGGCCACAATCGGGAAAGCGAGGGTGACGCCCTGTGTTTCGTCGACATCCTTGACCCATGCAAGGTGCTCAGCGACGGTATCGGTCGAAAGTCCCAGCGGCTTGACGTTGCGCCGCTCGAACTCCCCAGCCAGCCGCGCCGTCATGCCCATTTCGGTTGTGCAAACAGGGGTAAAATCGGCCGGGTGGCTGAAGAAGAATACCCACGAATCTCCTGCCCAATCGTGCAGGCTGATCGGACCCGTCGTGGTCTCAGCGGTGAAATCCGGGGCGATATCGCCGATGTAGAGGCTCATGGGGCATGCTCCTTCTTTATGGTGCAACGCATATAGCAGTGACACCGAGCCATGGCCAATTCAATTACGCATTATATATAATCGATTTTTCCGATTGTCGCAGAATCGCGACCCTAATGCCCCAAAAGCGCAAATTTTTGGCTTTTAATATGCAAAAATGAATAATGAAAATATGCGATCCTGATCGCCTGGCAGCAGATGATGCGGGGGGAAGTCAGCTGGGGCAGGCCGTCACAGGCAACAAAAAACCCCGCGGTTTCGCGGGGTTTTGCTGCGGCCTCGATGGTGGGCGTAGCAAGGATTGAACTTGCGACCCCTACGATGTCAACATAGTGCTCTACCACTGAGCTATACGCCCACGCGATCGAACCGCAGTCACCTGGCACGAGGCATCAGGCGGAGCGCGCCAATAGCCCAAGCTTTGTGCCCGTGCAAGCGATTCGCGTCGGGCGGGTTGCGCCAATCAGGAATGCGCCTCGCGCGCGTCATCGAATATGCGCTCCACCTCCAGCACCAGATCGCGCAGGTGAAATGGCTTGGAGAGCACCTTGGCGCTGGGCTGTTCGCGGCTTGCGCGCAAGCTGACTGCGGCAAAGCCGGTGATGAACATCACCCTGGTGCGCGGGCTGATTGCGGCACAATGCTGGGCCAGTTCGATGCCGTCCATTTCGGGCATGACAATGTCGGAGACCAGCAGATCGAAGTCGCCGGTCTCAAGCAGCGGCACCGCATCGCTGCCGCAACCCACCGCGCTGACTTCATATCCGGCATTGGTCAGCGCCCGGGCGAGATAGGTCCGCATGGCTTCTTCATCCTCGGCAAGCAGGATGCGCGGGGCAGATCTTGTGTTCATGGGCCCTGCGTTAGCATGCTGGCCCTTAAGAAATCTTTCTCATCTTTCTGGCTTTGCAAAAGCTCTGCGCGCGAGCGCGATTGGGGCTTTGACAAGGCGCTCCAATCAAGGCAGCACTGGCACACTCATGGCGCGCAAATCCGACCTCTCTCAATCCCCTGCTGCCTTCAGCCTTGCCGAATCGCCCCCTGTCGCCTCCGGCCGGGTGCGTGTGGCAGGCGGGCGGATCGCTGCGGGGCGCGATGCTCCGGCCTTTACCCTTGATGTGCCGCGCCATGCCGACTTGCCGGTGCTGATCGCAGTGCCGCATGGCGGGCGAGCTTACCCCGATGATCTGCTTGCCCGGATGCGGGCGCCTGAGCTTTGCCGCCTGAGGCTTGAGGATCGCTATATCGACTGTCTGGGCGCAAGCGTGGCCGAAGCGACCGGGGCGGCCTTGCTGCGTGCCCATGCGCCGCGTGCGATGCTCGATTTGAACCGCGCGCACAGCGATATCGATTGGGAGATGATCGAAGGCCCAAGGCTGGGCCGAACCGCAGCCTCGGCAGCAGCAACCGCGAGCGCGCCTGCGCCCAATCATCGCGCCCGCAGCGGGCTGGGCCTGATCCCGCGCCGCCTGCCGGGCCATGGGGAAATCTGGCGGGGACGCCTGCCGCGCGCCGAGCTTGATCGCCGGATTGACGAGGTTCACCAGCCCTATCACGCGGCACTGGGCGATCATTTGCGCAAGGTTCGCGATGCATGGGGCGCTGCATTGCTGATCGATCTGCACTCGATGCCGCCGCTGCCGGTCCACAATGCTCACACGCCTGCGCCTGTCATGGTGCTGGGTGATCGCTTTGGCGCTTCGTGCCATCACGCGCTGGTGAGCCGCGGGCTGGCCTTCTTCGCGGCGGAGGGCGTTCCTGCGGCGCAGAACCGGCCCTATTCGGGCGGCTATGTGCTCGATCGTCACGGCGCGCCTGCGGCCGGTATCCATGCCTTGCAGATCGAAGTCTGCCGTTCGCTTTATCTCGATGCAGATTTCGCCGAGCTGACCCATGCTGCTGCCGATATCGCGGCGCTGATCGCGCGCCTGGTGATCGAACTTGGCCGCGAGACGGCTGCGCTTGGCCAGGCGCGCTCCCTGCTTGAGGCGGCCGAATAGCAGCGCCCGCCGCCTGTGCTCCTGCAAGGGGCAGGGGCAGACGACGGGCGCATGGTTCGTGGCAGGGTTAGTTGACGGCAGCCGGTGCGATAGCGGGAACCTTGCCCTGCGCCGCCTGGCGCTCAAACAGGGTACGCATCAGGTTGAGCGAGAAAAGGTGCGCGTGGATCAGCATGAGAATGCCGTTCTTGTTCAGCTCTTCCAGCTTGTCCTTGGGCAATTCGCGCAGCTTGGCCTCGTCCACCATGCGGAAGCCGCGATAGATGAACGGGGTTTCGGGCATGTCATTGCGGGTGATCGCCACTTCGCCGTCCATCATGATGCCGAGTTCATCGATGATCTTGAGAAAGGCCTGGGTGCGCTGGCCGGCCTCTTCGAACTGACGGCAGAATTCGAGCACCTGCTTGGTATATTCGGTCGGCTCGCCCTTGTCGTTGAAGACATCCTGACCTTCGACATCCTTGCCGATGTTGCTGACCGAGGGATCAAAGCACAAGGAGAGATCCTGGGCATCGGGCTGGAGGCGCGCCAGCATGAAGGGATAGCGGCGCACATAGGCGGGCAGATAGACGTTCTCGATCAGCTTGTTGTCATCACCCATGAAGATGTTGACGCCGTCATTGAGACCCATCAGGGCGATCGGCACCGGGTTTTCGCCGACGGTGAAAACAATCGGGAAATCGCGCTGGGCATCGACGAATTCTTCCACCGTCAGCGGGATCGCGTGGGTGTTCGCCATAAATGCGGCGTTTTCCAGCGGGCCAACCTTCCAGCCGGCGTGATCGCGGCTGTTGAGCGGAATGAGATCGTTGTAGAACAGGGGCAAGGTCGGCTGCGGCGCGCTGGCCATGTCGTCTTCTCCGAGGATAGCGGGCCAAAGCAGCCCATACGATATTTTCGGCGCAGCCAGCAGCACATCCGCCCGCCCACCGGATGGGCGGCGCTTTAGGGCTTTGCGCCGCGGGGTGCAAGGTGCCGCTGGAAAGCGGCCTTACGCCTTCAACAATTTGCCCGGATTGAGCAGCCCTGCCGGATCAAGCGCCTCTTTGACAGCGCGCATCATGGCGAGGCGCACCGGATCGGTGAGGCGCGCGAGTTCAGCGACTTTCATCTGGCCGATGCCGTGTTCGGCGCTGATCGAGCCGCCCCAGTCACGCACCAGATCATGGACGCGCGCGCTGATCGCCTTGCCCTCGTTTTCCTCCCATTGGCCGCGAACCGCGCCCTTGGGGGCAAGCACGTGAAAATGCACATTGCCATCGCCAAGATGGCCAAAGGCAACCGCCCGGCAACCGGCAAACTCCGCTTCGAGCGCAGGGGCGGCGGCAAGGATGAACTCGGGCATTTTATCGACTGGCACCGAAATATCGTGCTGCATCGCCGGACCAAGCGCGCGTTCGGCTGCCGAAATCCCGTCGCGCAGGGCCCAGAACTCATCGGCCTGGCGCTCGTTTGCCGCAAACACGGCATCATCCAGCAGTCCTTCGTCGAGCGCTTCACCAAGCGCCTCCTCTGCAGCCTCGCGCAAGGCGGCGGGATCAAGGCGCGATGACATGAACTCGATGAGAGCATTCCACGCATGGGTGCCTTCAAGCGGCGCGCGGGCGGCGCTCTGGTGGGCCAGCACGCTTTCAAGGCAATGGGCAGGCACCACTTCGAACCCTTCAAGCGCCTCGCCAAGCCGTGCGCTCATGCGCTGCAACAGGCTGCGCGCAGCCGTGATCGAGGACAGGCCCGCCCAGATCGTGACCCGTGCCGTGGGCGCGGGCAGGAGCCTCAGGCATGCCGCCGTCACGATGCCGAGCGTGCCTTCCGATCCGATCAGCAATTGCTTCAAGTCAAAGCCGCGATTGTCCTTCTTGAGGACGCTCATGGCATCGAACACCTGCCCGCTCGCCAGCACCGCCTCCAGCCCCAGCACCTGGGCGCGCATCGTGCCATGGCGCAGCACCTGCGTGCCGCCGGCATTGGTGGCAATCAGCCCGCCAATGGTCGCCGAACCCTTCCCTCCCAGCGTCAGGGGAAAGCGCATCCCCGCAGCCTCGGCCGCCTCGTGCAAGGTCTGGAGAACCACGCCTGCTTCACACACCACCTGGCCTGCTTCCGGGTCCAGGGCGCGGATTGTGTTCATGCGCCGCAGCGACAGGATGATCGCCGTCCCGCTCGGATCGGGGGTTGCCCCGCCAGCCATGCCGCTGTTGCCGCCCTGGGGGACAATCGGCACGCCATATTCCCCGCACAGCTGCACCAGTGCGGCGACTTCGGCGGTGCTGGCAGGCGAGGCCATGGCCAGCGCGCGGCCGGTATAGCGCCCGCGCCAGTCAGTCAGCCAGGGCCCCAGCAGATCAGGATCGCTGGTGAAGCCGCGCGGCCCCAGCAATTCCTGCGCGCGCGCCAGGAAGCGCGCAGTGGCATCAGGCGTGCGCGGCACGGTGGCGGGGGCATCAGGATCAGCATTCATGCCGCCAGCCTATTCCATATCTGCCGCGCCTTCCACCAGTGGCTTTGTTGCATCACCCCTTGCACCGGCCACCCGGCCGAGGCTTGCAGTTCATTTGCGGTTCAAGCAGGGGTGATAGACCTTGGGACTGGATCGTAAATCGGCTGCGCGCCGTGCCTTGGCAGGACGTGCTGCATCAGGAGGAAGTCCGGCTCATGCCTCGCGTGTCTGCTCTGGGAGCGCTGCTGGCGCTGGCGGCGCTTTGCCTGCCGAGCGGCAGTGAAGCCGGGGGCGAGGGGCGCACCAAGCCGCAGCGCGAGGGCTGGGGCGTGCTCGATCCGATCACCGCCTGGCGCGAGCGCGAGGTTGCCCGGCAGGTCCGCATCGAACAGCGCGTGGTGGTTCGGGTTTCGCCGCATGTGATGAGCAATCGTCAGGAACTCGCCTCGCAGGCCCTCGAACGCGAGATTGCCAACCGCTATCAGGAAAAGCGCATCGGCAAATGCATTCCGCTCGAAGGGATCGCCGGGGTCCAGACCGGAGGCGGCAATCGCATCGTGCTGTTCCTGCGCGATGCCCGGATGATCTCGGTCAGCCTTGCCAAATCCTGCCGCTCGCGTGATTTCTATTCGGGCTTTTACGTCGAGCGCCATCAGGACGGGCGCCTGTGCACAGAGCGCGATCTGTTGCAAGCGCGCACCGGGGCAAAATGCGAGATCGAGCGACTGCGCCAGCTGATCGCCATCGAGAACTGAGCCCTGCACCCATCCGGCGTGCCGCAATCCCGCAGATTTCTTGACTTTGCGGCCCATTTGAGCAATGGCGCGCTCACGGAACAGGGCAGATTTGCCTCTCCTGCAAGAATTCGGGCAGCATTAACTGCCCCTTATCCGGACATTACACCCAGCATGACTTTCGCCGATCTCGGCCTTTCGCCTGAATTGCTTAAAGCCGTTGAAGACGCGGGCTACACCACGCCCACTGCAGTGCAGGCGCAGGCTATCCCGACCGTGCTGATGATGAAAGACCTCATCGCCATCGCTCAGACGGGCACCGGCAAGACCGCAAGCTTTGTCCTGCCGATGATCGATGTCATGGCTGCAGGCCGCCGCCGCGCGCTGATGCCGCGCTCGCTGATCCTCGAACCGACCCGCGAACTTGCCGCACAAGTCGCCGAGAATTTCGAGAAATACGGCAAGAACCATGATCTCAAGATGGCGCTGCTGATCGGCGGCGTGCAGATGGGCGATCAGCTGAAGGCGCTTTCGGACGGGGTTGACGTGCTGATTGCCACGCCGGGCCGCCTGATGGACCTGTTCGAACGCGGCAAGATTTTGCTCAACGGCTGCGAATTGCTGGTGATCGACGAGGCGGACCGGATGCTCGACATGGGGTTCATCCCCGATATCGAGTTCATCTGCTCCAAGCTTCCCGAAACGCGCCAGACGATGCTGTTTTCGGCGACCATGCCGCCGCCGATTGAAAAGCTCGCCAAGAAGTTTCTCAACAATCCCAAGCGGATCGAGGTAAGCCGCGCCGCTTCCACCAATGCCGATATCACCGCCTTCAAGGTGCCGGTGAAAGCCCGCGCCAAGCGCGAGACGCTGCGCTGGTTTCTGGAAAATGATCTGGTGGAAACCGCGATCATCTTTGCCAACAAGAAAAGCACCGTGCGCGAACTCAACCAGAGCCTCAAGCGGCACGGGTTCCGTTCGAGCGAAATCCATGGCGATATGGATCAGGCAAGCCGCCTCAAGGAGCTTGACCGCTTCAAACGGGGCGAGGTCAATATCCTTGTGGCCTCGGACGTGGCGGCGCGCGGGCTGGATATCAAGGGGGTCTCCCACGTCTTCAACTTCGATACGCCCTGGCATCCTGATGATTACGTCCACCGCATTGGCCGCACGGGGCGCGCCGGGGCCAAGGGGCGGGCCTTCACCTTCGTGTCCGAAGAAGACGCCGAAGCCATTGCCAATGTCGAAAAGCTGACCGGCAGCGCCATCAAGGTATTCGGCAAGGCGGACGTGCGCGTTGATCTGTCTGAAGTCATTGCCCGTGCCGAAGCGGCGAGGGCGGCTGAGCCTGAAGCGGACGAGGACACCCGCGATGAGCGGCCCGAGACCACACCCCGCCGTGCCCGCGAAGAGCGCAAGCCGCGCCGCGCGCGGTCTGAACGCAAGGGCCGCCCTCATCATGAAGATGACGAACCCGTGCCCGCCGGCGAATGGAATGGCCCGCGCCCGGCATTTCTGGATGTGGGCATTACCTGACCACAGGCATCGGGCAGGGCCACGCGGCCGCTTGCAGGCTTAACGCTTTGTTTGCTCCTCGTGTGCCATTGCGGGTGGGCGATGGAAACGATGCTTTCAGCTGTGCAATTGGCGCTGACCAAGATGGCGCCTGCTGCGCTTGCCTTTATGGCGCTGGCTGTGGTGATGAAGCGCGAGCGGGTGCTGGCTGCACTGGCCGCGGCGCGGGATGAGATCACCACCAATCTCGGCCTCTTGCTCATCAACACTGCCATTCTGGTGCCGCTGGTGACTGTGCCGGTGATGGCGTTTCGGGATGCGATCCCGCGCGTGCCGGTGCTGCCTGACCTGTGGCAGGAGCTGCCGGTTTTTGCCGTGTTCCTTGTTGCCATGGTGGTTATCGAATTTGCAGCCTATTGGCGCCACCGCTTCGAGCACAGCCGCGAGCTGTGGCGCATTCATGCCACCCACCATGCCGACGAGGCGATGAACTGGCTGACGCTGCACCGCAAGCACCCGTTTGGCGAATTGTTCAGTCTGGTGGTCGATCTGATCCCGGCACTGCTTTTGGGCCTGCCGGTATGGGCAGTGATGGGTGCAGCGCTGGTGCGTTCGTGGTGGGGCTATCTCATCCATGCCGATGTGCCGTGGACGCTGGGCGTGTTTGGCAAGGTGCTGATCTCGCCCGCCGCGCACCGCCTGCACCACATCCGGGATGAAGCGTTGATGGGCGCGAATTACGGCAACACCCTTACCCTTTGGGACAAGGTTTTCGGCACCTATACAGACCCGGCGCCGTACCTGAATTGCGCGACCGGCATTGCCGAGGGCACCCGCAATCTGGGCGGCGAATTGCTGCGTCCTTTCGAAGCGCGTTACTGGAAGCGTCGGCCAGCCCCTGTCACCGCCGACCAGCCCGCAGCCTAGCCCACCACCTTCACAAAGCTATCCAGCACCCGCTTTTCACCTGCGGTTTCGAACTGGATGGTGAGCTTGTTGCCTTCCTGATCAATGACGCAGCCCACCCCGAACTTGTCGTGGGAAACCATTGCGCCGATCGCGATGTCGCTGCGGGCAGGGGCGGCAAAGCTGGCGGCAGAGCGGGTGTTTTCCCGCGGGCGCGCAGGCTTGGTCTCATATCCTGATGCGAGCGCGCGCTGCCAGCCGGGGCCGCGCGTCTGCGCCTTGTCGGGATAGGCGCTTGCAACATGGGCGAAGGGATCCTCGCTCTCGCGCCAATTCGCCCGCCACAGCGATGTGCCGCCCGAGAGCGTGGATTCCTGCGTGATGTGTTCGGCAGGCAATTCTTCGATAAAGCGCGATGGGATGCTGCTTACCCATTGGCCATAGATGCGGCGGTTGGCGGCGTGGGTGATGGTGCAGTGCCGCTTGGCCCGCGTGATCGCGACATAGGCAAGGCGGCGTTCTTCTTCGAGGCTGGCAAGCCCGCCTTCCTCAATCGCCCGCTGCGAGGGGAACACGCCTTCCTCCCACCCGACGCAGAAGACGTGATCAAACTCCAGCCCCTTGGCGGCGTGGATTGTCATGATGGTGACGGTATCCTCATCATCCGCGCGGTCATTATCCATGACGAGGCTGACATGTTCGAGGAAATCGCCGAGCGTTGCATATTCCTCCATCGCGCGGGCGAGTTCCGAGAGGTTTTCCGCGCGCCCTGCGCTCTCGGCAGTGCGATCGGCGGCGAGCATGGCGTTGTAGCCGGATTCATCCAGCACCAGCCGCAAGAGATCGGCAGGGCTGAGCTGCTCTGCCGCCTCGCGCCAGCGCAGGAATTGCCGCATCAGCGCGCCGATGGTGTTCGCCGCGCGCGCGGGAAGTTCATCACTGTCAGCCAGTTGCAGCGCAGCCGCCGCCAGCGGCAGGCCCATGCGGCGGGCGTGGCTATGCATCTTTTCAAGCGCCTTGGCACCAAGCCCGCGCTTGGGCTGATTATAGATGCGCTCAAACGCGAGATCATCCTGCGGCTGGGCGATTACCCGCAGGTAAGCAAGCGCATCGCGGATTTCGGCGCGTTCATAGAAGCGGAAACCCCCGATGATGCGGTAACTGACGCCGATCTGGATAAAGCGGTCTTCAAATTCGCGGGTCTGGTATTGCGCGCGCACGAGGATCGCGACGCGATTGAGCGGCGCGCCTTCGCTTTCGAGGCGTTCGATCTCCTCGCCCACCCGGCGCGCTTCTTCGGGGGCGTCCCACACGCCGATGACGCGCACCTTGTCGCCGCCGTTCACCTCGGTCCACAAGGTCTTGTCATGGCGCTGCGAATTGGCGCGGATGAGGCCCGAAGCCGCCCCCAGAATATGCGGTGTCGAGCGGTAATTCTGTTCGAGCCGGATTACTTGCGCGCCCGGAAAATCCTTTTCAAACCGGAGGATATTGGCCACTTCTGCGCCGCGCCAGGAATAGATCGACTGATCATCATCGCCCACCACGCAGATATTCTTGTGCGCCTGTGCGAGCAGCCGCAGCCAGAGATACTGCACCGCATTGGTGTCCTGATATTCATCCACCATGATGTAGCGGAAGCGGCGCTGGTAATCGGCAAGGATATCGGGATGCTGCCTGAGGATGTTCAGCATGTGCAGCATCAGGTCGCCGAAATCACAGGCATTCAAAGCCTTCAGCCGCGCCTGATAGGATGCATAAAGCGCTGCGCCGCGCCCGGCGGCATAGGCTTCGTTCTCCGCCGCATCGAGATCAGCAGGGTTCAGCCCGCGGTTCTTCCAGCGATCAATCAAGCCGGCAAGCTGGCGCGCGGGCCAGCGCTTTTCGTCCAGGTCCGCCTCGGTGATGAGCGCTTTCAAAAGCCGCAGCTGATCATCGGTGTCGATGATGGTGTAATTGGATTGGAGGCCCACCAGTTCGGCATGGCGGCGCAGCATCCTGGCGCAGATCGCATGGAAGGTGCCAAGCCACTGCATCCCTTCGGCCTCAGGCCCCAAATGCCCCACCACCCGTTCGCGCATTTCGCGCGCGGCCTTGTTGGTGAAAGTGACGCAGAGGATCTGCGAGGGGTAGGCGCGCCGGGTCGCCACCAGATGCGCCATCCGGGCGGTGAGCGCTGCCGTCTTGCCGGTGCCTGCGCCTGCCAGCATCAGCACCGGGCCCTCGGTCGTCAGCACGGCGGCGCGCTGGGCCGCATTGAGCCGCGCGGCATAGGCGGGGACGTTGCCGGCATCTGCGCTGGCATCAGGGCCGGAAGCGGCGGGCAGGGGGGCGGAATGGCTCATGGCGGATGCTTGAACAGGTAGAGAACAAGTCCGTGCCTCGCAAGCGCTCTGCACCCCGTTTTCGACCGATCCCGCCGCATGCACGGCAAAAGGTGAGACGTGGCGCGCGCGCGGCGCGTGCCGGTGGCGCCCCCTTGGCAAGCGATCCTCCGGCCTGCACCTTGGATTGGCCCGGATAGGGATAGAAGCGGCCGGGCAGCAGCAGTGTTCTTGCGCATGGATAGGTTGCAAGGAGATTTTCCATGATCGAGTTTTCGAAATCGCTTCTGGCCGCCGGGATGGTGGCGCTCGCCGTGCCGGCCGCTCCTGCCTTTGCTGTTCAGGATGAAGCCCCCGCTGCGCCCGAAGGTCTTTCGCCGGAACAGCAATCCTCGATGATGACATGGCCGGAAGATACCAAGGCGTTCTACGCCTCTCTTTCTGCCGAGCAGCAGCAGGTGTTCTGGGCCTTGTCGGATGAAGACAAGGTGACACTGTCGCGGATGGAGCCTGCCCAGCGCGATGAAATCATGCGCCAGCTTCAGACGCGCCTTGAAGCCTCGCCTGCCGAAGGGCGCTAAGGCCACAGGGCGCTGCGCCCGGATCGGTGATGGGTCAGGCGAGACGCAGCAGCGTCAGCTTGCCCTTGCCGACCGGGCGTTCGCTTTCGATCGCAAGGCCTGCGACTGAAACCTTTTCCCTGGCGCTGGTTTCAAGCGCGATCCAGCTTTCCGGGCCAATCCATCCCAGCCTGAGCAGCCGGTCGAGCGCGACGTCGCCAGCGCCGGTGTGATAGGGCGGATCCAGCAGCAAGAGATCATAGGGCTGCGGTGCGGCGGGCAGCGCCATCACCGATCCGGCCTCGACCTGCGCGCGGGCGCGGGCATCGAGCGATGCGATATTGGCGCGGATCGTTGCCACCGCCGCGCGGTCCTGCTCGACAAACAGGCAATGTTCAGCCCCGCGCGACAGCGCCTCAAGTCCAAGCGCTCCCGAACCTGCAAACAGATCGGCCACCCGCAAGCCTTCGAAACTGCCGAGGCGGCTTGCGAGCATGTTGAACAATGTCTCGCGCGCGCGGTCGGCTGTGGGCCTTGTGGCCTCGCCCTTGGGGGCTGCGAGCCTGCGCCCGCGCCATTCGCCCGCGATGATCCGCATCACCGCGCCGCCGGTTCGAGCTGGGCGAGGAACCGGGTGAGCGCTTGTTTGGGGATCATCACCGCCTGCCCGCGTGGCAGATCAGCCAGTTCAAATGGGCCATAGGCAGTGCGGATCAGGCGGTTGACCTTGAGTCCCAAGTGCTCCAGCACGCGGCGCACTTCGCGGTTCTTGCCTTCGGTGATGGTTATCTCGAGCCACAGATTTCGGCCCGATGCGCGTTCGAGATTGGCATTGATCGGGCCGTAGCGGATGCCGTCAATCTCAATCCCTTCCATCAGCTCATCAAGCCGGCCTTGCGTCACTTCGCCGAACGCGCGCGCGCGGTAGGTGCGCGGCACCTGAGAGGCGGGCAGTTCCATGCGGCGCTTCAACGCGCCGTCATTTGTGAGCAGCAAGAGGCCTTCGGTGTTCAAATCGAGCCGCCCGATCGGCATGAGCCGCGGCGTGCCTTTGGGCAGCGCGTTTCGCAAGGCGGTGTAGATCGTCGGGCGGCCTGCGGGATCGCGCTCGGCGGTGATGAGGCCGGTCGGCTTGTGAAAGGCATAGAGCTGCGCGGGTTCGGGCGCGGCCACGGGCTTGCCATCGACAGTCACGCCGGCAAGGCTGGTGAGAATGGTGGCGGGCGTTTCCAGCACCTTGCCCTCAAGCGCGATGCGCCCTTCGGCAATCATGCGTTCGATCTCGCGGCGGCTGGCAATCCCGGCGCGGGCGAGCAGCTTGGCGATCCGGTCGCCTGCGGGGCGATCAGGCGCGCGTTCGGTGGTGCGGGCAGGCGCGCGGGGCGGGGCCTTGGCGGGGGTGCGTTTGGGCGCGTGTTCGCCCGAGCGTTCAGGCGCACGGCCTGCTGGCCGGGCGGGCCGCTTGGGGGGCATTCGTGACGGCGTCTTGGGGGGCATGACGGCGCGCCTACGCGCTCACGCTGCTGCCCGCAAGGCTTCGGCTACGATCTCGTCAAAGCGCGCAATTCCCCCCTCGAGCGTACCGAGCGTGAGCTGTGTCACGGCGCCGCTGGCGAGCCCTTGCTGGCCAAGCTCGGCAGCGCGGAAATCTTCCGCAGCAAACACCCCGCCATCGAGCAGCGCCCAGCTTCGCTCCCAGTGATCGCGTGCCTTGTCGGTTGCAGGGGCTTCGGGGATCAGCATGAAATCCTCGACCAGGGTTTCATCGTGCGCCTTGGGCATCAGCACCATCACGTTCACATAATCCGGGCTGGGCACGATGATCGTGGCAGGCAGCAACTGATAGGCAAAGGTGATGACGCGGCGCAGGCTCGCCATGTCGCTAAGGTCAACGCCCGTCATCTCCTCCAGCCGCCCGACCGCCGAGCGCTGGTGCGGCCCGATCTGATCGCCTGCGGTAATGCCGTCCTTGAAAAATGGCCCGATGGTGTTCGCGTGGAGGCGGGTGACATGGTAGCTTTCGAGGAAGGCATCCATGATGAGCTTCCAGTTGCCTGCGACGCGGTGCGTCTTGCGGCGGAACAAATGGGCCCCAGGCAAGCCAAAGACGGCCATGTCCTCGCCCAGCGTACGGGCATGGGAGAAATCGGCGCCTTCAAGCGGTGCAAACCAGATCAGCCCGCCTGCCTCGCACGAAGGCAGTTCCTTGAGGCCATAGTCGCCCTTGTCGAGCCCCGGAAAGGTCTCGGGCCGGGGCAGGGCCATGAGGCTGCCGTCGAGCCGGTAGCTCCAGGCATGGTAGGGGCACACCAGCCGCTTGGTGCATTGCACCGCGCTGCCCTCCACAAGGCGCGTGCCGCGATGCTGACAGACATTGAGGAACACGCGCACCTGCCCTTCGGCATCGCGCGCAATCAGCAGCGGACGCCCGGTGTCGTCGTGGGGAACCGCCATGCCGGGTTCGGGCAGCAGCGCGGAAGGGGCCAGCACCTGCGGCAGGCGATCAAACAGCGCGGCTTTCTCAAGCGCAAAGCGATCGGGGCAGGTATAGTTTGTTGCTGGCACCTGTCTGATCCCGGCACTGGTCTTGGCCGCGCCGTCGCGGATCGCTTCGGCAAGCGCCAGTTGGCCCGCCGTTGGCCGCAAGGGCGCCTTCACAAGTGTTGATGGTGTGGCCGTTTGCTGCATTGCCCCGTTCCTATTTCCTCTCTCGCGCTTTAGGGATGCATCATTTGGCGGCGCAAAGAAAGGAAACTTGCATGCAACAGGGCGCAGGAGAGCGTTTGTGATCGGCTGGGATACGGTGATCCTGTTTGCCGTGATTGGCGCGGTGGTGGCGCTTGCCTATATCGTCCCGGCCTTTGCGCCCTATCGCCGCAAGATGCCCTTTGTCGCTTTTCTGCTCGGCATCTCATCGGGTTTTCCGCTCACGCTGTTGCTGGGCACGATGACATTCTGGCTGTCGAAGGTGGGGATCGAGAAATCGACCATCGGCTTCGCGATTGGCCTTACCACGCCCTATACGCTCAAATTCCTGTGGGCGCCGCTGGTTGATAAATTGCCGATCCCGGTGCTCTCGCGGCTGCTCGGTCAAAGGCGGGCGTGGCTGTATGTGGTGCAGGCGCTCTTGGTGGTGGCGCTGTGGCAGCTTGGCACCAGCAATCCGAGCAATGACAATATCGCCCCCTTCGCGATGTGGGCGATCATCGTTGCATTCCTTTCGGCAACCCAGGACATCGTGATCGACGCCTATCGCATCGAAATCCTCTCTGACGAGGAAATGGCGCACGGCACGGCGATGAACCAGTTCGGCTATCGCACCGGCAACCTGCTGGCGGGCGCCGGCACGATCTATCTGGCCTCGAGCGAGGGTTATGATGTGGGCTGGGCGATGGCCTATGGCCTGACCAGTTTTCTGGTGCTGCCTGCTGCGCTTGGTGCCTTGTGGGCAGGCGCGGGCCGGTTTGACCCGAGCAGCGCGCGCGCGGCGGGGCAATCCTTCCTCAACTGGCTGGCCGAGACTGTCATCAATCCCTTCCGCGAGTTTCTGGGCCGCAAGGGCGCCGTGCTGATCCTGCTTTTCGTGCTGATCTACAAGGTGGGCGATGCGATGGGTCAGGGGATGCTCAACCCGATGATCGTCGAGCTGGGCTTTTCCGACACCGAATTCATCACCATCAACAAGTTTGTCGGCTTTGCCGCGCTGATTATCGGCTCGGCGCTGGGCGGGCCATTCATCGCCTGGCTCGGCATGGGCCGTGCGCTGGTGATTTCAGGGCTTTTGATGATGTTTTCAAACTTCCTGTTCGCGCTGCTCGCGGTGATCGGCCATTCGCCGCTGATGCTGGCGATTGCCGTGGGGACAGAAAACCTCACAAGCGGGATCGGGCTGACCGTTTTTGTGACGTATCTTTCGGGCCTTTCGAGCCTTGCCTATACCGCGACGCAATTCGCGCTGCTTTCAAGCTTTGCCGCGGTCGGGCGGACATGGCTTGCGACGCCTTCGGGCTTTCTTGCCGAAAGCCTTGGCTGGGTGGGCTTCTGGACTTTCACCGTGGCCGTGGCCGCGCCGGGCATGGCGCTGCTGTGGCTCTTGTGGCGCAAGGGCTTTGTGGTGGAACGGGTGCGCCAGACCGGCGAGGGCGAGCATGGCGATCCGCCCGAGGCAATCAATGCCCGATCGCAGGCCAGCCCGGGGTAGTCAGGCGGGCGGCTCGCGATTGAGGCGCAGCACCTCGCCTGCAAGGTAGAGCGAGCCGGTGATGAGGATGGGAAAGCCGTCGGAGGGCACGCCCAGCAGCGCGTCCGCGATGGTGGCGGCGGCTTGAGCGCTTGGGCCAAAAGCGCTGACTGGGTGCCATTCATGCCCCGGCACCGGAACGACAGTCAGCGTTCTTACCCGGTCGCCCAGCGGATCGATGATCGCGCGTGGGTTCTTGCCCGCGATCATGCCGATGATGAGATGCAGCGGCTCTTGAAAATGCGCCGCGATGGCGATCCCTGCGCTGGGATTGTGGCCGCCGTCGAGCCAGACGGCTTGGCTGACCAATGCGCTCAGCGGCCCCTCGCCAAGGCGTTGCAGTCGCGCAGGCCAGCGCACCGCGCCAAGCCCTGCGCCGAGCGCGGCTTCGCTGATCGTCAGGCGGTTCTGGTGGCGCAGCATGGCAATCGCCAGCGCGGCATTGGCGGCCTGATGTGCGCCGGGCAGGGCAGGCAGGGGCAGCTGAAGCGCGCCCGTGCCATCATGATAGGCAAGCTGCGCGCCGTCGCTGGCGAAATCCCAGTCGCGCCCGGCAAGCAGCAGCCCCGTGCCGGCCCGCGCGGCCTGGCCTGTGATGGCGTACTCTTCGGGCAGCCCCTGGGCAAGGCTCACCAGCGGCACGCCCGATTTGGCTATCCCAGCCTTTTCAAAGGCGATGCGCGCAAGCGGCGCTTGCGGCACGCCTTCTTCAGGGGCCAGCAAAAAGCGCTCGTGATCAAGGCCCAGCGCCGCAATCCCGCAGGCGGCGATGGCTGCGGGCTCCAGCACATTGGTGGCATCAAACCGCCCGCCGAGCCCGACTTCGACCACGCAGGCGTCTGCCGGCGTGCGGCTGAACGCGAGCAAGGCCGCGGCGATGGTGACTTCGAAAAAGCTGGGGGCAAGGTCTGCACCTGCGTCGAGCACTTCTTCGAGCAGATCGGCCAACAGATCATCGGAGATCAATTCGCCTGCCAGCCGGATGCGTTCATTGTAGCGCACGAGGTGCGGGCTGGTGGTGACGTGGACGCAGTACCCCTCGGCCTCCAGCATGGCGCGCAGGAAGGCGCAGGTCGACCCCTTGCCGTTGGTGCCCGCGACATGAAACACCGGCGGCAGATTGCGGTGCGGATTGCCGAGGCGCTCCAGCAGCGCACGGATGGTCGCAAGGCCAAGGCGCCCCTGCGGCAGGCTGAGGGCCGCGAGGCGATCAAGCTGCGCCTGCACGCGGGCATTATCCGACTGGCCAAAATCTCGCATTGCCCGTCCTCGGCTTCTCCCGCAACGGGGAGAGGAGAGTTAAGCCGCCTTCACCGGGGTCAGATAGTCCAGCACCTGGACAAGCGTGGCGCGCAGCTCGTGGCGCGGCACCACCATATCGACCATGCCGTGCTTGTGGAGATATTCGGCGCGCTGGAAGCCTTCGGGCAATTGCTCGCGGATCGTGTCCTGAATGACGCGCTGGCCGGCAAAGCCAATCAGCGCGCCCGGCTCGGCAATATGGATATCGCCGAGCATGGCGTAGCTCGCGGTGACACCGCCGGTGGTGGGATCGCTCAGCACCACGATATAGGGCAGGCCGGCCGCCTTCAATCGCCGGGTCATCACGGTCGTGCGGGGCATCTGCATGAGGCTGAGGATCCCCTCCTGCATCCGCGCGCCGCCAGCGGCGGTCACCACCACGTAGGCGCAACGCCGGGCGAGGGCTGCTTCTGCGCCCTTGCAGAAGGCCTCGCCCACGGCCATCCCCATAGAGCCGCCCATGAAGCTGAAATCCTGCACGCCGACCACTGCGGCACGCGCGTCGATATGGCCTGATCCCACCACAAAGGCATCGCGGTGCGGATTGGCCGCGCGCGCCGCCTTGAGGCGATCGGTGTATTTCTTGGTGTCGCGGAAGGAGAGCGGGTCTTCGCTGACTTCGGGCATGGGCAGCAGTTCAAAACCCGGATCAAGCAGCATGCCAAGCCGCGCATCGGCATTCAGCCGTCCGTGATGGCCGCAGGACGGGCACACCTTGAGATTTGCCTCATAGTCCTGAACAAACAGCATTTCCTGGCAATTGCTGCACTTGATCCAGAGGTCTTTCTCAGTCGTCTTTTTCTCTTGGGTGAAGCCCAATGAATTGCGGACGCGGGTGAACCAGTTCATGCAACGTGCTCCTGACGGGCGGTGTGAACCGCGTGGGCGAGGGCGCCGGTGAGCGCCTTTAGCCGGGCCGGAGCCTCGGCGCCATGCGCCCCGCAGATTTCGACAAGCGCCGAGCCGACGACGACGCCGTCCGCCACTTTGGCGATGGCAGCGGCCTGTTCGGGGGTGCGGACGCCAAAGCCGACGGCGACGGGAAGAGTGGTCGATTGCTTGATGCGCGCGACATTGGCCGCGATGCTTTCGATCTGCGCTTGCTGCTTGCCGGTAATCCCGGCGACCGAGACATAGTAGAGGAAGCCTTCGCTGCCTTCGAGCACCTGCGGCAGGCGGTCTGCATCGGTGGTGGGGGTGGCAAGGCGGATCGGGGCTATGCCACGCGCGCGCAGGGCCGGGCCTAAAGCATCGTCCTCCTCGGGCGGAATGTCGACACAGATGACGCCGTCAACGCCAGCGGCGGCGGCGGCATCAGCGAACCATTCCGGCCCGCGCCGCACCATCGGGTTGGCATAGCCCATCAGCACCAGCGGCACGGTGGGATGCCGGGCGCGGAAATCAGCGGCGTAGCGCAGCACGTCGGCCGTGGTCGTCCCTGCGCCGAGGCTGCGCAGGTTGGCGCTCTGGATCGCGGGGCCATCGGCCATCGGATCGGTGAAGGGCATCCCCAGCTCGATCACGTCTGCGCCGCCTTCGACCAGCGCATCGAGATTGGCCGCGGTGTCGCCATCGCCTGCCGTGATGAAGCAGACGAGCGCGGGCGCGGGCTTGCTGAAAGCGGCGACGAACCGGCTCACAATTCCACCCCCAGCCTCTCGGCCACTGTAAAGATGTCCTTGTCGCCGCGCCCGCACAGGTTGGCAAGGATGATGCTGTCCTTGGGCATGGTGGCTGCGACCTTCTTCACCGCCGCAATGGCGTGCGAGGGTTCGAGCGCCGGAATGATGCCTTCGGTGCGGCACATCAGCTGGAAGGCATCCAGCGCCTCCTCGTCGGTGACAGCGGTGTAATCGACCCGGCCGGTCTCCTTGAGCCAGGCGTGCTCCGGGCCAATGCCGGGATAGTCGAGGCCGGCGCTGATCGAGTGCCCCTCGGTGATCTGGCCGTCCTCGTCCTGCAACAGATAGGTGCGGTTGCCATGCAGCACGCCGGGCGAGCCGCCGAGCAGGCTCGCGGCGTGTTCATCGCCATCAAGCCCGTGGCCGGCCGCTTCGACGCCGAGCATCTTCACCGATGCATCATCAAGGAAGGGGTGGAACAGCCCCAGCGCGTTCGAACCGCCGCCGATCGCGGCGACCAGCAGATCGGGCAGGCGCCCGGTGCGGGACAGCATCTGGGCGCGGGCTTCCTTGCCGATCACGCTCTGGAAGTTCCTCACCATTTCCGGATAGGGATGCGGGCCCGCCGCGGTGCCGATGATGTAGAATGTGTCGTGCACATTGGCGACCCAATCGCGCAGGCCCTCGTTCATCGCGTCCTTCAAGGTCGCACCGCCGCTGGTGACGGGCACGACTTCTGCGCCCAGCAATTTCATGCGGAACACGTTGGGCGATTGCCGCTTCACGTCCTCTGCGCCCATGTAGATCACGCAAGGCAGGCCGAAACGCGCACAGACGGTGGCGGTGGCAACGCCATGCTGGCCTGCGCCGGTTTCAGCGATGATGCGCTTCTTGCCCATGCGGATCGCGAGCAGGATCTGGCCGATGCAATTGTTGATCTTGTGCGCGCCGGTGTGATTGAGCTCGTCGCGCTTGAACCACACCTGCGCGCCGCCCAGTTCTTCGGTGAGGCGCGGCGCGAAATAGAGCGGGCTCGGGCGGCCCACATAATGTTCGAGCAGGTCGTCGAACTCCGCCTGGAACGCCGGATCGGCCTGTGCCTTGCGATATTCGCGCTCCAGATCGAGCACCAGCGGCATCAGCGTTTCGGCCACATAGCGCCCGCCGAACTGGCCGAAATGGCCGCGTTCATCCGGCAGGTTGCGGAAGGAGTTAAGAGGTGTGTTCATAGAAGAGCCGCTTTGCAGAAGGCCGCGATCTTGTCCACGTCCTTGATGCCGGGAGAACGCTCAACGCCCGAAGATGTATCCACAAGGGTGGTGCCGGTAAGGCGGATGGCGTCAGCAACATTGGCAGGCGTAAGCCCCCCTGCCAGCCCCCAGGGCAGCGGGGCCTGCCAGCCAGCGAGCAGGCTCCAGTCAAAGGCCGCGCCATTGCCGCCGGGCAGAGCCTCGGCCGGGGCATCGAGCAGCACGCGGTCGGCCGCGCCCTTGTAGCGGGCGGCGCGATCCAGCGCGGCGGCATCCTTGATCCCCAGCGCCTTCCACACCTCGACGCCGGTTTGTGCGCGGATGCGGGCGAGCATATCGGGCGCTTCGGACCCGTGGAATTGCACGACTTGCGGGCCAACCATGCGGATCGCCTCGATCAGGGCTTGGGGTTCAGGATCGACCACCAGCAACACCACCTTGGCGGTATCGGGCAGATCGCGCCGCAGCATCGCCGCCTTGGCGATGCTGACATGGCGCGGGCTCTTGGGGAAATGGACGAGGCCCACATGGCTCGCGCCCGCGTGCAGCGCTGCGGCAATGGTATCCGGCGTCGAAAGCCCGCAGATTTTTACATAACGGCGCATAAGGGGGGCTTAAGCGCGGTCAAGCAGCTTTTCCAGCACCACGAAGGTGATCGGCGGATCGCGCAGGACGGGGAAGGGCCGCGTTTCGCCGGTGAGAACATAGCCGCGCCGGACATACCAGGCGATAAGACTGGCCCGGCTGTCGATCACGGTCATTTCCATCGCCGCAAGGCCAGCTGCGCGGGCGTGATCTTCTGCCGCATCGAGCAGGCGGCGCCCAAGCCCTGCGGATTGCAGGGTGGGAGCCACGCAGAGCATGCCGAGATAGCCCAGCCTTTCGTCCTTCCTCGTCACCGCGACGCAGCCGGCCAGCCTCGCGCCATCGCGCGCGGCAAGGATCCTCACCGCCGGATCGGCCAGCATCGCCGCCAACTCGCCCGGTGCGATGCGCTCATCATCGAGAATATCCGCCTCGTGATTCCATCCCGCCCGCGCCGAATCGCCGCGATAGGCCGCCTCCAGCAGGGCTTTCAACTCAGGGGCATCGCCGGGCGATGCCGGAGCGATCGTGGTCAAAGCGTCGCCTCGATTGCGCGGGCGGCGGCGAGCGGGTCTTCGGCGCGGGAGATGGGGCGGCCGATCACCAGCACGCTCGCGCCATTGTTGCGCGCCTGGGCAGGCGTGACGACGCGCTTCTGATCGCCGGTGCCATTGCCCGCAGGGCGCAGGCCGGGGACGACGAAGAACCCGTCCTTCCACGCTTTCTTGACCATGCCCACTTCCTGCCCCGAACACACGATCCCATCGAGGCCCGCTGCGTGCGCGAGCTCTGCAAGGCGCATCACTTGCGTCTCGGCGCTGCCATAGACGCCGGTAGCGGTGAGATCGCTGGCATCGAGGCTGGTGAGCATGGTGACGGCGACAACCTTGCAGCCTTCGGCAGCGGCGGCCTTGGCATCTTCCATCATCGCGCGCCCGCCGCTCGCATGGACGGTGACGATGGCCGGTTCATAGACATGGATCGCCTGCATGGCGGCGGCGACGGTGTTGGGGATGTCGTGGAACTTGAGATCAAGGAACATCGGCAGGCCGCAATGGGCGATTTCGTGCACCCCGTGCGCGCCGTGAGCGCAGAAAAACTCCAGCCCGAGCTTGACCCCGCCGATATGGCCCTTGACCTTGTTGACCAGTGCCTTGGCCGGTTCGATCTGCGGCACATCAAGCGCCAGATAAATCGGATTGCTCATCCCTCAGCACCTCCGCCATCGCCCTCGCCGGCGCCGCCATCGGCAGGGGCGGATCTGTCGCTTTCCGCTGTGCCCGCCGTCATCGCGGCAAGCGCGCCGTCGCTGCTGCCTGTGCCTTCGCTGCGCCGGTTGGTCGCCAGCATCTTGAGCGAGTTTTCAAGGCTTCGGATGCGCCGTTTCAAGGCCCATTTGACACTCAGGTGATAGGCAAACAGCGGCACGAACCCCGCCAGAAATGCGAGCACCAGCACCACCGGCACCTTGGTTTCCAGCACGAGATTTTCCCAGATCGTCACTTCGACCGGGCGCCAGTTGTAGAACGAGAAAGTCAACAGGCCGCAGACCAGCAGGATCCAGGCAATGGTACGAATGACAGCCAAACAGAGTGTTCCTCAAAACCCCAGGTGACGGGGTGTGAAACTAGGCGATTTGCCCGCAGAGTCCAGTTTGCGCCTTGAGCCTCAGGCAAAGACACGCGCAAAGATCGTGTCGACATGCTTGAAGTGATAGGCAAGATCGAACTTTTCTTCGAGCTGCTCCGGCGACAGCGCAGCCGTCACGTCCGGATCGGCTTTGAGCAGATCGAGCAGCGAGAGCGCGCCATCCGATTCCCACACCTTCATCGCGTTGCGCTGGACAAGACGGTAGCTTTCATCGCGGGTCAGCCCCGCTTGCGTGAGTGCGAGCAGGACGCGCTGCGAATGGATCAGGCCGCCCATGCGGTTCATGTTCTTTTCCATCCGCGCAGGGTAAACCAGCAGCTTCTCGATCACGCCGGTCAGGCGGGCGAGGGCGAAATCGAGGGTGATGGTGGCATCGGGCGCAATGTAGCGTTCCACCGAGGAATGCGAGATATCGCGTTCGTGCCACAGCGCGACATTCTCCAGCGCCGGGGTGACAGCGGCGCGCACCACCCGCGCGAGGCCCGTGAGGTTTTCGGTGAGCACCGGATTGCGCTTGTGCGGCATCGCGCTCGAGCCCTTCTGGCCGGGGGAGAAATATTCCTCGGCCTCCAGCACTTCGGTGCGTTGCAGGTGGCGGATTTCGACCGCGAGACGCTCGATGCTGCTGGCGATCACGCCCAGCGTTGCAAAGAACATCGCGTGGCGATCGCGCGGGATCACCTGGGTCGAGACCGGCTCGACTGCAAGACCAAGCTGCTCGGCGACATAGGCCTCCACCGCCGGATCGACATTGGCAAAGGTGCCGACCGCGCCGCTGATCGCGCAGGTCGCGATTTCCGCGCGGGCCGCCACCAGCCGCGCGCGGCAGCGGGTGAACTCGGCATAGGCCTGCGCCAGCTTCAGGCCAAAGGTTACAGGCTCGGCATGGATGCCGTGGCTGCGGCCGATGGTGGGCGTGTATTTGTGCTCTTCGGCGCGGGTCTTGAGCGCGGCGAGCAGCGCGTCGAGATCAGCAAGCAGGATGTCGCTCGCGCGGGCGAGCTGAACCGACAAGGTGGTGTCGAGCACGTCGCTGCTCGTCATGCCCTGATGCATGAAGCGCGCTTCCTCGCCCACTTCGCGCGCCACCCAATCGAGGAAGGCGATCACGTCATGCTTGGTCACCGCCTCGATCGCGTCGATCGCGGCAACATCAATGGCCGGATTGGTCGCCCACCAGTCCCACAGCGCTTTGGCTGCCGATTGCGGCACCACGCCCAGATCAGCGAGTTTCTGCGTGGCGTGCGCCTCGATCTCGAACCAGATGCGATATTTCGCCTCCGGCTCCCACAGGGCAGTCATCTGGGGGCGGGCATAACGGGGGACCATGGCGGGCGTCCTTCGGGCGTGATGGGGCGGTGGAAGTCGCGCTGCCGCTATGCGTGCAGGGGCCGCTTGGCAAGAGGGCTGCGCGCCGGTTTGCTCAGATCAGGCCCTTGGCGCGCAAGCTGACATGGCCCTCGCGTCCGATGATGACATGATCGTGGACTGTCACGCCCAGCAGCCGTCCGGCTTCGGCAATGCGCTGGGTGATCTGGATGTCAGCCCGGCTCGGCTCGGGATTGCCGCTGGGGTGATTGTGCACCAGAATCAGCGCAGCAGCCCCCAGGTCCATCGCGCGGCGGATCACTTCGCGCGGATGGATTGCGGCCTCATCTATCGAACCATCCCCGAGGTGATGATCATCGATCAGGCGGTTTCTTGCATCCAGGTAGAGGATGCGAACCCGTTCCACCGTCAGGTGCGCCATATCAATGGCGAGATAATCGAGCAGCGCCTGCCAGCTTGCCAGCACGGGCTTTGCGATGACCTCGCTCCTTGCCATCCGCCGCGCGGCAATTGCCACCGATTTCAAGGCGCCAGCGCCGGTCTCGCCCATGCCTTTCACCCGCATCAGCGCCGCCGGATCAGCATTGAGCACCCCTGCAAGGCTGCCGAACTGCGCCAGCAGCGCCTTGGCCAGCGGCTTGGTATCGCCGCGCGGATTGGCCGCGAACAGGAGATATTCGAGCACTTCGTAATCCGCGAGCGCTTCGGCCCCACCTTTCAGCAGCCGTTCGCGCAGCCTCGCGCGGTGTCCAGTGCCTGCCAGCGAGCCCGCGTCGGACTTTGCCGCAACCTTGCCGCGCTTTACCGGCGCAGGTTCCGGAAAATCGAAACTCGCTTCATCGTCTGCCAAGTGCGCTTCCTCGCAAACCGCTTTGCCACTGCCTCATTGCCTTTGCTCAGACTTGCTTGCAAGTGTCGCATCTGATGGAGCAAACCCCTCAGCCCGATCTGACCGAGCCTGCCGGGGCGCAGCGGCGGGTGCGGCTGTGGCCGCGCCGCTGGCCGGCGCGCGCGCTCTTGGTGTGCGCGCTTCTGCTGCTCGTCTCGGGGAGCGCGACGTGGCTCGGGCGTGAACAGATCGCGGGCAATCTGATAGACAGCTATCTGGCCCGCCAAGGGGTCGCAGCGCGTTACACGCTTGTCGCCATCACCCCGACGCAGCAGGTGATTGCCGATCTCGCCGTGGGCGATCCGGCGGCGCCGGATTTGACCGCGGATCGCGTGGTGGTCGATATCGGGTTGGGCCTGCTTGGCCCTGCGGTCGAGCGCATCACCCTTGAACGCCCGCGCCTGTTTGGCAGCTATCGCGGCGGCACAGTCAGTTTCGGGAGCCTTGATCCGCTGATCTTCACCGACAGCAGCGAGCCTGCGCGCCTGCCCGCAATCACCCTGGCCCTGCGCGATGCGCGCGCCCGGATCGACAGCGATTTCGGCGCCATCGGCATCAAGCTCGAAGGCGAGGGGCGGCTCGACGATGGCTTTGCCGGAACACTGGCGATGACGGCACCGGGGCTTGGTCGCGAGGATTGCCGCGCGCGCGAGGCGAGCGTGTTCGGCGCGCTGGTCACCCGGCAAGGCACCGCCGAGCTGACCGGACCGCTGCGCCTGCGCGATGCGCGCTGCGGCGGGGCGCGGTTGGCGCGCGCGGATATCGGCAGCCGCATCACGCTCGGCAAGGAGCTGGATGACCTGCGCGGCGAATTTGCTCTGGCAGGCAAAGCGCTGAGCACGGATGATGCGGTGGCCGCAATGCTGGGCGGAACGGCCAGAGCCGGCCTTTCCGCCAAGGGCGTGGTTATCGACCATGATCTTGCGCTCCAAGACATCTCGGCAGGCGGCGTCACCATCGCGCGGGCGACCATTGCGGGAGGCTGGCGCGCGCTGGCCGGATCGGATCGCAGCCAGTGGCGCGGCAAACTTTCGGCAAGCGGGCTTGCGCTTGGACCAGGCCTGACGCGGGCTCTCGCGGAAGCGCAGCAGGGCGCGGCAGGAACGCTGGCAGAGCCATTGCTGGCGCAATTCGCCAGCAGCCTTAGCCGTGCGCTTGATGGCGCGAGTTTTTCGAGCGAGGCGAGCCTGCGCCTTGCGGGCAGGGAAATCCACCTTGTCGTTCCCGAAGCGCGGCTGCGGAGCAGGGCGGGCGCGGTGATTGCCGCGCTCTCGCAGGTGAACTGGAGCCTTGGCGCAGACAGCAAGGGCGCGCTGCGCGGCAATTTCGTGACCGGCGGACAGGGCCTGCCGCGCATCAATGGCCGCATCGCGCAAAGTGATGACGGCAATTTCGCGCTGCGGCTTGCGATGGCTGATTACCGGGCTGACGACAGCCGGATCGCGCTGCCGCGCCTGTCGGTGGATAGTGGGGGCGGCGATGGCTATCGCTTTTCCGGGCTGATAAGCGCAAGCGGTGCTGTGCCCGGTGGGCGGATATCCGGACTGGAAGTGCCGCTGGAAGGACGCTGGAGTGGGCAGGGCGGGCTGCTGCTCGGCACGCGCTGCGCTGACTTGCGGCTTGCAGGCTTGCAGGTTGCGGGGCTCGAACTGGCTGCACGCAGCCTTACTGTTTGCCCCGCGCCTCGATCAGCCGCGATGCTGCGCTATGCCGAGGGCTTGCGGCTTGATGCGGCGACTTCACGGCTTGATCTTTCCGGCCAGATGGGCGGCGCTCCGGCGCGCGTCGCCGCCGCGCGTGCGGTGCTGCGCTATCCCGGCACACTGGGCATCGAGGGCGTTGATGTGCGGCTTGGCGAGAGCGGCGCTGAGACCCGGCTTCGCCTGGCCAGCCTTACCGGCACTATGGGCAGCAGCTTGCAGGGCGAATTTGCCGGCGGGGCAGCCGGGCTTGCCGCCGTCCCGCTTGATCTTGACGACATGGCAGGGCGCTGGCGCTTTGCCGACGGGGTGTTAACCATCTCTGAGGCGCGTTTCCAGGTAAGTGATCGCACCGATGGACAGGCGCGCTTCGAGCCGCTGGCGGGCAAGGGCGGGGCCCTGGTGCTGGAAGGCGATGCAATCACGGCATCGGCCGCGCTCCATCACCCTGCCTCCGGCCAGAAAGTTGCAGGGCTCAGCCTTGTCCACAATCTCGGCACAGCAGCCGGGCGCGCCGATATCCGGGTGGATGATCTTGTCTTCGGACCCGGTCTTGATGCGGAAGATCTCAGCTATCTCGCCAAGGGTGTGGTCGCAGGTGTGCGCGGCACCATCAACGGGCACGGACGGATCGATTGGTCCGAAAGCAATGTCACCAGCAGCGGGCGCTTTGCGACGCCGGGTCTCGACTTTGCCGCTGCCTTTGGGCCGGTGCGGGGCCTTGCCGGGGAGATTGTCTTCACCGACCTGCTCGGCCTGACGACCGCGCCCGACCAGCGGCTCGCGATTGCTGCGATTGACACCGGTGTCGAAGTGCTCGACGGGCGGATCCGTTTTGCGCTCAAGCAAGGCACGCTGATCGAGCTTGCCGATGCGCGCTGGCCCTTCATGGGGGGGCAACTGGTGCTGCGGCCTGTCACGCTCGATTTCGGGCGACCTTCGGAAAAGCGCTATGTCTTCGAGATGACGGGCCTTGATGCGGCCGTATTCATCGCCGAGATGGAACTCACCAACCTGGGCGCGAGCGGCATTTTCGATGGGGTCGTGCCCATCGTGTTCGATGCCAGCGGCAATGGCCGGATCGAAAATGGCCTGCTCACCGCGCGTGCCCCGGGCGGCAACGTCGCCTATGTGGGCGATCTGACCTATGAGGATATGGGCGCGGTTGCCAATTACGCTTTCCGCGCGCTCCGCAGCCTTGATTACCGCGAGATGAGCGTCGTGCTCGATGGCAGCCTGACCGGCGAGATCATCAGCAAGTTCCAGTTCGACGGCGTGCGTCAGGGCGAGGGCACCAGCCGCAATTTCATCACCCGGCGTCTCGCCAGATTGCCGATCCTGTTCCGCGTCAATGTAAAGGCCGAAAGCTTCTATGAGCTTTCGACGGTGGTGCGATCCTTCTTCGATGTGACTTATCTGGGCAATCCGGTGGATCGCGGATTGCTCAAGGCGCAGGATGGCCGCCTGGTGCCCACCCGCCAGCCTGCCTTGCCCCAATCCCCATTGCTATCCTCCGACAATTCCGTTCAACCTCCTGAAAGCGAGGATCGACCATGACAGGATTTGACATTGCTGCCCCACCAGCCTTGCGGGGCTGGCGGCGTGGCAGAGCCCCAGGCCGGACATTGCGGGGCTCTGTTGCAAGGGCGGGGCTGGCAGCGATGCTGGCCGGGGGGGCGTGCTCGGGCTGCATCAACATTGCTGCACCCGAAGCGCCCATCGTGATCGAGCTCAATATCAATATCCGGCAGGAAGTGATCTACAGATTGGCCGCGGATGCTGCCAACACGATTGACGAGAATGAAGACATCTTCTGACCGCGCCCCAAGGGCTGGTCTGATATTCGGGAGGACCCCTATGCGAAACCTTTTCAAAGCCGCACCGCTTGCCGCGCTGATGACTTTTGGCCTGGCGGCAACGCCTGCGCTGGCCGAGCGCGATCCGGCCTATGCCGATGCGCGCGCCAAGGGCGAGATTGGCGAACAGCCCGATGGCTATCTCGGAATTGTGGTGGCTCCCACCACCGAACTCAAAAAGCTTGTCGATGACATCAATATCAAGCGCCGTGCGCTTTATTCGACCAAGGCGAGCGAGAACAAGGTAACCCTCGAAGCCTATGCGCTCACCGCCGGGTGTCAGGCGATCCTGCGGACCGTGCCGGGCGAGATGTACCGCACGCCGGATGGCAAGTGGAAGCAGCGCACCAGCGCTCCGCCCGAGCGCGATCCGCGCTGCCCGTAAGCTGCCTGCGCCCGGCATGCTGCACGGCCTGCACCATTTCTTGTGCAGATGCGAAGCTTTCTGCGCGCACCATGGTTGACTTGCCATTTGCCCCCTTCTAAGGGGGCGGCGCCCTGGGCGGGCACCTCATTTGCGCATGCCCGTTTGCGTCGCTGCGGAGACACGGCATGAGTAGTGAAGACCCCGCCCGAGAGCCTGTTGCCGAAGATGCGCGCATGACTGCGCTCGAGGCGCGGCTGAAAGCCGCTCGCGAGCGTGAGGAAGAACGCAACCGGCCGAAATCCGAAGGTGCCACCGCGGATTACCGCATTGGCAACCGGGTTCTGGCTGATCTTCTGGGCGGGTTGCTTGGCGGCTTTGTGATTGGCTGGGTGATTGATACCTTTGCCGGCACATCGCCCTGGGGTCTGTTGGTGATGCTGACCTTCGGGATCGTCGTCGCCTTCAGGAATATACTTCGTACGGCTCAAACGCGTCCCGATGGGGCGGCCGGGAAAGAGGACGACGCCCGATAAGGTGGCGCGCGCTTTCCAAGGTCAGGTCCGGGGCGCGTTTCATGCAATGAACAGGGATCAAAATCGTGGCAGCCTCTGAAGGCAAGGTCGATCCGATGAAGCAGTTCCAGATCGAGCCGTTGTTCGGCTCGGACTGGGCGATTGGCGGATACAACATCGCGTTCACCAATTCTGCGCTGTGGATGGCGATTGCGACTGTCCTGCTCTGGGTGTTCGTGGCTGGCGGGATGAAACGCCAGCTGGTGCCGGGGCGCTGGCAGATGGCGGTGGAGACTTTCATCACTTTCATCGACGACATGCTCGAGGCAAACGTGGGCAAGGAAGGGCGCAAATACGTCCCCTATGTCTTCAGCCTGTTCATGTTCATCCTTTTTGCGAACCTTCTGGGCCTGTTGCCGATCGGCCTGTTCGGGGTGCATCCCTTCACTTTCACCAGCCACTTTACGGTAACCGGCGTGCTGGCGATCCTCAGCTTCTCGATCGTGCTGATCGTCGGCTTTGGCAAGCATGGCCTGCATTTCTTCAGCCTGTTCGTGCCGCATGGCACGCCCGCGCCGATGATCCTGCCGATTGCGCTGATCGAGTTTTTCTCCTTCCTGATCCGCCCCTTCAGCCTGGCGCTGCGTTTGTTCGTTGCGATGATGGCGGGCCACGTTCTTTTGAAGGTGCTTTCCAGCTTCGTGATCGACGGGGCCAATGCCGGCGTGGGTATCGGCCTGTTGGTGGGCATTCCCAGCTTTGCCCTGATGGTGGCGATCAGCGCGCTCGAGATTCTGGTCGCAGGCATTCAGGCCTATGTCTTTGCGCTGCTCACCTCGCTCTACATCAATGATGCCGAGCACCTTCACTAAGTTTCTCAACCCTTTTCACTAACAGATTTATTCCAAAGGAGTTTTCAAAATGGAAGCAGAAGCAGCCAAGCTCGTCGGTGCGGGTCTTGCAGCCATCGGCGCCGGCATGGCGGCCATTGGTGTGGGCAACGTGTTCGGTTCGTTCCTTGAGAGCGCCCTTCGCAACCCGGGCGCCGCTGATGGCCAGCAGGGCCGTCTGTTCATCGGCTTTGCCGCCGCCGAACTTCTGGGCCTTCTGGCCTTCGTCGTGGCGATGATCCTGATCTTCGTTGCCTAAGACGTATCTGCGACACGGGGCAGGGCGGCCTTATGGTCTGCCTTGCTCCTGATGCCTGTTTTTTCCTGCTGACGGGACTTTTTCGCTCATGCCCCAGATAGCCCAGCTTGCCGAGACCTACGCCAGTCAGGTGTTCTGGCTGCTGATCTTTTTCGGCTTCACTTTTTTCGTGATCGGGATGGGCATGGTGCCCAAGATCATGGGCACGGTGGAACGGCGCGAAGCCCAGATCGCTGACGACCTCGCCGCGGCCCAGGCTGCGCGCGATGCTGCCAGTGCCGAGGAGGAGGCCTGGCGGAAGCGCGAGAATGAAAACCGCGCCGCTGCCCAGGCCGTGATTGCCGCGGCCAAGGCCAAGGCCGCCAAGGATGCCGAGGCCAAGCTGGCCAAGGCCCAGGCCAAGATCGATGCCCGCATCGCCGCGGCCGAAGCTGAGATAGCTGCCGCGCGCGCCAGCGCCATGGCCGAAATCGAAGGTGTCGCTGCCGAAGTCGCACAGGACATCGTGGCTCGGCTTGTCGGTGCGAAAGTTGACAAGCGCACCGCACGTTCTGCCGTGAAGGAGGCTCTGGCCCATGGCTGATATTCTCGTGATGCTCGCAAGCGCGGCCGATGGCCACGCAGAACCTGCCGCCCTGGGGCTCGACAGCTACCAGTGGGTCGGTCTTGCCATGTTCCTGCTGATCGCGGTGATGGTGTGGAAGAAAGTTCCCGGGATGATCACCCGCGGGCTCGATGCCAAGATCGCCGAGATTGCCAGGCAGCTTGATGAAGCCAAGGCCCTGCGCGCCGAGGCCGAGGCTCTCCGCGACGAGTACGCCGCCAAGATCGCTGCGGCTGAAAAGGATGCGGCCGCGATGCGTGAAGGTGCGCAGGCCGAAGCCGACGCGCTGATCGCCAAGGCGAAGGCTGATAGCGAAGCCATGGTGGCACGCCGCCAGAAGATGGCCGAGGACAAGATTGCCGCTGCCGAGCGCGAGGCGGTTGCAGAGGTCAGGGCCAAGGTCGTGGCAGCAGCCGCTGCTGCTTCGGCCAAGCTGATTGCTGCCAAGCACGACGCGGCAGCAGACAAGATGCTGGCTGATGAGGTGATTGCGCGGCTTTAAGCGCCATCAAGCGCCATCAAGCGCGATTAAGCAAGAATAAGACGGCAAGGGCGCCTCTTTCGGGGGCGCCTTTTTCGTGTCAGGCTCCAGGAACAAGCACGATTTTCCCGACAAGCGCGCGCTGCGCCATCGCCTCGAAGCCCTCGCGCCATTGCGAGAGCGGCAGCGTGCGATCAATGATTGGATTGATGCGGCCTGCCTCGGCCAGATCGCGGATCGCCTGATTGATTACCCGGCCGCGTTCGGGGAAGCGGCGGGCATATTCTCCGGCACGCAGGCCCACGATGCTGAAACCCTTGATCAGCGGGATATTGGTCGAGATGTTTGCGATCCGCCCGCTGGTGAAGCCGACCACGATCAGCTTGCCGCCAAAGGCGACGCAGCGTGTCGATTCGTCGAAAACATCGCCTCCCACTGGATCGAACACGATATTCGCCAGCTTGCCGCCGGTCAGCTCTGCGATCTCGTCGCGAAAGCGCCCTTCGGCCAAAACCACGGCCTCAGGGCGGGCGAGGGCGGTGATGTGTTCAGCCTTGGCCGGGCTGCCTGTGGTGGCGATGACCTTTGCACCGAGCGCCCGCGCAAGGTCGCAGGCGGCAAGACCAACCCCGCCGCTCGCGCCGTGGATCAGCACCCAATCGTTTGATCTGAGCCCGCCAAGCTCAACCAGCCCGGTATAGGCAGTCGAATAGGCTGCGCCCATTGCTGCGGCAGCGGGAAAATCCATGCCGCGCGGGATCAGGGAAAGCCTGTCGGCAGGCACGCTGGCCAGTTCGGCAAAGGCGCCGGTCTTGTTGCCGCCCATCACCCGGTCACCAGGGGCAAAGCCGCTCTCAGCATCAGCCTCCAGCACCTCCCCTGCGAATTCCAGGCCGCTGGTGAAAGGCAGAGCAGGTTTGAACTGGTATTCCCCGCGCGTCATCAACAGATCGGGGTAATTCAGCGATGCCGCCCGCACCGCCACCAAAACCTGGCCCGGAGCACGCACGGGCTCACAAACCTGTGCAAGGCAAAGGCCGGAAAGATCTGGCGAGAGGTGTTCAACCCTGAGGGCTCTCATGCCTTCAGAAATTGTCCTTGGCCGCCCGCAGTGCCGCAAAGGTTTCGTGCGGCGCGCTGCCGCCCCACCGCGCCATCATTGCCGGATCATCGGCGCGCAGGAAGGGGTTGGTGGCAAGCTCGCGCCCGAGCGTGGTGGGCACCGTCCATTCATCGCGCGCGCGCTTGGCCGCAATTTCATCGGCATAGGCCCGAAGCTCTGCGTTTTCGGGGTCGGCATGAAGCGCAAATCGGGCGTTTGAGGCGGTGTATTCATGCGCGCAATAGAGCAGGGTTTCACGAGGCCATGCCTTGATGCGCTCAAGGCTCGCCCAGAATTGGCCCGGCTCGCCTTCGAACATCCGGCCGCAGCCCAATGCAAATACTGCATCGCCGACAAAGGCGATGCCCGCCTGCGGCAGGTGATAGGCAATATGGCCATTTGTATGGCCCGAGACATCCACCACCAGCGCCGCTTCCGCGCCGATCATCGCGGTGTCCCCATGGGCTACCACGCGATCAATCGGGAACTTGCCCGAAATTTCGGCAGGCCCGGTGATGGTGCAGCCGGTTGCCTGCTGGATTGCCTCGTTCCCGCCGGCATGGTCGGGATGCCAGTGGGTGTTCCAGATCTGGGTGATGCGCCAGCCCTTTAGCTCAGCCTCGCGCAGATAGGCAGCAGCATCCGGCGTGTCGATCGCGATGGTTTCGTGGCTGTCGGTATCGTGCAGCAGATAGCCGTAATTATCCGACAGGCAGGGAAATTGGTGAACTGTAAGCATGCCCAGGCTCTACCCGTTCCCGAGCCAATAAGAAAGGCCCGCCTGCCGCATGGCAGACGGGCCGTCCTTGTTGTCCAATCGCTGCGCTGCTTGATGGCGGAGTCGACACCGCAGGTGTCGCAAGGCCGAATGGCCGTCCGCAGGTTCCCGGAGCGAAGCGGAGGAATTGCACCGAGGACGCCCGCCCGGAGGGCGGGCGCCACAAAGGCCCTTATTCCTGACCCTTCTTGAGCGCAGCGCCCAGAATGTCGCCAAGCGATGCGCCGCTGTCGGACGAACCGAACTGGGCAACCGCTTCCTTTTCCTCGGCGATCTGACGCGCCTTGATCGAGAAGTTCGGCTTCTTCGAGCGGTCGAAACCGATCACCATGGCATCGACCTTCTGGCCGACCTGGAAGCGGTCGGGGCGCTGTTCGTCGCGGTCGCGGCCGAGATCCGAACGCTTGATGAAGCCGGTCGGGCCGTCTTCGCCAACCTGCACTTCGAGGCCGCCGTCGCGCACTTCGAGCACGGTGACGGTGACAGTCTGGTTCTTGCGCAGGTTCGCGCCGCTGGTAGCCGCTTCAGCCGACGGCGCGCCCTTTTCGAGCTGCTTCATGCCAAGGCTGATGCGTTCCTTTTCCACGTCCACATCAAGCACGATGGCCTTGACGATTTCGCCCTTGCGATGAAGCGCCAGCGCGTCTTCGCCCGAGATGCCCCAGGCGATATCCGACATGTGGACCATGCCATCGACATCGCCGTCGAGGCCGATGAACAGGCCGAATTCGGTGGCGTTCTTGACTTCGCCTTCGACTTCGCTGCCGACGGGATGCTTTTCAGCGAATTCATCCCACGGATTGCGCTGGGCCTGCTTGAGACCGAGGCTGATGCGGCGCTTGTCGCTGTCAACCTCGAGCACCACCACGTCGACTTCCTGCGACGTGCTGACGATCTTGCCGGGGTGGACGTTCTTCTTGGTCCAGCTCATTTCCGAAACGTGGACAAGGCCTTCGATGCCCGGCTCCAGTTCGACAAAGGCGCCGTATTCGGTGATGTTGGTGACCGTGCCCGAAAGCTTGGCGCCGACCGGATACTTGGCAGCCACACCATCCCACGGATCGCTTTCCAGCTGCTTCATGCCAAGGCTGATGCGCTGGGTTTCCTGATTGATGCGGACGATTTGCACCTTCACGGTATCGCCGATCGCGATCACTTCGTTGGGGTGGTTGACACGCTTGTAGCTCATGTCGGTGACATGGAGCAGGCCGTCGATGCCGCCGAGATCCACGAAGGCACCATAATCGGTGATGTTCTTGACGACGCCGTCGATGATCTGGCCTTCAACGAGATCATTGATCAGTTCGCTGCGCTGTTCGGCGCGGGTTTCTTCGAGCACGGCACGGCGCGAGACGACGATATTGCCGCGGCGGCGATCCATCTTGAGAATCTGGAAGGGCTGCGGCACGTCCATCAGCGGAGTGACATCGCGCACCGGGCGGATATCGACCTGGCTGCCGGGCAGGAAGGCCACGGCGCCATCGAGATCGACAGTGAAGCCGCCCTTGACGCGGCCGAAGATGCGGCCTTCGACGCGCTTGCCTTCGCCGAATTCGCTTTCGAGCTTGTCCCAGGCAGCTTCGCGACGGGCGCGGTCGCGGCTGAGCATGGCTTCGCCGTCCGCGTTTTCGACGCGGTCCACGAAGACTTCGACTTCGCTGCCGACAGTCAAGCCGTGATCGTCATCGCCACGGGCGAATTCTTTCAGGGAAATGCGGCCTTCGCTCTTGAGGCCGACATCGATAACGGCAAAGCCATTTTCGATCGCGGTGACAGTGCCCTTGACGACGCGGCCTTCAAAACCGCCGTCGGCTGCACCGCCGAGTTGTTCGTTGAGAAGCGCCTCGAAATCGGCGCGAGTGGGGTTGGGCGAAGTCGCCATAGGTCAGGTCAATCCTGTGTTTGTTGTGCTACCGGCCACCGGTTTTTCCGGGGTCTTAAACTGTCTCCGCCGCACCATTGCGGGGGCTGACAGGGCAAGAGGCCGACAATCTCCGCAACGGCCGGATGCCAGAGCGAAGGTTCGTGCGGGCGCGAAAGCGCCTTGGGAACGGCCGCGCGCCTAGGGGAAGGGCGTGCAAAAAGCAAGGCAAATCCGCGGAGCGGACCGGCGTTGTTACCGGTGAGCAAGCCTGGCCTGGACCGCTTCGAGCGCAGCGTCGATGGCTGCGTCGCGTCCGAATGCTGTGGTATCGAGCACGAGGGCATCGCGCGCGGCGATGAGCGGGGCGTCCTTGCGGCTCATATCGCGAGCATCGCGCGCGGCGATGTCGCGCTGGATCGCAGCCAGATCAACCGCCGCGCCGCGCGCGCGCATTTCCAGCCAGCGCCGGCGGGCGCGTTCCGCCACGCTGGCGGTTACAAAAAGTTTCACATCCGCATCAGGCGCAATCACCGTGCCGATGTCGCGCCCGTCGAGCACTGCGCCGCCCGGCTGCAAGGCAAAGGCGCGCTGGCGTTCATAGAGCGCGCGGCGCACAGCGGGATGCGCCGAGACGCGACTGGCAAGGCTGCCAACCTCCTCGGAACGGAGCGTTTCATCCTCCAGCAGGGCTGCCGGGAAATCGCAGGCGGCAAGGGCATCCTCGCAGTTGTCGGGATCGCCCCCGGTCAGCGCCACCTGCCGCCCGACCGCGCGATAAAGCAACCCGGTGTCGAGGTGAGGCAGACCGAAATGCGCGGCAAGCGCCTTGGCGATCGTTCCTTTGCCCGAGGCGGTCGGGCCGTCGACGGCGATGATCACGGCGCATCCTTTTTGTGGCGGCTCTCGCGCAGCGCGCGGATGATGCCGAAGATCGCAATCGAGGCCCAGAAGGCTTCGAGCACAAGGCTCGCCCAATTGGTATGGACGAGCAGCGAGACAGTTAGCAGCGCGGCGCCCAGCAAATTGGTGCCGTGGAGCAGAAAGGGATTGGTTGCCTTTGCCAGCGTCAGATAGGCATAGGCGCCGATGATACAGGCGGTGCCCATGAGGCCCACGATGCTCGCCCAGTCAAACGGGGTGTTCATAAGCCTTGCGACTCAGCCAGCAGCGCCATGAAGCTGGGAAAGCTCGTCGCGATGGGGGCCGTGTCATCGACCGCTACGCCGTTGCGGCTGACAAGCCCCGCGACAGCCATGCTCATCGCGATCCGGTGATCAAGGCGCGTGGCGACCTGAGCGCCTGCCGGCGTCCCGGCGAGTGGCTCTGCGCCGGTGCCGTGAATGGTGAGGCCATCTTCATGCTCCTCGACCCGCGCCCCTGCGAGCGTCAGGGCTGCGGCCATCGTGGCGAGGCGATCCGATTCCTTGACCCGCAATTCCTCAAGCCCGGTGGTGGTGGTGGTGCCCCGCGCCAAGGCAGCCGCCACGAACAGCACCGGAAATTCATCGATCATCGAAGGGGCAAGTGCCGGGTCCACGGCAATGCCGGTAAGTGCCGAATGCCGCACGCGCAGATCGGCCACCGGCTCCCCGCCGACTTCGCGCGTGTCCTGCAGGGTGATGTCGCCCCCCATCGCTTGCAACACGTTGATCAGCCCTGCGCGCGTCGGATTGATGCCGACATTGGCGATGGTAATGTCGCTTCCCGGCACCAGCAGGGCCGCCACCATGAAAAAGGCGGCCGATGACGGATCGCCCGGAACGATAATGGTCTGGGGCGCAAGATCTGCCTCACCCCGGATGGTGATGATCCGCTCGCCTGCCACTTCCTCGATCGAGATGTCCGCGCCGAACCCTCTCAGCATCCGTTCGGAATGATCGCGGGTCGCGATGGGTTCAATTACGGTTGTTATGCCCGGCGTGTTGAGGCCAGCCAGCAGCACCGCGCTTTTGACCTGCGCGCTGGCCACCGGCAGGCGGTAGCTGATCGGGACAGCGGGCGAGAGCCCTTGCATGGTGAGCGGCAGAGTGTCGCCCGGGGCCCCGTGAAACTGCGCCCCCATACGCGAGAGCGGCGCGATCACCCGTCCCATCGGGCGGCGCGACAGGCTGGCATCGCCGATGAACGTCGCGCTTATCGCATGGCTCGCGACCAGCCCCATGAGGAGGCGCGTCGAGGTGCCCGAATTGCCCATGTCGAGCGCTGCTTGCGGCTGCAACAGCCCGCCCACACCCACGCCGTGGATGCGCCATTCCTCACCCGCCTTTTCGATTCCCGCGCCCATGGCGCGCATTGCCGCGGCCGTCGCCATCACGTCCTCGCCTTCAAGCAGGCCCGTCACCCGCGTCTCGCCAACGGCCAGCGCGCCGAACATCACTGCGCGGTGGCTGATCGACTTGTCTCCGGGGACACGAAGAATGCCGCCAAGCGGGCCGGAGGGCAGGAAAGTGTGGGCAGGCATGATGCGAGGCAGCCCCCTTGCTGGGTTGTCAGAAAGGAAATGGCCGCGCTCTTTGACAGCGCGCATCCCATCTGGCAAGGCGCCCCGCGCATCTGTGCCAGTGGTGCGATTCTGAAGACGCCGTCTCCCGACATTCTTGAAAGCTCTGCTGGCGCGGTCCAAGTATCACATTGTCATGGCCTCCCTTGTCAAGCGGGGGAGCGCCGCAGCTGAGGAACACCAATGGCCAAGCCTGAATGGGGCACCAAGCGCACCTGTCCGAATTGCGGGACGCGCTTTTATGATCTGGGCAAGGAAGACCCGGTTACTTGCATCGAATGCGGCAACGCGTGGACGCCTGAACCAGTGCTCAAGTCCAAGCAGCCGATTCCGTTTGAGGAAGCGGAGAAGAAAATCGATGTCGATGCCGATGCCGATCTGGGCGGCGATGATGATCTCGACGATATCGGCGACATCGACGAGGATGGCGATTCACCCGACAACGATGTGGATCTCGGCGGCGACGATGATCTCGGTGTCACCACCGGTGGTGATGACGACGACGACGAGAATTGATTTTTGTGCTTGCAATGGGGAAGTGCCGCTTTTAAGGGGCGCTTCCCGCAGCAAGGCCGATTTGGCTGGTGCTGCACGGAAATTGGCGCGGGGCCTTAGCTCAGCTGGGAGAGCGCTACAATGGCATTGTAGAGGTCAGCGGTTCGATCCCGCTAGGCTCCACCAATTTCCCTGATTACCGGCAGTTTCGGCTGCCAATGACGCGGTTAAGCCCGCACATTTCGAGGTGCGACCGCACGCTGGCCGACGAGGTTTCGTCCGCCGGCGTTTTTCGCATGGGGTGGCTGTGAGGCAGTCTTGCAGCGGCCGGTTTGGAGACGATAGGCATGTTCGATACTCTGTCCGACCGCTTGGGAGGCGTGTTCGATAGGCTTAAGGGGCGCGGCGCGCTCAAGGAGCAGGATGTCCGCGATGCGATGCGCGAGGTGCGTATCGCGCTGCTTGAAGCCGATGTCGCGCTGCCGGTTGCTCGCCGGTTCATCGACGCCGTCACCGAAAAGGCCGTCGGGCAGGATGTGCTGCGCTCGGTCACGCCGGGCCAGCAGGTCATCAAGATCGTCTATGACGAACTGGTTGAAACCCTGGGCGGGCTTGAGGCGCACGGGCTGAACCTTGATGCCAAGCCGCCGGTGGTCATCATGATGGTCGGCCTGCAAGGCTCGGGCAAAACCACCACCACCGCCAAGCTGGCCCGCCTGATCCGTGAACGCCACGGCAAGAAGGCGCTGATGGCCTCGCTCGACGTTAATCGTCCGGCCGCGCAGGAGCAGCTTGCCGTGCTCGGCAAGCAGGTGGAAGTGGCGACCTTGCCGATCATTGCTGGCCAGCAGCCGGTCGACATCGCCCGCCGCGCGATGGAAGCCGCGCGCCTGCAAAACTTCGATGTGCTGCTGCTCGATACTGCCGGGCGCCTCCATGTCGATGATGCGCTGATGGCCGAGATGAAGGCAGTAGCCAGCGTTTCGGCGCCCAATGAAGTGCTGCTGGTGGTCGATAGCCTCACCGGGCAGGATGCGGTCAACGTCGCGCAAAGTTTCAGCGGCGAAGTGCCGCTCACGGGCATTGTGCTCACCCGCATGGATGGCGATGCGCGCGGCGGCGCGGCGCTGTCGATGCGCGCTGTCACCGGCAAGCCGATCAAGTTTGCCGGCACCGGCGAAAAGCTCCACGAAATCGAGCCTTTCCGCCCCGCGAGCATTGCCGATCGCATTCTCGGCATGGGCGATGTTGTCAGCCTTGTCGAAAAGGCAGCGGCGACGATCAAGGAAGAGGACGCCGAAAAGCTTGCCCGCAATATCGAGAAGGGCAAGTTCGATCTCGATGATCTTGCCATGCAGCTGCGTCAGATGCGTGCGATGGGCGGGATTGGGATGCTGGCTGGCATGATGCCGGGCATGAAAAAGGCCAAGGCCGCGATGGCGGCAAGCGGCATGGACGACAAGGTGCTGGTGCATCTGGAGGCAGTGATTTCCTCGATGACCCCGAAGGAGCGCCGCAATCCCGAATTGATGAACGCCAAGCGCAAGAAGCGCGTGGCTGCTGGCAGCGGCACGGATGTGCAGACTGTCAATAAGCTCTTGAAAATGCATCAGGAAATGGCCCGCGCCATGAAGCAGATCAAGAAGATGGGCGGGCTTAAAGGCTTGGCCGCGATGTTTGGCGGCGGCGGAATGGGCACCATGCCTGGCCTTCCTCCGGGCGGCATGGGCGGCATGGGCGGTATGCCCGGCCTGCCTCCGGGCGGCCTGCCGGGTCTCGGCGGCCCTACGAAATTTAAGAAGTAAGTATTTTCAAATCATCAGGTTAAAATTGAAAGGTAAGACACAATGGCAATTGCAATCCGGCTTTCGCGTGGTGGTGCCAAGAAGCGCCCCTATTACCGCATCGTCGTCTCGGACGTGCGCAGCCCGCGCGACGGCAAGTATCTCGAGCAGATCGGCACCTACAACCCCGTGCTCGCAAAAGATTCGCCGGAACGTGTAAAGCTCAATGAAGATCGCGCGCGTTACTGGCTCGGCGTCGGCGCGCAGCCGACTGACCGCGTCGCCCGCTTCCTCGATGCTGCCGGCATCCGTGAGCGCGCGGCCCGCAACAATCCCAAGAAGGGCGAACCGGGCGAAAAGGCCAAGGAACGCGCCGAGGAAAAGGCTGCAAAGATCGCTGAGGCTGAAGAAGCCAAGCGCGCCGCTGAAGAAGAGGCCAAGGCCGCCGCTGCTGCTCCGGCAGAAGAAGTGCCTGCTGAAGACGCCGCTGCTGAAGAGCAGGCCGAAGGCTGATTGCCACGATGACCAAGCCCGTCACCCTTGCCGCCATTGCTGGCGCACACGGGGTGGCGGGAGAGGTGCGCCTGAAGCTGTTCGGCGAGGGCGTGGCCGCATTGGCTGCGCACAAGAGCTTCAACGATGGCGCATTCACGCTCGTGAAAGTGCGCGAGGATGGCAAGGGCGGCGCGATCGCGCGGCTTGCCGAAAGCAAAACCCGCGCCGATGCCGAGAAATTGCGCGGCACGGTGCTCACCGTCCCGCGTTCGGCGCTCCCCCCGCTCGGTGAGGGCGAGTTTTACTACGCCGATCTGATTGGCCTGCCGGTTATCACCGATGCGGGTGAGGCGGTGGGAACAGTCTGCGCCATCGAAAACTTCGGCGCGACCGATCTGGTGGAAATCACCCGTGAACCTGTGCCCGCAAAAGGCCCCAAGACCTTCATGGTCCCGATGATCCCGGCAGCGGTGCTGGAGTGGGACGATGCGCGCATGGTGATCGCCGCTGGCTTTGCGGAAGACTAGGCGCGATGACCTTCGCTGCCACGATCCTTACGCTCTACCCTGAGATGTTCCCCGGCCCACTCGGCGTGTCGCTTGCTGGCCGCGCGCTGGCCGAGGGCAAGTGGGCTTGCGAGACAGTGCAAATCCGCGACTTCGCCACCGACAAGCATCGGACTGTCGACGATACGCCTGCAGGCGGCGGGGCTGGCATGGTGCTGAAATGCGATGTGCTCGCGGCTGCGCTTGATAGTGTTGCAGCGGAAAACCGCCCCATTCTCGCCATGACCCCGCGTGGGCGACCCATCAGCCAGGCCCGCATCCGCGAGTTGGCCGCTGGCCCCGGTGTCATCATCTTGTGCGGGCGCTTTGAGGGCTTTGATGAACGCCTGTTCGAGGCCCGGCCCGATATCGAGCAAGTCTCCCTTGCCGACATCGTGCTCTCCGGCGGGGAGATGGCGGCGCTCACGATACTTGATGCTTGCATTCGCCTCCTTCCCGGCGTAATGGGCGCGGCTTCTAGCGGGGTCGAGGAAAGCTTTGAAACAGGGCTGCTCGAATATCCGCATTATACCCGACCGGTAACATGGGAAGGGCGCACGATCCCCGAAGTGCTGCGATCAGGGGATCATGCGAAGATCGCGGCTTGGCGCAAGGCAAGCAGCGAGCATGATACGAGGCTACGCAGGCCGGACTTGTGGGAGCGCTATGAGGGTGCTCGGGCCGACCTGCCTCTGGCGCGCAGCGCACAACAAGGGACGACAGGCCATGAACCTGATCCAGCAGATTGAAGCCGAAGAAATCGCCAGGTCCGGCAAGGACATCCCCGAATTCCGCGCAGGCGACACCGTCCGCGTCGGCGTGAAGGTGAAGGAAGGCAACCGCGAGCGTATCCAGAACTACGAAGGCGTGGTGATCGCGCGTTCGAACCGCGGCATGGGCTCCAACTTCACCGTGCGCAAGATGAGCTTTGGCGAAGGGGTGGAGCGCGTCTTCCCGCTCTATTCGCCGATCGTGGACAGCATCACCGTGGTGCGCCGCGGCGTGGTGCGCCGTGCCAAGCTCTATTACCTGCGCGGCCGCACCGGCAAGAGCGCGCGTATCGCCGAGCGCAAGGCTGCTGCGCCCAAGGCGTAAGGCTTTCCAAGGCAGCAAGATCCGAAGGGCGGCTCGGCGACGGGCCGCCCTTTTGCTTTGTGCGCTTTTGTGGGGCGTCCTCTTGCCATTCGCGCGCCGGATTGCGAGGGATGAAGCCTCATCGAGACGAGAGGCTTACCTTGCCATGCGCTTGCCCCTGTTTGCAGCCTCGGCTGCTGCTGTGCTGTCGACCTCTGCCCTTGCGGAGGGACCTGTGACTGCTGAGCCCCCCATTCTCACGCTTGAGCGGGTGTTCGCTTCGCCCGGCATTGATGGTCCGGCCCCCCGCCAGGTGAAACTTTCCCCCGATGGCCGCTGGCTGACGCTGCTGAGGAACCGCCCGGATAACCGCGAGCGCTATGACCTATGGGGCTATGACACCACAACCGGCGGCGAATGGCGGATGCTGGTGGACAGCGAGAAGCTGGGTTCGGGCCGCGCGCTTTCCGAAGATGAGAAAATGCAGCGCGAACGCGCGCGGGTGGCGGGCCTCAAGGGCATCATCACCTATCAATGGGCGAGCGATTCCAGCGGTGTGCTGGTGCCGCTGGATGGCGATCTGTTTCTGGCAAAGCTCGATGGCAGCGTGGTGCGTCTCACCGATACGGAGGAGACCGAGCTTAATCCCAAATTGTCGAGCAAGGGCGGCTATGTTTCCTTCGTGCGCGATCGGCAGCTGTGGGTAGGCAAGGTCGGCAGCGAACCCGCGCCGGTCACGCCCAGGGAAGGCGAACTGGTCCGCTGGGGCGAGGCGGAGTTCGTCGCGCAGGAAGAAATGCACCGGATGGATGGCTATTGGTGGTCACCCGATGATACGCGTCTGGTGGTCCAGCGCACCGACGAGGCCCCCGTCGGTATCGTTACCCGCGCGGCGATTGGCGCAACCGGCACCAAGGTGTTCGATCAGCGCTATCCGGTCGCCGGCAGCGACAATGCGATTGTCGAATTGTTCGTGATCGATCCGGATGGCGGCAACCGGGTGCAGATCGATCTCGGGCCGGACAAAGATATCTATGTCGCCCGCGTCGATTGGGCACCCGATGGCAGCGCGATCTATGTCCAGCGCCAGAACCGCGCGCAGACCATGCTCGACATGCTGCGGGTTGACCCCAAGACCGGCACCAGCACCATTTGGTTCACCGAGAAGGCCGCACGGCCCGATTACTGGATCAATCTCTCTGACAATTACCGCTTCCTGAGGGACGGAAGCCTGCTGTGGTGGTCGGAGCGCAGCGGCTACGGCCAGTTCTACCGCTTTGACGGCAGGGGGTGGAGGCAGCTCTCCAGCGGCACAGCACCTGCCAGCGATCTTGTGGGCGTGAACGAGAGCGAGGACGCATTTTTCTTCCGTCGCATTGACGATGTACTCACCGGGCAGATTTACCGCGCGAGCCTTTCCGCTGAGACTGCACCCGTCCGGCTTACCGATCCGGCCTTTACCTATGCCGCCAGCATGGACGGGGCGGGCAAGAACCTCATCCTCACCCGCTCAGCCCCCGATCAGCCGCCGCAGCACCTGCTGGCAGACAACAGCGGCAAGCCGGTGATGTGGATCGAGGAGAACGCGCTTACCGGCGATCATCCTTACGCGCCCTATCTGGCCGGCCATGCGCGCCCTGAATTTGGCACAATTCCTGCCGAAGACGGCACGCCGCTCTACTGGATGATGCTCAAGCCGAAGATGGAACCCGGCAAGCGCTATCCGGTGTTCTTCAGCCATTACGGCGGCCCCGGCCCCCAGATGGTGACCAGGGGCTGGGGCGGAACCTTGCCGCAGGCGATTGTGGACAAGGGCTATATCTATTTCGTGCTCGACAATCGCGGCTCGGCCAATCGGGGCGTCGATTTCGAACAGCCGATCTACCGCGCGATGGGCGGGGTCGAGGTGCGCGACCAGAAGAAGGGCGCGGAGTTTCTCAAGAGCCTGCCCTTCGTCGATCCCACGAAGATTGCGATCTATGGCTGGTCTTACGGCGGCTATATGACGCTAAAGCAGTTGCAGGCCGATCCGGGCCTTTATGCAGCCGGCATTGCAGGCGCACCGGTGACCAAGTGGGAGCTTTACGACACTCACTATACCGAACGCTTCATGGGCGATCCGCGAGCAGTGCCAGAGGCTTACCAGAAGGCCAGCGCCATTCCCGATGCGACCAGGATCACCGATCCCCTGCTGCTGATCCACGGCATGGCGGATGATAATGTGGTGTTCGAGAACGCAACGGAACTCATCAGCGTGCTTCAGGAAAATAACCGGCCCTTCGAGATGATGCTCTATCCCGGCTACACCCACCGCGTGTCCGGCCCGCAGATCGGCCCGCATGTCTGGAACAGCATTTTTCGCTTTCTTGCCGCGCATGGTGTGACGCCGCCTGAATGACTTGCAAAGGCTGAGGACTTCAGCCCGCTTGCGCCTGCGCGCATAGTCGCTATGTCGCGCTCCACGAAAAAAGCAGGAGTAAGGCCAAGTGGGTTATCGGGTGGCAATCGTCGGGGCGACCGGCAATGTCGGGCGCGAGATGATGCAGGTGCTCGCCGAGCGCGATTTTCCTTGTGACGAGGTGGCAGCCGTCGCCTCGCCGCGCTCGACGGGGAGCGAGGTGGAATTCGGCGACACGGGCCGGATGCTCAAGTGCAAGAACATCGAGCATTTCGATTTTGCCGGATGGGATATTGCCCTGTTTGCAGCAGGCTCCGGCCCGGCCAAGGAATATGCCCCCAAGGCGGCCGCCGCTGGCTGCATCGTGATCGACAATTCCTCGCTCTACCGGATGGACCCGGACGTGCCGCTGATCGTGCCGGAAGTGAACCCTGATGCGATCGATGGCTACACTGCCCGCAATATCATCGCCAACCCCAACTGTTCGACCGCGCAGCTCGTGGTGGCGCTGAAGCCGCTCCACGATGCCGCCAGGATCAAGCGCGTGGTGGTTTCGACCTATCAATCCACCTCGGGCGCGGGCAAGGCGGGCATGGACGAACTGTTCGCCCAGTCGCGCGCGATCTTCGTCGGCGATCCAGTGGAACCTGCCAAGTTCACCAAGCAGATCGCCTTCAATGTCATCCCGCACATCGATGTCTTCCTTGATGATGGCTCGACCAAGGAAGAATGGAAGATGGTGGTCGAGACCAAGAAGATCCTTGATCCCAAGATCAAGCTCACTGCCACCTGCGTGCGTGTGCCGGTGTTCGTGGGCCACTCCGAAGCTGTCAATATCGAGTTCGAGAACGAAATCAGCGCGCAGCAGGCGATGGATATCCTGCGCGAAGCTCCCGGCGTGATGCTGGTCGATAAGCGCGAGGATGGCGGCTATATCACTCCCATCGAATGCGTCGGCGATGCGGCAACTTTCGTGAGCCGCGTGCGCGAGGATCCGACTGTCGAGCATGGCCTCACCTTGTGGTGCGTTTCGGACAACCTGCGCAAAGGCGCGGCGCTCAACGCCGTGCAGATCGCTGAACTCCTCGGACGGCGCCACCTCAAGAAGGGCTGATGGTGATGCGGGCTGTTCTGTTCGTAAGTCTCTCACTGATGCTCGCTGCGTGCGACAGCGGGACAGTGCCAAGCCCTGCCGAAGGTGACAGCGCGCGCGGCGGTGGTGGCGTTGCCGTGGCCGAGAATGTCGTTGACCTGCGCCCCGATGGCCTCGCAGCAGGGAGCGAGGCGTTCTATTTTGCGGCCGGGCGCAGCGAGGTGGAAGGCGCTCTTGCCCGCACGCTGGGAGAGGCCATGGGCCGTTCCACCAACGCCGAATGTGGCGCTGGGCCGATTGACTTCACCGATTTCCCCGGCGGGCTTGCCGTGCATTTCCAGGGGGGACGGCTTGTCGGGTGGAACTGGCGCTTGCCGCAGGAGGGTGACAGCAAGCCTGCAGGCACGATCCGGCTTGCCGATGGTGATGTTGCAATCGGCAGCGCGCGCAGTGTCGCCCAATCGGCTCCGGGCTTTGCCCGCATCACCGCAAGCACGCTCGGCGAGGAGTTCTCGCTCGGGCCAAGCATCGGCGGCTTTATCGAGAATGATGCGGTGAGCATGCTCTATTCCGGCACCCAGTGTTTTTTCCGTTGAGGGCGAGATGAACGCGGCGCTTTCGCATTTCGCCTCCTTCGACGGAACGCAGCTTGCTGTGCATCGCCATGGGGCAGGGCGCCCTGTGATCCTGCTGCACGGGCTGTTTTCCTCAGCGCACATGAACTGGATCAAATGGGGCCATGCCGAGCGCCTCGCCGCAGCCGGGTTCGAGGCGATCATGCTCGATTTTCGGGTGCATGGAGCAAGCGCAGCCCCGCAGGATCTCGCGCGCTACCCGGTTGGCGTGCTGGTGCGCGATGTCGTGGCATTGATCGCGCATCTCGGCCTCGCTGAAGGCGCATATGATCTTGTCGGCTTTTCGCTGGGTGCGCGCACCGCGCTGCACGCCTGTGCGAGCGGCGTGCTCGCTCCGCGCCGCCTCGTGGCTTGCGGCATGGGGCTTTCCGGCATTGCCGACTGGCAGCGCCGCGCCGCATTCTTCCGCCGGGTGATCGATGAATTCGACACCATCACCCGCGATGATCCGGCCTATTTGTCGCGCCAGTTCCTGAAATCGCAAGGCGTTGATCGCACCGCCGCCCGCCTGCTGCTGGGGGCTTTTGACAATCTCGATCCGGCGCTGCTGGCAGGCATCACCACCCCAACGCTGGTGCTGTGCGGCGATCGGGATACGGACAATGGCTCGGCCAGCGAACTTGCCGCGCTGATCCCCGGGGCGATTTATGAGACAGTGCCCGGCGGGCATCTCGACAGTGCGACCAAGCCGGAACTGGGCGAGGCGCTGGTGCGGTTCCTTGCAGGGTGAGCACAGCCTCAAACCTCCTCATGGTGGGCTGGCGCGAGGTCATCGGCCTGCCTGATCTCGGCATTCCCGCGATCCCTGCCAAGATGGATACCGGTGCGCGCACCAGCGCACTCAATGCCGAGGTGATCGAAACATTGGATCAGAAAGGGTGCCAGCACGTGCGCTTCCTGGCCCGCTGGCCGGGGCACGAGCGCTTGTGCGAAGCCCCCATCACCGATCGCCGTACCATCCGCAGCTCGAACGGAGAACTCCAGCAGCGCTTTGTCATAAAGACGCCGCTTCGCATCGGTAATATTGTCATCACGGCCGAGGTGACTTTGGCGGACCGCTCCGAAATGCAATTGCCGATGCTGGTGGGTCGCAGCGTGCTCCGTCGGCGCATGGTGGTGGATAGCAGCCGATCATGGCTGCAATCCCCGCCACATTGCGGCTAGGGGCGGCTGCTTCCGGCACCCCCCCGGCCGGATTCGAAAGGACTTCCATGAAAATCGCGATGTTGGCGCGCAACGCCAATCTCTATTCGCACCGGCGGCTGAAGGAAGCTGCCGAGGCGCGCGGCCACAGCCTTGATATCCTCAACACGCTGCGCTGCACGGTCCATATTGCCAGCCATCGCCCGCAAGTGTTCTACAATGGTGAGCCGGTGGCGCATTACGACGCAGTGATCCCGCGCATTGGCGCCTCGATCACCAATTACGGGCTAGCGATCCTCAGGCAGTTCGAGATGCGGGGCGCCTGGTCGTTGAACGAAAGCGTCGCAATCGGGCGCAGCCGTGACAAGCTGCGGAGCTTGCAGATCCTTGCCAAGCATGGGCTTGGCCTGCCGCTCACTGCCTATGCCAATGATCCCAAGCAGGCCGAGGAGATTATCCGCGCCGTCAAAGGCCCGCCGGTGGTCATCAAGCTGATCGAGGGCACGCAAGGCATCGGCGTGGTGCTGGCAGAAACCATGAGCAGCGCCAAATCGGTAATCGAGGCGTTTCGCGGCGCCAACGTCAACATTCTCGTGCAGGAATTCATCAAGGAAGCGGGCGGCACCGATATCCGCGCGCTGGTGGTCGGCGGCAAGGTGGTCGCGGCGATGAAGCGCACCGGTGCGCCGGATGAATTCCGTTCCAACCTTCACCGCGGCGGCAGCGCCGAAGTCATCAAGATCACGCCCGAGGAACGCTCCACCGCGGTGCGCGCGGCCAAACGCATGGGGCTGAATGTGTGCGGCGTGGATATGCTTCGCAGCAATCACGGCCCGGTCATCATGGAAGTCAATTCCTCGCCTGGGCTGGAAGGCATCGAGGTTGCCACGGGCAAGGATATTGCGGGCAAGATTATCGAATTCATTGAAGCCAACGCCAAATCGGGCGATACCAAGACCAAGGGCAAGGGGTGATCATGGCTCCTTGCTCCGGCAGGGCGGGGTGTTTGGGATGATTGGCAATATCCGGGGATTGGCGGCAGGGCTGATGCTTGCAGGTGCGGCGGCGCCGGTCGCTGCGGCCCAAGGGGCTGGCGATATTGTCAGTGCTTCCGAGCCCGCAGGGCTTGTGCTGGCCTTGATGAATGCTGGTTATGATGCCGAACTGACGCGCGATTCCACCGGCGATCCGATGATCCGGGTGACCACCGAAGGCTATCCGATAAACTTGATCTTCTTCGGCTGTTCGCCCGAGACCAATGATGGCTGCGATTCGCTCCAGTTCGTGACCGGGCTCGACCGGCCCGATGCGTGGAGCGCGGAAGCCGCGCTGAAAATTACGCGCGAATACCGTTTCATCGCGGTGCAGCTCGATAACGAGGGCGATCCGTTTTTCACCTGGGACGTGGTGACCGGGCGCAGCGGCATTCCCTCGGCCGTGTTCATCGAAAGCGTAGCGCGCTTCGAGAATGCCGTCTCGCTGGCAGCCGAAATGGTCTTCGCCAATTAGTCAGTTCTTACCGGAAGGGCGGCTCATTGAATGCCCGCAGCTTGCGGCTATGCAGCCGGTCGCCTTCCTCGCGCAGCTTTTCACAGGCCACGATGCCGATCTGGAGGTGGGCGGCGATCGCCTCTTCATAGAACTTGTTGGCCTGACCCGGCAGCTTGATCTCGCCGTGGAGCGGCTTGTCCGAGACGCACAGCAGCGTCCCGTAAGGCACCCGGAAGCGATAACCTTGGGCCGCAATCGTGGCGCTTTCCATCTCGACGGCAATCGCCCGGCTTTGCGAGAACCGCTTGGCAGAGGTCGAGTAATGCAGCTCCCAGTTGCGATCATCGGTCGTGACAACCGTTCCGGTGCGCATCCGCTGCTTGAGATTGGCGCCCTGCACGCCGCTGACTTCCTCTGCCGCCTCGGCGAGCGCAAGTTGCACTTCGGCAATCGGCGGGATCGGGATTTCGGGCGGCAGCACAGCGTCGAGCACGTGATCATCGCGCAGGTAAGCGTGAGCGAGCACGAAATCGCCGATTTTCTGAGTCGGGCGCACCCCGCCGCAATGGCCGATCATCATCCACGCATGGGGCCGCAGCACCGCAAGGTGATCGCAGATGGTCTTGGCGTTGGACGGGCCGACGCCGATGTTGACGAGGGTAATCCCGCGCCCGTCCTCGCGCATGAGGTGATAGGCCGGCATCTGGTGCTTGCGCCAGGCGGTGTCGTTCAATTGCCCTTGCGCGTTCTCCACCGCCTCGCGGATGTCGAGGCCTGCCGCACCCGTCAGCCCGACATAGCCGTTGCGCCCGATTTGCTTGGCACCCCAGTTCACGAATTCATCGACATAGCGGTGATAGTTCGTGAACAGGATGAAATGCTGAAAATCGGTCACTTCGGTGCCGGTGTAATGCTTGAGCCGGGCGAGCGAGTAATCGGTGCGCAGGCCATCGAACAGCGACAAGGGCATGGCTTCGGCGCCGGTAAACTCGATCCCGTCAGCCAGTTCATCGCCGATCAACGCGAGGTCGGTCGAAGGGAAATGCTGCGCGATGTCCTGCGGTGCGATGCCCGCCATGGCTGCGCCCGCATCACCATCGAGCACATAGGGGAAGGGGATTTCCTGCCGCGAACGCGTTACTGTCACGTCGATTTCGTATTCGTCCGCGATCAGTTCGAGCTGCTCGGTCAGGTAAGCGGCGAAAAGATCGGGCCGGGTGATCGTGGTGGTATAGGTGCCGGGCAGTTCCAGGCGACCGAAAGCGCGGCTGCGATCAGTCGATCCGCCATTGCCCGCATAATGCAGCGTGAGCTGCGGATAGGCATAGGAGCCGTCCTCGCGCTTGCGGTGGGGAGGGATTGTGCCTTCGCGTCCGAATGCAATCACATCGGCACGCAAGGTCGCGACGGCCTCGTCATAATGGCGCTGGAGATCTGCGAGGATTTTGGGGATAGAGATCATGGGCACGGGCAGATACCTACCTGTTATGATATTTCAAAGACATGAGAGTGTCCTGCAGAAAGGGCGCGGGAAGGCATGAACCTCCCGCGCCCGTTGCTGCGGATCAAGCCAGGCCCATCAGGCCCGGCGCGGATCAATCTTCGCTGCGCTCTTCAAGCAGCTCGGCAGGGATTTCGCCCGGCTCGAGATTGGCTTCGATGCGGGTCGCATCGGCCTGCTCCTCGATCGCGCGCTGTTCATCTTCGAACATGGCAGCCAGCACGTCGACGCCTTCGCTCTGGAGCTTGGCTTCATCTTCCGAACGCGCAACGTTGGCTTTCACCGTGACGTGAACTTCGGGGTGAAGGGCGATGGTGACATTGTGGATGCCGATGGTCTTGATCGGCGCGCCGAGGATGACCATGCGCTTGTCGATGTGGTGGCCCTGTTCGGCAAGGCCAGCAACCATGTCGCGCACGCTCACCGAACCATAGAGCTGGCCGGCGTTCGACGAGGCGCGGATCAGCACCACTTCGGCGCCTGCAACCTTTTCACCAAGTTTTTCGGCTTCGGCGCGGCGCGCGGCATTTTCCGCTTCCAGACGCGCACGGTTGGCTTCGAAAACCTTCTTGTTGGCTTCGTTGGCGCGCAAGGCCTTCTTCTGCGGCAGCAGGAAGTTGCGCGCATAGCCGTCCTTGACGGTGACGATGTCACCGATCGAGCCGAGCTTTTCGATGCGCTCAAGGAGAATGATGTCCATGTGTTCTTCTCCTCTTACTTCACGATGTAGGGCAGAAGGCCGATCTGGCGCGCACGCTTGATCGCTTGGGCGAGTTCACGCTGCTTTTTGGCAGACACAGCAGTGATGCGCGAGGGCACGATCTTGCCACGCTCGGACATGAAGCCCTGCAGCAGGCGCACGTCCTTGTAATCGATCTTGGGGGCGTCCTTGGCCGCGAACGGGCAGGACTTGCGGCGACGGAAAAACGGGCGGGCCATCAGTCACGCTCCTCACGGGTTTCGCGGCGCTTGCGCTCGCGTTCGTTCTTACGCATCATCACCGAGGGGCCGACCTCATGCTCATCCACGCGGATGGTGAGGTAGCGGATGATGTCTTCGTTGATGCGGGTCTGGCGTTCGAGTTCGGCAACCACATTGCCGGGCGCATCGATGTTGAGCAGCACAAAATGCGCTTTGCGGTTGCGTTCGATCTTGTAGGCGAGCGACTTCAAACCCCAGGTTTCAACCTTGGTGACCTTGCCATTATTCGCTTCGACGATTTCGGTGGCTTGCGCCGCCAGCGCATCAACCTGAGCCTGGCTTAGGTCCTGACGCGCGAGAAAGACGTGCTCGTAGAGCGCCATTCCCGTTTCCTTTCACTTGCGTGCCGATCGCTGGCTGATCCGTTCATGCGAACAGGGCCCCTCCGGCTTTCTTCCATGCATCACCGGGCGCATCCCGATGAAGGGGGTGCCCATACAGATTTTGGGGAGCATTGCAAGCACCCCCTTGCGCCCTCGCCAGTGCGAGCGCATTTCAACGGCGCAACAGGGGATCTTGTGAATGCCGTCAGGATTGGTCGCGCTGCTCGATGATATGGCAGTGATTGCACGGGCGGCAAGCGCCTCGGTGGACGATGTCGCGGTCGCGGCTGGCAGGGCGGGCACCAAGACGGCCGGCGTCGTGATCGATGATGCTGCCGTCACGCCAAGTTATGTCACAGGCCTCTCCCCGGCGCGCGAATTGCCGATCATCTGGAAAATCGCAAAGGGCAGCCTCAAGAACAAGCTTGTCTTTCTGCTGCCGGGAGCGCTGCTCTTGTCGGAGTTCCTGCCGGGAGCGATCATCTGGCTGTTGATGCTGGGCGGGGCGTTCCTGTGCTATGAAGGCGCGGAGAAAGTCCTCGAAAAATTGGGCGCGGCCAAGCATGGCCAGACGCTCGAAGACGAGATCACCGATCCGGTAGCATTTGAAAACCAGCGCGTGGCAGGCGCAATCCGCACGGATATGATCCTGTCCGCGGAAATCATGGCGATTGCGCTGGCCGAGGTCGCCGCGGAAACCCTTGTGATGCGGGCTGTGGTGCTGGCGATTGTAGGTGCGGCGGTGACGGGTGCGGTCTATGGCGCGGTGGCGGTGATTGTGAAGCTCGATGATATCGGCCTTCATCTGACGAAGAAGCCGGGCCAATTGGCCCGTGCAACCGGTGCGTTTCTGCTGCGTGCTGTGCCGCACCTGCTCACCGCGCTTTCGCTGATCGGCACGGTTGCGATGCTGTGGGTCGGCGGCGGCATTATCGTGCATGGGACGCACGAGGTTGGTTTCCACGCAATCCATGATTTTGTTCACGGCGCGGAACATGCCGTGGCAGGCGCAAGCGGGGCGGCAGGCGGGGTGCTGGGCTGGTTGACCTATGCGGGCCTGAGCGCGCTGCTGGGGATGGTGTTGGGGAGCATCATTGCCGTGATCCTGCACAAAGTGCTTGGTGCCGGGGCCGAAGAAACGCACTAGGCTGACGGGCTATGACCACACCTGTTCTTTATACCTGCGCGCGCTCGCGCGGGCTTCGCGCAACCTGGGCCGCCGAGGAAGCCGGCGTCCCGATCAACCTCAAGATCCTGCCTTTTCCGCCGCGCTATCTTGCGCCCGATTACCTTGCGATCAATCCGCTGGGCACCGTGCCCTTGCTGGTGGATGGAGAGAGCCGCCTTACGGAAAGCTGCGCGATTGCCCATTATCTGGCGACGCGGTCAGGCTACACGTCGCTCGCGATTGCGCCGGGCGAGCGCGATTATGCCGAATATTGCGATTTCACCTACCATGCGGATGCGACGATCACTTTCCCGCAGACTGTCTATATGCGCTTTTGCCTGTTCGAGAAGGACAAGGGCTTGCAGGCAGCGGGCGAGGCCTATGCCAAATGGTTCCACAAGCGCCTGATCAAGGTGGAGCAGCGCCTTGACGGGCGCGAGTTCCTGTGTGCGGACCGCTTTACCATCGCGGATATCTGCGTGGGCTATGCTCTGATCCTTGCGCAAAGCGTGGGGCTGGATGATGGCGTGCCGGAAAGTTTGAAGGAATACCGCGCAAGGCTGACGGCGCGGGAAGCTTACAAGCGCGCGTTTGAGCGGGAGGAAGCGGGACGTCTGGCGCTGGAGGAGGCGCGCGCCTGATTTGCCTTTCTCGCGGGCCGTGCCATGCACCGCGCGAGCAGGGATTGCATCAGGCGCGAAGATCGGAGCGCAGTTCGCCTTTGCCGCGCGGACGCCAATCGGGCCACTCGCACCACATGATCGCAAATGCGGCACACGCAAACAGGCAGGTCTTGATCCATTCGGCTGTCGCCGAGAGCATCAGGACTTCGCCTGTGAAATTGATCAGAAAGTGGAACAGTACGGCAGCCAGAACACTGCCTTTTGTGTGCCTGAAGATCCACGTGTAGAAAAAGCTGACGATCAGGATGTTGCCGAAGAACAGAAGCGGCTCCGGCGCGCCGCCAAACCGCTCATAATAGCCGGCCATGAAATAGAGCGGGACATGCCAAAGACACCACAGCGCCCCCAGTGTCAGCGTGGCATAAAGGGCGCAGGTCCGTTCCAGCAGCGCCGGGAGCGCATAGCCGCGCCAACCTATTTCCTCCGGAAGCGGTCCGAGAATAAGCAGGAACATGCCAAGACCGAGCAGAGCGGGCCATGGCCTCGTGGCCGCTGAAGAAAGTTGCAGGATCGCAGGCTGGGCGCCCAACGCCGCAGCAAGTGCGTTGCTCAGCAGGTGGGCCACAGGAACCAGCAGCACGATGATCAGCCACCATCGCAGCTTTATCAAGCGAGGGTCGATCACACGTCGCATCAGGTCTCTCAACGTCCCGGCCCGATGTGCAAGAGCGAGACCGGCCAAGGGCACACAAGCACCGCCGGCATAGAGAAACCATGTCCCCGGATTTCGCCAGATGTCCCATCCGAAGACGATCGGAACCAGCCAGAAAAGCCAGGTGCCGCCAATGGCCAGCAGAAAAAATAGGAATGGATTCATGCTGTGCGCCGATGATCACGCGAATGGGGACGCCATCATCGGCAGTCAGCGGTCTTTACGCAACCTGTCGGATGCTCAAGCCGCCTGATCGGGCGTGACTGGCCTTGCCGACAATTCGCGCCGCAAGAGCTTGCCAAGAGGGTCGCGCGGCAGGCTATCGACGAATTCGATGTAGCGCGGGCGTTTGTATCCGGCAATCTGCCCCTTGAAGCGCTGGGTGATTTCCTCGCGGGTAAGAACGTGGCCGGGTTTCAGCACCACGAAGGCTTTTACTGCCTCACCCCATTGCTTGTCGGGAACCCCACAGCACCCGGCATCAGCGACTTCGGGCATGGTAGCGAAGACCGCATCCACTTCAGCCGGGTAGACATTCTCGCCGCCGGTCTTGATCAGTTCTTTCGCGCGGCCCAGCAGGTAACCAAGCCCGCGTTCATCCATCATGCCAAGATCGCCGGTGCGTAGCCAGCCATGGCCCAAGGCAGCCTCGGTGGCTTCCGGGTTGCGCCAATAGCCCAGCATGACCGAACCTCCTCTCAGGCAAATCTCGCCTTCTTCGCCGGGTGGCAATTGACGCCCATCGGGATCAAGGATCGCCATTTCGAGATGCGGCAGCGTCCAGCCGATCGAGCGCGGATGTTCGAGCATATCGGGATAGTCGATGAAGGTGGCAAAGCCGCAGATCTCGGTTTGCCCATAACCCCCGATCACCCGCGCGTCCCAGTCACGTTCGATGAATTCATACATCTGCGGGCGGCCCGTGCCTGCACCGCCGGTGTAATTGTTGAGCGGCATCACGCCATCGCGCACCGGGTTCATCGTGATCCATGGAAAGCAGATTGTCGGAAAGGCGCTGGTGGTGGTGCATGCCTCGCGGTGGACCAGTTCGAGCACGGCGGCACTGTCATCATCGCGTCCTGCAAACACGCTGCATCCTCCGCAGGCGAGCATCGCGGCGACCTGCTGCATGCCTACCACATGGAACAGCGGGTTGATCGATAGCAGGCGCTCGGCCGGGGTGAAGCGACGATGCATCGCAAAGCTGAGGGCGGATGTCGCCACGGCATGGCCTGATTGGAGGCACCCCTTGGGCTTGCCGGTCGTCCCGCTGGTATACATCATGTAAAGCGGGCGGCCCGGCGCCAGATCGAGCGATGGGGGCACAGCTTGCTGGCTATTGGCAACCACGCTCTCGAAAAAGCCGTCGGTTCGGTGCGCCTCGTCGACGAGGTGGATCTCACCTGCCTGCGCCTCTGCCAGCAGGTGGGCAAAGCGGGGATTGGCAAAGGTCATGGCAGGCTCTGCATTGCCGCATATCCAAGCGATCTCGGCAGGTGCAAGCCGCCAGTTCAGGAGCACTGCAACCGCCCCGATCCGCGAGGCGGCCAGCAAGGTGGTGAGAAAGGGAGCGCCGTCGGTCAGCAACAGCGCGATGCGGTCTCCCGGCGCAATTCCGCGCGCCAGCAGCCAGCCTGCCAGATTATTGACCCGCTCTGCCAGCTGCGCCCAGGTGAGACGCTGCGATCCATCAATCGTGGCCTCGCGCGCGCTGTGGCGGGTGGCGTTGGCCCAGAGCAGTGTGCTCAACGAAAAATCATGCGCTTTCATGGTTCAAGGCTAGCGCGCCAGCCACTCACGAGCCATCAGCGATTTTGGGAAGGTGTCTTGGCCGGTGCGTCGCAATCATGGCCGCAAGCCGAACACGTTCGCCTTGGCCAAGGCACGACAAGCGGCCCCCTGAAAAACAGGTTTTTCCCGCAATTGGGGCAATTATGCGTGAGCATTCGCGAATTGGCCGCGATCAGCGCAATGATCGCTGCGGCAAAGGCGAGATGCGAATGGCCGACAAACCTCTCGATCACTGCAACAAACAGGATGGCAAGCGCCAGCACGCCCAGCATCCAGCGGGCATGGCGCACCGCGCGCCCATATGGGCTCAAGGCAGGCGGGCGAGCAACGATTGGGCGAACTCGGTGAGAGTGTCATCGCGCGCCCCCATGATGACAATCCGGTCATCGGCGCGGGCGATTTCGAGAATGCGCGTGGCACAATCCTCGCGTGCGGCGATATGTTCGGCGTGGCCGCCTGCCGCGTTGATGAGCGCGACAATCCGCTCCGAACCTACGCTGCGATCCACGGTCCCGCCGAAATAGACCGGGTCGCACACAAGGGTTTGATCCTCAGGCCCCAGTTCACGGGCAAAGGTGCGGGCGAGCTCCTCTCCCATCTGGCGCAGTGGGCCATAGCCGTGGGGCTGGAAAAATGCGATCACGCGCCCCGGGGTGGCTTTGAGCGTCCGCAGGGTCGCAGCGCATTTTTCAGGATTGTGGCCGAAATCGTCGATGACCATGACCCCCGCAGGCGAGGTGCCGATGATGTCAAAGCGCCGCGCCAGACCGGCAAAGGAGCGCAGCGCATAAACCGCATAGTTGATCGCGATGCCGGCCGCGCTCGCACAGGCGATCGCTGCCAGTGCGTTTGCCAGATTATGGCGGCCAGGCATCGGCAGGATCAGCGGAAACACCTCGCGGCTGCGGTTGTCGATCACCGCCGCGCGGATGCCGAGCGGGCTTTCGTCGATGGAGTCGGGATCAACAGTGATGTCCGCCGTCGCGTTGTGCAGGCCAAAGCTGACAAGGCGCGCGGCACGCTTGGTCAGACCAGCCGCTTCATGGCTGTCGAGATTGATGACGGCGGTGCCGCCTGCGGCCACGAAATTGCCGAACAGCACGCGCAATTCCTCGATGCTCTTGTGATCAAGACTGACATTGAGCAGCACCGCGATACTGGGCCGGTAGAGCGCGATGGACCCATCGCTTTCATCAACCTCGCTCACAAACAGATCAGAGCGGCCGACACGCGCGCTGGCATAGGGATTGGCGGGCGTGACAAAGTTCTTCATCACCGCGCCGTTCATCACCGTGGGATCAAAGCCGTATTCATGCAGGATCCAGGCGATCATTGCTGTGGTGGTGGACTTGCCCGAGGTGCCGCCGATTGCAATGGCATCGCCTGCGGCGTTGAAGAGGCTGGCGAGCAGTTCTGCACGGCTCAGCCTGAGGCAGCCCAATTCCCCTGCGCGCAAGACTTCGGGCACAGTGTCCTCGATGGCAGCCGAGGCGATCAGGACTTGGTCGCGCGAGGTCACGCCGCTCCCGTCTTGCGGAAACAAGGCAAAGCCGGCTGCTTCCATCCACGCGAATTTCTCAGGTGTGCGCCCCTGATCGCGGCTGCGATCGGAGCCGGCCACCGCATGGCCGAGGCCGGCAGCGATCTGGGCAAGCGGGAGCATCCCCGATCCGCCGATACCGCAAAAGAAGAACGGCCGGCCTGCAAGCGACCCGGCCTCGCCCGTGTATCCCATAAGCGCATGGGTATTGGCTTGCGTCAAACCTGACAAGCGCCCTAGGTTAGCCAAATGACGAATATCGCCATTTGTGCACCGGCAACACCAATCACGCGCGAACAGGCCGGCGCGCTCGAAGCGCTGGTGGCGGCCGAGTTTCCCGCGCATCGCGTGACATTCCATGAACAATGCTTCGCGCGCGCGGGGCATTTTGCGGGCGATGATCTGGTGCGGCTCACAGCGCTGCTCGATTGCGCCAATGACCCAGCATTTGATGCAGTCTGGTTTGCCAAGGGCGGCTATGGTTCGAACCGCATTGCCGAGGCCGCGATTGCCCGCATGAACGCCCATGCCCGCGCCAAGAGCTATGTCGGCTTTTCCGATTGCGGCTACCTGCTCGCCGCGCTTTATCGCAATGGTATCGGGCAAAGCGTGCACGGCTCCATGCCGGTGAGCGCGCGCAGCGAAGGCGGGCGCGAGGCGCTGCGCCGGGTGCTCAAGTGGTTTCAGGGGGACACCAGCGGTGTTGAACCCAGCGTCGATGGGGCGACTCCGACCGCGGCCTTTAATCTGATCACCTTGTCCATGCTTTCGGGCACGCAATTGATGCCCGATCTTTCCGGTCATGTCGTCATGGTCGAGGAAGTGTCGGAACATCTCTATGCGATCGACCGAATCTTTTTCCACCTTGCGGGCGTGTTGCCGCGCCTTGCCGGGCTGAGGCTTGGCAGCATCACCGACATCCCCGAAAACTATGTGGATTTCGGCCAGAACGAAGAGGAGATCGCGCAATATTGGTGCGCCCGCGCCGGCATTCCTTACCTCGGCCGTGCGGAAATCGGGCACACCTCTGCCAACAAGGTTGTGCCCTTTGGGCTTGCCAGCCCGCCGCAGCAGCACTAGCCCGCCGCGCCACGAGAAGCACAAGAGGGTCTGTTCATGCGCGCGTTTCTATTTCCGGGTCAGGGTAGCCAGAAAGTCGGCATGGGTGCCGAACTCGCCGCCGCCAGCGCAGCGGCGCGCGAGGTGTTTGGCGAGGTTGACGAGGCGCTCTCGCAGCATCTCTCCAGGCTGATGCATGAAGGCCCGGAGGAGGAGCTTCTCAAGACTGCCAATGGGCAGCCTGCGATCATGGCCAATGCGATGGCAACGGTGCGGGTGCTCGAACGAGATTTCGGCGTCAGCATTGCCGAACACGGCGCCTGCGTGGCCGGTCATTCGCTCGGCGAATATAGCGCCTTGTGTGCGGCCGGGTCTTTCGGTCTTGCAGATACAGCGCGCCTTTTGAAGCTGCGCGGCACCGCAATGCAAGAAGCTGTTCCCATTGGTAAAGGCGCAATGGCCGCGCTTCTCGGTGCCGATTTAGGCAAAGCTGCGGAACTGGCAGCCGCTGCCTCCCAAGGCGAGGTGTGCGAAGTTGCCAATGACAATGACCCTTCCCAGGTCGTGATTTCCGGCCATCGCGGCGCAATCGAGCGCGCAGCCGCGCTTGCCAAGGAACACGGAATAAAGCGCGCGGTGATCCTGCCGGTTTCCGCGCCGTTTCACTGTTCGCTGATGGCGCCTGCGGCCGCTGCCATGGCCGAAGCACTCGAGACCACGTCACCGGGTCCGTTCACCCTGCCGGTCTATGCCAATGTGACCGCCGCGCAGGTGCGCGACCCGGACGAGGAACGCGCGCTGCTGGTCGAGCAGGTCACTGGCCGGGTGCGGTGGCGCGAAAGCATGCTAAGGATGCACGCCGATGGGATTGCGCAATTCGTCGAACTGGGCGCCAAGGTGCTGTCGCCTATGGTCGCACGTACAGTGAAAGAGGCCGAGTGTCTCAGTCTCGTTACCATGAGCGATCTTGAGGCTTTTGCCAAAAGCATCAGCTGAACGCGGCCTGCCGCGCGCGTTCAGCTGGCGCACAGTTGCATGAGCCTAGCCATGCGTTATTCGTAACGCTGGTGGGGGGAGGGGTTTATGAAGCTGTTGCGCGGATTTTTGGCCGGCGCGGTGTGCTTGGCCGGCATGGCAGGGGCGTTGCTGGCAGAGGCGGCCAATGCCCAGTCGGCGATGCGTGGCTTTGCCAGCGAATCCGAACTCAAGGCCTTCCTCAAACGTGCCAGTCGCGCCGAGCAGCGCGTCTATGCTGCCGTGCCGCCACCGCCGCCTCCTGCTGCGCCGCCAGCCATGGCGACGGCAGCGCCCGTGGTCGAAAGCGCGCGCACAGCGGCAGCCTCCGCGCCTGATGCGCCGTCCATCACCAACAACCAAACCCAAGGGGTTGATGAAGGCGGGATTGTCAAAACCCATGGCAGCCACCTGGTGGTGCTGCGACGCGGGCGATTATTCACCATCGACACGCGCAATAATGGCCTCAAAACTGTGGATACCATCGACGCTTTCCCGCCGTCCGACAGGAGCGGACGGGGCGCATGGTATGATGAAATGCTCATCACCGGCGATCTGGTGGTGGTGATCGGCTTCAACTATGCCCGCGCCGGAACCGAGATCAACCGGTTCCGCATATCGGACAGCGGCAAGCTGACCTATCTCGATACCCACCACCTGCGCTCGCATGATTACTATTCAAGCCGCAATTATGCCTCGCGCCTGATCGGTACCCGGCTTGTGGTCTTTACGCCGCATGATCTCGATCTGAGCGATGATGGGGATTTCCAGGCAAGCCTTCCGGCACTGCGCCGCTGGAGTGAAAAGGGGCCCGGGGCAGGATTTGAAATTCTCGCCAATCCGCGCCGAATCTATGTTGCCGAAATGCTGCGCCGGGCCAAGCGGCCCAAGATCGAGGCCATCCATGCCGTGACATCGTGTGATCTGGCGGCAGTGCAGCTTGCCTGCAATTCAACCGCGGTGCTGGGTTCAGCTTCCCGCAATTTCTATGTCGCGCGCGATGCCGTTTTTGTCTGGACAGGCGAGATTTTCCAGACTCGCTGGGACGAGGATGAAGACCGGCGCGGCATGGCCTATCGTATTCCGCTTGATGGCAAGGCGCCTCAGGCGGTCGGCGTGGTCGGCAATCCGACCGACCAGTTCAGCTTTCTGGAAAGCGGCGGCGTGCTCCATGTGCTCGTGCGCGCTGATACCGGTGGCGATGGCATGTGGCAGCCCGAGTTGGGAAGGGGCGATCTGGCGCTGCTGCGCCTGCCGCTTGGTCGCTTTGGCAATGGCTCGCGCATGGCAGAAAAGGCGCTCTATCAGCCCCTGCCCGGAGGCAAGGGGCTGTGGGGCTTGCAGAACCGCTATGTGGGCGGGCATTTGCTCTATGGCGGGACGCAGCAACGGCGGGGCGTGGCAGGCGGCAGGGGCGAGGCGGTGGCCCCGCCGCCTCGAATGCGCGTGGTCAGCCTCAAGGACCGATCGGTTGCCGAGCTGGACATTGATTTTTCGGTCACCCGGATCGATCAAATGGGCGCTGATGCGATGGTGATCGGGCAAACTCCTGATAATGCACTGGTGTTTCAGCCGGTCGCGTTGGACGGTCCGCCGCGCCTGCTAGATGCCTATGCGCTGCCCGGCACGAGCGAGGGGGAAAACCGCAGCCATGCCTATTTCTTCCGCGCTGATGCCAAGAGCGATGGGGCAAGCGGGACGCTCGGGCTGCCGGTGGCGCGTGCGCTGCGCCATCCCAATGCGCGGTTTCTGGGCGCGGGCAGCAGCATTTTCTTCCTGCGCCGCGATGATCGTGTCTTGTCGCCCGCAGGCCAGCTTGATGCCAATGCAGAACGCGCGGTGGCGGATAACTGCCTTGCCTCGTGTACGGATTGGTATGGCAATGCCCGCCCGATCTTCTATGGCGAAAGGATATTCGCACTCATGGGCTATGAACTGGTCGAGGGGCGGCTTGATCGCGGCAAGGTCACTGAACTCGCCCGCGTTGATTTTACGCCCGCTGCCGCCTCGGCCCGGTAAGAGAGGACATAGATTATGTTTCAGCTGGCTGGCATGAACGCGCTGGTGACCGGCGCGAGCGGCGGGATCGGCTCGGCCATTGCCGAGGCGTTGGCGCGGCAAGGCGCGCGCCTTGCGCTGTCAGGCTCCAACGGGGCCAAGCTGCGCGCTTTTCGCGAACAATTGATCGAGGATGTGGGCGGCGATCATGTCGAGATCACCTGCAATCTGGCTGACAAGGTGCAGGTCGAGGAACTGATCCCGGCGACGCTTGATACGCTGGGCAGCATCGACATTCTGGTCAACAATGCCGGTATCACCCGCGACAATCTCGGCATGCGGATGAAGGACGAGGAATGGGCCGAGGTAATCGCGATCAACCTTGAATCCGCCTTCCGCCTGATGCGGGCAGCAGCCAAACCGATGATGAAGGCGCGCTTTGGCCGGATTATCAACATCACCTCGGTGGTGGGGGCGACGGGCAATCCGGGCCAGATGAACTATTGCGCCGCGAAAGCCGGCCTCACCGGCATGACCAAGAGCTTCGCCCAGGAAGTTGCCAGCCGTGGAATTACGGCGAACTGCGTCGCGCCTGGCTTCATCCGCACGGCGATGACAGCCGCGCTTGATGACAAGCAGCAGGCCGCCATCAATGGCCGCATTCCGATGGGCCGTATGGGCGAGGGCGCCGAAATCGGGGCAGCGGTTGCCTTCCTCGCCAGCCGGGAGGCGGCCTATATCACCGGCGAAACGCTGCACGTGAACGGCGGCATGGCGATGCTGGGATGAAGTATAGCGGGCACTCTGTGCGGCTTGGCAGCCTTGGCGCGCCGCTGGCATTGATGGTGGCTGGTCTGCTCGCGGCAACACCCGCCACTGCTTTGGACGCAGCGCAGGAAAGGTGCGTCACTTCAGAGATGCCTCAGGACATGCACGAGGCGCTGTATGCAGAGCACTTTGCCGACGATTCCGGCAATGATGCCTTTGCCGCTTTTGCTGAAAGGGCGCAGGAATGTGCCATCAGACACGAACTGCCCGAACCCAAGCAAGAAGCCTATGTTCGCTATGCGCTGGTGCGTTCCTTGATGGAGACAAGCCAGAAGAAACTCAAAGCGGCGGGCTATCCGATCGCGTTGCTCGATGGGGCCATAACCGCATTGGTGAAGGCCGCCGGTGGTTATGACAAAGTCTTTGCGCCGGAGACCGGGATCACACAGGATGGGCTCGCGGTGCTGGATGAACTGTTCCGGCGCAGCGGGGCCAGGCTCATTCCCGATGACGATGTCACTCTCAAGCATTTTTCGATTCTCATGATCAGCATCAGCGAGGGCGTGTCCGTGGCCAAGCAACTCGATCTCGATCTCGATCTCGATCTCGATAGGTAGCAGGCAGCGGCATCCTGCAAGTCTTTCACGGGGCTGGCTTTGCGCCCTTATCCCCAAGCGAATCCGCTCCCGCTCCACGCCAAACTTGCCCGTTTGTTCAGGTGCGCTAAGGTTTACCTCGACTTTCTGGCGCTTGGCGGCGATTCCTCCGCTGCCATGCCACATGGGGAAACAATAGGCGAAGGCTATGAAAGCTACCATCGAACGCGCCACGCTGCTGCGGTGCCTCTCTCACGTGCAATCGGTGGTGGAACGCCGCAACACTATTCCGATTCTGTCCAATGTGCTGATCGACGCCAGCGATAACGGCAGTGTGCGGGTGATGGCGACCGACCTGGATCTGCAAGTGGTTGAAACCATGAGCGCAGCAGCGGTCGATCAACCAGGGGCGATCACGGTGTCGGCGCACCTGCTGTTCGATATTGCGCGCAAGCTTCCCGAAGGCAGCCAGGTCAGCCTTACCACCAACGACAACCGGCTTGAGGTCAAGGCAGGCCGCGCCAATTTCAAGCTGCCGACCTTGCCGCGCGATGATTTCCCGATCATTGTCGAGGGCGATCTTCCGACCAGTTTCGAACTGCCTGCGCGCCTGCTTGCCGAGATGATCGACCGCACGCGCTTTGCAATCTCGACCGAGGAAACCCGCTACTACCTCAACGGCATTTTCCTCCACGTCACCGACGAGGACGAGCCGCTGCTCAAGGCCGCTGCCACCGATGGCCACCGCCTTGCGCGTTTCACCCTGCCGCGCCCCGAAGGTGCTGCCGGCATGCCCGATGTGATCGTGCCCCGAAAAGCCGTGGGCGAGCTTCGCAAGCTGCTCGATGAAGCGATGGACGGCAATGTCCTGATTGATCTGTCCGCCAGCAAGATCCGTTTCACGCTGGGTGGGGAGGGCGGCGTGGTGCTGACTTCCAAGCTGATCGACGGCACCTTCCCCGATTACAGCCGCGTGATCCCGACCGCCAATGACAAGCTGCTGAAGGTCGATCCCAAATTGTTCCGTTCGGGCGTTGATCGGGTTGCGACCATTGCGACCGAGAAAACCCGCGCGGTCAAGATCGCGCTCGAAGGCGACAAGGTGACGCTTTCGGTCACCTCGCCTGATAATGGTACGGCAACCGAAGAATTGATGGCCGATTACAGCGCGGACGGCATGGAAATCGGCTTTAACGCCAATTATCTTAAGGATATCCTCGATCAGATCGAAGGCGACACGGTCGAGATGCACCTTGCTGATGCCGGCGCGCCGACGCTGATCCGCCAGAATGATCACAGCCCTGCGCTTTATGTGCTGATGCCGATGCGGGTGTGAGCGGCGCCGATCGTGCCATGATGATCAGCGAGGTCCATGTTCGCAAGGGCGCGCTTGCTGAGACAGTGCTTGCCACGCGCGAGGCGCCGGCTTTGGGCGAGAGCATGGTGCGCCTTGTGGTCGAAAGTTTCTCGATCACCGCCAATAATGTCACCTATGCGGTGGTTGGCGATGGTTTTCGCTACTGGGATTTCTTCCCTGCGCCTGCCGGTTTCGGCATCGTGCCGATGTGGGGCCATGCCCGTGTGATCGAAAGCCGCTGCCCGGATATTGCGGTGGGTGAGCGGGTCTATGGCTATCTGCCCATGGCCAGCCATCTCGATGTGCTGCCCGGCAGGATCAGCCCCGGCGGCTTTATCGACATGTCAAAACATCGTGAGCCGATGAGCCCGATTTACAACCAGTATGCCCGCCTTGCCGCCGATCCAGAGCACGACCCTGCCCACGAGGGTGAAAGGATGATTTTTGGCCCGCTGTTTCGCACCGGGTTTCTGATCGAATATTTCCTTCGCGCCAACGGATGGTTCGAGGCGAGCCAGCTGGTTGTGACATCCGCCTCGTCAAAGACCGCGCTGGGCCTTGCCAGTGTCGCGCGTGATAGGTCTCCGCAAATCAAGCGGATAGGCCTTACTTCTCCGCGTAATGTGGGCTTTGTCGAGGCAAGCGGGCTCTATGATCAGGTGGTGGCCTATGATGCGATTGCCACGATTGCGCCGCAGCAATCGGTCAGCGTGGATTTTGCCGGCAATGCCGGGCTGCTCGGACAGGTGCACAGGCATCTGGGCGACCGGCTCAATTATTCCTGCCTCGTAGGCGCAACGCATATCGAGGCGCGCTCCACTCTGGGTGCTGGCACACCAATGCCGGGGCCCAGGCCCGTGCTGTTCTTCGCTCCGGATCATGCGGTCGCGCTGTTCAAGGAGTTGGGCACTACCGAGGCAACCCGCCAAATGGCCGCAGCCTGGCGCAGGTTCCTTGCCGCGAGCCAAGGGACGATTGCGGTCAGGCGGCTTGCCGGCCTGGAGGAAGCGCGCCGGGTTTTCACCGAGATGGTAGCTGGTAAAGTCGATCCATCCCAAGGGATTGTGATCGAACCTTAAAACTCTCTGATAAGCCGCACGGCGGCTGTCGGGTGCGCCGCGCGCTGAGGTACCTTTTGTGCGCCAAGCCCAGCTTGAATCATGACCTTTTCGGACAGGCGCTGGTGAACCTGCGGCATCATCAGCCATTTGGTGCTGGCACGACCGCTGCGAAGATTGGTTTCCACGCCCACTACAGTATGCTTGCCAGCATCGTAAAACAGGCTGTGATTGATCAGCAGCGCATCATCGCGGCGCGCGCCGGGCACAGGCGGATCAGCCGGGCGGTTGAGGCCTACCATGGTGAGCGTGCTCCATTTTTCCGAATAGCGCACGCCCGCGATGTAGAGCAGGGAGGTATCGAGCCGCCCGGTTTCGCGGTCCACCACGGCGATCGCCTGCACCCCGTGCACACCGCGCTTTTGGGCAAAGGTGCCTATGGTCCCCTGCAGCGCGAATTTATACCCCGTCAGACGCTCGTTATCGAAGGGCAGTTCGAACTCTGCAGCCCATCCGTTGGCAAAGGCATATTCGATCTCGGGAGCCCAATCGATATCCTCGCCGCGGGCATTCAGCGGGAAAAGGGCAAGCGCATTGGCTTCCAATTCGCCTCTGGGTGCGGCGAGCGGCCGAATCATGTCGAACACCATGGGTTCGGGGATAAGCGGTGCGCCGCCCACGGTACTGGCGGCGGCGGGCGCGGCAAGTCCGACAGCAGCAAAGAGTGACGCGGCGGCAAGGCGCTGCACAAGTGTAATCATCGCGAGGATCCTGAGAGGGCTCCCGCGCCTAACCCCTTCCACCTTACAGGATGATGACTGGAAGGGCTGCTATTCGGCGGCCTCGCGCAGCTGTGCGCGCTGCGGACCGCGAATAAGCCCGCCCGGCGCTGCGCCCGTCCATTGCCCCTCTCGGAAGGTGACAACCCCGCGCTTGATCGTGGCGACATAGCCTGTGGCACGCTGGAGCAGCCGCTTGCCGCCGGCGGGCAGATCAAAGGCAAGCCACGGCTTGCCAAGCTTCAGCCTTTCCATGTCGATGACGTTGAGATCGGCAAGATATCCCGGCGCAATGACGCCGCGATCTTCCAGCCCATAAAGCAGCGCTGTGTCGCGGCACTGGCGCTTGATCGCCTGTTCAAGAGAAATGCGCTTTCCGCGTTTGCGGTTTTTCACCCAGTGTTCGAGCATGAAGGTGGGCGAGGCCGCATCGCAGATCGTGCCGCAATGCGCGCCGCCGTCAGACAGCGAATTGACTGTGTCATCGGCATGCTGGAGCGGATGGAGAAAGTCGAGATTGCCTTCGGCGTAATTCAAGATCGGCAGGTAGATCATACCCTTGCCTTCATCTGCACAAAGCAGATCATAGGCATATTCCTGTGGTGCAACACCCGCTGCGGCGGCGCGCGCATTGATGCTGGCCTCGGGGCCGGGTTCGTAATCGAAATCGGGATCCATTTCGTATTGCAGTGCCCAGCCCTGAGTGATCACCATCACCAGGCCAAGGATGTCCTTGGGCGCGTGTGAATAGTCGTTCGCCTCCGACAAGAGTTGCGCCTTGAAGACCGGATCGAGCAGCTTTGCGCGCTGTGCTTCCCACGGCCAATCCTTGATCGCCTGCCAGCTGGGGCGGAAAGCAAAGGGGTTTACCGTGCCCTGCCAGGCCATGATGATGCCATTGCCGCGCAGCGCGATCTGGGCGACGATATTGGCACCATTGTCGTTTTCGGCGCGCATTGCAGCAATCTGTTCATCCAGGGGCATTTCCTTGGCGATAGATTGGAGCGCGGCGAAGGTAACCGGAATGCCGGCCTCGCGCGATAGCTTGCCCATCCATGCAAATTCATTCCACTCGCGCTTCAAATCGCTCGCCATTTCGAATACGGCGTGGCCGCCTGCCGCCACAGCACGGCCCATCGCGCGGCCGATTTCGATCAATTCCTCAGCGGTTGCAGTGGTGCCGGGCACCAGTTCGCCATCTACCGATTTGTGCAAGACCGTGCGCGAGGTTGAAAAGCCCAAAGCACCCGCGCGCACGCCCTCCTCGACGATCCGCGCCATTTCAGCAATCTCGGCACTGGTCGGCACCGCGCCCGGCTGTTCGCGGTCACCCAGCACATAGGCTCGCACCGCGCCGTGGGGAACATGCGTGCCGATATCGACTGTGCGCGGCAGTTTTTCCAGCGCATCAAGATATTCGGGGAAAGTCTCCCAATCCCATGTCATCCCTTCGGCGAGCGCCGTGCCCGGAATATCCTCCACACCTTCCATCAGGCTGATCAGCCAATCGTGGCGATCGGGCCGGGCCGGCGCAAAGCCCACGCCGCAGTTGCCCATGATTACGGTGGTGACACCGTGCCAGCTCGACGGGGCCATCTCCGCGTCCCACGTCGCCTGCCCGTCATAATGCGTGTGGATATCGACAAAGCCGGGCGCGATGATTTTTCCGCGCGCGTCGATGTCCTGATCTGCAGCGCCGGAAACCGCGCCGACCGACACGATCAGCCCGTCCTTGATCGCCACATCGCCGACAAAGCCCGCAGCACCCGTGCCATCAATGATTGTTCCGCCGCGAATGATCAGGTCATATTGCGCCATCTGTCCTCTCCCTTATGGGGAAGAAGATGAAGCAAAGTGCGCTGCCTCACAAGAGGGGCGAGGGCCGCCAAATTCGCGAGGAAAAAGGACAAGGAATATGGGATTGAGCAGCGCCATGGGTACGCGGATGGTGGCTTTTCTGGCCTGTGCGGCATTTGGCGCACCCCTTGCGGCGCAGGATCATGCGGGGCCTTGGCGGCTTGTTCCTGAAAGCGACCTTTCAGCCATGCTTGATTGCTTCGAAGCGGCGGGTCAGACCTTGATCTCGGCCCATCGCGGCGGGCCGACGCCAGGCCTTCCCGAAAATGCGATCCCCACGATGGATGCGTTGCTGATGGCGGCCCCTGCGATCATGGAAGTCGATGTCGGCCAGAGCCGCGACGGCGTCCATTTTCTGCTGCATGATGACACGCTGGATCGCACCACGACTGGCAGCGGCGAGGCAGCGGCGCAGGATTGGGCGGTGCTCAGCCAACTGCGCCTCAAGGATAATTGGGGCTGGGTGACGCCCTATGCCATTCCCACTCTGGAACAGGCGCTCGCCTGGGCCAAGGGACGCACCATTCTCCAAATTGATTTCAAACGCTCGGCTGATTACGCCAAGGTCGTTGCCGCGATCCGCGAGGCGGGAATGGGTGAGGCTGTCATCCTTATTGCCTATACAGTGGAACAGGCAGCGGCACTCCACCGCACCGCGCCCGAAATGCTGATTTCGGTCTCGGTGGACAGCCTTGCGGATGTGGCTGCATTGAAGGCGGCGGGCATTCCGGAAAACCGCATGGTCGCCTTTACCGGCACGCGTTTACCCAAGCCGGAGCTTTATCGCGAACTCGACAAGGCGGATATCGAGGTGATCTTTGGAACGCTTGGCCGGCCGCCCTATGCAATGGACGCGGTGATCGAGCGCTACGGGATCAACGCGCGTTATGCCGAGCTTGGCAGGGACGGGGTCGATATCCTTGCCACTGACCGCCCGCGCGAGGCCGCAGCAGCCCTCGCTGAAGCAGGGCGGCTCCCCAAGGCAGGGCAATGCGGGGTTAGTCGCAACCAATAGAGCCTGCCCTTCGGGCGGGTTTCCCAGCGCGGGTGCAGCGTGCAGCTTCACCTGGATTTTACTCTGTCTGTGAAAGCATCGTAAAATCCCTGTGGCTAACCCTGCAAGGATGCCGCGCGATCTGATTTCCGATATCCAGAGCGCCCGCGCATCGCTGACGCGGTGCCAGCGCGGTGCTGCGTCGATTGAGTTCGGGCTTCTGGCAGCGCTTATTGCAGTGGCCGCTGTGCAAGCATTATCGCAGGTTGGCGCAACGCTGGGCAGCACGTTTGAAACGATCAGCACGCGAATGGAGGCGGCTGATGAACTCCCGCCGTCGAACAACACCGCACCTTGACTGTGCGGTCTGGGAAAATCTCGTTCCAAGGCGCGGGCAAGCCATCCGCACGCGCCGGTAACCTTGCTTCAAGCTGGGCGCGGTAGGGTGGAGGTATGATCGCGAACCGCCCCGAACTCGCCATGATTGCGGCCTTGCCGCGCTGCGCAGCATGGGCGCAGTCGCTGATGCTGGGGATCGGGCTTTGCGTGCTGCTGATATTTGTCCAGCCTGCCTCAACCACCGATCGACACATTTCAGACGGGCTCCTGGTGCCGCAGGCGCATCTCGCCGATCCGGATTATCTGCTTATTGAAATCACTTCGCAGGACGTGATTGATTATGGCCGTCCGGCGCTCTCGCGTGCCAATCTCACCCGCTTGCTTGCCCAGATTGCAGCACAGCAACCCGAGCGTGTTCTGCTCGATTTTTCCGCTGATCGCGAGATCAAGGATGAGGTGCAGCGCGAGCGGGCCGAGGTGATGGAGCGCCTTGGCCCTGGGCAACTCGGGCTGGTGACGGGTTTTGGCCCGCATGATGTTCCAGCCGCACGCTATGCGCAGGCGGCCACCCTGCTCGACGGGCGGCTTACGCCCGATGCCGATGGCTGGCACCGCATGCTCGGCCGCGAGGGCAGGGAGCGCGGCAATAATCCGGCGATCTGGCTCGCGACTGGTAAGGCCGTCACGCATAGCGTTCCGCTCGATCTGCGGATTGATCACAGCCGCTATGAGCGGGCCTCGGCCCATGATGTGTTCGTGGGCAAAGTGCGCGCAACAGGTCGCAAGGTGATCATCTCAGCCAGTCCCGAAGTGGGCCTGACCCGGGCCTATCTGCCGCACGCCGATACTGCCAGCAGGGCCAGCGTGCTGGCGATTGCTTCCCAGTCGGCCGCGCAGGACTATCCCGCCCAGCGCGCGCGGGGGGATCGCTGGAACACGGCGCTTGCGATGTTGGCGGCAGCGCTGGGCATGGCTTGCGGCGCGATTGCAACATCGGGAAGCAGGTTCCTCATGGTCGGGCTTGCCGCCTTGCTGGCAATTGCGATCACGCATTTCTCGCTGGCTGTCTATCTCGGCGTCCCTGTCACGCTGGTAAACGCGATCTCGTGCTTTCTGATCCTTGCCAACGCCACGCTGGCGCAGCGATTCCGGATTTTCCCGATGATGCAAAACTTCATCCGCGGCGATCTCAGCCCAGAGGAGGCATGGGCCTGGCGTGCGCAGGAAGAAAGCGCGCAGCCCGCCTTCCTGTTTGGCGTTGATGGCAAGATCAAGCGTGCCAATGGCCCCGGCAAGCAACTGGCCGCAGCCTTTGGCGAGGGGCTGGCCGCGGCCTGCCTGCCACGTATGGGGGCGCGAGCAAACGAGATCAGCTTTGATGATGCAGACGGGTCGGTACGCTGGTTCAGGCTTACCTGGCCCTATTCGCATGTCCAATTGGCGCAGGGCTGGGACGTAACGGAGGCAAGGCAACATCAGGAACGGTTGATTGGCCAGCTTTACACCGATGATTTGACCGGGTGCATGAATCGTCGCGGCTTTGATCAGGCCTTGGCCGAGCTATCAGGCAAGACTGATTGCTATCATATTTTCTTTATTGATCTCAATGGCTTCAAGGCTATCAATGATAGCTTTGGGCATGATGCGGGTGATGAATTGCTGGTGGTGTGCGCGCACCGGCTGCAAAGGCTCGTGCGCAGCGGCGATTGCGTTGCCCGGCTTGGCGGCGATGAATTTGCCATTCTGGCGAGCGCGTTGCATGCAGACATTCACCCGCAGCAGATCATCGACCGGATCGTGGCGACTATCGCGGCTCCGGTGGATCTTCAGGTTGTGAAACAAGCCGTTATGGTGGGTGCAGCAGTCGGGCATGCCGCGCCTTTGACCCCTAATGAAGATGTTGGCGAGGTGCTGCGCCGCGCTGATCAGGCAATGTACCGGCACAAGCAGGCGTGTCAGCAGCGCAAGGGCAGCAGTGACCTTCACGAGGCGGCCTGAAGGGTTCAGACGGCTGGAGCCTGTCGCGTTTCCCGTTTCATGGCAACCAGACTGGGGCGGCTAGCCGACTGGATTGCCCTATCTTGTCCAAACAGGCTCCATGCGCTTTGTTCCGCAACACGCTGATGGCGCGAGGCGAGGCCTCACGCTGCCGCGCGCTTGCCGCCTTTCTCAGCCTCGGGCGCATCGAGAAACTCACGGATGGCTGCGACACTTTCATCGGCATGGGTCAGCAGGAAAAGGTGTCCACCACCCGCGAAGGTTACCAGACGCGAGCGCGGGATCATGGCATTGAGGATCTTGCCATTGATGACGGGGACGATCTGATCATCCTCACCCATCATGATCAGCGTTTCCTTGCCGAGGAAGGGCAGGGCAGGAAGGCTTGTCCAGCCCAACATGCATATCAGCTGATAGAGATAACCGCGCGGGCTTGGGGGCTTGAGACGGCCAATATGGCTGTCTTTCTGGTGTTCGGCGCCGTCCCTGTCGACCCCGCCGTACAAGGTGGCAAAATGCTCGTTCATGAACTCGGGGTCGATATAGCGGCGTGGATTGGCCATCTTGGTGAAAGCCGCAGGATTGCCCGGCACCATCACCATGCCCGGCGTGGTGGCGATCAAGGTCAGCTTGCGGGTGCGGCCGGGATGCTGCAGCGCAAAATGCTGCGCCATTGCACCACCCCATGAAACGCCCATCACATCGACCTGATCAAGCCCGTATTTCCCGAGGATCTGGGCTGCCGTCCAGCTCATGGTGAAGGGATTGTACGGGATCAGCGGATCGGGCGATTCGCCGGTGCCCGGCATGTCGAACATGATAAACCCGCGCTCGGGCATGGCTGCGGCAAGAGGAGCCACAGCTTCGATATTGGCGCCGATCCCGTTGAAGAACAAAATCGGTGGATGATCGGAAGGCTCATCAAGCCGCCATGCAGCAGTCCGTAGCGTCCGCCCGCCAACTTGCTCCATCGAAACGGCCGCATCATTCATTGCATCTGCCACGCAAATCCGTCCTTTCGAGCGCCTTCGCCAAGGCACCGGGTGGGCGCGTTCATCGATCCCTCACGAACGCGCCCATGAGATGTTACGCCCTCTGCCGGCGCGGGGATGCGCCTTGGGAGCGCAATTCCTGTATCAGACTTCCTCGACCACGTAGAGTCCCGGTGCCGGATCAAGCGGCTGATAAGTCGCATTGCCGAGTTCGGCAGGCGCAGCCTTCTTCTTGCCCGAGCGGGCCTGCACCCATTCCATCCAGAACGGCCACCAACTGCCCTTGACCTCTTCAACCCCGGCAAGCCATTCATCAGCAGTCTTGGGCAAGGCGCCTTGCTTCTTCTGCACGAAATATTTGGCTTTGGGATTGGTCGGCGGGTTAAGGATCGCCTGCATGTGGCCCGATTGGCTGAGGACGTAGGTGACATCCTTGGATCCGAATAGCTGTGTCGAGCGATAGGTCGCCTTCCACGGGGTGATGTGATCCGTCACCCCGCCAAGTATAAACAAGTCGCTGGTGACCTTCGACAGGTCGACCTTGTGACCCACCATCTCGACCTCGCCCTTCTTGGTGAAGGCGAGAGTTTCGTAGATCGTGAGGAAATCGCCCATCAGGCTGGCTGAAAGGTTGGTCGCATCCGCATTCCAGAACAGCACATCAAAGGCGGGCGGATCAGCGCCAAGCAGGTAATTGTTTATCACATAGTTCCAGATAAGATCATTCGGGCGCAGCCAGGCAAAGCCGCGCGCGAGATCATCGGCCTTGATAACGCCAGCTTTTTCGGCGCGCTGGCGGGCTAGCTTCATCCCGTTTTCGCTGACGAGCGAGGCTGCCTCGATATCAGTCGCCTTGGGGTGGAGCACGCAGACCATTAGCGTGAGCGTGCCCAGCAGGTCGGACTTGTCGGCGGCGAGCTTGCTCGCCAGCATCGCGGCGGTTTGCCCACCCGAACACCCGGCCGACACGTTCACCTTCTTCGCGCCCGTGATTGCGGCCACCGCCTCCATGGCCTCACGGCAGGAATTGACATAGTCGGTCATGTTCCAGTGGCCCTGATCCCTCGACGGATTGCGCCAGGAAATCACGAAAGTCTGGATGCCGTTGTCGACCTGCCATTTGACCACCGACTTATCGGGGGAGAGGTCGTTGATATACATCTTGTTGATCTGCGGCGGGATGGTGAGCTGGGGAATTTCATAGACTTCCTCGGTTGTCGGAGCATAGTGGATGAGTTCCATCATCTCGGTCCGCAGCACCACCGCGCCTTTCGAGGTCGCGATATTCTCGCCCAGCTTGAAGGGCCGCTTGTCAACCTGACTGACCATCCCCTTGTTGTTGACGAGATCGTTGTAAGCGTTTTGCAGCCCCTTGATGAGGCTCAGCCCCCCTGAATCGATCACCCGCTTTTGCGCGGTCGGGTTGCCGATGAGGGTATTGGTCGGAGCAAGGCCATCAAGGATGATGTTGGCGATGAAATTGGCGCGGTTGCGCTCAAGCTCATCAAGCTCAAGCTCCTCCAACCAGTTTCTCACGCCCTTCTGCACGGCCAGATAATATTGCGCGCCTGCCCGGAAAAACGGGTTGTATTGCCAGGCCGGATCCATGAAGCGCTTGTCCTTGGGATCGGGCGCAAGCTCGCTCTTGCCGGTGAGGATCTTAACCATATCCTCGGCCATGGCCTGGGTGTGCTTGATCGCGCGCATCGGATCGCTTGCGGTTTCGCGCAGCAGCAGGGCGACAGCGCTGACAAAATCCTCGCGCGCAACACCAATCAAAGGGCCGAGTGCATTGGTGGATTGGGCTGCCTCGTTTTCCAGTTTTATGTCGCTGCTTGCCATCTCATCCTCGATCGGTTGGGGTGTAGCGTCCGCTTGGCGCGCCGCGTCACCTCTCTTGTTGCGCTCTGGCCGTCTTCATCGGCTTGGGAGAGCGAACATGACTTGAGGTCATGCAAGTTGCAAGCCCGCTGGGTTAACCTTTTCAAAGTGGTCTTATGGCAAGTGGGGGGGCATGTCCCAACACGTTCGCCGCAAGTTTGTGACGCCCAATCAGGTTGGCAGGCTTCCGCGCGGCCAGTTGAAAGCCGTTGCGGATGGGGCCTTGCTTGGCGAAAAACGCGTGGGACACGAAAGGCGCAATCCCGAGCGCGCAGCGGGAAAGCACAGGCCTTCTCCCCAATGGCAGCCAACCGCCGGTGATCAGCGATTCATCCTGCCGCAGAAAACCCGTGCCATGGCGGCATTTCTGGTCGGCTGTTTTGCCGTGTCAGGCGTGGTGGCCGGAGGGCTTCCCGGAAATGGCGTTGTCATGGCGGCTGCCGTTGCGGTGCTGCTGGTGTTCACTGGTTCATTTGTTGCCCCCCCTCGAACGGCGTCCTGACGCATCGCGTCTGCTGCGCTTCGGCTTGGTGCTGCTTACCATCATCGTGCCGATGGCGGCGACAGGCTATGCCTTTTCACAATGGGTGAGCGAAGGGCTTGATTGGCAATGGGCTGTCGCGACCCTAATTGTCTTGGGCGCAGCAGCAGCGGCGATGTTCGAAGGGCGGATCCTTCCGCTGTTCTGCGCCAAGATTGCGACGTGGTCGGCCTTCGCCATGATCGATCCTAGCCCGGCAACGCTGGTCGCCTTGGTGGGCGCAGCGCTTGCGATGATGCTGATTGCGCGGCTCGAACTGGCCAGGGCCGAACGGATCCAGGGGGAGCGCGAGGCGCGCGAACGGGTTGCGGCGCGGGCTGAAGATATTCTGCGCAGTTTTGAGGAAAGCGGGCAGGGCTGGTTCTGGGAAACCGATCGGCGCGGGCTGATTACCTACATCTCGCCCAAGGCCGCTGCCGTGCTGGGCAAGACCAGCGAGGAATTGCAAGGCCGCCTGCTATCTGAGATCGTTGACAGCGCCGCCGGCGCCACCGATGCCGAGCGCACGCTGGCCTTCCACCTTTCGGCCCGCTCGGCCTTTCAAGACATTGAATTGCGCGCCGCGACCTCACAAGATGACGAGCGTTGGTGGGCGCTGACGGGCCGCCCTGTCTACGACAGTTTCGAAAATTTCGCAGGCTTTCGAGGGCACGGCACCGACCTTACCGAAAAGCGCCGCAGCGAGCGGCAGGTCTCCCGGCTTGCGCATTTCGATTCCCTTACTGGTCTTGCGAACCGGGTGCAGATGGGTCAGATCCTCGAGCAAATCCTCGCAGCGCCAAGCGAGCGCGAGCGGGCCTGCGCCGTGCTGATGCTCGATCTCGATCGCTTCAAGCAGGTCAATGATACCCTCGGCCACCCGGCGGGCGACGCGCTGCTCAAACAGGTTGCCCAGCGCCTTGAACGTGCGCTTGATGGTGCGGGTCGCTGCGGCCGGCTTGGCGGAGATGAATTCCAGGTAATTGTGCCCGGCCATGAAACCCGCGAGCGCCTGAGTTATATCGCCAGCGAAATCATCTATTCGCTCTCTCAGCCCTATTCGATCCAGGGTCAGAGCGTGGTGATCGGCGCTTCCGTCGGGATTGCGCTTGCCCCCGAACACGGCACCACGAGCGATGCGCTGATCCGCAATGTGGACTTGGCGCTTTACGCCGCCAAGGATGCCGGGCGCGGCTGTTTCCGCTTCTATGCCGAAGACCTTCACGCTGCCGCGGAAGAGCGCGCCGAACTGGAACAGGACTTGCGCGAGGCCATCGCGCGCGGCGACCTGCAAATGTATTACCAGCCCGTGGTCTATGCCGCCAGCGAGAAGATTGTCGGCTTTGAAGCGCTGATGCGCTGGCAGCACCCCAAGCGGGGGTGGCTTAGCCCGGCCAAGTTCATTCCGATTGCCGAGGATGCAGGACTGATTGACAGTCTGGGCCAATGGGCGCTGCGCACGGCCTGCGCTGATCTTGCGACCTGGCCTGAACAGCTGAGCTGTGCTGTCAACGTCTCACCGCTGCAATTTTCGAACCCCGAATTGCCGACTATTGTCGCCAATGCGCTAGCGCATAGCGGGATCAATCCAGCGCGGCTCGAGCTGGAAATCACTGAAAGCGTGTTTCTCAACGACAGTGCTGGCACTGATGCGATGTTCAAGGCGCTCAAGCGTGTCGGCGTGCGTCTTGCGCTCGATGATTTCGGGACGGGCTATTCGTCCCTAGGCTATCTCAAGAAGGCGCCCTTCGATAAAATCAAGATCGACCGCAGCTTTGTGCAGGGCGCCACCGAAGAAGGCAGCCGCAACGGTGCGATTATCTCCTCGATCACCTCGCTGGCCGAAGCCCTGCGGATGGACACGACAGCAGAAGGCGTCGAGACGCTCGATGAACTCGAACTCGTGCGCCTGTTGGGGTGCAGCCATGTTCAGGGCTATATCTACTTTAAGCCGATGAATGCAGCCGACATCACCAAATTGGTCGGCGGCGGCATGATTGCCAAGCCCGAAGGTCCGCAATCGGCCCGCCAGCCGCGCCAAGTGTTGCTGCGCCGCGTCATGGTGGTCTATAATGGCAACCGCCTCAACGCGACATTGCGCAACATTTCCGAAGGCGGCGCGATGGTTGAAGGGCTCTGGAACATGCCGGTCGGCAGCACCATCCAGATGGCTTTCAGTGCCGAGAAATCGGTTGCTGCGACAGTCCGCTGGTCGCGTGAGAACCGGGTCGGGGTGGCTTTTGATTCACCGCTGAGGCGCCGCGCGGATGGCACCTTTGCGGTGCTTCGCGGCTGATCCGCACGCTGCACGTGCCACGCGCGGTTTAGCAATTGCTAACCAAGCTGCCCTATCATCAATCATATCGGCATCCAACCGGATGGCGGGTGATCGGATCACTATCGGAGTAGCGGGTCATTTGTCGCTAAAGGGTCTCTTGACGGCACGGCGTGCAGCGCCCCGGCGTGCAGCGGCGGCGCCGGAAAGCGCACTGATTTCCGGTCATGAACGCCTCGCTTTGCTTGATGAGGTTGAGCGCTGCGGTCTTGGTTGGTTCTGGGCAAGCGATGCGCGCGGCCATCTCACCTATCTCAGCGCTGCTTTGGCCGAACGGATCGGCATGAGCGCTTGTGAACTCATTGGACAGCCGCTGACATCGCTGTTCGTGCCTGCTGATCATGATCGCGAAGCCAAGCCGCTTGCCTTGATGCTCGGCGCGCACAAGGCATTTGCCGGCGTCGCCGTGCGTGCGGCGCTTTCGTCCCGCAGAATGCAGGACGGTGCAGTGCTGCGCCTCGCAGGGCAGCCGATCTTTTCCGAGGATGGCTCCTTTCGGGGCTTTCGCGGCACCGGCGCCGACATCACAGAGGAGTTTCGCCGCGAGGAGGAAACCGCCCGGCTTGCCAAATATGATTCCCTCACCGGCCTTTCCAACCGCCATCGCATGGCGCACCAAATCGAAGTCATGTTGACCGCCTTCAAAGCCGCGCGCCGGAATTGCGCGGTGATGATGCTTGATCTTGATCGCTTCAAGCAGGTCAATGACACGCTCGGTCATGCAGCAGGCGATGAACTGCTGCGACAGGTTGCCGATCGGCTCAAACGGGCGGTTGACCGCGACTGCGAGATCGGTCGGCTTGGCGGTGATGAATTCCAGGTGCTGCTGCCCGATGTCGATGATCGCGGGGAGCTTGGCGAAATGGCAATGCGCATCATCACCATGTTGCGCCAGCCCTATTCGCTTAACGAGGGGCGCTGCGTGATCGGCGCTTCGGTCGGGATCGCGATTGCGCCGCATGATGGCGTTAGCCGCGAGGAGATCGTGCGCGCCGCCGACCTTGCGCTTTATGCCGCCAAGAACAGCGGGCGCGGGCAGTACCGCTTTTTCTCGGGCGAACTTGAGAACGAAACGATCTTTCGTCGGCGGCTTGAGGAAAATCTCGGCTTGGCGCTGCGCAACGACGAATTGTTTTTGCGCTTTGAACCGATCATCGATTCGGGCACCGGCTATGTCCGCAAGCTCGAAGCGCATATTTGCTGGCAGCATAGCCAGCGCGGCGAAATTGATGAGGTGGAGTTCGCCTCGATCCTGCAAGGCTCAGGCCACCTGTGCGAGGTCGGCCTCTGGGCTATCCGCAAGGCCTGCCACCAGGCAGCGGGCTGGCCCGAAGCGTTGCAGGTGGCGGTCAATGTGCCTGTTGCGCTGTTCATCCTGCCCGATTTTGTCGATGAAGTCGCCCAGGCTCTGCTCCAAGCCGGGATTGCGGCCGAGCGCCTCGATCTCGAGATCAGCGAGGCGGTGTTTCTGGAAGACAGCGTGGTGGTCGAACGTGCCATGACAGGCCTTGCCCGGCTTGGTGTGCGCTTGACTCTGGATGAGTTCGGCAGCGGATTTTCCTCGCTCTCCTATCTGCGCCGCGCACCTTTTGGCGCGGTGAAGATTGATCACAAGCTGATCACCGCGGCCGACGGCGATGCGACGGGCGATCTTGCCCTGGTGCGGGCGATCGTCGCGCTGGCAGGAGCCCTTGAGATGACAACGATCGCGGGAGGGATCGAAACCAGTGCGCTGCTCGGCGCTCTCAAGGCGGCCGGTGTTGGGCTGCTGCAGGGGCCAATTTATTGTGAGCCCCTCGACGAAACCGCCCTCGGTGAAACACTGGCGGATGGCGCATGGCAGATCGAGCCCAGCGCCGCGCGTCGCTATCGCGCGCGCCGCCGCACGGTGTTCCGCCGCATCCACGTGATTCATGATGATCACTCCTATGAAGTCACCTTGCGCAACCTCTCGCGCTCGGGCGCGCTGATCCAGGGCCTCGCCGATGTGCCCAAGGGCACGCAATTTGTGGTAGACTTGGGCGGTGGTCAGCTGGCGGTTGCGACCGTGATCCGTTCTTCGGGCGATACGCAGGGCCTCGAATTTGAGCAGCCACTGATCGATGACGGAGCAGGGGGACTGTGTACGCGTCACCGTGTCTCGCCTTATGCACTTGCCGCTGCCGGGGCGCCGCTGAGCGCGCTTGCGCCCGGTTCGTACGGAGCAATGCCCGGCGGAATGCTGGGGCAAGGCGGCAGCGCACCGCAATTTGCCTATGCTGCAGCGAACCGCCACGAGGCGGCCTGATCGCAGGAACCAGCGCGCGTTGTTGCGTTTTTCTCGCATGACACAGGCGTAAGCCGCCGCTAAGTCGCGAGACAAATGACTGACCTTTCCAAAATCCGCAATTTCTCGATCATTGCCCATATCGATCATGGCAAATCGACGCTGGCCGACCGGCTGATCCAGTTCACCGGGGGCCTCTCCGCGCGTGAAATGTCTGAGCAAGTCCTTGATAACATGGACATCGAGAAAGAGCGCGGCATCACCATCAAGGCGCAGACCGTGCGCCTCAATTACACCGCCAAGAACGGCGAGACCTATCAGCTCAACCTGATGGACACCCCCGGCCACGTCGACTTTGCCTATGAAGTCTCCCGCTCGCTTGCCGCCTGTGAAGGCGCGCTGCTGGTGGTGGACGCAGCCCAAGGGGTCGAGGCGCAGACCCTCGCCAATGTCTACCAGTCGATCGAGCACGATCACGAGATCGTCCCCGTCATCAACAAGATCGACCTGCCCGCTGCCGAACCCGAAAAGGTCAAGGCCGAGATCGAGGACATCATCGGCCTTGATGCCTCCAATGCCGTCCTCGCATCGGCCAAATCGGGCATCGGCATCGAGGAAGTGCTCGAAGCCGTGGTCGAGCGCATTCCTCCGCCCAAGGGCACCGCTGATGCGCCCCTGAAGGCCAGCCTCGTCGATTCCTGGTACGATCCCTATCTCGGCGTCGTCATCCTCGTGCGCGTGATCGACGGCAAGCTGACCAAGGGGCTGAACATCAAGTTCATGCAGGGCGGCACGCAGCACCTGGTTGACCGCGTCGGCTGCTTCACCCCCAAGCGCACGGACCTGGCCGAGCTTGGCCCCGGCGAAATCGGCTTCATTACCGCCCAGATCAAGGAGGTCGAGCAGGCCCGCGTCGGTGACACCATCACCACGGTCAAAAACGGCGCGACCGAGGCCTTGCCGGGCTACAAGGAAGTGCAGCCGGTGGTGTTCTGCGGGCTGTTCCCGGTGGATGCGGCCGATTTTGAAAAACTGCGCGAGAGCATCGGCAAGCTGCGGCTGAATGATGCGAGCTTTTCCTACGAGATGGAATCGAGCGCCGCGCTCGGCTTTGGCTTTCGTTGCGGGTTTCTGGGGCTGTTGCACCTCGAAATCATTCAGGAGCGCCTCAGCCGCGAATATGATCTCGATCTCATCACCACGGCGCCAAGCGTGGTTTACCGGCTCCACCTCAGCCATTCCAAGAACGAGGACGCCAAAACCATCGAAATCCACAACCCCGCCGATTGGCCCGATGTGAACCGCATCGAGTCAATCGAGGAGCCATGGATCAAGGCGGTGATCTACACGCCCGATGAATATCTGGGTTCGATCCTCAAATTGTGTCAGGACCGGCGCGGCATCCAGACCGAGCTCACCTATGTCGGCGGGCGCGCACAGGTGACCTATGAACTGCCGCTCAATGAAGTGGTGTTCGATTTCTACGACCGGCTGAAGTCGATCTCCAGAGGCTATGCCAGCTTTGATTATGAGCAGATCGGCAGCCGCGAGGGTGATCTCGTCAAGATGAACATCCTTGTGAACAACGAGCCGGTCGATGCCCTGTCGCTGATCGTCCACCGCGCCAACGCGGAAGAACGCGGCCGCGGGATGTGCGAGCGTTTGAAAGACCTGATCCCGCGCCACCTGTTCAAAATCCCGATTCAAGCCGCGATCGGCGGCAAGGTGATCGCCCGCGAGACCATCCCGGCCCTGCGCAAGGACGTGACCGCCAAGTGCTATGGCGGCGACATCACGCGCAAGAAGAAGCTGCTGGAAAAGCAGAAGAAGGGGAAGGCGCGGATGCGCGAGTATGGCAATGTCAGCATCCCGCAGGAGGCGTTTATTGCCGCGCTCAGGATGGGGGATGAGTAACCCTCTCCCCTCCTGCTCGGGGGAGGGGATCGTCTACTGCTTGACTCGAACTCCCCGGCGCGGGATCAAATATGCATGGGCTTTGGCGTATTCATGCACAAGGATGGGTCGATCTACGACGACATCCCCGAAACGCATTATCAGTTCCCGAAGATTTACCTTAGCAGAGCCAAACAGATGGTTGGCTACTGGATTATTTATCGCGAGCCGGTCAAGATTCCGCAGTCAAAGGGCTTTTTCGCAGTTGCGAAGGTAGAGCGGATTATCCCTGATCCTTATCGCGCTGACCACTTTCGCGCCCTGATCGAACGAAACAGCTATTTGCCATTTGAGCCGACAGTTCCTCACATTGTTGACGGCCAACCTGTCGAACGCGATCTAGCCAATGCTCAAGCTGCCGTTCGACCGCTTTCCGACTCGGATTTCGCTCGCATCGTCTCTCTTGGCTTGCGCGATGATGATCTTTTGCCTCGCGTCGATCTGCCAACCGATAAGGCCGATGCTGTAACTAAGCATGCAGTCTTTGACATTCGGACAGGAGACTACTCCGCGACACTGCCCGGTGGCGTTGAAAGGCAGATTATACAGTCACTCGTCAATCGCCCCTTTCGCGACCGCGCCTTCCGTCGCGCCGTGCTCCACGCCTATGACGGGCGCTGCGCAGTGACCGGTTGGCGGCTCGTGAATGGAGGAGGTCGCCTCGAAGTTGAAGCCGCCCATATTCGGCCCGTTGAGCATGGCGGGCCAGATTCGATCCGTAATGGGCTCGCGCTCTCCGGCACCGCACACTGGATGTTCGATCGTGGGCTGATTGGCGTGGCCGACAATCAAGAGATCCTCATCCACCGCAAGGTCAATGACCGAAGTGGAGTTGAGGCGATTATCAATCCCACTGGCAAGCTCATCGCGCCCGTGAGGGAAGCAGACCGTCCGCATCCGGTATTTCTCCGATGGCACCGAGACTTTCACGCTTTTGCTGCGTGAGAACCACAAGCCTAGTCCGCCCTCCAACACCTTCGGCGGCTCCCCTCCCCATGTCGGGGAGGATGTTGCGACTTTGCCTGCTAGGGCTCAAAGCTTTCATCCTTTAGCCCCCGCACCGGTTTGCGCGCCTCCATCTCCGGCCTGTGCCGCAGGCCCGGTGCTTCGTTTGCGGCGCCATCGTGCAGCGGGCTGATGGCGAGCATCCCTTGCGCGCCTGCCTTGTCCTCCATCGCGGCAAGGTCGCGCGCGCAGCTCGGCAAAGCGTTCCCACGCCGCGCGTGTCTCCTCCGAAAGCTGTGCCCACAGGGCGGCGCGCTCGGCTTCGCGGCGCAGGCGGATGGCTTCGACCTTGCGGTCGATGCTGGCGCGCACTTCGGCGGGCGAGATATTGCGGCGCTCGGCCTCCCATTGGCTACGCCATTGCTTCTTGCAGCGCTCGGCTTCCATCTTGCCGACCGCGTTCAGCCCCCTGGGCGCGCCATCGGCAAAGCGTTCCGGGGCGCGGTTCCTCAGGATGAACATCAAGAGCCGGTCGTTGTAGCGGCGGCGCGTGCCGACAAGCTTGCCGTAGGAATAAAGCGGTTCTTCCACGCCGTTCAATGCGCGGTCCATCACCACGTCCTCGATCCGCTGGACGCCGAGCTGGAGCGCGGCTTCCCAGGCGGCGCGGAAACTGGCGGCGCCGGGCTGGCGGCGCAGTTGGTAGGCGCCCACCGTGCTCATGTTGACAGCCTTGCAGGCGGCATCGACGCTGCCGGTATCCGCAAGCGCTTCGATGAAGGCGGCCTGGCGCTGCGGCGTCCAGCCATCATGGCGCGCGCACTGGCGCGGGACGGGGGTGAAGGCGGGCAGTTCTCCTGCAGGGACGGGAAGGCGGGCGGCGCGGGGGTCTTTACGGCGGGTCATGGGGAATCCTTGGCTGTGCCCCCGCCTGCGCGGGCGCATCCTCGCTCCTTATGCAGCAAAGCTGCACACGCTGCGGGTGGGCAGTCGCCCTTGCGATTGCTGGCGCCACCATCTTGGAGCACAAATTGCCCGGGTAGGAAAATCGGGAGGAATGTCCCGAACCTGTGCGGCTTCACTTGGCGTTCAGCGCCAGAGCGCTTATAGGGCCGTGCCATGACGACTTCGCTCACCACACGCCTCGCTCATGCTGCGCTGCTCGGCGCGCTTCTTGCCACCACGGCTGCCTGCGGCGGTGGCAAGGTCAAGAAGGACGTTGCCTATGTCGCGCGCGATGTCGAGACGCTTTATGCCGAGGCGCAGCGGCGGCTTGATCGCGGCAATACGCTGATGGCTGCAGGCCTGTTCGACGAGGTCGAGCGCCAGCACCCCTATTCGCCCTGGGCGCGCCGGGCCCAGTTGATGAGCGCCTTCTGCTATTACATTGCCAAGGATTACAACAAGGCCATCCAGAACGCGCAGCGCTTCCTGTCGGTGCACCCCGGCAACAAGGATGCGCCCTATGCCTATTACCTCATCGCGCTGAGCTATTACGAGCAGATCAGCGATGTGAACCGCGATCAGAAGATCACCGAACAGGCGCAGACGGCGCTGCAAGAAGTCAACCGCCGCTTTCCGCAATCGGAATATGCGGCTGATGCGCGCCTGAAGCTCGATCTGGTCGCCGATCACCTTGCGGGCAAGGAAATGGAGATCGGGCGGCTCTACCAACGTTCGGGGCAATGGCTGGCGGCGGCCATCCGGTTCCGCAACGTGATCGAAAAGTATGATACCACCAGCCACACCGCCGAGGCGCTCTATCGCCTGGCGGAAAGCAATCTGGCGATTGGCGTGCCGGAGGAAGCGGTCAAATATACCGCCGTGCTCGGCGCGAATTATCCGGGCAGCGAGTGGTATGAGCGCGCCTACAAGCTTGTCCAAAAACATGCGAGCAACGTCCGCCCGAGCTGACGAATGGCCAAGGCGCAGGGTTGTTCACAGCCGCTGCGATCCCTGATGACGCGGCGCAAGGCTTGGGCTAAGCCTTGGGGCAATCATGCTGACCCGGCTGTCGATCCGCAACATCGTCCTCATCGAAGCGCTTGATCTCACCTTCGCGCGCGGGCTTGGCGTGCTCACCGGGGAGACGGGGGCGGGCAAGTCGATCCTGCTGGATGCGCTGGGGCTGGTGCTGGGTGACCGGGCGGAAAGCGCGCTGGTGCGCGCGGGCGAGGACAAGGCGAGCGTGACGGCGAGCTTTGAATTCGCCCAGCTTCCCGGCCCCCTGGCGCAGGCCCTTGAGGATGCAGGAATTGACATCGAACCCGGCGAGCCGCTGATCATCCGGCGGCAGGTCAGGGCGGATGGCGGTTCGAAAGCCTTCATCAACGATCAACCCGCCAGTGTCGCGCTGCTGCGCGAACTGGCGCCTGCGCTGGTGGAACTGCACGGCCAGCATGATGATCGCGGCCTGGTGAACCCGCGCGGGCACCGCCTGCTGCTCGATCGCTATGCGGGAACCGATCTGCCCTTGCTCGAACGGCGCTATGCCGCGTGGGCCAGGGCCGAGGCGCAGCTGGCCGAAGCGCGCGCGGCCGTCGAGGCGGCCAAGGCGGACGAGGATCTGCTGGTTGCCCATCTTGCCGAACTGGTCGCATTGGAGCCGCAAGCGGGCGAGGAAGCGCGTCTTGCGGGCATCCGCGCGGACATGCAGAAGGGCGAGAAGCTGGCGAGCGATCTCGAAGGCCTGCGTCAGCTGTGGGAAGGATCGGATTCGCCGCTTGCCAATCTGCGGGTCGCGGCGCGCAAGCTGGATCGCATCGCCGATCAGCATCCCCTGCTTGCCGAAGCGCTGGCCGCGCTCGATCGCGCGGTGATCGAGGCAAGCGAGGCGGAGGACAGGCTTTCCGCCGCCGCCGAGGCGCTGCTGCATGATCCGGCCGAGCTGGAACGCGCCGAAACCCGCCTGTTCGAACTGCGGGCCGCTGCGCGCAAGCATCGCTGCGAGGTCGATGATCTGCCCGATCTGATGCGGCGGATGCGCGCGCAATTGGACGCCATCGAAGGCGGCGAGGCGCAGCTCGATGCGCTCGAAGCCGCCGCCCGCGAAGCGCGTGCGGATTACGTTGCGCTGGCCGAGGCTGCGCACGCGGCGCGAATCGAAGCGGCGTCCCGGCTCGACGCTGCGGTGGCAGCAGAGCTTGCGCCCTTGAAGCTTGATGCCGCGCGCTTTCGCACGCAGGTCACGCGCCTGCCTGAGGACAAGTGGAACGCCAGCGGGATGAGCGCCGCCGAGTTCCTCATCGCCACCAATCCCGGCGCCGATTTTGCGCCCTTGAACAAGATTGCATCGGGTGGGGAACTCTCGCGCTTCATCCTCGCGTTGAAAGTGGCGCTGGCCGAGCAGGGGGGGGCGGCGACCATCATCTTCGACGAGATCGATCGCGGTGTCGGCGGCGCGGTCGCGAGCGCGATCGGCGAGCGGCTTGCCCGGCTTGCGGCAAGCGGCGGGCAATTGCTGGCTGTCACCCACTCACCCCAGGTCGCAGCGCGCGGGCACCAGCACTACATGATCGCGAAATCTTCCAATGGCACCGTCACCAGGACGAGCGTTGTCCTGCTCGATGGCGCCGGGCGGCAGGAGGAAATCGCCCGGATGCTCTCAGGCGCCGAGGTTACCCCCGAAGCGCGCGCCCAGGCCGATCGCTTGCTGGAGGGCGTTTAACGGGCCGCGCGGTGCGGCGAAGCAGGACGTTGCTCTGCATCACGAGGGATAGCCGGATATGAACCACACCATCGCCCTTGCCGCGCTTGCCGCAAGCCTTGCCGCCTGCGCGCCGCTGGCACCTGCGGCACAGGCGCCCGCTGCGCCCGACACCCGTTTTGCCGTGACTGACAGCAAGGATTACGATGCGTTTTCCGTCAACGCCGTGCCGTCCGATCCGGCGGCAATCAAGGTGGCCTATGGCACCGCCTCGACCCGCCAATATGGCGAACTCCGCTTGCCTGCGGGCAAGGGGCCGCACCCTGTTGCCGTGATTTTCCACGGCGGGTGCTGGGCCGGGATGGGCGGCACCGCCAATGTGGCAGCGCTGGCCAGCTTTCTGGCGCGCAGCGGGGTTGCGGTGTGGACGCCGAGCTACCGCGAGCTTGGCTCGGGCGGGGGCTGGCCCCATACCCTGGCCGACTGGGCGCAGGGCCTTGCCTATGTGAAAGTGCTCGCCCGCGCGCATCCGCTTGATCTTGCCCGCCTGACTGTGATGGGCCATTCGGCAGGCGTCACCCCGGCGATGTGGCTGGGCACCGGCAACAAGGGCGATCAGGTGATCAACGGCGATCTGCCTGCGGTGCGTGCCGCAGTTGCGCTCGATGGGCCCTTGCAGCTGGGTGCATTTTTCGGGAAGGACGCGATGGTCTGCGGGCAGCCGGTGGTTGCGCCGCTGATGGGCGGCACGCCTGCCGAGGTTCCCGAACGCTATGCAATGCTCGATCCGCTGGTGAACAAGCCCCTTATCAAGCGCCTGCTGGTGGTGGATGGCGCGCTGCCCGATCCTGATCCTGCCGTGATTGCGGGCCTGCGCGCACAGGGCATCGCGGTTGACGTGATCCGCGTCGATCAGCGGCAGCATTTCAATATGCTGGTGCCGGGCACAGCCGATTTTGCCGCGATCGGCCCGGCGCTGCTCCAGATTGCGGGAGGACGCTGAGGCAGCAAATATGAGCATTGCCGAAATGACAGAAGCCGAGGCCGCCAATGAACTGATGCGGCTTGCCCGCGTGATCGCGCATCACGACCGGCTTTATCATGCCGAGGATTCGCCGGAGATTTCCGATGCCGAATATGATGCGCTGGTGCGGCGCAATGCCGAGCTGGAGGCCGCGTTCCCGCATCTGATCCGCGCCGACAGCCCTTCGAAGAAGGTCGGCCACCAGGTCGCCGCCTCGCCGCTCGGTAAAGTTACCCACGAGGTTCGCATGATGAGCCTCGACAATGCCTTTTCTCCCGAGGAAGTGGCGGAATGGCTCGCCCGGATGCGGCGGTTCCTGAACCTGCCCGATAATGCACCGCTGGCGCTTACTGCCGAGGACAAGATCGACGGCCTGTCATGCAGCTTGCGCTATGAACATGGGGTGCTGGTGCGCGCGGCCACCCGCGGCGACGGGCAGGTGGGCGAGGATGTAACCGCCAATGTCGCGCATATCCCCGATATCCCGCAAACCCTGCCTGCTGGCGTGCCCGAAATATTCGAGGTGCGGGGCGAGGTTTATATGGAAAAACAAGCCTTTGTTGCACTCAATGCGGCGCAGCATGAAATCGGCGGCAAGGTCTTTGCCAATCCGCGCAATGCGGCTGCTGGCTCGCTGCGTCAGAAAGACCCCAGCGTGACTGCCAAGCGTCCCTTGCGCTTCTGGGCCCATGGTTGGGGCGCGGCTTCTGCGGTGCCTGGCGCAACCCAGGCAGAAGTGATTGCACAGATCAAGGGGTGGGGCTTTCCGGTCTCGCCGCTGTTCACGCGGATCGAAGGCACGGCGGCGGATCTTGTTGCCCATTACGAGGCGATTGGCCGGGCGAGGCCTGATCTGCCCTATGATATCGACGGCGTCGTCTACAAGCTTGATCGGCTCGACTGGCAGCAGCGGCTCGGCTTTGTGGCGAAGGCGCCGCGCTGGGCGCTGGCGCACAAGTTCCCGGCCGAACGCGCGGAAACGGTGGTGGAGGCGATCGACATTCAGGTCGGGCGCACCGGCAAGCTGACGCCTGTGGGCAGGCTCGCCCCGGTATTGGTCGGCGGGGTGACTGTCACCAATGTCACGCTCCACAACCGCGACGAGATTGCACGGCTCGGTCTGCGGGTGGGCGATCGCGTGGTCATCCAGCGCGCCGGTGACGTGATCCCGCAGGTGGTCGAGAACCTCACGCGGGGCGAACCGCGCGCTGCCTTCGTTTTCCCCGATCACTGCCCCGAGTGCGGCAGCGAGGCGGTGGCCGAAGAGGGCGAGGTCGATGTGCGCTGCACCGGCGGCCTGATCTGTCCCGCCCAGCGCACCCAGCGGCTTGAACATTTCGTCAGCCGCAAGGCCTTGGATATCGAAGGACTGGGCGAAAAAACCATCGCGCAGTTCTTTGCCCTTGGCTGGCTGGAAAGCCCGGCGGATATCTTCCGCCTGAAAACGCGCCGCAGCGATATCCTCAGCCTTGAAGGCTGGCAGGACAAGTCTGTGGATAACCTGTTGGCGGCGATAGAGGCCAAGCGCGCGCCCGATGCCGCGCGGCTGCTGTTCGGGCTCGGCATCCGCCACGTCGGCGAAGTGACCGCGCGCGATCTGATGAAGGCTTTTCACGATCTGCCGACCTTGCGCGATCTGGCCGAACGCGCCCGGGCCGGTGATCCGGAGGCCGTGGCCGATCTCACCGCCATCGACGGCATCGGCCCTTCGGTGGTGGCCGCGCTCGGCGATTTCTTCCACGAACCGCACAATGTCGCGGTGTGGGAAGACCTGCTGCGCGAAGTCACGCCGCCGCGCTACGAGGTGAAAACCCTTGCGAGCCGCGTTGCGGGCAAGACTATCGTTTTCACCGGGAAGCTCGAAACCATGAGCCGCGATGAAGCCAAGGCGCAGGCCGAACGCTTGGGCGCCAAGGCTGCGGGCAGCGTCTCGCCCAAGACCGATCTGGTGGTCGCAGGGCCGGGCGCGGGCTCGAAGCTCAAGAAGGCGGCTGAACTCGGCATCGAAGTGATCGACGAGGCGCAGTGGGCCGCGATTGTCGCCGAAGCACTCGGCAGTTCGCGGGATCCTGCCTGATGGACCTGCTGCGCGAGCTTCATCCGCAGGCTGCGCGGATTGCAGCTCTCTTGCGGGCGCGGGGCGAAAAGCTTGCGGTGGCCGACGGGGCCACTGGCGGGCTGATCGCGGCAAGCCTGCTGACAGTGCCGGGCGCGCTCGATATCTTTGTTGGCGGCGGCGTCGTCTATTCGCTGCGCGCGCGCGATGTGCTGTTCGCGCTCCCGCGGGACGCTTACAAGGGCATGCGCGGCGCGAGCGCGGATTATGCGTTGCTCCAGGCCCGCGCCATCGCGGCCAATTTCGGCGCGCAATGGGGCCTTGCCGAAAGCGGATCGGTGGGCGGCTCTGTCCACCCTTCAGGCGCGCCTGCCGGGCGCAGCGTGGCCGCGCTGATCGGCCCGCCGGGCGAGCGCACGGCGCTGATCGAGACGGCCAGTGATGACCGCATCGCCAATATGGCAGCCTTTACCCGCAATGCGCTGGCGCTGCTCGAAGCGGGGCTTGCGGAATAATTTTCGCCGCGCTTGTCGAATCCGGCTTGGCAGCCGCGTCTTCCTGTCAGAGCCTTGCCCCTTCGGCAGGGCCGGTGACGGAGACGAGCCATGCAATTCATGCTGATGATCAACGAGGATGAAAGCGCTTATCAAGGGCCGGGCGGCGCACGGCTGCTTGAGGCAACGCTGGCAGCACACGTCAAGCTGGCGGCGGATCTGGCGGCAGCAGGCGTGCCCTTTTCGGGCGAGCGGCTGAAGCCGGCGAGAACGGCCACCACGATCCGCTGGGAGAATGGCGCGGCTGTCGTGCATGACGGGCCTTTTGCCGAGACCCACGAGGAGCTTGGCGGCTTCTACATCATCGATGTGGCGAGCCTTGATGAAGCGCTCGCATGGGCGCAGCGGATTCCGGTGCCCAAAGGTGGGATCGAAGTGCGCCCGGTCTGGCCGATGGGGGCAGCCGGCTGAGCGCGCCATCCGCCTCTGCGCTTGGGCGTGCCATCATGGCGGCGCGGCCCCGCGTGGTGGCCGCGCTCGCTGCGTCCTTGCGCGATCTTGATGCGGCGGACGACGCCTTTGCCGAGGCTGCCTCGGCCTGCCTCGCTCTTGCCGCAGCGCCGCGCGATGTCGCTGCCTGGCTGTTCGTCGCTGCCAAGCGCCGCGCACTCGATGCCATCCGCAAATCCGCCGCCGAGGCCCGCCGCGCCGCGGCGCTCGCCGAGGTCTCCGCCATGGCCGATGTTCTTCAGCTGCCCGAGCCGATCCCCGATGAACGCCTGCGCTTGCTGTTCATCTGCTGCCACCCCGCGCTTGGCCCTGAGGCGCGCGCGGCGCTGGCCTTGAAGGTGATCTGCGGACTGCCGATCGATGCGATCGCGCGGCTGTTCGTGGTGAGCGAGGCAACCATGTTCCAGCGTATCACCCGCGCCAAGGCGAAGCTGCGCGAGGCCGGGATTGCCTTTGAACTGCCGCCCCGCAGCGCGTGGGGCGAGCGGCTTGAAGGTGTTTTGCTGGCGCTCGAACTGGCGTTCACCGCAGCCTATGGCGATGCGGGCGGGGAGTTATCGGCGGCGCTGGGCGAGGATATTGGCGGCGAGATCGAGCGGCTGGCGTTGCTGGTGGCCGAGCTGATGCCTGCCGAGCCCGAGGCGCTGGGGCTGGCCGCGCTGGTGCTGCTTGCCCGCTCGCGGGCAGCCGCGCGGCTTGATGGGGCGGGCGCGATGGTGCCCTTGTCGGAGCAGGACGCCGCAACGTGGGATCATGCGCGGATTGATCAGGCGTGCCGGCTGCTGGAACAGGTAGCGGCGCGGGCGCGTTCCGGGCCGTACCAGGTGATGGCGGCGATCCAGCTTGCCCACGCGCGCCGGGCCTTCGCTGGCGCGGTCGATTGGGTGGCGGTGCTGCGGCTCTATGATGCGCTGCTGGCGCTACGCCCTTCGCCGATGGTGGCGCTCTCGCGCGCGCTGGCGCTGGCGCAGGTCGATGGGGCCGAGGCGGGGCTGGCCGCGCTCGCGGCGCTGCCTGGCGAACGGCTTGCGCTGGCGCGGCCGTGGCATGTCGCGCGCGCTGACCTGCTGGCGCGGGCGGGGCGGGTGAAGGAGGCGCGGGGCGCGCTCGATGCCGCGCTGGCGCTCGGCCCGCCGCGGGCGGAAAGATTGTGGCTGGAAAGGCGCCGGGCGACGCTTACCTAGCCCGTCTCCAGCCATTGCGGCGCCGCAGCCACAATATTGCCCAGTCGCCGCGCTGGAGCCGCGCGACCGGGCGAAAGCCTGCAAGCCGCATCGCGCGTTTCACAGCCGCCTCCTGCTCGCCCGCCAGCAATCCGGCCAGCAGCAGGCTGCCACCGGGCACCACCGCGCGCGCAAAATCGGGCGCAAGTTCGACCAGCGGGCCTGCCAGGATATTGGCGATCAGGAGATCATAGGGCCCGCGCAGATTGAGCAACGGATCGTCCATGCCGTCGGCCACGACCATCACCGCCTCGCCAGCACCACCTCCCATCGACACGCCATTCAGCGCGGCGTTTTGCGCCACCACATCGACGCAGACCGGGTCAATATCGGACAGCGTGACCGCAGCGCGCGGCCATAGCGACAAGGCGGCAAAGCCAAGCAGGCCCGTGCCGGTGCCGATATCGGCAATATGCCGGGCGCGCAGTCCGCTTGCGCGGATATGGCCGAGCATTTCGAGGCAGCCGGCAGTGGTGCGGTGCTGACCCGTACCAAAAGCCTGACTGGCCGGAATGACCAAATCGATCGCGGCATCATCAGCCGGATGTTCCGGCGTGTGGACGTGGAACAGGCCGGCGCGGATCGGCGGCGTTCCTTGCTGGCTCAAGGTGACCCAGTCAGTGGGCGGCAGTTCCTCGATGATAATCTTGGGCGCCTTGCCCGCAAACAGCCCGGCGAGCGCGGCTTTCTCGGCCGTGCCGGGCTGGCGCGGAAACCAGCCTTCGAGCACCCAGTCATCCGGACGGTCTTCGGCGACTTCGCGTCCGGCGATAACGAGTTCGGGGTCCCAATCCTCAAGCTCGTCATGGGCAAGCAATGCGGCTTGCACCACGTGCTTGGGCGCAAACAGCGACAGCTTCCAGGTGGTATCAGCGGACAAAGCTGGCTCCATTGGCGTCGATCACCGCGCCTGTCATGCTGGGCGGGGCATCGAGCGCGCAGAACGCGATGATGCGCGCGATTTCATCCGGCGTGGCGACGCGGCCCAAGGGGATATCCCGCAGAAGATCAGGCCCGCCGCGGCTTGCCAGGTAATCACCGGCCATGCTGGTATCGGTAAAGCCGGGGGTGACGGCGAAGCTCAAAATGCCTTGTGCGGCATAGGCGCGCGCGATGGTTTTGTGCATGGCGATCATGCCGCCCTTGGCGGCCGCATAGTGCCAGTGCGCCGGGGAATCGCCGCGATAGGCTGCGCGGCTGGCGACATGGACAAGCCTGCCGCCGCAGCCGCGCCGCTGCCAGTGGAGCACCGCATAGCGCGAAAGTTCGGCGGCTGCTGTCAGGTTGACGCGCAAGGCATCATCCCAGGCATCGAGCCATTCGATGTCCGAACGATCAAGCCGGTTGGCCTCGAATCGCCCGGCATTGTTCACAACCGCGTCGATCGTGCCGCCGGCGATTTCAACCGCCTGTTCCCACAGGCCGGCAACGCTCAGCGGATCGGCGAAATCGGCCACCAGCAGGGGCGGCGCACCCTCGGCCGATACCTGCGCGCGCGAAGCATGGCCGATCACCTGTGCCCCGCGCGCCCTGAGCGCTTCGAGCGCTGCCCTGCCAATTCCGCGGCTTGATCCTGTGACCAGAATGTGTCCCATGCAACGCCCTATCCGAAACTTTGCAAGCCTTGTCGAGCGCAAGGGCGCTTGTCAGACGCGCTTGCGGCGTTAAGGGAAGGGCAAGAAGGGGATCAATCAAGGTGAGCATGAAAACAAGACCGCTTTCTCCGCACTTGCAGATCTGGCGTTGGGGCCCGCATATGGTGGTCTCGATCCTGCACCGTGCGACGGGTGATGGCATGGCGCTGGTTGGCCTGGCTGTGCTGGTGTGGTGGCTCGGTGCGCTGGCGAGCGGGCCGGAGGCTTACAAATCATTCGAGGTCGCGATGGGATCGCCGCTCGGGCTGGTGGTGCTGGTGGGCCTTTCCTGGGCCTTCTTTACCCATCTCATGAGCGGCCTTCGCCACTTCGTCCTTGATATCGGGGCGGGATACGAACTGACCACCAATCGTTTCTGGTCGATTGCATCGCCCGCCATTGCGGTGGTGCTGACCATGGCCTTCTGGGCCGTGATGCTGACCAAGTAGGGCAAGCACGACATGGGTAATGGAACTTCGATTGGCCGGGTGCGCGGCCTCGGCTCGGCACATCACGGCGCGCATCACTGGCTGCTGCAGCGCACCACCGCGATCGGCAACGTGGTGCTGATGGCCTGGCTTCTGGCGAGCTTCGTGATGCTGGGCGATTTTGGCTATGACAGCGTGGTCAAATGGCTGTCGCAGCCGATTGCGGCAGTGCCGATGATCCTGCTTGTTATCAGCCTGTTCTGGCACGCCCGGCTCGGGCTTCAGGTGGTGATCGAGGATTATGTCCACGACACCGGCACCAAGTTTGCCGCCCTGTCGGCGCTCAATCTTGCAATTCTTGGCGGCGGCGCTTTTGCGATTTTCAGCGTCGCCGCACTCAGCTTCGGAGGTCAGGCCTGATGGCAACGTCGGCAGCACGCGGCACCGCCAATGATGTTGGCGGCGCGCATTTGAAGGGCGCTTACACCATCATCGATCATACCTATGACGTGGTGGTGGTGGGTGCGGGCGGCAGCGGTCTGCGCGCCACCATGGGGGCCGCCGAAGCCGGCCTCAAGACAGCCTGCATCACCAAGGTCTTCCCCACGCGCTCGCACACGGTGGCTGCCCAGGGCGGCATCGCGGCGAGCCTCGGCAACAATTCGCCCGATCACTGGACCTGGCACATGTACGATACTGTCAAGGGTTCGGACTGGCTGGGCGATCAGGACGCGATCGAATATCTCGCGCGCGAGGCACCGGCGGCGGTTTACGAGCTGGAGCATGCCGGCGTGCCCTTCAGCCGCAATCCCGATGGCACGATCTACCAGCGCCCCTTCGGCGGCCACATGCAGAACATGGGCGCCGGCCCGCCCGTTCAGCGCACTTGCGCGGCCGCTGACCGCACCGGGCACGCGATGCTCCATGCGCTCTACCAGCAGAGCCTCAAGTATGACGCGGACTTCTTCATCGAATATTTCGCGCTTGATCTGATCATGGTCGAAGAAGGCGGGCAGAAGAAGTGCGTCGGGGTGATGGCGATGTGCCTCGATGATGGCACGATCCACCGCTTTCGCGCGCAGAGCGTGGTGCTGGCGACAGGTGGCTATGGCCGCTGCTACTATACCGCAACCAGCGCCCATACCTGCACCGGCGATGGCGGCGGGATGGTGCTGCGCGCTGGGCTCCCCTTGCAGGACATGGAATTCGTGCAGTTCCACCCGACCGGCATCTACGGCGCAGGCGTGCTCATCACCGAGGGCGCCCGCGGGGAGGGTGGCTATCTCACCAATTCCGAGGGCGAACGCTTCATGGAGCGTTACGCACCTTCGGCCAAGGATCTCGCCTCGCGTGATGTCGTCTCGCGTTCGATGGCGCTCGAGATGCGCGAGGGGCGCGGCGTGGGGCCCGAAGGCGATCACATCTATCTCCACCTCGATCATATCGATCCCAACGTGCTGGCCCAGCGCCTGCCGGGGATTACCGAAAGCGGCAAGATTTTCGCAGGCGTTGATCTCACCCGGCAGCCGCTGCCCGTCACGCCGACAGTCCATTACAACATGGGCGGCATCCCGTGTAACTATCACGGGCAGGTCGTGACGCTCGGGCCGGATGGGAACCCCGATCACGTCATCCCCGGCCTTTATGCCGTGGGCGAGGCGGCTTGCGTTTCGGTGCACGGGGCAAATCGCCTCGGTTCCAATTCGCTGATCGACCTTGTCGTGTTTGGCCGGGCGACCGGCCATCACCTGCGCGACAATCTCACGCCCAATGCCAAGCAGCCCGAACTGCCCGCCGACAGCGCCGACTTCGCGCTGACCCGGCTCGATCACTTCCGCTACGCGCAGGGCGGCTCGCCCACGGCGCAGATCCGCGCGGAAATGCAGAAGGCGATGCAGAAGCATTGCGCGGTGTTCCGCGATCAGAAGCTGATGGACGAAGGCGTGGCCAAGCTGGCCGAGCAGAACAAGCGGATGGAGGACATCCACGTCACCGACCGCTCGCTGATCTGGAACTCGGATCTCATCGAGACGCTGGAACTCGATAACCTCATGGCGCAGGCCAATGTGACGATGGCATCGGCGGCCAACCGCAAGGAAAGCCGCGGCGCTCACGCCCACGAGGACTACCCCGAGCGTAATGACAAGGAATGGATGAAGCACACCATCGCCTGGTTCGATGGCTGGGGCGGGCGCGGTTCGAACATCCGGATCGATTATCGCCCGGTGCACGAATACACGCTGACCGACGACATCGCATATATCGAGCCCAAGGCCCGGGTTTACTAAGTCGGGCTGTCGGCCAGCATCCAGTCTTGAAAAGGCCGGGCGGGTTATTCCTTCCCGGCCTTTTGCGCCTCGCTGTCCGGTTCAGCGGCGGGTTCAGGTGCGGGGCGTTCTGCCGGGCGGGCAGGGACAGCGCATTTGCGCTCTTGCCCAAGACCTTTCAGAAATCCGCGCCGCACCATGCCTGCAGTATAGGCCGCCTGCATGGCGCGCTCCTTGCTCGCAGCCCCGCTCACCTCGCGCACCAGCCCGCGAAAGGGGATGATCGAGCCGACCAGCCCTTGTGCTGCGCGGCCCACATCAATCCCGCCCTTGCCCTCGGCATAGGCATCGTAATCATCGCCCAGCACCGCATCGAGCCGCAGGATTTCCGCTGTGAGGCTGTTGCAGGTGTGGAGCTGTTCGCTGGCATAGGGATCGCTCACCGCGCGCAGCAAGACTTCGGGCACGTCCTTGGCAGTGATGCCCAGGTCCGTCAGCGGGGTAAGCGCCACATCGCCGACATCGGGCGAGGGCTGCCGCCCTTGTGCGGCCAGCGGCGCGCCGCTCAACATGGCCGCAAGGCTCACGGCAAAAACCAAGGGATCAGATCGCATCAATATAGGCATTGCAGGCATTCGCATCCGCAGTCTTGAGGCCCCGGCGCAGCGCTTCCATGCGCTGCTCGCTGGTGCCGTGGGTGAAAGCCTCAGGATTGATGTCGCGACCTGAACCGCGCATGAGCGCATCATCCCCGATCGAACTGGCTGCCATCATGCCCGCTTCCAGATCGCCGGGTTCAAGCAGATCGCGGTTCTTGCCCGCCCATACCCCGGCAAGGCAATCGGCCTGCAATTCCATCGCCACCTGCATCCGGTTGGCGGCGCTTGGATTGCGCTGCTGGGCGGCGCGGATTTCGCGGTTGATGCCGGTGAGATTCTGGAGGTGATGGCCATATTCATGCCCGATCACATAGAGCCGCGCAAAATTGCCGCGCGCGCCCGACATGCGCGCCAGCTGATCGAAAAAGGTCGTGTCGAGATAAATGCCCATGTCAGCCGGGCAATAGAACGGGCCCGCCGCCGAGGAGGCATTGCCGCAGCCGCGCGTGGCCACCGGGCCAGAGGGGTAGAGCACCAGCTCGGGCTGTTCGAAGCGGGCATTGCTGCGCGCGAAAACCGGCTCCCAGGTGCGGTTGAGGCTGGCCAGCGCCGCGCAGGCCTCGGTCGCATAGGCGCTGGAGGCGCATAATTCCTCCTCGCTCACATCGGCTTGAGGGCTTTCGGCGGGAAGTTGCTGCTGCACCCCTTCGAGCATCCCGATGGTCTGCATCGGATCCGCCCCGAATACCACGGCTGCAATCAGCGCAATGACGATGGTGCCGCAGCCAAGGCCGCCGGCTGCCCGCCCACCGCCACCGCCGCCGCGCACCTTGATTTCGGAGGTATCAAATGGGCCCAAGCGCATGATTTTCTCCCCTCGTGGCCCGCCTCACGCGGCGGCTGCGTAATTTGCTGGACAGCGCCCACGCGCCCGGCAAAAGCCTGTCAAACGAAACGAACACACAGGTGCAGGAGTCGGCCCCAATGCTCAAGAGCCAAATGCTGAGCGGCAAACGCGCGTTGGTGACAGGCTCGACCTCGGGCATTGGCCTTGCGATCGCGCGCGCGCTGGCGAGCGAAGGGGCTGAGGTTGTCTTGAACGGTCTTGGCGACCCCGAAGCAATCGCTGCGCTTTGTGCAGAACTGGGCGCGACCTATCACGGCGCCAACCTGATGCAGCCGGCAGAAATTGCCGCGATGATGGAAGAAGTCGGCGCGCTCGATATTCTCGTCAACAATGCCGGGATGCAGCATGTTGCCCCGATCGAGGATTTCCCGCCGGAGAAATGGGACGCGATTATCGCGCTCAATCTTTCGGCCGCCTTCCACACCACCCGGCTGGCCGTGCCGGGGATGAAGGAGAGGGGCTGGGGCCGCATCATTGCGACCGCAAGCGCCCATTCGCTCGTCGCCTCTCCGTTCAAGAGCGCCTATGTCGCGGCCAAACATGCCATGGCAGGCTTTACCAAGACCATCGCGCTGGAGCTTGCAACGCATGGCATCACTGCCAACTGCATCTCGCCGGGCTACGTCTGGACGCCCCTGGTAGAAGGCCAGATCCCCGACACCATGGCCGCACGCGGCATGACGCGCGAGGAAGTGATGAACAATGTGCTGCTCGCCAAGCAGCCAACCAAAGAGTTCATCCAGCCCGATGATGTCGCAGCGCTTGCCCTGTTCCTGTGCAGCGATGCGGCGCGCGGGATTACGGGTGCAAATTACAGCATCGACGGAGGCTGGACGGCGGAATGAGACAGTGGTGGGGGCGCCTCTTCGGGCTTGCCGCGCTGCTGCTGGCGCTGGCAGGCTGTATGCGCGCCATGCCCGCGGCGGTGCCGCCGGCGGAACGTGCGGCCATCGCTGCGCGGATGATGCGCGACATTGAAGTGCTCGCGAGCGATGATTTCGGCGGGCGCAAGCCCGGCACCATCGGCGAGGCCAGGACGCTTGCCTACCTGACGCAGCGGATGCAGGAGGCGGGGCTGGTTTCGGGCACCAATGATCCGGGCAGCGCGTGGCGTGCGCCGGTCGAACTTGTCTCGAGCACGCCCGACAACAGCCGCATCGTCTTCTCGCTTGGCAGGCGCAGCTTTGAAGTGGCCAGCGCCAATGGCTTTGCCACCACGCCGCGCCGCCGCGAGCTGGCGCAGGGCGGGCCTGATACCGGCGCTGCGGTGTGGTTTGCCGGCTCCAATCCCGAAGCTCTGGCAGACAGTGATGTGGCCGGCGCGATCATCATCGTCATGGATGAGCGGAGCATCACTCCGGCAAGGCACAGCGCGCTGTTTGCGCGCAATGCTGCCGCCGTGCTCACCATCGTATCAAGCAGCGATGCGCTTGATCGCCTGCGCGAGCGTGCCTCGCGGGAACGCCTGCGGCTGATCAGCGATGATGCCAACACGCTGGCTGCCTATGTCACCGAGGCCGCCGTCATCGAGGCGCTGGGCGAGGCGCGCTGGCGCGATCTTGCACGCGCTGCGACGGCGCGCGATTTTGCGCCGGTTGCTCTTGATATCGGCGTGACAATCGAGGCGACTTCGCTGCGCCGTGAATTTGTCAGCCACAATCTCATCGGCATGATCCCGGGCGCAGCGCCCGACGAGGCCGCTATTCTGCTGCTGGCCCATTGGGATCATCTGGGTGAATGTGGCCCGCCTGAGGCCGCTGACCGGATCTGCAACGGCGCGGTGGATAATGCCAGCGGCGTTGCCCTGATGCTGGAACTGGCACGCCGTCTCAAGACCGGCGCCCCACCGCAGCGCGACATCTATGTGCTTGCCACCACGGCAGAGGAAGCCGGGCTGCTCGGCGCGCGGGCCTTCGCTGCAGCCCCGCCGATTCCGCTGGAACGGTTTGCCGCGGCCTTCAATTTCGACACTGTCGCAGTCGCCCCGGCAGGCGCGCCGGTAGGTATTGTCGGGCGTGGCCGCACCGCTTTCGAACCTGTCGTGGCCGAACACCTTGCCAAGACGCGGCGCGTGCTGGCAAGCGGCGACTTTGCCGAAAGTTTTCTGGAACGGCAGGATGGCTGGGCGCTGCTCGAGGAGGGCGTGCCCGCGGTGCTGATCTCGAGCGCCTTTGCCTCGCGCGAGGTGTTGGGGCCCTATCTGGCGCGCGATTACCATCGCGTGAGCGACACCAGCGACAAGATCGAACTGGGCGGGGCGGTGGATGATCTGCTGCTGCACGAGGCAGTGATCCGGCAGCTTGCCGATCCGGCGCGTTACAGGCCTGCGCCCGCGACCGCGCAGCCCGTGCCCTAGCGATACCAGCCCGGCTGGTGCACCCTAGCTATTGTCACAAACTGCGGTTACATGGGCCGCCACGAATCTCTCCGCACAAGCTGCGCGCATCCGACGCGGCGCGAAAAACAGGCGAAAGTGGCACTTATGGATATTCCCCTCGGTCTGACCTTCGATGATGTGCTGCTGCGCCCTGCCGAAAGCAGCGTGCTGCCGAGCATGGCCGACACCCGCACGCGCCTGACCCGCGAGATCGCGCTCAACATTCCGGTGCTCTCGGCCGCGATGGATACCGTGACCGAGGCCGATATGGCAATCGCGATGGCACAGCTGGGCGGCATCGGTGTGCTCCACCGCAATCTCGACGTGGCCGAGCAATGCGCGGCGGTGCGCGCGGTCAAGCGCTATGAAAGCGGCATGGTGGTCAACCCGATCACCATCGGGCCGGATGCGACGCTGGGCGAGGCGCGCCAGCTCATGCAAACCAACCGCATCAGCGGCATTCCGGTGACGGATGATTCGGGCAAGCTGGTCGGCATCCTCACCAATCGCGATGTGCGCTTTGCCGAGAATCCCTTGCAGCCGGTGCGCGAGCTGATGACGACGGAGAACCTCGCGACTGTCTCGCTCGGCACCTCGCAGGAAGAGGCCCGCCGCCTGCTGCATCATCGCCGCATTGAAAAACTGCTGGTGGTGGATGATGCTTACAAGTGCATCGGCCTGATCACGGTCAAGGATATCGAAAAGGCCGTCAATTACCCTGATGCCACCAAGGATGCCGCCGGGCGCCTGCGGGTGGCTGCGGCAACCACGGTGGGCGAGGCCGGCTTTGCCCGCACCGCGGCGCTCATCGAGGCGGAAGTCGACGTGATCGTGATCGACACCGCGCATGGCCACAACACCGAAGTCGCCCGTGCGGTTGAGCGGGTGAAGAAGCTGTCGAACAATGTGCAGGTGATCGCGGGCAATGTCGCCACCGCCGAGGCGACGCGTTCGCTGGTCGATGCGGGCGCGGATGCGGTCAAGGTCGGGATCGGGCCGGGTTCGATCTGCACCACCCGCGTGGTGGCGGGCGTGGGCGTGCCCCAGCTCACCGCGATCATGGAAAGCGCGGCCGAAGCTGCCAAGTCGGGCGTGCCGGTGATTGCCGATGGCGGGCTTCGCACTTCGGGCGATGCGGCCAAGGCGCTGGCGGCAGGAGCTTCGAGCGTGATGATCGGCTCGATGCTGGCAGGCACCACCGAAAGCCCGGGCGAAGTGTTCCTCTATCAGGGCCGCAGCTACAAGGCCTATCGCGGCATGGGCAGCGTGGGCGCCATGGCGCGCGGCAGCGCGGATCGCTATTTCCAGCAGGATGTCTCGGCGCTCAAACTGGTGCCCGAAGGCATCGAGGGGCAGGTCCCGTTCAAGGGCCCGGCGGCGGACGTTGTCCACCAGCTGGTCGGCGGGATCAAGGCCGCGATGGGCTATACCGGTTCGGCCACAATCCCCGATCTTCAGGCGCGTGCCAATTTCGTGCGGATCACCAATGCGGGCCTTTCGGAAAGCCATGTCCATGATGTCGCGATCACCCGCGAGGCACCCAATTACCCGACACGCTGACCGAGCCGATGACACCTGCGGCTCGGGTTCAAAGCGCGATTGAACTTCTCGACCAGGTCATTGCCGGAGCACGCGGGCAGGGCGCTCCGGCAGATCGCATTCTGGCGGACTGGTTCAAGGCGCACCGCTTTGCCGGATCAAAAGACCGCCGCGCAATCCGCGATCTTGTCTATGACGCAATCCGCGCTTGCGGCCCTGTCCCTTCGGGCGGACGCGCCGCGATGCTGCGCCTTGTCGCGCTGCGTCCGGAACTTGCCAGCCTGTTTGATGGCAGCCCCTATGGCCCCGCGGTGATCGCTCCTCACGAGGTCGCCGCGCGCGGCGGCATCGCGCCTCAATGGCTTGCCGATGCGCTGTGCCAATCCGGCATCCCCGAGGAAGTTCTCGCCACCTTGGCCGGGCGCGCGCCGCTCGATGTGCGGGTCAATGCGCTCAAGGCGAACCGGGCGCAGCTTGCTTTGCCGATGCCGGGGGAGCCCTTGGCGACGCCGCAGGGCCTGCGCTTTGCCAGCGGCACGCCGGTCGAAAGCTGGCCGGAATATGCCCAGGGCCTCATCGAAGTGCAGGATCTTGGCAGCCAGCTCATCGTCGAAGCCCTGCCGATCATGCCGGGCGATACGATCATTGATCTGTGCGCAGGCGCCGGCGGCAAGACGCTGGCGCTGGCGGCACGGCTTGGCAATGCGGGCGAGATCATCGCGGCTGATACCGACAAGCGCCGCCTTGGCAATCTCGCCCCGCGGGCATCGCGTGCCGGAGCGCGAATTGCCCAGACCGTGCTGCTTGATCCCGGCCGCGAAATCGCCGCACTTGCCGCATGGCAGGGCAAGGCCGATCATGTGCTGGTGGATGCGCCGTGCTCGGGCAGCGGCACCTGGCGGCGCGCTCCCGAGGCGCGCTGGCGGCTCGATCCGGCAGGCCTTGCCCGGCTCACCGCCTTGCAGGACCATCTGCTCGATATTGCTGCACAGCTGGTGCATCCCGGCGGCACCATCGGCTTTGTCACCTGTTCGCTGCTCGATGCCGAAGGAGCAGAGCGCATTGCCGCCTTCCTTGCGCGCCATCCCGACTGGCAGCCCCAGCCCATCGCCCTTGCCGCGCCCACCACCGCGCGCGGCGGCGGCGAGCGGCTGGATCCGCTGACAACCGGCTCGGATGGGTTTTTTGTCGCCTTGCTGAAAGCTCCGTGTTAGCTTCGCTGCGTTATGGCCCCACCCCGTGGTTCCCGGCTTGCTGCTATGAAGGAGCTTGTGATGCGATTTGCGCCCGCTGCCGCCGCCTTGTCCTTGGTGCTTGCAACCACTGCGAGTGTGACGACGGCCCGCTCATCAGCGCCTGATCCGCGCGCGGTTGCCTTGCAGGAACAGGGGCGTGCCGCGCTCGCCATGGGTGAAGTGCAGGCCGCGATTGACGCTTTCGAAGCGGCCCTGGCGGTTGATCCCGGCTATACCGCGCTGTTTGTCGATCTGGGGGAGGCTGCACGCCAGGTGGGGCTTCAGGGCAAGGCGATCTCTTACTACCGCGAAGCGCTCGCCCGTGAGCCGCGCAATTTTGCCGCCATGTCGGGCGAGGGCGAAGCGCTTGCCGAACGCGGCGCGACGGAAAAGGCCAAGCGCAGCCTTGCCCAGCTGGAAAGCCTGTGCGGCGCGACTTGCCCCGAAACGCTTGCCTTGCGCGCGCGCATCAGCAGCATTGCCGCCAAGCCGCGCCTTGCTGCCGAAACAAGCGAAGCCGCAGCCGCCACCAACTGATCAGCAATCGCGCCTAAAGGCCAAGGTGGGGCGCGAACTCGGCCAGCAGCGCTTCATAGACGGCCCGCTTGAACGGGATGATGAGTTCAGGCAGCTGCGCCGGTTCAACCCAGCGCCAGCGGCCGAATTCGGCATGGTCGTGGGCGTTGAGATCAATATCGCGATCCTCGCCCAGAAAGCGGCCCAGCAGCCAATGCTGTTCCTGCCCGCGATAACGCCCTTTCCACACCTTGCCGACAAGCTCGGGTGGCAGATCATAACGCAGTGGTGCAGCGGTCTGTGCGATCACTTCGACAAGGTTTGGGGCAATGCCGGTTTCCTCGGCCAGTTCGCGCAAGGCGGCCTCGGCAATGTCCTCGCCCTGATCAATGCCGCCTTGCGGCATTTGCCAATAGCCGTGGGCGGAAGGATCAAGACGCTCGCCCACGAAAGCCAGGCCGGCATGATTGATCAGCATGAAGCCTGCACAGGGCCGGTAGGGCAGTGGCTCCATCGCCTCAGCGCCCCAGCATGAAGTTCATGGCAGCGATGATCCGTTCCAGGTCGCCCTGAGTGCTTGGCACCATCTGCCGCAGGTTGGTGAAGGAATGGGTGACGCCCTGTATTTCAAGGAACACGAAATCGCGGCCTGCCTCTGCCAAGGCCTTTGCATAGGCGCGGCCGGAATCGCGGATGGGATCAAGACTGGCGGTGACCAGCACAGTGGGCGGCGCCGTGCCATGATCGCCGAGAATGGGGAAGCCGCGCGGATCGCTGCGGTCGGCGGCATAGGCGGCATCGAAGAAGGCCATGGTCTCGCCTGTCAGCAGGAAGCCTTCGGCAAAGGCGGCCATGCTGGCAGAGCCAATGGCATCCGCCACGAGCGGAAAGATCGGCACCTGCAACACCACCGGCACCGCAGCGGGATCGGCGGCAAGCAGCTGGCCGATCACGACAGTCGCATTGCCACCGGCGCTGTCGCCCATGGTGATAAGCCCGCTTGTCTGATAGCCAAGCTCCGCCGGGCTGCCCGCGATCCAGCGCGCCGCAGCCTCGCAATCGAGGATCGCAGCAGGAAAGGGCGCCTCGGGCGCGCGGCGGTAATCCACGGCAACAAGCGGCAGGTCGATCAGCGCGGCAATCTCGCTGCACAGCGCATGGTGGCTGGCCAGATCGCCGATCACGAAACCGCCGCCATGAAAGAAGGTGATAACCGGCGTTGGCCCATCGCGGCTCGCGCGCGCATCATACAGCCGCAAGGGGATCGCGCCCTCGGGGCCGGGGCAGACAAGGTCGCGGATGACGGCAAGTTCACGCGCCGGCCGATCGGCGATGCCATGCATCGCAATATAGGACGCGCGCGCTTCGTCCAAGGTCATGTCGATCAGCTTGGGCCCGTTTGCCTGCGCCATCATGTCGAGAAAGGCCTTCATGTCAGGGCGGATATAGGGGGTGTCGGTCATGGCTTGGCTTTCTCTCATCCTCTCATCGCGTTTGTCTGGCGCGATAGGCGAAGCGGCAGGCATATTCCAAGCGCTTTTGCGAGGCGGGGGCAGGCGGGATTGGAACTTACCGGCGGGTGATGCGCTTGATGGGGCTATGACAGCACCTCAAATCGTGTGGCTGCGGCGCGATCTGCGCCTCGCCGATAATCCCGCACTCTATCATGCAGCCAAGTCAGGCCCGGTTGTGGCGGTCTATGTGCTTGATGATGAAAGCCCCCGGCACCATGCCTATGGCGGGGCCTCGCGGTGGTGGCTTCACCATTCGCTGGCGAGTTTTGCGAAGTCGCTCGAAGCAATGGGCAGCCGCCTGATCCTGCGGCGCGGTAATGCGGCCGAGGTGCTCGCCAGTCTTGCGACCGAAACAGGCGCGGCCACCATCCACGCCAATCATCATTACGAGCCATGGTGGCGCAATTGCCAAAGCAAGCTGGCAAATCAGAGCAATTTGACCCTTTATGATGGCAATTACCTGATGCCACCGGGCAGCATCACCACGGGAAGCGGCGGACCATACAAAATCTATACGCCCTTTGCCCGCGCGGTGCGCGCTGCTTTCCCGCCGCGCGCTGAAGTGCCCGCGCCTGAGCGGCTTGATGCGCCCGCACATTGGCCCGCGAGCGATGATCTCGCCTCCTGGAACCTGCTGCCCACCAAGCCCGATTGGGCAGGGGGAATGCGCAGTTTCTGGCAAATCGGTGAAGCCGCCGCGCACGCAAGGCTGCAGGCATGGGAGCACCACGTCGATGACTATGACGCGCAGCGCAATTTCCCTTCGGTGGACAAAGTCTCGCGCCTCTCGCCCCATCTGCACTTTGGCGAGATTTCGCCCGTGCAGGTGTGGCACGCGCTCTCGCACAAGTCATCCAAGGGGTGGGAGACTTTCGAGGGCGAGCTGATCTGGCGCGACTATTCGCAGAACGCCATCCTGCAATTTCCTGCCTATGCGACGCAGAATTACCGCGCGGATTATGACCAGCTCGCGTGGCGCGATCCGGCGACGGATGAAGCCGCCGCGCGCGACTTGAAGGCATGGCAACAGGGCCGCACCGGCTATCCCATCGTTGATGCCGGGATGCGCCAGCTGTGGCAGACGGGCTGGATGCACAACCGCGTGCGCATGATCACGGCAAGCTTTCTCATCAAGCACTTGTTGATTGATTGGCGCCGCGGCGAACAGTGGTTCTGGGATACGCTGGTCGATGCCGATTACGCTTCCAATGCCACCAACTGGCAGTGGACGGCGGGCACCGGGGTCGATGCCAACATGTTCGTGCGGATCATGGCGCCGCTCAGCCAGTCGGAAAAATTCGCTGCCGCACACTATATCCGACGCTACGTGCCCGAGCTGGCAGACTTGCCGGAGCCCTACATCCATGATCCCGATGCCTTCGGCTGCCGCCCGAGGGATTATCCGCGCAAGATCGTCTCCCACAAATTCGCCCGCGAACGCGCGCTTGCCGCGCACAAGGCGATGAAGGCGGATTAAGTCTCTTGCCCGTGCTGCGCGTCCCCGCCTATGCCGGGCGGCGGATCAACGCACACGGGAGAGCGGCAAAGTGGCACGGTTTCACCAGCGCATCGGCGCATCGGCAAGGGTTCTCGCGCTGGCAGCGCTCGGGCTGGGCAGCGCGCTTGCGGCGCAGACGGCCGGGATGGGCCCTCCTGCCGGTGGCGTTACCATGTCGGTGCCGCCGCAGCGCGATCCGTCCGAGCTTGAAGTGCTGTTCTGGAGTGATGCCCAGCGCTCCGAGCGGTTCCGCGCGATGGAACAATGGTTTGCCGGGCACGAAGTGCCTGCGGCTGCGACCCCGCGGGCGCTGCCCAGCGGCACGCCGCTGAGCCCTGCGCTGCGTGCCGAGATTACCGCGATGATGAAGGCGACAGGCACCGCAGGTGTGATGGTGCTGGCAGATGGCAAGGTGGTGCACGAGGAATATGCGCTTGGGCTTGGGCCGGATGATCGCTGGACGAGTTTTTCAGTCGCCAAGAGCTTCACTTCCACGCTGCTTGGGGCGGCGGTGAAAGATGGCAAGATTGCCAGCCTCGATGATCCGGTTACCCGTTATATCCCGGGCCTTGAAGGCTCCGCCTATGAAGGCGTCACCGTGCGCCAGCTCGCCACCATGACCAGCGGGGTGCGCTGGAACGAGGATTATACCGATCCCAATTCGGATGTGGCGCAGATGAACCTGTTCAGTGCGAAATATGGCCCCGATGCCATCGTGACCCAGATGAAAAGCCTGCCGCGCGAAGCCGAGCCGGGTGCCAAGTGGGTTTACAAGACCGGCGAGACCAATCTCATCGGTGTGCTGGTGGAAAATGCCGTGGGCATGCCGCTCGCCGAATATGCCAAGGCCAAGATCATCGACCCGGCAGGCTTTGCCGGCGGGCTGTTCTGGATGGTTGATCCGCGCGGCGGGAATATCGGCGGATGTTGCCTGTCGATCCGGCTTTCCGACTATGCCCGGATGGGGCAGTTTGCACTCGAAGGGGGCAAGGGCGCGGTGCCCGAGGACTGGTTTGCCGAGGCAACCGACAGCGTTGTCGATTTCGGCGACAGCGGCTTTGGCTATGGCTACCAGTGGTGGACCTATCCGCAAGGCGCCTATGGCGCGCAAGGGATTTTCGGGCAGGGGATCACGCTGTTCCCCGGCCATCAGCCCGGGCAGGGGGTGGTCTTTGCCTATGTCGGCAACTGGAAGCAGGCAAGCGGCGGGACGACCCGCAACGACGTGCTTGCGCTCAGCCGCAAGATCGCGGCCGCCCTTGCAGCAAGATAAACCCGCATCGCATGCCTAGACTGCGGGGCGATAGACCCCGAGGTGGCTGTAGCGTTGCAGAATATTGTCGTGGACAATCGGGCTGAGCAGGGTCGAGAACGCGCAGCCCACCACGCAATTATCCCACCACACCACCTGCGCCTGCAATGCCTCAAGCCCCGGCATGGTCAGCCAGCACATCTGGCCTTCGTGCATGCGGTTGATCGCCGCTGCCGAAAAGCCCGAGATCGAAAGGTCATGCACCACGCTCTGGAATGCACGCCCGCCCGATGCGCGCAAGGTCGCCGGGATCATCAGCTTGGTGCGCGGGCTGCTGCGGTCTTCCTGGGCAGCGCTGAAATAGGGATCCTGCGAAGTGGGCATGGCGGGACAACCTTTGTGTTGCGGCGGGTTTGGAAGCCGCGAACATTCGGTGGTCAGCCCTAACGCCGGGTTACGAAAAAAGGTTAAATCAGGGTTTGCAATGAATATCGCGACGAGCTGCCCTGCTCAGTCGATGCGTTCGCGATGGAGCGCGTCAAACCCTTCGGTGAGCAAGGCGACAATCCGGCTCGCCACCACTTCGGGAGGCTTCACATCGCGCGGATCCTCGCCCGGATAGGCGCGGGCGCGCATTTCGGTGCGGGTTGCGCCGGGATCAATGATGGCAACACGTACCTTGCTGATTCGCTCGACTTCGGCGGCGTAGGTTGCCAGCAGGTTTTCAAACCCTGCCTTGGTTATCGAATAGGCGCCCCAATAGGGCCGGGGCGCCGTGCCGACCGAGCTGGTAAAGCCGATCACGCGGCCAGCCTCGGCGCGGCGCAGCAGCATGTCGAAGCCCGCAAGCAAGGCCTGGGAAGCAACCAGATTGGTGAGCAGCGCCTGGTTGAACTGCTTGGGATCGGTCTGCGAAATCGGCGAGAGTTCAGGCAGATAGGCCGCCGCAAGGCACAACACGTCAAGGCTCTGCCAACGGCCCGCAATGGCGGTGGCAAGGCGGCTGACAGCATCGGGCTCGGTGAGATCGAGCGGCGCGATGGTCGAGGTGCCGCCGCTGGCGTGGATCGCATCCTCGACTTCCTCAAGCGCCTTCACCTTGCGCGCAACCAGGATCACGTGGGCACCGGCGCGGGCGAGTTCCTGGGCGGTGGCCGCGCCAATGCCGCGGCTCGCGCCGGTGACAAGGGCCGTGCGCCCGGCGAGGGGTTTTGGGTTATCCGTGGCCATGATGGTGTCAGGCTGCTCTGGGATCGGCAAAAGGGAGTTCCGCGCTCTTGGGTTCGCTCATGGCGAGATCGGTCAGTGAAGTCGGATAATCGCCCGAGAAACAGGCATCGCAGAACTGCGGGGCGGCAGCATTGCGGCTGGCCGCGCCGACCGCGCGGTAAAGCCCGTCGATCGAGATGAAGGCAAGGCTGTCGGCCTTGATGAAATCACGCATCGCATCAAGCTCCATCCGGGCGGCAAGCAGCTTGGAGCGTTCGGGGGTATCGACCCCATAGAAACAGGAATGGGCGGTGGGCGGGCTGGCGACGCGGAAGTGGACTTCGCGAGCGCCCGCATCACGCATCATCTCGACAATCTTCAAGGACGTGGTGCCGCGCACGATCGAATCGTCGATAAGCACGATCCGTTTGCCCGCCACCAGCCCGCGATTGGCATTATGCTTGCGCTTCACGCCCGAATGACGCGCGCTGTCGGAAGGCTGGATGAAGGTGCGCCCGACATAGTGCGAGCGGATGATGCCCAGTTCAAACGGGATGCCCGATTGCTGGGCAAAGCCGATGGCCGCCGGCACGCCGCTATCGGGCACGGGAACCACCAGATCCACTTCGCACGGCGCTTCCATGGCAAGTTGCGTGCCGATGGCCTTGCGCACCTCATAGACGCTTTGCCCGGCAAACAGGCTGTCGGGACGGCTGAAATAGACATGTTCGAAAATGCAGGGTCGCGCGGGCACATGGCCAAAGGGGCGCACGCTGCGGATCTCGCCGGAAAAATCGACAAGGACCATCTCGCCCGGCTCAACCTCGCGCACCAATTCAGCACCGACGACATCGAAGGCGACTGTTTCGCTGGCGAAGACCACCGCTTCCCCCATCCGGCCCATCACCAGCGGGCGGATGCCGAGCGGATCGCGGCAGGCGATCATGCCTTCGGGCGTCATCACGATCAGGGCATAGGCACCCTCGACCAGACGCAGCGCATCAATCAAGCGGTCAGCCAGCGTGGGATAGCGGGAGGTTGCAACGAGATGGATGATGACTTCGGTATCGGAGGTCGACTGGAAGATCGACCCCTTGCGAACCAGATCAGCGCGCAAGGTCATGGCGTTGGAGATATTGCCATTATGCGCCACCGCAAAGCCGCCGCTGGCAAGTTCGGCATAGAGCGGTTGCACATTCCTCAGGCCCGAACCACCCGTGGTCGAATAGCGCACATGGCCGGCTGCCATATGGCCAGGCAGCACGGCGATGCTTTCGGCCGAGGAGAAATTGTCCGCCACATGGCCCAGCCCGCGGCTCGAATAGAACTCGCTGCCATCAAAGCTGGTGATGCCCACCGCTTCCTGTCCGCGGTGCTGGAGCGCATGCAGTCCGAGCGCTGTCGCAGCGGCCGCATCGGCTGCGTTGATCGCACCGAAAATGCCGCACTCCTCGCGCAGCTTGTCACCATCTAGATCCATGAAAGGATGGGTGAAATTGGTGGAATTTGCCGCCATCACCTGATTGTCCCGCTGCCTGTGCCCCGTGGCTGGGCTGCTAATGGCGATGTGACGGCTCAATTACAAGGGAAACTCGCGCGGCGGCAGCGCTCTTTCACCATGCTGCCTTGCACCAGCCACATTGCGCGAAGGCGATTGTGCAAGGGCCGCGAGCGCTCTAGAGCCGAATGGCCTCAAGCAGTTCAGCGAGACCCAAGCCCCCCCATGCTTTCCCCCTTTGAATGGATGATCGCCAAGCGTTACCTCTGGCCGGGCAAGGGAGAGGCTTTCATCGCGCTGGTCGCCGGTATCTCGGTGGGCGTGGTGATGCTGTCGGTTGCCATGCTCATCATCGTGATGAGCGTGATGAACGGCTTTCGCCACGAGCTGTTCGACAAGATCGTGGGGCTCAATGGCCATGCGATTGTGCAGGGCTATGGCGGCAGGCTTGATGACTGGGAAAGCGTGCTTGCCGATATCAAGCAGACGCCGGGCGTCATCAGCGCCAGTCCGCTGATCGAACAGCCGCTTGCAACCACCTTCAACGGCCGGGTTGAGATGACTTTCGTGCGCGGCAATACCGATGAGGATATCCGCGCCTTGTCCGACAAGGTGCTGCTCGGCAACCTGGCCGATATTCGCCCCGGCGCCGGCAAGGTCGCGATCGGCTCGCGCCTCGCCCAGAACCTTGGCGCGCGGGTGGGCGACACCATCACCATCGTCAACCTGCAAGGGCGCACCACGCCCTTTGGCACGACGATCAGGCAGGTCGGCTATGAAGTGGGCGCGATCTTCGAGGTAGGCGTTTATGATTTCGACAGCAAGTTCGTCATCATGCCGATTTCCGACGCGCAAACCCTGCTGCTGATGGGCGATACGATCGGGATGATCGAGGTGAAGGTCGAAAATGCCGACCGGGTGGGCGAAATCCTGCGGCCGCTTGAAGCCCGCTTGCAGGGCCGCGCGGTGATCGCTGACTGGAAGGTCATCAATTCGACCCTGTTCGAAGCCTTGCAGGTCGAACGCGTCGCGATGTTCTTTGCGCTCTCCTTCATGGTGGTGGTGGCTGCTTTCAACATTCTTTCAAGCCTTGTGATGCTGGTGCGCGCCAAGACCCGCGACATCGCCATCATGCGGACAATGGGAGCAACGCGGCGATCCTTGCTCAAGATTTTCGTCACCACCGGCACCACAGTGGGCGCGATCGGCACGCTGGCCGGGCTGGTTTTGGGCTTTGTGGTGCTCTATTTCCGCGAAAGCATCGTGCGCTTCATCGCCTTTGCGACCGGCCAGCAGATCTGGGACCCGCAAGTGCGGTTTCTCACCACGCTGCCCTCGCGCAGCGACCCGTGGGAGATTGCCGGCATCGTGGTGCTGGCGCTGACGATGAGCTTTCTTGCAACGCTCTATCCGGCGCTCAAAGCCGCCAATACCGATCCGGTGCAGGTGCTGCGCTATGAGTAAGCCGGAGCCGATCGTCGCGCTCAAGGGATTGCAGCGCACCTTTGAACAGGGCGGCGAGCGCATTGCAGTGCTGCGCGGGGTTGATCTTGCGATTATGCCGGGCGAGATTGTCGCGCTGCTCGGGCCGTCGGGTTCGGGCAAATCGACGATGCTGCAAGCCGTTGGCCTGCTGGAAGGCGGGTTTGAAGGCTCGATCAGCCTTGTCGGGCAGCGCGCCGAAACGCTCGCAAGCGATGAACGCACCCGGCTGCGGCGCGAGCATCTCGGGTTTGTCTATCAGTTCCACCACCTGCTGCCCGATTTCGACGCGCGGGAAAATGTCGTGATGCCGCAGATGATCCTTGGCCGTGCGCGCGCCGAGGCCCAGGCGCGCGCCGATCATCTGCTGACGAGCCTTGGGCTGGGTGCGCGCCTCACCCACCGGCCAAGCCAGCTGTCAGGCGGCGAGCAGCAGCGCGTCGCCGTTGCCCGCGCGCTTGCCAATCGGCCTGCACTGGTGCTCGCGGATGAGCCGACCGGCAACCTTGATGAGCACACCTCGGATGCTGTGCTCGCCCAGTTTCTCGAACTGGTGCGCGGCGAGGGCAGTGCCGCGCTTGTCGCCACCCACAATGAACGGCTTGCCGCCCGCATGGACCGGGTGGTGCGCCTCAAGGACGGATTGCTTCACGAAGGGACAGGCTCATGACTACGATTGCCGATTTCACTGTCACCACCAATCGCGGGGAAGAACTCAGGCTCGCTGACAAGCTCGGCAAGGTGCTGCTGATCGTCAATACGGCGAGCAAATGCGGCTTCACCCCGCAATATGAAGGGCTGGAGAAGCTTTATCAGCAGTTCAAGGACAAGGATTTCGAAGTGCTCGGCTTTCCCTGCAACCAGTTCGGCGCGCAGGAACCCGGCAGCGCGGACGAGATTGCGGAGTTCTGCAAGGTCAATTTCGGCGTCACTTTCCCGCTGATGGCCAAGATCGAGGTGAATGGCGACAACGCCTCGCCGCTGTTCGACTGGATGAAAAAAGAGGCGAAGGGGCTGATGGGCACCACTGCGATCAAATGGAACTTCACCAAGTTTCTGGTGGGTCGCGATGGCAAGGTCGTGAAGCGCTACGCGCCGCAGGATACGCCTGCTGCCATCGCCAAAGACATCGCAAAGCTGCTCTAGAGCGAAGGCGGATCGTGCGCGTCCTGGTGCTGGTCAAGGCGACGGCCGACAGCGAGGCGGGGGTGGTGGCTGATCCCGCGGCCATGGCAGCGATGGGCCGCTTCAATGATGCGCTGCGCGAGGCCGGAGTGCTCGTATTTGCCGATGGCCTCAAGCCGAGCAGCGCGGGCGCACGGGTGCGCTTCGATGGCGCGCAGCGGACCGTGCGGAACGGCCCGTTCTTGCCGCCCGAGGAACAGGTCGCGGGCCTGTGGCTGTGGGACGTGAAGGACATGGACGAAGCCATCGCATGGGCAAAGCGCTGCCCCAACCCCATGCCGGGGCCGAGCGAGATCGAAATCCGCCCGTTCTTCGAGCCCGGAGACATTGGTTGAGCCGGTTGGTGGAAAAGAGGCAGTTCGCCTCTTCCGCCGCGGGCCGCCTCGGCTAGAGTGAAGCCATGCGGTTTGCCCCCTTCATTCCCTTGCGCGTGCTGTCGTCCTATTCGATGCTCGAAGGGGCGATTGATCCCAAGGCGATTGCCACGCTGGCCAAGGAGCGCGGCTTTCCCGCGATTGCGATTTGTGATCGCAACGGGCTTTACGGGGTGGTGGCCTTCGCATCGGCCTGCAAGGGCGAGGGCATTCAGCCGATCATCGGCACGCTCCTCGGCGTTGCGCGCGAAGGGGTGGAGGGTTCGTCAGCCCGCCCCATCGATTACCTGCCGCTGTTTGCGCAGGACGAGGCGGGCTATGGCAATCTGTGCCATCTCGTCTCCAAGGCGCATCTTGATCGCCCGCTGGAGCTTGATCCTCATGTCACGCTGGCTGATCTGCAAGGCCACACCGACGGGTTGATTGCGCTTACCGGCGCGGGCGAGGGCGGGGTCACGCGGCTGCTTGCCGATGGTCAGCAGGCTGCGGCAGAGATGCTGTGCGACGCTTTGGAAGGGCTGTTTCCGGGGCGCCTTTACATCGAGCTTGCCCGCCACGGCGATCCGGTGTGCGACCGGGCCGAGGACGCGCTGGTCGAGCTTGCCTATGCGCGCGGTCTGCCGCTGGTCGCGACCAATCCGGCCAACTTTGCCGAACCCCATATGCACAAGGCGCATGATGCAATGCTGTGCATTGCACATTCGACCCACATCGAGGCGGAAGACCGCCCGCGTTCCAACCCGCAGGCCTTCGTCAAGTCTGCCAAGATGATGGAAGAGCTGTTCGCAGACCTTCCCGAAGCAACCGCCAACACCCTTGTCATCGCGCAGCGCTGCGCCTTCGCGCCGCCCTATCGCAAGCCGATCCTGCCGAGCCTTGCCGGCGATCTTGAAGGCGAGGCGCGCATGCTGGCTGAGGACGCGCGCAAAGGCCTGGAAGCGCGCCTTGCCCCCTATGGCGCGATCAGCGCCGAACAACGCCAGGCCTATGTCGACCGCCTCGAATACGAGATCGACGTGATCGTGAAGATGGGCTTTCCCGGTTACTTCCTGATCGTTGCCGATTTCATCAAATGGGCCAAGGAGCAGGGCATTCCGGTGGGCCCCGGTCGTGGTTCGGGCGCGGGCTCGGCAGTCGCCTGGGCGCTCACGATCACTGATCTTGATCCCCTGAAGCTCGGCCTGCTGTTCGAACGCTTCCTCAATCCCGAACGCGTTTCGATGCCGGACTTCGATATCGACTTCTGCGAAACGCGCCGCGGCGAAGTGATCCGCTATGTGCAAGCCAAATATGGTGCCGATCACGTCGCGCAGATCATCACCTTCGGTAAGCTGAAAGCGCGCGCGGTGCTGCGCGATTGCGGGCGCATTTTGCAGATGGGCTTCACCAAGGTTGACCGCCTGTGCAAGATGGTACCCAACCATCCGACTGACCCGTGGACGCTGCGGCGTGCGCTCAATGGCGCGGCGGATTTCAAGCGCGAATATGACAATGATAACGAGGTGAAGCGCCTCGTCGATCTGGCGCTGGAGCTGGAAGGCGCGCCGCGCAATTCCTCGACCCATGCGGCCGGTGTGGTGATTGGCGACCGGCCGCTCGCGCAGCTTGTCCCGCTGTACCGCGATCCACGCTCGGACATGCCGGTGACGCAGTTCGACATGAAGCATGTCGAAAGTTCAGGCCTGGTCAAGTTCGATTTCCTCGGCCTCAAGACGCTCTCAGTCCTGAGAAAGGCTGTCGATCTGCTGGCGGGCCGGGGCATTGCGATTGATCTCGACAGTCTCGCGCTTGATGATCCGGCGGTCTATGATCTGATGCAGGCGGGCAATACTGTCGGCGTGTTCCAGCTGGAATCCGAAGGGATGCGCCGCACGCTCAAAGCGGTAAAGCCCACCAATTTCGGCGACATCATCGCGCTCGTCTCGCTCTACCGGCCCGGCCCGATGGACAATATCCCGCTGTTCGGCCAGCGCAAGGCCGGCGAGGTGCCGATCGAATATCCTCACCCCAAGCTCGAAGGTATCCTGTCAGAGACTTACGGCATCTTCGTCTATCAGGAACAGGTGATGCAGGCCGCGCAAATCCTCGCCGGCTATTCGCTGGGCGATGCCGACCTGCTGCGCCGCGCGATGGGCAAAAAGGTGCAGGCCGAAATGGACGCGCAGCGCGGGCGCTTTGTCGAAGGCTGCAAGGCGGTCTCGGACATTGATGCAGCGCGTGCCAATGAGCTGTTCGACTTGATCGACAAGTTCGCAGGCTATGGTTTCAACAAGTCGCACGCTGCTGCCTATGCGCTGCTGTCCTATCAGACTGCATGGCTCAAAGCGCATTACCCGGAAGAGTTCTACGCCGCTTCGATGTGCTTCGACATGCACCAGTCGGACAAGCTGAGCGTGTTTGTCGATGATGCGCGGCGTTATCCGGGCATCGAAGGCGGGATCCGGATCCTGCCGCCCGATATCAACCGGTCGGACGCGCGCTTTACTGTCGAACAGACCGAGGAAGGCTATGCGGTGCGCTATGCCCTTGCTGGCATCCGCAATGTCGGCGAGAAAGCGATGGAGGCGATCGCCGCCGAACGCGCCAAAGGCGGCGCGTTTATCAGCCTCAAGGATTTCTTCGAACGCCTGCCGCAGGGCACCATGAACCGCCGCCAGCTCGAAGGGTTGATCTGTGCAGGTGCGCTGGATGCGCTGGAGCCAAACCGCGCGCTGCTTTACGCCAATGCCGATATGCTGATGGCGGTAGCCGATGCCGCGATGCGCGAACGCTCAAGCGGGCAGGGGGGGCTGTTTGGCGGCGAGAGCGCCGCTGGAGAAGACCTGCGTCTCGTGCCCACCCCGGCTTGGAGCCGCGCCGAGCAGATGGCGAAAGAGCGCGAGACTTTCGGGTTCTATTTCTCCGCCCATCCGGTGCAGCAATATCGCGATGTTGCTTCCGCTCACGGCGCGCGCACCTATCAGAGCGTGATGGAAGCAGGCGCGCCAGCGGGCGGGCGCTCGCAGGTGGTGCTCGCCGCGATGGTCGAAGGCATCACCAAGGCGCGCACCCGCAAGGGCGGGCAGTTCGTGCGGGCGGATTTCTCGGATTTGTCAGGCCAGTTTTCCGCCGCCTGTTTTGAAGAAGCGCTGGTGCCCAAGTTTGAAGAATGGGCGGCATCGGGAGAGTGCCTCCTTTTAACCATGGAGCTGGACGCGCCCGGCCCCGGAGAGCCGCCGCGCATGACTGTTCGCGGCGCACGGCCGCTGGCGAGTGCAGGCGGCGCATTGCCGATGCAGCTCACCGCCGAGATCGCCACCGTGGAGGCCTTGCTGGAGTTGGAGATCGAGCTCGATCAGGCAACCCTCAACCAGCCCCGCGCCAATGGCGAGGTGGTGGTGCGCCTCGTGATGCAGGACGGCGAGCAGGTGGCGGTGCGATTGGGCCGCAACTTCGCGCTCAATGGCGAACTGGCTGAACGGCTTGCCGCGATTGCCGGGATTGCCAACGTGGAGCTGGCGCCTGTCAAGGCTAAGCCAAGCCTCAGACTGGTTGCTTGACAGCGCGGGCAGAACTCCAATCCAGCGATTGCCAAGCGGCCGTGGTGAAGGCATGAACGCCCGCAGATCAGCCTGGGCGCGCGTGCTTTGCAAAGCGGTGTGCGCCGCAATTCTTGGGAGAGAGACATGGCCGAAACACGGCTCGGAGCGATGCAGGATTTCACTATGCGGATCACTTCGGTGATCGATCATGCCGCGCGTGAGGCAGGGAGCCGCGAGATTGTGAGCCGCTGGGCCGATGGCAGCGAAACCCGCACCAACTGGGCCGGCATTCGCCAGGATGCGCTGAAAATGGCGCAGGCGCTGCTGGCGCTTGGGCTCAAGAAAGGTGACAGGGTGGCGAGCCTTGCGATGAACCATTCGCGCCATCTGGTGAGCTGGTATGGCGTGGCGGGCATGGGCGGGGTGCTCCATACCGTCAATCCGCGCCTGTTCGACGACCAGCTCGATTACATCGTCAACCACGCCGAAGATCGCGTGCTGATCTATGACGCCGCGTTTCAGCCGATCGTTGATCGCATGAAGGACCGCTGGAAAACGGTTGAACATTACATCTGTTACGATAGCGGCGCCCATGCCCCGGCCTTCGAGGACTGGATCGCCGCGCAGGATGGCGATTTTGCATGGGTGCCGGGTGACGAGCGCGACCCGTGCATGATCTGCTACACCTCGGGCACGACCGGCAATCCCAAGGGCGTGCAGTACGAACACCGCTCGACGATGCTGCATGCGCTCGCCGGCCTGCAACCGGCCGCCTTCAATTTCAGCGCGTCATCGGTGATGTTGCCGGTGGTGCCGATGTTCCATGCGGCGAGCTGGGGCCTGCCCTATGCGGGCGCGATGGCGGGGATCAAGTTTGTGTTTTCTGCCGTCAATGATCCGGCGGTGCTGCATGAACTGATGCTGCGCGAGGGCGTGACCGATTCGGCGGGCGTGCCGACAGTGTGGCTTGCCCACTTCCAGTATTGCGATGCCAACGGGCTTGATCTGCCGCCGCTCAAAGCCGCCACCATCGGCGGCTCGGCCGCGCCGCGCTTCATGATCGAGCGCTTGCTTAAGAATGGTACCCGCGTCCAGCATGCCTGGGGCATGACGGAAACCTCGCCCATTGGCACAGTCGGCGGGCCGACGTGGGACTGGGATCAGCTTAGCCTTGAAGAAAAGGTCGAGAAAACCGCGATGCAGGGCCGCCCGATCTTCGGCGTGCAGCTGCGCACGGTGGATCTTGATGACATGATGACCGAACTGCCGCGCGACGGCAAAACGAGCGGCGCGCTGCAAATTCGCGGGCCGTGGGTGATCAAGCGCTATTTCAAGGCCGAGGCTGACGCGGTCAATAATGAGGGCTGGTTCGATACCGGCGATGTCGGCATCATCCATCCCGACGGCACGCTGCAACTGACCGATCGCACCAAGGACGTGATCAAATCGGGCGGCGAATGGATCAGCTCGGTCGAGCTGGAGAACGCCGCTTGCGGCCATCCGGGTGTGGCCGAGGCTGCCTGCATCGGCATTTATCACCCCAAGTGGGATGAACGCCCGGTGCTGTTCGTGGTGAAAAAGCCGGGCGCCGAGGTCACGGCCGAGGACATCCTCGAACATTTGCGCCCCCAGATCGCCAAGTGGTGGATGCCCGATGCGGTCGAGTTCGTCGACGACATCCCCCACACGGCGACCGGCAAGATCAGCAAGAAAGACCTGCGCGACCGCTTTGCGGACTACAAGCTTGCCTGATGTGGCCATCCGGCCTGCGTGTCCCGGCGACGCGCAGGCCATTGCCGCGATCTATGCCTGGCATGTCGCCAATGGCACGGCGACTTTCGATACGCTTGCTCCCAAGGCGGAGGAGTGGGCGGCCAAGATTACCGATTTTGCGGCGCGCGGCTTTCCGTTCCTTGTCGCAGAACGTGGCGCGGCCGTGCTCGCCTATGCCTGTGCGGCCCGCTTTCGTGAGCGCGCGGCCTATGCCCATACCTGCGAGGACAGCATCTATGTCGCCCATGATGCACGCGGGCAGGGAATCGGAACAGCCTTGCTGCCAGCCCTCATCGCGGCAGCGCGCGCGAGCGGCTTTCGCCAGATGATCGCGGTGATCGGCGGGGGCGAGCCCGCTTCGGTCGCGCTCCACATGAAATGCGGCTTTGTCCATGCTGGCCGGATGCGCCATGTCGGGCGCAAGTTCGGGCGGCTGCTGGATACGGTCTATATGCAATGCGATCTGACCGGGGAGGGATGGGGCGATGCGTGACATTTTTATTGATCCGAGCCCGGCGAATTTTCAGGCGTTCAAGGACCTGCCGCGCGACACGCCCATCAACATGCTCAACCTGCTGCGTTACCGCGATCTCGCCCAATATCCCGCCGGCCACGAACATGCAGGGCAGCGATGGTCAGGCCGCCGGGCTTACGAAGAATATGGGCGCACTTCGGGCCCGATATTTCGCAGGCTCGGCGGTCGCATCATCTGGCGCGGGCGGTTTGAAACCATGGTGACAGGGCCCGCTGGCGAGCGTTGGGATGATGGCTTTATCGCCCACTATCCCAATGCGGCGGCGTTCTTTGCGATGATCAAGGACCCGGACTATCAACGAGCCGTGGTCAATCGCACGGCCGCGCTGGCGGACAGCCGGCTGGTGCGCTTTGCCCCCCGTGAGGCGGGGGAAGGGTTTGGTTAAACCTCTTTCAGCCGCGGCATCAGTTCCACGAAATTGCACGGCCGATTGCGGCTGTCGAGTTGCTCAGCCAAAATCCCGTCCCAGCCATCTTTTACAGCGCCATTCGATCCGGGCAGCGCGAAAATATAGGTGCCGCGCGCGACGACGGCGCAGGCGCGCGATTGCACCGTGCTGGTGCCGATGGATTGAAAACTGAGCCAGCGGAACAGCTCGCCAAAGCCGGGAATCTCGCGCGCGCCGGCGAGCATCGCCAGCGCTTCGGGGGTGACATCGCGGCCCGTGAGGCCCGTGCCGCCGGTGCTGACGATCGCGTCGATCGCGGGATCATCAATCCACGCCTCGAACTGTGCGGCAAGCAATGCTGCATCATCCCTGATAATCATGCGGGCCGCCAGATTGTGGCCCGCACCTGTGATCCGTGCTGCGAGGATATCGCCTGACGTATCCGTGTCGGGTGTGCGCGTATCCGATACTGTCAGCACCGCGATATTGATCGGTTTGAACGGGCGGCTTTCATCAATGGCCATGGCGCGTCTCTCTCCCCTTGCGCCGCGCGCGCCCAGTCAATCAGGGAATCAGCGCGGCTGATCGGTGGGTAGAGCCTTGCGGGAAAGTCGGCCAGCGTCCTTGTGCCAGCGCCCGCCTGCTCGGCGAGAGGGCGCCGGTTGCGCGTTCGTACATCCAGTAATTGCGCATCACGATCGCAACATAGCCGCGCGTTTCCCAATAGGGGATCGATTCCATCCACAACAGCGGATCGCCCAGATCGCGCACTTCGTAATTCCAGCGTCCGACCGGCGAGAGCCCCGCATTATAGGCCGCCATGATCTTGGGCAGCGCGCCGCCGGTGGCGGGATGATCGCGCAGCATTTCAAGGTGGCGCTGGCCATAGGCAAGGTTGACCTCGGGATCATTGAGATCGGCATAGCTTGCCCCCAGATTGAGCCTGCCGGAATGATCGCGCGCGGTGCCCGGCATGATCTGCATCAGCCCGCGCGCATTGGCCGGGCTTACGGCGTTGGCACGGAAGTTCGATTCCTGGAGCGCATGGGCAAAGGCCAGCGCCGGATCGACCTGCCAGCCCGTTACCGGCTGCCAACGCGCAACCGGAAAGCGCAGCGCCGGCTCGGGCTTCATGCCGGCAGGGGCATTATGCGCAAGGAACAGCTGCGTTGCCGGCAGCCCCAATTCGCGCGCAAGGCGGGCAAGCGCGGGGTAATTGGCCGCAGGACCGATCTTCGCTTCATGGCGCAGCACGTCATCCGCCAGCGCCGGACGGCCGATTTCGGTGAGCGCAGCCGCCACCACGGCATTGGGCCGCATGCTGAGCGCGCGCCAGTCCTCGGCGCTCATCGGCTGCGGCATGGCCTCCGACGGCAGGGTGATGCCAAGCTGATCGGCCGCCAGCATCCCGTAAAGCGTTTCATCATAGCGCGCAGCCTGCGCGAGAAAGCCTTGCGCCTTGCCCGGCTCGCGGCAGCGCACCAGCGCGCGGTGCGCCCAGTAATTGGCGGCGGCTGCCAGTTCAGGGTTCGAGGCTCGGTTCGCCGCGCGGATGAAGGCCTCGCCCGCCAGCGAGCAATGGCCGAGCCGCCAGGCGGCAAGCCCTGCCACCCAATCGCCCTCTGCCACCCAGGCACCGCTGCCTGCGCCCACAGTTTCGGCCATTTCGAGTGCGGCGGTGTCATTGTTGTTGATGTAATAGGCCCAGGCGACCCGCTGGCGCCACTCGGCGCGGGCATCGGTGCTGAGAGAAGGATCAACCTCAAGCAAGGTCGCGTGCGCGCCTGCCGGATTGTTGTTCTTGATCGCATCCAGCATCGCCGCCTTGGCAGATGATGCCAGCGTGCCGTCGTCAACCGGACGCGGCAGGATGCGCTTGGGCGCGGAAGGCTGGCGCACCAGCGGTTGCTCATAGGGCAGGGCAGGCGTGGCAGTGAGCCCGCGCTTCGCGCCAAGGCGCGCAAGCTGATCGGATTGCGGCAGGTGCGCCCCCGCCTCGAACCAGCGCGCGACCTGATCGGCCGAGACGCGCGGACTGTTGGCATGGGTGTAATAGGCAGCGAGCGCTACCTGGTGCAGCACGCCGCTTTCGCGCTGGGCAATCAGGGCATCGACCTGCGCCCATTGCTGGGCGTCAATCGCGGCAAACAGGTCGCGGTAATATTGCCGGTCTGCCGCCGAGAGGATCGCAGGCACCACGCCCTGTAGTGTGCTCGCCCGATCATAGCGCGCCACCAGCGAATTATCCCGCGCGAGCGCTGCAGGCGCGAGCGCCCCTGCCATCACTGGCAACGAAGCCAGCGCCACGAGAGCCCGACCCATCGCGCGATACCTGCCGATCATGCCGACCATTCCATCCACCTGCGCCAGAAACTGGCCTTTAGCCGCGGCATATCCAGCATACTCCCAAGCGTCTCGGTAACCATTACCAAGGGGCTTACCCCGCCCTGGTTGATTTCCCGTAAAGGCTGTTTCTCCACTGCAATCGGCGCCGCCACAAAGGCGCTGAGACCCTGCCCAAACAGGATAAGCTGTTGCGGAGCGACCAGCGCAATATGGTGCTGGACAACGCTGTCCATACCGCTTGCGGCCAGCCCTGCAAGATCAGCCATCGGCGTATGGCGCGGCAAGGCCGAGGCGACATAGCAGTCTTCGGGAGCAAGGCCCATCGCCGCGATGATCTTGGCGAGCAGGCGTCCTTGCGGTCCGCTCAAAAGCTGGGTTTCGTCGCTCTGTTCGGGATCAGGCACCAACACCATCAGCCGTGCCGCGGCTGACCCGCGCGGGGCGATCCGTGGATAGCTGCCTTGGCCCAGTTCCGGCGCAGCCAGCCACCAGCTGCGAAACTCCTCAAGACTGGCAGGGGGCGAATCGCCCCACAACGCGCGCCTGATGCTCGGCGCGGCGCCGTGATCGCTGCAATCTGCGCCGCCCGCCCGGCTTTCCTGCAAACCGCGCGTTTGGCCCGATGCGGCGTTGGATATTGGCGCGGCCGCCGAGGCCGCTTGCACCGGATCAGCCAACCATGCCCTAGCGTCATCATGGAAATCACAATCCACCCCGGCCGCGCGCCAGAAAGCAAGCGCCGCGTCGATTTCACTGGCCAAGGATCGGGGATGGCTCGTCATGCTATTCATCCAAGGTCTTGACTGTGCGAATCGCAGTTAGCAAGTGCGGGAACAACCAAATCCGGCAAGCCGTTGGGGACATGAGCCGGAAAGTCATGCCAGTAAAGGACCGGGAAGACCGATGAGCGAACGGGAATCGATGGAATGTGATGTCGTCATCATCGGCGGCGGTGTGGCAGGCCTTGCAGCGGCAATCAGGCTGAAGCAATTGAACGAGGAGCTGGAAGTCGTCCTTTTGGAAAAAGGCTCCGAGATCGGCGCCCACATCCTCTCGGGCGCTGTGGTTGATCCCAAGGCGCTGGATGAACTGCTGCCGGACTGGCGCGAACAGGGTTGTCCAATGGCCGAAACGCCCGTGACCGACAACTGGCACTGGGTGCTCTCAAAGAACGGCAAGACGTCGCTCCCGCACATCATCATGCCGCCCTTCATGTCGAATGATGGCTGCTATACGGGCAGCCTCGGCAATCTGGCACGCTGGCTGGCCGAGCAGGCCGAGGGGCTGGGCGTGATGGTGTTTCCGGGCTTTCCGGCCGCCCAGGTCATCATCGATGATGAAGGCCGCGTGGCGGGCGTCATCACGCAGGACATGGGCGTGGCCGCCGATGGCAGCCACAAGGACGATTACACGCCCGGCATGGAAATCCTCGCCAAGTACACCCTGTTTGCCGAAGGCGCGCGCGGGCATCTCACCAAGCAGATGAAGGCGAAATATGACCTTGAGGCGAATTGCTGCCCGCAGGTCTATGGCCTCGGCATCAAGGAGCTGTGGGACATTGATCCCAAGAAGCACAAGCCGGGCCGGGTGATTCACACGCAGGGCTGGCCGCTTTCGGAAAGCGATAGCTGGGGCGGGGGCTTTCTCTACCACCAGGCCAATGGTCAGGTCGCGCTCGGCTTTGTGACCGCGCTTGACTACAAGAACCCCTGGGTCTCGCCCTATCAGGAGTTCCAGCGCTGGAAGAACCACCCGGCGATCCGGGAATATCTGGAAGGCGGCAAGCGGGTAAGCTACGGCGCGCGCGCGATCAACGAAGGCGGGTGGCAGTCGGTGCCCAAGCTCGCCTTTCCCGGCGGGGCGCTGATCGGGTGTGCGGCGGGCTTTGTGAACGTGCCGCGCATCAAGGGCAGCCACACCGCGATGAAGAGCGGGATGCTGGCGGCAGCATCCATCGCGGCGGCGATTGCGGCGGGTCAGGAAAAGACCGAACTCGCTGATTACGATGCAGCCGTGCGTTCGAGCTGGATCGCCAAGGAATTGCAGCTCGTCCAGAACGCCCAGCCTGCGGTTGCCAAGTATGGCGGTGATATCGGCACCATCCTTGCGGGCGCTGACATGTGGATGCGCACGCTCGGCATCGGTCTGCCGATCCGGATGAAGCACAAGCCGGACTATACCTGCACGGGGCGCGCCGATCTTTACCCGAAGATCGACTACCCCAAGCCCGATGGCGTGATCACTTTCGATCGCCTCACCAATGTTGCCTACAGCTACACCAATCACGCCGAAAATCAGCCGGTGCACCTGCAGGTGGCCGACCTTGCGCTTCAGGCGGAGAGCGAGCTGGCGGTATTCGGCGGCCCGTCCACTCGCTATTGCCCGGCGGGGGTCTATGAATGGCTGACCGACGAGAAGACCGGCGCGCCCAAGTTCCAGATCAACGCGCAGAACTGCGTCCACTGCAAGACCTGCGACATCAAGGATCCCAACCAGAACATCAACTGGGTGACGCCGGAAGGCGGCGGCGGCCCGAATTATCCGAATATGTGAGGGACTTTCTTACTTCGTCATTGCGAGCGCAGCGAAGCAATCCAGCGTCGGGCGTCTCGTCTTGGCGAAGTCCCGGAAAGTGGACGATCGCCTTGTCCGCGGCTCCTTGCCATGACGAAAGTTGAAAGTTTGTCTTTCACCGCAACCGCCTACGCCAAGATCAATCTCGCGCTGCATGTCAGGGGGCGGCGCGAGGACGGGTATCACGCGATTGAGACCCTGTTTGCCTTCGTCGATACAGGTGATGTGCTGACGGCAAGTTCCGCCGCGCAGGATAGCGTCACCACGCTGGGCGAGTTTGCAGGCGGGCTCGACAATCCCTTGGACAACCTCGTGGCCCGCGCGCTTTCGGCGCTGCCGCGCCCGCAGGGCCTTGGCGTGACGCTGGAGAAGAACCTCCCCGTCGCCGCGGGCCTTGGTGGCGGTTCGGCGGATGCGGGCGCGGTGTTCCGGATGGTCGAGGCGCTGCACGGCCTCCCTGATGACTGGCAGGCCCGCGCGGCCAAGCTCGGCGCGGATGTGCCGGCTTGCGTGCTCAGCCGCACCCATATCGGCCTTGGCACCGGCACCGAGCCGAAGAGCGTTGCGGATGACCTCGTCGGAACGCCCGTGTTGCTCGTCAACCCGCGCGTGCCGCTTGCGACCGGCCCGGTGTTCAAGGCGTGGGACGGCGCGGACAGGGGCGGGCTGCCCCAAGGCCCGGCGTCCAAGATCGCAAGGGAAGGGCGCAACGACCTTGAAGCCCCCGCCATTTCGCTCTGTCCGATGATCGCCGAAGTGCTGGCGGCCCTTCAAGCCACAAGCCCATGGCTTGCGCGCATGTCCGGTTCGGGGGCGACCTGCTTTGCGCTCTACGAGACAGCCGAAGCGCGCGATGCGGCGCAGGCAACGATGCCGCGCGCATGGTGGACCATGGCGGGGCGGCTCAGGTGAGCAAGGCCTATCGCCAGCTCGGCACGCCGCGCCGGGGCGGTATCATCTGCACCGCCGACCACGCCTCAAATCACGTTCCCGCTGACATCGCTCTCGGCATCCCCGCGCATCTGCTGAATGAACACATCGCGGTTGATATCGGCACCGAGGCCATCGCCGAACGTCTCGCGCGCGACTACGCCATTCCCGCCCATATCGCCGCCGTCAGCCGTCTCGTGTGTGACATGAACCGCGAGGAAACCGCCCCCGGACTTGTTCCGGAAACGAGCGACGGGCACCCGATCCCCGGCAATATCGGCGCGGACAGGCAAGAGCGCCTTGCCCGCTTCCACCGCCCCTATCACACTGCACTGGCCGCGTGGCTGGCAGCGGCGGAGCCAGCGCTGATTCTCTCGCTCCACAGCTTCACGCCGCGCCTTGCGAGCCGCGATGAGGCGCGCCCCTGGCAAGTCGGCGTGCTCTACAATCAGGATGAGCGCGCGGCCCGTATCGCTATTCCGCTGTTGCAGGCCGAAGGGCTGAACGTGGGCGATAATCTCCCCTATTCGGGGCGCGATCTGAATTACACGATGAACCGCCACGCCGAAGCCGAGGGCCGCGCCTATCTCGGCATCGAACTGCGACAAGACCTCACCCAAACCCCCGAGGCGCAAGCCCGCTGGGCGGCACTGCTTGCCAATATCGCGCAAAGGGTTGCGTCAAGGCTCACCTGAAGGCAGGGGAGGTGTCGCAAACTGCCTTCCACAGGAAATCTTATGTCGCACACCTTCGATAAGTCCAAGCTCCCCAGCCGCCACGTCTCGGTCGGCCCCGAGCGCGCCCCGCACCGCTCCTATTACTATGCAATGGGCATGACCGAGGAGGATATCGCGAAGCCCTTCGTCGGTGTGGTGAGCGCCGGCAACGATTCGGCCCCTTGCAACACCACGCTCAACGCGCAGGCCGATATTTGCCGCGAGGGTGTGATCGCAGGCGGCGGCACCCCGCGCCGGTTCAACACGATCACCGTGACCGATGGCATTGCAATGGGCCATCAGGGCATGAAATCCTCGCTCATCAGCCGCGAAATTATCGCAGATTCGATCGAGGTTTCGGTCAGAGGCCATTGTTATGATGCGCTTGTCGGCTTTGCGGGCTGCGACAAGAGCCTGCCCGGCATGATGATGGCGATGCTGCGGCTGAACGTGCCTTCGATCTTCGTCTATGGCGGCTCGATCCTGCCCGGCACCCACCGGGGGAACGACGTGACCGTGGTTGACGTGTTCGAAGCCGTGGGCCAGTTCGCTGCCGGCAATTGTCCGCTGACTGAGCTGATTGCATTGGAAAAGGTCGCATGCCCCGGCCACGGCGCCTGCGGCGGTCAGTTCACCGCCAATACCATGGCCTGCGTCGGCGAAGCCATTGGCTTGTCCTTGCCAAACAGCAATATGGCGCCTGCCCCTTACAAATCGCGTGATGAAATTGCGGTTGCCGCTGGCAGGCAGGTCATGGAACTGGTCGCCCGCAATCTGCGCCCGCGCGATATCTGCACCCGCGAGGCATTCATGAATGCCGCCCGCGTGGTGGCAGCGACCGGCGGCTCGACCAATGCCGCGCTCCACCTTCCTGCCATGGCCAATGAATGCGGCATCGACTTTGACCTTTTCGATGTTGCCGAAGTTTTCAAATCAACGCCTTATATTGCGGATTTGAAACCCGGCGGGAAGTATGTCGCCAAGGACATGCACGAGGCGGGCGGGGTCTACATGGCGATGAAGACGCTGCTTGATGGCGGGTTCATTGATCCCAACCCGATCACTGTCACCGGCAAGACCATTGGCGAAAACCTTGAGGAGATCACCTGGAACCCGGATCAGAAGGTGTTCTACGATGTAAAGACCCCGATCACGCCCACCGGCGGCGTCGTCGGCCTCAAGGGCAGTCTTGCGCCTGATGGCGCGATCGTGAAGGTCGCCGGGATGGCGCGCCTGCAATTCTCCGGCCCGGCCCGCGTGTTTGATTGCGAGGAAGACGCCTTCGCCGCCGTCGAGAGCCGCGACATCGCCGAAGGCTGCGTCATCGTCATCCGCTATGAAGGGCCCAAGGGCGGCCCCGGCATGCGCGAAATGCTCTCCACCACGGCCGCGCTCTACGGGCAGGGCATGGGCGAGAAGGTGGCGCTGATCACCGACGGGCGCTTTTCGGGTGCTACCCGCGGGTTCTGCATCGGCCATGTCTCGCCAGAAGCCGCCGATTGCGGCCCGATTGCGCTGATCGAGGATGGCGACATCATCAGTATCGATGCCGAGGCCGGCACCATCGAACTCGAAGTCGCAGATGATGTATTGGCAGAGCGCCGCAAGGCGTGGCAGCCGCGCAGAAATGATTATCAGGCAGGCGCGCTGTGGCGCTATGCACAGGTCGTCGGCTCGGCGCGGCATGGGGCGATCACCCATCCCGGCGCCCGTGCGGAAACCCATGTCTTTGCGGATATCTAGCATCCTTGCCGCGAGCAGCCTGTGGCTCGCGGGCTGCGCGCCGGCAGGGGGGGGCTTGCCGGGTGAGGCGGTGGATTGTGCGCTCGGCGCGGATCGCAGGTTTGCGCCCATCTGCACGATCGAACGCGAATTGGAGCCGGGGCGGTTCGTCCTCCACCACCCGGGCGGCAGCTTCCGGCGCATCGCGTTTGATCCCGAATTGCTGATCGTCACGGCTGCTGACGGAGCAGAACGGGTGACAGGCTTGGCTCAGGAAGATGAATACCTCACCTTTGCCCTTGGCGAGGCGAGTTACCGCATGCCGCTTGGCCTTTTGGCAGACCAGCCATGACCCGCGCGCAGGTTCTCACGGCTGCCCAGATGCGCGCTGCCGAACAGGCGCTTTTCGATGCGGGCACCAGCATTATCGACTTGATGGAACGCGCCGCTGGTGGGGCGGCGGAATGGATCAGGCGGATCGCGGCCGGACGCAGCGTCACAGTGCTGTGCGGGCCGGGCAATAATGGCGGGGATGGCTATGTGATTGCGCGCCGCCTGCGCGAAGCGGGCCATGCGGTGCGCGTGGTAGCCCCGCTGGCGCCTGCAACCGAGGCTGCAAGAGCCGCGCGTGAGCGCTGGGGCAAAGCGATCGAAACAGGGCAAGGCGCGGCGGCAGGCGTCTTGGTCGATTGCCTGTTCGGATCGGGTCTTGCCCGTCCCTTGTCTCCGGATAACAGGGATTTGCTGGCCGAACTTGCGGCGCATCATCAGATCCGTGTGGCAGTCGATCTGCCCTCCGGCATCGCCACCGACAGCGGCGCTGTCCTGAACGAGGGGCTGCCGCATTACCACCTGACGCTTGCGCTCGGTGCGTGGAAACCGGCGCACTGGCGCCTGCCAGGGCGCCTCATGATGGGACAGCTGCGGCTGGTGCCCATCGGGATCGGACCGGTTGCGGAGGCAGCGCAGCTGATCGAGCGTCCGCGGATTGAGCCGCCACCTGCGACAAGTCACAAATATCTGAGGGGCTTGCTTGGCATAGTTACGGGCGCCATGCCGGGGGCAAGCCTGCTCGCTGCGCGCGCTGCCCAGGGCGCCGGGGCAGGCTATGTCAAGCTCTTTGCCCGCCAGCCCGATCCGCGCACCCCGCCCGATATCGTCACCGAGACGGCAACGCTCGAACAGGCACTGGCTGACCCGCGGCTCAAAGCGGTGCTGATCGGTCCGGGGCTTGGGCGCGATACGCAGAGCCGGGCCCTGCTCGAAACCGCTCTCAAAGATGCCCCGGCGCTGGTGCTTGATGCCGATGCATTGATGCTGCTTGCGCCCGCCATGCTTTCTCGCACGATTCCCATGCTGGCCACGCCGCATGAAGGCGAGCTCAAGAACCTTGCACAAGCCTTTCGTATCAAAGAGAAAAATTGCCAAGAGCGCGCGCTGGCATTGGCCCGGGCAAGCGGCATGGTGGTGCTCGCCAAGGGGCCCGACACGCTGGTTGCCGCGCCTGATGGCCGCATTGCGCTGGCGCCGCCTGCGCCGACATGGCTATCCGTGGCGGGCACAGGCGATGTGCTGGCCGGGATCGCGGCAAGCCGGATGGCAGCAGGGCGCGATCCCTTTGTCGCTGCCTGCGAGGCCGTGTGGCTGCACAGCGCGGCAGCGCGGCGCTGCGGGCCAGCCTTTGCTCCATCGCAGCTTGCCGAGCAGGTGGCACCCGCGCTAGCGGCGTGCCGGTGACCTCCTTGGAGCCCATCATCCGCCTGGCCGCAAAAGGCGACGGCCTAACCGCCTCCGGCCGCCATGTCGCCCGCGCTGTGCCGGGAGATATGGTGGACATGAGCGGGATGGTGACACCCGGGCCGCACCACATCGCACCGGCTTGTCGTCACTTCGCAACCTGTGGCGGATGCCAATTGCAACATGCTGATGACGCAGCGCTTTCGCAATTCGTCTTAGGCCGCGTTCTGCACGCTGCGGCAGGACAGGGACTGGAACCTGACGAAGTGCTCGCCGTCCATCTCTCACCCCCGCGAACCCGCCGCCGCGCCGGGCTGCACGGCCTGCGCCGGGGCAAGAGCGCGGTCATCGGCTATCGTCAGGCGGGCTCGCACCAGATTGTCGACCTTGCCGAATGCCCTGTCCTCGACCCGGCCTTAAGTGGGCTCATTGCCCCCTTGCGCGCACTTGTGGCGAAATTTGGCCCCAAGAACCCTGTCGGAATCGATCTCACGCTGGCCGATCAGGGGGTCGATGCAGCGCTCAGCCATTTTCCCGTCGAAGGGCTCGAACCCACCGAAGCCATGCTCGGTTTCGCGCGTGAGCATGGGCTTGCGCGGCTTGGCATTGATCAGGGCTTTGGACCGGAGGCACTCTGGGAGCCGGAGCCTGTTACCATCACCTTGTCCGGCACGCCGGTAAGCCTGCCGCCGGGAGCCTTTCTGCAAGCAACCCGCGATGCCGAAGCGCGCATGATCGGCGATGCTGCCGACTGGATCGGCGATGCGAGGATGGTGGCCGATCTGTTTGCCGGGCTTGGCACATTTGCGCTCGGTCTGAAACAGGCGGGGCGCAAGGTGCTCGCCGTTGAGGGCGATCAGCGCTCGCACCTTGCCTGCAAGGCGGCTGCGAGCCTCAGCGGCGGCGCGCTGTTCGCGATGCACCGCGATCTGTTCCGCAACCCCTTGCAGGCGAACGAACTGGACCGCTTCGACGCAGTGCTGCTCGATCCGCCGCGCGCCGGTGCGCGCGCGCAGGTGGCAGAGCTTGCTGCCAGCAATGTGCCGCACATCGTCTATGTCAGTTGCAATCCGTCAAGCTGGGCGCGCGATGCGGCAGCGCTCGCTGCGGGCGGATATGGGCTCAGGAAACTGCGCGCGGTCGGCCAGTTTCGCTGGTCAACCCATGTCGAATTGGTAAGCCTGTTCGCGCGCGGCTAGAGCGTTTTGCGTTCAAGCTGGCGCGAACGAAAAAGGTAACGCGCAGGCGCTGTGCCGGCTTGTCGCATTATCCGCTCCCGTTTGATCCGAACATGCCCTGGCCGCGCAGCGCGCCCAGCACCTGCGCTTCAAGCCAGGCACGGTGTTCGGGCTCGGCATAGGCGTGGCCTGCGCCCTTGCAGCGCGCGATCCGCGGATCGGATGGGTCCCACGCGGCCTCGAACAGCTGCGCGGTGCGATCAGCCGTGGCAAGCAGGATGGTGACGGGCCCTGCAAAACCTGCCAGTCCTGCGCGCATCTCCTCGGCAAGGCTGGAAGAGCCAGGCGCCGGGCGCAGCAAGCGCGCCAGCCCGCGCGCCAGCTTGCCCAGATCAACCCCGCCCGACAGCAGCCGCGCCACTTCGCGCGGATTCATCAATTTTTCGCGGTAGCGCGCGCGGATTGCGTCTGGCGGGAGCGCCTCGGCATTGTCGCTGGCAGCATCTGCAATGGTCCAGGGGTTCGAAAGCACCAGTCCATCACATCCCGCACCGCCAGCCAGCATCAGGGCCGAGGCCGCATCGCAATTTCCGAAGGCAACCACCCGGCGGATCTGCGGGGCGAGCGCGCGGAAGGCTTCGACTGCCGCCGCTATATCGCGCGCCGACCTGCGAAAGCCGCGGTTCTCGCCCTCGCTGTCGCCGATGCCGCGCCGGTCAAAGCGGAACGCCGGAAAGCCCGCACGGGCAATGCTGGCGGCCAGCTGCGCCTGGCCGGCAAAGGCGCCGCTGCGGATTTCATTGCCGCCACTCACGATCAGGAGCCCGGTGGTGCCGGGGGCTGTATCGAGGCTGGCGGCAAGCCTCGATTCCCCGCAGCCAAAGGTGAGGTGGAGGCGGCTCATGCAGCGGCGGCCCCTGCGGCGATGATTGCGGCGAGGCGTTCGGCCTGGCCGGCATCCTCGCCCGGTTCGGCGCGCAGCCACAGGCCCGCACCGCCCAGATCAGCCGCGCTGATATCCTGAAGGCCGGGATCGGGCGCCAACTCAGCGCTTTCCAGCGCGCGCAGCATCGCAGGGCCGAGCATCCATCCGCCAAGCATGAGACCCTGCTCGCGCCCTTGCGCCATCAGCCCCTCAGCCGTCTCTGCCACACCGGCCTCGCGTGCGGCAATGGTCCGGGCACGCAGCAGTCCGCGCAGCAAGCGCGGCCCGGTGAGCGCAGCATAGCGCCAGCCTGCAAGACCCTGCGGCACCAGCAGGGCGCCCGCCCGGATTGCAAGCACCTCGGTCGCGCCCACTGCTGCGGCTGCGGCCACCACGCCCGCCCGCCAGCCCGCAAGCGTCTGGCTTTCAAGGGGCACAAGGCTTTCGTTGCATCCCGGCAGATCGGGCAGGAAGCTGTCGATGCCTGCGCTATCCAGGTGCCGCATCACTTGCAGCGTAAAGCGCCTGAGCTTGTTGGCCTCGTCCAGCCAGCCGGGCAGGATCAGCACGCGGCGCGGACGGGCGCGATCAAAGCTGACCAGCAATTCTTCCGCGGTGCCGCCTTGGGGAAGGGGGGCGTGCCAGCTTGCAAACATGGCAAGGCGCCCCGCCGCAGCGTTCAGGCCGCCGCTGCCAGCTTCGCCTCGGCAAAGGCGAGGAGGCTGCCATAGGTTTCCAGCATCTCGCCATCCACGTCATCATCGTCAATCACGATGCCGAGGCGGTCTTCCATTTCGGTGAGCAGTCCTGCAACCGCCATCGAATCGAGTTCGGGCAGGTGGCCAAACAAGCCCGAGCCGCTTTCAAGCGCTGCCGCGCGCGCCGGATCAAGCCCCAGCACATCGGCAATCAAGGCCTTGAGTTCGCGGTCCACTGCCAGGTCGGTCATTGCATTTGCCCTGCTGATTGCGGCGCTGCGCCGTCTGGCCGCGTCGCTTAGCCACGAGGGACGCCGGGCGCAAGCGTGGCACGGCGCTGAGTGACAATCCGGCGCAGCATTCGCTTGCCAAGAAGCGGCCATGCGCGCCAGGCCAGCGGCGCGAGGCAATCGATCCGATAGCGCGCGCGGGTCTCCTCCATCCAATCGGCCTTGTAAGGTTCATCGCCGGTGCCAAAATCGATGAGCTCAGCGTGGTCGGTGTCGATGACATGGGCAAACAGCGCAGCGGTGAGCGTGGTGCCGGCCGAGAGGTGCTTGTGGCTTTCACGGTGGGCGAGCTTGTGGATGTAGGCCGTGCCATTCTCGATCGTCCAGAATTGCGCGGCGATGGCCTCGCCCTCGTGAAAGGCAAGGCCGAGACGCAGGCGTCCTGCCGCTGCCTCGGCCTTGGCAAAGGCGCGCAGCATGGCGGGATTGGCTTCAGCCGGCTTCCAGCTGGCGGCATAGATGCGCTCGTAGGCAGCCCAGGCGGCGGGATCATAGGCGGTAAGGATGCGGGTTTCGACCTTGCTGCTCTTGCGTTTCAGCGTGCTGCGAAGGCGGCCGGGGCGGCTTTCCCAATATGCGGCGAAGCTGCGCCCGTTGACACGCAGGATGTGGTTGGTGTCGCACTGGCTCACCTCCACCAGCCAGCCTGCCGCGCGAAAGGCGGCGGCAAGCCTGGTGGCAGAGCCATCTTCGCCCGGCACCGGCTCGAGCGTCACGCGGTGGGCGCGCCTGTGCAAGTGACGCGCGATGGCTGCGAGCAGGGCATCGCCTTGCGCCCCTTGCGGGGCCAGCGGGCGCCAGGTGAAGCTATACCAGTTGCGCAAGGGCGTGATCCACCCGCCATGCTCCCTGAGGACAAGCGCTGCGCTCGTCCCGGCCTCGCTGGCGACAGCGACAAGAGGACGAAGCCCGCTATCGGCCAGCAATTGATACCATGCCGCGCGGTCGAACGGCGCAGGCGCACAGGCTTGCCCGCCATTCAGGGCTTGCAAGACATTAACCCTGTCGTGATACCGCGCTTCGATCACTTGCTGCGTGCCTTTGGAACCTGATGTCATACCCGCCGACCCCTGCGACCCTCCCGCTTGATCACCTTGCCGAAAGGGCAGGGCTGGCAGGCCATGATGCGGCACCGGCGCTGGTACTGCGCGAGCGCATTCTTAACCACAAGGAGTTAAGAGGGCGTGTGGGCCAATTGGCGATGTGGCTTGCCGATAAGGTGCCCGAGCCGGGTGCGCGGGTGGCGACATGGGCTGCCAAGGGCGAGCTGGCCTGCCTGATGCCGCTCGCCGCGGCGCGTGCGGGGCTGGTGCATGTGCCGATCAACCCGCTGCTGAAGCGCGCGCAGGTCGCGCATATTCTGGCCGATAGCGGCGCGAGCCTCCTGATCGCGACCCCTTCGCGAGCCGCCAGTCTTGAGGCTGGCGATGTGCCCGAGGCTTGCGCGGTGCTGGGCGAGGATGAGGCGCTCGGGCAAGCTGCCAGCGCCGGGACGCTTGGCCCGTCGCGGGCGGATCCTTCAGGCCTTGCCGCCATCCTCTACACCTCCGGCTCCACGGGACGGCCCAAGGGCGTGATGCTGAGCCATGCCAACCTGTGGCTCGGCGCGGTGAGCGTGGCGGACTATCTCCGGCTCTCGCGCGATGATGTGACGCTTGCGGTGCTGCCCTTGTCGTTCGACTATGGGCAGAACCAGCTTTTGAGCACGTGGTATGCGGGCGGGAGCGTGGTGCCGCTCGATTTCCTGTTTCCCCGTGATGTGGTCAAGGCCTGCGCACGTCATGGCGTCACGACGCTTGCCGCGGTCCCGCCCTTGTGGGTGCAACTGGCCGAGACCGAATGGCCGCCCGCGGCCCGCGCGCCGCTGCGCCGTCTCACCAACAGCGGCGGGGCTTTGACCGCCGATCTGGTGCGGCGTTTGCGCCGGTTGTTTCCCGATGCGGCGCTTTATCCGATGTATGGTCTGACCGAAGCCTTCCGTTCGACCTACCTTGACCCGGCGCTGGTCGATCGCCATCCCACCGCGATGGGCCGTGCGATCCCCTTTGCCGAAGTGCTTGTCATCAATGATGCAGGCGAGCTTGCCGCCGATGACGAGGAGGGTGAGCTGGTCCATTGCGGGCCGCTGGTGGCGCAAGGATACTGGCAGGATCCGGCGCGCACCGCGGAACGCTTTCGCCCCGCGCCCGCGCAGTCGGCCTATGGTGGCACCGCCGTGTGGTCGGGGGATCGGGTGCGGCGCGATGCCAATGGCCTGCTCTATTTCGCCGGACGGCGCGACGCGATGATCAAGAGCGCGGGCAATCGCATCAGCCCGCAGGAAATCGAAGAGGCAGCGCTTGCCACTGGCCTTGTCGCCGAAGCGGCCGCACTTGGCCTTCCCGATGCCCGGCTGGGGCAGAGCGTACACCTGGTGGTGCGCGGGGAGGGCGATCCGCAAGCGCTCGCCAGAGCGCTCCAGCGCGAATTGCCGACCTTCATGCAGCCCCACCACATCCACTGGCGCGCAGCGATGCCGCTCAATCCCAATGGCAAGATTGATCGCGCAGCGCTTGCTGCCGAGCTTGGCAAAAGGTTTGCCGGGTGAAGCCGGTTGGCCCCATTCCCCCCGGCTTTGCCGCGCGTGATGGCGAACTTGCCATCGCAGGGCGGAAGGCCAGCGAGCTTGTCGCCGAAGCCGGGCGCACGCCTGTTTTCGTCTATGCCCGCGACCGCCTCGATGCCCGCGTGGCAGCCCTGCGCGCCGCATTGCCGGCTAAGGTGGCGATCAATTACGCGGTCAAGGCCAATCCCATGCCGCAGTTGGTGGCACATATGGCGGGGCTGGTTGATGGCTTCGACATTGCCTCAGCGGGCGAATTGGCGCTCTGCCAAGGCATTGGCATTGATCCGGCGCGCATCAGTTTTGCCGGGCCGGGCAAGCGCGATGATGAACTGGCCGCCGCGATCACGGCGGGCGTTACGCTGAATTGCGAATCCGCGGGCGAACTGGCGCGCACGTTCGCCATTGCTGAGCGGCTCGGGCAGCGCCCGCGCATTGCGATCCGGGTGAACCCGAGCTTCGAACTCAAGGGTTCGGGCATGAAGATGGGCGGCGGGGCCAAGCCGTTTGGCGTGGATGCCGACAAGGTGCCGGCCCTTGCGCGCGAGGCGATTGCTGCGGGCGCCGATTGGCGCGGCCTCCACATCTTCACCGGTTCGCAGACCCTGAGCGCGGAGGCGATCATCGAGGCGCAGGCCAATGTGCTCGATCTGGCCACCCGTCTCGCCGATGATATCGGTGCAGCCTTGCCCAGGCTCAACATGGGCGGCGGCTTTGGCATTCCCTATTTTCCCGGTGATGAGCCGCTCGATCTGGAACGGGTGGGGGCAGCGTTGCACGAGCGGCTTGAAAGGCTTGCCCCGGTGCTGGCGCAAACCGAGTTGTGCCTTGAACTGGGACGCTATCTGGTAGGCGAGGCGGGCGTCTATCTCACCCGCGTGATCGATCGCAAGCAAAGCCACGGCACGACTTACCTTGTCACTGATGGGGGTCTGCATCATCAGCTCGCCGCATCGGGCAATTTCGGCACGGTGGTGAGGCGCAATTATCCCAGCTGCATCGCGACGCGCTTTGGCGCCGCGCCCGAGGAGGAAGTCAACATCGTGGGCTGCCTGTGCACGCCGCTTGATCGGCTTGCCGATAATGCCGCCATGCCGCGCGCGGATGTCGGCGATCTGGTGGCGGTTTTCTGTGCCGGCGCCTATGGCGCGAGCGCTTCCCCAAGCGGTTTTCTCGGCCATGGCCCGGCCGCGGAACTGCTGGTCTAGCATGCGCCATTAGGGCCGCGTTAACCCGCGCGCCTTGCCTGTCCCAAAGCGGGATGGGGCCGCGAAAGGCGCGACTATAACTAACACAATATTCACCAATATCTGCGAGGTCTTTGCAGTCATCCGCGAGCAGGGATGGTCAAGGTCGCTCCTTGGCATCACGTCCCCACCTCGCTCTTTGGCCAAGGACACGACCCAGATGCTGCATTTTTCGTCTCTCACTCGCCTTGCCGGTGCCGCGCTGGTGCCGCTGGTGCTTGTCGGCTGCGCTGGCGGCGCACAGCTGCCGCCTGCCAGCTATGCCATGGGCCCGATCGCGCCGAGCGAGGATTATACCATCGGCCCATTGGACGAGATCACGATCCACGTCTGGCGCAACCCGGAACTGAGCGCCGACAAGATCAAGGTGCGGCCCGATGGCCGCCTGACCATCCCGCTGGTGCAGGATATCCCGGCGGTTGGCAAGACCGCGACCCAGCTCCAGGACTATATTGCCGAGAAGCTGTCCAAATATATCCAGCAGCCGATTGTCTCGGTGATCGTCAATACGCCGGAAGGCAATTTCATCCAGCAGGTGCGGGTGATCGGCGCCACCGCGCAGCCCGCTTCGCTGCCCTATCGCGCGAATATGTCGGTGCTCGATGCGATGATCGCGGTGGGCGGGCTCAATGAATTTGCCGCCGGCAACCGCGCCAAGCTGATCCGCTTGAACCGCGAAACCGGGGCGCAAGAGGAGTTTCGCCTGCGCCTGTCCGATCTGATCCGCCGCGGCGATGCCAGCGCCAATGTGCTGCTGATGCCGGGCGACACCATCATCATCCCCGAAAGCCGGTTCTAAGGCGGGGCGAGGGCAGGGCTGATGCACGAGCTGTTCGACGAGCTGCGCGCCGGGCTTTACGCGGTCTGGCATCGCCGCTGGATCGCGCTGGGCGTGGCCTGGGGCGTGTGCCTGGCAGGCTGGCTGGTGATCGCGCTGATCCCCAATTCCTACGAAGCCAAGGCGCGCATCTATGTCGATGTCGCAGACGTGCTTTCCAAGCAGCTTGGCATTGCCGGTGACGGGCAGCAGGAAATCATGCGTGTCCGCCAGACGCTGGCGAGCCACAAGAACCTTGAAAAGGTCATCACCTCGACCCGGCTCGGCCAGGGTGTGACCTCGCGCGGCGAACTCGACACCGCGATTGCCGAGCTGGAAAAGAAGGTCAAGGTGACGAGCGAGCAGGACAACCTGTTCGAAATCACCGCCACCATCGGCAAGCGCGATCTGTCCGATGCCGAAAACGCGATGCTGGCACGCGACGTGGTGCAAAAGCTGCTCGACATTTTCCGCGAGGAGCATGTCGCGGGCAACCGGGCGGGGATTTCACAGGCCATTGCCGACCTCGATCGCCAGCTCGAAGAACGCAAGGCCGAACTCGAAGCCGCCGAACAGCGCCGCCTCGCTTTTGAGGCCCAATATCCCGACATGATCGGCGGCACCGAAACGCTCTCCTCGCGGGTCGGGCAGGCGCGCGCAGAGATTCGCGACACCGAAGCCGATCTTGCCGCTGCGGAAAGCGCGCTTGCTGCGCTCAAGGGTCAGCTCGCCAGCACGCCCAAGACGATCTACGATGGCACACCAGCATCGGGCGCGCGCGGAGCGCTGGCCATGGCGCAGACCCAGCTTGCCGAATTGCGCGGGCGCGGGCTGACAGAACAGCACCCCGATGTTGTCGCGGCGATGCGCCAGGTGCAGTTGCTGACCCGTCAGGTCGCGGCCGATCCGCAAGGTGCAGGTGGCACGGTGAACCCGGCCTATTCCTCGCTCCAGGCGATCATGATCGAGCGGCAGGCGACTGTCGATGCGCTGCAAGCCAAACGGGCCGCGCTGCAATCGGGTTTTGCCTCGCTCATGGCCAGCCAGGCCAGCGAGCCTGCGATTGCCGCCGAAGCCAACCGGATCAGTCGCGATTATGCGGTGCTGCGCGAAAACTATGAAAAGCTCCTGCAAAACCGCGAGGAACTTCGCACGCGCGGCAAGGTCGAAGACAAGGCGAGCCAGTTCCGCTTTGACCTCATCGACCCGCCGACCGTGCCGCAAAAGCCCGCCGCGCCCAATCGTCCGCTGCTGCTGTTTGGCGTGCTGTTTGTGGGGCTCGGGGCAGGGGTGGCAGCAGCCTATGCGCTCGGCCTGCTGCGTTCGACCTTTGCCAGCCCCGCCAAGCTTGAGCGCGCCTTTGACCTGCCGGTGATCGGAGCGATTTCGCTGACGATTTCCGAGGCTGCCCGCACGCTCGAAAAGAAGCGGCTGAAGCAATTTGCCGCAGGCACAGCCGGGCTTCTCGGGGTGTTCCTGATCCTTGTGGTGATCGAGATCATCACGGTGAGCATGGTCGCATGAGGATCGGATAATGACCGAGCACAGCAAGATCGATCCCGCCGCTGCCAAGCCTGCCTCGCTGATCGAGCGCGCCGATGCAATGTTTGGCCTCGGCCAGCTTGCCGCAGCCGCGGTGCCGCGTAATCTTCCCCCTGCGGCGCCGCGCCGGCAAGCGCCTGCATCGCCGCGGCGCGAGCCGGTGGCGGCGAGCGCGCCTGCTGCGGCGCCCGTTGCCGCGCCCATGGCTTCGGCCAGCGCACCTGTCGCCCCGCAGGCGCCTGAACCTGTTGCCTTCAGCGGCCCGTTCCAGGAAATCCCGCGCGAACATCTTGCGCAGCAAGGCCTGATCGTGCCCGAAGCGCCGGTTACCGCGCTGCTGGAGGAGTTCCGGATCGTCAAGCGCGAATTGCTCGCCGATGCGCGCAGCAGCGATGATCCGCTGGGCCGCCGCATTCTGGTGTGCTCGCCCCATGCGGGAGAGGGCAAGACCTATTGCGCGACCAATCTTGCCATCGCGCTTGCGGCCGAACGCAATATCGAGGTGGTGCTGGTGGATGCCGATGTCGTGCGCCCCTCGGTGACGACCCGGCTCGGCATTGCGGGTGGCAAGGGGCTGATGGATGCGCTTGCAGAGCCTTCGCTCGCACCCGAAAGCCTTGTCATTACCACGGATATTCCGGGGCTGTTCGTGCTGCCTGCAGGCAGCGCCAACACGCTTGATGCCGAATATCTCGCCAGCGAACGCACTGGGCACGTGCTTGATCGCCTCACCCAGGGGGCGCCGCGCCGGGTGCTGGTATTCGACACGCCGCCCGCGCTCGCTGCCTCGCCCGCTGCCGAACTTGCCGCCCATGTCGGGCAGGCCGTGCTGGTCGTGCGTGCCGAGGAAACAAGCCGGGCAGCGCTTGAGGATGCCCAGCAGCTCCTGTCCGCCTGCCACGACATCAAACTTCTGCTCAACGCCGCGCGCTACAGCCCCTCGGGGCGGCGCTTCGGCCATTATGGGGAGGCCGCGCCATGAAACACCGGCGCTCGCTGACTGAACTTGCCCACCCGCTGGTGCTGATCGCCAGTCTTGCTGCCATGCCGCTTGCTGCTCAGGATATCGGCGGCGGGGATGGCGCTGCACCCGGCAATGCGGCCAATATCCGCGCAGTGCAGCCCTATATCGAAGTCAACCAGGTGCTCACCGCGCAGCTTTCGCCCGGCAATGATGTCATAACCTTTACCCAAGTCGCGAGCGGAGTCGATGTCAACCTGCAAGGCCGCAACAGCGCAATCGCCGCCTCGGTGCGCTATGAACGCAATATCGGCTATGGCGACAACAGCGTGGATGGCTCATCAGTGAGCGGGGTGGTGCGCGGCACGCTGGCCGTGGTGCCCAATACGCTCAACCTCGAAGCCGGCGCGCTCGGCGTGCGGACCCGGGTGGATGCAGGCGGCGGCACGACCGCCAACCCGCTCGTGCGTGAAGACCAGACGAGCCAGATCTACAGCGTCTATGCCGGCCCCACCCTGACCGAGCGCGTTGGGGTGGTTGATGTCACGGCGGTCACGCGCGTGGGCTATACCCGCTTTGAGCTCGATAATGCCGTGTTCGACGGGCAGGGCAACCGGGTCGATACCTTTGATGAAAGCGTGACCTATCTCGGGCAGGTGCGCGCTGGCGTGCGTCCGGACGATCTGCTGCCGGTGGGCATCGCGGTGACGGCTGGCGGGTTTCAGGAGGATATCTCGAACCTCGATCAGCGCGTGCGCGATCTTTACGCCCGGGTCGATGTGACGGTGCCTGTCACCCGCTCGCTCGCCCTGGTTGGCGGTGTGGGCTATGAAGATGTCGAGATTTCGAGCCGCGATGCGCTGCGCGATGCCAACGGCAATCCGATCATCGGGGCCGATGGCAGGTTCATCACCGATAGCGCCGCGCCGCGCATTCTGGCGTTTGATGTCGATGGCTTGCTGTGGGATGTCGGCGTGCTGTGGCGGCCCAGCTCGCGCACCTCGCTCGCGGCCCATGTCGGGCGGCGCTATGCTTCGACGATCTATTACGGCAATTTCACCTACAACCCGAGCACGCGCAGCGCCCTTGCAATTGATGTCTATGACGGGGTGACGGGCCTTGGCGGCGTGCTCAACAACAGCCTTGCGCGCCTGTCAAACAGCTTCGAGGCGGTTCGCAACCCGGTGACGGGCGATTTCGGCGGGCTGGTGACGGGGCAGGATGGCGCAGGCGGGATCGGCACGCTCGGGTCGGTGCGCTCGGCCGCGTTCCGCAGCCGCGGGGTGCGCGGTTCGTATCAGCGCCAGATCGGGCGCACCACGGCGGCCATTGCCGCAGGCTATGACCGGCGCACTTTCATTGCGGCGGCAGGCACCGTGCTCGGCGCTGCCAATGGCCTGACAGACGAAAATTACTACCTTAACGCAGGCCTTCAGCGCGACATCGGACGCAACGCGAACCTGACCGCCAATGGCTATATCAACTGGTTCGAAAGCGGCACCGATATCGGCAATGTCACCGCCACGGGCGCCTCTGTTGCCTATAATCGCAGCCTGTCGCCGCGCCTTGTCGGGCGGGCTGCAGTCGGGGTTGATTACTTCGACAGCCAGTTCACCGCCGAAGATGTCGCCTTTGCCACTGCCTTGTTGGGGCTGCGTTACAATTTCTGAAGTTCCGGGATGCACTGATCATGTATGAACAATTCTACGGACTTGGCGCCCGCGCCTTCCAGCTGACGCCCGATCCGCAGTTCTATTTCGAAAGCGCGAGCCACCGCCGCGCGCTGAGCTATCTGGGTTACGGGCTCAATCAGGGCGAGGGCTTCATCGTCATCACCGGCGAGGTGGGCGCGGGCAAATCGACGCTGGTTGCCCATCTGATGGAGCGGGTCGATCCGGCCGCCTTGAGCGTGGCGCAGATTGTCACCACCGCGCTTGATGGGGCAGGGCTGGTGCACATGGTGGCCGAGGCCTTTGGGCTGATGGTGGACGGGCAGGACAAGGCGGGCGTGCTCGCTGCCATCGAGCGGTTCCTGCAGGATCAAGCGCGCGCCGGAAAGCGGGCCTTGCTGATTGTCGATGAATGCCAGAACCTTGATCTGGCAGGGCTGGAGGAGCTGCGGATGCTCTCGAACTTCCAGCTCGGCTCGCACCCGTTGCTGCAAAGCCTGCTGCTCGGCCAGCCCGAGTTTCGCCGCACACTGGCCCATCACCCGGCGCTCGAACAGCTGCGCCAGCGGATCATCGCCTCGCACCACCTCGAAGGGCTCGATGCAGGCGAGGTGGAACATTATGTGCGCCACCGCCTCGGGCAGGTCGGCTGGCAGGATGGCAATCCGGCCTTGGGGCGCAATCTCATGCCCGCGATCTTCCGCGCCACAGGCGGCATTCCGCGCCGCGTCAACCAGGTGATGAACCGCTTGCTGCTGCTCGGCGCGATCGAGGAACGCAAGGAACTCACCTGCACGATGCTCGATGCGGTGATAGCCGAGATGACCGCCGATCAGACGCGCGGTGCTGCGGCCGAGCCAAGCCCGCTCAGCATCGAGCCTGAAGCGCCCCCCGCCGCCGCGCCGCAAGGGCTTGCCCAAAGCGCTGCGCTTGATGAAATGTCAGCGCTGCTCGCCGAGCGCGAGGCGCGCACTGCCGAACTGGAAGCGGCCATCCGCGAATTGCAGGCGGCAGGCACCGGCAAGGCAGGGGAGCCTGCAACAGGTGTCCCCGCATCGCTTGATCCGGCGCTGCTGGCCTTGCTCGCCCAGATCGAGGCGCGGCTGGAAGAACAGGAACAATCGCTTCGCCATGTCCTTGCCATGCTGATCGAATGGCTGGAGGGTGATGCCTCGCGCAAGGCGGCGTGAGCGATGAACATGCAATCATTCCCGCCATCCGCCGCGGTGCCGCGTGTCATCAACGGCCTGTCGGTCGATGTCGAGGACTGGTTTCAGGTGGGCGCGTTTGAAAACGTGATCGATCGCAGCGACTGGGATACGCTCAAGACACGGGTCGAGGACAATGTTTACCGCATTCTCGATCTCTTCGCCGAGGCCGATGTGCAGGCAACCTTCTTCACGCTCGGCTGGGTGGCAAAACGTCACCCGGCGATGATGCGCCGCATCGCTGATGCAGGCCACGAGGTGGCAAGCCATGGCTATGATCATGCGCGCGTCTTCACCTTTGATCGCAAGGCCTTTGCCGATGACATCCGCACCGCCCGCGCCGTGCTCGAAGATATTTCGGGCCAGCGCGTCACCGGCTACCGCGCGCCGAGTTTTTCGATAGATCACCGCACGCCCTGGGCCTTTGCCGAATTGGCCGAGCAGGGATACGCCTATTCCTCCAGCGTCGCGCCGGTGGTGCATGATCACTATGGCTGGCCCGAAGCGCCGCGCTTTGCCTTTCGTCCGCTGCCCTGGGCTGACCTTGTGGAACTGCCGGTGACAACGGCAATGCTCGGCGGTCGCCGCGTGGCGGCAGGCGGCGGCGGGTTCTTCCGCGTGCTGCCTTATGGCTTTTCGCGCTGGGCGATCCGCCAGGTAAACCGCCGCGAAGGCCGCCCGGCGGTGTTCTATTTCCACCCTTGGGAGATTGACCCGGCGCAGCCGCGCGTCGCCCGCGCTCCGATCCGCTCGCGCCTGAGGCACTATACCGGCCTTGCCAAAATGGCGGATAAGCTGTCCGCCCTCGTTCACGAGTTTCGCTGGGGGCGCATGGATGTGGTCGCCCATCGCGAGGCACAGCGCGCGGGCGAACTTGGCCCACCCAGCACGATTGCAGCCCACGAGGCTTGCCTGTGAACGCCCCTGTCCGCTTTGGCCACGTGGTTACCGCCTTTGATCCGCGCGATGAGCGCGAGGTGGCAGCGCTCACACGCTTTGTGGCCGAGCAAGGCGGCAGCCTGTTCCACCTGCCGCAATGGCTGGCCGGTGTCGAGCGCGGCACCGGCCAGCGCGCGGGCGGCTTTGTCGCGCGGCAGATGGGGGCGATCAGCGGCTGGCTGCCACTGAGCGAGGTGCGCTCGGCGCTGTTCGGCAAGGCGCTGGTCTCCAGCGGGTTCGGCGTGGGCGGCGGCATTCTGGCAAGCCACCCCGAAGCTGCCGGCGCGCTTGCCCGCGCGGCCTGCGATTACGCCAGCGCCAGCGGCTTTGCCGGGATCGAGCTGCGCGGCGGGCCAATCCCCGATGGCTGGGCATCATGGGACGACAAGCATTGCGGCTTTGAACGCGCGCTTGCCGATAGTGACGAGGCCGAACTTCTCGCCATCCCGCGCAAGGCCCGCGCCGAGGTGCGCCGGGGGCTTGGCTTTGGCCACCGCGTCACCATTGGCCGGGCATCAAGCGATCTTGCGGCGCACTATGCCTGTTACAGCGCGAGCGTGCGCAATCTGGGCACGCCGGTCTTTCCCAAGCGGCTGTTCCGCGCCATGCTCGCAGCCTTTCCCGATGCGAGCGACATCCTCACCATATGGCAAGGCGACACGCCGCTCGCCAGCGTGCTGAGCTTTTACCACAAGGGCGCGGTGATGCCGTTCTGGGGCGGGGGCACGTTTGCTGCCCGCGCCGCGCGCGCGAATGAGGTGATGTATTACGAATTGATGCTCCATGCCCGGCGGCAAGGATGCAGGCGTTTCGATTTCGGGCGCTCCAAGACAGGCAGCGGGCCTTACAGTTTCAAGAAGAACTGGGGCTTTGCACCCGCGCCGCTGACTTATGGTGCATGGAGTGCGCCCGGCGCACCGGCCCGCAATATTGATCCCACCGATGCCAGCTACAGCCGCAAGATCGCGCTCTGGAAAAAACTCCCCCTGCCGCTCGCCAACCTGATCGGCCCGGTGATTGCGCGGGGGCTGGCGTGATGGGCGGGGGCGAGGAAATCCTGTTCCTGGCGCACCGCGTGCCGTTCCCGCCCAATCGCGGTGATAAAATCCGCGCGCATCATTTGCTCAAGGCGCTCGTCCGGATTGCGCCGGTCCATGTCGGCTGCCTGACCGAAAGCGCCGAGGACCATGCAGGGATTGCCGATCTGGCGCGCATCGCGGCCAGTCACTGCGCTCCGTCACGCAGCAAGCCGCTGGTGCTCGCCGGGCTTGAGGCGGTTGCCAAAGGCAAGCCGGTCAGCCTCACCGCTTTCCATTCGCCGACGCTGGCACGCTGGGTGCGCGATACCATCGCCCGCCGCCCGATCGGCGCGGTTGTCGTGTTTTCGGGGCAGATGGGCCAATATGTGCCCGCCGATTATCGCGGGCGCGTCATCATTGATCTGTGCGATGTCGATAGCGCCAAGTTCGCCCAATATGCCGCAAACGGCGAACGGGTCTGGCTCAATGCCCGCGAAGCCCGCCTGCTGGCACGCGAAGAAGAACGCCTTGGCGCCCGGTCTGATGCGACGCTGCTGATTTCGGAAGCGGAAGCGGCACTTTACCGCGCGGGCCTCGGAAACCCTCAGGATGTCAATCTTCAGGTGATCGGCAACGGGATCGATGCCGCTTTCTTCGATCCCGACAAATCCGCGCCCCTGGCCCAAATCGCTGCCCGCGCTGGCCCGCATTTCACCTTCACAGGACAGATGGATTACCGCCCCAATGAACAGGCGGCGATCTGGGCTATCGAACATCTCCTGCCCGCACTTCGCGCCCATTGGGCGGGCGCAGAGATCCATATTGTCGGGCGCAATCCGACGCCCGCGCTGCTCGCGATGAAAGACCGGGCAGGGGCCACCATCTGGGGCGAGGTGCCCGATGTCCGCCCCTTCATCGCGGCGAGCCATGCCGTGATCGCGCCGCTGATGATCGCGCGCGGGGTGCAGAACAAGGTGCTCGAAGCCATGGCAATGGCGCGGCCTGTGCTGCTCACACCCGAGGCTGCGACGGGCATTGCAGCGCAGGATGGCACCCACTGGCTGATCGCGCCGGCCGATCCTGCCGCCATGGCCGCGCGCGCCGCACCGCTGCTCGATACACCCACCGCGGCCGCAGCGATGGGAATGGCTGCGCGTCGCTTCGTGCTGGATCACCATGCCTGGGATGCGATGCTCGCGCCGCTCGCGCACCTGCTCGCAGGGCCGCAACCGGAAGAGCGGGATGCCGCCTGAGGCAGCCCCTTCATCGGCGGGCCGCACCGCATGGGCGAGCCGCATTGCCCCCCAGTGGCGCGAGCCGCTGGTCGCGCTGGCGGCGGTGGCTGCACTCATGATGCTGGTCACGTTCCGCGAATGGGGCGAAATGGCGCATCAGTGGTGGCATATCGACACCTATAGCCACATCCTGCTGATCGGGCCGATCATCGCCTGGCTGGTGGCGCTGAAACGCGCAGAGCTTGCACAGATTACACCGCAAGGCTGGTTGCCTGGTCTTGGCGTGACAGGTGCGGCGCTGCTGATCTGGTTGATCGGGCGGGGAAGCGAGATCAACCTTATCGCGCACGCCGGCGCAGTCGGCGCGCTGCAGGGCGCGGTGCTGGCCGTGCTCGGGCCAAGGGCCGCGCTCACCATCGCGCTGCCGCTTGCCATGGGTGCCTTTCTGGTGCCCTTCGGCGACGAGATCATCCCGCCTTTGCAAGCCATTACCGCCCGTATCGCCGTTGCGCTCACGCACTGGAGCGGGGTGAACGCCACCATCGACGGCATCAACATCCATACCCCTGCCGGATGGTTCATTGTTGCCGAGGCCTGTTCGGGTGTGAAGTTTCTGGTCGCCATGGTGACGCTGGGCGTGCTGGTGTGCTTCACCCGTTTCGCCAGCTGGAAGCGGCGCGGGCTGTTCATGCTGGCGGCGGTGATCGTGCCGGTGCTGGCCAATGGCGTACGCGCATGGGGGACTATCTACCTTGCCCAGTTCTACGGCGCCGAAGTCGCCGCAGGCTTTGATCACATCATCTATGGCTGGGTGTTCTTTGGGATCGTCGTCGCGGTGCTGCTGGCAGGCGCCTGGCGCTGGTTCGAGCGCGAGCCGGAGGAGTATGGCTGGAGCGCCGGGGAAGTTGCAGCGCTGCCGATCATGGCGCGGCTTGACGGGATGCAGGCGCCGTTGCCGATGCTGCTTTCGCTGTTCGCCGTTCTGGCGTTGGCAGCGAGCGCGCTGGCAGCTTTCATGCCCGCGCTAACGCCGGGATAGGCCGCGATGTGCGGGATCGCTGGCATCATCGCGCAAGCGCGCGGCAGGCCGGTTGATGCAGCGCTGGTCGGACGTATGACCGATACGCTGGCCCATCGCGGGCCGGACGGCAGCGGCGTATGGAGCGCGCCGGGCATTGCGCTCGGCCACCGGCGCCTTGCGATCATCGATCTTGCCGGATCGAAGCAGCCGATGGTCAGCGCCGACGGGCGCTTCGTCATCACCTTCAACGGCGAGATCTACAATTACCGCGAATTGCGCCGCGAACTGCAAGGCGAGGGTTTCGCCTTCCAGACCACGGGCGATACCGAAGTCATCCTGGCCGCCTATGCGCGCTGGGGCACGGGCTGCCTCGAACGGCTCGACGGGATGTTCGCCTTTGTGCTCTATGACGATGCGCGCGGCGAAGTCCTGCTGGCGCGCGACCGGCTGGGCGTAAAGCCGCTCTATTACGCGCCGCTCGGCGATGGCAGCCTGGCATTTGCCTCCGAGATGAAAGGCCTGTTGGCCCATCCCATGCTGGCGCGCCGGGTGAGCCGCGAGGCGGTGGATGCCTTCCTTGCATGGGGCTATGTCCCCGATCGCCATGCCATCCTCGAAGGGGTGCACAAGCTGCCCGCGGGGCATTTCTGGCGTTTCGAAGTGGGCAAGGCACGGGGGTGCCCCCAGCGCTGGTGGGACATTGATTTCACGCAGCGCGAGAGTGCAGGCGAGGCCGAGCTGGCCGAGGAGTTGCTGCGCCTCATGCAGGCTGCGGTGAAATCGCGGATGGTTGCCGATGTGCCGCTGGGGGCGTTTCTTTCAGGCGGGGTCGACAGCTCCAGCCTCGTTGCCCTGATGCGCGAGACCAGCGGCGCGGGCGCCTTGCAGACCTGTTCGATCGGCTTCGATGTCGCGGGCGTTGACGAGACCGCTTACGCCCGCCGCGTGGCCGCGCAATTCGGCACGGATCATCACGAACGCATCGTCGGACGCGATGATTTCGCCGCTGTCAACCAGATCGCTGCGATGTTTGATGAACCCTTCGCCGATCCATCCGCGCTGCCCACGTGGCGGGTGTGCCAGTTGGCGCGCGAACGGGTGAGTGTCGCGCTCTCGGGCGACGGCGCGGACGAGAGCTTTGCCGGATACCGCCGGCAGGTGTTCCACCATCACGAGGAACAGGTAAGAGCGCTTGTGCCCCAAGCGCTTCGCAGGGGCGTGTTCGGCACCTTGGGACGGATCTATCCCAAGGCCGATTGGGCGCCGCGCCCGTTGCGCGCCAAGGCGACGCTGCTCGCGCTCGCCGAGACGGGGGAGGAGGGCTATGCCCGTGCGCTTGCAGCCATGAATCCCGCAGCGCGCCATGCGCTCTATACGCCCGGATTTGCGAAAGAGCTGGGAGACTTCCGCGCCGAGGACGCGCTGATCGCCCTGATGCGCGAGGCCCCCGCACAAAGCGGGCTCGACCGCGCCCAATATGCCGATCTCATGTTCTGGCTGCCCGGCGACATCCTTACCAAGGTCGATCGCACCAGCATGGCGGTGAGCCTCGAAGCGCGCGAGCCGCTGCTCGATCACCGGCTGATCGCCTTTGCCGCGCGTCTGCCCGAGGCGCTGCGGGTGAGGGGGCGGACGGGGAAATATCTGCTCAAGCGAACCATGGAAACCCGCTTGCCCCGCGACATCCTCTACCGGCCCAAGCAGGGCTTCGTCACGCCCGTTGCCGAATGGCTGCGCGGGCCGCTGGCAGGTGCTGCACGCGCGATTGCTGGAAGCGGCGTGCTGGCGGAAACGGGGTTCTTCTCGCAGCCCGCGCTTGCCCGGCTGGCAGAGGCGCATATTGCCGGCAGGCGTGACAACGCGCGCGCCCTGTGGCAGCTGATGATGCTGGAGAAGTCGCTCACCCACCTCGGGGTGAGCGGCTGATGCCTTACCCTGCGATCCCGTGGCCCAAGGCCATGTAATCATCCGACTGCATTTCCATCAGCCGGCTCACTGTGCGCGCGAATTCGAAGGCCCCGTCGCCCTCAGGATAGAGCGCGTCCGGCGCCGCGGCGGCGGTCACGAACAACTTCACCCGGTGTTCGTAAAGCGCATCGATCAGCTTGGTGAACCGGATCGCTTCATTGCGCTTGTCCGGCCCCATCTGCGGAATGCCGACAAGGATGATGGTGTGGAACGTCTGCGCTACGGCGAGGTAATCGGCCGCGCCGCGATTTTCGCCGCACAGCTTGCGGAAGCTGAATACGCCCACGCCCTTGAGGCTCTTGGGAACGTGCAGCACGCGCCCCCCGCCAAGATCGAGCGTGCCGCTGGGCACATGGGCTGCGTCCTCCGGTTCGAAATCGGTAAGACGGAAAAACACCTCGCGCACCCTGACCGTGGCCTCATCGCCGATCGGCGTGTGCCACGTCGCGAGCCCGCCGATCCGGTCGAGCCGGTAGTCGGTCGGCCCATTGAGGCAAAGCACGTCCATCCGCTGCTCAACCAGATCGATGAAGGGAAGGAACAGCGAGCGGTTGAGCCCGTCCTTGTAGAGCTCGTGCGGCGGACGATTGGAGGTCGTGACGATCACCGTGCCGTTTGCCATCAGCGCGCTGAAGAAACGGCCCATGATGGCCGCATCGGCGGTGTTGGTGACGACCATCTCGTCAAAGGCAAGGCAGCGCACTCTGGCGGCCATCGTCAGGGCCACGCTCATCAAAGGATCCTGCCGTTCGGTCTTTCGCGCCTCAGCCACGAGGCGATCGACTTCGAGCATGAAGGCATGGAAGTGGACCCGGCGCTTGGCGACAATATCAAGCGTGTCGACAAACAGGTCCATCAGCATCGACTTGCCGCGCCCAACCCCGCCCCACAGGTAGACCCCGCGTGGATCGCCCGATGCAGGCGCGGTGCCCATCAGGCGGGCGAACAGCCCGCGTTTCGGCGGCGGTGCTTCGAGTTCGTCCTGCAACCGGGCGAGCCGCTCGGCCGCAGCGCGCTGATCGGGATCGGGGCGCAGTTCGCCGCTGGCAATCAGCGCATCATAGCGGACAAGCAGGCCTGCCACGGCCGCTTCAGCCGCGCGAGCGCATCTTGCGGATGATGCCCGAATAGCTCGCAATGATCTCTTGTGTGCCGTCAGCGCGGGTCTGCACGCATTGCCCGCGCAGGAACAGCATCTTGCCGGTCTCGCGTATAATCTCGGTGACAGCATCCAGCGGCCGGGCCGGATCGCCGCCGCCGACGAATTGCGTGGAAAGCTCCACCGTCACCGAAGGGCCAGCCTCGCCGCTGCCATTGATATGCATGGCCGAAAACAGCGAGATATCAATCAGCGCCAGCGTCACCCCGCCATGCACGTTGTCGGTGAGATTGGTATGGCGGCGTTCGGGGAACATCCTGAGGCGGCAATGAGCACCCTCACGCCGCACCCGCATCTCTCCCAGCACGGCCGTGTTGAAGCGGGTGCGATCCACCATGTTCCAGGTGAACCAGCCATCCTCGCCGCCGCATTCATCAGGCGCAAGCGGGCGATATTCGAAAGGGATTGTGCGCCCGTTGTGAACCGATTCGGCGTCTGCCATGCCCGGTGTCCGCCCGGCGCCTCAAATGGCGCGTTCGGCCATCATCTTCTTGGTTTCGGCGATGGCCTTGGCAGGCGAGAGGCCCTTGGGGCACACATTCGCACAGTTCATGATGGTGTGGCAGCGATAGAGCCGGAAGGGATCTTCGAGTTCATTGAGACGCTCGCCGGTCATCTCGTCGCGGCTGTCGGCGAGCCAGCGATAGGCCTGCAAGAGGATCGCAGGGCCGAGGAACCTGTCGCTGTTCCACCAGTAGGACGGACACGAGGTCGAACAGCAAGCGCACAAGATGCATTCATACAGCCCATCGAGCTTTTCGCGCTGTTCGGGCGATTGCAGGCGCTCCTTGCCCGAAGGCGTGGGCGTGACAGTCTGCAGCCACGGCTTGATCGAGGCATATTGCGCGTAGAAATGCGTGAAGTCGGGCACCAGGTCCTTGATCACGTCCATGTGCGGCAGCGGCGTAATGCGGATTTCGCCCTTCAGGTCTTCGATCGCGGTGGTGCAGGCAAGGCCATTCTTGCCGTTCATGTTCATCGAACACGAGCCGCAAATCCCTTCGCGGCAGGAACGGCGGAAGGTGAGGGTGGGGTCGATCTCGTTCTTGATCTTGAACAGCGCATCGAGCACCATCGGCCCGCATTCGTCGAGATTGATCTCGAACTTGTCATAGCGCGGGTTTTCGCCGGAATCGGGGTCATAGCGATAGATCTTGAACGACTTCACACGGCCGCCGGCGCTTTTGTGCACCTTGCCCTGCGGCTTGATCTTGGAATTGGCCGGGAGAGTGAAAGTCGCCATCAAATGATCCCCATATGCTTGCTTGAGTGCCTATCTAGCGCAGTTGTGACACGAGGCAAGCGGAGCATGCTTGCGAGGATTGGCATATTTGTTGAGCACGGCGCGCAGATCGCGGAACCGGGCAGGGATGATGGGACTTTCATGTTCCATGGAAAATGCAGCAAACCCCGCACCGCAGTGGCCGCGCCGCGCTGCCATATTCGGCGCATCGGGCGGAATCGGACAGGCGCTGAGCGAGGCGCTGGCAGCGCGCGGCACCGAGGTGATTTACACCGGATCGCGCGCGGGCGCTGTGCCAGCTGGCAGGGCCTATCGCCCCTTTGCCTTTGACCTTGCAGATGAGGCCAGCATTGCCGCTTGCGCCACCATGATGCGCGATGCACCGCCCCAATGGGTCATCATCGCAACCGGTGTCCTGACGCTTGAGGACGGCACAGGCCCGGAGCGCACGCTCAAGCGGCTCGATGCCGCCGCCATGGCCAAGGTCTTTGCGCTCAACACCATCGGCCCGGCGCTGATCGCCAAGCATATCCTTGCGCTGATGCCGCGCACCGAACCTTTCATCTTCGCCGCATTGAGCGCGCGGGTCGGCTCGATCAGCGATAACCGGCTGGGCGGCTGGCATTCCTACCGCGCAAGCAAGGCCGCGCTCAATATGCTGCTGAAAAACTTCGCGCTGGAAATGGCGCGCACCCATCCCCTGGGCGTGGTGGCAGGCTTGCATCCCGGCACAGTGGACAGCGCCTTATCCAAGCCCTTCCAGAAGGGCCTTGCCCAAGGCCAGATCACTGCGCCAGGTGATGCTGCGGCCGCCCTCGTGGAGGTGCTCGCCCAGCTGACCCCCGAACAATCAGGCCGCGTGTTCGATTATCGCGGGGTGGAAGTCCCGGCCTAGGCAAAAAGTCCCACTGCCAGATGTGCCCATATGGTCAGGAACATCAGCACCCCGAACAGGACTGCGCCGATCCGCCAGCGCGGCGCATCAAGCACGTGCCAGACCACCTCGATCCCGCCACACAGCGCTGCGAGCATCAGGGCGAAGACCGCAAAATCTTCCGCACCCCAATTCACCTCTTCGCTCACCAGCGTGCCGAGCGCGGGGAAAGCGAGCAGCATTGCGGCACAGATCCACATGCTCGGGTGAAAGCGGAATGGCGATCGGGTCGCGGTGGTGGTGGTCATGGCGCTATCCTGTCCTTTTGTCGGCCGCGGCCTGCTGTTTCATGGCAGCTTGGCCGGACTATGGTAAGCTGCCACGCATGGGCTTTGCCGAAAAGAGGCAATTGCGAAGGAGCAGACCATGGGGCTTGGAGACTGGTATGAGGCCAAGGTGATGCCGAAGCTCATCACCTGCGCGTGTTCGCAAGGTCAGGTGATGAAACGCCGCGCGGCGGTGGTGCCGCGCGCACACGGCGATGTGTTCGAACTGGGCTGCGGCGGCGGGATCAACCATGCCCTGTATGACCCGGCGGCGATCACCTCTTATGCCGGGATCGATCCGCACCCCGGCTTGCTTGAAGGCGCGCGGGCAGCAGCGCAGGCGAAAGGCTGGGCGGCCGACATCAGGCAGGCCAGCGGCGAGGCAATCCCCTTTGACGATGCCAGCTTTGATAGCGTGGTGTGCACTTTTACCCTGTGTTCGGTGAGCGAGCCTCGGCGTGTGCTAAGCGAACTTCGCCGCGTTTTGCGCCCTGGCGGTGCAGTGTTCTTCTGCGAACATGGCGCGGCGCCTGATGCGGGCGTGGCGCGCTGGCAGGCACGGATCGAGCCAGTCTGGAAACGCCTTGCCGGAGGTTGCCACCTCACCCGCCCGATCAGCGCGGCCTTTGCAGAGGCAGGCTTTGCGGTCGAACGCATCGGGGAGGGCTATACCCCGCAAGCACCGCGCTTCGCTGGCTGGATGGAATGGGGCGCAGCGCACAGGCTGACATGAAAAGGGCGGGAGCGCTTGACCGCTCCCGCCCCATATCACTTTTCCCTGACAGTCCGGCCTTACTCGCCGAAGGTGCGCTGCCACCAGCCGCGCCGCGGCTTGGGAGCCTCGGCTTCAGCCACTGCCTCACCAGAGGCTGAGGCGACAGCCTCGCCAGCCGGCGCGTCGGCATCCGGTTCGGCTTGTGTTGCTGGGGCGCTCACCACGTCATCGACGACCTCGGCGGCTGCGGCCTTCTTGCGCGGCGCGGCACGTTTGCGCTTGGGCTTTTCGGCTGGCGCATCCTTGCTGACCGCGTCCGGAACCTCGGCAGCGGGTTCGGGCGCAGTTTCCGCAGCGGCCGCAGCCTCGGCTTCGGCAGCGAGCAACGCCTTGGATTTGCGCGGCGCGCGCTTGCGCTTGGGCTTTTCGACCGGCGCCGCCTCGCTCGCCGGCTCTTCTGCGCTGGCTGCAACGGGCACTTCAGCCGGCGTGGCAGCAACAGTCATGGCCTCATCCGCAGGCGTGCCAGTGGCGGCATCGCCAGCCTCTTCGCCGGTATCGCCAACCGTCTCGCCGTCCTCGCCGCGCCGCTTGTTGCGACCACGGCCGCCACGGCGGCGGCGTTTCTTGGGACGATCAGGCGTATCCTCCTCCGCGCCCGCATCACCGACGCCTTCGGCTTCGCCATCACTGCCGCTGCGGCTGTCTGCGGCATCACCTGCCTCATCCGAGCCGTTCTCTTCGATGGTGCCGTCTTCACCGCCCTCACGCTTGCGATTGCGGCCCCCACGGCGACGACGGCGCTTCTTGCGGCGATTGGCCCCGTCATCATTGGCATCATCGCCGTTGGCGTGCTCCCGCGGCTTGCCGCGGCTCTCCTGCTCGTCGGCCTCGTCGCCATCATCCTCGGGAAGATCGAGATCGTCATCCTCCTCCTCGATGATCGGATCAAAGCGCGGAGCCTGTGCCGGGCGCGGGCCGGAGGACGAAACGCTCATCTTGGCGCCCTCGTTCTCGCCTTCGGGCACGACTTGAACGGTGACGCCGTAACGCTGCTCGATCTCGACCAGGTCGCTGCGCTTTTCATTGAGGAGATAGATCGCAGCCTCGGTGCTGGCCGCCAGGCGGATGTGCGTACCCTTGCCTTTGGCCGCTTCATCCTCGATCAGGCGCAGCGCCGAAAGACCCGCTGACGAAGCGGTGCGCACAAGGCCCGTACCATCGCAATGCGGGCAGGGCCGGGTGGTGGCTTCGAGCACGCCGGTGCGCAGACGCTGGCGGCTCATTTCCATCAGACCGAAGCTCGAAATCCGGCCCACCTGAATGCGCGCCCGGTCATTCTTGAGCGCTTCCTTCATGGCCTTTTCGACCTTACGGATGTTGGAGGAATACTCCATGTCGATGAAGTCGATGACAACCAGGCCCGCCATATCGCGCAGACGCAACTGGCGGGCAATTTCCTGCGCGGCTTCAAGGTTGGTGTGCAGCGCCGTCGCCTCGATGCCGTGCTCCTTGGTGGAGCGGCCCGAGTTGATGTCGATCGAGACCAGCGCTTCTGTCGGATTGATGATGAGATAGCCGCCGGATTTCAGCTGCACCATCGGATCATACATCGCGCGCAGCTGGTCTTCGGCGCCATAACGTTGGAACAGCGGCACCGGATCGGAATAGGCCTTTACCCGCCGTGCATGGCTCGGCATCAACAGCTTCATGAACTGCTTGGCCGCCTTGTAGCCTTCCTCGCCCTCGACGACGACTTCTTCAATGTCACGGTTGTAGATGTCGCGGATTGCGCGCTTGATGAGATCGCTGTCGGAATGGATCAGCGCAGGCGCAACCGAAGCCAGCGTCTTTTCGCGGATTTCATCCCACAGCCGCGCAAGGTAATCAAAATCGCGGCGGATTTCCGGCTTGGTGCGCGAAAGACCAGCGGTGCGGACGATCAGGCCCATCGACTTGGGCAGCTTCATTTCCGCAACGATTTCTTTCAAGCGCTTGCGATCGCTCGTCGAGCTGATCTTGCGGCTGATGCCGCCGCCGCTGGTGCTGTTGGGCATCAGCACGGTGTAACGCCCGGCAAGGCTGAGATAGGTGGTAAGCGCTGCGCCCTTGTTGCCGCGCTCTTCCTTGACAACCTGGACAAGCAAGACCTGGCGGCGCTGGATCACATCCTGGATCTTGTAACGGCGGCGCAGCGCCAAGCGTTTGGCGCGCACTTCATCGACCTGCTTTGCACGGGCACGATTGTGGCCATTGCCGCCCCGCTCGGCGCGATCTCCCTTGCCTTGGCGGCGCCGCCCGCGGCGGCCGCGGCCCTCGGCTTCCTCGGCCTCGACGGCTTCGCTGTCGTCGTCGTCCTCCTCCGCGCCATCGGCCACTTCGCCGTCTTCGATGGTGGCAACATCATCCTTGTCGGAGGTGTCGACTTCCTCGACCCCGTCCTCCGCGAGGTCTTCAGCAAGCGATTCGCCGCTGTCGTCATCGGCGTCATATTCCTCGCCGGGCGCAATCCCTTCATCCTCTTCCTCGGCGCGCAGACGCTCTTCTTCTTCGGCAGCCTCTGCCTCTTCGGCCAGCAGGGCGTCGCGATCAGCCTTGGGAATCTGGTAATAATCCGGGTGGATTTCGCTGAAGGCAAGAAAGCCGTGGCGGTTGCCGCCAAAATCGACGAATGCCGCCTGCAGTGAGGGTTCGACCCGGGTTACCTTTGCAAGATAGATATTGCCCTTGATCTGCTTGTGTTCGGCAGATTCAAAGTCGAACTCCTCAATCCGGTTGCCTTGCAGAACCGCCACCCGGGTTTCTTCCGGGTGGCGCGCATCGATAAGCATGCGCGTTGCCATTGAATATTCTCCATGCGCCCGGCCTTGCCCGCGTGGGGGCATCAAGGGGGCGCGCATTGTTTCGGTGTCGGGAACCGGCACGGGCGAGGCCGCGTCCGGGGTTGGTTGTCGCGCTGGAGCCGCGTGATGCGGCGGGCACGAAGTTCGTGTCTGCTGCGGCAAGACCGCGGAAAAGCACCGCTGCCGAACCCGCGACAACGCAGCCGCGCACAGCGGGCCGGTTGCAAATCTGCGGGAAAAGGCGTCTCGTCACTGCATCAACCTGTATTGGACCGGCACGGTGCAATCGGCCGATCAGGGACCCCGGGCGGGACGGCATGAAAACGCATCACCCTTCAAGCCCCTTCGATAAGGGTGCTAGCATCGCGGGTTAATCCTAGCAACTCTATTGCGCTCTTTAGTTCGCGGGCCTTAAGCAATTATCACGATGAGCCTCAGAACGCTCCTTTTGCTGGTTATTGGATTGCCGTTGCTCTTGATTGGCGGAGCGGCAGCCTTGGGCCAGCGCATTGTCCTGCCGGAACTGGGGCGTGGTTATGTGCTGCGCTTTGCGCTCGGGGATGCCCCTGCTGCGCCGCTTGTCTTGCCCGCGGTGGCTGGACCCGATGATCCCGCGCGCCCGCTGGTGGTGATCGATGCAGGGCATGGCGGCCGCGATCCGGGCGCGATCGGCGAAGACAAGGACGGGCGCCGCTTTGCCGAAAAGGATATCACACTGGCACTGGCGCGGGCGCTGCGCGATGAATTGCTTGCGATTGGCACGATCCGCGTGGCGCTGACCCGCGAGGATGATCGCATCCTGGCACTGGCTGACCGCCCTGAAATCGCCCGGCAACTGGGCGCAAGCCTGTTCATCTCGATCCATGCCGATTCCGCCGGTGATCGCAACGCGGTCAGCGGGGCGAGTGTATACACGCTTTCGGCCGAGGCTTCGAGCGAGGCGGCAGAACGCTTTGCCGCGCGGGAAAACAACGCTGATCGCGTCAATGGCCTGCTTGTCTCAGGGCAGACCGAGGTGGTGAGCAATATCCTTGTGGAACTCTCGCAGCAGCGCACGCAGGAAGATGCCGCGCGCTTTGCCGCGCTGGTGCTGCGCGAGGGCGAAGGTGTGCTGCCTTTCGTGGCGCAGCCCCGACGGGCAGCGGCGTTGGCCGTGCTTCGCGCGCCAGACGTGCCCTCGATCTTGTTTGAAAGCGGCTTTGTCACGAGTGATGCAGACCGCGCGCGGCTGACCACGCCCGAAGGACGCAAGGCCTATGCGCAGGTGCTGGCGCGCGCGATCCGGATCTATTTCGCCCGGCGCGAGCGAGCGGAGGCATGATGCGCGAAACCTGCTGGCATTTTGGCGGGGGCACGTGCTAATCGCTGCCGCCGCCCTATGATCGATCCCGCATCCCCCCCCGAAGCCCTCAGCAACTGGGCCTATTTCCGTTACCGCATCAACCGCGATATCGGGGCGCTGCTGGCGTGGTTTGCCGCCAAATGGCGCGCAAGCCTGCTGTTTAAGCTCGCAGCAATCGCGGGGGCGCTCGGCCTGGTGCTGTGGATTGCCGTTTTCGTGTGGCTGGCGCGCGACCTGCCCGAGGCCGAGGCGCTGCTGACTTATGAAACACCATTGCCCACCGTGGTACGCGGGATCGATGGCGAGATCGTCCATTCCTATGCCCGCGAACGCCGGGTGCAGCTGCAATATGCTGATTTTCCTGAAAAGCTGATCGAGGCCTTTCTGGCCGCCGAGGACAAGAACTTCTTCAGCCACGGCGGCGTTGATGTCGTCGGCACGGCCAATGCAGTGGTCGATTACACGCTCAAGATGGGTTCGGGAGAACGCGCTGTCGGCGGCTCGACCATCACCCAGCAAGTGGCCAAGAACCTGCTTTTGGGCGATGAATATTCGGTGACGCGCAAGCTCAAGGAGATGATCCTGGCAGGCCGCATCGAACAGGTGCTCACCAAACAGCAGATCCTGGAACTCTACCTCAACGAAATCCCGCTGGGGCGGCGCTCTTTTGGTGTGCAGGCCGCCGCGCGCGCCTATTTCGACAAAGACGTTGACGAGCTTGAACTGCACGAAATGGCGTTTCTTGCCACCTTGCCCAAGGCACCTGAGCGCTACGGCAGGAAAGGGCAGGAACAGGCCGCGCTTGGCCGCCGTGCCTTTGTGCTGGAACGCATGGAGACCAATGGCTTCATCTCGGGTTCCGAACGGCGAGCGGCGCTGTCCAAACCGCTCGGCCTCGTCCAGCAGCGCGCCGAACGCAGCGCGGATGCGGGCTATTTCCTCGAAGAAGTGCGCCGCCAGCTGATCGAGAAATTCGGCGAGACTGCCGAAGATGGCCCCAACAGCGTCTATGCCGGCGGCTTGTGGGTGCGCACCTCGCTCGATACCAAGATGCAGGATGCAGCCCGCGATGCCTTGCGCGAAGGGCTGCTGCGCTATCACGGCGGGCGCGGGTGGACCGGGCCGGTGGCGACGATTGATGTCAGCGAGGGCAATTGGGCCAGCCAGCTCGCCTCCTCGCCGCTCGGCATCCGTTACAAGGACTGGCGCGTCGGCGTTGTCACCCAGCGCAGCGGTGCTTCGGCCAGGATCGGGTTTGCAGATGGTGTCGAAGCGCCGTTGAGCGGTTTGCCCGACCGGCTCAAGGCAGGGGATGTGATTGTCGCCAGCCCTGCTGGCAATGGCTGGACGGTGCGCACTGTCCCCGAAGCGCAAGGCGCGCTGGTGGTGCAGCAGGCCCAGACCGGCCGGGTGCTGGCGATGCAGGGCGGGTTCGACAATCGCCTGTCCGATTTCAACCGCGCCACGCAAGCGATGCGGCAGCCTGGATCGACCATCAAGCCGTTCGTTTATGCCACCGGGCTGGATAACGGAATGACACCCTCGACCCAGATCGACAATTCCCGCTTCTGCTATTTCCAAGGGCGCGGGCTTGGCGAGAAATGCATCCGCGGCGGGCGGGGCGGGCAATTCCCGATGCGCTACGGGCTTGAACAATCGCAGAACATCATGACCGTCCAGATCGGCATGACGGCAGGCATGGGTAATGTTGTCAAGGCGATCGAGCGGCTCGAAATCGGCAAGTTCCCGCCCTATCCTTCGACCGCATTGGGCGCAGGCGAGACGACGCTCTCGAAGATGGTGGCAGCCTATGCAGCGCTCGCCAATCACGGGCGGCTCAACCCGCCAACCGTCATTGATTATGTGCAGGATCGGCGCGGCAAAGTGCTGTGGCGCGCCGACAAGCGCGTGTGCCGGGGGTGCAACATGGCCAAATGGGACGGCAAGCCCATGCCTCGCCTCGGCCTGCGCGGCGAGCAGGCGATGGACGCGCGCACGGCCTTTCAGGTCATGCACATGCTGCGCGGCGCGGTGAGCCGCGGGACAGCCACGGTGCTCAACCCGCTCGGCCTGCCGCTGTTCGGCAAGACCGGCACCACCACGGGCCCCAAGGACGTGTGGTTCATCGGCGGCACCCAGCAGATGATCGCGGGCGCTTATGTCGGCTTTGACCGCCCGCGCAACATGGGCGGCTATGCCTTTGGCGGCACGATTTCAGCCCCGATCATCAAGAGCCTGATCGAAAAGTCTCGCGACAAGTGGTCGGACTTGCCGGCCGTCGCCCCCGCGGGCGTGCGGATGGTCAGGGTGGATCGCCGCTCGGGCAAGCAGGTGTTCGAAGGCTGGCCGAGCGATGATGCCAAGTCGGCGATCATCTGGGAGGCCTTCAAGCCCGATACCGAGCCTGATCGCTACACCCGGCAGGATGAAATCGCCGCGCGGCGCAATGAAATCCTTGCGCTGATCCGGGCCGGGCGGGCCAATGTGAAAGTGCGCGAGGAGGACGATCCCGATGCCCTGCCGCGCAATCTCGCCGAAGAGCAGGGCGGGCTTTATTAATCCGCGCAGCTTTCGGAACCTCCGGTGCCAGGCAAGGTTATAGCTCGCATGAACAAAGCCATGACAAAACTCGCCGCTGCTGCCGCCCTTGCGTTCGGCGCTGGCTCGCCCGCTGCTGCCGAACTGGCCGAAGGATCCAAGGCACCGCCGTTCTCGACGCAGGCCGCGCTGGCGGGCAAGGAGTTCGGCTTCTCGCTCGCCGCCGCGCTCGCGAAAGGGCCCGTGGTGCTCTATTTCTATCCCAAGGCCTTCACCAGCGGCTGCACGCTGGAAGCCAATGCCTTTGCCGAGGCCATGCCCCAATTCAGGAAACTGGGCGCGAGCGTGATCGGCATGTCGAATGATGACATCGACACACTCAAGCGCTTCAGCCGCGAGGAATGCCGCGATGCCTTCCCCGTCGGCATTGCCAGCCCCAAGGTGATCGCGGCCTATGATGTCGCAATGGGCAATTCGGGCCTCGCCAGTCGCACCTCCTACGTGATCGGTCGCGATGGCAAGGTGGTGATGGTCTATTCCAGCGGTGACTATCGCGGGCACGTGGTCAAAACCCTGGAAGCGGTAAAGAAGCTGCGCAAATAGGGCCGCGCGGCAGGCGGGCGGCTTTACAATCGCGCGCGCCTCGCTAAGCGGCGCCTTTGCGATTTTCCGCCATGAAACAGGTGACCTATGCGGGCTGAGGCCCTCTCTTATATCAATCGGATCGAGGCGGCGCTGGCGCTGGTGCGGCAGTCGCTCGACTGGGAGCGTGCGCTGCGTCGGCTTGATGAGCTGAATGCACGGGTGCAGGATCCCACGCTATGGGACAACCCCAAGGAAGCGCAGGCGATCAGCCGCGAGCACAAGACGCTTCAGGCCGCCGTCAACACGGTCAACGACATCGCGGGCGAAATGGCCGACGCGATCGAGTTCATCGAAATGGGCGAGGCCGAGGGCGAAGAAAGCATCATCGAGGATGGCCTTGCAACGCTGGCTGGCCTCGCCGAGCGCGCCGATGCCGACAAGGTGCAGGCGCTGCTTTCAGGCGAAGTCGATGGCAACGACACCTATCTGGAAATCCATGCGGGCGCTGGCGGCACCGAAAGCCAGGACTGGGCCGAAATGCTGCTCAGGATGTATACCCGCTGGGCCGAGCGTCGCGGCTTCAAGGTGGAAATCGTCGAATATCAGGCAGGTGAACAGGCAGGGATCAAGTCTGCCACGCTGCTTTTGAAGGGCGAGAACGCCTATGGCTATGCCAAGACCGAGAGCGGCGTGCATCGGCTGGTCCGCATCAGCCCATACGACAGCTCGGCACGGCGCCACACCAGCTTTTCGAGCGTGTGGGTCTATCCCGTGATCGACGACAGCTTTGATATCGAGATCAACCCGGCCGACCTCAAGATCGACACCTATCGCGCATCAGGCGCAGGCGGACAGCACGTCAACACCACGGATTCTGCCGTGCGTATCACCCACCAGCCGAGCGGGATCGTGGTGGCAAGCCAGCAGGACCGCAGCCAGCACAAGAACCGCGAAATCGCCATGAACATGCTGAAGGCGCGGCTCTACGAGGCGGAAATGCGCGCCCGCGAGGAAGCCGCCAGCGCCGAACATTCCGCCAAGAGCGACATTGGCTGGGGCCATCAGATCCGTTCCTATGTCCTGCAGCCCTATCAGATGGTGAAGGACCTTCGCACCGGGGTCGTCTCGAACACGCCCGATGATGTGCTCGACGGAGCGATTGATCCCTTCATCGCTGCTGCGCTTGCCCAGCGCGTGACCGGTGAAAAGGTCACGATCGAGGATGTCGAATGATCGATCGCGCGGGTGTTACCATGGCTATGCTGGCCGCGGCGATGCTCGCAGGCTGCGACAGCGGCATCCTGCCTGCCGCGGTAAGACCTGACAGTGCCCTCGAATTTCCCAAGCCTGATCGCCCGGTCGATCGCCCGGTCTCGACGGGCTTTGGCAATGAGGACAGCCGCGATGAACGCCGCGAGGCGCAGATCGTCATGGATCTCGCGCAAATCCGCCCCGGCATGACAGTGGCTGATATTGGTGCGGGCGAGGGCTATTACACCGTGCGCCTTGCCGAACGCGTCGGCGAAGACGGCCGGGTGCTCGCGCAGGATATCAACCGCGAAGCCTTGGAACGTTTGGGCCGCCGTGTGGAACGCGAGCGGCTTGAAAACATCTCGATCAAGCTCGGCACGGATGACGATCCGCATCTGCCCGTCGACAGCTTCGACCGCATTTTCATGGTCCACATGTATCATGAGGTGGCCGAGCCCTATGCCTTCCTGTGGCGCACCTGGCCTGCGCTCACCGCAGGCGGCCAGATCATTGTCGTGGAAACAGATCGACCCGCCGGCCGCCACGGCCTGCCGCACACCCTGTTATTCTGCGAATTCGAAGCTATCGGATACCAGCTCATCGAGTTTACCGAGCTGCCTGATGACCAAGGCTATTTTGCCCGTTTCGGGCGCGGCAAGGCGCGGGTTGCACCCCATGCAATCAAGCCCTGCAGACTTGCATCATCCTGAGCAGCGCGCCAGAGATTGCTAGGCGCGCCCCGCATGACTAAGGGAGTGCGCCAGGCGGCCCTGCCAAAGGACCGCACAAAAGGGGATTTTCATTGTTCAAGGGATTAAGCCCGATTGTTTATGGCGGGCGCGAGGTGTGGCCGCTGGTTGAAGGCGGCAAGGGCGTTTCGGCCACCAATCATGCCAGCTCGGGCGCCTGGGCGGCCGCAGGCGGCATCGGAACCGTTTCGGCGGTCAACGCCGACAGTTATGACGCAGACGGCAATCCCATTCCCCAGATCTATCATGGCGCAACCCGGCAGCAGCGGCATCAGGAATTGATCCGCTACGCCATCGAAGGCGCGGTGACGCAGGTGAAGAAAGCCTATGACATCGCCAGCGGCAAGGGTGCCATCAATATCAACGTGTTGTGGGAAATGGGCGGCGCGCAGGCCGTGCTCGAAGGTGTGCTCGAACGCACGCGCGGGCTTGTGACAGGCGTGACCTGCGGGGCGGGGATGCCGTATAAGCTGGCGGAAATCGCGGCGCGCTTTAACGTCAATTATCTGCCTATCGTCAGTTCAGGCCGCGCCTTTCGCGCCTTGTGGAAGCGCTCCTATCACAAGGTCCCGGAACTTATGGCGGCGGTGGTCTATGAAGACCCCTGGCTGGCAGGCGGGCATAATGGCCTCTCCAACGCCGAGGATCCGACCCAGCCGCAAGATCCTTACCCCCGCGTCAAAGTGCTGCGCGAAACCATGCGTGCCGAAGGCGTTCCCGATAGTGTGCCCATCGTCATGGCAGGCGGGGTGTGGTACCTGCGCGAATGGAACGACTGGATCGACAATCCCGAGCTTGGGGGAATCGCCTTCCAGTTCGGGACGCGGCCCTTGCTCACCCGCGAAAGCCCGATCCCCGATATCTGGAAGAACATGCTGCGCGATCTGGAGCCGGGCGATGTGCTGCTCCACAAGTTCTCGCCCACCGGTTTTTATTCCAGCGCCGTCAAGACGCCGTTCCTCTATGATCTGATGCACCGATCAGAACGCCAGATCCCCTTCTTCAAGCGGGGCGAGGCAGAAGGCACAGTCCAACTGGGAGAGGAGGGCAAGGCCAAGAGCTTCTGGGTAAAGCCCGAGGACAAGGCCAAGGCTGAGGCGTGGATGCGCGCCGGTCACACCGAGCCACTTAAAACCCCCGATGGCACTATCGTTTTCGTAACGCCCGACAAACGCGATGAAATCCGCACCGATCAGCAGGCCTGCATGGGGTGTCTTTCGCACTGCGCCTTTTCGAGCTGGAAGGATCACGACGATTACACCACGGGCCGCTTGGCTGATCCGCGCAGCTTCTGCATCCAGAAGACCTTGCAGGAAATCGCTCACGGCGATGATCCGGCCAACAACCTCGCCTTTGCCGGCCATTCGGCCTACCGCTTCAAGACCGATCCGTTTTTCTCGAACGGCTACACGCCGACAGTGGGCGAGTTGGTCGAGCGGATTTTGACGGGGGATTGATCCGGCCGCGCCGCGGGTGTCAGCTCCCGATCAGCCCGGTCAGCACCTGATCGGGCGGGCGGTGGCCGTCGGCCCACATGCGGATATTGGCGATCACCTTGTGGCCCGAAGCCTCGCGCCCCTCGGCTGTCGCGCTGCCGATGTGGGGCAGCGTCATCACATTGGGATGTGCGATGAGGCGCGGATCGACCTTGGGTTCTTCGGGATAAACATCAAGCCCCGCACCCGCGAGATGGCCCGCTTGCAGCGCCGCAATCAGTGCCTCCTGATCGATCAACTCGCCCCGCGCAGTGTTCACAATGCACGAGCCCGGCTTCATCAGAGCCATGCGGCGCGCGTCGATCAGGTGGCGGGTTTCATCCGTGAGCGGGCAGTGCAGGGTGAGGATATCGGCCTTGGCCACCAGCGTATCGACATCACTCACATAACGCGCCCCCAGCATCCGCTCCACCGCTTCGGGCAGGGGCTTGCGGTTGAAATAGGCAATCTCAAGCCCAAAGGCGCGGGCGCGGTGCGCGACGGCCTGACCAATGCGGCCCATGCCGATGATGCCCAAAACCTTGCCCGCCAGCTTGCGCCCCAGCAGCCCCGATGGCGCCCATCCGGTCCATTCACCCCGCCGCACCAGCGCCGTGCCTTCGCGCACGCGGCGCGGCACGCCGATGATCATGGCAAGCGTCAGATCCGCAGTGTCATCCGTGAATACGCCGGGTGTATTGGTGACGATGATGCGGCGTGCAGCAGCAGCAGCAAGGTCAATATGCTCGGTGCCTGCACCAAAACTGGCGATGAGGCCAAGCCGATCTCCGGCTGCTGCGATCATGGCAGCATCGATCCGGTCGGTGACAGTGGGCACAAGCACGTCGCAATCCTGCATGGCTGCAACCAGCGCATCGCGCCCCATCGGCGCGTCCGCTTCGTTGAGCACCACATCGAACAACTCGCGCATGCGGGCCTCGACTTCGGGCATGAGGTGGCGGGTCACCACCACGCGGGGGGGCGCGGCAAGCGGGCGGGAAGGGCGGGCGGCGGGAAGGTCGGCTGAAGGCATGGCAAGCGGGCTAATGCGTCAGGGGGCGCAAGGTCAAGCATGGCGATCGCGCTGTCAGATAATGCGCGGCCACCAGCGCGCTTGAAAGCAAGGCAGAAGGCGGCTTAAGTGAACCATCATGATGGGATTTCGTGTTTTAGCAGTGATCGGGATGTGCCTTGTAATGGCGCTGACAATGATGTGCGATCCGCTCGCCGCGCAGGATCGCACCGTGCCCTATTGGGCAGCGCTGCGCTATGAACAGGTCAATATGCGGGTAGGGCCAAGCCGGGAATATCCGGTGGATTGGGTCTACAAGCGCAAGGGGCTGCCGGTGAAGGTGTTGCGGGTGCGCGAGGGCTGGCGGCTGGTGCGCGATGCGGACGGCGCGCAGGGCTGGGTTGCAGCCAGCCAGCTGACGCCTGATCGCGGCCTGATGGTGGTGGGCGAGGGGTTGGTTGATCTGCGCGCCGAGCCTTCGGCGTCATCCGCGCTGCGCTGGCGGGCCGAACCCGGAGTGGTGGCGCGGTATGTGACCTGCCGCGAGGGGTGGTGCCAACTGGATATCGCGGGCCGCAGGGGCTGGGTTCCGGCAGATCGCCTGTGGGGCGCCGAAGCGCTGCCAGGCAGCCCGTGAGCCGCCCGGCAGCTTGGCCTTTCAGACCAGTTCGACAGCCACCGCAGTCGCTTCGCCGCCGCCAATGCACAGCGAGGCAACGCCGCGCTTCTTGCCCTGGTGCCTGAGGGCATTGAGCAGGGTTACGATGATGCGTGTGCCGCTGGCGCCAATCGGGTGACCAAGCGCGGTGCCGCCGCCGTTCACGTTGATCTTCTCGTGCGGGATGCCCAGATCGCGCATCGCGAACATGGCAACGCAGGCAAAGGCTTCGTTGACTTCGAACAAGTCGACATCATCGACGCTCCACCCGGCCTTATCGAGCACCTTGCGGATCGCCGGGATCGGCGCGGTGGTGAACAGCGCAGGCGCCTGCGCATGGGCCGCGGCAGCCACAATCTTCGCGACCGGAGCAAGCCCCTTGGCCTCGGCCACACTTGCGCGGGTCAGCACCACCGCAGCCGCCCCGTCGGAAATCGAGGAGGAGGTTGCCGCCGTGATCGTTCCGTCCTTGGCAAAGGCGGGTTTCAACTGCGGGATCTTTTCGGGGCGGCCTTTTGCGGGGGCTTCATCGTGTTCGACAATCACTTCGCCGGCGCGCGTCGCGATCGTCACCGGCACGACTTCATCGGCGAAGGCACCACTGGCAATGGCGCGGTTGGCGCGGGCGAGCGATTCGATCGAATAGGCATCCATCTCCTCGCGCGTGAGCTGATATTGATTCGCGGTATCCTGCGCGAAAGTGCCCATCGCGCGGCCCGGCTCATAGGCGTCCTCAAGCCCGTCGAGGAACATGTGATCATAGGCCGTATCATGCCCGATCCGCGCGCCCGAGCGATGCTTTTTGAGGAGATAGGGCGCATTCGTCATACTCTCCATGCCGCCTGCCACGACAACATCCACGCTGCCGCTGGCGAGCGCTTCTGCGCCCATGATGACAGTCTGCATGCCGCTGCCGCACACCTTGTTGACAGTCGTCGCCTCGACCGATTGCGGCAGGCCCGCCTTGATCGCCGCCTGCCGCGCGGGAGCCTGGCCAAGGCCGGCCGGCAACACGCAGCCCATGTAGGCGCGGTCGATATCCGCGCCTGCAACCCCGGCACGCTCGACCGCTGCCTTGACCGCAATCGCGCCAAGATCGGTCGCCGAAACATCCGCCAGCGCACCCTGCATCGCGCCCATCGGCGTGCGGGCATAGGAAAGGATCACGACCGGATCTGAGGGGGAAAGCTGAGCCATGGGGCAGGTTCCTTTGCGAGGCTTGTGGTCTGTTGGATGAGCGCGCGTTCTAATGCTGCATTGCGGCATTGGCAATCGCGCGCAATCGGCCTTCGGATCTGGCGCGCGCTTGCATGGGGGCGCGGTTTGCGCGACAAGGATTGCAAATCGAAACGCATGCCCGGAGAGACCCATGGCTGATGACCGCCGCGCCGAAATGGAAACCCTGCTGAAGCGCCAGCGTGAGGCTTTCACCGCCTCACGCCCCGAACCCATGAGCCAGCGCAAGGACCGCATCCGTCGCGCGATGGCACTGGTGCGCGAGCATGGCGAGGCTTTTGCTGCGGCGATGAACGCGGATTTCGGCGGTCGCTCACCGGCGCAATCGATGCTGACGGATGTCGCCGCCGTGGTGGGGGCAGGCCATGATGCGCTGAAAAACATGGACCGCTGGGCCAGGACCGACAAGCGCCGGGTGCAGTTTCCGCTGGGCCTGCTCGGCGCGCGGGCCGAAGTGCGCTATGAACCCAAGGGCGTGATTGGCATCCTCGCACCGTGGAACTTTCCGCTGCAACTCGCCTTTGGCCCGCTGATGCAGGTGCTGGCGGCCGGCAACCGCGCGATGATCAAGCCGAGCGAGTTTACCGAGCGCACCAGCGCATTGATGGCCGAGCTGACGGCGGAATATTTCGCGCCCGAGGAAGTCTGCGTTATCACAGGCGGGCCGGAAGTGGCTGCGGCTTTCTCCAGCCTGCCGTTTGATCACCTGGTCTTCACCGGCTCCACCGCGACAGGGCGCCGGGTGATGCAGGCCGCAGCCGAAAATCTCGTGCCGGTGACGCTCGAACTGGGCGGCAAGTCGCCTGTCATCATGGGGCGCAGCGCTGATCTTGCCAGAGCGGGCGAGCGGATCGCCTGGGGCAAGATGATGAACGCAGGGCAGATTTGCCTCGCACCCGATTATCTGATCGTGCCCGAAGAAAAGGAAGACGAGGCAATCGCCGGCGTGGTTGCCGGGGCATCAGCGATGTATCCCAAGCTGCTCGACAACGAGGATTACACAGCGATTGTCTCAGACCGCCACTTTGCGCGCCTCAAGAGCCTCATCGAAGATGCCCGCGACAAGGGGGCAGAAGTAATCGAGGTCAATCCGGCTGGCGAAGATTTCAGCAATTCGAACCTGCGCAAGCTGCCGCTCACCATCCTGCGCAACGCAACCGCCGATATGGCCGCAATGCAGGAGGAAATCTTCGGCCCCGTGCTGCCGGTCACCACCTACAAGGCGGTCGATCAGGCGATTGATTACGTCAACGCGCATGATCGCCCGCTTGGCCTCTATTATTTTGGTGAGGACAAGGCCGAGCAGGAACGCGTGCTCACCCGCACCATTTCCGGTGGGGTGACAACCAATGACGTGATTTTCCACGTATCGATGGAAGATTTGCCGTTTGGCGGGATCGGGCCGTCGGGGATGGGCAGCTACCATTCCATCGAGGGATTCCGTGAATTCAGCCACGCGCGGGCAGTCTATCATCAGCCCAAGGTGGATGTGGCCAAGCTGGGCGGGTTCAAGCCGCCCTATGGCGCGGCAACCGCCAAGGCAGCGGCGCGCCTGCTCAAATAGGGCAAGCCGGGCTGGCTGAGCGGTGCATGAGGTGTTGAGTTTCCTGCAACACCCATGCCCGGTTTTCAACGAGTCGCGCTCTTGCGCGCGCTATGTTACAAGCCTACGGGACACCCGGGATTAATTGCTTGGACATCGCCGTGATCGACCTCAGCCAGTATCTGCCGATACTGATATTCATTTTTATCGCCCTTGGCTTATCAATCCTCTTCGTGGTCGCGCCCATGGCGGTTTCGCGGCTTACCGGCGCGCATAACCCCAATGCGGAAAAGCTCTCGGAATATGAATGCGGCTTTCCTGCCTTTGAAGACGCGCGCAGCCAGTTCGACGTGCGCTTCTACCTCGTGGCGATCAGTTTCATCGTGTTCGATCTGGAAGCGGCCTTTCTGTTCCCCTGGGCGGTGAGCCTGAAAGAGACGCAATTCGTCGGCTGGGCAGGCATGATGGTATTCCTGTTCATCCTTGCCGTTGGCCTTGCCTATGAATGGAAGAAAGGGGCGTTGGACTGGGAATGACAAACACGGTTTCTCCTCCCCGGGAACTTGGATCACTGTCTGCGCTCCCCACCGCTCAGGGCGGCGAGCTGCGCCAGCCTGACGCGGCTTTTTTCAAGTCGCTTGAAAGCGAGGTCAACGACAAGGGCTTCCTTGTCACCTCGACCGAAGAGCTGTTCCAATGGGCGCGCACCGGCAGCCTGTGGTGGATGACATTCGGCCTTGCGTGCTGCGCGGTCGAGATGATCCACGTCAATATGCCGCGCTATGACATGGAGCGTTTCGGCATCGCTCCGCGTGCATCCCCACGCCAGTCGGACGTGATGATCGTCGCGGGTACGCTATGCAACAAGATGGCACCTGCCCTGCGCAAGGTCTATGATCAGATGTCTGATCCCAAATATGTGATCAGCATGGGTTCCTGCGCCAATGGCGGGGGCTATTATCACTATTCCTATTCGGTGGTGCGCGGGTGTGATCGGATCGTCCCGGTGGATATCTACGTCCCCGGTTGCCCACCGACTGCCGAAGCGCTGCTCTATGGCGTGATGCAATTGCAGCGCAAGATTCGCCGCGTCGGCACCATCGAGCGGTAAGGGAACTGCCATGAAGGTTGTGCATTCCGCCCCGCGCTTTGCTTCCAACGAAGGCGTGATCGAGGCGATTTCGGAAACGATTAGTGTCTGGCTGATCGAAGCCGAGGAAGCCCACGGCGAGGTGATCTTCCGCGTCGAGCGCGATGCAGTCGCCAAGGTGCTGCGCATCTTGCGCGATGATCACCATTACCAGCAACTGATGGAGATTGCGGGCGCGGATTATCCGGCACGGGCGGAGCGCTTCGAAGTCGTCTACATGCTGCTCAGTCTCACCAAGAACCACCGTGTCATGGTGAAATGCTCGGCAAGCGAGGATACGCCGGTGCCGACTGTCACAACGCTCTGGCCGAATGCCGGATGGCTCGAACGCGAGGTTTTCGACCTGTACGGCGTGACCTTTGCGGGCAACCCCGATCTGCGCCGCATTCTCACCGATTACGGCTTTGAAGGACATCCTTTCCGCAAGGACTTCCCGATGACGGGCTATACCGAACTGCGTTATTCCGAAGAGGAAAAGCGCGTTGTCTATGAACCTGTCGAACTCGCGCAGGAAATGCGCACCTTCGATTTTCTCAGCCCGTGGGAAGGCGCGGATTACGTGCTTCCGGGCGATGAAAAGGCCAAAGAGGAGGGCGGCAAGTGAGCTTCCAACGCGAAGAATCGCCGACCACCGAAGGCGATATCATCACCAATTACACGATCAATTTCGGCCCCCAGCACCCCGCCGCGCACGGCGTGCTGCGCATGGTGATGGAGCTTGACGGCGAAGTGATCGAGCGCATCGATCCGCACGTCGGCCTGCTCCACCGCGGCACCGAAAAGCTGATCGAGCACAAGACCTATCTTCAGGCGCTGCCCTATTTTGATCGGCTCGATTACTGCTCGCCCCTGTGCATGGAGCATTCCTATGTGCTGGCGATCGAGAAGCTCCTGAACCTCGAAGTGCCCTTGCGCGCCCAGTATCTGCGCGTGCTGTTTGCCGAGCTGACCCGCATCTGCAACCACATGCTCAATATCGGCGCGCACGTCATGGATGTGGGCGCGATGACGCCCAACCTGTGGGTGTTCGAACTGCGCGAAGATTGCATGAACTTCTTCGAACGGGCAAGCGGCGCGCGGATGCATAGCGCATGGTTCCGCCCCGGCGGGGTCCACCAGGATGTGCCGGAAAAGCTGCTCGTTGATATTGGCAACTGGCTCGATAACCGCTTCTTCCAGCTGTTCGAAGACGCGATGAGCCTTGTCATCGACAACCGCATCTTCAAGCAGCGCAATGTCGATATCGCGATTGTCAGCCGCGAGGATGCGATTGCGTGGGGCTTTTCCGGCCCGATGATCCGGGCTGCCGGGATTCCGTGGGATCTGCGCAAGAGCCAGCCCTATGATGTCTATGACCGGATGGAGTTTGACATTCCGGTTGGCACCAATTCGGACTGCTATGATCGCTTCATGGTGCGCGTGAAGGAAGTTTACGAAAGCGCCAAGATCATCAAGCAGTGCTTGGCGCAAATGCCGACGGGGCCGATCGCCTCGACAGACGGCAAAGTCTCGCCCCCCAAGCGCGGCGAAATGAAGCAATCGATGGAAAGCCTCATTCACCACTTCAAGCTTTACACCGAAGGCTTTCACGTGCCTGCGGGCGAGGTTTATGTCGCCACCGAAAGCCCCAAGGGCGAGTTCGGCGTCTATCTCGTCAGCGACGGCACCAACAAGCCCTATCGCTGCAAGATTCGCCCCACCGCGTTCTCGCACTTGCAAGCCATGGACATGATGAGCCGCGGCCATATGCTGCCCGATGCGACCGCCATTCTCGGCGCGATCGATGTCGTTTTTGGTGAGTGTGACAGATAATGGCTGACCGTACCCCCGCACCCGATACCCCCGAACTGCGCGCCCGCTGGGGCGGTTTCGCGTGGACGCCGGAGAACAAGAAGCTCGCCGATTGGCACATCGCCAAGTATCCCGAAGGGCGCCAGCGCTCGGCCGTGATGCCGCTGCTCGATCTCGCCCAAAGGCAGGTGGGCGCGGAAACCGATACGCAAGGCTGGCTGCCGCTGCCGGTGATCGAATATGTTGCGAAATATCTCGATATGCCGGTGATCCGCGTGCTCGAAGTCGCCAGCTTCTATTTCATGTACAACCTCAAGCCCGTCGGCAAATTCCATGTCCAGGTGTGCGGCACCACCCCCTGCATGCTGCGCGGCAGTGACGACCTTATCGCGGCCTGCAAGAAGCGCGGCATGAAGAAGGGTGAGGTCTCCGAAGATGGCCTGTGGACGCTCACCGAAGTCGAATGCATGGGCAATTGCGCCACCGCGCCGATGGTTCAGATCAACGACGACAATTACGAGGATCTCACGCCCGAACGGCTTGATGCGGTGCTGGATGCGCTGGCACGCGGTGAGACACCCAAGACCGGCACGCAGGAGCCTGGGCGGCATACGTCAGAGCCTTTGGGCGGGCCGACGACGCTCAAGGAAATGGTCAACGCGAACCATGATTACCGGGGCGAATGGTGAATACACTCGTTCCCCTGCTTGGCGCCGTGGTGCTCGGCTTCATCGCCTACAAGGTGCTGATCGGCCTTGTGCGCGTGGGCGTGATGCTGCTGATCGTGCTCGTGGTGGCGGGCCTGTGGCAGCAAGGGGTGATCGGATGAATTCGCTGACCCTCGCCTTTGCCGGAGCAGGGCTCACCGGCTTTGCCTTGGGCGCGTTTTTCACCGCGACCGGCAAGGCGGAGATGGGCGTCATCCTGATGGGGATGGGCCTTGTGTTCCAAGTGATTTCTCTGGTGCGCCTCAAGCGCGCCAAAAACCAAGGAAAGCTGTGATGCTGGCTGACAAGGACCGCATCTTCACCAATCTTTATGGCTTCCAGGATTGGGGCCTCAAGGCAGCGCAGGTGCGCGGCGATTGGGACGACACCAAGGCGCTGCTCGCGCGCGGGCAGGACGCGATCATCGAGGAAATCAAGGCCAGCGGTTTGCGTGGCCGGGGCGGGGCGGGCTTCCCGACGGGGCTGAAGTGGTCCTTCATGCCCAAGGAAAGCCGCGATGGGCGGCCGAGCTTCCTTGTCATCAACGCCGATGAATCCGAACCGGGCAGCTGCAAGGATCGCGAGATCATCCGCCACGATCCGCACAAGCTGATCGAAGGCGCGCTGGTCGCGGGCTACGCGATGCGGGCGCGCGCGGCCTATATCTACATCCGCGGCGAATATATCCGCGAGGCCGAAACGCTGCAGAAGGCAATCGACGAGGCCTATGCTGCTGGCCTGATTGGCAAGAACGCCTGCGGTTCGGGCTACGACTTCGATGTCTTCATGCACCGCGGCGCGGGCGCTTACATCTGCGGCGAAGAGACCGCGATGATCGAAAGCCTCGAAGGCAAGAAGGGTCAACCGCGCCTGAAGCCCCCGTTCCCGGCGGGTGCTGGTCTTTATGGTTGCCCGACCACGGTGAATAACGTGGAGTCGATTGCGGTCACGCCGACGATCTTGCGGCGTGGCGCTTCATGGTTTGCAAGTTTCGGGCGCGAGAACAACAAGGGCACCAAGCTGTTCCAGATTTCCGGCCACGTGGAAAAACCTTGTGTCGTCGAGGAAGCGATGAGCATCCCGTTCGAGGAACTCATTGAAAAGCATTGCGGCGGCATTCGCGGCGGGTGGGATAATCTGCTGGCCGTAATCCCCGGTGGTTCCTCGGTGCCACTGGTTCCGGCCGAACAAATCCGCCACGCACCGATGGATTTTGACGGGCTGAAGGAGCTGGGAAGCGGCCTTGGCACGGCGGCGGTGATCGTCATGGACAAGTCCACCGACATCGTGCGGGCGATCAGCCGCCTCAGCTATTTCTACAAGCATGAAAGCTGCGGCCAGTGCACCCCCTGCCGCGAAGGCACGGGCTGGATGTGGCGCATGATGGAGCGTCTGCGCACGGGAAATGCCGCGATCGAGGAAATCGACATGCTTTACGAAGTGACCAAGCAGGTCGAAGGCCACACCATCTGCGCGCTGGGCGATGCGGCGGCATGGCCGATCCAGGGGCTGATCCGCCACTTCCGGCCGGAGCTCGAGCGGCGCATCCACGAACACAACGCGCAATTCCAAGAGGCAGCCGAGTAATGCCGAAAGTCACCGTAGACGGCGTAGAAATCGAAGTCCCCGCTGGCGCGACTGTTCTTCAGGCGTGCGAGCTGGCGGGCAAGGAAATCCCGCGCTTTTGCTATCACGAGCGTCTCAGCATTGCTGGCAACTGCCGCATGTGCCTTGTCGAGGTGAAGCCCGGCCCGCCCAAGCCGCAGGCGAGCTGCGCCCTGCCGGCTGCTGATGGTCAGGAAATCCGCACCGATACGCCGATGGTCAAAAAGGCGCGCGAAGGGGTGATGGAGTTCCTGCTCATCAACCACCCGCTCGATTGCCCGATCTGCGATCAGGGGGGCGAGTGCGATTTGCAGGATCAGGCGGTCGCCTATGGGCGCGGCGGCTCGCGCTTTTCCGAAAACAAGCGCGCGGTGACAGAGAAATACATGGGCCCGCTGATCAAGACGATCATGACCCGCTGCATTCACTGCACCCGCTGCGTGCGCTTTTCCGAAGAAATCGCAGGCGTGGACGAGATCGGCGCGCTCTACCGCGGCGAGGACATGCAGATCACGACCTATCTCGAACAGGCGGCCAAGCATGAGCTCAGCGCCAACGTGATCGATCTGTGCCCGGTCGGCGCGCTCACAAGCCGTCCCTATGCTTTTGAGGCCCGCCCGTGGGAATTGAAGCGCACCATCAGCATCGACGTGTCGGACGCGGTGGGGGCGAATATCTCGCTGCATTCCAAGGGCCGCGAAGTGATGCGCGCCCTGCCGCGGGTGAATGACGAGGTCAACGAGGAGTGGCTCTCGGACAAGGGCCGCTATCAGGTCGATGGGCTCACCAAGCGGCGCCTCGACCGCGTGTGGGTGCGGCGCGAGGGCAAGCTCCAGCCCGCCGACTGGTCCGAGGCTTTCAGCATGATCGCGGCCGCGCTTGCGGATGACAAGTCGAGCATTGCAGCCGTGGCGGGCGATCTGCTCGATGCCGAGACAATGTTTGCCGCCAAGGCGCTGGTGAATGCCTGCGGGTCTGATCTGGTTGAGGCCCGCCAGACCGGCATGACCTATGACGTGTCGAACCTTGCGGCGGTCAATTTCAATTCGACCTTTGCCGGGATCGAAACGGCCGATGCCATCCTTATCATCGGCAGTCATGTGCGCTGGGAAGCCGCGCTGCTCAATGTCCGCCTGCGCAAGGCTGTGAAGGCAGGCGCGAAGGTGTTTATCGTGGGGCCGGAGTGGGAAACGACGTTTCCGGCAACCTTCCTCGGCAATGATCTGAAAGTTCTGAACCGCGTGCCCAAGGCCTTGGGTGACGCCATGAAGGCAGCCAGGCGTCCGGCAGTCATTGTCGGGCCAGCGGCGCTTGCCAAGGGCGCTTTGCCTGTCGCGCTCAAGCTGGTCGATAAGTTCGATCTCGTGAAGGACGACTGGAACGGCTTCAACGTGCTGCATATTTCGGCGGCGCGCATGGCGTCGCTGATGCTGGGCTTTACCAGGCCCCAGGGCATGGCTGAGCTTGCGGCCGCGGCTCCCAAGGTGCTGCTCAGCCTCGGCGCGGACGAGATGGATTACAGCGCCTTTGCGGGCAGCCTGAAGGTCTATATCGGCCACCACGGCGATCGCGGCGCGCATCATGCGGACATCATCCTGCCGGGCGCTTCCTATGCCGAGAAGGACGGCACCTATGTCAACACCGAGGGCCGGGTGCAGTTTGCGGAAAAAGCCGTGTTTGCGCCGGGCGACGCGCGCGAGGATTGGACAATCCTGCGTGCGCTCGCCGATGCGCTGGGCGTGACTGTCGGCTTTGACAGCTTCAGCGAACTTCAGGCGAAGATGATCGCCGCCGTCCCAGCGCTGGGCGAGGAAGGCCTTGCCAGTTATGGCGCGCTGCCCAAGGCAGACAGCGCGGCCAAGTTCGAAGGCGAAATCACGGCCTACCCGATCAAGGATTTCTACCTCACCAACCCTATCGCTCGTGCAAGCGAAGTGATGCAGCAATGTTCGGATGAACTGCTGCATGGCTCGCAAGTGAAGGAGGCTGCGGAATGACCGCGTTCTTCCAAGGCCTTGGCCTGTCCTATGAATGGGCCTGGACGCTCGCCACGATTGCCGGCGTGCTCATTATCTCGCTGCTGGTGATGTTCTCGGTTGCCATGGTGATCTATGTCGATCGCAAGGTGCTGGGCGCGATCATGCTGCGGCGCGGGCCCAATGTGGTGGGGCCATTCGGCTTGCTCCAGAGTTTCGCCGATGGGCTGAAGGTGTTCCTGCAGGAAACCATCATCCCCTCGGCCGCCAACAAGGGCATTTTCCTGCTCGCGCCGATCATCACCTTTACGGTGGCTCTGGCCGCATGGGCGGTGATTCCGTTTGATGCAGGCGTGGTGCTCGCGGACATCAATGTGGGCCTGCTCTATATCCTCGCGATCTCCTCTCTCGGCGTTTACGGCGTGGTGATGAGCGGGTGGGCATCGAACTCCAAATATCCGTTCTTCTCGGCGATGCGTGCCTCGGCCCAGATGATCTCCTACGAAGTCTCGATCGGCTTCGTGCTGGTGTGCGTGGTGCTGTTTGCCGGCACCTTCAACATGAGCGGAATTGTCGAGGCGCAAAAGGGCTTTGGCCTTGGCATCATCAACGCCTATGTGGTGCACCCGCTCTTGTTCCCGATGTGGGTGGTGTTCTTCATCTCGGCGCTCGCTGAAACCGCCCGCGCGCCGTTTGACCTCACCGAAGCGGAGAGCGAGCTGGTTGCAGGCTATCAGACCGAATATTCGAGCATGGCTTTCGCACTGTTCTGGCTCGGCGAATATGCCAACATCCTGTTGATGTGCAGCCTCAATACGCTGCTGTTCTGGGGCGGATGGTTGCCGCCGCTCGACATTCCGGCGCTTTATGCCGTGCCGGGAATCGTGTGGTTCCTGCTCAAGACTTTCATGTTCTTCTTCATGTTCAGCTGGATCTGGGCGACGGTTCCCCGGTATCGCTACGATCAGCTGATGCGGCTTGGCTGGAAGGTCTTTCTGCCGATGAGCCTTGTCTTTGTTGCTGCTATTTCGGGCTACCTCATGGCCACGGGGCATTTCGCATGAGCACTCTTTCCCACCTCATCAAGAGCTTCACTCTGTGGGAGTTTTTGAAGGCGCACGCGCTGACCTTGAAATATTTCTTCAAGCCCAAGGCGACGATCAATTACCCCTTCGAGAAATCGCCGCTGTCCCCGCGTTTTCGCGGTGAACACGCGCTGCGGCGCTATCCCAATGGCGAGGAACGCTGCATCGCGTGCAAGCTGTGCGAGGCGATTTGTCCGGCACAGGCCATCACTATCGAAAGCGAACCGCGCGAGGACGGCTCGCGCCGCACCACGCGCTACGATATCGACATGACGAAGTGCATCTATTGCGGCTTTTGTCAGGAAGCCTGCCCGGTGGATGCGATCGTGGAAGGGCCGAATTTCGAATATGCCACCGAAACCCGCGAGGAGTTGCTCTACGACAAGGCCAAGCTGCTCGCGAATGGTGACAAGTGGGAGCGGGCCATCGCTGCCAACCTTGAAGCCGACGCACCCTATCGCTAGGGCGCAGGCCAAAGATTCATAACTCGTCCGGACAGGGCCGCAGGGCCAGGCTCGGGCACACATAACTGGGATTCAGCAAGGACGGCTATCCGCGCGCACGCGCCCTCAGGGGTGGGCAGCGGCGAGGCTGGGGATCAATATGATACAGGTTTTTGCCTTCTACCTGTTTGCGGCCATAGTGGTCGCCAGCGCGGTCATGGTGATTATGGCGCGGAATCCCGTGCATTCGGTGCTGTGGCTGATCATGGCTTTCTTCAATGCCGCCGCCCTGATGGTGCTGGTGGGGGCCGAGTTCCTCGCGATGCTGCTGGTGATCGTCTATGTCGGGGCGGTCGCGGTGCTGTTCCTGTTCGTCGTCATGATGCTGGACATTGATTTTGCCGCGATGCGCGCTGGCTTCATCCGCAATTTCCCGCTGGGGTTGTTGATGGCTGCAATCCTGCTGGCTGAATTGCTGTTGGCCGTCGGCGTCTACAATGCAGGCGGAATTACTCTGGGCACGCCCGATGGCAGCGCGATGCAGGCCGAAACGGCCAGCAATATCGAGGCTTTGGGAGGCCTGCTGTTCGGCCGTTATATCCTGCTGTTCGAAATCGCCGGGATCATCCTTCTGGTGGCGATGATCGGCGCAATTGTGCTCACCTTCCAACCGCCCAGGCCCGGCGCGCGCGCGCGGCAGGATGTCGGCAAGCAGATCCGCCGCCGTCCGGAAGATGCAACTGTCATGAAGAACCCCGAAGTGGGGCAAGGGATCGAGCTGTGATCGGGATCGAACATTATCTCACCGTGGGCGCGATTTTGTTCGTGCTGGGAGTCCTAGGGATTTTCCTCAACCGCAAGAACGTGATTGTCATCTTGATGGCGATCGAGCTGATCCTGCTGTCGGTGAACATCAACCTCGTTGCCTTCAGCGCCTTCATGCAGGACCTGGTGGGTCAGATTTTCGCCATGCTGGTGCTGACAGTTGCCGCCGCAGAGGCCGCCATCGGGCTTGCTATCCTTGTCATCTATTTCCGCGGGCAAGGCTCGATTGCGGTTGACGATATCAACCGGATGAAGGGGTGAGGGTGATGGCGACGCAAATCCTCCTTATCGTCTTCGCGCCGCTGGTGGCTTCGCTGATCGCGGGGCTGGGCAACCGCAAGCTGGGCAATGTTGCGGCGAAATCGGTCACCACGGGCGCGCTGTTCCTGTCGGCGGCGCTGTCCTGGCCGATCTTTATCGGGTTCCTCACCGGCACGCAGACTGCCGAAGTCGTCCCCGTGCTCACCTGGGTGCAATCAGGCACCATGAGTTTTGACTGGGCCTTGCGCGTCGACACCATGACGGCGGTGATGCTGGTGGTGATCTGCTCGGTCTCGGCGCTCGTCCACCTCTACAGCTGGGGCTATATGGAGGAAGACCCGGATCAGCCGCGCTTCTTCGCCTATCTCTCGCTGTTCACCTTTGCGATGCTGATGCTGGTGACGGCGGATAACCTCGTCCAGATGTTCTTTGGCTGGGAAGGGGTGGGGCTTGCCTCCTATCTGCTGATTGGCTTTTGGTTCAAAAAGCCCAGCGCGGGCGCGGCCGCGATCAAGGCATTCGTCGTCAACCGCGTGGGCGATCTGGGTTTCATGCTGGGTATTTTCGGGACGTTCCTCGTGTTCGGGACTGTCTCGATCCCCGAAATCCTCGAAGCAGCCCCCGGCATGAGCGGCTCATCCATCACCTTTGTGGGGATGCGCCTTTATACCATGGATATCCTGTGCATCCTGTTGTTCATCGGGGCGATGGGCAAGAGCGCGCAGCTGGGCCTGCACACCTGGCTGCCCGATGCGATGGAAGGGCCGACGCCGGTTTCCGCGCTGATCCACGCAGCGACGATGGTGACCGCGGGCGTGTTCATGCTGTGCCGTCTGTCGCCCATGTTCGAAGCCGCCCCGACGGCGCTTGCGATTGTGACCGTGGTGGGCGCTGCGACCTGTTTCTTTGCCGCGACTATCGGGACGACCCAGTGGGACATCAAGCGGGTGATTGCCTACTCAACCTGCTCGCAGCTGGGCTATATGTTCTTTGCCGCGGGCGTTGGGGCCTATGGCGTCGCCATGTTCCACCTGTTCACGCACGCTTTCTTCAAGGCGCTGTTGTTCCTTGGCGCGGGCAGCGTCATCCACGCGATGCACCACGAACAGGACATGCGCTATTACGGGGGGCTGCGCAAGGCGATCCCCTTCACCTTCTACGCGATGCTGGCGGGCACGCTCGCGATCACGGGCCTTGGCGTCTATCACCTTGGCGTCGGCTTTGCAGGCTTCTGGTCGAAGGATGCGGTGCTCGAAGTGGCGTTTGCGCGCGGCACGCAGATCTCCGTCACGGCCTTCTGGCTTGGTGTCACGGCAGCACTGCTCACCAGCTTCTATTCGTGGCGCCTGATGTTCCTCACTTTCTGGGGCAAGCCGCGTTGGATCGAAAGCGAGCATATCCAGCACGCCGTCCACAAGACGCCCGAACAGGCAGGCAAGGACACCACTGGCGGCTATCATCCGCATGAAAGCCCCGCCTCCATGCTGCTCCCGCTCGGCGTCTTGACCATCGGCGCAGTCGCGGCAGGGCAGGTGTTCGCGCCCGCATTCCTTGACTCGGCCGCCTTCTGGGCAGGCTCGATCTTCTATAACGAGCCGCTGATCCACGCGATGCACGCCGTGCCCTATTGGGTGAAATATTCGGCTTTCGTGGTGATGGTGCTGGGCTTCATCGGGGCCTATGTCGCCTATGTCGCCAAGCCCGACATTCCGGCCAAATTCGTCGCCAGCTTCGGCGCTTTGCACCGGTTTGTCTATCGCAAGTGGTATTTCGACGAGCTCTATGACGCGCTCTTCGTGAAGCCCGCCTTCGCGCTCGGCAAACTGTTCTGGCAGGTGGGCGATGTCGGCATCATTGATCGCTTTGGCCCCAATGGCGTTGCCGACGCCGTCGCGCGCGGCGCCGTCGCGGCCAAGCGGATGCAGACCGGCTACCTCAACACCTATGCGCTGATCATGCTCCTTGGCCTGATCGCCGCAGTCACCTTTGTCCTGTTCTAGGAGCGCGCTTCGTAATGGAAGGCCTTCCCATCCTGTCGCTGATGATGCTCGTGCCCATGGCGGGCGCGCTCGTCTGCCTGTTCTCGCCTGCCGCCTTGGCGCGGATCGTCGCGCTGGTGGCGACGCTCGTGACTTTCGCGCTCGGCCTTGTCCTGTGGTCCAATTACGAGATCGGGGGACCGCAGTGGCAATTCACCGAGCGCGCCGAGCTGTTTGCCGGCTTCTCCTATGCGCTGGGGATCGATGGCATTGCTTTGCTGCTGATCATGCTCAGCGTCTTCCTGATGCCGATCTGCATTCTGGCAAGCTGGGAAGCGATTCAAAAGCGCGTTGGCGAATACATGGCTGCCTTCCTGTTCATGGAAGTGCTGATGATCGGGACGTTTGCCGCACAGGACATCTTCCTGTTCTACGTCTTCTTCGAAGCGGGTCTTATCCCGATGTATCTCATCATCGGGGTGTGGGGCGGGGACAACCGCATCTATGCCAGTTACAAGTTCTTCCTCTACACGCTGATCGGCTCGGTGCTGATGCTGATCGCGATGTTCTGGATGGTGGCCGAGGCCGGCACCTCCGACATTCCCGCGTTGATGCAGTATGATTTCCCTGCGCAGGCGCAAACATGGCTGTGGCTGGCTTTCTTTGCGAGCTTTGCGGTCAAGGTGCCGATGTGGCCGCTCCACACCTGGCTGCCCGATGCCCACGTTCAGGCGCCGACGGCTGGCTCGGTGATCCTTGCCGGCGTGCTGCTCAAGCTCGGCGGCTATGGCTTCATCCGTTTCAGCCTGCCGATGTTCCCGGAAGCCTCGGCGCAGTTCGCATGGCTGGTGTTTGCGCTCTCGATGGTGGCGGTGGTTTACACCTCGCTGGTCGCGCTGGTGCAGGCCGATATGAAGAAGCTGATCGCCTATTCATCTGTCGCGCACATGGCCATTGTCACTGTCGGCCTGTTCGCTTTCAATGTGCAGGGCCTTGAAGGCGCGATGATCGTGATGCTTTCGCACGGCCTCGTATCGGGCGCGCTGTTCCTGTGCGTGGGGGTGATCTATGATCGGCTCCACACCCGCGAGATCGCGCGCTATGGCGGGCTGGCAATAAATATGCCCTATTACGCCCTGTTCTTCCTCTTGTTCACCATGGCGAGCATCGGGCTTCCGGGCACCAGCGGCTTCGTGGGTGAGTTCCTGTCGCTGGCCGGCATCTACCAGACCTCAACACTGGTCGCGCTGGTTTCAACCACCGGCATCATCCTTGGCGCCGCCTATATGCTCTATCTCTACCGCCGGGTTGCCTTTGGCGAGCAGAAGAACGCCGATGCGGCGGCAATGAAGGATATGACCTTGCGCGAATGGGCGATGATGCTGCCGATTGCGGCGGCGGTGTTGTGGATGGGGGTTTACCCCGAAAGCTTCCTTGCCCCCATGCGCGCCGATATTGCCGCGCTGGATGCCCGCATTTCCGTTGCCGCTCCGCCGAGCGACAGCAATCCTCTCATGGGGCCGCCGCGTGAGCATGCGGCCAACCAGATCGAACATTCTGCGTCTCATAAGGAGGGCGCACACTGATGGACTTCGCCCATTCCTTTGCACTGATCGCGCCTGAATTGCTGCTCTCGGGCGCAGGCCTTGCGCTGTTGATGGTTGCCGCTTTCCGGGGCGATGCCTCGGCGCGCCTGGTGAGTTTGCTCGCCGCCTCCGCGCTGTTTGGCGCTGGCTTCATGCTCGTGCCGGGGCTGCATATCGGCAGCGACGGGCCGGAGACGCTGGCCTTTGGCGGCCTGCTCCGGATCGACACTTTCGCTCTTTTTGCCAAGGCACTGATCTACCTTTCCGCCATCGCCGCGCTGATGGTGGCGCCTGCCTTCTTCAACAGCGCGGCTGCTGGCACGGAAAGGGGCCTGCGCGCAGAATATCCGATTCTCGTGATCTTCGCCTGCGTCGGCATGAGCATCATGGTTTCGGCCAGCGATTTCATGAGCCTCTATCTCGGCCTCGAATTGAACAGCCTTGCTGCCTATGTGCTCGCCGCCATCCTGCGCCGCGATCTGCGTTCGGGCGAGGCGGGGCTCAAGTATTTCGTGCTCGGCGCCTTGGCATCGGGCATCATCCTTTACGGGATGAGCCTGCTCTACGGCTTCACCGGCAGCACCCAGTTCATGGGGGTGCGCGCCGGGCTCGAGGGCGAATTGCAGCTGGGCGCGCTGATCGGCCTCATCTTCGTGATGGCGGGTCTTGCCTTCAAGATCGCCGCTGTGCCCTTCCACATGTGGACGCCCGATGTTTATGAAGGCGCGCCAACGCCCGTCACCGCCTTCTTCGCCACTGCGCCAAAGGTTGCCGGCGTGGCGCTGACGGCGCGCGTAGTGTTCGAGGTGTTTGGCGGGCAAGTCGCCGCCTGGCAGCAGATCGTCATGTTTGCCGCTTTGGCCTCGATCGTGTTCGGCGCGCTGGGCGCGATCGGGCAGGAAAACCTGAAGCGGCTGCTGGCCTATTCCTCGATCAACAATGTCGGCTTTATCCTCTTGGGCCTTGCCGTTGCCAATCAGGCCGGCGCAAGCGCCATGCTGGTCTATCTCTTTATTTATGTCGCCATGAGCGTCGGGAGCTTCGTGGCGCTTCTCATGCTGCGCGGCAGCGATGGCGCGCTGTTTGAAACCTTTGCCGATATTCGCGGGCTCTCGCTCACCCAACCGGCGATTGCCTGGGCGCTGCTCTTGTTCATGTTCAGCCTTGCGGGCATTCCGCCGCTGCTCGGTTTTTACAGCAAGTTCGTGATCTTTCAGGCGACGGTTGAGGCAGGGCTGGTGGCGTTCGGCGCGATCGCGATTGCGGCAAGCGTGATCGGCGCGTTCTACTACATCAAGTTTGTCAAGGTCATGTTCTTTGATGAGCCTGCCGATGTAGTGCGCGGGCGCAGCGGGATGGCGCATTGGGTGCTCTTGGCGCTCACTGCGCTGATCATCTCGCCGCTGGGCTATCTGCTGACGCCCTCGCTCACCGACTTGGCCGACAAGGCAGCGGCTGCGCTGTTTATGGCGGTTTGACCCTATCACCGGGCATTCTGCGCCTCGTCGAAGAGACCGGCTCGACCAATGCCGATCTCGCCGCGGCCTTGCGCGCCGGCGAGATGGTGCCCGAAGGCGAATGGCTGATCGCCCGCCGCCAGACCGCCGGGCGCGGGCGGCAGGGGCGCGAATGGTTTGACGGGGCAGGCAATTTCATGGGGTCCTGCGTGGTGCGCCTGTCCGCTGGCGCGCCGCCGCCTGCCTCATTGAGCTTTGTCGCCGCGCTGGCAGTGCGCGATACCTGCGCCGAGGCACTGGGATCGGGCGATTTGCTCGCGCTCAAATGGCCCAATGACGTGCTGCTCGATGGCGGCAAGCTCTCCGGCATCCTGCTGGAAATGGTGCACGGACATGTGATTGTCGGGGTCGGGGTGAACCTTGCCCGCGCGCCGCAAGTGCCGGGCCGCAAGACCGCCGCGCTTGCTGAGCTTGGCCCCGCGCCCGATCTGGAACACTTCGCCGCCAGCCTCGCGCGCCATTTCATCCTTCGCCTTGCTGATTGGCGAGCCTTTGGCCTTGGGGTCACGTTGCAGGCGTTCTTGAATGGTTCGATCCATGCCCAAGGCTCAGCCCTGGGGGTCCATGATGCCGAGGGGGTCAAGCTGTCCGGCACCTTCGCAGGGCTTGAGGAAACCGACGGCGCGTTGCGCCTGCGCTTGGCGGATGGGCAAGAACGTGTCATTCGCGCAGGCGACTTGGATTAAGGAAAGGCTCGCCCCATGTTGCTCGGCGCTGATGTCGGAAACACCAATGTGGTCTTCGCACTGTTCGAATTGAACGCCGATGGCAGCCACACCACCCGCGCGCGCTGGCGCATCGCCACCGATCCGCGCCGCACCGGCGATGAATATGCGGTATGGCTTCTCCAATTGCTCAAGATCGAGGGGGTTGAGCGCAGCGAGATCGAACACGTCATCGTCGCCTCGGTCGTGCCGCGGGCCGATCATAATCTCACTGTGCTGTGCCAGAAATATTTCGGCATCACGCCGATTTTTGCCGGCCAAGGCCAGGCTGCCTGGCCTTTTGTGCTGGATGTCGATCAGCCAAGCTCGCTCGGGGCTGACCGCGCGCTCAATATCCTGGCCGCGCATCACAAATATGGCGGCGATCTGATCGTCGTCGATTTCGGCACGGCGACCAAGTTCGAAATGGTGGATTTTACCGGCGCTTACAAGGGTGGCTCGATCGCCCCGGGGATCAACCTCAGCCTCGATGCGTTGGTCGGCAAAACGGCCAAGCTGCCCCGTATTGCGATCCGCGCGCCCGAAAGCCGCAGCGTGATCGGGCGCAACACCGAAGACCAGATGCTGATCGGGGTGTTCTGGGGCTATGTCGCGATGATGGAAGGATTGATTGCGCGCATGCAGGCAGAAATCGGGCGGCCGGCAAAGGTGGTGGCCACCGGCGGCCTTGCCATCCTGTTCGACGATGCCACTGAAATCTTCGATCATGTCGATGCCGATCTGACCTTGGATGGCCTCGCCATTCTCGCGCGCCGCGCACTTGCTTGAACAGTTGGAACGACATTGAAAAAAGATTTCACTCCCGAAGACGAATTGCTGTTCCTGGCGCTTGGCGGTTCCGGCGAGATTGGCATGAACGTCAATCTTTACGGATGCCGGGGCCAGTGGCTGATGGTCGATCTCGGCATGACTTTTTCAGGGGATGAATATCCCGGCGTTGATCTGGTATTTGCGGATCTCGAGTTTATCGAAGAGCGCAGCCAAGACCTTGTCGGCATCGTCCTCACCCACGCGCACGAGGATCACATCGGCGCGGTGCCATATTTTGCGGGCGAATTGGGCGTGCCGCTTTATGCAACGCCCTTCACGGCCGATCTGGTGGCGAGAAAACTGGAAGAAGCAGGCCTGCTCGGCAAGGTTGAACTCAACATCATCCCCGAAGATCACGGCCCGATTGAACTCGGCCCCTTTACCATCACCTATGTCCCGCTCGCCCATTCGATTGCCGAAGGCAACGCGGTGCTGATCGACACGCCCCATGGCCGCATCTTCCACACGGGCGACTGGAAGCTCGATGATGAGCCCATCATTGGCGAACCCACCACAGAGGAAGAGCTGCGCGCCATCGGCGATGAAGGCGTGCTCGCGCTGGTGTGCGATTCGACCAATGTCTTCAATCCCAACCCATCGGGTAGCGAGGGCGCCGTCCACCGCGCGATGATGGAGGAGGTCGCGCGTCATGCGGGCCGACGGGTCGTCGTCACGACCTTCGCCAGCAATGTCGCGCGGCTCCAGACCTTGGGCGAAGTCGCGCGCGAGACGGGGCGCAGGATTTGCGTTGCGGGGCGCTCGCTCGACCGGATTATCGATGTGGCACAGGATAATGGCTATCTGGCCGATTTCCCGCAGCCGATCGACTTTGACACCGCGATGCGGCTGCCGCGCGGCGAAGTGCTGATCCTCGCCACCGGCGGACAGGGCGAGCCGCGTGCGGCGCTTTCGAGAATGGCGGAAGGCAACCATCCCATCGAACTGGCGCCAGGCGATGTGGTGCTTTTCTCCTCGCGCCAGATTCCGGGCAATGAAATCGCCATCGGCCGCATCCAGAACCTGCTTGCTGCGCGCGGGGTCATCATGGTGACGGACAGGCAGGCCTTCATCCATGTCTCGGGCCATCCGGGCCGCCCGGAGCTGGAGGCGCTCTACAGCTGGCTGCGCCCCGAAATCCTCGTGCCCGTCCACGGCGAGATGCGCCACATGCGCGAGCAGGCGCGCGTCGGCAAGGCTTGCGGCATTCCCCGCCAAGTGGTGCAGGGCAATGGCGATCTGGTCCGCCTCGCGCCCGGTGAGCCCGGGGTGATCGCGCAGGTGCGCGCCGGAAGGCTGGTGCTTGATGGCGATATCATTGCGCCCGCCAATGGCGAAGCCATGACCATGCGGCGCCGCATCGCGAGCGAGGGCGTGGTGATCGTCGTGCTGTCCAAGGGCGCGGCCCCGCTGGTCGAGGCCATTGGCCTGCCTCTGGAAGAGGATATGCCCGATTTCATCGCCGAGGCGCAAAGCGATATCCTGGTCGCGATCCAGCAATTGAAAGGTTCCGCCGCGCGCGATCCGGCAGCCGTGCACGAAGCGGCACGATTGGCCGCCCGCCGCGCCGCACAGCGCTGGTCAGGCAAGCGTCCGCAAGTGCGCGTGCTGATGCCACGAGGGGCAGCTGCGTGATGCAGATCACCTCGATCCTGGCAATCTATTTCCTGTTCTGGGTGTTCAGCGCGTTTGTGATGCTGCCCTTCGGCGTACGCACCGCCGAGGAAATCGGCGCGCCACTGGTGCCAGGGCAGGCCGAAAGCGCGCCGGCCAATTTCAATCCGCGACGGCTCGCCGTGCGCGCGACGATAGTGGCGGCAATTCTCACCACCCTCTACGTCGTGAATTACGAGATGGGTTGGGTGACGATGGCGGATCTTGACTTTCTGCCCAAGCCGCCGCCTGCCATCGCGGGGTAATCAGTTCCTGAGGCGCTGGATCGCTTGCGCAAGCACCACGTATAACTTGCCCATATCAGACCCGAGCATCGTGACGCTCATCACATTGCCGCCGCGCGCTGACAGGAGCGAGCGCAGCATCGCCTCGAAATCATGGATATAGCGGCTGACATGGCCGCGGAAGGCTTCATCGCGTTCATACATCTCGGTGATTTGGCGGCTGGTGCCTGCATCAATCAAGCGAACCGCGCGGCGGGTGAAGATGCCGCGATCACCCTTGAGATAGGCCTGCCAAGCCGTGTCCGATACTTCGGTTGAAAGCGCAGCCGTAATGTCGATTGCCGCAGAATTCAGGCTGTCGGTGATCAGTGCCATGCGCCGGGCGAAATCATTATTGACCTGTTCTTCGGCCTGTTCGCGGGCGCGCGCGACGCGTTGTTCGAGATTGCCGGTCAGCTCATTGACCATGGCCAGCTGATCGCGCAGCTGCACCACGGCCTCACGGCCAATCCCTGCGGCATGGGCGGCAGATTGTTCCAGCTTGCCGATGGTCGCTGCGGCCTCGATCCGCAATGCCCGTTCGAGCGCGGCCACCGCCTCCACGCCAACCCCTTCGGCCATCGCGGGCAGACGATTGGCGGTCACATCCTCCAGCGCTGCAAGGCTGGCGGCGATACTTGTCTCGATCTCGCCGAGGCTCGCCCGCAAGGCCTCCTGACTGTTTTGGGCCAGCACGCCGCTTTCCTCGGCGAGGCGGGCAAAACCGCCGCGCAGGCCGGCAAGGCGGGCCAGCGCATCCTCGCTGCGCTGGGCGAGCCCTGCCTCAAGCTCGCGGATCGCGGCATCGGTCGCGGTGATCTCTTCGCGCGCCTTGATGAGATAGGCATCCAGCTGCGCGCCGCTCGACGCGCTCGCCAGCATGAGACCTTCAACGCCGCTTGCCCTGGCTTCGGCAGCGGCGATCTGTCCGCTGGCCTCGGCAATGCTGGCGGCCAGATCCTCGCGGGCAAAACGCGCGCCCGACTGGATGATTTCAAGTAGGCGCACGCTCGCATCGGTAAGGGCCCCCAGGTCGGCCTGCGTAGCCGCCAAAGCGGTTTGCTTTGCCGCAAGCTGCTCGGCCAAGGCGTCAAGCCCGCTGCCCAGTTCGCTGCGCGCAGCAAGGCTGGCCTGCTGGATTCGCGCGATCAATTCACCCAGTGCATCAAGCTGGCCCGCCATCGCGGTGCTTGTTGCAACCAGCTTTTCGGTCTCGGCAAGCTGGGCCTCGCGCCGCTGGGCCAGCGCATCATCAAGCGCGGCAAGCCGCTGCGAGAGCACCTCACTGGCCTGTGCCTCGCGCGTCTCGAAAGCCGCCTGGCACTGTTCCACGGCCTCGGCAAAGTGTCGTTCATCGGCCGCGATCCGTGCGGTTATCTCGTTCATTTCGGCGCGTATCTGCTCAAGCCGCTGCTCCGCCGAGGCCGCAATCGCGCGGTCGGCATCTTCCACCATGCTGAGCTTTTCAAGCATTTCGTGATGCAGCGTGGCAAAGCGGTCCTTGAGCTGCTGGCGCGCGGCATCTTCGGCAGCAGCCAGCTGCTCTGCAAAAGATTCAGCCTCGCGGCGCGCTTCGGCGAAGCGGCCCGTTACGATCGCCTCGACCCGCGCGATCTGTTCATCAAAGCTGCCCAGCGTTGCCTCGACGCGCGCTTCGAGCTTGCCGACTTCGGCCGCGGTTGCAGTGCCGAACTGGTTGAGCCGGGCAAAGGCGGCAATCAGCTTGTCCGCCTGATCGAGCGCGGTGCGTCCGGCATTGCCGATCTGGTTGGTCGCATCGCGCGCTGCATTGGCCACCACGGGCAAATCATCGCGCAGCCGGTTCATATTGGCGAGCGCGCTTTCCGAAGTGGTCGCGATGCTGTTCACTTCGGCGCCGTTGTGGCGGATCAGCTCCTGCAATTCGGCAGCATGGCGCCCAATCCGCTCGGCCGCGATACGGCCGAGGGCCTCAAGTTCCTGCGACTGGGAAGCCAGAAACTCGCGCGCAAGGCTGAGCTCGCGGTTGACGGTGACGAGCCGGGTTTCGAGCGTGGCGCTTTCCTCGCGCAGCATGGCCGCACTCTCGGCAAACCGGCCCGCCTCGGCGCGCGAATGGCGCAGCGCAATCAGCCACGCGATGCCGATCAGCACCACCGGCACGGCCCATTCCGCAACCATCGCCGCTGCCAGCCGGGGTGTCCCTGCCACGGCGGCGAATTCGCCGCGCACCGCCCAGGCGTAAAAGCCGCTCCAGCCCGCCAGTGCGATCATCGCCAGAGCCATCGGCAGCGCACCGCTGCCGCCGCGCCCGGGCAGGGGCGGATCCGCCTGCGGATCGCCCGAAGCCGCCTCCTCGGCGTCATCGTCAAGTTCGAGGGAGTTGTCGAGCAGCAGGGAGCCGCCGCCCATCTCGTCCGGCTGATCCGAACCTGCGCCCTTGCCCAAAGAGCGAACCCTGTATCGCTGTGCCATGCTGCATCGTATCACACCAAGGGCGATGTTAAACCCCACTTTAACCCTTTGTGGGCTAAGGAGCAGAAATGGTCTATGATCACGGAGCTCTTGATGCCACGCTGGCGGCCGCTGCTGGTGATAATGCAGCGCTGGTGCACGAGCTGCGCCAGGCCTTCATCGAGAGCGCCACGCGCCAGCTGGATCTGCTCAAGCGTTCGCGCTGTGATGGAAACTGGACTGTCGCCGCGATGCGGCTGAAGGGCCTTGCGGCAAGCTTCAATGCCGAGGAATTGCTGGCCGCGGCCGAATACGCGCTCGCAGCTGCCCCCGGTGAGCCGGCCGTCATCCGCCAGATCGAAACCATCGTCACACGCCTGTCGCGCTGAACGCGGGCGACGGCCTTGGCCAAATGTCGCAGGACGCGCGAGGCCGGGCACTTGCAGTCGCTTGAGTCCCTGCGGTAACCTAGCGCTTTGCTTGCCGGAACTCATCTATGCGCACGGCCCTCTTGGCCGCCTTTCGTAAGACGCCACAAGGCCTGCTTCGCGCCAGTCTGATCCTGGCGGAACGCTCGGTGCTGTCCTGGCAAGCCACGCTGGCATGCGCGCTGGGGTGCGAGCGTGTCATTATCCTCAGCAATGCCCCCGACGAAGCGTTCGCCGAGGCAGCGCGCACCTGCCGCTCGCACGGCGCAGCGTTTCTCCACCTGCGGCAATTTGCAGGGCTCGCCGCTCTGATCCACGCCGACGATGAACTGCTCATGATCGGCGATGGACTGCTGCCCGATCGCGAAAGCTTGCAGGATCTGGTCGCTCCGGCAGGAGTAGAAAAGCCGCTTGCCAAGGTGGTGCTGTGCCTTCCCGCTGATCACCCGCAGGCAGCCCGTTGGCCGGAGGATTTCGAGCGGATCGATGCGGCGCGCTGTTGGGCGGGGGTGGCGGTGATGCGCGCTGCTCCGGTGCAGCGGCTGGTTGATTTCCCGCCGGATAGCAATCCCGTTTCGCTGCTGTTGCGGATGGCCTTGCAGGAAGGCACCCCCTGCCGCACGCTCAGCGGCACGCAAAGTGCAGAGAACAGGTGGCTGCTGGCGCATGGGCCGGAGGTGCTCGGCACGCAGGAACAGGCGCTCATTGCAGATAGCCGCAAGGCCCGCGAATGGAGCGCACCGGCGCTTGCCCTTGTTGAAGAAATTGCCGCGCGCTGGGCGTTGCGCGGTGCTGGCATGGCGGCACCTGGCACAAGCCTTGGCGGCCTCGCCTGCCTCATCGCCGCGCTTGGCGCAGGCGCGGCAGGCTGGGATTTGTTGGCGCTGGTGTGCGCGCTGCTGGGCAGTCTTGCGCTTGATCTGGGAGCCGCTCTTGGCCGTATCAGGCGCGCCGTGCTGGGCAGCAAGGCAAGGCCTGGCCTTGCATACCTCCACCATCCGGGACGCGATGTGCTGGCGGGAATCGCGATCATGGCAGCGCTCGGGCCCGGAGCGCTCGCAGCGCTCGCGCCGCTCGCGATCGGAACGGCCGTTCTTGCAAGCCGCGCAGCCCCGCCGCGCTTTGCTGCCTTCTGGCAGGATCGGACTGCCCAGCTTGCGATAATGACGCTTGGCGCAGGGCTCGGCTGGCTTGGCGAGACAACTGCACTCCTTGCCCTTGGCGCGCTGGCCCAGACCCTGTTTGCCGATCGCTTCAAGCCCATCCCGGAATGAGACGATCGGCAATTCTCTTGGCGCGGAATTAACCCTCGTGCGCCTATAGGCATCACGATGGGCATGGATTCCGCCGACCTTGATGGCGCTCTTTCAACCGGGCACACGCTCGCGCACGAAGTCGCGCGCAGCGCGCGCACGGCAAGCGCAGCTCTGCCGGTGCTGCGTCACCTGCTGGCAAGCGATGGCCCGACGCTGGTCAACGAGGCCGTTGTGGCAAGAGTGCGCGGGATGCTGCGCGATCTTGCCGCGCAGATCATCGCCGGGGGGCGCGGCGGGCCGGCGGCTGGCGAAAGAGGCCCGGACGCCCTTGATGCGCTCGCCGAACATCTTGCCCAAGATGATGCGCTGCTCGCCCATGTCCATGCCCTCGCGCTGGAGGGCCAGCTTGCCGAGCGCTTCGAGCAGCGCTTGTCGCTCGATCCCGTGCTCAGCCCGCTGCTGCAGGAACTGATCGCTTCGGATGATGCGATGGTCGCCGAACTTGCGATGACCACGCTGGCAGCGCAGGCGCGCTTTCTCCAGAGCCAGCGGCGCATGGAACTGCCGCTGCACGAATTGCCCGCCGATCTGCTGCGCGCCGCACTGGAACAGGGCGGGAGCACCGATCACGCCGTGCTTGCCAGCTATGACGAAAGCGCCACACGCCTTGCCCTGCTGGCTCGTCTCATCAAGGCGATGCGCCGCGCCGTGGTGGCCTGCCTTGCCTTCGACCGGGCAGGTCTTGCCCTGTTTGCCGAAGGGCTTGCCGCCCAAGCGGGCATTGCGCGCAGCCATGCGGTGCTTGCCTGCCACGATGGGCAGGCAGTGCGGCTGGCGCTGGCGCTGCGGGCGGCTGACTGTGATCTGGCAGGGATCGAGCGGCAGCTCTTGCTCATCAGCGCACCCGGCCCGGAATTGGCCGAGATTGCCGCGCTCACCCCGCAGCAGGCGCGCGCCCGGCTTGCCGACGCCTTCCCCGCCAGCGCCGGGGAGGGCCGCTGAATGATCAGCCAGCCCGAAAACTTTGCCGCTGCCCGCGGGATTACCGACGAACGCGACCGGCTGCTGAGCGCCGATGCACCGCTTGCCCTGTTGCAGGAACGCTGCGGCGGAACCCTGCCGGGCACGCTGGCCATCCCCGAATTGCTCGAACAGGTGCAGCACGCGCGCGCCATCGGCCTGAGGATCGCGCGCGCCTTCAGCGCCTTTGACGGCGAGGACATGATCAGCGGTTTTGTCCGGATCAACCCGCGCGGGGCCGATGCCGGCGGGGGCTGCGAGTTGCTTGTGGAAAGCTGGCAGCGCAGCCCCGCAGCCTTCGCCAGCAGCCATGCGCTTGCCGCCTATCTCGATGCGATCGACCGGGCGAGCGCGGAGATTACCATGCGGCTTGATGGCCGTCAGCAGGTGCAGGCACTCGGTGTGATAAGCGCTGACGGAGCCGGCCTTGCCAAGGCGCTGGCAGAACGCCCCGGCGCGCTGTGGAGCGATGTGGTGGAATTGCCCGATATCGCCCATCGTCGCCCGCTCCACTGGCGCTTGCTTGATGGCGCTGCATGCCGCCTGCCGGGTTCGGAGCGCTTGTGGCGCGCGCGCCTCTTGCCAGTGGCAGAGCATGGCGCAGGCCGCGAACCGCTCGGCTTTGAACTGCTGCTGATTGCCGATGAACCGCTCACGGCGCCGCCGGTGTCAGAGGAGCACAAGGAGGCCCGCCTGTTCGGGCGCACCCTGACACCCGCGCTGCGCCAGCCTCTCGCCCGCATCGCTGCCAATGCGGAAACAATCCGCGCGCGGCTCGCCGGGCCGCTCCATCAGGATTACTGCCACTACGCCGCCACCATCGCGAGCGCCGCGCAGCACTTGTCCGGGATGCTCGATGATCTGGCTGATCTCGAAGTGGTCGAAGCGCCAGGCTTTGCCACCATCACCGAAAAGGTCGATCTGGTGGACGCTGCCAGAAAGGCGGTCGGGATCCTCGGCGTAAGGGCGCGCGGCAAGGGCATCACGCTTGATGTGGCGGGCGAGGAAGGCGCAGTCATGGCCTCAGCCGAGTTTCGCCGGGTGCTCCAGATCCTGATCAATCTGATCGGCAATGCGATTGCCTATTCGCCCGAGGGAAGCAGGGTGACAATCACCGCCAACCAGACAGATGCCGGACGCGCCGCAATCACTGTGCGCGATCAGGGACCGGGCATCAGCGCCGAGCAGGCCAGGCGCATTTTTGCGAAGTTTGAACGCCTCGGCCGCGATAGCGCAGGCGGCACCGACAAGGGTTCAGGCCTTGGCCTTTACATCGCCCGATTGCTGGCCCGGGCCATGGGGGGCGAATTGTCGCTCGTGAGCAGCGAAGGCGAGGGCGCGGCCTTCGCCCTCGAACTGCCCCAAGCAGGCTAGGCTGATGGGCCGCCGATGCGGCTCCCCAGCCAAGCGACTGCCGCACCGATCATCATCGCCACCGCGCCGTAAAGCGCCCATTCCCGCTGGGCAATCATGGCGCTTTGCGGCGGCCAGCGCAGAATGCCGAGGCCCTGGAGCGCCCAAAGGACGCCCAGGGCTATCAACAGGCCGCCAAGCAGGAATACGGCCAGCCTTATCACGAACAAGGCCGATTACCGCGCATTAACGCTGATCGATCGGCACGTAATCCCGCTCGGTTGGCCCGGTATAGAGCTGGCGCGGGCGACCGATCTTCTGGCCGGGATCCGAGATCATCTCGTTCCACTGCGCGACCCAGCCCACGGTGCGGGCCAAGGCAAACAGCGCGGTGAACATCGTGGTCGGGAAGCCGATTGCCGACAGGATAATCCCGGAATAGAAATCGACATTGGGGAACAGCTTCTTCTCGATGAAGTAATCATCATTGAGCGCGATTTCTTCGAGCCGAAGCGCAGTCTCAAACAACGGATCATTGACCTTCAGCGCATCGAATACTTCACGCACTGTTTTCTGCATGACAGTCGCGCGTGGATCGTAGTTCTTGTAGACCCGGTGGCCAAAGCCCATCAGGCGGAACGGATCATTCTTGTCCTTGGCGCGCTCGATATAGTGCTTGATCTTGTCGGGCGTACCGATTTCCTTGAGCATGTTGAGCGCAGCTTCATTGGCGCCGCCATGCGCCGGGCCCCACAGGCAGGCAATGCCGGCCGCAATGCAAGCGAACGGGTTCGCACCAGAGGAACCAGCCAGGCGCACGGTCGAGGTCGAGGCGTTCTGCTCGTGATCGGCATGGAGGATGAAAATCCGATCCATCGCGCGCTCAACCTCCGGGATTACCTCGTATTCTTCGGCCGGAACGCCAAAGGTCATGCGCAGGAAATTGCCGGTGTAGCTCAGCTTGTTATCCGGATAGAGGAAGGGCTGACCGATCGCATACTTATACGCCATCGCCGCAATCGTCGGCATCTTGGCGATCAGGCGGTGTGAGGAAATCTTGCGGTGTTCCGGATCGGAAATGTCAGTGCTGTCGTGGTAGAAGGCCGAGAGCGCGCCGACCACGCCGCACATGATCGCCATCGGGTGCGCGTCGCGGCGGAACCCCCGATAGAAAGTCATCAGCTGCTCATGCAGCATCGTGTGACGCGTAATTGTGTAGGTGAAATCTTCCAGCTCGTCCTTGCTCGGCAGCTCGCCGTTGAGGAGGAGGTAGCTCACTTCCATGAAGCTTGATTGCTCGGCAAGTTGGCCAATCGGATAGCCGCGGTGCAGCAGCACGCCTTGATCGCCATCGATGTAAGTGAGCGCACTTTCGCAGCTTGCCGTTGAGGTGAAGCCGGGATCAAAGGTGAAGAGCCCGGTCTGCCCGTAGAGCTTGCGGATATCGATCACATCGGGGCCGGTGCTGCCCGCGATTACCGGATATTCGAAAGTCTGGCCGCCGAGTTCGAGTTTCGCGGACTTGTCTGCCAAGGTGTGTCTCCTGTCCAAGTTGTTCTCGCAGCTTACGCCGCCTGCGCGTCAATCCGGGCCAAAGCTTCATCCCGTCCCAAAAGGACCAGGACATCGAAGATGCCGGGCGATGTGGTCGTCCCGGTCAGCGCTGCGCGCATGGGTTGCGCAAGCTTGCCAAGGCCCAATCCCAGTTCCTCAGCGAGCGTCTTCGTAGTGGCTTCGAGCGCCTCGCTTGTCCAGTCGTTTTGGCCTTCAAGCGCTGTGTAAATTGCGCGCAATGTTGCACGCGCTTCATCCGTCAGCAGCTCAGCCGCCTTGGGGGTCATCTTGAGCGGCCGGATTGCGAAAAGAAATTCTGCACTTTCCGCAAGTTCATTGATGTTCTTGGCACGCGGCTTGAGCACGGGCATGGCACGCACGAGCAAGGCCTGGTCCACCGGCTTGCCCAGCTTCTCTGCAACCAGCACAGCAAGCCGCGCATCGTCGGCCGCACGCAGATAGTGGCCGTTGAGGTTCTCAAGCTTCTTGAGATCGAACCGCGAAGGGCTCTTTCCGACACCATCTAAATCAAACAATTCAATGGCTTCAGCTCGGGTGATCTCCTCACGATCACCATGCCCCCACCCAAGCCTGAGCAGATAATTGAACAAAGCCTCGGGCAGGATGCCCATTTCATCGCGATAGGCATCGACCCCCAAGGCGCCGTGGCGTTTGGACAGTTTTGCCCCATCGCTGCCGTGGATGAGCGGGATATGCGCATAAACCGGATCGGGCCAACCGCCCTCGATCGCATTCATCGCCCGGATAATAGGCAGCTGGCGGAAGGCGTTGTTCAGGTGATCATCGCCGCGAATGACATGGGTTACGCCCATGTCGTGATCATCAACCACCACCGCAAGCATGTAGGTCGGCGTGCCATCGGCTCTCAGAATGATGTAATCATCAATTTCCTCGTTCCGGACAGTGACCGCACCCTGAACTTGATCGTGAATAGTTACAGCACCTTCACGCGGGGTCTTGATGCGGATTGTGAAGGGTGCGCCGGAGGGCGCCTCGGATGGATCGCGGTCACGCCAGCACCCATCGTAGCGCAGCGGCTGTTTGTTGGCACGCTGCTGTTCGCGCATGGCTTCAAGCTCTTCGGGCGTGGCAAAGCACTTGTAAGCATGGCCTGCACTCAGGAGCTGCTGGGCGACTTCGGCATGGCGTGCGGCGCGCTGCGACTGGAACAACGGGGCCTCGTCATAATCGAGCCCCAGCCAATCAAGACCATCAAGGATCGCATCGATCGCCTCCTGGGTCGAGCGCTTGGCGTCGGTATCCTCGATCCTGAGCAGCGCACGCCCGCCATGGTGCCGCGCAAAGAGCCAGTTGAACAGAGCCGTGCGCGCCCCTCCAATATGCAGAAACCCGGTCGGCGAGGGGGCAAAGCGGGTGACCACCGCCTGGGTGCCTGCCGGGCCTTGCGCGCTGCTTTCGCTTGCCATGGAGCGTAAATTCCTGTTTTCTTCTAGGGGCTTCATCCACAAGCGAGCCGGGGGAAGGGATGGCCGATGCGTGATGCGCCGTTCGTTCCGATGGGAGACGAGGCCGGGGACGCCCCTCGGGCCGCGCCTTATCGCGCCCGCCCTTGGCAAAGTGATGCGCGCTTGTCCAGCGGCGGCGCGCTCCATTGGCTCGCCGATCGCTGCGAGGCGGCGCTCGCAGGTGCAGGGTTTGACCGTGCGCCATGGCTTGCGGTGGTTTTCGTCGTCGGCATCTTTGCCTGGTTCGCGCTCGCCAGCCCGTGGCAGTGGGTTGCCGCTATTGGCACGAGCGTCGGCGTTGCCATCGCAGCGGTCGCGATCTGGCCCTATGGCAGCGCGGCCGACACGGCGCGCAGCAATCTTCGCCAGGCCCTGATCGCCTGCGCGCTGGTCTTTGCCTTGGGCATTGCGGTGATCTGGGCGCGCGCTGCAATGGTGGGGGCGCAGCCGATCAAACAGCCGGTGATCGAGCGCATTGAGGGTTATGTCCTGACCCGCGAGGACCAACCTGCCGAAGGGCGCGTGCGAATGACGCTGGCGGTGCGCGATGCCGCAAGCGGCACGGCGCGCAAAATCAGGGTCAATGTGCCCGAGGCGAGCCTAGCCGGTCAGGCGATTGCCGAGGGCGCTGTGATCCGTCTGAGGGTCCGGCTCATGCCGCCTGCACCGCCCATGCTGCCTGGCGCCTACGATTTCGCGCGCGCTGCCTGGTTCAAAGGCCTTGCGGCCAGCGGCAGTGCTTTGGGTGAGGTCGAGGTGATCACGCCTGCCCCGCAAGGCAGCAGGCTCCGGGCGTTGCAGCGCAGCCTCTCGGCGCATGTCCGCGCGCGGGTGGATGGTTCAGCCGGTACCATCGCGGCAGCCTTTGCAAGCGGTGATCGCGGCGCCATCGATGCCCGCGATGATGCCGCGATGCGCGATGCGGGGCTTACGCACCTGCTATCGATAAGCGGATTGCATGTCAGCGCGGTGATTGCGGGGGCCTATCTGGCAGCGATCCGGCTGCTCGCCCTGTTGCCGGCTCTGGCGCTTCGGCTGCGCTTGCCGCTGGTGGCGGCAGCCGGTGGCGCGCTGGCGGGCCTTGGCTATACGCTGCTGACCGGCGCCGAGGTGCCAACGGTCAGGGCGTGTGCTGGAGCAATTCTGGTGCTGATTGCAATGGCGCTGGGCCGTGATGCGCTGTCGCTGCGGATGGTTGCGGTGGCGGCGGGATTTGTGCTGCTGCTGTGGCCGGAGAGCGCCATCGGGCCGAGCTTCCAGATGAGTTTCTCGGCAGTGCTGGCGATTGTCGCGCTTTCCACGTTCGCGCCAGCCCGTGCCTTTCTCGCGCCGCGCCATGAGCCGGGGCTGGTGCGGCTAGGGCGCAAGGCGGTGATGCTGCTTGCAACCGGCCTCGTCATTGAACTCGCGCTGATGCCGATCGTGCTCTTCCACTTTCATCGGGCGGGGATTTACGGAGCGCTGGCCAATCTCATCGCGATCCCGCTGGTGACCTTTGCCTCGATGCCGCTGATCGCCCTTGCGCTCGCGCTTGATGTGGTGGGTCTGGGAAAGCCGGTGTGGTGGCTGGCCCAAGCCTCGCTCGATCTGCTGCTGGCGCTTGCGCACTTCACTGCGGGGCAGCCGGGCGCGGTCAAGCTGATGCCGCAAATGAGCCATACGAACATCGCGATCTTCGCCAGTGGCGGCCTGTGGCTCGCCCTGTGGCGCGGACGCGTGCGTCTGCTCGGGCTGATCCTCGTTGCAGCAGGCGTGGTGATGCTGATGGCTACCCCGGTGCCCGATATCCTGATCGGCCGGGACGGGCGGCAGGTCGGGATCATTACCGCGCAAGACGGGGAGCGCCGCCTGTTGTCGTTAAGGAACAGCAATTCCTCCTACACCCGCGACAACCTGCTTGAACTGGCAGGCGTTGCGGCAGATCCGATCCCGCTTGCCCAGTGGCCGGGCGCGCGCTGCTCGCGTGCTTTTTGCGTCCTGGCTCTGGAACGCGGGGGACGCGATTGGCACATCCTCATGGCCCGAGGCCGCGAGCGCATCGAGGAACGTGCCCTTGCCGCCGCATGCGCCCAGAGCGACATTGTCATCGCTGAGCGCTATCTGCCGCGATCATGCCGCCCGCGCTGGCTCAAGGCTGATCGCCGGATGCTCGATCAGACCGGCGGACTTGCCATCGAGCTTGAAAACCAGCGCATTCACACAGTTGCCGAACATCAGGGAGAGCATGGCTGGTGGCAACCGCCAACCCGCGATCACCGGCGCCGGGCACCACAAGACACTCCACCTGCGACGCCAGCACCCGCAGCAAGAACTCAGTGATAGCGGCGCAGCAGGCCTGCCAGCTTGCCCTGAACCTCAACCTCGTGCGGGTGGTAATATTGCGGATCATACATCGCATTGGCCGGATCGAGCCGTATTTTGCCTGCTTCCTTGCGAAGATATTTCAGGGTCGCTTCCTCCCCGCGCACCAAAGCCACCACGATTTCGCCTTCGCGCGCCACATTGGTGCGCCGCACCAGCGCAAAGTCACCATCCAAAATGCCGGCCTCAACCATCGAATCACCCGACACCTCGAGCGCATAATGTTCGCCCGGACCAAGCAGCGCCGCAGGCACCGGCAACGAGGCCTGCCCCTCAAGCGCCTCGATGGGAGCGCCGGCCGCGATCCGTCCGTGGAGCGGAATATCGATCACATCATTGGCCGCCTCGCGCGGTTTCATCTCCGGGGCCAATGGCGCATTATCCGCAGCGAGCCGCAGGGCAGGGCGCGCCGCAGGCGTTACATCCTCAGGTTGGCGGATCACTTCCAGGGCGCGCGCGCGGTTGGGCAAGCGGCGGATAAAGCCGCGTTCCTCAAGCGCCGAAATCAGCCGGTGCACGCCCGACTTGCTCTTCAAGTCGAGCGCTTCCTTCATTTCCTCGAAACTCGGCGAGACGCCGGTTTCTTCGAGCCGTTGCTGGATGAAGCGGATCAATTCGTGCTGCTTGGCAGTCAGCATGGCAACATCTCCCATGGTCGCACCCGCCCGGCGCCCATGGACAAGGCAACCGACGAAAGCTGTTCGCGTGCTCCCAGAGGCACCCGGCAAACAAGCCACAGGTGCAATCAGCGCACGCCATAATCCGTCAATAAGGTGAACGGATGAGGAACAATTAGGCAACTCCTACACGCAAGTCAAGCAGGCCCTGTGACAAAACCCCAGCAATTCAGCCATTATGGAGGATGTATCCGGTGATCGGACTTCCGGCTGGAAGCGGCGGGCTGTTCGCCGGGCGGTCGATCAAGCAGTCGGCTGCGGCAAGCGATGCAAGCGCGCTTGAATCCTGCGAGCCGGACAGCCTTGCGCCGCTTGCCGTCCGCACCGCGCGCAGGAATTCGCGGCGATTGCCAACCGGGGGCAGGTCATCTGCGGAAACCAATTCGCACACCTGCGGCAAGGGCGCGCACGCCCCCATGCTGGCACGCACCAGCGGCAGTGCAAAAAGGAATGCGGTGACGAAGCACGACACCGGATTGCCCGGCAGACCGATCACCAGCTGCGGCGCGCCCGGTTTGGCGCGCGTTGCGACCATTATCGGCTTGCCGGGCTTGATCGCAACCTTCCAAAAGGCAATCTGCGCGCCCCACCGGACAAGCGACTCCTGCACCATATCATGATCGCCCACTGATGCGCCGCCCGACGTGATGAGGATATCGGCGCTTTCGGCTTTCGCCAGCGCATCCGCCAGCGCCGCATGATTATCGCCCACCGGTCCAAGGCGCATGACCTCACATCCAAGGGGAGCAAGCAGGGCTGCAAGCATCGCGCCATTGCTTGCAGGGATCTGGTGGGGTGCACAGGCTGCCGGATCGGCGGCAAGTTCATCGCCGGTATCAAGGATCGCCACCCGCGGCGCGCGGGCCACGGCAAGCATCGGGCGCCCGGCTGCAATCGCCAGCGCGATGCGCGCAGGAGTCATCATGCTGCCGCGTTCCAGCAGCAGCGCGCCCGCCGCGAAGTCAAAGCCGCGCGGGCGGATATGGCGCCCCTGAGGCACTGCCTCGCTGGAGCTCACACAAGCCCCGCTCACCACCGCATCTTCCTGCAGCAGCACCCGATCAGCCCCCTGCGGCACGTGCGCGCCTGTCGAAATCCGCACACATTGGCCTGCCGTCAATGTGCCCGCAAACGGCGCGCCGGCGCGGCTTTCGCCGACCCGCTGCCACGGCCCCTCGCCGCACAGAGCATAGCCATCCATCGCCGAGAGATCAGCGGGCGGCTGCGTGCGCGCGGCGTGGAGATCTTCGGCCAGATAGCGGCCCAGCGTGGCGCTGACGGCGACGGCCTCGGCAGGCAGCACCGGGGCCAGCGCCAGCAGCCGCGCCTGCGCCTCTTCAAGGGTCAGCGCCTCGGCCATCAGGCCGGAGCTTTCCAGTGGCCCGACTTGCCGCCCAGCTTCTCGATCAGGCGGACATCGTGAATGACCATGCTCTTGTCGATCGCCTTGGCCATGTCATAGATGGTGAGCAACGCGATACTGGCAGCGACCATGGCTTCCATTTCCACGCCGGTCTTCGCCGCGACCGAGGCCGCAGCAGTCACGATTATCGCGCTCTCCTGAAAGGTGAACTCGATGCTCACTGCTTCCAGCCCAAGCGGATGGCACAGCGGGATGAGATCGCCGGTGCGCTTGGCCGCCATGATCCCGGCAATGCGGGCCGTGCCCAGCACATCGCCCTTGGGCGCATCGCCTGCGCGGATCGCAGCAAGAGCCTCTGGCGACATGGCGATCCGGCCCGCAGCAACCGCGCGCCTCGCGGTTTCAGCCTTGGCGCCGACATCGACCATGCGGGCGGCGCCTTCATCGGAAAGGTGGGTAAGCTTGCTCACATCCCCGCTTGTGCGCCGAGCAGCGCAGCGGTGGCAAGCGCAATATTGTCAGCGCGCATCAGGCTTTCGCCGACAAGGAATGTGCGCACGCCAGCCCCGGCGAGCCGCGCGCAATCAGCGTGGCTGTTGATCCCGCTTTCGCCGACAAGCAGCGCGCCTTCCGGAGCAATGGGAGCGAGCCTTTCGGTCACGCTGAGCGAAGTGGTGAATGTCTTCAGATCGCGGTTGTTGATGCCGATGAGCCTCGAGGACAGGTGCGTGGCAGCGCGTTCCATTTCGGCCTCGTCATGGACTTCGATCAGCACATCCATGCCAAGTTCGCGCGCGGCCGCTTCGATCTCGCGCATCGCGCTGTCTTCCAGAGCCGCCACGATGATCAGGATCGCATCCGCCCCGATGGCGCGCGCTTCGAGGCACTGCCAGGGATCGACCATGAAATCCTTGCGCAGCACCGGCAGATCGCAGGCCGCGCGGGCCGCGATCAGATAATCCTCATGCCCCTGAAAATAGGGCGCATCGGTGAGGACAGACAGACAGGCCGCGCCGCCTTTGTGGTAATCGCGCGCGTGATCGGCGGGACGGAAATCGGCGCGGATGAGCCCCTTGGACGGACTTGCCTTCTTGATTTCGGCAATCAGGGCAAAGCCGCTCGCCGCGCGGGCGCGCAAGGCGGCTTCAAAGCCGCGCGGGGGCGTCTGGGTGCGCGCCATGGCCCCAAGCGCTGCATCGCTGGTGGCGAGCTTGCGTGCATCGACAACGAGGCGCTTGGCAGCGCAGATTTCTTCGAGTTTGTTCATCTGTCCTTCAAACCGCCTCTAGGCCGCTAGCGCGATCCAGCGTTCCAGCAAGGCGCGCGCAGCCCCGCTGTCGAGTGCTCCGGCGGCAAGCGCCGCGCGGTCATGCCACCCACCGCCAAGGCCTGCGACCATCAGCGCGGCTGCTGCATTGAGCAGCACGGCATCGCGATAGGGGCCAGCCTCGCCCAGCAAGAGCGCCTTCAGGGCAGCGGCATTATAAGCCGGATCGCCGCCGCGGATAGCCTCTACCGGCGCGGATGGCAGGCCGGCCATCGCAGCATCGATCCGGCGCATTTCAAAGCCCCTGCGGCTCACCAGCGCAGCTTCATTGCCACCTGCAAGGCTGAGTTCGTCCAGTCCTTCGTCGCCCGAGACAATCAGCGAGCGCGACGTTCCAAGCCGGGCCAGCGCATCGGCGTAGATCGGCACATAGGCAGGCCGCGCAATCCCGATGAGCTGGCTCTCCACGCGCGCCGGATTGGACAGCGGGCCCATCAGGTTGAAGATCGTGCGCTGGCCGATCTTGCGGCGAATCGGCTGGATGCGCGCCATCGCCGGGTGGTGATTTTGTGCAAACAGAAAGCAGATGCCGATTTCAGCAAGGGTCTTCTCAGCGCTGCGGCCGGCCGCTGCCATATCAAGCCCGAGCGCTTCCAGCGTGTCGGCTGCGCCCGCTTTGGATGAGGCCGCCCGGTTGCCATGCTTGGCGACCGGCACCCCGCAGGCAGCAACCACCAGGCTGACGGCGGTCGAGACATTCAGCGTATGGTGTCCATCGCCCCCGGTGCCGCACACGTCAATCGCATTGTCGGGGGCCGCGATGGGGATCAGCCTTGCCCTGAGGGCGCGGGCGGCCCCCGCAATCTCGCTCGCAGTCTCGCCACGAGCCGAGAGCGCGATCAGGAAGGCGCCGATCTCTGCCTCCGAAGGGCCGCCATCAAGGATCGCGCCGAAAACCGCCTCCGCTTCAGCCTCGCTCAGCGGCGCGGTGATGTCGGGCAACGCGCTCACAGCATCAGCCTTTCTGGCATTTGCGGATTCATGCCGCACAGGGTCAGGAAATTGGCAAGCAGTGCGTGACCATGTTCGGTCGCGATGCTTTCGGGGTGGAATTGCACGCCATGGATCGGCAGGCTTTCATGGCGCAAGCCCATGACGCAGAGCCCTTCAAGCCCCGGCGTTGCGGCATGGGCATTGGCAATCAGGCACGAGGGCGTATCCTCCACCACCAGCGAATGGTAGCGCGTGGCGATAAACGGCGAGGGCAGGCCCGCGAATACGCCTGTGCCGTCATGGGTCACGGGGGAGGTCTTGCCGTGCATCAAGCCGCCGCGCACCACGCGCCCGCCAAAATGCTGGCCGATTGCCTGATGGCCGAGGCACACGCCCATCAGCGGCTTTGCCGCATCAGCGCAGGCGGCCACCAGATCAAGGCTTATGCCCGCCTCGGTCGGCGTGCAGGGCCCGGGGGAGATAAGGAAGCCGCTCGCCCCGCTCGCCAGCGCCTGCGCGGCGGTGAGAGCATCATTTCGCACGACCTGAACCTCGGCGCCCAGTTCCATGAGGTAATGGACGAGGTTGAAGGTGAAGCTGTCGTAGTTGTCGATGACGAGAATCATCGCGCGCCTGCTCCTTCGCTCTTGTCCGCTTCGCGTTTGCTCACCACGATGATCGGCCCGTTACGCGCCTTGTCGAGCCGTCCGCGCGCCGGGTCCCAAAGGGCCGAGACCTTGCCGTCGAGATAAAGCGCGTTGGGGGTTTTCAACTCGTCGCGGAAATAGCGGGCAAGCTGCCCGAAACTCACCGGCGCATCGGCAATCACGAAGTGGGCCTTGCCGGCGGCATCCACACCCACGCCGTTCCTGATCGCACGCGAGGGGCCATTATCCTGGATCTCGGGGTGCAGCTTGCCCTCGATCACCAGCATCGGGCCTGATTGCATGCCGAACTCGGGCCGCTCGGAAACACTCGCATAAAAGGCCTCGGTCGAAAGCACCCGCCAGCTCCCGCCGCTGCCGAAGAAAACCCCGTTGGGCTTCATGAAGAAATTGCTGGTATTGCCCGGGGGCGCATCGCCGCGATTGAATTCGCGCAGGCGCTCGCCCCCTTCGACATAATAGCCCAGCGCCTTCAAGTCATCGCCGTAGGCACCACCGTTCATGGCAAAGGCGATCGCAGCCGCATCATGCGCCGCCGCAAAGGTGGGCAGCGAACCATAGGGCTGCTTATCGGCGCCGAGATTGGCAAGGCCAATGCGGTGCTGCGCGGGATCAGCCACGCAATGGGTAAGCGGCACGTCTTCGAACACCACGGCGCGGCAGGCGGAAGGCGCACTGGCAAGCGTCGGCGATGGTGTCGCCGTGGGCACGGGCGCGGCAGTTTCCACCGGCTTGCCATCGAGCCGGGCGCGCATCACCGGCTCGCCAGCAGGCTGTTCGGAACAGGCGGCAATCGCAAACAGCGCAAGCACCAGGGCGCCGGCAGGGGCGGAACGTGTCACTGGCCGAACCCCGGTTCGCAAGCAATCCGCATCGCCTCACGCGCAGCAGCAATCAACGCGCCCGCCTTGGCCTTGCATTCTGCCAGTTCATAGTCAGGATCGCTGTCAGCTACGATCCCGGCGCCAGCCTGCACGTGCATCACGCCATCCTTGAGGACGGCGGTGCGAAGCACGATGCAGCTATCGACCGAACCATCGGGCGCGAAATAGCCCACCCCGCCGGCATAGGCCCCGCGGGTTTCGCCTTCCAGTTCGGCAATCACTTCGCAGGCGCGGATCTTGGGCGCGCCCGAAACCGTGCCCGCCGGAAAGCCTGCAAACAGCGCATCGAGCGCGTCATGAGCGGAGGCAAGCTTGCCCACCACATTGCTCACGATATGCATCACATGGCTGTAGCGCTCGATGGTGAAGCTGTCGGTAACAGTCACGCTGCCCGCCTCTGCCACTCGCCCGACATCATTGCGTCCCAGATCAAGCAGCATGAGATGCTCGGCCAACTCCTTGGGATCAGCCAGCAGGCTTGCTTCGTTCGCCTTGTCCTCTTCTTGCGTCCTGCCCCGTGGCCGCGTGCCCGCAATAGGCCGGATCGTCACATCGGTTTGCCCTTGGCCATCGGGGCGCACCCGCACCAGGATTTCGGGGCTGGATCCCACCAGCGCAAAGCCCGGCAGGTCGAGGAAGTAGAGGAAGGGCGAGGGATTCACCCGCCGCAGCGCCCGATAGAGCGAAAGCGGCGGGAGCGGAAATTCACAGGTAAAGCGCTGCGCCAGCACCACCTGGAAAATGTCGCCTGCAAGGATATAGTCTTTTGCCTTCAGGGCCATCGCCTTGTAGATCTCGCCCGGCACCACCGGGTTGAGTTCGGGCAAGGGAGCCCCGGCATCGGCGCGCGGCTCGGCTGGACGGGGGCGCCCGAGTGCGGCAAGGCAGGTATCGATCCGCTCGCCCGCCTCGGCAACCGCGCCCGCAGGATCAGGTGCCTGCCAGATCGGGGCGATCACGAACAATTCATCCGTCAGGCTATCGAACACCAGGATCAGCGTCGGGCGCACAAACAGCATGTCTGGCAGATCAAGCGGGCTTTGGGCTGCGCGCGGCAGCTTTTCGACAAGACCAATCGTCTCGTAACCGAAATAGCCGACCAGGCAGGCAAGCGCGGGCGGCAACGCGGCGGGAATATCGGCAATCCGGCAGGAAGCAACCAGCGCCCGCAATGCGGTGAGGGTATCGCTCGCGCATGGCGTGAAAGCCTCGCGGTCGGCCTGCCACTGGCGGTTGATCGCAGCCTCGGCGCCGCTTGCACGGAACACCAGGTCCGGATCAAGCCCGATCAGGCTGTAGCGCCCGCGCACTTCGCCGCCCTCGACCGATTCGAGCAGAAAATCCCCGCGACCCTCAACCATCAGGCGCCGCGCAGCGCCAACCGGCGTGTCGCTATCGGCGATGACCCGTCGCCAGACGAGCGCGGCCCGGCCTTCGCCGAGCGCGCTCGCAGCAGCCTCGGCATTCTCGGGCAGATTGGCCGAATCGGCGAAAGGAGCGAGAGGAGCCGTCATTCCACAGGATCATCAAACGCTATCACAGGAGCCTAGACACCACCGGCCAGCTGCTTGCGAACGGCTTCGATAGCTGGCTCGTTGCGTTCCACGCCCACTTCCTTGCGGATCGCGGCGGTGACCTGTGCGCGGTATTCCTGCGAAAGGGCAGGGGCGAGGGAACGGCGCGTCTGCGCGACGAGGCCGGGTTCACTCTCGACCGGATCGGTCACGATCTCGGCCAGATCAACGATATACCAGCCCAGGTCCTGCGCGGCCTCGAGCTTCTTGGTGGTGCCTTGCGCCATGCTGAACATCAGCACCAGCGGGGCAGGCACATTGCTGCCGCGCCGCTCCATCAATTCGCGGCGCTTGAGATTGACACTCTCGCGCTCGATCGCAGGCTTGTTCTCGGCAGCGATCGCAGCGGCCAGCGGGGTTCCTGCGTTCACTTTCTTGAGCACGCGATCAGCGGCTGCCCGCGCCAGCTTGGCTCCTTCAGCCCGCTTCCAGCCAGCAATCACCGCCTCGCGCACTTCGGCGAGCGGAGCAGGGCGCGATTCCTCGATCCGGGCGACATCAAAGATGATGTATTCGCTGCCCGGTGTCAGTTCGGCGAGCTGCGGCGCGCTTTCCTCCATCTGGAAAGCTGTGGTGACAAGCGGCATGAGTTCCTTGATGATCTGCCCGCCTTGCGGCCCATAGATACGGCCATCGGCGAGGACTTCGGGCGTGGTTTCGACCTTGAGACCATAGGCCTTGGCGACTTCGGCAAGCGCGGTGCCGCTATCGAGTTCGGCCTCGATTTCACTGGTCCGCTGGGCCATGGCGGCGGCCAGCTTTTCCTGGCGCAGCTGGGCGGCAATCTCGTCCGAGGCCTGCGCCAAAGTGCGCGCCGGGATGCGCTCGATCTTGTCAACACGGGCAACATACCAGCCCAGATTGCCCCGTGCCGGCTCTACCAGCCCGCGCTCGGCCGCCTTGAACACGCTCTCGGCAAAGGCAAGGCTGGTGGCGGTGGCGAGTTCATCCTTGCTCCGCAAATCGCCCTTGGCGATATTGAACCCGGCATCGCGCGCGGCCGCTTCAAGGCTGAGCCCGCTGCCAAGTCGCTTGGCAAAACTTTTCGCGGCATCTTCGGTGGGAACGATAAAATAGCTCACCGCACGGCGCTCCGATGCCTTGTAGGCGTCGGCATTGGCCTTGAAGCGGGCGGCGATCTCGGCTTGGCTCGGGGTCGGATCAAGCCCAAGGTCACCAGCGCTGAACACGGCAAAGCGCAGCACCCGGCGCTCAGGACGGATAAAGCGTGCGCGGTTGTCCTTGTACCAGGCCTCAAGCACCTGCGCGCTGGGATCAGCAGCAGGCGCAAACGCTGCCGACGGGATGAGGGCAATCTCGCCGCGCCGCCGCTCAAGCACGAGGGCGGCATATTGGCGCGCCATCTTCTCGGGCATGCGCGGGGCACCGAGAGTGGATTCGAACAATTGCTGCTCCAGCAAGCCATCGCGCAGGTCGCGCCGCAAGGTCGCATCGCTGATGCCACGCTGGGCTAGCGCTGCTTTGTAGATGTTCTGGTCAAAATCACCGGTCGCACCGCGAAAGGCCGGGATCTTCAGGATTTCGCTATCGATCAGATTCTTGCCCGCGCGCAGGCCATATTTCTGGGCATAGATGCCAATCGCATAACGATCGATCAGCTGCTTGACCACTTCATCAAGCCCGCCCTGCTCGATGAATTCCGGCATTGTGATGGTGGGATCAAACTGGGCGCGCACCTGTTCGAGCGCGACCTGAGCACCGCTGGTGACTTCGGAAGCCGGGATCGGCTCCTTGCCGACCAGCGCAACACGGCTACCGGCGGACAGGCCGCCAAAGGTCGAGCCAGTGATGTCGGCGGCTGCAAAGGCGAAGGCCACCAACACCAGAAAGCCGATGAAGATAGGCAGGCCGATCTTGGACTGGAAAAAGCGGCGGAACAGCGAAAGCATAGGTCAGGCGATCCCCCCGGTGCCGGCGCTCCGGTTGCAAACCGGGCCGGGCAACGGCGTTGTGAGGTTGGGAGCACCCCAGCGGTGCCCTGTCGCGATGCGCTTTATCGGCGCGCGGGGTCCGCGGCAACCTGCCTCTTGGCCCTTTTGTGCGGTTGTTGCGCAGGAAATCAGCCAAGCGGCTTTGACTGGAACGGCTTCGTGCTCTAGCGGAGCGCTCCCGACAGGCCTAGTGGCTGTCGGAATCAGAACAAACCAGCCCTCTCTCGTTCAAACACAGGACACAACGATGGCGCGTCGGCCATATATTGTCGGAAACTGGAAGATGCATGGCACCCGCGCCATGCTGTCCGAAGCGCGCGCGATTGACCGCGCAGCGCAACGCTTGCTCAAGGTCGAGGTGGCGATTGCCCCGCCTTACACGCTGATCCACCCGATTCACCGCGAGGCCGAACTGATTGCGGTCGGCGCGCAGGATTGCCACGAAGCCGAAGGCGGCGCCTTTACCGGCGATATCTCGGCAAGCATGCTGGCCGATGCCGGTGCCCAGTTCGTGATCCTTGGCCATTCGGAACGCCGCGAAGGGCACGGCGAGACCAATGCCCGGGTGCGCGCCAAGGCCGAAAGCGCGCTGGCGGCGGGGCTCAAGATCATCCTGTGCTGCGGCGAGAATGCCGAAACCCGCGAAAGCGGCAAGGCGGTCGATTTCGTGCGCCGCCAGCTCAAGGCTTCGCTGCCCCATCTCCAAGAAGGTTTTGCCGACGTCGCAGAGCGCATCACCATTGCCTATGAACCGATCTGGGCGATTGGAACCGGCAAGACGGCAAAGATCGAAGACATTGCCGAAATGCACGCGGCGATCCGCGCCTTGCTGGTCGAGCAGTTCGGCGCTGAACAGGGCGCGGAGATACGCATCCTTTACGGCGGCTCGGTCAAGCCTGAAAACGCAAGCGAAATCCTGCGGGTCCCCGAAGTGGGCGGCGCGCTGGTGGGGGGCGCGAGCCTGACTGCAGACAGCTTCATGGGTATTGCGCTCGCCGTGGGCGAGGCCACGGACAACTGAGCGGCAGGCCCATTTCTGGCAGTCGGCCTTGCCGCGAGGGCCACGGGCGCCTAAATGGCGCGCAGATCTTTACACACTTCCAGATAAGAGCACTTTGTCATGTCGCTGTTTCTTTTTCTCACCGTGGTCCAGGCGCTGATCGCCGCTGCGCTGGTTGGCGCAGTCCTGATGCAGCGCTCGGAAGGCGGCGGACTTGGCATTGGTGGCAGCCCGTCGGGGGCATTGGGAGCGCGCGGCGCGGCCGACTTCATGACCCGCGCGACCAAGTGGCTGGCAGTGGCCTTTGTAGCACTCTCGATCGTGCTGGCGGCGCTGGCAGTGCGCGAAAGCGGCGTTTCGACTGTGAGCTCGACGCTGGATCGCAATGTTGCGGCGCCGACTGGAACCAATGATCTTCTGGCAGAGCCCACAGGCGCTCCGGCCACGGCGCCGGAAACCACGCCCGCTGCCGATCCGCTCAGCGAATAAGCGCGAAAGAGGCTCTGAAACAGGGGCGCTCGCGCGCAAGCCTTAACGGGGTGACCACTGGCGTAAGGCGCCACGGATAAGCCCGCCATTCCAACAAAATCTCAACCGGGCTGTGGATGGCTGGCCCTTGGCCAGCGCAATTTGCTTGCCCCGAATCCAACTCGCAGCTTAAGGCCCAACTCCCATGGCGCGGTTCATTTTCATCACCGGCGGCGTGGTCTCCTCGCTTGGCAAAGGTCTCATGGCAGCCTCCTTGGCGGCCCTTCTGCAGGCGCGCGGCTACAAGGTTCGCATCCGCAAGTTCGACCCCTATCTCAATGTCGATCCGGGCACGATGAGCCCCTATCAGCATGGCGAGGTCTTCGTTACCGACGACGGCGCAGAGACCGATCTTGATCTGGGCCACTATGAGCGTTTTACCGGCGTTTCTGCGCGTCAGAGCGACAATATCACCTCAGGCCGGGTCTATCGCGACATCATCGCCAAGGAGCGGCGCGGGGATTATCTTGGCGCAACAGTTCAGGTCATCCCTCATGTGACCGATGCGATCAAGGAATTCGCACTGGCCGATCAGGACGATCACGATTTCATTCTGTGCGAAATTGGAGGGACTGTCGGCGACATCGAATCGCTGCCGTTCATGGAAGCGATCCGCCAGCTTCGGAACGAGCTGGAGCCGAACCAGACCGTTTCCGTCCACGTCACGCTGGTGCCCTATATCAAGGCGGCCGGCGAGCTGAAGACCAAGCCGACCCAGCATTCGGTGCGCGAGCTTGCCAGCCTCGGCATCAAGCCGGACATTCTGCTGTGCCGCGCCGAACACCCGATCCCCGAAAGCGACCGGCGCAAGATCGCCCAGTTCTGCAACGTCCGCCCGCAAGCGGTGATCCAGGCGCTGGATGCGCCCTCGATCTATGCCGTGCCGCAGCAATATCATGCCGAAGGGCTCGATGCCGAAGTGCTGCGCGCTTTCGGCATTACCGATGCGCCCGCGCCCGATCTGTCGGCATGGGAAGATGTGACTGATCGTCAGTTCAATCCCGAAGGTGAGGTAACCATCGCAGTCGTGGGCAAATATGTCGGCCTGCAGGATGCTTACAAAAGCCTCAATGAAGCGCTCATCCACGGCGGACTGGCCAATCGGGTCAAGGTCAACATCAAGTGGATCGATGCCGAGATTTTCGAGGGCGATGACGAATCCGCGATCATCGCCGCGCTTGAGCCGATGCACGGCATTCTTGTGCCAGGTGGCTTTGGTGAGCGCGGCAGCGAGGGCAAGATTTCTGCGGTGCGTTTTGCCCGCGAGCGCGGCGTGCCCTTCTTCGGCATCTGCCTCGGCATGCAGATGGCCTGCATCGAAGGCGCGCGCGCAGCAGGTTTTGCCAAGGCTTCCTCGAGCGAGTTCGGCGAGACTGACACCCCCGTGGTGGGGATCATCACCGAATGGATGAGCAAGGAAGGGCTCCAGCAGCGCGAAGCAGGCGGCGACTTGGGCGGCACCATGCGGCTTGGCGCCTATCCTGCGAAATTGAGCCCCAACAGCCATACCTCGCGAATCTATGGCGGCGCGGAAATGATCTCCGAGCGCCATCGCCACCGCTATGAGGTCAACAGCGCATTCATTGAACCGCTGGAAAAGCAAGGTCTGATCTTTTCCGGCATGAGCCCCGACGGCTTGCTGCCGGAAATTGTAGAGCGGCCCGATCACCCTTGGTTCGTGGGCGTCCAGTTCCACCCTGAGCTGAAATCGCGTCCTTTCGATCCGCACCCGCTATTTGCCGGGTTCATCGCCGCTGCTGTCGAGCAATCGCGACTCGTCTGAGCGCTGCTCCGAGGCATCACAGGTGCCCATCCTCAAAGCCGAGGCGCGGTGTAGGGGAGCGGGACAGTCTGGCACGCTTACCAAGCGGCTCGAGACCTCGGATTCCTGCAGAACATCACAGACTTGTTGTCGCTTCCTTACAAGTTTGTAAGTTTGCTCTTGCGCGACATAAACTGCCAGCCTTAAAGGCATTGGCGGCGCAGGGGATCATCACTCAGGGCGCTGTTACGATTTTTTGAATGCCTGCGCGGCAGATCCGGCATTCGGGCCGCAAGAGCATGATGAGAGCTTGTTTCGGTCTTGTCCGTCTTCTGCGACCCGGACGGACGTGATCGGACAGGGCGGCGCAAGTCGCGAGAGGGCGGATCGCGCAGATCCGCCCTCTTTAGTTTTGCGCCCCAGGGTGCCCGACAGGGCCGCTGTCAGGCGGCGCTCGAAGATTGCTCCTCGGTGTTGCCGGGCACAACCTGCAAGGGCTGATGGCCGCCGACGGGGATCTTCTGGGGCTTCATCGCTTCGGGCACTTCGCGCACCAGATCGATCACCAGCAGACCATCGGCCAGATTGGCGCGCTCGACGCGGACGAAATCGGCCAGTTCAAAGCGGCGTTCGAACCCGCGATTGGCGATGCCGACATGGATGAACTGTGAGCCGTCATCCACTTCCTCGCGCTTCCGCCCTTGCACCACGAGCAGGTTCTGCTGCGCGGTGATGTCAATATCAGCAGGGCGGAAACCGGCGACCGCAAGCGTGATGCGGTAATTGTCTTCGCCATTGCGCGAGATGTTGAAGGGGGGGTAATTGTCGCCACCGTTGAGGCGCGCCTGGTTTTCGAGCAGGTCGAACAGGCGATCAAAGCCCACGGTGCTGCGGCGATAGGGGGTAAGATCAAAACGCGACATTGTTCAAATCCTCCAATGAGCAATTTGTTTCAGATCGCGGGCCTGCCTGATGCAGCGCCCGCGTGATGGGTGTTGGCCCGCGCTTCCCGAGACTGGCGAAACGCGGCAACAGCCCTTATTTGGTGCGGTGTCATTGCTTTTCAAGAGGTGATCATGGCCCGTCCGAAGATCGACATCTACACCAAGTTCGCCTGTCCCTTCTGCGTGCGCGCCAAGCGGCTGCTGGCTGAAAAAGGCGCCGAATTCAACGAATATGACATTACCATGGGCGGCCCCCGCCAGCTTGAAATGCGCGAGCGTGCGCCCCATGCGATGACAGTGCCGCAGATCTTTATCGGTGATTATCATGTGGGCGGCAGCGATGATCTGGCCGCACTTGAAGCCGCGGGCAAGCTTGACGCACTGCTTGCCGGGTAAGGACTGGCGGGCTCATGCCGAAAATCGCAGTCTTGCAGATGAACTCGGGGATCGACCTTGAGGCAAACCTCAAGGACATCACACGCGCTGCCAAAAAGGCCGCCGCAGAAGGCGCTGCGGTGTTATTTACGCCGGAGATGTCGGTGCTGCTTGATCGTGACCGGCAGCGCGCGGCGCGGTGGATCACCGAGGATTGGCGGCAGCATGTCGAAGACGAACTCTCCATTGCTGCTGCCAAGCTGCAGATCGATATCGCCCTCGGCTCTATGCCGGTGCCAAGCTGGGGCGACAAGTCAGCCAACCAGTCCCAATATTTCCGCCAGGACAACCAGGGGCCCATCACTTACGACAAGATCCACATGTTCGATGTGGACCTTGCCAGCGGCGAGAGCTGGCGGGAGAGCAATGCCTATCAGCCGGGCAGGGCAGTGGTGACAGTAGACGGCACGCCGCTTGGCAGGCTCGGGCTGACAATCTGCTATGACCTGCGCTTCCCCGCGCTCTTCGAGGAACTGGGCAAGCGCCGCTGCGATTGCATCGCGGTGCCTGCCGCCTTCACCCGGCCCACGGGAGCCGCGCATTGGCACATCCTGCTGCGTGCCCGCGCGATCGAAGCGCAGGCCTTTGTGGTGGCCGCCGCGCAGGTCGGGCTCCACGCGGACGGGCGCGAGACTTATGGGCACAGCCTTGTGGTCGATCCGTGGGGCGAAGTGCTGCTCGACATGGGCGGCGAGGAGGCGGGCCTTGCCTTTTGTGACATTGATCTTGCGCGCATCGCCGAAGTGCGTGCCCAGATTCCGGCCCTTGCCAATCGGCGTGAAATTCCCAAATCCTGACACAAGATGATCGTTTACGACCTTTCCTGCCAATATGCCCACCGCTTTGAAGGCTGGTTCGGCTCATCCGCCGATTACGAGGATCAGCGCGCACGCGGCCTTGTGGAATGCCCCCATTGCGGCTCGCGCGAGATCGCCAAGGCGCCGATGGCCCCGGCGGTGCCAGCCAAGGCAAACCAGCGTGCTGAAGTGGCTCCTGCGGCCGGTCATGCCACCTCCCAGCAGGCCGCCAATCTGCCGATCCCGCCTGAAATGGTGCGCGTGCTTGAAGCCATCGCCAAGGCGCAGGCCGAGGCGCTCAAACACAGCACCTGGGTGGGGGGAAACTTCGCCGAAAAATCGCGGGCGATGTATTATGGCGAAGAACCGCCCGCCCCGATCCACGGCGAGGCGAGCCTTGCCGAGGCCAGAGCGCTCGCCGAGGAAGGCGTGCCCGTCGCGCCGATCCTGTTTCCGGTCGCACCGCCCGACAAGCTCAATTGAATCTTTTTCGCGTAACCTTCGTGATGCCCTCCTCGCTCGACGCGCATCACAGCTGCGCCCGCTGCGGGCGGCTGTTCGGCCTTGCAGCCATAGGGCCGATATTGCGCCACAAGCTCACCCTGCTATGACGCACGGCGGGACCCCGTAGCTCAGCCGGATAGAGCATCAGATTCCTAATCTGAGGGCCGCGCGTTCGAATCGCGCCGGGGTCACCATCCTCGCTCACCGCGCCAGCGGCGCTCGGCAGCATAGGCGAGCAGCAGGATCGTGAGCGCATTGGCAAGCAGCAGCGCGCAGGTGCCGGCCCATCCGCCCGCATCATAGACCGCCGTTCCCGCAACACTCCCCGCCGCCCCGCCAAGGAACATTGCCATGATGTAGAAAGTCGTGAGCCGGGTGCGGATTTCGGGCGCGAGGGAAAGGAAGGTCATACGACCTGTCACATCGATGCTCGGGCCCACCATGTTGATGATCAGCAAGGGCACCAGCAGGCTGAACACATGGAAACCCAGGGGGTAGAGCAGGCTGACTCCTGCCACCTGCGCCAGGGCCACGAACAGCCGCGCACGCCGCGCGCCAACCCGATCCGCCCAGCGTCCGAGGCGCGGGGTTGTGAAAATACTGATCGCAGCAATGCCCGCCAGATAGCCCACCACATCCGTGCCATAGCCCATGGCATCGCTCGTAAGATGAAGTGCGAGTGCCAGCCAGGTCGCCGTGAAGCTGGCGAAATTGAGCCCCTGCATCAGCGCCGAGGCGCGCATGTCGCGGTGCTCACGGGCCAGCCGGAACACCGAAGCGATCAGGCTCGCATAGCTGGTTTGCTGGCGCGGGCGCGAAGCGGCATGCTCGCTTTTCATGACGCGCGGCAACAGCGCCGTGACAAGCGCCATCAGGGCAAAGGCCGCCCAGTAAATCAGCCGCCAGTCGGCATGTTCGGCCACCACGCCCGCGCCCACGCGCGCCACCAGAATGCCAAACAGCACCCCTGCCGTGAGCAACGCGGTCACCTGCCCCAGACGCCCGGGCGCCACGCGCTTTGAGGCAAAGGCCGGGATCAGATAGGGCGCGATTGTCACAAAGCCGAGAAGTGTGGAGGCAAGCGTAAACAGCACCACCCCCTTGGCCAGCGCCATGCCGAGCAGGCAGAGGGTCTGCGCGCCGACAAAAATGAGGCAGAGTTGCCGATTGGAATAGCGATCCCCCAAGGGAAGCAGCAGCAGGATGCCCAGCGCCAGCGCCAACTGATTGAGGGCAGGCACAATCCCGATTCGTGCCTCGCTGATGGCGAAATCACGCGCCACTTCGCCGATGATGGGGTGGATATAATAGGCATTGGCCGTCACCACCGCGACGCACAGCGCCAGGCCCCATTCCTGTGCGCGGGTAAGCAGGGCAGGCGAGGGCGGGGCGGCGTTCATGCTGTGCGCGCTAGCCGATTGCAGCGCAACTGTCAGCGCGCTGTTTTGGGCGGGGAGGCCGATGCAAGGCACACCTGCAAATTGTGAGGTGGACAATGCGCCCCATGCGCTTCAAACGCCTGCCCCATGCAAAATCATGATAGCGAAGACCTCGCCGAAATCCGCCGCGCCGTGCGCGCCCTGTGTGAAGGCTTTCCCGGCGACTATTGGCGCGCCAAGGATGCGCGCCGTGAATATCCCGGCGAATTTGTCGATGCGCTCACCGAGGCGGGCTTTCTCGCGGCGCTGATTCCCACCGCGTTCGGCGGCAGCGGCTTGAGCCTTGATGCGGCCTGCGTGATCATGGAGGAAATCCAGGCGAGTGGCTGCAATGGATCATCCGCCCACGCCCAGATGTACATCATGAACACGCTGCTGCGTTACGGCAGCGCCGAGCAGAAGGCGCACTATCTACCCCGGATTGCGAGCGGCGAGTTGCGTCTTCAGGCTTTCGGTGTCTCCGAGCCGACCAGCGGCACCGATACGCTCAGCCTCAAGACGCGCGCTGTCAAGGATGGCGATGAATATGTCATCAACGGCCAGAAGATCTGGACAAGCCGCGCGGAACATTCTGATCTGATGCTGCTGCTGGCGCGCACCACCCCGCGCGAACAGGCCGCCAGCAAGACCGAGGGGCTTTCAATCTTCCTCGTCGACATGCAGGCGGCGCTCAAAAACGGCATGAGCATCAAGCCGATCCGCACCATGATGAACCATTCCTCCTGCGAGGTGTTCTTCGATGATTTGCGGATTCCGGCCAGCGCGCTGGTGGGCGAGGAGGGGAAGGGCTTCCGCTACATTCTCTCAGGCATGAATGCCGAGCGGATCCTGATTGCCGCCGAGTGCATCGGGGACGCCAAGTGGTTTATCGAGAAAGCGACTGCTTACGCCAAGGATCGCAGCGTCTTTGCGCGGCCGATCGGGCAGAACCAGGGCGTGCAGTTCCCGATCGCGCGCGCCTATGCCCAGATGCGCGCGGCCGAATTGATGGTGCACCACGCAGCACAGGTTTACGATCGGGGCGGCAATCCGGGCGAGGAAGCCAATATGGCCAAGCTGCTCGCCTCCGAAGCCAGCTGGGCGGCGGCCGATATGTGCGTGCAGACCTTCGGCGGCTTTGGCTTTGCCGAGGAATATGATGTCGAGCGCAAGTTCCGCGAGGCGCGGCTTTATACTGTCGCGCCGATCTCGACGAACCTCATCTTGTCCTATCTTGCCGAACACGTGCTCGGCCTGCCGCGGTCCTATTAGTCGCCAGCTTCGCGAAAAACGGGGATTTGGTCGCAAGCCTCTTGCAGCCGGCGGACAAGTGTGATCCTGTGGGACAGCCCGTTATTGCGGGCGGGGGACAAAGTGGGATATGCGTAAGCCGCAACGCGAACAATTGAGGCAGTTTGGCGCGCTGGCCGTGCTGCTGACGATCACCGGCTTTGCTATTGCTGGGCCGACTGGTCTGCTGGCATGGAGCGAGAATCTTTCCGCGCTCGAAGCCCGCAAGGCCGAAATTGCCGAGCTGACCGCGAAGCGCGATGCGCTGCGCAACCGGGTGCGGCTGCTCGACCCGCAGGCCGCCGATCCCGATCTGGCAAGCGAGCTGGTGCGCGAAAACCTCGGCGTCATGCACGAGGATGAAGTCGTGGTGACACTCGAGACCGAGTGACCGCGCAAGCTTGCAAGCCATAAGAAAATCCTTGCGAATAGCATTGCAAGGCCGCCTTGCCGTTGCGTTTTGCCGGAGCAAACGCCTATAGCGATGCGCGCGCAAACTCCTCCCCATGAGTGCGCCAATGAGAGGGACATCGATCTTGGCCAAACAGCCTTCCAAGCCGCGCAAGAGCGCTTCTACTTCTGCCCCGTCGGATGATACCGACTTCCTGCTCCACTCGCTCCAAGACGCATTCGAAGCCAACAAGCGATATGCGGCAAGCGAAGCGGAGATGCTCGAATTCTATCGCCAGATGTTGCTCATCCGGCGGTTCGAGGAGAAGGCGGGGCAGCTTTACGGGCTGGGGCTGATCGGGGGCTTTTGCCACCTCTATATCGGGCAGGAAGCCGTCGCGATCGGCTTGCAATCCGCGCTTGATCCGCAGCGTGACAGTGTCATCACCGGCTACCGCGATCATGGTCACATGCTCGCCTACGGGATTGATCCCAAGGTCATCATGGCCGAGCTGACAGGCCGCGAATCCGGCATTTCGCGCGGCAAGGGCGGGTCGATGCACATGTTCTCGACCGCGCATAAGTTCTACGGCGGCCACGGGATCGTGGGCGCGCAGGTGGCCTTGGGTGGGGGCCTTGCGCTCGCCCACCAGTACAACGAAGATGGCGGCCTGTGCCTTGCCTATTTTGGCGACGGCGCAGCCAACCAGGGTCAGGTCTACGAGACCTTCAACATGGCAGCCCTGTGGAAACTCCCGATCGTTTTTGTCGTCGAAGACAACCAGTATGCAATGGGCACCGCGACCAAGCGCTCGTCGGCAGAAACCCGTTTCTACCGCCGCGGCACCGCCTTTCGCATTCCGGGCATGGAAGTGAACGGCATGGACGTGCTTGAAGTACGCGCGGCCGCCGAAGTCGCCTTTGCCCATGTTCGCGCCGGCAAGGGCCCGGTGCTGATGGAATGCAACACCTATCGCTATCGCGGCCACTCGATGTCGGACCCTGCCAAGTACCGCAGCCGCGAGGAAGTGCAGGAACAGCGCGATCATCACGATCCCATCGAAGGCCTGAAAAAGATCCTGATCGAGGCAGGAAAGAGCGAGGAAGACTTGAAAGCGATCGACAAGGCGATCCGCGCCGAAGTTGCCCAAGCCGCCGATTTTGCAGAAAACTCCCCTGAACCTGCGCCGGGTGAACTCTACACTGATGTTCTGGTAGGGGAGTATTGAACGATGGCTATCGAGCTCAAGATGCCCGCCCTTTCTCCCACCATGGAGCAGGGCAATCTCGCCCGCTGGCTCAAGGCCGAAGGCGATACCATCAGCGCAGGCGATATCATTGCCGAGATCGAGACCGACAAGGCAACCATGGAATTCGAGGCCATTGATGAAGGCGTTCTGGCCAAGATCATGGTGCCCGCAGGCAGCGAGGATGTGGCGGTTGGCACCGTGATTGCGCTTATCGCGAGCGAGGGTGAGGACACCGCTGCGGCGGCGGCGGCGCAAACCCAAGCGCCGCCCTCGGCACCTGCGCCGACACCGGCGGCCAAGCCCGAAAAGCCCGCGCCTGTTGCTGCTGCCGCAAAGGCTGACCCGATCATTCCGGCAGGCACCAGCTTGACCAGCACCACCGTGCGCGAGGCGCTGCGCGATGCCATGGCCGAAGAGATGCGGCGCGACCGCCGCGTGTTCGTGATGGGTGAGGAAGTCGCCGAATATCAGGGCGCCTACAAGGTCACCCAGGGCCTGCTTGCGGAGTTCGGGCCCAAGCGCGTGATCGACACGCCGATCACCGAATATGGCTTTGCCGGGATTGGTGCAGGCGCGGCGATGGGCGGCCTGCGCCCCATTGTCGAGTTCATGACCTTCAACTTCGCGATGCAGGCGATTGACCACATCATCAATTCCGCTGCGAAAACCAATTACATGTCGGGCGGTCAGATGCGTTGCCCGATCGTGTTTCGCGGCCCGAATGGAGCAGCGAGCCGGGTGGCCGCGCAGCATTCGCAGAACTTCGGGCCTTGGTATGCCAGCGTTCCGGGCCTGATCGTGATCGCACCCTATGATGCGGCCGATGCCAAGGGCTTGCTGAAGGCGGCAATCCGCTGCGAGGACCCGGTGGTCTTCCTCGAAAACGAACTCGTCTATGGGCGCAGCTTCGACGTGCCGGATGTCGAGGACTACGTGCTCCCTATCGGCAAGGCGCGGGTGATGCGCGAAGGCAGCGATGTCACCATCGTCAGCTATTCGATTGGCGTGGGCCTTGCGCTAGAGGCCGCAGAGGTGCTCGCGGCTGAGGGGATTGATGCCGAAGTCATCGATCTTCGCACCCTGCGCCCGCTCGACAAGGAGGCCGTGCTTACCAGCCTTGCCAAGACCAACCGGCTGGTGGTTGCCGAAGAGGGCTGGCCGACCTGCTCGATCGCCTCCGAGATTATTGCGATCTGCATGGAGGAAGGCTTCGATCACCTCGATGCCCCTGTCATGCGGGTGTGCAACGAAGACGTGCCGCTCCCCTATGCGGCCAACCTCGAAAAGCTCGCACTGATTGATGCGCCCCGAATTGTCGCGGCCGCACGCAAGGTCTGCTACAAGTAGCGCGCCCGGCTGGCCGCCCGATCAATCAGGTCGGGCGGTTCGCCGAATAGACATTGCAGCTGGCTACCGGTGCGGCTGGATTGGTATTCGAGATGCCGGCCGAGACATCGCGATCATCGCGGATGTTGAAAGCAGCCGTGTAGCGGATCTCGCGGTTGCCGAAGGCCGAAAACGGCGTGAGCGGTTGATAGTCGTAGGCTACCTCGACGAACATCACCGCTGAGCCCGCGGTTGCCTGGATCTGGTTGCCCGCAGGACCCATCCCGGTAAAGCCCGTCCCGGTCGCACCCGTGCCTTGAACCCCAAAGCTCGAATTGAACACCTTGGCGCCGCGGCAGCGCTGCCAGCGGATCGTCTGACCACCTTGTGCGTTCTGCTCAAGGCTTGAGAGGATCACGCGGCCATGCTCGAGCAGGCTGAAACTCTCGCCATATTTTTCGGCGCCGACGAAAACATCATTGATGTCGCGTTCGAACACCCGGCGTGCGACCAGCATTTCCTGCTCGCCGATGCGTGCCGCATTATCGGCCACCTGCATGGCCGCCTGACTGACGCGCAAATGGGTGATCGCGAAATAGGCCGTTTCCGCACCCAGCATCCCCATCGACAGCACGATCGGAGCGGTGAAGGCAAACTCCACCACCGCCAGACCCGAAGTGCTGCGCGCCAGACGGCGGCACAGTTTGCCCAAGGCCTGCAGGCCCTGTTGATAGGCGGCCAAGCTGGCCGATTGCGATGCGCGGTGTGTCATGGGCAATTCCTGACCGTGCTGGTGCGTGTTTGCTCGTCAAAAGGCTGGTTGCGCAGGACTGTCGAACCCGAGATGGTTGCGTTTTGCGGCAATCCAATGAAGTTGTAGATGGGAAACAGCCGCGGGTAGCTGACCCGCACGGTGTAAAGCATCACATCGCGCGCCCCGCCAAGCCCGGCCCGTCCGCGATCCGCATCCCACTGGTTATTCCCGTTCACGTCGACGAACGGCTCACCATTGTTGCAGATGCCGTCGTTGTTGGTGTCCGTGAAATCTTCCGGACGCCCGACATCGTTGAACTCGGCATAGGTCTTCTTGCCCAAGGTTACAGTCGCGTTATTGGGCACTACGGCGCGGACCTGGTCGAGCACGTTCTGATCGAGCTGGGTTTCACGCAAGGTGGCGCCTTCGATGGTCAGATCGCGCGCGGCAGCCTGCATCGCGCCATTGACCAGAGCGGTGGTGTAGACCCCATGCGCCATGTCGAAGATGCCTGTCAGCATCAGGAAAAGGATGGGGGCGACCAGACCGAACTCGGTCAGGGTTACGCCGTCCTCCTCGCGCTTGATACGGCGCGCAAGACGTGAACCAGAGCCGGGCCGGCGTGAAGAGCTGCGGATCATGACGTGAGCCTCAGTGCTGCAATTTTCTGAGCGATTTCCTGGAAGGCCGCTTCGAGCTGGGCGCTGTTGCTGGCCTCGTAAGCGCGCCCCGGGGTCGAGCAATTGCGCAGGCTCTGGGTCAGCGTCGTACCGAAAGCGACCACCCAGATCGTGATGTTCTCATTCTTGGCCGCGCGGCAGGCGGCCTGGAAGCGCGCCTCATGATTGTTGCGCTGGGTCGTCGCATTGCCATTGCCGGTGATGATGCGCTGCATACGCTCCACCCCATACATGCCATAGATGGTAAGGCTGGGTTCGAGCAAACCGTCGGTCATGAAGACGATGTGGCGCGAAATCGGATCGCCATTGGGCGCAGAGGTATTGTCAGCAGCAAACATCCCGTTGGGTGAAATCAGCCGCGCGCCCCAGATCATCCCGATATCGTGATAGGTGTTGCCAGTTGCGACCAGGCTATTGACATAGGCTTGGAGCTGGGGCCGGGTGATATCGGTTAGCCGGAACGAAGGTGTCGCGCAGCTGCGGCTCGGCCGCGTATAATTCTCGACATCGGTGACCACGACTGCCGGGCTTGGTCGCGAGAAGATCGCCTCGGGCAGCGCAGGCTTCCAGCGCTGCGCCTCGGTGGCGGGGACCAGATTGATGTCGAGATCGAAAGCACCAGGTGGCACGGGATTGAAATTGCTGGTGGTCACCGTTTCGGCTTCCTCAATGCAGCCGTTCCATGTGTGGCTGACATTGGTGCCGTTGACGCCCGTGTCGGTAACCACCGTGCCACCGGTCTTGAAGGCGGATACGTCGAAAGTGCGCGGTTCATAGCTGTAAACCTGACGCGACCGGCGCACATTGGCCCGGCAGCCAGCCCGATTGGTCGCGTTGTTCGCGCCCGGAAAGACACCCAGCGTGTAAGTATTGCCGGAAATCTCATACACGATCTCGCCCCGGCGGAACGTTCCGCGATTGGTGCTTTCGCAACGGTTTCGGTCAGAGTTATTGGCCGTGCCGTTCGACTGGTTGTTATAGCGCTGTTGATCCTGTGTCGGGTTGGGGAAGTGGTTCAGATCACGCGGGATCCATTCCTGTTGCTCCGAAATGAACTCGTTGATGAAGCGGCGCGACTCATAGGTGTGGCTGCTGGCGAGATACTCGCGGGGAAGCACATTGCCGACATTGACACTCATCGCATAAGGCACAGCGCCGAAGCGCACCTGCGCCGAACTTGAAGTGCCAGCCTTCACCGTATCGTAGAAGTTCATCACCGCGTTTCTGAGCGCCTGGATGCGGCTCATTCCGTCGCCAGCATCGGTTGCGGTCATCGAACCGGTCACGTCGAGCACGAACATGATGTCGGTGTTCGAAATGTTTACGTCTGCCGAACAGGTGGCAGTCAAATTGAAAGTCGAATAGCCAAAGGCACTCATGATGGTGGCAGGCAGCACCGCGCTGGCCGTGCCGTTCACAATACCTCGGCTGGTCGCGGTGAATGAGCGCGAGCGGCCGGTGGTATTGTAGAGGCCGACAGGAAAATTATTGTCGAAGAAATTGTTGGCGATGTTCTGGTGCACGGTTGTAAAGCTGCTCGTCGTCATGGCCCGGCGCGCAGCAAGCGCACCGGCATCACATGCCGCCTGAAGCCGTGCAGCCGCCATGTAATAGCGGCTCGCATCAACCGACCCGCCAACCATCGCCATGAGCGGGATCAGCGCCGCCGCCGAGATGACGATGGTGTTTGCCGTCGGATCGCGCAGCAGCGCTTGCAGAAAGGATTTGCCCTTGCGGTTTCGCTGGCTCATTTCAATACACGCCTTCACAGTCAGGCACGCAAAACAAGCGCGTGCAAATATCGCTCTAGGCACAAGTCTAGCCCAAGTTGATGAGCGCAATATCAAGGTCGATGGTTAACGTTCGGTAATGTTTCACCAAAATGCCGCAAATTGATTGTTATTGTGCCAGAAACAGACAGAGTGCTTGCAAGGCGTAACCGCTCACGCCTAGCAGGCCGGCCATGGATCGCTTCGAACCTGATGAAATGCCGCTCGCGTCGCGGATCGCGCTCGCTTATTGTGCCCGCGAACAGCGGAGCGCGCTTGGTGCGGCGCTGGCGCTTGATCGCCGGCTCTCGCAGCTCGTGGCGCGTACCAGCGAACCGATACTGGGGCAGATGCGGCTCGCATGGTGGCGCGAGGTCTTGCAAAAGGAGCCCCAGTCGCGGCCGCAGGGCGATGCGGTGCTCGATGCCATCTCGCGCCACTGGGGCACGAAATGCACGGCGCTGGTCGCGCTGGTGGATGGGTGGGAATATCTGCTCCACCCCGAACCGCTCGACGAGGCGGCCGCCTCGGCCTTTGCCGCGGGGCGCGCGGCTGCGCTGGTGGCGGCCTGCACTGATGAGGCGCAGGATAGCGAGCCAGCCAGCACCGCAGGGCGCGTCTGGGCATTGGCTGATCTGGCCGCCAAGGTGTCCGATCCGGCCGAGCGCATGATGCTGGTGGCGCTGGGGCGGGCAGAGGCCAAAAAACGCATGCGGCTTACCCCACAGGCACGCGCAATTGCGGTGCTGGGGGCACTTGGTGCACGGGCTCTGGCGCGCGGCGGGCGCCCCCTGATGGAGGGTCGCAGCGCCGCTGCAACTGCAATCAAGGCGGCTATCCTGTTGCGTTGATTAGATATATTCACTAGGATTTTCGCTCATGCAGGGGGGCGCAGACCATGCAGCGGACAATTCTTGGCGGAGTGCTGGCGCTGATGCTGGCAGGAGTAGGGCTGTTCTGGTGGCAGGGCAGGGCGGCGATTGAAAATTATGCGCCGCCGCCCCCGGAACTGGCACCGCTTGTTCCCGGGGATGAATTGCCGCTTGCGGATCCGGGCGATCTCAAGGGGCCGACGCCCCCTGAAGTCAGCAAGCGCACCCGGGAAGAAATGCGGTTTGATCGCTATGATCGCAACCGTGACAACGTCATCAGCCGCAACGAAATGCTCTCGACCCGCACCGCCGCCTTCCGCAAGCTCGACAAGGACGGCAACAACCTCCTCACTTTCGAAGAATGGGCGGTTGCCACTGTCGACAAGTTCGAGAGCGCTGACGCCAACGGGGATGGCAAGCTGACCCGCGAGGAATTTGCCACCACCGCGCCCAAGCCCGCGAAGAAGAAGCCAGCCTGCAAATGCTGATCTAGGCTGCCACCGGCGCTATGCGGTTTTCGCTGATCCAGCGCGCCAGATCAGTTTTGGCGCGGGCGGTATAGGCTTGCTTGCGGTCCTTCTTGCCCACTTCATGAAGGGGCGGGAACAGCCCGAAATTGACATTCATCGGCTGGAACGTCTCGGACGCGGCATCGCCGGTGATATGGGAGAGCAAGGCGCCAAGGGCAGTGGTGGCGGGCAGCGGCTGCCATGCGCGTCCGCCCAATTCTGCTGCTGTCATCAACCCTGCAACAAGCCCGATCGCAGCGCTTTCGACATAGCCTTCGCAGCCCGTTACCTGGCCGGCAAAGCGGATATGCGGCGCGGCCTTGAGGCGCAGCTGACGATCCAGCACTTGTGGTGAATTGAGAAAAGTGTTGCGATGCAGGCCGCCAAGCCGCGCAAACTCGGCATTCTCCAGCCCCGGAATGGTGCGGAACAGCGCGACCTGCGCAGCATATTTGAGCTTGGTCTGAAAGCCGACCATGTTCCACAGCGTGCCGAGCTTGTTGTCCTGCCGCAGTTGCACCACGGCATAGGGCCAGCGCCCCTGCGGGAATTCGGGCGAGGTATCGAAGGGATTATCCAGCCCCACACCCTTCATCGGGCCATAACGCAACGTATCCACGCCGCGTTCGGCCATCACCTCGATAGGCATGCAGCCATCGAAATAGGGCGTGTCCTTTTCCCACGCCTTGAACTCACTCTTTTCGCCTTCGATCAGCCCGCGGTGAAAGGCGAGATATTGCTCCTTTGTCATTGGGCAATTGATGTAATCGCCGCCCTCATTCGATGCATCGGTGCGCTTGTTCCAGCGCGACTGGATCCAGCATTTGCTCATGTCGATGCTGTCGCGATAGACGATCGGCGCGATGGCATCGAAGAAGGCAAGGCGTTCCGCGCCGGTGGCGCGCACGATGCTGCAAGCCAACGCTTCGGCGGTGAGCGGGCCGGTGGCAACGATGGTGAGGCCGCTATCGGGCAGGGTGTCCACCCGCTCGCGCACGATGGTAACATTGGGATGGCTGGAGAGCGCCTTTTCCACCTCGGCAGAGAAAATGTCGCGGTCCACTGCCATGGCGCTGCCTGCGGGCACGCGTGCGATGTGTCCTGCGCGCATGATTAGGCTGTTCAGCGCGCGCATCTCATGATGAAGCAAGCCAACCGCATTCTTGGTATCATCATCCGAGCGGAACGAATTGGAGCAGACGAGCTCCGCCAGTCCTGTCGTCTGGTGGGCGGGCGTCATCTCCCCGCTGCCGCGCATTTCAGACAGACGCACGCGCACACCGGCCTCGGCGAGCTGCCACGCCGCCTCGCTGCCGGCAAGGCCGCCGCCAATTATGTGCACATCATAAGGCTTGGTGGTTGCAATCATGGCAGGCGAGGTAATTGCGTGTTAGCGACGGCGCAAGCGATTAGCGCCTGAAGGCGCCCACAGGGGAGGGGGCAAAGCATGGCAAAACAAGCACTGATCGAACATCGCCCCTGGCTGCTTGCCAGCGTGGCAGCCGCGGTGGCCTTCTATTTTCTCAATGACAATCCGATCGGCGAGGTGTGGCTGATCGCGCTCAAAGGCGCGGGCGTGGGTTTGCTTGCAACCTATGCGCTGCGCCGGGCAGGCGGAACCCTTGATGGCGCAATCTTCGTGCTCGCCCTGACGCTCGCGGCAGCGGGCGACATGGTGCTGGAACTGGATTTTCAGGCTGGCGGCGTGCTGTTCTTCGCCTCGCATCTGGTGGCAGCCATATTCTATCTGCGCCAGCGCCGCGCGCGCACGAGCCCCAGCCAGAAGCTGCTGGCTGCCGCCTTGCTGATAGGGACCCCGCTGGTGAGTTACCTGCTCAGCCTCAAGCCAGAGATCGCCCTTTATTCGGCCGCGCTTGGCGCGATGGCGGCGACCGCCTGGCTCAGCCGGTTCCCGCGCTATCGTGTCGGCACCGGCGCCGTGTTGTTCATCGTGAGCGACTGGCTGATCTTCTCACGAATGGGTCCGATCAGCCTTGAGCCGCTCCCCACCTATCTCATCTGGCCGCTGTATTACGCAGGCCAGTTGATGATCGCGACCGGTGTGGTGCAGACGCTGCGTTGGGAAACCGGGCGCGCAGAGCGCCCCGTCAGGTGACGCCGGCCTCTGCGTCCGGCCCGTCGGCGTCATCCTCGCCTGCACCTTCAATGAGGGCCGCGCCGACGATATGCTCGCCCTTGGCGACATCGAAGATGCGCACGCCCGAGGATCCGCGCCCGGAAATGGCAAAGCCTTTAAGGTTTTCAAACCCGCCTTCGATGAGGTGGCGGAAATCGATCCCCAGCCGGATCAGCTTGGCCTGATCGGTCACCAGCATCAGCTGCGAGCCGTGATGCACGGCAAAGCTGGCGACGACCGGCCCGTTTCGTTCCGGATTGCTTTCAGGCGCACCGATATTGGTGATGCCCTGACCGCCGCGCGAGGTCGTGCGGTATTCATAGGCCGAGGAAATCTTGCCATAGCCATTGGCGGTAATGGTGAGGATGAACTCCTCGGCCTTGGCCATCGCGGCCATTTGCTCGGGCGGCAGGGTGGGCGCATTGCCGTTGTTCTTCCAGGCTGCTGCGCGCAAGTAAGCCTCGCGCGTTTCCACATCGGCGGTGAGCGGATCGAGCACCGCAAGGCTGACCACCTTGCCGCCCTTCCTGAGGCTCATGCCGCGCACGCCAATGCCGGTGCGGCTCTTGGTCTCGCGCGCGTCGGTCGCTGCGAAGCGGATGGCCTTGCCACTATCGGAGGCGAGGAAAATCTCCTGATCCTCGCGCACCAGCTTGACCCCGATCAGCCGGTCGCCCGAGCCTTCGACAAATCCCATCGCATATTTGCCGTTGGTGGGGATATTGACGAAGGCATCCATCGCATTGCGCCGCACCATGCCCTGTTCGGTGGCGAACACGATGTTGAGACCCGCCCATTCAGCCTCGTCCTCAGGCAGCGGCAACACGTTGGTGACGCGCTCGTCCTCGCCCAGCGGCAAGAGGTTGACCATCGGGCGGCCCTTGGTGGTGGGGCCGCCTTCGGGCAGCTTGTAGACCTTGAGGCGATAGACCCGGCCGGTGTTGGTGAAGAACAGCACCGGGTTGTGGGTGCTGGTGACGAACAGTTCGACAACCGCGTCCTCGTCCTTGGTCGCCATGCCTGAACGGCCCTTGCCGCCGCGTGCCTGGGCGCGGAAGGTATCGAGCGCCGTGCGCTTGATATAGCCGCCGTGGGTGACGGTGACGACCATCTCCTCGCGCTCGATCAGGTCTTCATCCTCAAGCCCGTCCCACGCAGGCGCGATTTCAGACAGGCGCGGGGTCGCATAGGTGGCGCGGATTTCAGCCAGTTCCGCGCGCATGACGGCATAGAGCTTCACGCGGTCGGCAAGGATGGCGAGATATTCCTCGATCGCGCTTGCCAGCGTCTTCAGTTCATCGCCGATCTCGTCGCGGCCCAGCGCGGTGAGGCGATGGAGGCGCAATTCGAGGATCGCCTTGACCTGCCGTTCGGACAGGCGATAGGTGCCGCCGCTTTCATCGGCAGTCGGCTCAATCGCTTCGACGAGGCGGATATATTGCGCGATTTCGCCGATCGGCCATTCCTTGGCGAGCAGGCGTGCGCGCGCTTCGGCCGGATTGGACGCGCCGCGGATCATGGCGACCACTTCATCAAGGTTCGAGACCGCCACCACCAGCCCCAGCAACAGGTGCGCGCGCTCACGCGCCTTGGCGAGTTCATACTTGGTGCGCCGCGTGATCACTTCCTCGCGGAAGGTGATGAAGCTCGAAATGATGTCGCGCAGGGTGAGCGTTTCCGGACGCCCGCCGCGGATCGCCAGCATATTGGCAGGGAAAGAGGATTGCGCCGGGGTGTGGCGCCAGATCTGGTTCAGCACCACCTCGGCGGTGGCATCGCGCTTGAGGTCGATAACCACCCGCACGCCTTCGCGCGAGGATTCGTCGCGGATATCGGCGATGCCTTCGATCTTCTTTTCCTTGGCAGCCTCGGCGATTTTCTCGACGAGGTTTGATTTGCCCACCTGATAGGGGATCGAGGTGAAGACGATCGACTGCCGGTCGCCGCGCCCGGTTTCGATCTCGTGGCGGCAGCGCATCAGGATCGAGCCGCGCCCGGTGGTATAGGCGGCCCGCGCGCCCGCCGTGCCGAGGATCAACGGCGCAGTCGGGAAATCAGGGCCGGGAATATACTGGATCAGTTCTTCCGAAGAAATCGCCGGATTGTCCATATAGGCAAAGCAGGCATCGATCACTTCGCCAAGATTGTGCGGCGGCACATTGGTCGCCATGCCGACCGCGATCCCGCCCGCGCCATTGACGAGCAGGTTGGGAAAGCGCGCCGGCAGCACCACGGGTTCGCGCCGCGACCCATCGTAATTGTCCTGAAAATCGACTGTGTCCTTGTCGAGATCATCCAGCAGGCTGTTTGCCACCCGCGCGAGGCGCGCTTCGGTGTAGCGCATCGAGGCGGGCGGATCGGGATCCATGCTGCCGAAATTGCCCTGGCCATCAATCAGCGGCACACGCATCGACCAGGGCTGGGTCATGCGGGCGAGCGCATCATAGATCGCCGCATCGCCATGCGGGTGATAGTTGCCCATCACGTCGCCGACGATCTTGGCGCTCTTGCGATAGGGCCGCCCGGCGACAAAGCCGCCTTCCTGGCTCGCAAACAGGATGCGGCGGTGCACCGGCTTCAACCCGTCGCGCACATCGGGCAGCGCGCGGGCAATGATCACGCTCATCGCATAGTCGAGATAGCTCGACTTCATTTCATCGACGATGTCGATGCGTTCAAAGCCGCCCATCGGGGCAGGGGCGGGGGAATCGATGATGTCGCTGTCGTCGCTCAAGGTTCAGGCCGTTTCGCTAAAGATGGGGCGCGCACAAGGCGGGCGCTCTGGTCATGGCAGGCAATGTAGGCGCACCCGCCCTGATGCGCCACAAGCACACAGGAACAAGGCGCGAACATATGGCGATTTTTCCACATTTGCCGGCCCAACGCCGGGTTTCACCGGGCGCAGCGCCTCATGCGTCACCATTCAAAGCCCGTTCAGCCCGGCCTGCCTAGAGGGAATTGCAAAATGGCATCCACAAGTTCAATAGCACCCCTGCATCTTCGCCTTGGGGCCGCGACGTGGGCGCCCTTGGTGCCATGCCTTCTTTCGGGAGATAACTTGCAATGACTTCGCCTCGCTTTGCCACCCGCTCGCTTCGCTTCAGCCCCTTGCAGGTGGGCCGGCATTTCGCGCTTGCCGTAGCGCTTGCCAGCGGCACGGCGCTGGTCGGCACCCTCGGCTTTGCGGCACCGGCCCACGCGCAGAAAAAGAACGACAAGAACGCGTCCAAGCCTCAGTATTCCAAGGAGTTCATCGACGCTTACAAGGCCCTCGAAGCCCAGATCAACGGCGGTGCGGATCTCGCCACGATCATGCCCAAGCTGGAAGAATTCATCGCGATGTCGGCATCGCCGGATGAAAAGCTCCAGGCCGGGCAGATGGCCTATACCGCTGCCGTCAAGGCGCAGGACGACAAGCTCCAGCTGCGCGGGCTGGAGCTGATGCTGGCCAGTGGCAAGGTTGGCGCCGAACAGCTTGGCCAGTTCAACTACATCGCCTTCCAGCTCAACTACCGCCTCAAGAACACCCCTCAGGCGCGCTATTATCTGCAGGCCGCGATCGACAACAAGTTCACCACCGAACAATTGTCGGATGCGATCATGAAGTATCAGCTGGCCCAGCTCCTCATGAGCGAAGGCAAGTTCGATGAAGGCTATGCCGCGCTCAAGACCGCCATGGCAGCGCGCAAGGCCGAAGTCGGCACGATTGAGCAGAGCTGGTTTGGCTTTGGCATCAAGACCGGCCTTGACAACGAGCTCGTGCCCCAGACGCTCGACCTGTTGCAGCTGTGGCTGGCGGAAGATGCGCGCGCGCTGATCTGGCGCGATTCGATCACCATCACCCGCAACATGGCGTTGCTGGATGATCGCGGCAACGAGGAAGCCTTGCTCGATCTGCTGCGCCTTGCGCGCGAGGTCGGCACGCTGGAACGCGGGCAGGACTATCTTGCCTTTGTTGAACTGGCCCGCGCGGCGCGCTACCCCAAGGAAGTCAAGGAAATGCTTGACAAGGGCTTTGCCAGCGGCGCGGTCAATCGCGGCGACACCTGGGCGAACGAGCAGCTCGCGGTCGCCAACCGCACCCTCGTCAGCGACCGCACCGAACTTCCTGCCACCGAAGCGGCTGCCAACAAGCCGGGGGCCACGCTTGCGCAGGTGATGAACGCGGCCCGCACGTTCCTTTCCTATGGCGACTATGCCAAGGCCGCGGGCTTCTTTGAAAAGGCGCTTGCCATGCCGGGCGCACCGCAAGGCGAAGTGCTGCAACGTCTCGGCATCGCGCAGGTCGGGATGGGCGATTACGATGCTGCCATCGCAACCTTTGCGAAGGTCGAAGAGCCCGCCCGCGGGCCGGTCGCGATGCTGTGGAGCGCCTATGCCAAGCAGAAGCAGGCCGGCGTCCAGATCGGCGGCTAAGCCCGGCAAGACCGAAAATCATGCACAAGCGCCGGCCGCAAGGTCGGCGCTTTTTGTCTGCACGCAGGAGAGGATTTTTTCGATCAGACGACATCGGATAATGCGACTGGCCCGCGCGGTGCTTGCGCGTGACCATTCCTTTCGCGCAGCTTGAACGCAAAACGCTCTAAAAGTGTTCGCCCCGCAGCACTTCGATATCCCACATCGAGAACAGCATCTTGTGGCTGGTGAGCAGGGGAGCCAGTTTTTCAGCGAGCGCATGGGCCTTCGCCTCAGGCGCGATGGTCACGATCAGGGATTTGTCGGTGGCAATCAGGCTGTCGTGGCGCCATTCGCCGTGGTGGCCCTTGCCACCAGCCAGCACGATCACGCTCCAGCCGATGATCCCGGCCTCCTCGATCGCGTCAGTCACCAGCCGCTGCAAGGGCGCATCGGCAAGGATTTCGATCCGTTTGCGAATGATCGTCTGCATGCCTTTATCCCCACTCTAGAGCGTTTTCCGATCAAACGGGATCGAAAAATGCGACAAGCCCGCGCGGCGCCTGAACGTGGCTGTTCCCGTCGCGCCCGCTTGAACGCACAACGCGCTACCCCGCAAGCCACCCTGCCAGCGCCGTCATCACCCCGATATTGACGATAATGTTGAACGGGAACGTGACCGATAGCGACATGGTGAGATAGATGCCGGGATCAGCCTCGGGCACGGCGATGCGGATCGCCGCTGGCACCGCAATATAGCTGGCGCTCGCGCACAGCATCGCAAAGGCCGCCGCCGATCCGGCATCGAGCCCGATCATCGTGCCCGCCAGCGCGCCGAGCGTGCCGTTGACGAGCGGAATTGCCACCGCCAGCGCGACCAGCCGGAATGTCATGGCGCGCGAGGCAATCAGGCGGCGTGCGGCAATCAAACCCATGTCGAGCAGGAACAGGCACAGGGCGCCGCGAAAGCCCGCCTCGAACATTGGGCGCACCTCGTCATAGCCGTCCGGCCCCGCGATCAGCCCGATCACCAGAGAACCGATCAACAGCACCACCGAGGCATTGAAGAACACCTCGTGCAGCATCCCGCCGCTTCCCGCTGCTGCACCGCGCGGGCGGGTGACAGCCCCATCAGCGGCCCTTGCCTGGCCCATCCGCACGAGCAGGATGCCGGCAAGGATCGCGGGCGTCTCCATTACTGCCAGCACCGCGACCATGTATCCGGCAACCTCCATCCCGCTTGCGGCGATAATCTCGCTCGCGGTGACGAAAGTCACCACGCTGACGGAACCATAATGGGCCGCAACCGCGCCGGCATTGATCTGGTTGAGCCTGCCAAGCCAGCGCAGCAGCACATAGATCGGGAAAGGCAGCAGGAAACTGGCTGCAATCCCCGCGCCAAGCGCCGCAAGCGCATCTGCCCCAAGGCCTGATTTTGCAAGCGCGACTCCGCCTTTCAGGCCAATCGCGATCATCAGATAGATCGACAACGACTTGGCAATCGGTTCGGGGATCGCCAGATCCGAACGCGCAATCGCTGCCAGCAGGCCCAGCACAAAGAACAGGATGACCGGCGAGGTCAAGGTGGCAATGGCTGCTGCTTGCATGATTTTTCCGCCGATAATCAGCGCCTGGCCTTTGCGCAAGCGCAGCAAGAATGCTTGCCTTTTTGGTAAGGCCGGGGCGTTGCCAGCAGGCCCCTAGGCTCTTAAATGGGGCCCATGAACGATCTCGCCAGCACGCCGCAGCCCGAACCCGCTTCCGAACGACCCGTTCGCCAGCGCAAGCCCGACTGGATCCGCGTGCGCGCGCCGGTGAGCGAGGGCTATCATGAAACGCGCAAGCTGATGCGCGAGCTTAACCTCCACACCGTGTGCGAGGAAGCGGCCTGCCCCAATATCGGCGAATGCTGGACCAAGAAGCACGCGACGGTGATGATCCTTGGCGATGTCTGCACCCGGGCCTGCGCCTTCTGCAACGTCAAGACCGGGATGCCGCGCGCCGTCGATCCGCTGGAGCCGGAACACACCGCGATTGCTGCGGCCAAGATGGGGCTTGAACACATTGTCATCACCAGCGTGGACCGCGACGATCTGCCCGATGGCGGGGCCAGCCAGTTCGTCAAGGTGATCGAGGCGCTGCGTCGCACCACGCCCGATACGACGATCGAAATCCTCACCCCCGATTTCCGCGGCAAGATGCGCCGCGCGGTCGAGATGATCTGCGAGGCGGGGCCGGATGTGTACAACCACAATCTCGAAACCGTGCCGCGGCTCTATCCCACGATCCGCCCCGGTGCCCGCTATTATGCCTCGCTCCGGCTGCTTGAGGAGGTGAAGGCGCACAATCCGCTGATCTTCACCAAATCGGGCATTATGCTGGGGCTCGGCGAACAGCGTCTCGAAGTCCACCAGGTGATGGATGACATGCGTTCGGCGGAAGTGGATTTCATCACCATGGGGCAATATCTCCAGCCCACGCCCAGGCACGCGAAAGTCGCGGAATTCGTCACTCCCAAGGCGTTCGAGGCTTACGGCGCCATCGCGCGGGCCAAGGGCTTCCTGCAGGTTGCTTCCAGCCCGCTGACGCGTTCGAGCTATCACGCCGGCGATGATTTTGCGAAAATGCGCGCCGCGCGCGAAGAGAAGCTCGCGCGGGAGCAGGCCCGCGTCTGATGCCCGGCATCCGCGAAATCCGCCGCCTGCCTTACAGCGCCGAGCAGATGTTCGATCTGGTGGCTGATGTCGCGCGCTATGGCGAGTTCCTGCCATGGGTGGTGGCAACGCGGGTGCGTTCGAACAGCGAAACCGAAATGCTTGCCGATATGGTGGTCGGCTTCAAGGCGATCCGCGAAAGCTTTACCTCGCGCGTCAGGAAGACGCGTCCGCTTGAAATCGACGTGCACTATGTCGATGGGCCGCTCTCGGATCTCGACAATGTGTGGAAATTCCGCGCCATCGATGATCGCACCTGCGAGATCGACTTCCTTGTTGAATTCACCTTCAAGAACCGCCTGTTCGAGAAAATTGCCGGGCAATATTTCGACAAGGCGTTCCGCAAGATGGTGGAAGCCTTCGAAACCCGCGCTGCCCAGCTTTACGGCAGCAACAGCTCGAGCGCGCAGAGCGTGGCCTGATGGCGGATGATGGCGCGGCCATCGGGCCCTTCGCCGCCTTCGAACAGTTTGAGTTCGCCCTCGGGCTCGCCATCGGCATTGCGGATCACGCGGGCAAAGACCACAGTGCCCACAGGCTTGAGCGCCGTCCCGCCGCCGGGGCCTGCCACGCCGCTGATCGCAACCGCCACATCGGCCCGCGAACGATCGAGCGCCCCCTTGGCCATTGACCACGCGCAGGCGATCGAGACCGCGCCGAAGGTTTCGATGATGTCGCTTGCAACCCCCAGCATCTCCATCTTGGCTTCGTTGGAATAGGTCACAAAGCCACGATCAAGCACGGCAGATGATCCCGCGATCTCGGTGATGGCGCCGGTCACCAAACCTCCGGTGCAGCTTTCGGCAACCGCGACCTTGCGACCCAGCGCCGCGTTTTCCGCGACCACGCGGGCGGCGAGGGCCGCGATATCATCGGGAACGAGGTGGAGCGCCATGTCCTGAGCCCCTCAGCGCTGTTTCTTGGCAAGGTCAGCCGGGCAGATGCTCGGCTCCTTGAGATCGGCAAGTTCGAGCATGAAGCCCATCAAGCCCGCAACATTATCGACGGGCAGGGGGCTCATGAGTTCGAGCCCGCGCTCGATCTTGCCGCAAGTCTCGGGCTTGATCTCGTCAGCAATCATCTGGCCCATCAGACCATCGACCAGCGGGCGGAGCGCTTCGGGAGGGAGCGACTTGACAAGGGCTGCCATATCGAGATCGCTTCCCTTTCCACCATTCTGCTGGCCGGCAAGGAAGGCCTGCAGAGTGCGCATTGCGCCGGGCCAGGCGGCGTTTTGCCGGGCGCGGAAACCGGCGATGAACTTCTCGCCGCTGCGCGCGACAAAGCCATCACGCGCAAACTCCTTGGCGCACGAAGTGCGCGCTGCGTCATAGGCGATGGGCAGGGTATAGATGATGGTATCGCCAAGATCGGCAGGCGGCACGCAGGCCTGCTGCGCCTGTGCGGCCGACGCCTGCGCCAGCGCGGCAAGAGCAAGAACGGGAGCAATAGAACGCTGCAAGGTCATGGCGAGATGTCCTTTTGTCAAAGCTTGTAAAGAAGCGCGATGGCCTGGGCTGCGATGCCTTCGCCGCGCCCGGTAAAGCCCAGCCTCTCGGTGGTGGTGGCCTTGATGCTGACGGCATGTTCTCCAAGCTGCATGATGCGGGCAACCTCGGCGCGCATGGCAGGGCGGTGCGGGCCGATCTTGGGCGCTTCGCAGATCAGCGTGAGATCAATGTTGGCGATGGCATAACCCGCCTCGCGCGCAAGGCCGACAGCGTGTTCGAGAAAGCGGGCCGAACGTGCGCCGCGCCATTGCGGATCGCTCGGCGGGAAATGGGTGCCGATATCGCCTGCGCCAATCGCCCCGAGCACCGCATCGGTGATCGCGTGGAGCGCTACGTCAGCGTCCGAATGGCCGGAAAGCCCCTTGTCATGCGGGATCAGCACGCCGCACAGCCACAATTCCTCGCCTGCATCCAGGCGGTGGACATCATAGCCTTGGCCGATGCGGAAGGGTGGCAGGGAGCTATCGTCCACGAAGTCCTCGGCAAAGGTGAGTTTCTTGAGGCGTTCATCACCTTCGACCAAAGCGACTGAACCGCCGCTGACTGCGGTGAGGACTTGTGCATCATCGCCGGCGTCCCTCGCGCCGTCCCAGGCGCGGTGCGCGGCGAGGATTTCGGGATAGCGGAAGGCTTGCGGGGTCTGGACACGGCGCAGCGCCTCGCGCTCGGCCTTGCCCGCCATGACGCCTGCGCCATCGTCGAGCGCCAGCGAATCCACCACCGGCAGCACCGGAATGGCGCCGGTATGATCATCGAGCGCAGCCAGCAGCCGCGCGATCACGGCGCGGGGCAGATCGGGGCGGGCGGCATCATGGATCAGCACGAATTGGGGAGCACCCCCGGCAAGCGCCTCAAGCCCGTGCAGCACTGATTCCTGCCGGGTCGCACCCCCGCGGGCGAGGATGTAATCGAGCCCCGCCAGCGCCTCACGCGCCGCTTCCGCGCCTTCCGCGCCGGTCACCACCACCAGCGGCGCAGCGCCTGCATCAAGCAAGCTCTCAGCCGAATGGCGCAGCACCGGCTGGCCGCGCCAGGTGCGGAACTGCTTGGGCACATCACCGCCGACGCGCAGGCCCTTGCCCGCAGCAACGATGATCGCTGCAAAGGGGGGAAGGGGAGGCTCGGCTGGCATAGCGCAGGCGCGCTTAAGCGCTGGACGGGCTTTGCGCAATCCACTATGCGCTGCCCATAATTTAGGCAAAGCCCCCCAGCCATGAACCCGCTTCCCACCCCTCCGGCCATGAAGCCGATCGCCATCGGCCCGGTTGTGATCGCCGAACCGGTTGTGCTTGCCCCGATGACGGGGGTGACGGACATGCCGTTCCGCACGCTGGTGCGGCGCTATGGCTCGGGGCTGAATGTCACCGAAATGGTCGCCAGCGAAGCCGCCATCCGTGAAACCCGCGTCAGCACACAGAAAACGGCCTGGGACCGGATCGAGGAGCCTGTCTCCATGCAGCTGGTCGGCTGCGATCCGGCGAGCATGGCCGAAGCGGCGAAAATTCAGGAAGGCCACGGCGCTGCCATCATCGACATCAATTTCGGCTGCCCGGTGCGCAAGGTCGTGGGTCAGTTCGCAGGCTCGGCATTGATGCGCGAAGTGCCGCTCGCGATCAAGCTGATGGAAGCCACCGTCAAGGCGGTGAAGGTGCCGGTAACTGTCAAAATGCGGATGGGCTGGGATCATGCCAGCCTCAATGCGCCGGAACTGGCGCGCATTGCCGAGGATATCGGCGTCCAGATGATCACCGTCCACGGCCGCACCCGCAACCAGATGTACAAGGGGCACGCCGACTGGGCCTTCATCCGCAAGGTGAAAGAGGCAGTCAGCATCCCGGTTATCGTCAACGGCGATATTTGCGGGATTGCGGACGCTGCCAAGGCGCTCGAACAATCGGGTGCGGACGGGGTGATGATCGGGCGCGGCGCCTATGGCAAGCCGTGGCTGCTCGGGCAGGTGATGCATTGGTGGCGCACCGGCGAGGCGCTGCCTGATCCTTCCATCAACGAACAATATGCCGTGCTGGTAGAGCACTATCACCGCATGCTCGATCACTATGGCCGCGAGACTGGCGTGAAAATGGCGCGCAAGCATCTCGGCTGGTACACCAAGGGGATGCATGGCTCGGCCGAGTTTCGCAACATGGCCAATTTCATCGACGATCCCGATCAGGTGCTGGGCGAGATCGAGCGCTTCTACGCGCCCTTCCTGCTGCGCGAGGCGGCTTGAGCGTGGCTGCGGGAAGAGCACCGGATGCAGGCCAAGCCGGGGTGCTGACACCTGCCGAACCCGCGCACCGCCCGAGCGCGCGGGCGCAGATCAGCGGCCTGGTGTTTGCCCTGCTGCTGCTGGACGGCGAGGGCCGCATTGCCGAGGTCAATCACGCCACCGAAAACCTGCTCGGCATCAGTGCCAAGCGGCTGATTGGCACCCGGCTCACTGACCGGGTCGGCATCCGCGATCCCCGCGTTGCGCTGCGGCTGGAGGAGAACGATGCACCCTTGGTGGTGCGCGATCTGACGCTGGCGTTGGGCGAGACGGAACTGCGCGTCAATCTCAGCGCATCGCCGCTCGCCAGTCATCCCGGCTGGCAGGTCGTGACCTTGTCGGCGCTTGGCCATGAAGATAACGCCCCCGATCAGAGCGGCGATGCGATGCTGAGCGCGCCGGCCATCCTTGCCCACGAGATCAAGAACCCGCTGGCCGCCATTCGCGGCGCAGGCCAGCTTGCGATGCGCAAGCTCGCACCCGAAGACCGCAAGCTCGCCCGCATGATCACGACCGAGGTTGATCGCATCGCCCGCCTGATCGATCGTATGCAGGCCCTTGGCAGCACCCGGATCGGCAGGCTTGAACCGTGCAATCCTTACGAAGCGATCCGCTCTGCCATTGCAACGGTGCAGGCAGGCGTCGAGGAGACACTCGATATCCGCGAGGAGTTCGATCCCTCCTTGCCTCCCGTCATGGCCAACCGCGATGCTTTGGAGCAAGTCTTGATCAATCTCATTTCCAATGCGCGCGATGCAGCGCTGGAATCACCGGGCCGGGCTGAAATCACCGTGCAGACACGCTATGTGAGCGGGCTCAATTTCAGTGCGATCCGGATGGGCGAGGCGGTTCCCCTGCCGATCGAAATCATGGTCTCGGATAATGGGCCTGGCATTGATCCGGCCTTGCGCGATCATGTGTTCGAACCTTTCGTCTCCTCCAAACCTTCGGGGCAGGGGCTTGGCCTTGCGCTGGTGCGCAAGCTGGTGCGCGATATGCGCGGCAATATCAGCCATGACCGCGATCATCGCAGCGGGCTCACCCATTTCCGCCTGCATCTGCCGCAGGCGCCGCGCGGGAAGAGCAGCTGATGGGCAAGCGCACCGCGCGGCACGTGCTGCTGGTCGAGGATGACCGCGCCATTGCCACTGTCATCACCGCTGCGCTTGAGGATGAAGGCTTTGCCATCACCCACTGCGCCAGCATCGCCGAGCGCGAGCGCCTGCTGGCGCAGCGCCGCTTTGACGTGATGCTGACTGATGTCATCCTTGAAGATGGCGACGGGCTGGAAGGGCTGGCCGCCGCGCGGGCAGCGGCGGGCGATCTGCCAGTGATCGTGCTTTCGGCACAGAACACCCTCGATACCGCGGTGCGCGCCAGCGAGAGCGAGGCCTTCGAATATTTCCCCAAGCCGTTCGACCTCGATGAACTGGTTCACGCTGTCAAACAGGCAGCAGCCGGGCGCGGATCGGGCATGCCTGGGGAACCCGGTGCGGGGAGCGAGACCGAACGCATGCCGCTGGTCGGACGCAGCCCCGCCATGCAAAGCGTTTACCGGATGATTACCCGGGTGCTGCGGAATGATCTGACAGTCCTCATCACCGGGGAAAGCGGCACCGGGAAAGAGTTGGTAGCCGAAGCGATCCACCAGCTGGGCAACCGCCGCACCGGGCCGTTTGTTGCGGTCAATGCCGCAGCGATCCCATCAGACCTCATCGAAAGCGAGCTGTTCGGCCACGAAAAGGGCGCTTTCACCGGCGCGGTCGCGCAGGCCATCGGCAAGTTTGAGCAGGCCCACGGCGGCACCTTGTTCCTCGATGAGATCGGCGACATGCCCGCAGATGCGCAAACCCGGCTGCTGCGCGCGCTGCAATCGGGGCGCATCCGGCGCGTCGGCGGGCGGCAGGAAATCAGCGTCAATGTGCGGATTATCGCGGCCACCAACCGCGCGCTTGCACCGATGATCGCCGCGGGTGCTTTCCGGGAGGACCTGTTCTACCGGCTCAATGTGGTGCCCATCGAACTGCCGCCCCTGCGCGAGCGGCGCGAGGATATCGAGGCGCTGGCCCAGCATTTCCTGGTGCTTGCCGCCGAAGACGGCCTGCCGCGCCGCCAGCTGTCGGCAGAGGCTGTCAGGCGGCTCGAAGCGCGCCAATGGCGCGGCAATGTGCGCGAGCTGCGAAATGTCGTCTATCGCCTTGCCCTGATGGCGCGCGAGGACATGATTGATGCGGCTACTGTCACCGATATTCTCGGCGAAGAAAGCCCCGCGCCGCAACCAGCCGACCCCCTGTCAGAATGCGGTTTCGCCGCGGCAGTGGCCGCATGGCTCGCCGCGGAAAGCCCGCCGCCCGGAACGATCTATCGCCGCGCGCTGGCCGCTTTTGAACGCCCGCTGATCGAACACGCGCTGGTCCGCACCGGCGGCAATCAGCTGCGCGCTGCCGAATTGCTCGGCATCAATCGCAACACCTTGCGAAAGCGCATCAGCGAGCTTGAATTGGAAACCGGCCTGGGTGCGCGCCTCAAGTAAGCCTTGCCAGAAGGCGCGGCGCAATTTGTCCTTGCGCGGATGCCACACCAGTGTTGTAAGGATGCAACGATGGTCCGACCGCTGCGTCACTCTCCCTCGCTTACCCTCAATCGGCCGCCGCGCTGGTGGCGACGCTTCATCCTGAGCGCACGGCGCGCCAACATCTTCGGCTGGCTCGAACTGGTGGCGGCAATCGCCTTGGTCATGGCAATCAGCGCGACCTATCTGACCTATGCCGAAAAGCCGGGTGACGACAACCTTCTGCCCACCACGCAGGTCTCGCTGCTGCTGATGGCAACGCTGGTGCCGGCCATGGCACTGCTGGTGCTGTGGGGCCGCCGCCTTGCCCTGCGGCGTGCAGCCGGCAGCACGGCGCGGCTGCATGTCCGGCTGGTCGCATTTTTCTCGATGGTGGCCGCGCTGCCCACGCTGCTGGTGGCAGGCTTTGCCGCCTTCCTGTTCCAGTTCGGGGTCGATTTCTGGTTTTCCGATGATTCGCGCGGCCTGATGGAAAATGCCAATGCGCTCGCGCAGAATTACTACGATGCCAACCAGCGCGATGTGCAGCAGGAAACGCTCACCATGGCGAGCGACATCCGCTACGTGCTCGAGCGCACCGACATCACCGATCGCGATTTTCCCGATTTCTACGCGCTGCAGGCGCAGGGTCGCAAGATTTCGGAAAGCGCGATCCTGCAGCGCATGAGCGATGGGTCGTTGCGGACCGCAGCGATTCTCGACCTTACGGAAGACAACAACCCGCTCGAATTCAGCAAGGCCGCGCTGCCGCGTCTTGATGCGGGCGAGTTCGTGGTTGTCTCGGGCAATCCGGAACGGATCGAGGCGCTCACCGCGATCGATCCATCAACCGGCATCTTCCTTTACAATGCGCGCACCACAGAAGAATCGATGTTCAATTCCTGGACCCGCGCGCAGTCCATCGTGGCCGCCTATGAACGCCTCACCGGCAGCGCCCGGCTGCTGCAATTGCGCTTCAACGTGGCGCTGGTGACAGTCAGCCTGCTGCTGGTGGGCCTGGCGATCTGGTTTGGCCTGCGCTTTGCCGACCGGCAGGTTGAACCGCTCACCAATCTGGTGGCCGCCGCACGCGAAGTGGGGCAGGGCAATTTCGCGCTGCGTGTCGATGGCCGCACCGGCCCGGACGAGATCGGCCTCCTCAACCGCGCCTTCAACCGCATGACCGCGCAGCTCGAAAAGCAGACGCAGGCGCTCGTCAGCGCCAACCGCCAGATCGACGATCGCCGCGCCTTTACCGAAGCCGTGCTGGAATCGGTGACGGCGGGGGTGATTTCGCTGGATGACGACGGGCGCATCACCCTGATCAACAGCTTTGCACAGAAGCTGCTCGCACCCGAGGGCGCCGAGGCCAGCGACATGATCGGGCGCGCGCTGGACGAGCTTTCGCCCGAACTCAGCCAGATGGCGCGCGAGGGCAAGGGCAGGGCCGTGATCACCCATGCCAAGGGCAGCGAATTGCTGACCCTGGCGGTGAGGGTTGCGCCGGGCAGCCGCGGCCATGTGATCACCTTTGAAGACATCACCCGCCAGATCCTCGATCAGCGTCAGGCCGCGTGGTCGGATGTCGCGCGGCGTATCGCGCACGAGATCAAGAACCCGCTCACCCCCATTCAGCTCGCCACCGAACGCTTGAAGCGCCGCTATGGCAAGCAGGTGGGCGAGGATGACCGCGCGCTGTTTGACGAGCTGACCGATACCATCCGCCGCCAGGTCGATGACCTGCGCAAGATGGTCGATGAGTTTTCCTCGTTTGCGCGCCTGCCCAAGCCCGTGTTCCGGCGCGAGGATGCCGTCGATCTGGTGCGCCAGGCAGTTTTCCTGCAGGAAGTCGCCCATTCCGGCATTGCCTTCAGCATTTCCACCGATGCCCTCACCGAGCGCGAAATCCTGTGCGACCGCCACCAGTTCGGCCAGGCCATGACCAATGTGCTCAAGAACGCCGTGGAAGCGATTGAGGCGCGCGCTGCCGAAGCGAGTGACACCTATGCTGGGGCGATCGCTGTCACCATGAAAGACATGGGCGAGACGATCGCGATCATGGTCGAGGATAATGGCATCGGGCTGCCCGCTGATCGCGAACGCATCATCGAGCCCTATGTCACCACCCGCGAGAAGGGCACCGGGCTTGGCCTTGCGATCGTCAACAAGATCATCGACGAGCACGGCGGCGCAATCAGCTTTGCCAGCAGCGCAAGCGGCGGCACGCTGGTGACGCTGAGCTTTGCGCGCTCTCCGTCTTTGGCAGGCCGAGGGGCTGCATGATCCCTGTCCCTGTCCTTTTCACCCCCGCAGCCTGGTTCCGCACCCTCCCGTTAAAGGCACTTCCCGATTGCGTCGCAGCGCTCTTGTTGCGGCACCGCTGGTTCCGCACCCTCCCGTTAAAGGCACTTCCCGATGGCGCTTGAAATCCTGATTGTTGATGATGAACGCGACATTCGTGATCTGGTCGCAGGCGTGCTCGGGGATGAGGGCTATGTCTGCCGCACAGCTGCTGACAGCACCAGCGCGCTGGCCGCGATCGATGAACGCCGCCCCAGTCTCGTGCTGCTTGATGTGTGGCTGCATGGCAGCAAGATGGACGGGCTGGAACTGCTCGATGCGATCAAGGCGCGCGAACCCAATCTGCCGGTCATCATCTTCTCCGGCCACGGCAATATTGACACCGCTGTCTCCGCTGTCAGCCGCGGGGCGATGGACTTCATCGAAAAGCCGTTTTCGGCTGAGCGCCTGCTGCTGCTGGTGGAACGCGCGACCGAGACCGAACGCCTGCGCCGTGAAAACTCGCGGCTGCGCGAGGGTTCGTGGTCGGGCGGGGAATTTACCGGCAATTCGCCTGCGATCAATGCCGTGCGCGCGACCTTGAAGCGGGTTGCCAATACCGGCAGCCGGGTGCTGATTTCGGGGCCCCCGGGCGCGGGCAAGGAAGTCGCCGCGCGGCTCCTGCATGCGTGGAGCGGACGGGCCGATAATGCCTTTGTCCTCGTCAATTCCGCGCGCATTACGCCCGAACGCTTCGAACAGGAATTGTTCGGCGAGGAGCAGGGCGGCAAGCAGGTGCGCCCCGGCCTCTTGGAACTGGCTGACGGCGGCACGCTCTATCTCGATGAAATCGCCGACATGCCGCTTTCCACCCAGGCGCGCATCCTGCGCGTGCTGACCGACCAGAGCTTCGTGCGCGTCGGCGGCACCCGCCAGATCGGCGTGGATGTGCGGGTCGTATCCTCCACCACCCGTGATCTGACAAAGGAGATGGAGGAAAAGCGTTTCCGCGAAGATCTGTTCTACCGGCTGAATGTAGTGCCTGTCGCGATCCCGCCGCTCGCCCAGCGGCGCGAGGATATTCCCACGCTCGCGGAACATTTCTTCACCCGCTATGCCAATGATCAGGGCCTCGCCCCGCCCACTGTGCTGCCCGATGCGATGGCGGCGCTTCAGGCCTATGACTGGCCGGGCAATGTCCGCCAACTGCGCAATGTGGTCGAACGCACTGTCATCATGACCCCGCGCGAACGCCTCACCCAGATCGAGCGCGACATGCTCCCGCCCGAAATCACCGGCAAACAGGCCAATGCCAGCGGCGAGACGATCCTGGCGATGATGGGCGTGCCGCTGCGTGAGGCGCGCGAGAGCTTTGAGCGCGAATATCTCGCGGTGCAGATCCGGCGCTTTTCGGGCAATATCTCCAAGACCGCCGCCTTCATCGGGATGGAGCGATCAGCCTTGCACCGCAAGCTGAAGCTGCTCGGCATGGTCGATCGCCGCAGCAGCGAGGTGGAAGACTAGCGCGCCCTGCCTCGCCAGGGCGGAACAGGCGGTGCATTGAATCATTGCGTCTTTCGCGGCAAGGCGTCATCTTGTCCCCTTGCGGGCGTTGCCGGGCAATGGTCTCGCCAACCTGCCGGGGGCCGAGGCGTCCTTCCGGCCAAGAACAGGAGCATTGAACATGTCCACCGGGCGAACCCTCTCTGCGCGCCCTCGTCCTCCCGCCAGCGAACCGGCCGCGAACACGCCCGCTGCCACCAGGCCGGGCAGCACCACCGGCGGGGCCGGCGGCAAGCAGGCAAGCTTGCAGGATGCTTTCCTCAACCTGCTGCGCAAGAACAAGGTGCCAGTCACCATGTTCCTGGTAAAAGGTGTGAAGCTTCAGGGCATTGTCACCTGGTTTGACAATTTCTCCATTCTGCTGCGCCGCGATGGACAGTCGCAACTGGTCTATAAGCACGCAATCAGCACCATCATGCCGAGCGCGTCGCTCAACCCGGACAAGTTCCAGCAGCGCGGCAGCAGACAAGCAAAGCTCCTCCAGGACATTTTCCTCAGCCGCGTCGCCGACGCTCATGTGCAGGTGACAATGTTCCTCGTGAACGGGGTGATGCTCCAAGGCCGGATCGTCGCCTATGATCTGTTCTGCATGCTGCTCGAACGTGACGGCGCGGTGCAACTGGCCTATAAGCACGCTGTCTCGACCATCCAGCCTGCCCACCCGGTTGATCTCAACACGGGTGACGAGGATGGCGATGATGGCGAAGACTATGATGATGAGGCAGACGACTGAGCTTCGATGAAACACTGCTGGACGAGGTGACCCGCGGCGCGCGGGCCATCGTGTTGTGTCCGGATATCAAGTCCTTGCGCTATGATATTGATGCGGGCGAACGGCTTGATGAAGCCTGTGGGCTGGCGCGGGCGATCGGGGTTGAGATTGCCCACGCCGCCGTGCTGCCGGTGCGCCAGATGCAGCCAAACACGCTGTTTGGTTCAGGTCAGGTCGAAAACATCGCGGTGTGGTGCGAACAGCATTCGGCCGAGCTGGTGGTGGTGGACGGCGCGCTCACGCCGATCCAGCAGCGCAATCTCGAAACCCGTTTGAAACGCAAGGTGATTGACCGCACCGGGCTGATTCTCGAGATTTTCGGCGAGCGTGCGGCAACAGCAGAGGGTCGCCTGCAGGTGGAACTGGCGCATCTCGATTACCAGCAGAGCCGGCTGGTGCGCAGCTGGACTCACCTTGAGCGCCAGCGCGGCGGCTTTGGTTTTCTCGGCGGCCCGGGCGAGACCCAGATCGAAGCTGACCGCCGCATGATCCGCCAGCGCATGGGGCGGCTCAGGCGCGAACTGGAACAGGTGAGAAAGACCCGCAAGCTTCACCGCGAGCGGCGCGGACGGGCGCCCTGGCCGGTGATCGCGCTGGTGGGCTATACCAATGCGGGCAAATCCACGCTGTTCAACCGGCTGACCGGCGCGGATGTGATGGCCGAGGATCTGCTCTTTGCAACGCTCGACCCGACAATGCGGGCCATCCACTTGCCGGGGGTGGAAAAAGCAATCCTCTCCGACACCGTGGGCTTCATTTCCGATTTGCCGACGCAGCTTGTGGCGGCATTCCGGGCAACTTTGGAAGAAGTGACGGGCGCCGACATCATCTGCCACGTCCGTGATATGGCAAATCCCTCGCATAGGGCGCAGAAAAAGCAGGTGATGGAAGTGCTTGCCGATCTCGGCGTGGTCGATGGCGCAACCGGGGTGAGCGCCGTGCCGATCCTTGAAGTGTGGAACAAGTGCGATCTTTTGAGCGAAGACGTGCGTGCCGAACTGGCCGAGGCCGCCGCAGGGCAGGGGGCGGTGATGCTGTCTGCGGCCAGCGGGGAAGGGGTTGCGGCACTCGAACAACGGCTCGCCGACATGCTGACCGGCGGAGCAGAGGAAATCACGGTGACCTTGCCCTTGAGCGACGGCCGCCGCATGGCCTGGCTGCACGCCCATGGCGAGGTGATTGCCGAGCGCGATATCGCCCATGATACCGCTGGGCCCCAGAGACAGCTTACGGTGAGGCTCAACCGCAAGGAACTGGGGCAATTTGCCACGTTGTAGGAAATTAGCGGCGATTAACAGCGATTAGCGGGACTTTTCGAGCCTTTTGACCGTGCGCCACAATTCCTCCTGCTGATCGAGGGTCAGGCTGGAAAACTTGCCCTCGGCCAGCGCTTCCATCTGTTTGAAACGGCGTTCAAACTTGGCATTGGCAGCGCGCAGGGCATCCTCGGCCGGGATCTTGTGGGCCCGCAGGAAATTGACAAGGGCGAACAGAAGATCACCCGCTTCTTCCAGACGATGCTCCGGGAGTGCTTCCTTAAACTCTTGCATTTCCTCGACAATCTTGGCCTCAGAGCCAGCGGGATCAGGCCAGTCGAAACCGGTACGCGCAGCACGCTTTTGCAGCTTCTCAGCCCGCAACAAGGCCGGCAGCGCGCGAGCCACCCCGTCAAGCGCGCTTTCTATACCTTTGGTTTTCCTTTCCTTTTCCTTTATATCTTCCCAACGGGCCTCATCCATGGTGCCGGATTGCTCGCCAAAGATATGCGGATGGCGCGCTTCCATCTTGGCCGCGATCGCGCATGCTACATCATTGAAATCGAATAGCTTGGCTTCCTCAGCCATGCGGGCGTGGAAGACTACCTGAAGCAGCAGATCTCCCAGCTCGTCGCGCAGATCAGACATGTCGCCGCGGGCAATTGCATCAGAAACTTCATACGCTTCTTCAATGGTATAGGGCGCAATGCTCGAAAAGTCTTGGGCCAGGTCCCATTCACAACCATGCACCGGATCGCGCAGCCGCGCCATGATCGCAAGCAGGCGGTCAATCGGGGCAGGAGCGGCGGGATCAATCATGGGAAAGCGGACCTAATTCGTAGATTGATAATATATATTATGTTAAATATCAGGGCGACAAAACCGAGACGCGCTCACATCAACAACCCAAACACAGCCCACCCGCCAAGAAAAATCCCGATCCAGATCAAGGCCATCTTGACAATCTGCCGCGCACCGAGCCGATGGGATGCAAAGCCGCTCCCAACCAAGATCAGGCAACCGATCAACGCCACGAGCGAAATCATCTGATCCTGCGAGACCCCGGTCATGCAACCAACTCCAGTCCGTCATAACCGACTGTCACAAACTCTGGCACTTCGGCGCACAAGGTGCGGTAGTCCATGCTTTTATCGAGGTGGCTCAGCACCACGCGGCCGGCCCTGCAACGCTCGCCAAGCTCGATCGCCATGGCAAGATGGGCATGGGTGGGATGAGGCTCACGGCGCAGGCAATCAGTCACCAGAATGTCGACCTTGTAGAAAAGATCGATCATTTCATCAGAAATCTCACTAAAATCAGTGGCGTAACCAATGCTCTTCCCATCCGCTTCAAATCGGTACGCCGTCGTCTCGCCGCTTCCATGCACCATCTGGCACCAGTCCACGCCGAAGCCCGCGATCATCCGCAAACGATCAAGCGTGTCAATCGTGCAGATCGTCGGATAGCCGTCTTGCCCGGCAAACACATAGCCGAACCGCTGGCGCAGCCGCCGCACCGTTTCGCTCGAGGCAAAGCCAGGGATCGGGCCGGCGCGCCCATAGCGCATGACCCGCAGATCATCGATTCCGTGGCAGTGATCAGCATGATCATGTGTCCAGAACACAGCATCAATCGACGCAATGCGGTTTGCCAGCAACTGTGCTCGGCAATCACTTGAGGTATCGACTAAAAGTCTTGCACCAGCGTCACTCTCAACGAGTATCGAGACCCGTGTGCGGCGGTTTCTGGGCTCGGCTGGATCGCAATCCCCCCAATCGCCCGCACCATCAGGCCCGCCGACCCGGGGCACCCCAGTCGAGGTACCGCAGCCGAGAAGGATCAGCTTCACAAGCGGGCCTTTGCAAACAACCGCCGGAAATTGGCAGTGGTCTGCGCGGCTATTGCCTCGGGTGCGACTCCGCGCAGTTCCGCTACAAACCGCGCTGTATCGGCAACAAAGGCCGGCTCGCACACCTTTCCGCGATTGGGCACCGGCGCAAGGAACGGGCTGTCGGTCTCGACCAGCAGGCGGTCTTCAGGAATGGTCTTTGCAACTTCCTGCAACGCTCTGGCATTCTTAAAGGTTACGATACCAGAGAGCGAGATCATGAGGCCCAGCGCGAGGACTTTTTCGGCGAAATCCCGGGATGCGGTGAAGCAATGGATCAGCGCCGGATAGCGCCCCTTCCCCATCTCGTCGGCAAGGATCGCATAGGTATCATCCTCGGCATCGCGGGTGTGGATAATAAGCGGCAATCCCGTCTCGCGCGCTATCTCGATATGCAAGCGAAACAATGACTTCTGCGCCTCTCTGTCTGACTTGTCATAATAGTAGTCGAGACCCGTCTCGCCGATTGCGATAACCTTGGGATGGTGTGTTGCCTCACGCAAAGCCGCGCGGCCAAGGTCGGCATGGGCATCAGCCTCATGCGGGTGGATACCGACGCTGGCAAAGATGTCGGGCTCACGGGCAGCTGTCGCAACCACCTGATCCCACTCGCTTTTGCGGGTAGAGATATTGAGGAAAGCCCCAACCCCGGCAGCGCGCGCGCGGGCGATTACCGCCGCCTGATCCTCCACAAGGCCCTTGTACTCAAGATGGCAGTGGCTATCGACCAGCATCAAGCGCTCTCAGCTTCGGCGGGGAGTTCAAGTCGGGGGAACAGCGGCGCAGGCGGCGCGACAGTGAAGCCAGCGGCTACCAGCCTTGCAAACCACCCATTATCTGCCAGCGCTGCAAAATCACGCGCATCCTCGTCCACACCGAGCTGATCAAGCAGTTCGGCTGCCTTCTGCGGCACGACTGGTTGAATAGCGATAGCCAGATCACGCAGCGCCATGAACAATGTTTGCAGCACGGCTTTCATCCGCTCTGGATCGGTCTTTCTGAGCGTCCAGGGCGCCTGTTCATCGACATACTGGTTGCAGGCATAGACCGCCCGCAGCCACGCCTCGATCCCGGTCGAGAATGAAAGGTCATTGAATTCACGCGGGAGTTCCGTAGCGCAGGCGGTGCGCACAGTGCTGAGAAGGGCCGTGTCCGCCTCGGCCTGCGCGAAGGTCTCAAGCTTCCCGCCCATATTCTTGGCAATCATCGAGAGCGTGCGTTGGACGAGATTGCCGAAGCTGTTGGCGAGTTCTGCATTCGTCCGTAAAACAATCGCTTCGGGGGAATAGCTCCCATCCTGTCCGAAGGCGACTTCGCGCATCAGGAAGTAGCGCAATGCGTCCACCCCGAATTGCTCGGCCAGATCGAGCGGATCGGTGACATTGCCAAGCGACTTCGATTCCTTCTGCCCGCGGTTCAAAAGAAACCCATGGCCGAACACCTTTTGCGGCACCGGCAGATCAGCGCTCATCAGGAAGGCGGGCCAGTAGATGGTGTGAAACCGCACGATGTCCTTGCCGATCAAATGCAGGCTCGCCGGCCAGAATTCGCGCATCAGCGGCGTGTCATCGGGATAGCCAAGGCCGGTGAGATAGTTGGTCAGCGCATCGACCCAAACATACATCACGTGATTGTCCGAGCCCGGCACCTTCACGCCCCAGTCAAAACTGGTGCGGCTCACTGACAGATCGCGCAGGCCCTGTTCGACAAAGGCGATCATCTCGTTGCGGCGGCTGACCGGTTCAAGAAAACCGGGCTTTTTAAGAAGATTCAAAAGCGGTTCCTGATACTTGCTCAGGCGGAAGAACCAGCTTTCCTCAACGGTCCATTCAACCGGCGTGCCTGCGGGCGAAAGGCGCTCACCGCCCTCGCCTGCAACGAGTTCGCTTTCATCATAGAACGCCTCGTCGCGGACCGAATACCAGCCTTCGTAGCGATCAAGATAGAGATCGCCCTTTGCCGCCATCGCTTCCCAGATCGCCTGGCTGGCACGATGATGATCGGCATCAGAGGTGCGGATAAAGCGATCATAGGAAACCTTCAGAACATCGCACATCTGCTTGAAATATGAGGACATTTCATCAGCGAGTGCGCGTGGAGTGCGCCCTTGTTCCGCCGCCTTGCGGGCCATCTTGAGACCATGCTCGTCAGTGCCCGTCTGGAATCTTACGGGCCGCCCCACCTGGCGTTGAAAGCGCGCTATCACATCAGCCGCAATCGCCTCGTAGGCATGGCCAATATGCGGCTTGCCATTGGGATAGCTGATAGCAGTGGTGATGTAGAAGGGGGAAGTGATTTGGTCAGCCATGGGCCGCCTCGCTAGCGGGCGCGGCGGCGACAAGCAAGCTGCCGATCTCGAAGGGCAGCATGGCGGGATCGAAATTATAAGTCGGCGCTTCTACCCCCAACTGGACGAGGGCATCATAGGCCTCGATCAGCGCAAGACGGGTGGCCGGATCAGAAGTGGCCCGCGCCCGCTGCGCGACCAGCGATTGGGCCAGTTCGAGTACCGCTTGCACCCGCTCGCGATCAGCCCGCGTCCCGATCAGCGCGGCGAGCTCACCGCGCCGCGCGAAGGCGGGATCGCCATGCGTCAGCAGTGCCTCAATCGCGCTTGCAACCGGCGCAAGGTTCTGCCTCGCATAGCGCAGTGCAGCGCCGAACGAGCCTTCGGCAGCCGCCAGCATGGCAGGCTCGGCGGGAAGACCCTCGGCTGCGAGCATGTCTGCCAGTGCGGTGTCCGAAAGAACCGGGAAGCGCAGCATCCGGCACCGCGAACGGATCGTTGGCAGGAGCCGCGCGGGCTGATTGACCACCAGCAGAAAGAAAGTGCCCTGCGGCGGCTCTTCAAGGCTTTTGAGCAGCGCATTGGCTGCCGCGACTTCCAGATCATCGGCTGGATGGATGATGATCGCGCGCCGCGCGCCCAAAGTCGGACGGGTCGTGAGACGCTTTTGCATTGCGCGGATCTGCTTGATGCGGATGCTGCGTGCGAGATCGAAAGGCTTGCCCTCGGCGGCGGCTTTCTCGGCCTTGTCATCCTTGGGGCCATAGGTCAGCGTGATGATGTCGGGGTGCTCCCCGGCTGGCTGGGGCACATCGGGCTCGGCAACCAGCTCGCGGGCAGCGGCCAGCGCAAAGTCGCGTTTGCCGAGCCCTGCCTTGCCCGCCAGCAGCCAGCCATGGTGCATCCTTGCACCGCTCATCGCATCGCGCCAAGCGGCCCAGGCGGCGGTGTGATTGGGCCAGCGGATCATGACGCAATGCCTGCAATCAGCGGTCCGAGCGCTGCCATGACCTGCGCGTGGACATCCTGCGGCGCGGCGCCCGCTTCGATGATGACAAAGCCTTGCGGGTCGGCTTCGGCCAATGCCCGAAACCGCGCGGCAACGGCGCGATGATAGGCAAGACCGCGCCCGCCGATCGCATCGCTCGCAGCGCCATCGCGTTCGCGCAGCCGCTTTGCCAACACGGCCTCCTCAGCTTCAAGGAGGATGACAAGATCAGGCCTCAGGCCGCCACTGCCGAACTGATGAAGCGCAAGGATCGCTTCATCGCCGAGCCCTCCTGCCCCGCCCTGATAAGCGCGGCTTGAATCAACAAAGCGATCGCACACCACCCAGTCGCCACCAGCAAGCGCCGGGTTGATCAGTTGCGCGACGTGGTCCGAACGGGAGGCTGCAAACAGCAACGCCTCAGCCTCGGCGCCCCAGCCGCTCTCACTTGGTGGTGAAAGCAGCAGCGCGCGGATTGCCTCGGCACCCGGTGTCCCGCCCGGCTCGCGGGTGAGCACAACGCCAAGCCCTTTCGCGCGCAAGGCCTCTGCAAGCAGGCGCGCCTGGGTGGATTTACCTGCACCCTCGCCGCCTTCAAAGGCGATGAACCTGCCGCGGCTCACCATGGCAGCCACCCCCAAAGGCCGTTGACCACCCGGTCGAACGGACCTGCCTCCGCCACCGCCTCGCGCGTCATGAGCGGGATGCGCGCAGGCGCCATCCCAGGTGAGGTGACAGTCAAGACCGCCACCTCCTGCCCGGCGGCCAGCGGCGCTTTCAACGGGCCCTCGTAGTCAATGCTGGCAGCAAGAGGCGCCGTGTGGCCCCGCGGCAGGCTGAGCGCAACAGGCCCTGCCGCGACCAGCGGCACCCTGCGTGCATTGCCATTCTGCACCCGCGCCTCCCCGATGATCGCGCCGTCGCCGAAGAGCACGCGCCGTTCAAACGCGGCAAAGCCCCACTCCATGTAGTCGCGCGCAAGCTCGGCCCGCAGCCTGCTGCTGGGGACGCCCGCCAGCACCATGATGAGCCGCCGCTCGTCCCGCCGCGCAGTGCCGAGATAGTTGAAACCCGCCTCGTTGGTGAAGCCGGTCTTGATTCCATCGGCACCAGGATAGCGCCCGGTCAACGGATCATGATTGATCTGGGCAATGCCGTTGTAAAAAAATCCGGGGTGGCCGACATATTGCCGGAACAGGCGCGGATGGCGCGCAATCAATGCACGAGCCAGCACTACAAGGTCAGCAGCGGTGGTGAAGGTCTTGCCTTCATCGGGCCAGCCGTTGGGGCTCGAAAAGTAGCTCCCCGTCATCCCCAGTTCGCTGGCCTTGGCGTTCATCGCGCTGGCCCAGGCAGCCAGCGATCCGGCATAGCCTTCAGCGAGCACCGCAGATCCATCATTGGCAGAGACATTGGCGATGCCCATCAACAGGTCTGCCACCTTCACCGCGTCGCCGAGGTTCAGGAACATGTTCGAGCCCTTGCGCCGCCAGTCACGATAGACAGCAGGGCTCATCACCATCACCTGATCGGGACTAAGACGCCCTTCCGCGATAAGGTCGAAGGCAAGATACAGCGTCATCACCTTGGTGACGGAGGCCGGCACGAACCGCCGCTCGGGGTTACGGGCATGGAGCACCTGGCCGCTTGCCGCATCGACCAGCATCGCAACCGGCGCGCTTTCGGCAGGGGGCACGGCCGGCACCGTGGGCCCAGCAAGGCGCTGAGCAGCCGCAGGCAAAGCGATTGCCGATACCAACAGTAACGCCGCCAGGGCGCGCAGCAAAGGAGACAGCACCACAATCATCACCTGCATTCTTAGGCGCAGGCGCGCGTCATGACGAGGCATCAAGGCCCATTAGTTCACGATTTCATCAGCCAAGAGCCCCACGCTCATCGCATAATAATTCGAGCAATTATATTCGAGAATCACGCGGTAATTGCCGGTGAGCAGCCAGGCGGGCGTGCCAGGACCATCCGGCTGGAACACCGTAGCGAGCGTATCGTCGGGGAGCATGCGCAGCGGCTCAACCCCGAGACTGCGCCACTCGCGCACCGTCTTCCATTGGCTGTGGCGTTCGTGCACACGCGGGCACACGGGCGCTGCCATGCGGTGACGATAAAGATCGGGATTGAAGCCGGTCGGCAGCGCAGCGCGCACCCCCCAGGGTTCACCCGGTCGCCAGCCTGCATCACGGAAGTAATTGGCAATAGAAGCAAAAGTGTCCGAGCGATTGGTGAAAATATCCGCCCGCCCATCGCCATCGCCATCGGTTGCCAGGCGCAGATAAACACTGGGCAGGAACTGCGGATTGCCAAAGGCTCCCGCATAGCTTCCGACCAGTTGCGAGCGCGCAAAGCCCTTGTCAGCAATCTTGAGCAGCGCAATGAATTCATTGGCAAACAGTTCGCGGCGGCGGCCTTCCCAGGCGAGTGTTGCAAGGCTGCGCGCAAGATCGAAATCGCCCTTCACGCGGCCATAGCTCGTCTCGTGGCCGAAGATCGCAACGATGATCGATCCGGGCACGCCATAGGCCTGCTCGATCCGGGCAAGTTCTGCGCGGTGATCGCCATAGACCCGGCGACCCGAATTGATCCGTTCGGCATTCACATGGGTCGCAATATAGGGGGCAAGACGGGGATAGCCGCTTGCGGTTGCTGTGCCGGGTTGATTGCGATCAAGCTGGATGACGCGTTCGTTGGGTGTGATCCCGGCGGTCATCCGTTGGATAGTGGTCTCGCTCACGCCCTCGGCGCGGGCCCGCGATCTGAGAGTATCTAGATAGGCCTCGAACGAGCCTGCCCCGAGCATCTGCGCGTTCGCCGGAGCAGGGCCAGCCAGCGGATCCGCGCCAAGCGCAATGGCAAGGGCTGCCAGCGCGGGAACAAGTGCATGCATCCTCATGGGCTCAACTGTGTCACAGATTGCCGCCGAGGCCAATGCGCGAAGTGTCGTGACAGACGGCTGAACACGGGCTAGAGGGCACACGCGCAAAAGGACAGGTGGCCGAGTGGTTTAAGGCAGCGGTCTTGAAAACCGCCGTAGGTGCAAGCCTACCGTGGGTTCGAATCCCACCCTGTCCGCCAATGCCCGCGCTCAGAAATGGAGCGCCCGCCCGTAAGCATCGAGCACGCTTTCGTGCATCATTTCCGACAGCGTCGGGTGCGGGAACACCGTCTGCATCAGTTCCGCTTCGGTCGTCTCAAGCGTCTTGCCGACAGTGTAACCCTGAATAAGCTCAGTCACTTCCGCGCCGACCATGTGTGCGCCCAGCAGTTCGCCCGTCTTTGCGTCAAACACAGTCTTGATGAAGCCTTCTGCCTCGCCAAGCGCGATCGCCTTGCCATTGCCGATGAAGGGGAAATTGCCGACGCGAACCTGGTAGCCTGCTTCTTTCGCCTTGGCTTCGGTCAGGCCCACGCTGGCGATCTGCGGGTGGCAATAGGTGCACCCCGGAATGTTGTTGCGGTTCAGGGGGTGCGGGTGGACTTCGGTGTTGCCCATTTCCTGCGCGATAGCCTCGGCGCAGGTCACGCCCTCGTGGCTTGCCTTGTGCGCCAGCCAAGGCCCCGGCGTGCAGTCACCGATGGCCCACAATCCCGGCGTCTTGGTGCGGCCGTAAGGGTCGATCTGGATGAAGCCACGCTCCATATCGGCAAGGCCTTCAAGGCCAATATTCTCGGTATTGGGCACGATCCCGATCGCGACGATGACATGGGTGAAGTCGCTGGTGCTGCTGTTGCCCGCCTTGTCCTTGATGGTCGCGGTGATAGCCTTGTCCGAAACCTTGACGGCCTCGACACTCGCGCCGGTCATAATGGTGATGCCCTGCTTCTTGAGGCTTTTTTCCAGGAAGCCGGAGACATCCGCATCCTCGACCGGCACAATCCGATCGAGCATTTCGACGACAGTTACTTCCGAGCCAAGGTCGTTGTAGAAGCTCGCAAATTCGATCCCGATCGCACCCGACCCGATCACCAGCAGCTTGGCGGGCAGTTCGGCAGGCGTCATCGCGTGGCGATAGGTCCACACCCGTTTGCCGTCAGCGGGTGCGAAAGGCAGATCGCGGGCACGCGCACCGGTGGCAACGACAATATGCTTGGCGGTAAGCTGTTCTTCGCCCTGCTCGCCCATGACTGTGAGGCTGTTCGCAGCGGTCAACCTGCCCTCGCCCATGTGGACGGTGATCTTGTTCTTCTTCATCAGGTGGCCGATGCCCTGATTAAGCTGCTTGGCCACCCCGCGGCTGCGCTTGACGATGGCAGCGAGATCCGCCTCGATCCCCTTGGCAACAAGTCCGTAATCGCTCGCGTGGCTCATATAATGGAAGATCTCGGCCGAGCGCAGCATCGCCTTGGTCGGGATGCAGCCCCAGTTCAAACAAATGCCACCCAGGTTCTCGCGCTCGACAATCGCGGTCTTGAGCCCGAGCTGCGCGCAGCGAATGGCGGCGACATACCCGCCGGGGCCCGAGCCAAGCACGATCACATCATATTCTTTAGCCATGAGGATATCCTTGGGGAGGATTAAACAAAATCTGGTCGGAGATACGCCGTGAGACAGTGACAGCTATACCACCAGCCCCATCGGGTTTTCGCACAGCTGCTTGATCGCTTCCATCAACTGTGCGCCGTCTGCGCCATCGATCGCGCGGTGATCGAAGCTTCCCGATGCGTGCATCACAGTCGCCACGGCGAGCGCGCCATCCACCACATAGGGCGCCTGCTGGCCCGCGCCGACAGCAAGGATCATGCCCTGCGGCGGGTTGATGACGGCGTCGAACTGCTTGATCCCGAACATGCCGAGGTTGGAAAGGCTCGCCGTGCCGCCCTGATATTCATGGGGCATCAGCTTGCCCTCGCGCGCCTTGCCGGCAAGCGCCTTCATCTCGGTGGAAATCACGCTGAGGCTCTTGCTATCGGCCTCGGTGATGACAGGCGTGATGAGGCCAGACGGCGCGGCAACAGCTACCGAAATATCGGCCCGCGCGTAGCGGCGCAGCGTATCGCCATGGAAGCTCACATTGCATTGCGGCACGCGCACCAGTGCACGGGCAAGCGCCTTGATCAGGAAGTCATTCACCGAAAGCTTCACGCCGTCCGGCTCCAGCGCGGCGTTGAGCTCGCTCCGCAGCTTGAGCAGCGGATCAAGCCGGATGTCGATCGTGAGATAGAAATGCGGGACAGTCTGTTTGCTCTCGGTGAGACGCCGGGCGATCACCTTGCGGACATTGGAGAGCTTATCCTCGGTAAAGGGCGCACCGCCTGCGATTTCCGGAGCGGGAGCAGGCGCGGGCTGCGGCGCGGCGGCGGGCGCAGGCTGGGGCGCACTTGCGGGATCGAAACCTTCCACATCGGCGCGCACAATCCGGCCATTGGGGCCGGTGCCCTTGACCAACGCCAGGTCAATGCCCTTGTCCGCCGCAATCCGCTTGGCGAGCGGAGAGGCGATGATGCGCTGGCCCGAAGCAGCAGGTGCGGGCGCTGGCGCGGCTGACGCTGCCGGGGGCGCCGCTGCGGGGGGCGCCGCCACCGCGCCGCCGCCTTTGGCAATCGCCGCTTCGACATCTTCCCGGGTGATCTTGCCCTTGGGTCCAGTGCCGATGAGGCTCGCAAGGTCAATCCCGCTTTGCTCGGCAAGCCGCCGCGCAGTCGGCGTTGCAGCCGGGCCATCCGCCGAAGGTGCAGCCGCCGGCGCAGGTTCCGGGGCGGCTGCCGGAGCTGGCGCAGGCGCACTCGCCGCCTCCTCGCCGTCCATCGCAAGGCGCGCGATCACCGTGCCGACCTTCACATGTTCCGTGCCTGCCTCGATCAGGATTTCGGTGAGAACGCCTTCATCGACCGCTTCGAATTCCATCGTTGCCTTGTCGGTTTCGATCTCGGCCATGACATCGCCCGACTGAATCCTATCGCCGACTTTCACCAGCCAGCGCGCCAGCGTGCCCTCTTCCATCGTGGGGGAAAGGGCGGGCATCTTGATCTCAACAGCCATGACGGACTGACACTCCCGAACAAACGATCACCTTGGCCCGGTTCTCTGGCCAATTTGGACACAGGCCGCAAGGCTTGGCGCGCATGGTCTTGCCAAACCATACGAATGCACGGATAAATCGCCGCAAGCGAGGCTGGCAATGCGAACTTTTGTGGTGATCATCGACGAAAGCGAGGAAGCCTCGGCGGCGCTGCGCTTTGCCGCAAGTCAAGCCGCTGCTTGTGAAGGGACAGTGCACCTGCTGGCGCTGGTTCCCCAACAGAGCTTCAGCGCATTCGGCGGCGTTCAGGCGACAATAGAGGCCGAAGCGCGCGACCGGGCAGAGATGCTTGCCCACGCCGTGGCAGGCAATCTGTTTGCCGAAAGCGGTATAATGCCGACGATTTCCGTCATGGTGGGCAATAGCCAGAAAATCGTGAGCGAATACCTCACAAAGCATCCGGGGATTGCCGCGCTCGTGCTCGGTGCGGCCAAGGGCAGCAATCCCGGCCCCCTGGTGACCCATTTTTCGGGCGCAGCAGGCAACCTGCCCTGCCCGCTGTTCATTGTCCCTGCCGACTATACTGGCGCCTGAACAAGGCCTATTTCCGCCTGCCCTGATGGCGGATATTGCCCGGACGACCGCGCTTGCCAGCAATATAGCCGCCGACTTTTCGCGAGCCTTTGGGGCGATCATCGGGCCGCCCCCCGCGCGGCTCGATCGCCTGCCCGGTGCTGTCCAACGGCACAAACTTGAGCGCGCCGGTGAGCGCATTGGCCTCGGCCAGCTTCAGCCTCAACCGGTCGCCTGCCGCATAGGTCGTGCCGCTTTCGGTGCCCACCAGCGCCTGCGCTGCCTCATCATGGCGGAAGCGTTCGGCACCCAAAGTCGAGACCGGCACCAGCCCGTCGCCGCCAAGGCCCACGATGGTCGCAAAGAACCCGAAGCTCTGCACCCCGGTGATGCGCGTGTCGAACACCTCGCCCACCCGCGATGAAAGCCATGCTGCAACATAGCGATCAATGGTTTCCCGCTCTGCTTCCATGGCGCGGCGCTCGGTCTGGCTGATCGCATCGGAGACTTGCTGCAAGCTCGCCCGGTCGCGGTCAGAAAGCCCGCTGGTGGCAGGCAACGCGCTATCGGGCACAGGCTGCTCAAGCTTGTAGGCATCCACCAGCGCGCGATGCACCAGCAAATCGGCATAGCGACGGATCGGCGATGTGAAATGCGCGTATGATCCGAGCGCGAGCCCGAAATGCCCGGCATTGGCAGGCCCATAATAGGCCTGCATCTGGCTTCTGAGGACCGCTTCCATCACCTGAGCCTTTTCCGCCTCGTCGGTGATGTCTTTCAGCATCCGGTTGAACAGGCCGGGCGTGATCACCTGGCCTAGGCTGAGCTTCTTGCCCATCGTGGCGAGATAATCGCGCAGCGCAATCAGTTTCTCGCGCTGTGGCGCTTCGTGGACGCGGTAGACGACAGGGGCCGTCTTTGCCTCCAGCGCCTTGGCCGCCGCGACATTGGCCGCGATCATGAAATCTTCCACCACCCGGTGCGCATCAAGCCTTTCGCGCACGGTAATGCTGGCGATCCGGCCCTCTTCATCCAGCACAACGCGCCGTTCCGGGACTTCGAGTTCGAGCGGATCGCGGGCATGGCGGGCCGCCGCGAGCGCGCGCCATGCTGCCCACAGGTGCGCCAGATATTCAGGCGGATCGCCTGCATCCACCGCTGCCTGGGCGTCCTCATAGGCGATGTTGTGCGCGATCCTGACAAGCGCGCGGGTGAAGCGGAACTTGGTGACTTTCCCCTCGGCATCAATCGCCAAGTGACAGGCCATGGCCGCGCGGTCTTCGCCCTCCTTGAGCGAGCAGACATCAGCCGAAAGCACCTCGGGCAGCATGGGCACCACGCGGTCGGGGAAATAGACCGAATTGCCGCGCTTGCGCGCCTCGCGGTCAAGCGCCGAGCCGGGACGCACGTAGAAACTCACATCGGCAATGGCCACTACCGCACGAAAACCGCCCTTGCCATCCGGTTCGGCCCAGATCGCATCATCGTGATCGCGCGCATCGGCCGGGTCAATCGCCACGATCGGCAAATGGCGCAGGTCTTCGCGGGTGTCGGCCGACAGCGGGAGTTTGGCGGCAACCTTGGCTTCGCTGATCACGCCATCGGGAAAGACATGCGGGATGCCGTGTTTGGCAATGGCGATCAGGCTGAACGAGCGCGGCGCGAGCGGATCGCCGATCACCTCGATGACCTTCACACCCGCCCGTTCGGAGCGGCCGATCCGTTCAGCAATGACGAGTTGGCCTTCTTCGGCTGCGCCAAGATCGGCAATGCGCGCCGACTGGCGCACCCGCTTGTCGACGGGAGCGAGCCACGCCTTGCCGGTGCCGTCAAGCTCGACAATGCCCATCAGGCCTTCGCTGCGCGCCGGCAGCTTTTTCATCGGGAATGCGCGCCAGCCCTCGGGTGTCTCCTCGGTACGGGCGAGCACCCGGTCACCGCGGCGCAGGGCCGGGCCGACGGGCTTGGAGCCCCTGCCCCGCACCTCGCGGATGGTGAGGCGCGGCGGCTCTCCCGGCGCGTCGTCCGCCCAATTATCGGGGATTGCGACAAGATCGCCGTCATCCACACCGATAATCCTGAGCACAGTTACCTTGGGCACGCCGCCCATGCGGTGATAGGCGGTTTTCTTGCCGTCGATCAGGCCTTCCTCGGCCATGTCTTTCAGCAAGGCCTTCAATTTGATCTTCTCCTGCCCCTTGAGACCGAACGCCTTGGCGATCTCGCGCTTGCCTGCAGGCATATCGGAGGACTGGATGAATGCGAGCACATCGGCTGCCGTCGGCATGCCGGGAGCCCGCTTGGGAGGTTTGGCCATGCCCTCCCCTTAGCGCTTCAGCATCAGCTTGTCGAAGGGCTGTGCGCGATTACTTGGCGACCGGCTCGAACGCCCCGCCGGGCACCGCGCTGGCAACCGGCGAGCAATAGTCCCCCGCACAGGCCGCAACGCCGAACATCCAGTCATCGCCCCGCAGCTTGACGACTCGCGTAAAAGCGTGGCCCTCGTTTGTGGCCGCAGCGCTCTCTGCCCCGTGCCCATCCACATAGACACGCACCGGATCTTTGCCCCATTCGGGGGCATCGGTCGCACGGGTGGCAAGCGCATAAAATTTTGCCCCCGGCACAGCCTGCCACTTCACCTCGGTATCCACCCGCACGGCGGCATCCACGCTTACGCGTGGCGGCATGGGCGCACGGGCAAGCGCATCCAAGGCGCGAACATTGAGCTTGGTCACGCCCGCAAGATAGGCAAAGTCCATCGCCTCGATAGTGTCGCCGTAAAATACCCCGTTCTCGGTGCGGATGTCCTGATGCTGGTGGTTGTAATCCTCGACGCCGACGGAAAAACGGATCGCGGGGTAACCTTTCTGGAGGAACGGCACCTGATCCCCGCCGCGCCCCATGCGATCAGTGCGCCAGATTTGCCGGACCTGCATTTCCTGCGGATGCTGTGCAGCGAGCCCCGCCACCCAGCGCGACAGGTTGCGCGAGGGCGTGTCATTCTCGCCGCCAAAGCGGGTTGCCGCAGCGCGCAGCGTGTCGGTGAGGTCAGCACGCGGACCTTCAGAGAAGACGCGCACGATCCGGGGCTCGCAATAGCCATCGCTTCCGCAGGAATTGCCGACAATGTCATTGTTGAGCACGGCCTTGACAAGGAAACCCTGCGCCTCGGCCCAATCGGCAAGGATGCGCCCGCCGTGAAGCCCCTGTTCCTCGCCCGACAGCAGGGCGTAGATGATCGTGGTGGGATATTTCGTACCCGAAAGCACCCGCGCCGCCTCGATCACCAAGGCGGTCCCGGAGCCATCATCATTGGCCCCCGGCGCATCGGAAGTCGCGTCCATCACATCCGAAACACGGCTGTCGATGTGGCCCTGCACGATGACCACTTCATGGGGACGCTCGGTGCCGCGCTGAATGGCGACCGCGTTGCGGACCAGTGTCGGCGTGGGAATGCGCGAGCCGCTGACAGTTTCACCAACAGGGAGCACCTCAAGGCAGTTGCCGCACCTGGCGCCAATGCGCTTGAACTCTGCAAGCCCCCAATCCACTGCCGCGCCAATCCCACGCTTGGGATCGGTCTGCGATGACAGCGTGTGGCGCGTGCCGAAGCTCACCAATTTTTCGACATCCGCACGCAGGCGTGCTTGCGAGACAGCCTCGGCCGGATGGCGCGCCGGAGCGTTCTGGGCAGCGACCGGAGCGGCGATCAGGGCGGCAAGCATCAGGGCATATTTGATCATGCCCCCTAGTGACCCGGCCTGCGCGCCAGATCAATAGGCGCGGGCAATCACAATGCGTTCGGTGGCCGGTGCACCGGTAAAAATGCAGGCGCCGGCAGCCGCTTGCGCCCCGCGTGGCACGTTGCGGATGGTGAGCTTGAGCGCCTTGAGCTGTTCCACCACGGCTTCAAGCGCGGGTCCGGTCGGCTTCGACCACTGCACCTCGACCCAACCCGGATACTTGCCGCTGCTGTCGAAATGGCGGGCGACTTCCGTCCAGTCGGTGAGATCGCGCGTGATGTTGGCATCGCGGCGGGCGCGCGCCTCTTCATAAAGTGCCTGCTGGATGCTTGCGAGCAGCGCGCCTGCGCTTGCGACAAAATCATCCTTTGCAGGATAGGTGAAGGCAGGCTTGCCATTGGCCTTGTTCCACAAGCCATCGCGCCGCAGCACGGCAAGCTTGCCTTCGGCCATATCGCGCGGGCCGACTTCGATGATGAGCGGCGCGCCCTTGCGCACCCAATCCCATCGCTTGGCCGCCGCCTTGCCGGGCTTGGTATCCAGCAGCACGCGCACCCGTTCCCCGAGCGCGGTCTGCGATGTGAGCGCAGCTTGCACCTGCTCGCAATATTCGATCAGCGCGGCATCCTCCGGCGCCTCGCGCAGCATCGGGATAATCACGATCTGGTGCGGCGCGATGGCGGGCGGGACGCGCAGACCATCATCGTCGCCGTGGGTCATGATGACGCCGCCGATCAGCCGGGTCGAAACGCCCCAGCTGGTGGTGTGGGCATATTGCTGCGCGCCCTCGCGGTCCTGATACCGGATGCCTGCCGCTTGCGCGAAATTGGTGCCGAGATAATGCGAGGTGCCCGCCTGCAGCGCCTTGCCATCCTGCATCATCGCCTCGATCGACCACGTCTCAACCGCGCCGGGAAAGCGTTCATTCTCCGGCTTCTCGCCCGCGATCACGGGGAGCGCGAGATCATCCTCGGCGCAAGCGCGATACATTTCCAGCGCGCGGTGGGTCTCGGCGAGCGCGTCCTCGCGGGTTTCGTGCGCGGTGTGCCCCTCCTGCCAGAGAAACTCGCTGGTCCGCAGGAACATCCGCGTACGCATTTCCCAGCGCACGACATTCGCCCACTGGTTGGTCAGCAGCGGCAGGTCGCGCCAGCTCTGCACCCAGCGCGCCATCGCATCGCCGATGATCGTCTCCGAGGTCGGGCGCACCACCAGGGGCTCCTCCAGCCTGGCCTCGGGATCAGGGATCAGCCCGCCCTTCCCGTCCGCTATCAGGCGGTGGTGGGTGACGACAGCCATTTCCTTGGCAAAGCCTTCGACATGTTCCGCCTCGCGGGTAAAGTTGGCCAACGGGATGAACAGCGGGAAGTAGCAATTCTGCACGCCCGCCGCCTTGATCCGATCATTCATCAGGCGCTGGATGCGCTCCCAGATGCCATAACCCCACGGCTTGATCACCATGCAGCCGCGCACGCCGGATTCCTCGGCGAGATCGGCGGCGCTGATGACTTCCTGATACCACTTGGCGAAATCGTCTTCGCGCTTGATGGTCAGCGCGTGGCGGATGTTGGACACGGGTTATGGCTTCCTGCTTGAACAATGGGAGCGCTTGGCCGGGCGCGCAGGGGCCGCTAAGCGCTATTTGCCCAATTCGTCCAGTTTCTTTTGCATGGCGGCCATTTGTTCGCGCAGGGCGGCGAGCTCGTCACTGCTTGCAGCTGCACTTGCGCTGGGCTTTTTCTCGGCGGACTTGCCAGCCATCGCACCAGGCAGAAACACCTCGGCAGCCGCGCGCATCATCGCCATGTTGGTTTCATGGATCGCCGCCAGCGGCCCGGCCGACATGCCCTTATCAAAGGCTTCGCGGATCTTGGCCTGATTGGTACGGAAATTGTCCATGCTCGCTTCAAGATAGGACGGCATCAGGGCCTGCATCGAATTGCCATACATGCCGATGAGTTGCCGAAGAAAGCTTACCGGCAACATCTGCTGGGTGCCATTGGCCTCTTCGTCCATGATGATCTGCGTGAGAATCGAGTGGGTGATATCGTCGCCAGTCTTGGCATCGAGCACCTGGAACTCGACATTCTCGCGCACCATGCCGGCAAGGTCTTCCAGCGTGATATAGCTCGAGGAGGCGGTGTTGTAGAGTCGGCGATTGGCGTATTTCTTGATGATGACCGAGCCGCCTTCCTGCGCGGCGGCCTCGCGAGCTTTGCGTGACATGCTTTATCCCTAACCCAAAGTGGCTGTGTTTTTAGCATCTGCAATATGTGCAGCGCAATAAGCCACACCCGGCTTATCCAGCGCAACGCAAGCGCGGGCCAATGGTCGTGAGCAATTCATATTGCGAAAGAGTGCTTTGCCGCGCAGCATCGGGCAGATCAAAGGGCACTTCAAGCCAGTCACCAGCCGCCAGATCCGGGGCCTGGGCAAGGTCGATCACGATCATGTCCATCGAGACCTTGCCAAGGATCGGCAGCAGCGCATCGCCGCGCCGCAGCACATTGCCAGGACCGCGGCAGCGCAGGAAGCCATCAGCATAGCCCAGCGAGACAGCGGCTACTGTCATGGCTGCAGGCGCGGTGAAGGTTGCATTATACCCGACGCTTTCGCCACTTTCGATCCTGCGGGTCTGCAAGATCGCGGCCTCGATCCGGGCCACGGGACGGATCACATCCCCCAGCTCGCCGCGCGGCACCCCGCCATAGAGCGCAAGGCCGGGACGGGTCAGATCGCAGGCATAGTCCGGTCCCAATGCGATACCCGCGCTGTTGGCAAGGCTCACACGCTGGTGCGGGATAATCGCAGCGACCTGACGCAGGGCAGCAAGCTGGCGTGCGTTCATGCTGCTATCTTCGTCGGCACTGGCAAGGTGACTCATGAGCAAGTCTATGTCGAGCGCGGCAATCGCCGGATCGCTGGCATCAGCAGGGCTGATCCCGATGCGGTTGATCCCGGTGTCGACCATCAGATGGCATTTGCCGCTTTTGGGCCCGCCGCCTGCCGCGGCCCACACCTGCGCCTGCTGGAGCGAATTGATAACGGGCACAACCCCGGTGGCCTTGGCAAAGGCTGCATCCTGCGCGGTCAGCGGGCCGTGCAGCACTGCGATCTGATGGGCCGGGACATGAGCCATGGCGGCGGCAGCCTCGCTCCAATGCGCGACAAAGAACTGCACGCAGCCCGCATCGCGCAAGGCCGGAAGGCAGGTTGCAAGTCCAAGGCCATAGCAATCCGCCTTGATCGCTGCGCCCGCAAGCGCTGTGCCCGAAAGCGTATCGAGCGCCCTCCAGTTGGCTTTGAGCGCGTCTCGGTCCACCACCAGCCTCAGCGAGGGCGGCGGCGGGGCGGGCAACTCAGTCATCCGCAAAATCTCGCGGCGGGCCCCACGGGATGCCCCACCATGCCACCGCAAGACCAAAGGCCACCACGACCCACGTATACCACAGGCCCGCGTAAATATTCCCGGTGCTTGCCACGATCACACCCGCGATCAGCGGCAGAAACCCGCCGAGATAGCCGGCGCCGATGTGATAGGGGATCGACATCGAGGAATAGCGGATCTTCGGAGGGAACATCTCCGACAAGAGCGCGGCCACCGACCCATAGGTCAGCGCCGAGAGCAGGCCCAAGAGCAACAGGATCGCCACAATCCCGGCAAGGTTGGCCCATCCGGGCTTCTGCTTGGAAAAATCAAACCCGAATTGGCCCAGCGCTGCATGGATCCCGGCGCGCCGTGCCGCACCGCTCTCCAGCCATTCCGGCTCAATCGGAATCGCCGTGCCGCCTGCGCTCAAAGACAGAACGCTGCCCGGTCTGAGCGTGTAAGGCACGCCCGAGGCGGTGAGGGTTTCGAGGATCTTGCCACAATCGGACTGCTCGCGCTTGAACAACTCGGCAAAGGGATCGGTCACGCATGCGGGCCCGCTCACCGTGATTGGCGTGGCCTCAGCGGCACGTTCCAGCGCCGGGTTGGCCAGCGCCCCCAATCCCCAGAACGCGGGGAAAAGCAGCACCAGCGTCGCAACTGCGCCCACGATGATCGGCAACTTGCGCCCCACCTTGTCAGACCATTTCCCAACGATGAGATAGAAACTCATCGCAACGAGACCCGAGATCAGCAGGATCAGCTCCACCACCAGATCATCGACATGCATCGGCCCGCGCAGGAAGCTCATGCCAGAGAAGAACGCGGTGTACCAGATCGTCGTCAAGATGCCGGTAATGCCGAATAGCGCCACAAAAATGCGCTTGGGATTGCCGGGATAGGTGAAGCTTTCGACGAAGGGATTGCCCGCCGTTTCGCCCGCTTCCTTCATTGCCTTGAACACCGGGCTTTCCGAGAGTTTGAGCCGCATCCACAGCGAAATCGCCAGCAGGATGAGCGAAAGCAGGAACGGCACGCGCCAGCCCCAGGCGGCAAAATCATCAGCCGGGATGAGAAAGCGGCAAGCCAGCACCACAATGATCGAGAGCACGAAGCCACCCGCCACGCTCGCCTGGATGAAGCTGGTATAATAGCCGCGCTTTTCGGGCGGTGCGTGCTCGGCGACATAAATCGCAGCCCCGCCATATTCACCGCCAAGCGCCAGCCCCTGAATGACCCGCAAGAGGATCACGATAATGGGAGCTGCAATGCCAATGCTGGCCACCGTGGGGATAAAACCAACGCCCGCGGTCGCAATCCCCATCAGGGTGACAGTGACAAGGAAGGTGTATTTGCGCCCCAGCTTGTCGCCCAGAAAACCGAACAGAATGGCGCCGATCGGGCGGAAGGCAAAGCCTACCGCAAAGGTCGACCACACCAGCAGCAAGCCCAGCGTGTCGTTATCGACATCGTAAAAGGCATCTTTCAAAATATAGGCAAGCGTTCCGTAGATGAAGAAATCATACCATTCGAAGATGGTGCCCGCGCTTGATGCACCGATCACCAACCGGATTTCCTGCTCGCTCGGCTGACGCGCAGCCAGCGCTTCGGCTTCTGCCATATTCCCTAAACCCCTTGGCCCGCTTGCGGGCGCGTTGCTGGGCCAAGGCTCTAGCGTCTTGCCTCGGCGCTGGAAAGCGCCTCGAGCGCCGCCGTCCACGGCAGGAGCAGCGCGCCGTGACGCCCCTTATGCGGCAAAGCAGGGACAAGCAGGTCAATCTGCGGCCATTCGGGCAAGGTGCCCTCGCCCGCCAGCCAGGCTTGCAAGGCATTATGGACAGCAGCGATTTCTGGCGCGGTGCGGCCTTTGATGCCTGCCGCCATGATCGCAGCGGATGCCTGCCCCATGGCGCAGGCCGCAAGCTGCAACCCCACCCGGCTGATCGCCCCGCTCGCATCACAGTCAAGAGCAATGTCGATGACACTGCCACACATCCGCGATCGTGCGCTGGCTCGGTGCGAGAATTGACCGGTCAGGGGGTAATCGGCAAGCTCTGCCGCCAGCGCGAGGATTGCAGGGGTGTAGAGCGTCATTTTTGCGCTGCTGCCTCGGCTGCCGCCTTGTCGCGCGCCTCGGCCTCGCCGCGCAATGCCTCGCGCTTGTGCGCGATAAGTGGCACAAGCTCACGCGAGAAAGTATCGATTGCCTGATAGCTGCGCGCGGTCACGATCCACACCGGTCGTCCGCGATAGCCCCAGGTATCGTCATAACCGATCACCAGCATGGAAAAGGCAAACACGCCTACCAGCACCCCTTTGACCGCGCCAAAACCAAAGCCCAGCACCCGGTCAACCGGCCCCAGCACGCCGCCTTCAGGCGCCTCGCTGACATTGCCGACAATCACCTTCATCGCGGCATAGGGCACCAGCAGCAACAGCGAGAAAGCAAGCAGGCTGGCGCTGACATCGCTGCGGATGGAGGTGACCAAGGCCGAGGTCAGCGGTTCGTGGAGATAATGGATGGCAAATGCCGCGAGAAACCACGCGGCAAGCGAGAACACCTCCTGTGCGAGCCCGCGCATGAAGCCACCCACGCCGGCCACCCCGATAACGAATAACAAGATGTAATCGAGGCCGGTCATCACACCGGGAATTATGCGTTGCTCATTACCTGGTCAACGAGGTTCGCAAGCGCGGGCAAGGCGCGATAGTTAATGCCCGCCGCGTCCTGACCGGCGCCTGCCGGCCCATAGCCCCGCACAAAGCCGAGCTTGGCCGCTTCGCGCAGCCTTAGACCCGCATGGGCAACCGGGCGGATCTCGCCTGCAAGGCTGACCTCGCCGAACCAAGCTGACTTATCCGCCAAGGGCTTATCCGCAAGTGCGGAAACCAGCGCGGCGGCGACCGCCAAATCGGCGGCGGGATCACCGAGACGGTATCCACCTGCAATGTTAAGGTAAACTTCGGCTGACGAAAAATTCAATCCGCAGCGCGATTCCAGAACCGCCAGCAGCATGGCAAGCCGCCCACTGTCCCAGCCCACCACCGCGCGGCGCGGAGTCGCGCCCGATTGCAGCCGCACGATCAGCGCCTGTATCTCGACCAGCACCGGCCTTGTGCCTTCCAATGCCGGGAACACCGCGCTGCCCGCCAGTGGCGCCTCACGGCCCGAGAGGAACAGGAGCGAGGGGTTGGCGACTTCTTGGAGGCCCCCTGAAGCCATCGCGAAAACACCGATCTCATCGACCGCGCCAAAGCGGTTTTTGAGCGCGCGCAGGATGCGGTACTGGTGGCTGCGTTCACCCTCGAAACTCATGACCACATCGACCATGTGTTCGAGCACCCGGGGGCCCGCGATCGCCCCGTCCTTGGTGACATGGCCGACCAACACCAGCGCGCAGCCGCTTTCCTTGGCATAGCGGATCAGTTCGAGCGCGCAGCCCCGCACCTGTGAGACCGTGCCCGGCGCGCCTTCGATGGTGTCGGAATGCATGGTCTGGATCGAATCGATCACCAGCAAAGCCGGCGCCGGACCTTGTCCGAGCGTGGTGAGGATATCGCGCACCGACGTTTCCGACGCGAGCCGGATCGGCGCGTCCGCGACGCCCATGCGTGCTGCCCGCAACCGAACCTGGCCGGCGGCTTCCTCGCCGCTGACATAAACGACATCATTGCCGTCCCGCGCGATGGTGGCGGCCGTCTGGAGCAGCAATGTCGATTTGCCGATGCCCGGATCGCCCCCCATGAGCACTGCCGAACCGGGCACCAGCCCGCCGCCCAATGCGCGGTCAAACTCAGCCAATCCAGTGGACTTCCTGACCGGCAGGGCGACCGGTTGATTGAGCGGTTCGAACGCCACCGCGCGCCCACCGCGCGACAAGTCATGCCTTTGCGAAAAGACTGTAGCGGGCGCATCCTCGATGAGCGTGTTCCACTCCCCGCAATCGGGGCATTGGCCCTGCCAGCGCGGCGAGACCGAGCCGCAAGATGTGCACACAAACCGCTTCTTCGCTTTGACCATTGCCGAGATTTAACAGAACAGATTAAGAACGCAATTGCGCTTAACCGGCTTTATCGGCACATTAGCGATGATGCGGCAGAAAGAATTGCGCTTGGCCTTGGTGTGCTATGGCGGTGTGAGCCTTGCGGTCTACATGCACGGCATCACCAAGGAGATCTGGCACGCTGCCCGCGCAAGCCGCGCATTCCATACCCCGGGCACAGCGCCGCTTCCGGGCGCGGCCGGCGCCTATCTTGCCCTTCTCGGGGAGATTGAACGAACCCATGACCTTCGCCTGCGGGTCCTTCCTGATATCCTGACTGGCGCAAGCGCAGGCGGGATCAATGCCGTGTTCCTGGCACAAGCGCTGCACACAGGCGACAGCCTTGAGCCACTCACCGACCTGTGGCTCGCCAATGCCGATGTGAGCGCGCTGACCGATCCCGATGCTGAGCCCTATTGGCGCTATGCCAAGGTGTGGGCGCAACCGATTGCCGAATGGTTCCTGCGTCGCCCCGGTAACACGGTCAGCGCGACAGTCGCGCGCGAAACCCGGCGCGAGGTGCGCGAGAAAGTCTCGCACTTTGTGCGTCTGCGCTGGTTTGCCCCGCCCTTTTCGGGCGCGCGCTTTTCTGCGATGCTCTTCGAAGCCTTTAGCAAAATGGCGGCGCAAGGCGATGGCATACCACTGCTTCCGCCCGGGCATCCGGTTGACCTCGCGGTAACGGTGACAGACTTTCGCGGCCACGCCGAATTGCTGCGACTGCATTCGCCTGCCATCATTGCCGAGACCGAACACCGCTTGCCCATCCGCTTTCGCGCCCGCGTCGCGGACCGCGCCACGCCGCGTCTGGGCGATCGGCTGGAACTGGTGCTGGCTGCGCGCGCAACGGCAAGCTTTCCGGGCGCTTTTCCGCCGCTGATGCTCGAGGAGATTGACCAGCTAGCTGCAACACAGGGGCTTGAATGGGCCTCGCGCGGCGAATTCCTTCGCCGTGTCATGCCCGTCCATGTGCGCGACGGCACAGCGGAAAGCGCTGCGCTTATCGATGGGGCGGTGCTGGTCAACGCGCCGTTCGGAGCAGCGCTTGAAGCCCTGCACAGCAGGCCATCGACGCGCGAGGTGGATCGCCGCTTCGTCTATATCGACCCGCGCCCTGACCGCCGCAGCACGCCTGCGTCAGGCGAGGCGGCCAAGGTCGGCTTTTTCGGCGCGATCTTCGGTGCACTCTCGACCATTCCGCGCGAACAACCGATCCGGGATGACCTCGAACGGATCGAGCAGCAATCGCGCGATGCAAGGCGGCTGCGCGGCATTGTGCAAGGAATGCAGGGCCAGATCGACGCGGCGGTCGAGCGCTTGTTCGGCTATACCTTTTTCCTTGATCGCCCGACGCCCAAGCGGCTGGCGGCATGGCGCGCCAAGGCGCAAAACGCCGCTGCTGCCCAATCAGGCTTTGCTTTTGCCGCCTATAGCGCCACCAAGTTCAGCGGGGTTGTCACAAGGCTTGCCCGTCTTACTCATGCCGCCGCGCCTGAACTCGGGCTTGGCGATGCCTCGCTGATCGCCGATGTGCTGCGCGCCGAACTCGCTGCGCGAGGCCTTGAGGACTTGACCGAGGCGAGCGGTGCGGCCAGCGCGCAAGCGATCGCGTTCTTCCGCGCGCATGATATCGGGTTTCGTGTGCGACGCCTGCAGCTCCTCACGCAGAAACTCTCGCGTGAATGGCAAACCGATCCTGCGATCCCTGACGATGCGCTCGATGCTGCGCGCGAGGCGATCTATGGTGTGCTCGCGCTCTATTACCGGGCGGATGACAGCGCGATGCTGCGCGAACATTTCTGCGAACTGGCGCGCGGGGTTCTCGAACGGCCTGGCGACGTGCTCGATTTTCTCGAACGCGAGCGGCTCTTGCCTCAAACCGACCTTGAGGCGGAGGAATTGCTGGTCGCAGCACTCGAAGAAATGCCAAAGGAACTGAAGCGGCGGATGCTGCTCACCTATCTCGGCTTTCCCTTCTACGATGTTGCAACTCTGCCGCTGCTGCAACGCGAGGGACTCGAAGAGTTCAACCCGGTCAAGGTCGATCGCATCTCGCCCGAAGATGCCCGCTCAATCCGCGAGGGCGGCACGACAGCATGCCTGAGAGGCATCGAGTTCTACAATTTCGGCGCATTCTTCAGCCGCGCCTACCGCGAGAATGATTATCTGTGGGGACGGCTCCACGGCGCAGAACGCATGGTGGATTTCATCGCATCGAGCGTGCCGGGCGGCATCGAGCGTGCCCGAATCGCCGCGCACAAGCGCGCAGCCTTCCTCGCCATATTGGCTGAAGAGGAAGCCGCCGGGCGGCTCGACAGCGAACTTATCTCCGGTTTGCGCGCCGAAGTGATGGAGCGGATGCCTTAAGCTCTGCCCACCTAATGACAGCTGCCCCGCATGGCTGTGAACGGGCAAGGGCGGTGAATCAGCCGTCGGCAACAAACTCGCCGCAATCATGGTGCTGCGAAAAGCTCCACCGATAGGGCGCCGGTATTCGAGCGGCTTTCGCGGCAAGAGCGCACCAACGCGTCTGGAATATCAGGCCCGCAGAGCTTCACATCCTGCCTGCCTGCGCGCCTTGCAACGCCAAGCGCTGCAAGCATTGCGCCGGTTTTCCGAAATCGGCGTTGGTCCAGTTTGGCTCTATCCATCCTCCCAAGGTGCCCAGAAGGCAGGCTGTCATCTCGGCCAAGACCGGGCTTGATGGATCAGGAATCCACCTTCAGGCGCCAAAGGCATCCTTCAGCTTATCAAAGAAACCCCGGCTTTCAGGGCATTCTTCGCCGGTTTCGGTGGCCCGGAATTCCTCGAGCAATTCGCGCTGGCGGCGCGAAAGCTTTGTCGGGGTCTCGACCACGATCTCTACCACCAGATCGCCGCGTCCGCGCCCCTGCAGCACGGGCATGCCTGCCCCGCGCCGACGCAACTGCTTACCCGACTGGATGCCAGCGGGAATTTCGATGGTGTTCGTGCCGCCCGCAAGATCAGGAATATTCACAGTGCCGCCAAGCGCTGCGGTAGTGAAGCTTATCGGGATCCGGGTCGTGAGCGTCGTGCCTTCGCGCTCGAACACGCGATGAGGGGCAACATGCAAGAAGATGTAAAGGTCGCCCGCAGGCGCGCCGCGCTGCCCCGCCTCGCCCTTGCCGGCAAGGCGAATGCGAGTCCCGGTGTCGACCCCCGCCGGAATATCGACCTTGATCGTCTGCGGGCGATCCACGCGTCCCTCGCCGCGGCAATCGCGACAGGGATCCTCGATCACCATCCCGCGTCCGCCGCACGAAGGGCATGGCCTTTCGATCACGAAAAGGCCCTGCTTGGCCCGAACGCTGCCCATGCCGCCGCACAGGTTGCATTGCCGCTCGCTGGTGCCGGGTTTGGCGCCAGTGCCATCGCAGGTTTCACAGGTTTGCGAGACGTCGATCTCGATCTCGGTCGTCTTGCCGTGGAAGGCTTCCTCGAGCGTGATCTGCATATCATAGCGCAAATCAGCGCCGCGTCGGTTCTGCTGGCGCTGAGCACCCGAGCCGCCGCCAAAGGCACTGCCGAAGATGGTCTCGAAGATATCACCAATATCGGCGAAATCACCGCGCCCGCCGCCGAAGCCGCCACCAAACGGACCGCCTCCGCCGCCGTTCATTCCTTGGGTGAAGGCCTCGTGGCCAAAGCGATCATAGGCGGCGCGCTTTTGCGGATCCTTAAGGCAATCATAGGCCTCGTTGATCGCCTTGAACTTGGCCTCGGCCGAAGAATCACCCGGATTGCGATCCGGGTGATATTTCATCGCAAGCTTGCGATAGGCGCTCTTGATCGCGTTCCCATCGGCATCGCGGGACACCTCAAGCGTCTGGTAATAGTCGAAAGATGCAGCAGACATGGTGACCTAACCCCAGCGCCAAGCGACTGCCGCGAGCCTCCGCAGTCGGGGGCAAGCGGCAGCGCGGCGGGTTCAAACGGAGCCTTAGCCCTTTTTGTCTTCGTCCACTTCGGAGAACTCGGCGTCGACCACGTCCTCCTGCGGGGCAGATTCCTCGGCGCCGCTGGCGGCTGCATCCGCACCCTGGGCCTGCTCGCGCTCATAGATTTGCTGGCCCATTTTCATCGCGGCCTGCGTCAACTCCTGAGCCTTGGCGTTGATACTATCTGCATCATCGCCTTCGAGCGCCGTCTTGACAGCGGCAATCGCCGCCTCAACTTCGGACTTTGTCGCCGCGTCGATCTTGTCGCCATGCTCGGCAAGCTGCTTTTCGGTCGAGTGCACGAGGCTGTCAGCCTGGTTGCGGGCTTCAGCCTTGGCGCGGCGCTTCTTGTCTTCCTCGGCGAACCTTTCAGCATCCTTGACCATCTGCTCGATGTCAGCATCGGACAAACCGCCCGAGGCCTGGATCTTGATCGTCTGCTCTTTGCCGGTTCCCTTGTCCTTGGCGCTCACCGAGACGATCCCGTTGGCGTCAATATCGAAGGTCACTTCGATCTGTGGCACCCCGCGCGGAGCGGGCGGAATGCCGATCAGGTCGAAATTGCCGAGCAGCTTGTTGTCGGCTGCCATCTCGCGCTCACCCTGATAAACCTTGATCGTCACCGCGTTCTGGTTGTCTTCGGCGGTCGAATAGATCTGGGTCTTGCGGGTCGGGATGGTGGTGTTGCGATCGATCATGCGCGTGAACACGCCGCCCAGCGTCTCGATACCCAGCGAAAGCGGGGTCACATCGAGCAGCAGCACGTCTTTGACATCGCCCTGGAGCACGCCCGCCTGAATGGCAGCGCCCATGGCCACGACTTCATCGGGGTTGACGCCCGCATGGGGCTTAACACCGAAGAACTGTTCGACGACTTCGCGCACCTTGGGCATGCGGGTCATGCCGCCCACCAGGATCACCTCGTCAACCTTGTCCTTGGTGATGCCAGCATCGGCCAGCGCCTTCTTGCAGGGCTCAAGCGTGCGCTGGATGAGATGATCGACCATCTTTTCAAGGTCTGCCCGCGTGATCGTTTCGACGAGGTGCAGGGGCGTGGTCGTGCCACCTTCCATGCGCGCGGTGATGAACGGCAGGTTGATTTCGGTGGTTGCGGAGGACGAGAGTTCGATCTTCGCCTTCTCCGCCGCTTCCTTGAGGCGCTGCAGCGCAAGCTTGTCGGCCTTGAGATCCATGCCTTCCTTCTTTTTGAAGGAGGCGGCCAGATGTTCGACAATCGCGTTGTCAAAATCCTCACCGCCAAGGAAGGTATCGCCATTGGTCGACTTCACTTCGAAAACGCCATCGCCGATTTCGAGGATCGAGATGTCGAAGGTGCCGCCGCCAAGATCGTAAACGGCAATGGTCTTGCCATCGTCCTTGTCCATCCCATAGGCCAGCGCGGCCGCGGTTGGCTCGTTGATGATGCGCAGCACTTCGAGGCCCGCAATCTGGCCGGCATCCTTGGTAGCCTGACGCTGGGCATCGTTGAAATAGGCCGGCACGGTGATGACAGCCTGCGTGACGGTTTCGCCGAGATAGCTTTCGGCGGTTTCCTTCATCTTCTGGAGGATAAAGGCGCTGATCTGCGAAGGGCTGTACTCTTCCCCGCCTGCCTTCACCCAGGCGTCGCCATTCTTGCCCTTGGTGATGGTGTAAGGAACGAGCTCCATGTCCTTCTTGGTCAGCGGATCATCAAAGCGGCGACCGATCAGGCGCTTGATCGCAAACAGGGTATTGTCGGGGTTGGTCACCGCCTGACGCTTGGCCGGCTGCCCGATCAGGCGCTCACCATCCTTGGTAAAAGCAACGATCGAAGGCGTTGTACGCGCCCCTTCGGAATTTTCGATGACCTTGGGTTTGCCGCCATCCATAACAGCAACACAGGAATTGGTGGTGCCGAGGTCAATACCGATAACTTTGCCCATAATATCCCATCCATTCATAAGTTTGACACCGCCCCACAACACTTCCCGATCATCCGGCAAAGCGCCTCAGCGGCTCGTTTGTGACGCGGATATAGGAGCGGTTTTGCTTGGCACAAGAGATGAGAGCGCCTAACTGTCATACGATGCGCTGCGGCGCGGCTTGGGAGAGGGATTTCGATGGTGGAAAGATTTGCAATTGGCAGCAAAGCGCTGTTGGGCGCGAGCCTTGCAGGCGTGCTGATGATAGCGAGCGCATGCTCGGGTGGGACGGATCAAGCGGCTCCTGCTGCTACCGCTCCCGGCGTTGTTGAGGGCATTGCGATAAGCAACGCCCGCCTGGTTCTCAATCCTGTCAAGACAAATCCGGCGGCGGTCTATTTCGACGTTGCCTACAGCGGCGACAAAGGCCTCAGCATCCGCAAGGCCGAAGTCGAGGGTGCGGGCATGAGCATGATGCATGACTATGTCGAATATGATTACAAGATGCAGATGACCGACGCTCTGCCGGTTGCGTTGACCAAAGGCACCGAGGTCTCATTCAAGCCGGGCGGTTTGCATGTCATGGCGATGGAGCCTTCGCCCGATTGGGAACCCGGCGGCAAGGTGAAGGTGACGCTCACCATGTCAGGCGGGGCAACCCATGTATTCGAAGCAGAAATCATGGCGCCGGGGTCTGAACGCTGAACACGGCCGACGCATCGGACAGGGCAGGAGGCAATGCTCCGGCCTGTCCGGTCGGCGGCAGCCGCAGCCTGACGCGCGGCGAGGTGGCTCTGGCGCGCGAGATGTTCGGTGATGCGATTGATTATGCGCGCGTCACGATCAGGCGGCGCAAGTGGTTCCCCTTCCAGCCGCGCCGCGTGACGATGGCGCCAATGGGACACATCCACTTCCATCCCTATGGCGATGCCTATTGCGAGGATTTCGGCGCGGCGAGCCTTGGCGCACAAAGCCTCTTCATCCACGAGATGACACATGTCTGGCAGTCCCAGACGCGCGGGCGCTGGTATCTGCTCTTTGCGCGACATCCCTTGAGCCGCTATGGTTACAGACTGGTGGCGGGCAAGCCGCTCAAGGATTACGGGATCGAGCAACAGGCGATGATCGTGCAGCACGCCTTTTTGCTGCGGCGCGGGGCGCAGGTCCAAGGCGCGGAGAGCAAGGCAGCTTATGAAAGCCTCGTGCGCTTTCCCGGAGCCACCCTGCCCGCCTGATCAGTGCCCGAAACTAGCAGCGCACGCGGCGTTCACGGCCGCGATTGTCGAGCCGGTAGCAGCGCCCGTTCTTGCGGATGAGGGAACCGCCCGCCGCACCAACGGCCGCGCCCACCGCCGCGCCGCGCGTCACACTGCCGCCGGTCACAGCGCTCGCCGCCGCACCAGCGGCCGCGCCGCCAAGGGCGCCCTCGCCTGCATAATTGCCCGCACACCCACCCAGCGCGACGGCCGAGGCCGCGCCGATCACGGCGAATTTCAAACGCTTGATCATAAGGTCCTCCTTGTTGAAACCTCTGAATGTTCAACAAGAACGTCCATGATGCCGTTCCACCGCCCACCGCGCCTCAGAAAGGTTTCACCGCTCCAGGATGAACAAGCGTTCAGCTTGAGGTGCGCTCAGCAATCCGGGGCAATCATTGCGCAAGTTGGCTGAAGCCTTGCCGCTGACGAGACGCATGAGTGCGCTGGCGAGCCAGTTGCTAACCCCGCCAGCTTTGGTGCAGCACCATGCGCTTCGAGCGCACCCATCGCGAAAGCCGATTAACCACTCACCCGGGGCATTCGTTCCGACATCGATCCGGACTGATCAAGACACACCAGAACGGCCGTTTCTGTCAGATCATGCTGCCCTCCAGGCTTGGCTTGATCTGCGCGAAACGCGTCTTGAAACGCCCGCGCCCGACGTTCGGACGAACTGCCCGGACCATGCGAGGATGGTGTTGCGTCAGCGGCTCTCGCTTCAACAAGGGCGCCAGATCACCCCATGGCAAACCACATCCTGAGCCATTGTATGGGGCTTGTGCGGAATGTCCGACGGAGGATCTGGAAATTGCTGCCTTCCTGCCAATTGAGCGTGGTTGCGTGCTCTGCTTGATAGGGGCCAAACGCCGAGCAAGGCTAATCTCATCAGGCCAGCAAAGAGCAGTTCAAGCCCCGTCGAACCTCAATCCGGCTTTTTGGCCACGGCCACCATCGCGGCGCGCAGCAGACGATCCTTGATCATCCAGCCCGATTGCAGCTCCTGCACAATGGTGCCGGGTTCGGCATCTTCGGAGGGCACTTCGATCATTGCCTGATGCTGGTTGGGATCAAGCGGCAGGCCCATCGCGGCAATGCGAGTAATGCCGTGGCTGGCAAAGACTTTCTCCAGTTCGCGCGCCGTCGCTTCAAGGCCGGCCACCAGACCCTTCATCGCCTCGTCTTCACGCAGAGCATCGGGGATGGCAGCAATGGCGCGCTGGAGATTGTCCGCCACGCTCAGGATGTCACGGGCAAAGCCGGTCGCGGCGTAGGCCCGCGCCTCGTCCTTTTCGCGCTCAAGGCGCCGGCGCACATTCTGGGTTTCGGCCTGCGCGTAGAGCAGGTCCTGCTTGGCAGCTTCGAGATCGCGGCGCAGCGCTTCAAGCGCTTCACTCACACCATCGCCTGGCTCAGCGCCTTCGATCATGTCCTCGGGTACGCCCTTCAACTCATTTTCCACCGCCTGATCGGGCGATTTGTCTTTATCCATCATGTCTCTTGGCTTCCATTCAAGCGATTAGCTTGCCCAAAGAACGGGCTGTGAGATCAACCATGGGGACGACACGCGCGTAATTCAACCGGGTTGGCCCGATTACGCCCAACACCCCGACCACGCGCCCCTCGCGGTCGCGATAGGGTGAGGCGATGACGCTCGATCCGGATAGAGCGAACAGGCGGTTCTCGCTGCCGATGAAGATGCGCGTCGCTTCGGCCTCTCTTGCCGAATCCAGCAGTTCAGCCACCGACTGCTTGTTTTCCAAATCTTCAAGCAACATCCGCACGCGCTCAATATCGCCGAGCGCAGCGTCATCCAGCAGATTGGCCGCCCCGCGCACGATCAGCACCGGGCGCGCGGCCGCATCCGTTGTCCACACCGCAAGGCCTCGCTCCACCAGATCACGGCTCGCATCATCAAGCTGCGAGCGCCCCGCCGTGATCTCGTGCCGCATCGCCTGCGCGGCCTCAGCCAGCGTGCGCCCTGCCAGCCTTGCAGTGATATAGTTGCTTGCCCGGTCAAGCGCACCGGGAGGCACAGCGCCGCCCAGATCAAGGAGGCGGTTTTCCACCGATCCATCCTCGCCCACCAGCACCGCAAGGGCACGGCCCTGCCCCAGATCCACGAGACTGAACTGGGCAAGCCGGACCTCGCGCTGGGGCACCAGCACCATGCCCGCTGCGCCCGAAAGATCCGACAGGATCGCGCTCGCCTGGGCAAGAGCAGCCTCGAGGGGCCCGGCCTCGGCAAGCCGCGCCTCGATTGCCGCGCGCTCTTGCATGGTGGGCTCGGCCACCCTCATCATGCCGTCAACAAAGATCCTGAGGCCCGCATCGGTTGGCATCCGTCCAGCGCTGGTATGGGGCGCAGCCAGCAGCCCGGCTGCCTCCAGATCGGCCAGCACCGACCGGATCGAGGCAGGCGAGAGATTCAATGTTCCGTCCGCCGCCAGTGTCTTAGAGCCGACCGGTTGTCCGCTTTCGATATAGCCTTCCACAACCCGGCGAAAGATTTCGCGGGCTCGTTCGGTGAGTTCGGTGATCGGAAGTGAGGCCATGGTGGATTAGCTAGAGCCTATCGCACTATTTCTCAATTTCCCATGTGAGCAAGCTTGCGAGGTGGGGTGACTTTCCCCTAGCGCCCCTGACAGATTGAGCAAAGGAGCTTCTATGCGCCCGTCAGGACGCGCGCCCGATGAAATGCGCGCCATCACGATCGAAACCGGATTTACCAAGCACGCCGAAGGCTCGGTGCTGGTCGGCTTTGGCGATACCCGCGTGCTGTGCACCGCCAGCGTTGAGCGCAATGTGCCGCCGTGGCTTCGCGGCAAGGGCGAGGGCTGGGTAACGGGAGAGTATTCGATGCTCCCGCGCGCGACCCACACCCGTGGGCAGCGCGAAGCGGCCAAAGGCAAGCAATCAGGCCGCACCCAGGAAATCCAGCGCTTGATCGGGCGCTCCTTGCGTGCCGTGGTCGATCTGCAAAAGCTCGGCGAGCGGCAGATCACCTTGGATTGCGACGTGCTGCAAGCCGATGGCGGCACTCGCACTGCCGCTATTTCAGGTGCGTGGATTGCGCTGCGTCTGGCGGTAAACGGGTTGATGAAGGCGGGCGATATCAAGCATGATCCGATTACCGGGCAGGTAGCCGCAATCTCGTGCGGCATTTTCAAGGGCACACCGGTGCTTGATCTGGATTATGAAGAAGACTCGAGCGCGGATGCGGACGCCAATTTCGTGCTGATTTCGGGTGGGCAGATTGCCGAAGTGCAGGCAACCGCCGAAGGCGCGACCTATGACGAGGAAGGCCTCTTGCGCCTCTTGCGCCTTGCCCGCATCGGCTGCGACCGGATTTTTGCGGCGCAAATGGACGCGGTGAAATGACCCGTCGGCTTGGCTCGGGCAGCCTGGTGATTGCCACGCATAATGCGGGCAAGCTGAAGGAAATCAGCGCATTGCTTGAACCTTACGGGGTGAAGTGCATTTCGGCCGGATCATTGGGCCTGCCCGAGCCTGCCGAAACCGGCACCACCTTCGTGCAGAACGCGCTGCTGAAAGCGCGCGCGGCGGCCGAAGCTTCGGGCCTTGCGGCTCTAGCCGACGATAGCGGATTGAGCGTGGCAGCACTCGATGGCCGCCCGGGTGTCTACACCGCCGACTGGGCCGAGAGGCAGTGGTTTGAAGGGCCCGCGGGCCGCGATTGGTACATGGCGATGGGCAAGGTTGAAGGCATGCTCGCCGAGAAGGGCGCAGGCGTTGATCGCTCCGCCGCCTTTCACTGTGTGCTGGCTGTCGCCTGGCCCGATGGTGAATATGCCGTTTACGAGGGCTGCTGCCCGGGCTCGCTGGTCTGGCCCCCGCGGGGAACGCTTGGTTTTGGATATGATCCAGTGTTCGTGCCGGCCGGGCGATCTCAGACCTTTGCCGAAATCACACCGGCAGAGAAACACGCCATCAGCCACCGCGCCGATGCCTTTGCCAAGCTGGTCGCCGCGCAGTTCGGGGTGTAAACTGCAAAGCATGGCCCGCGCGCTCTACATCCATTGGCCGTTCTGCGCCAGGAAATGCCCCTATTGCGACTTCAACTCGCATGTGCGCGAAAGTGTGGATGTATCTGCATGGAAGACGGCACTCATCGCCGATATGCGCCATGAGGCAGCGCTGGCGGGCGGCGAGGCGCTCACCTCGATCTTTTTCGGTGGTGGCACGCCTTCGCTGATGCCGCCTGCACTCGTGGCCGCGTTGCTGTCAGAGGCGGAAGCGCTGTGGGGCTTTGCGCCAGGTATCGAAATCACGCTGGAGGCCAATCCTTCCTCGGTCGAAGCGGCCAATTTTGCCGCCTTGGCAGCAGTGGGCATCAACCGCGTCTCGCTTGGCGTCCAGTCTTTCGATGATGCCACCTTGCGCTGGCTTGGGCGGCTGCACGATGGCGTTAATGCCTACAATGCGCTCGAAATTGCGCAAAAAGCCTTCCAAAGGGTCAATTTTGATCTGATTTACGCGCTTCCCGGCCACACGCCGGAACTGTGGCGCGATGAGCTGAGCAAAGCGCTGGCGTTAGGCACCGGCCACCTCTCGCTGTACCAGCTCACGATCGAGCCCGGCACGCGGTTTGCAAGTGATGTGCGGCGCGGGGTTTTTGCGCCATTGGATGATGATGCAGCCGCTGATCTCTTTGCCTTGACGCAGGAGATGACGGCGAGCGCAGGCCTGCCCGCTTACGAAACCAGCAACCACGCAAGGCCAGGCGAGGAAAGCCGCCACAATCTTACCTATTGGCGCTATCAGGACTATGCCGGGATTGGCCCCGGCGCGCATGGGCGGCGCGGCGGCGTTGCCACGGTGCGCCACAAAAAGCCCGAAAACTTTCTTCGCGCCGTTGCCGAACAAGGCCATGGCATAGGCGAGCAGCGCGCCCTGCTCCTCCGCGAACAGGCGGCCGAGGCCTTGCTGATGGGGCTGCGCCTTAGCGAAGGCGTTGATCTGGCCGATTTGGCGCAGCGCTTTGACAGGCGCGATCTGGTTGACCCGCATGCCGTATCTCGCCTCGATGGGCTTGGTCTGGTGCGGCGCGAGGGCACAAGGCTGGTCGTGACGGCGGAGGGCCGCCCTGTGCTTGATGCGCTGCTGAGCGAGATTGTCTCCGACACGCTGGTTGCAGCATGAGCGCTCGCGAGATCATGGCACAGTGGCGCGCCCATCTGGCCGAGGCGCGGCGGCGCTCTCCGCATACAGTGCGGGCCTATGTTACCGCTGCCGAACGGCTGGTGGCAGCACGCAGCATCGCAGCATGGTCAGATGCAGCGCGCATCGAAAGCCACGATTTGCGTGCGCACCTTGCGAGCCGCCGCGCAGAAGGGCTCGCCAACACCAGTGCTGCACGCGAACTTTCGGCCTTGAAGGCCTTTATCGCCTTTGCCCGCGAACAGGCAGGCGATCCCGACCCCGCCCCGCCGCGGCTGCGCGGCCCGCGCATCAAGAAGGGCCTGCCGCGCCCCGTCACCCCCGATGAGGCGATGAACCTCGCCGATCTTGTCGATGGCCTTGCCAGCAGCACATGGATCGGCGCGCGTGACCGGGCGGTGCTGCTGCTCATGTATGGCGCTGGCTTGCGGATTGCCGAGGCGCTGTCGCTGAAGGGCCGCGATCACCCCCTGGGCGAAGTACTGGAAGTGACAGGCAAAGGCGGCAAGCAGCGGCTGGTGCCGATCCTGCCGATTGTGCGCGCGGCGGTTGCCGAATATGTCGCGGCCTGCCCCTTCCCGCTTACCCCTGCCGAACCGCTGTTTCGCGGGGCCAAGGGAGGCCCGCTTTCCCAAGGCATGGTGCAGCGCGCGATGGCGCAGGCGCGCCGCGCGCTCGGCCTGCCCGATACCGCAACGCCCCATGCGCTCAGGCACTCCTTTGCCACCCATCTGCTGAGCGCGGGCGCCGACCTTCGCTCCTTGCAGGAACTGCTCGGCCACGCCTCATTGGGATCAACGCAGATCTACACCAGGGTGGACGCAGCAAGCCTCTTGGAAAACTACCGCAACGCCCATCCCCGAGCGGCCAAGCGCTAGGCTTGCATCGCCGCCACGCGCGCCTCGATCGCGTCCCAGATCATGCCTGCCGTATCCGTCCCGTTGAAGCGATCAATCGCGACAATCCCGGTGGGCGAGGTGACGTTGATTTCGGTCAGCCACTTCCCCCCGATCACGTCGATGCCCACAAAGGTCAGGCCAAGCCGCCGCAAATCCGGCCCCAGCGCGTCGCAGATTTCCCGCTCGCGAGCGGTCAACTCGGTCGCCTCGGCGCTCCCGCCCATTGCAAGGTTCGAACGGAACTCGCCCTCGCCCGGCACGCGGTTGATCGCGCCTGCCACCACCCCATCGACCAGCACGATCCGCTTGTCACCCTGCGCAACCTCGGGAAGAAAGGGCTGGACCATATGCGGCTCGGGCCAGGTCTGGTTGAATACCTCGAAGAGCGCAGTGAGATTGTCGCCCGTTTCCGGCACGCGGAAGATCGCCTTGCCGCCATTGCCGTGAATGGGCTTGACCACAATCGCGCCATGCTCGGCCATGAAACGGCGCACTTCATCCACGTTGCGCGTGACCAGCGTGGGCGGCATGAAGCGGCGATAATTGAGCACCATCACCTTTTCCGGGCTGTTGCGGACATTGGCCGGATCATTGACCACCAGCGTTTCATGCTGGATGCGCTCAAGCATATGGGTGGCGGTGATATAGCCCATGTGGAAAGGCGGATCCTGCCGCATCAGCACCACGTCGACATCCGCGCCCAGATCAAGCCGCACCTGTTCGCCCCGCGTGAAATGCGCGCCCTCCACCCGCTGGACAGTCACCGGAAAGGCATGCGCGAACAGCCGGTCCTCGGCATCGAGTGTCAGGCTTTCGACATGGTATTCATAGAGCACATGCCCGCGCGCCTGTGCAGCCAGCATCAGGGCAAAGGTCGAATCGCCGGCAATCTTGATGCTGTCCAAGGGGTCCATCTGGACGGCGATACGAAGGCTCATGGGGGCTTCCTCTAAGGCTGGTAGGCGTTTTCGATGTGGGCAGGCTTGCGGCCCGGTGCAAGCAGGATCACATCAATCCGCAGATCATCATCAGGCCCGGCATAGCTGTGGGCGATCGCCTCGGCGGCCGCCGCGACGCGGCGCAGACGGTATTCATCAATGGCGAAATCCAGATCAGCCGCGCGGGCCCGCCATTTGACTTCGACAAAGGCCACCAGCGTGCCCTTGCGGGCGACCAGATCAACCTCGCCGCGCGGCGTCTTCACGCGCTCGGCAAGAATGCGCCAGCCCTGATTGGCAAGCCACATGGCCGCTTCGGCCTCACCCTCGCGGCCGCGTTGTTCAGCCCGCTCGCGCTTCTCGCTCATGCGCCTTTCATCTCCACCGCACGGGCATAGAGCATGGCGCGATCAAGCCCGGTTGCCTTGGCGACTGCGCCTGCCGCCTTGGCCGGGCTCATCGTGGAAAGCGCCGCGCGCAGCAGGGCATCGGCATCGACCTCGCCCGCAGGCTCGTCCATCGGCGGACCGATCATCAGAACGATCTCGCCCTTGGGCGGATGGGCGGCATAATGTTCGGCCAATTCGCCCGCCAGGCCCCGGCGGCATTCCTCGTGGAGCTTGGTAAGCTCGCGCGCGACGGCGACTTCGCGGGTTGGCCAGAGTTCCGCGATCGCGCGCAGGCTGCGCTCAAGGCGCGGCGCAGTCTCGTAGAATATCAGCGTCGCATCCACGCCCGCCAGCCCGGCAAGGGCATCCATGCGCGCCTTGTCCCTGGCAGGCAAAAATCCGGCGAACAGGAAGCGATCATTGGGCAGGCCCGCAAGTGTCAGGCCCGCAATCGCCGCGCAAGCACCCGGGATCGTGGTGATCGCTACGCCTGCTTCTCTCGCCTCGCGCACCAGCCGATAGCCGGGATCGGAAATGAGCGGCGTTCCGGCATCGCTTACCAGCGCTACCGCGTGATGCTTGGCCTGCTCTATCAGGCGGATACGCGCCGCATCCGAGGCATGATCATCATAGCGCACAAGCCGCGCGGTGATGCCAAGGTGCTTCAACAGCTTGCCCGTCACCCGCGTATCTTCGCAGGCAACCACGTCTGACCGCCGCAAAGCCTCGATTGCCCGCAGAGTGATGTCGCCAAGATTGCCAATCGGGGTTGCGACAATATAGAAACCTGCGGCGAGGGGGCCTTCGGGGCCGGAAATTGATGAAACAGCAGTCACGCGCCAAGCCTTGGCGCAAGGCTGGGACGGGAGCAAGGATGAAGCTGAGGGAAGCGCTGCAAATTCGGGCCGGGCACTCACCGGCCGGATCGCCTGCCATGATGCTTGGCCGCATGACCCGCCGCACGCTGGCGCTGGGTGGCCTTGCGGTGCTGATCGCGGGCTGTCAGGTCATTCCCAAGAGCCCGGTAACCGCGCCGCCTGCGCCAACCCCGGAGCCGAGCGCCACAGCCCTTCCCGCCGATGCCGACCGCCATCGGATTGCGCTGCTGCTGCCGATGACAGGCGATACCGGCGCGATCGGCCAGACCATCGCCAATGCCACCACCATGGCGCTGCTCGATACCAATGCAAGCAACCTCAGGATCACCACCTATGATACGGCCAAAGGCGCGGCCGTTGCGGCAAGGCAAGCCGTCGCAGATGGCAACAAGCTGATCCTTGGCCCCTTATTTGCCGACAGCGTGCCCGCCGTGATTGAGGCAACTCGCGGCAGCAAGATCCCCGCGATCAGCTTTTCCAACGATGCCAGCATAGCGGGCGGCAACGTGTTCGTGATGGGGCAGATCCCGGAACAATCCATCCGCCGCACTGTCCAATTCGCCCGCGCGCGCGGATCAAACCGCTTTGCCGCGCTCACGCCCGAAGGTGATTATGGGGCGCGCTCGCTCTCGGCACTGGAGAATGCTCTGCGGCAATTCGGCGGCACACTGGTAGCGCGCCAGAGCTACTCCCGCGGGAATACCTCGATTGTGGGCGCCGCCGCGCGGCTCCGCTCGGCTGGGGGCTATGACACGGTTCTCATCGCGGACAGCGCGCGGCTTTCCGTGCAGGCGGCAGGCGAGTTGCAACGCGGCGCGCGCGCGCGCATTCTGGGCACCGACCTGTGGGCGGGCGATGCCGCGCTGGCTGGCGCACCGGCTCTCAACGGCGCGCTGTTCTCCACCGTCTCCGACCAGCGCTTCCGCCGCTTTGCCGAAAGCTACGAGGCGCGCTTTGGGACGAAACCTGCGCGCGTCGCCACGCTCGGCTATGATGCGGTGCTCCTCACCTTGCGCGTCGCGCGCGACTGGAAGGTCGGCAGCGACTTCCCCCAAGCCCAGCTTTACGATGCCGGCGGGTTCCTTGGCGTTGACGGCGCCTTTCGCTTTGGCCGCAACGGCGTGATCGAACGTGCTCTGGAAGTGCGGGAGGTACGTGGGCGCGAGGTGGTGGAGGTTGATCCGGCACCCCAAGGCTTTGGGGGATAAGCACGCATGCCGCATGCATCGCGGGCCCACCCCTACTTGTGAGGGCGGGGAGAGCGCTTATACCTTGCAGCCATGTCTGACGATCTGTTTGCCGGAACGCCCGCGACAAGCGGCGATTACAACGCCTCCGCCATCGAAGTGCTCGAAGGGCTTGAACCGGTGCGCCGTCGGCCGGGCATGTATATCGGCGGAACGGATGACCGCGCGCTCCACCACTTGGCGGCCGAAGTGCTCGACAATGCGATGGACGAAGCTGTCGCAGGTTACGCCACGCGGATCGAAATGCGGCTGGAGGAAGGCAACCGCCTGTCAATTTCTGACAATGGGCGCGGCATTCCGGTCGATGAACACCCCAAGTTTCCGGGCAAATCGACGCTCGAGGTGATCCTTTCCACGCTCCATTCGGGCGGCAAGTTTTCGGGCAAGGCCTATGCCACCAGCGGGGGCCTCCACGGCGTCGGTGTGAGCGTGGTCAATGCCTTGTCTGTAGCAACCCGCGTCGAGGTGGCGCGCGAGCGGCAGCTTTACGCGCAGGAGTTTTCCAGAGGCATTACCCAAGGCCCGCTGCAAGTTCTGGGCGCGGCGCCCAACCGGCGCGGGACGACTGTCAGCTTTGTGCCCGATCCCGAAATCTTCAGTGACAAACGCTTCAGCCCCAAGCGGCTGTTCAAGCTTGCCCGCTCCAAGGCCTATCTGTTTGCAGGCGTTGAGATCCGCTGGAAGTGCGCAGCCAGCCTTGCCAGCGACGATGTGCCTGACGAAGCGGTGTTCAAGTTCCCCGGCGGGCTTGCCGATCACCTCGCCGAACAGATCGGCAGCCGCGAATGCGTAACGGCACAGCCCTTTACCGGGCGGCAGGATTTTCCGCCCGACGAGGCTGGCAATCTGCGCGGGCGGGCGGAATGGGCGATCGCCTGGCCGCTTTATTCGGATGGTGCGACCTCATGGTATTGCAACACCGTGCCCACCCCCGATGGCGGCACGCATGAACAGGGCCTGCGGATGGCTCTCACCCGAAGCCTTCGCGCCTTTGGCGAGCTGGTCGGCGCGAAAAGGGCCAAGGACATCACCGCCGATGACGTGATGACGGGCGCGGAGGTGATGCTGAGCGTCTTTATCCGCGATCCGCAATTCCAGTCGCAGACCAAAGACCGCCTCACCTCGCCCGAAGCCGCGCGCCTCGTCGAGAACGCAGTGCGCGACCATTTCGACCACTTCCTCACCGACAATATGGAACGTGGACGTGCGCTGCTCGGCGAGGTGATGGAGCGCATGGACGAGCGTTTGAAGCGGAAGGCAGAACGCGAGATCAAGCGCAAGACCGCGACCAATGCCAAGAAGCTGCGCCTCCCCGGCAAGCTCACCGATTGCAGCGGCGAAGGCGGACGTGAGACCGAACTCTTCATCGTCGAAGGCGACAGCGCAGGAGGCAGCGCCAAGCAGGCGCGCGACCGCAAATCGCAGGCGATCCTGCCCATTCGCGGCAAGATCCTGAACGTCGCGAGCGCGACCGCCGACAAGATCCGTGCCAATTCCGAAATCGCCGACCTCGTGCTCGCCTTGGGTTGCGGCACCCGCAAGGACTGCGACCCTGACAATCTGCGCTATGATCGCATCATCATCATGACCGATGCCGATGTTGACGGCGCGCATATCGCAACGCTGCTGATGACGTTCTTTTTTCAAGAAATGCCCGAGATCGTGCGGCGCGGGCACCTGTTTCTTGCCCAGCCTCCGCTCTACCGGCTCACTGCCGGCAAGGAGAGCCGCTATGCCCGCGATGATGCGCATCGCGCCGATCTGGAAGCGAGCGTCTTCAAGGGCAAGAAGGTCGAGGTCAGCCGCTTCAAGGGCCTTGGCGAGATGAACCCGCAGCAGCTGCGCGAGACCACCATGGCACCCGAAACGCGCAGTCTCATCCGCATTACCCTGCCAGCCGAATACGAACAGCGCGCGAGCGTGGCGCGGCTGGTGGATGAGTTGATGGGCCGCAATCCCGAACACCGCTTCAACTTCATTCAGAATCGCGCAGGCGAGATCGATCGCGACCTGATCGACGCGTGATCAGCGCTGGCAAATTGATGCATCGCGAAGGCCTTGCGCCCCAGCGCACGCGCCCTTATCGCTGGCACAACCGCTAATCAGTCTCACAGGAAAACCCATGACCAATCAGCCGCAGCGTTTTGAAGGCACCAGCAATTACATCGCCACCGAAGACCTCAAGGTAGCGGTTAACGCGGCGGTGACTTTGCGTCGCCCTTTGCTGGTCAAGGGTGAGCCGGGAACGGGCAAGACCGTGCTGGCGCACGAAATTTCCAAGGCGCTCAATGCCCCGCTGATCGAATGGAACATCAAGTCGAGCACCAAGGCGCAGCAGGGCCTCTATGAATATGACGCGGTGGCGCGCCTGCGCGATGGCCAATTGGGCGATGAACGTGTCCACGACATCCGCAATTACATCAAGAAGGGCAAGCTGTGGGAGGCCTTTACCTCGCCTACCCTGCCCGTCCTGCTGATCGACGAGATCGACAAGGCCGATATCGAGTTCCCGAACGATCTGTTGCAGGAACTCGACCGCATGAGCTTCGATGTTTACGAAACGCAGGAGCGGATCGAGGCCAAGGAACGCCCGATCGTTGTCATCACCTCGAACAATGAAAAGGAACTGCCCGACGCCTTCCTGCGACGCTGTTTCTTCCACTACATCAAGTTTCCTGACCGTGAGACGATGCAGGACATCATCGATGTCCACTTCCCCGGCATCCAGAAGGTGCTGGTGAAGAAAGCGATGGATATCTTCTATGACCTGCGCGAAGTGCCGGGCCTCAAGAAAAAGCCCTCAACCAGCGAATTGCTCGATTGGCTGAAGCTGCTGCTGAATGAGGATATGCCTTTGGAAGTGTTGCAGGATGCCAACCCCAACAGCGCGATCCCGCCCTTGCACGGCGCGCTTTTGAAGAACGAACAGGATATCATGCTGTTCGAACGTCTCGCCTTCATGGCGCGCCGCAATCCATAACGCAGCCGCTGGGCGGCGATTGGCTGCTTAATCGAAGCTGTAAGCCAGTTCAAAATCGCCCCAGCGGCGGCCGCCTATAATCAGCGGCACATAGACGTTGCGCACCACCAGATAGGTCTGCCCGTCGCCTTCCTGGCGATAGACCGCCATCATGTAGGGGGCCTCGCTGGCCTTCGCCTTGCGGTCAATCGGATCAAGAATGATGCGGCCATTGCGGCAATATTTGGTGTCATGTGCCAGATCACCCGTCGGATCGGCTGATCTTTCGGTAAGGTGGGTGGGCAGAAAGCCGTTCATGTCGGTGCAGGCCGCCGCCAGCACGCGTTCATCGCCCGCCTTCGCGCTATCGAGGAAGGGCCGCCATTCGCGGTGCGCCCAGTCGGTGAGCCGGGTGCGGAACCGCGGCGGATTGGAGCCGACAATCGGCGCGTATTCGGTATCGAACAGATCACCCAGCGTGAGCGCGCCGCGGCTGAGCGCTGCTTCGGTGTGGAGGGTGATCTCGGCGGCCAAGGCTTGCGCGCGTGCCACCATCGCACTGTCTTCGGGCGAGAGGCCCGCCTGCACGATCCCGTCGAACATTTCGCTCGCGGTCATCTCCAGCCCTTCCATGCGGACGCGGGCGCCGTCGAGTTGCGCTTCATTGGTGCGCGCGGCGCCATCAAAGCTTTCAAGCACGCCCTGCACCTTGCCAACGTGATCGCTGATGGTGCTGGTGGCCCGCGCGATAACGTCGTTCTGCTTATCGACCTCCTCCACCAGCGCACCGACGCTGGAGATAGTGGTCTCGATCCGCGCGACCGAAGCCTTGGCGCCATCGCTGGCGCGCGCGCCCGCTTCGATGCGGGCGATCACCTCGTTTGCCTCACCATCAAGAGCGTGGATGGTCTGGGCGATTTCCTCGGTCGCCTTGCGGGTATCATTGGCGAGGCTTTTGACCTCGCTCGCCACCACCGCAAAAGTGCGCCCTGCATCGCCTGCACGCATCGCCTCGATGGTGGCGTTGAGCGCCAGGATATTGGTGGTCTCCGCGATATCATCAATGTGCTGGGCGCTGCGGCGCACCTGCTCCATGGCGGCAGAAAAGCTGGTGACATGCTGCCCCAGCGCATCGACCAGTTCGAGCAGCGTATTGATCTGCGCCAGCGACGACTGGATCAGCGCGGTGCCTTCGGACAAGCGCTCGATCGCGCGTTCCGACAAGAGCCGCGCCTCCTCGCTCGCCTCGGCCACCTTGGCCTGATCGGCTTCGAGCGCGGTGACTGTCACCCGCAGCGCATCATGTTCAGCGCGCAAGGTTTCAGAGGACTGGATCACCGCTTTCACTACGCCTGCAACATCGGTGCAGCCCACCGTTACCGCACCGCAGCTTTCGGGGATCTTCGCCAACGCATAGGCATTGGCGGTATCAAGCGAGATCGGTTTCATATTTGCGGCCCCTGGTCTGTGCCGAAGGGCTTAGGCCATGATGGTTAGCGCCCGGTTACCGCGTGCCGCAATATTGGCAGTTTTGCGCTCTGGTCAGGCGGTGCAGCCCGCGCTAAGCCATGCGTCATGTTTTTCAACTTCGTCGATGAATTGCGCGCCGCTGGCATCGGGGCCAGCTTCAAGGAGCACCTCACCTTGCTGGAGGCGCTCGATAAGGACGTGATCGAACAGACGCCGGAGGCCTTCTATTACCTCTCACGCGCCACTTTCGTGAAGGATGAAGGCCTGCTCGATCGCTTCGATCAGGTGTTCAACAAGGTGTTCAAGGGGGTGATGAGCGATTACGGGCAGAACCCGGTCAACATCCCGGAAGACTGGCTCAAGGCCGTGGCCGAGAAGTTCCTCTCGCCCGAAGAGATGGAAAAAATCAAGTCGCTGGGCGATTGGGACAAGATCATGGAGACGCTCAAGAAGCGGCTCGAAGAACAGGAAAAACGCCACCAGGGCGGCAACAAGTGGATCGGCACGGGCGGCACCAGCCCCTTTGGCAATTCGGGCTACAACCCTGAAGGGGTACGGATCGGCGGCGAGGCCAAGCATGGCCGCGCGATCAAGGTGTGGGAAAAGCGCGAGTTCAAGAACCTCGACAACACCAAGGAGCTGGGCACCCGCAATATCAAGATGGCCTTGCGGCGCCTCAGGCGCTTCGCCCGTGAGGGCGCGGCAGACGAGCTCGACATTCAGGGCACCATCGAAGGCACGGCCAAACAGGGCTGGCTCGACATCAAGATGCGGCCGGAGCGCAGGAATGCCGTCAAGCTGCTGCTGTTCCTTGATGTCGGCGGTTCGATGGACCCCTTCATCAAGCTGGTCGAGGAATTGTTCAGCGCCGCCACGGCGGAGTTCAAGAACCTTGAATTCTTCTATTTCCACAACTGCCTCTATGAAGGCGTATGGAAAGACAACAAGCGCCGCTGGCAGGAACGCACCAAGACCTGGGACGTGCTCCACAAATATGGCCACGATTACAAGATCGTCTTCGTGGGCGATGCCGCGATGAGCCCCTACGAGATCACCCATCCGGGGGGCAGCGTCGAGCACATGAACGAGGAAGCGGGCGCGGTGTGGCTCCAGCGCGTCACCAATACCTACCCTGCGACGGTGTGGCTCAATCCGGTGCCCGAAAAGCAGTGGAACTATTCACAATCGACCAAGATAATCAAGCAACTGGTTGGTGATCGGATGTATCCGCTGACGCTCGAAGGACTGGATAGCGCGATGCGAGAGCTAAGCCGGAAGCACGGGGCCTAGTCTTTCTGGTCCAGCTCTGCGTTGAGCCTCAAGCCACAGCGCCAAAAGAAGAACGCCGGCACCAGCCCTAGCACCGCGGCGCCATAGAGCACATAGCGCACGCTGTCAGCGCCGTAGGCCGGTTGCAGCCAGTCCGACAGCATCCCGAAGAACAAAGGCCCCAGCCCCAGCCCAATGAGGTTCTGAAAGAACAGCAGCGTCGCCGCAGCAATTGCCCGCGCGCGCAAGGGAACCAGCCCCTGGGCGGCCGAATAGCATGGGCCATAATAAAGCGAATTCATCACAGTCGGCAAAAACAGCAAGGCCAAGGCCAGTGGCCATGTCGGCGCATGGTAGGCAGCAATCGCCAGCGGCACGGCCAGTGCCATCCCGATTGCGGGCGCGCTCAGCACATGGCGGCGGTTTTTGGCCCCGAACTTGTCGGCCAGATAGCCACCGAGAAAGGTCCCGAGCATCCCGCCAAGGCCGCCCAACAGGCCGAACCATAGCCCGACCTGTCCAGGCGTAAGATCATGCGTGCGCTGGAAGAAAATCGTGGTCCAGGTTGTCTTGCCGTAAGCGAGGAATGATGCTGCTGAGCCTGCAATCAGCAACAGGACAAAAGCGCGCGATCGCAAGACTTCGCTCACTGCCTGCCCCAAAGGCAAGGCTACAGGCTGGTTCGGGCCGCGCAGGATGCTGGCGGCATCGCTGGTGCGCGGGTCCTTGAGCACAAACCACACCACCAGTGCCAGCGCGATCCCGGGCAGGCCGACAATCAGAAACGCCTCGCGCCAGCCCACGAAATCCGCCAGCGTGCCTCCGATAATCATACCCATCAGCGTTCCGACGGGGATGCCGAGGGAATAGAAGGCGAGCGCCGAGGCGCGTTTTTCGGGCGGCACCATGTCGCTGATCAGTGAATGCGCTGGCGGCGTGCAGCCCGCCTCGCCCACACCCACTCCGATGCGCGCCAGCAGCAATTGTACGAAATTCTGCGCCAGCCCGCACAGCGCTGTCATCGCCGACCACATCGCCAGCGCGGTTGCGATCAGCTTGGGCCGATTGGTCGAAGGCCGGTCGGCAAAGCGCGCTATCGGAATGCCCAGCACAGTGTAAAACAGGGCAAAGGCCAGCCCCGTCATCAGCCCGATCTGGGTGTCGGAAAGCTGCAGATCACGGGCAATCGGCTCGGCAAGAATGTTGACGATCTGGCGGTCAATGAAATTGAAGACGTAAACCGCCAGCAAAATCCACAAGGTGAGCCTGACGGACTGCGTGCCCGCGCCGCTCGATGCTGCGGTTGCCATCTTTAGTTCTCTCCCAAGCAGTGGCAGTTGCTCCGCCATCCATGCAGCTTTGTCCCGTGCCGGAATAGCGCCAATCAGTAAAGCAGGTGTGGCCGCACTGCGGCAATCCATGCCGCCTCATCGCCTGACGCCAGCACGTCGAGATCATGCGGTGACGCGGCGGCATCGTCGACCCATTGGCGCAAGGACGCACCCCCGTTGATGACATCAATCGCCAGCCGGTCCAGTTCATATTCATAGGGAAAATCGCGCCAGATCGGATAGTCTGGATAGAGCAGCCGGATCGCCTTGAAGGCGAGCGCCTGCAACCGCCACGGGCGGAAGGTATCATGATTATAGAACCTGCCTTCTGCATGGATCATCAACGCGTTGCAAAGCTTTCCTGCGTGTTTGTGGAAGGTGGGCTCAAACCAGCATTGGCGGATCGCAGCACCTGAGAGCCACTCGGGGGCGAGCTGCCGCATTGCTGTCATGACGTCACCTGCATTGATATCGGGCGCACCAAACAGCACTTCGAGCGGCCGCGTGGTGCCGCGCCCTTCCGACAGCGTGGTGCCTTCGATCATGACTGTGCCGGCGTAGCAGCGCGCCATGTTGAGGCTGGCGGCGTTGGGACTGGGATTGATCCAAATGCGCGAAGTCGGCCAGCCGAAGCCCTCAGCGTGATCAGGAAGCCAGCCTTGCATCGCCACCACCTTGTAGGCGACATCAAGGCCGAAATGCGCGATGAACCAGTGGCCCATCTCGCCCATGGTGAGGCCGTGCCGCATCGGCATGGGAGCAGCACCGACAAAACTTTCCTGCCCCGGCACCAGCAGGGTGCCTTCAACCGGGCGGCCCGCCGGATTAGGGCGATCAAGCACCCAGACCTCCTTGCCCGCCTTGGCCGCTTCTTCGAGCAGATACAGAAGCGTGGTTACAAAGGTGTAGATCCGGCACCCCAGATCCTGAAGATCGAACAGGAACACATCAGCGCTGCCCATCATCGCCGGTGTTGGGCGCCGGACCTTGCCATAAAGCGAGAAGATCGGGATGCCATAGCGCCCATCGATCTCGTCCGCGGTCTCGATCATGTTGTCCTGCTTGTCGCCCTTCAGCCCATGCTGCGGGCCAAAGGCGCTGGTCACATTCACCCCGGCTGCAATCAGGGCATCAAGGCTATGCGTAAGGTCTGCCGTGACACTTGCCGGATGGGCCACCAGCGCTACGCGGCGCCCTTTCAGTTCGCGCAGCAGGGCAGGATCGGCAAGCAGGCGGTCGATTCCGAAGTTCATAGCGTCACGGGTTGGATCACCAATCGTGCGAAGGCAATGGCAATCGCAATTACCATCCCCATATGTCTGGCATGGAATGGACCCCTGCGTTGATTGCTGCCGGATGGGCGCTGTTACTCGGCGGCTCGGGCGGCGCATTTACCGAAATCGGGCCATGGTACCGGGCACTGAAAAAGCCGCGCTGGCAGCCGCCCGACTGGCTGTTCGGCCCGGCCTGGGCGATCAACCTGATTGGCGCTGGCGCGAGCTTCTATCTCGGCCTCACCCAAGCCCCCGGCGCTGCGGCGCGAGGTGTGATCGGCGCGCTGTTTGCGGTGACGTTCTTGCTGCATTTCCTGTGGTCGCCGCTGTTCTTCAAGCTGCAGCGACCGGATTGGGCGCTGGCGGAAAACGTCCTGCTGTGGCTTTCGGTCGCAGCGTTGCTGACCGGCGTGCCGCGCCTGTCAGGCGCTGCGCTCACAGGGTTGCTGTTGGTGCCCTATTTCGCTTGGGTGAGCTTCGCGATCATCCTCAATTGGAAGATCGCGAAGCTCAACGGGCCTTTCGGCAGGCACGCCACGCGTGATTAGCGCGCGATGATCCATTGGCGGCAGGCTTCGGAGTGGAACTCCGGCTTGCCGGGCGGAAAGGCGAGCGCCCAGAATTGCAGCTTGCCGTCGCCATGATCGACAATCGCGTTGAGCGCCACTTGTGCAGGAGCGGGAAGATCAGCAGCGATGCTTGCCTTGAGCACAAGGCTATCGGCATCGTGCGAACAAGACAGCGCAATCGCGTCCACCGGCGCATCGCGCATCCCTGCGCGAAAGGCATCGAAATCATAGGCCGCCCAGCGCCCAGAGGGGGAGAGATTGAATTCCCGGTAATATGTCCCGCCCAGCGGCTGCCAGAAAATCTCGAAGCAGGTAGTCTGCCACAAATTGTCGGTCCGCTCCGAAGGCTGGGGTTCTGGCACCAGAATCGCGCCAATTCTTCCATCCAGCCTGAACTCCGCCTCGCAACCCTCTGGAGTTGCATGAATATGTGCGGTCACGGCCCTGATGGGTCCGAGATCGCAGGCAACATGAAGCATGAGCGGTTGCATGGTGCTGTGATGCCGCCTGCCCAGCGCAAGGGCAAGCCACTTCACCTCGCCCGCCCACACTGATAGAGGCGCTGCCCCATGAGCACGTACGAATCTGCCCTCCTGCGCCTTCTCGATGAACGCGGCTACATCCACCAGATGACCGATGCGGCCGCGCTCGATGCGCTGGCGGCCAACCAGATTGTGCCGGGCTACATCGGGTTTGATGCCACTGCGCCCTCGCTGCACATTGGCAGTCTGGTGCAGATCATGATGCTCCGGCGCTTGCAGCAGACCGGGCACAAGCCGGTGGTGGTGATGGGGGGCGGCACGACCCGGATCGGCGATCCCACCGGACGCGATGAAAGCCGCAAGATGCTTACCGACGAGACGATAGAGGCTAATATTGCCTCGATCCGGACCGTTTTTAGCCAGCTCTTGACCTTTGGCGATGGTCCGACTGATGCAATCATGGTCAATAATCACGATTGGCTCGGCCAGCTTGGCTATATCCAGCTGCTCCAGGAAGTCGGCACCCATTTCACCATCAACCGGATGCTGAGCTTTGATTCGGTGCGTCTGCGGCTTGAGCGCGAACAGCCGATGACCTTTCTCGAATTCAATTACATGATCCTGCAGGGGTATGACTTCCGCTACCTCTCACGCAATTTGGGTGTGCGCTTGCAGATGGGCGGCAGCGACCAGTGGGGCAACATCGTCAACGGGATCGAACTGGGCCGGCGGATGGACGGGATCGAACTGTTCGGCCTCACCACTCCGCTGCTCACCACCGCAAGCGGGGCCAAGATGGGCAAGACTGCGGCAGGTGCGGTGTGGCTCAACGAGGATCAGCTGCCCGCCTATGATTTCTGGCAATATTGGCGCAACGTCGATGATGCCGACGTGGGCCGTTTCCTGCGGCTGTTTACCGACCTGCCGCTCGATGAAATCGCCCGTCTCGAAGCGCTTGAAGGCGCCGAGATCAACGCCGCCAAGATTGTGCTGGCCAATGAAGTCACGGCGCTGGTGCGCGGAGCCGATGCGGCGAAAAGGGCCGAAGCGACAGCGCGGGAGACCTTTGGGGGCTCCGGCGCAGGCGAGGATCTGCCCACTCTTGCCGCCGGGAGTGAAGGGGTGCGGATTGCCGCTGCTCTCACCCAGCTCGGCTTCACCGCATCGGGCGGCGAGGCCAAGCGCAAGCTGGCAGAGGGCGCAGTAAAGCTTGAAGGCGCAGTGATCACCGATCCGGCCCACCTCATCGCGCCCGGCGCCGGCGAAAGCTTGCGGCTCAGTCTGGGCAAAAAGAAACACGCCCTCATTACCCGCTAGATCGCACAAGGTGTGCGCCAACTTTACCAAATGTCAGCCTTTTGGCGCGATACAACGCCTTGGCGAAGACAACAGAAGGAGCGCACGCCTTGTCTGCGGGAGCAAATCTCAGCGTAACCGATCTGCGGCGTGCGGCCCGCCACCCGGTTGATTATCCGGTGATCGTCGAGCACCTGACCCAAGGCGACCTTGAGTTGCACGTTTGCAATTTGTCGGCCCATGGTTTCATGATCGACAATGCCCCGCCGCTGCAACGCGGTGACCGCGTGATGATCCGCCTGCCTGTTGTCGGCCGGATCGAGGCCTATGTGATCTGGACCATCGACAGTCGCGCCGGCTTCCAGTTCGAACGCATTATCCGGCTTGATGCCATGCTCGAAATCCTCGACCGGATGCAGCCCAACCCGCGCTTGCGCCGCAAGCGGTGAAGCAGGGCTCGCCTCCACAGATAGTTTAGCTCGCTTGGCATAGGCCGCGTCGCCTGCCATGGCGTGGCCTGTGACCTTGCAAGACACTCTTAACCCCGAGCCGCGCCAGCACCCGCTGCGTGTCCGCAATTTCCGCTGCTACTTCGTTGGCCGTCTCGCCATGACGCTCGGCCAATATGCGATGCTGCTGATCATCGGCTGGCAGACCTACAACCTCGCGCGCGATGCGGGGCTGAGTGTGGCCGAGGCATCGGGGCAGTTGGCGCTCATCGGGCTGTTCCAGTTCCTCCCCCTGTTCATCCTGACCCCTTTTTCAGGCCTTGCTGCGGATCGCTTTGACCGGCGCCGCCTGGCGCAGACCATGGTGGCGGTGCAATTGCTCTGCGCAGGGCTGCTGGCATTCACGACCTTGACCGGAGCGATCAGCACAGGCGTGCTGTTTGCCGTTTCGGGATTGCTGGGAATTGCGCGTTGCTTTTCAGGCCCGGCGCTTTCTGCGCTTGCCCCCAATCTGGTGCCCAAGCCAATCCTGCCCACCGCCATTGCGCTGTCCTCGATTGCCTGGCAGGCGGGCACGATTGCCGGGCCTGCGATGGGCGGTGTGCTTTACGGATTGGCCCCTGCCCTGCCCTATGCCGCGGCAACCGCACTGCTCGCTGTCACGCTTGTCGCCTTCGGGATGATCGGCAAAGTCGAACAGCCGGCGCTGCGCAAGGATGTGCGCCCGATTGGCCAGATCCTTGACGGGCTTTCCTATGTCGTGCGCAACAAGATGGTGTTGGGCGCGATCACGCTCGATCTGTTCGCGGTGTTTCTGGCCGGGGCTACCGCGTTGTTCCCGGTGTATGCCCGCGACATCCTCAAAAGCGGCGAATTGGGCCTTGCGCTGCTGGCAGCAGCTCCGGGTGTCGGCGCGCTGGTAACGGCCGCGTGGTTTTCCTGGCGCCCGATCAAGACCAATGTTGGCCCCAAGATGCTGTGGTCGGTCGCCGCTTTCGGCGTGGCAACCATTGTCTTTGGCCTGTCCACTACGATGCCTTTGAGCCTGGCAATGCTGTTTATCGTGGGCGCAGCGGATATGTTCAGCGTTTATATTCGCCAGTCGCTGATCCAGCTGCACACGCCCGATGACAAGCGCGGGCGGGTATCCTCAGTCAGCCAATTGACCATCAGCGCATCGAACGAGGGCGGCGACTTCTTCTCCGGCAGCCTCGCCTTCGCCATCGGCCCGGTTGCGGCAGTTGTCGCCGGAGGAGTGGGCGCGATCATCACAGTCGCGCTGTGGAGCCGCCTTTTTCCGGTGCTTCGCACCACTCGCACGTTCGATCCGCCCGGCGATCTGCTAAAACCGTCCCACAAGACACATCCTCAGGAGGCCTGACATGAAAGCTGACAGCATCCTTGCCACGATCGGCGGCACCCCGCACATTCGCCTCGCGCGCATGTTCCCGAACCACGAAGTCTGGGTAAAGTCCGAGCGCGCCAATCCCGGCGGCTCGATCAAGGACCGCATTGCGCTTGCGATGGTCGAGGATGCGGAAAGCCGCGGGTTGCTCAAGCCCGGCGGCACCATTGTCGAGCCGACAAGCGGCAATACCGGGATCGGCCTTGCCATGGTCGCTGCGGTCAAGGGCTACAAGCTGGTGTTGGTCATGCCCGAATCAATGTCGGTCGAACGGCGCCGCCTGATGCTCGCCTATGGTGCGACCTTTGATCTCACCCCGCGCGAAAAAGGCATGCGCGGCGCGATCGAGCGCGCTGAAGAACTCGTCAATACTACGCCCGGCGCATGGATGCCGAGCCAGTTCGATAATGGCGCCAACCCCGCCGTTCACGCGCGCACGACCGCGCAGGAAATCCTTGCCGATTTCGCAGATACTCCGATCGACGTGATAATCACCGGCGTGGGCACAGGGGGGCACCTTACTGGTTGTGCAGAAGAGCTGAAGAAACACTGGCCCGCGCTGAAGGCTTACGGCGTAGAGCCAGCGCTTTCGCCCGTTATCAATGGCGGCCAGCCCGGCCCGCACCCTATTCAGGGGATCGGTGCAGGCTTCATCCCCGGCAATCTTCACACCGCCGCGATTGACGGCGCGATCCCGGTCGATGCCGAGGATGCCAAGGAAATGGCCCGCCGTGCAGCGCGCGAGGAAGGGATGCTTGTGGGGATTTCAAGCGGTGCAACCCTCGCCGCCATCGCCATCAAGCTGCCCGAACTGCCCGCGGGGACACGCGTGCTGGGCTTCAACTATGACACCGGCGAGCGCTACCTTTCGGTGCCGGAATTTCTGCCCGTAGAGTAAACCGAATCCTTAACCCGGAGCGGGTATTATGCCGAGGTATGGAAAACCAACCTGCTGAACAGCCCGGGAAACAGGGGCAATGAAGTTCATCAAGCTCGAATCGCGCGGCGGCAATTATCTGGTTGTCGCCAGCAATATCGCGTGGCTGCGAACCGCCGAGAACGGCCAGACAAGTGTCGGGATGGTTGGCGGCCAGCCCCTGCTGGTGGTCGGCTCGATCGAAGAAGTGGCCGAGAAAATCCTCTCCAGCTTCGGGCCCGAAGAGGCAGAGCCCCGCCAGGCGAAGGACGCGTCTGAGCCGCTTTGCCCAGTGCCTCCTCCGCCAGCGCCAGACTTGGCATTAAAATCGTCTGCTCCCGAGCCGGAACCAGTGCTCCCCGAGCCTTCGGCCGCAGAGCCCAAGCCCGAACGCGAAATCATCGCAGCGCCCCAAGCTGCCGAAACGGTGCCCGCGCCGCCAGCGCCTCGGTCGCACAAAGTCAGCACTGCCACCCCTGCACCGGCACGGCCGCGCCCGCGCATCACAGGACAACGCGGCATGCCCCTCGCCGAACGGCTTGCCCTGGCGCAAAGCGCCAAGATCGAAACAGGCGCGCTGCCGATGGCGAGCGCACCGGACTGATCACAGACACCGCAAAAGCCTATCAAAAGGCCGCCATGCACGAACATGGCGGCCTTTTAGTGCTTGTGATGGGTTGATCAGGCAGCGGTTGCGAAGGCCTCGGCCGGCAGCTTCATCATGTATTCGCTGCCTGCTTCAAGCTTGCGACGCAGCGCGCCTGCATCGGGCAGGAAGCGTTCCGAATAGTAGTTCGCTGAAACCAGCTTCGCCTCGTAGAATGCCTTGTCTTCCGGCTCGCCGGCCAGTTTACCAAGGGCGACCTTGGCCATCTTGAGCCAGAAGAAGCCGAGCGTCACAATGCCCATGATGTGCATATAGTGATGCGCGCCTGCCCCGAGGTGATTTGGGTTTGCCATGGCGTTCTGCATGAACCACATGGTCGCAGCCTTCTGCTCGCCAAGCGCTTTTTCAAGCCGTTCGGCAATGGCCTTCAATTCATCGACCTGCTTGGCCGCGGCGATTTCCTCATCCACCATGGCGAAGAACAGCTGGATCGCCTTGCCGCCACCGGCTGCCAGCTTGCGGCCGCAAAGGTCCATCGCCTGAACGCCGTTGGTGCCTTCGTAGATCATTGCGATGCGGCTATCACGCACGAACTGCTCCATGCCCCACTCGCGGACATAGCCGTGGCCGCCATAAACCTGCTGCATGTTGTTGGCGATCTCATACCCCTTGTCGGTGCCGTAGCCCTTGATCACGGGGGTCATCAGGCCGATCAGGAGATCCGCGGTCTCGCGCTCTTCGGCGGTCTGCGCCTTGTGCGTCAGATCGACCTGCAATGCGCCCCACAGGCACAGCGCGCGCATCGCCTCGGTAAAGACCTTGGCATCCATCAGCATACGGCGAACATCGGGGTGGACAAAGATGGGATCGGCCTTGGCTTCCGGCTCTGCCGGGCCGGTAAGAGCGCGGCCCTGACGGCGATCAAGCGCATAGGTGACGGCATTCTGATAGGCGACTTCGGCCTGGGCATAGCCCTGAATGCCGACGCCCAGACGCGCAGCGTTCATCATGATGAACATGGCCGCCAAGCCCTTGTTCTCCTCGCCGACCATCCAGCCCTTGGCGCCGTCATAGTTGAGCAGGCACGTCGCGTTGCCGTGAATGCCCATCTTCTTTTCGATCGAACCGCAGGTGACGGCATTGCGTTCGCCCGGCTCGCCATTTTCATCGAGAATGAACTTGGGCACGATGAAAAGCGAGATGCCCTTCACATTGTCCGGCGCGCCCGGTGTCTTGGCCAGCACCAGGTGGATGATATTGCTGGTGAGGTCATGCTCGCCTGCCGAAATGAAGATCTTGGTGCCGGTGATTGCATAGGAGCCATCATCATTCGGCACCGCCTTGGTGCGAATCATGCCAAGATCAGTGCCACAATGCGGCTCGGTCAGGTTCATGGTGCCCGACCATTCGCCCGACACCATCTTGGGCACATACATCGCCTTCTGCTCGTCAGAGCCCTTGGCGAGGATCGCCGAGATCGCGCCTGCGGTAAGGCCCGGATACATGGCAAAGGCCTGGTTGGCGGTGCCGGTATATTCCTCGAGCACAAAGCCCAGGACATGCGGCAGGCCCTGGCCGCCGAATTCCTCGGGCTGGGCAAGCGTGCCCCAGCCGCTTTCGACGTAGGCCTGATAGGCTTCCTTGAAACCAGGAGGCGTGGTGACGCTGCCATCCTCATGGCGGGTGCAGCCATGCTCGTCGCCGATCTGGTTGAGCGGCGCGAGCACCTCTGCGCAGAACTTGCCTGCCTCGTTGATAACGGTATCGATCATGTCGGGCGTGGCATTTTCGAAGCCCGGCAAATTGCCGTAACTCGCCAGATCAAGCAGCTCATTCACGATGAAGCGCGTGTCACGTGTGGGCGCGGTATAGGTGGGCATTGATGCAGATCCCTTTAAGCAGTGAGGCGGTATGCGGAATATTCAGGACTTGCCGAGATCAAGTCGCTCGATTTCCGCCACGAATTCCGTCAGTTCGTGAATGGAGGAGTCAATATCATCGCGCTGCGCCTTGAGCTTGGCAATGTGGGCGCGGCACTTCTCGATCGTCACCCGGCGCTGCTCGACGCGGCCATCGTCAAGATCGTAAAGGTCGATCATCTCGCGGATTTCGGTGAGGCTGAAGCCGACATTCTTGGCCCGCATGATCCAGGCGAGGCGCGCGCGATCACGCTTCGAATAGACACGGGTAAGGCCAACGCGTGCGGGGCTGATCAGGCCTTCATCCTCGTAAAAGCGCAGCGCCCGCGCCGTGCAGCCAAACTCGCTGGTGAGGTCGGAAATCGTGAACTGCTCGCGCGCGTGCACATCGGGCCGATCAAGGTGCGCTCCCGTCCGGCGCTGGCCAGTGACGGGATCGTTTGCAGGATCAACAGCGGAGGATTGTGCGGGTGCGGTAGCCATGGCCCACCGCTTACCTTACCCTTACGTGAGCGTCAAGTCTTGACCTTTACGAGAACAGGCTCGCCCGCACCATCCGTCTCCACCCGGCGGTAAAAGCAACTGGCAGCGCCGGTGTGGCAGGTCGGCCCGGCCGGGAATGCACGAATCACCAGGGCATCCTGATCGCAATCGACCAGCACTTCGGCCACCTTGAGAACATTGCCCGAAGTCTCGCCCTTCATCCACAGGCGCCCGCGCGAACGCGACCAGAAAGTAACATTGCCGCTCGCAAGCGTGCGGTCGAGCGCGTCGCGATTCATGTGGGCCACCACCAGCACTGCCCCGCTCGCGGCATCGACCACGACCGCTGTCAGAAGCCCTGCCGCATCAAACACTGGTGCAAAGCGCGTGCCCTGTTCGCGCTCATCTTTGGAAAGGGACATCTGGCTCATTGCTCAAACCTCGGCTTCGGAATGTCTGCAAATGACGCGATTGTTGCAGACAAACAACATAAGCGATGAAAAAGCCTTCCTGAACGAAAATTCATCTTCCGCAAGTGCTCACAGCATGGAAAACACAAGTCGGACCTTGCGAGGTTCACCACCGGAATTTTTTGGCACTGTCTTCGTTTTGAGACGCGGCCAGAAGTTCAGGGGGCGGTCGCCGCACAGACTGGCAGCGGGGTGCCAGGGCGAGCGACTGAACGTTGAGGGATTGGATCCTGGTTGCCCATTAGGGGGTGGCAACCTCGGCTCGCAAGAGTGGATCCTCACCACTTCGTCACGTGGCGCCCGAGGTCTTCACGGCCTCGGGCGTTGTGATTCGGGCTCCGCGTCATTGTGCCATTCGTCCACCCGCGCAAAGCAGGCGATCTCCACCTGTGCGGCACCTGCATCGAGAAGTGCGGCAACGCAGGCCCGCGTTGTCGCACCGCTGGTCAGCACATCATCCACCAGAATAACCCTCCGCCCGCGCAAGGCCTCGCGCCGATGGGGGGATGGCTGGATCGCCCCTGCAAGCGCCCGCTCGCGCGCCGCGCGGCCAAGCCCGCCAAGGCTCGGCGTGCTCTGGCGGCGCACCAGCGCGTCAACCAAGACCTCACCCTTGCCCGCCTTCGCGATTTCACGCGCCAACAAGCCAGCCTGATTGAAACCCCTGTTCCACAGCCGCCAGCGATGCAGCGGCACCGGCACCAGAAGCGGCGCAGGCTCACCGGGGCCCGGATAATCGAGCCGCCCCGCCATCAGGCGCCCCATGAGCCCTGCAAGCGCGATCTTGTGGCCATGCTTTAGGTCCAGCACCAGCCGCCGCGAGGTATCGTTATAGAGCGTTGCAGCGGTCACCCGGCTGTGCAGCGGCGGATGCGCAATACATGTCCGGCACTGGGGCCGACCCGCCTGCGATTTGGGGCTCATGGGCCGCTGGCAGGTCACACAGCAAGGCTCGCCGGGAAATTCGAGCCCACACCAGCATTCGCTGCACAGCCCGCCCTGCTCGGCCAAGGCAATTCCGCACAAAGGACAGCGCGGCGGATAGACCAGATCCACCAGCGGCCTGAGCGCTTCGGCGAGATGCGACCCGACGTTCATGACCTTGATTGTCTCACGGCTTGCACCGCCAGGGCAAGCGCGGCAGGAGGGCCGGGATGAACTATCCCTGTGTCCCGATGATCTTCTCTTCCCAACGCCGTGCCAGGCGGCTGCACCGCGCGCAGGCGCGGCAACAGGCACCAACGGCCGCCCGCTTCGTGTTTGATGACATGGCCGAGGATATCACGGAACGGCTGGCCTTCCTGCGCCACCAGCCTGCGCGCGCGGCTGTGCTTGGCGATGTAACCGGCGATCTTGCACGCGCGCTCGAGAACGCAGGCGCCGCAGTGCACTGTCCCACCGGGCTTGATCCTGAGGCCCCCTGGCCGGTTTCGGGGTTTGATTTCATCGCCATCATGGGCGTGATGGATGCGGTGAATGATCTGCCCGGCGCGCTAATCCACATCCGCAATGCGCTGGCTCCTGGCGGGTTGGCGATTGCGAGCTTCATCGGCGGGGCAAGCCTTGGGGCCTTGCGCGCAGCGATGATCGATGCCGAGCCCGGCCGGCCGGCTGCCCGCCTTCACCCGATGGTTGATCCCCGCGCTGCGCCCGCATTGCTCCAGCGTGCCGGATGGAAGGACCCGGTGGTCGATACCCACACGCTTGATGTGCGTTATTCCTCGCTTTCGAAGCTGGTGTCGGACCTGCGCGATCAGGGCCTTGGAGTGGCCCTTGGCGATGCTGCTGCGCCGCTTGGCAAAAGCGCGCGGGCGCGCGCCGAAGCCAGCTTCGCCGCGCGCGCCGACAGAGATGGCAAGACCCGCGAAACCTTCGAGATCATCACTCTGACAGGACGCCGATCGCTCGCGGGAACCTAGCCTTGCTTGAGCGCAGCTTGCGCCGCCGCCAAGCGAGCAATCGGCACACGATAGGGCGAGGCGCTGACGTAATCGAGCCCGACGCTTTCGCAAAAGGCGATGCTGGCCGGATCGCCGCCATGTTCGCCGCAAATGCCAAGCTTGATATCGGGCCGCGTCGCCCGGCCACGTTCGGCCGCAAGCTTCACCAGCTGACCAACGCCTTCGATATCCAGGCTTACGAAGGGATCGCGCGGAAAGATGCCCTTGTCCACATAAGGCGCCAGAAAACGCCCGGCATCATCGCGCGACACACCCAGCGTTGTTTGCGTAAGGTCATTGGTCCCAAAGGAGAAGAACGCACCTTCCTCGGCAATCTCTCCTGCCATGAGCGCAGCGCGCGGCAGTTCGATCATCGTGCCAACAAGGTATTCGAGGCGCGTGCCTTGCTCTGCAAAGACTTCCTCGGCAACGCGGTCAACCAGCGCCTTGAGAATCGCCAGTTCGCGCTTGGTAGCAACCAGCGGGATCATGATTTCCGGTAGCGGCGCCTCGCCGCTTGCCGCCTTTACCGCACAGGCCGCCTCGAAGATCGCGCGTGCCTGCATCTCGTAGATTTCGGGGTACGTTATCCCCAGACGGCACCCGCGATGGCCCAGCATCGGGTTGAATTCATGCAACTCGCCCGCGCGGCGCTTGAGGTGATCAATCCCCAACCCGGTTGCATCGGCAAGCTCTGCAAACTCCTCCTCGCCGTGCGGCAGGAATTCATGCAGCGGCGGATCGAGCAGGCGGATCGTGCAAGGCAAGCCCGCCATGACTTTGAAGATCGCGGTGAAATCGGCGCGCTGTTCGGGCAGCAAGAGCGCGAGCGCACGGCGCCGACCGGCTTCGTTGTCGGCAAGGATCATCTGGCGCACCGCGCTGATGCGGCTGGCTTCGAAGAACATGTGTTCGGTCCGGCACAGCCCGATGCCTTCGGCACCGAACTGGCGCGCCATGCGGCAATCCTCAGGCGTTTCGGCATTGGTGCGAACGCGCATCCGGCGCAGGCCATCTGCCCACACCATCAAGGTGGCAAAATCGCCCGCCAGCTCAGGCTCGACAGTGGGAACGATGCCGAGCATCACCTGCCCGCTGGCCCCGTCGAGCGTGATGGCATCGCCTTCCTTAAGCTCGGTCGAACCGATCCGGAGCGTGCGCGAGGCGCGGTCGATCGAGACGCCGCTCGCGCCAGAGACGCAAGGCCGCCCCATGCCGCGCGCGACGACCGCTGCGTGGCTGGTCATCCCGCCGCGCGCGGTGAGGATGCCTTGGGCTGCATGCATGCCGTGAATGTCCTCAGGCGAGGTTTCCACGCGCACAAGGATAACTTTCTCGCCGCGCCCGGCCCAGCTTTCGGCGGTGTCGGCATCGAGCACGATCTTGCCGGCCGCAGCCCCCGGAGAGGCGGGCAGGCCGGTGGTGAGAACATGGCGCGGCGCTTGCGGATCAAGCGTGGGGTGCAGCAATTGATCAAGCGCCATAGGATCGACCCGGCGCACCGCTTCGCGCTCGTCGATCAAGCCTTCTGCCACCATATCGACCGCCATCTTGAGAGCAGCCTTGGCCGTGCGCTTGCCGGAACGGGTTTGCAGCATCCACAGCTTGCCGCGTTCAACTGTGAATTCAATGTCCTGCATATCCTTATAGTGAAGTTCCAGCAGGTCGAACACGCGCGTCAGTTCGGCGTAGGCCTCGGGCATGGCCTCTTCCATGCTCAGCGGCTTTGCCCCTGCCGCCTCGCGCGCGGCCCTGGTGAGATATTGCGGCGTACGGATCCCGGCGACCACATCCTCGCCCTGGGCGTTAATCAGATACTCGCCGTAATAGGCCCGTTCGCCCGTCGCGGGATCGCGGGTGAACGCAACCCCAGTGGCGCTGGTGTCGCCCATATTGCCGAACACCATCGCTTGCACATTCACGGCGGTGCCCCAGTCACCAGGAATGTCGTTGAGGCGGCGATAGACCTTGGCGCGGTCCGAATCCCAGCTGTCGAACACCGCACGGATTGCGCCCCACAGCTGTTCGTGGACATCCTGCGGGAACGGCTTGCCAAGCTCTTCCTCGACGATCCGCTTATATTCCTTGACCAGCGCCTGCCAGTCTTCCGATTCCATCTCGGTATCGGCGTAGAAACCCTTGTCTTCCTTGGCAATTTCAAGTGCTTCTTCAAACAGGCCATGATCAATGCCAAGCACCACATCGCCATACATCTGGATAAAGCGGCGGTAGCTGTCCCACGCAAAGCGCGCATCGCCCGATGATGCGGCAAGGCCTTCCACAGTCGCATCATTGAGCCCGAGGTTGAGGACGGTGTCCATCATGCCCGGCATCGAGACCCGCGCGCCCGAGCGCACCGAGACCAGCAGCGGATCGGCCGGATCGCCAAAGCGCTTGCCGACAGTGGCCTCGACATGCGCAAGCGCAGCTGCAACCGCACTTCGCAACTCATCGGAGAAATCCGCGCCACCTTGCAGATATTTCACGCACTCTTCGGTCGTAATGGTAAAACCCGGAGGCACCGGCAGGCCGATCGACGCCATCTCAGCAAGGTTTGCTCCCTTGCCGCCCGCCACGGACTTGTCCCTCTGACGGGGATCGGAATGGTCGGCTTTGCCGCCGAAAACATAGACCGTCTTCAATGTCATGGCATGTCCCGCAAGAGTGGTGTGGCGGTGTGGTGGATCATCCTTCGATCCGGCTGAAATCTGCAACCCGGTGCACGGCATCGCGAAAACGGGCCAGCAGCGCAAGCCGCGCGGCGCGCTTGTTCGCGTCTTCGGCGTTGACTGTAACGTCATCGAAAAAGCGGTCGATGGGGCCGCGCAAGGTAGCCAGCGCGGCCATGGCTGCGGCAAAGTCCTCGGCTGCAACCGCCTCGGCAGCGCGCGGCGCGGCGGCATCGAGCGCCGCAATCAAGGCGGCTTCGGCGGGTTCGGGCGTATAGGTAAGCGCGGCGCTCTCCGGGCTCTCCCAGCCTTCCTTCTTGAGGATATTGGCCGCGCGCTTGTAGCCTGCGAGCAGGTTCGCCCCGTCCTCGGTGCTGATAAAGGCTTGCAGCGCATGGACGCGAGCGAGCAGGCGGACGAGATCGTCCTCGCCGCCAAGCGCGAACACGGCGTCGATCAAATCATGGCGAACGCCGGCTTCACGCTGCTGGACCTTGAGGCGGTCGGCGAAAAAGTTGAGCAGTTCACCAACAAGCGCGTCTTGTGAGATTTGACTATTAGCCACGCGCTCGAAAATCGCAAAAGTCCCCGGGGCCACTATTGGTATACTCTGCCGTAGCACTGCCGCCAGATCAGCCCGCAAGCCATTCGCCAAGATCAGCCGGATCACACCAAGTGCGGCGCGCCTAAGCGCGAAAGGATCCTTCGAGCTTGTGGGCTTCTCGTCGATTCCGAAAAAGCAACCCAGCGTATCCAGCTTATCCGCCAAACTCACCGCCACCGTCACCGGCGCGGTGGGCACTTCATCGCCTTGCCCGACCGGCTTGTAGTGATCGCGGATCGCCTCGGCGACGTCCTGCAGCAGGCCTTCCTTCGCGGCGTAACATCCGCCCATAAGCCCCTGCAATTCGGGGAATTCGCCGACCATCTCGGTGACGAGATCGGCCTTGCACAGGCGGGCTGCCTGTTCGGCCAGCGCGGGGTCGGCGGCAACGATGCCTTCCTCGCACAACCAGCGCGCCAGCTTTGCGACCCGCTCGACCTTGTCAGCGACTGTGCCAAGCTTTTCGTGGAAGGTAATGCGCGAGAGCTTCTTGGCGTGATCGGCAAGCGAAGTCTTCTGGTCCTGCTCCCAGAAAAACCTTGCGTCCGACAGCCTTGCGGCCAAAACCTTGCGATTGCCGTCAACCACCACCGCCGGATCGCGCGCGGCGATGTTGGCGGTGCAGATGAAGGCGTTGGCGAGCCTGCTCTGCGCGTCCTCGCACACGAAATATTTCTGGTTCACCCGCGCGGTGAGCTGGATCACCTCGGGCGGCACTTCGAGGAAGGCCTCATCGAAGCGGCCGAGCAAAGGCACCGGCCATTCGGTAAGACCCGCGTTCTCGGTCACCAGCCCTTCGTCGGCTACGAGCCTGAGACCCGCCTCTGCCGCAATCTTTTCCGCGCCTTCGCGGATCAGGCGGCAGCGTTCGGAGAAATGGACGATCACATGGGCGGCGCGCAGGGTTTCGATATAAGCCCCGGCATCGGCAATCTCAACCGGGCCGGAATGATGAAAGCGGTGCCCCATGGTGGTGCGGCCGCTGGCGATCCCGTCAACCGCGAACGGCACCACTTCGCCATCGAGCAGCGCGATGATCCCCGAAAGAGGACGCACCCAGCGCAGGCTTTCGGTGGTGATCGAACCCGCGCCCCAGCGCATCGACTTGGGCCAGGGGAAGGCACGGATGATCGCGGGGATGGCTTCGGCCAACACCTCGGTGGTGTCACGCCCCGGCTTGTCAACGACGGCGAAATACACGCCGTCGCGCTCGACGAGCTGTTCGGCGGCGAGGCCGACCTTGCGCAGGAAGCCTTCGAGCGCCTGCGGCGGTGCGCCGACCTTCGGCCCCTTGGTCTCTTCGCTCACCGCCATGGTCGCCAGCGGCAGGCCCTTCGCGATCAGGGCGAGGCGGCGCGGCGTGGCGAAGGACTCGACGCTCTCCGCCGTCAACCCGGCCTTGGCCAGCGCCTCGGTGAACAGCCGCGCCAGATCCTCCTTGGCCTTGGGCTGCATCCGCGCAGGGATTTCCTCGCAGCGCAATTCGAGCAGAAAGTCGGCCATCAGACGAGACTCCACCCCGGATATTTGGCCTGCCACTCGGGCGTCATCTTGGTCGCATAGGCCTCGCACGACGAGCGCGCCAGATCGCGCACCCGGCCCATGTAGCTGGCGCGTTCCTGAACGCTTATCACGCCGCGCGCCTGGAGGAGGTTGAAGACGTGGCTCGCCTCCACCGCTTGTTCGTAAGCCGCAATCGGCACGCCTGCGGCAAGCGCGTTGCGGCATTCCGCTTCGGCCATCTCGAAGGCCTTGAACAGACCCTCTGTGTCAGCCACCTCGAAATTCCACTTCGACATCTGGCGCTCGTTCTCAAGGAACACATCGCCATAGCTGACGCCTGCCGAATTGAACGCGAGGTCGTAAACATTGTCGACGCCCTGGATATACATGGCCAGCCGTTCCAGCCCGTAAGTCAGTTCGCCCGCCACCGGCTTGCAATCAAACCCGCCCATCTGCTGGAAATAGGTGAATTGGGTGACTTCCATCCCGTCGCACCACACCTCCCAGCCCAGCCCCCATGCGCCGAGCGTGGGGCTTTCCCAGTCATCCTCGACAAAGCGGATGTCGTGCGCCAGCGGATCGATCCCGATCGCAGCAAGGCTGGCCAGATAAAGCTCCTGAATATTCGGCGGCGAGGGCTTCAGGATCACCTGATACTGGTAATAGTGCTGCAAGCGGTTGGGGTTTTCGCCATAGCGCCCGTCGGTCGGGCGGCGGCAGGGCTGGACAAAGGCCGCGTTCCACGGCTCCGGCCCCAGCGCGCGCAGGGTGGTAGCCGTATGAAAAGTGCCTGCCCCCATCCGCATGTCGTAGGGCTGAAGGATCACGCAGCCCGCCTCGCTGCTCCAGAAATCATGGAGCGTGAGGATCATGTCCTGAAACGAGCGCGCCGGATCGCGCGGCGCAGCGGCAAAGGATGGGACAGAACTCATGGCGGCCCGCCATGGCTGAAGCCCCGATAAGCGTCAATGCCGCAACGCAGCACGGATGGGGATTTGCGGCGGTTTGCGCGCGTCCGTAGTCAGGATAGGGTGACTATAAGTCAGGTTGTCTTGACATAGTCAGCGAATCGCGACATATAGTCATGTATACCTGACATATCGTCAGGCAAACCTGATGGAGACAAGCGGTGGAGTTCTTCAGAAAAACGATCTGCATCAAGCAGTGGCTGGTGTTCGTAATGCTGGGTGCATCGGGCTTTGCCGCGGGCACGATACTCGCCAAGGCTGCCACCGCACTGGGCTTGTGATCCAGTGAAGAACCGCCTCAAGGTGCTGCGCGCGGAGCGCGACTGGAGCCAGGCCGAGCTGGCCGGGCGGCTCGATGTATCGCGTCAGGCGGTCAATGCCATCGAGACCGGCAAGCATGACCCTTCCCTGCCCCTCGCCTTCAAGATCGCGCGACTGTTCGAGATGCCGATCGAGGAAATTTTCGATGATGGAGACCAAGCATGATCCTCGCCAGGAAATCAACGCTGGGCCCCGGCGAAGCGCGCACCCGCACCCGCCAGCGCCGCCAGATGATCTTTCTGGCTGTCAGCGTCATCATCGGTGGTGTCATTGGTGGTCTGACCGGCGCTTTCGACGAGGGCAATGGCAACCTGTTCAGCGGCGATTGGGAGCAGCTCAAGCTCAACCCTGCTATCGCCATCGTGATTTCGGCCCTGCTTGTGATCGGCTTTATCGCCTTGCCCCTGCGCGGGTTTCGCCAGATCGATGAATTCAAGCGCGAAAACAACTTCATCGGGTTCACCGGCGGCTGCCTGGCCGTGATTGCCGGGTTTCCGATCTGGGCAGTTCTTCATGCCGGCGGAATGCTGCCCCCGCCGCACGCCTTCGGTGTCTGGCTCATCGGGTTCAGCGCCATGGGCGTCTCCTATCTGATCGCCCGCTGGCGAGCATGATCGCACATTCGTGACGACCACCCCCGATAGCTCATCCCAGGAAAGGACTACCCCGTGAAACTGACCAAGACACTCAAGCTTTCCGCAGCGGCCTTTACCCTGTTCGCCGCCGCCCCGCTGCTCGCCGAGGAAGCCCCTGCCCCGCATCTTGATACCACCGGGGCTGCCGAGGCGACCACCGCTGCCACTGCGAGCGGCCCTGCCATGTGGAAGGTGGCTGATGAGGACACCACCATCTACCTGTTCGGCACCGTGCATATCCTGCCCAAGGATATCGAATGGTTCGACGTGACGATCAGCGATGCGCTCGCCAAGTCGGACATGATCGTCACTGAGGTGCCGATGGATCCCAAGTCCGAGGCCGAGATGGCAACGCTGGTGCAGAAGATGGGCATGCTGCCGCCTGGCACCAAGCTGCGTTCCTTGCTGAACAAGCAACAAAGAGCATCCTATGAGGCGGCGTTCAGCAAGCTCGGGCTACCGCCGCAGATGGCTGACCGGTTCGACGCCTTCAAGCCGTGGTTTGCCGGACTTAATCTCTCCATGCTGCCGATGCTGGTGAACGGCTACAGCCCCGAAATGGGGGTGGAAAAGGTGCTGCTCGCCAAGGCTGGCGACAAGCCGCAAGGCGCGCTGGAGACGGCTGCGTTCCAGTTCAGCATCTTCGACAATCTGCCCGAGGACAAGCAGATCGCTTTCCTCATCCAAGCAGCGGAAGGCGTCGGCGAGGCAACCGAAATGCTCAACCGGATGGTGAGCGAATGGGTCAAAGGCGATGCTGACACGCTTGCTGCGATCATGAACGAAGGGATGGATGATCCGGTGCTGATGGACGCACTGCTCCATTCGCGCAACGCCAACTGGGCGGAATGGATCGCCAACCGGATGGATCAGCCCGGCACGGTGTTCATTGCCGTGGGCGCAGGCCATCTTGCAGGTGAGAAAAGCGTTCAGGAACTGCTGGCGGCCAAGGGCATCGTAACGATGCGCGTCAAATAGGCGATGGGAGCGATGATCTCTCGATCAACCCTGCCTCAGCACAGCAAGGCGCAAGCATTCTTCCGCCTTGCTATCGCAGCGCTCTTGATGGTGCTGGCGTTCGCCCTCGGGTCGTGTTCTGGTGGAACCACCGCCGACCAGGCCAAGCGCGGCGCGCCGCCCAATCCGCTGTTCTACGAGATCGCCCGCGATGATGGCTTGGCGCGAGGCTGGATGCTTGGCACCATCCACGCCCTGCCCGATGACACCGAATGGCGGACGCCTGCGATCACGGCCGCGGTCGACACGGCAGATCGGCTGATTGTCGAGGTTGCAGAGCTCGGCGACGGAGCGACCAGCGCGCAGGTGTTTCAGGAACTCGCCCTAACGCCCGGCCTTCCGCCGCTTGCCGAAAGGCTGGCACCGCAATACCGCGAACACGTCTCGCAGCTTGCCGCGAAGGCAGGCCTGACGCTCACGCAGCAGCAGCGCACCGAAAGCTGGGCCGCTGCACTGATGCTGGCACGGGTGAATGCTGCAGGCGATCCTGCCAATGGCGTGGACCGCGCGCTGATCGGCGATTTCGCGCAGCGCCCGATCCGCGAACTTGAAGGCACGCGCGGCCAGCTTGGCCTGTTTGACCGCCTGCCTGAAGCCGACCAGCGCCGCCTCCTTCTCGCTGTCGTCACCGCCAGCGCGCAAGGCCCCACCGAAGCCGAAGCCCTGCGCGCGGCATGGCTCAGCGGCGATCTTCTCGCACTGGAGCGGGCCTCCACCCAGGGCATAATGGCCGATCCGCGCCTGCGCGCCGCGCTGCTGGTTGATCGCAACCATCGCTGGGTCCCGCTTATCGAGAGGGAATTGCAAGCCTCGGGCCGCCCCCTGATTGCGGTGGGGGCAGCGCATCTCGTCGGCCCCGAGGGGCTGGTGGCCCTGCTTGAACAGCGCGGCTGGCGTTTGAGGCGCCTGATCTGACACCCCTGCCTCAGCATTGGCTTGCCAAAACGCCGCGCGCTCTCTAAGGGGCCGCGCTTCGGCGTCGTGGTCATCCCTGGAGGCGCGGCGCCGGGATACAAGCAATTCTATCAACCCGCATTCGAAAGGCTACGTTATGAGCGACGTTCTCAACCTGCCGGCCGAAGCGCGCGAACGGGCTGGCAAGGGAGCCTCCCGAGCACTTCGCCGCGATGGTCGGACCCCTGCAGTCATTTATGGCGGCAACCAGCCCCCCGAACAAATCCACGTCGAGGAAAAGGAACTCGTCAAGCAATTGATGACGGGCCACTTCTTCAACTCGATCGTCGAAATTGAAATCGGCGGCAAGACTGTCCGCACCCTGCCCAAGGACGTGGCCTTCCATCCGGTGACTGACCGCCCATTGCACGCCGACTTTCTGCGCCTGACGGGCGACAGCAAGGTCGAAGTGCAAGTGCCGGTGGTGTTTATCAACGAAGCCGCCTCGCCCGGCCTCAAGAAGGGCGGCGTGCTCAACATCGTGCGTCACGAACTCGAACTGCTGTGCCCCAGTACCGACATCCCCGACGAGATCCGCATTGATGTCACCGGCAAGGAAATCGGCGATGCGATCCACATCAGCGAAGTGACTCTGCCCGCAGGCGTCACCAGCGTGATTACGGATCGCGATTACACCATCGCAACGCTCGTCGCGCCCTCGGGCCTCAAGAGCAGCGAAGGCGAAGCCGAAGCCGAGCCCGCTGGCGAATAAGCCGCTCGCTTTGCAAATCACGCCAGCGCCGGACTTCCTTGCACAGGAAGTCCGGCGCTTCGTTTTTCGGGGGAGCCTTGCTAGGGAGCGGTTCATGCAAATCTGGGCAGGCCTTGGAAATCCCGGACCGCGCTATGCGCTCCACCGCCACAATGTCGGCTTCATGGCCCTGGATGTGATTGCCGACATGCACGGATTCGGCCCGGTGCAGACCAAGTTTCAGGGCTGGGTGCAGGAAGGGCGCATCGGCACACACAAAATCCTGCTCCTGAAGCCCGCCACTTTCATGAACGAAAGCGGCCGCAGCGTGGGCGAGGCGCTCCGCTTCTACAAGCTGGGCACGGATGCGCTCACTGTGTTCCATGACGAGCTTGATCTTGCTCCCTTCAAGATCAAAGTGAAACAAGGGGGCGGCCATGCCGGGCATAATGGCCTGCGTTCGATCGACCAGCATCTGGGCGCAGAATTCCGCCGGGTGCGAATCGGGATCGGCCATCCCGGGCACAAGGACAAGGTGACGAGCCACGTGCTGGGCAATTTCGCGAAATCCGAACAGGATGATCTGGCCGCTATGCTGGGTGCGATCGGAGCCGAAGCGGAATGGCTCGCCAAAGGCGATTCTGCCCGCTTCATGAGCGAATATGCCTTGAGGATGCAGGGCTGACTGCCTCGGGAACGCATCCTCGTCATCGGCCCTTTGGATCCGGCACAAGCACCCTCGCGCACGAACTTGCCCCGCGCATGGGCGTGCCGCCTATCCACATGGATCAGCTTGGGTTTCGCGAGGCATAAAGGGGGCAGCAATCCGGCTATGCAGTCCGCGCGCGCTTGAAGAATGGCGCAAAGCCAATAGGCTTGGCTGATCACCCGTTTCAGCCAAGGACATTCACCATGACCAGCATCAACCGCCGCAGCCTGCTTGCGGGCATCGCCGCGACCAGCGCCTTGAGCGCTGCCAGCACCGCGTCGGCGCAAGCGCCCTTCACCCCCAAGCCTGCCGATTTCACCGGCAAGAGCGTGCTGATCACCGGATGCTCGTCCGGTTTCGGGCGGATTGCGGCGGAACTGCTGGCCCGTCAGGGTGCGCGAGTATTTGCGACGATGCGCGACCTGCCCCGGCGCGAGGCGGATGAACTCACCGCGCTCGCTGCCCGCGACAGGCTTGATTTGCATGTGATCGCGATTGACGTAACCAAGCCCCGCCAGATCACCCAAGGCGTCGCCGAGGCCGAGCGCATCAATGGCGGCCCACTTGATGTGCTGGTCAACAATGCGGGGATCGGCATCACCTCTCCGGTCGAGGTGCAGGACCTTGAAGCGACGCAGACGATGTTCGCCACCAATGTGATTGGCCCCCATCTCATGGCCCGCGCGGTGCTGCCGGGGATGCGGGCAAAGGGCGGCGGCCAGCTGATCCAGATTTCAAGCCAGCTTGGGCGCGTCATATCGCCCTATTCGGGCCACTATTCCGCCACCAAATTTGCGCTGGAAGCGATGAGCGAGCAGCTCGCTTATGAACTGGTGCCGCATAAAATCGACGTCTCGATCATCCAGCCCGGCGGCTATCCGACCCGCGTGTGGGTCAACCGCAATACCTATTCCACGGCATTGAAAGAGCGCGCCGAGGAGATCCACAAGGCCGGCTATCCCTTGCAGGTTGCGCGCATGGGCACCGAAGACGGCTCGGGGCGGAGCAATGATCCGACGGATGTGGCCCGCGCCATCGCCGATCTGATCGCCATGCCACCAGGCACGCGGCCCTTGCGCCTGCCCGTCTCGCCCGGCGCCAAGCCGCAGGTGCCGATCAACGAGGTTGCCGCGCGGGTGCAGGTGGACTGGCTTGGCAATTCGCCGGTTGGCCCACTGGTACGCGGTGTGCATCAGAGATGATCGGCTAGCCTTGGGCGGGAAGCGCGGCTAAGGGGGCCGCCAGACTCCTTCCAGCCAAAGAGACACATCATGGGTTTTCGCCTTGGGATTGTCGGCCTGCCCAATGTCGGCAAGTCCACCCTGTTCAATGCGCTCACCGAAACGCAGGCAGCACAAGCGGCCAACTATCCCTTCTGCACCATCGAGCCCAATGTCGGGCAGGTCGCGGTGCCCGACGAGCGGCTCGACAAGATCGCCGCCATTGCGAAAAGCGCCAAGGTGATTCCCACCCAGCTCGGGTTTGTCGATATTGCGGGTCTGGTGAAGGGGGCAAGCAAGGGCGAAGGGCTAGGCAACCAGTTCCTCGGGAATATTCGCGAGGTTGATGCCATCGTCCACGTGCTGCGCTGCTTCGTGGATGACGATATCCAGCACGTCGCCAATAAGGTCGATCCGATCGCAGATGCCGAAGTGGTCGAGACGGAGCTGATGCTGGCGGATCTGGAAAGCCTCGAAAAGCGCGTGCCGGCCGCCGCCAAGCGCGCCACCGGCGGCGACAAGGAAGCCAAGGTAATGGCGAGCGTTCTGGGCCAGGCACTTGAACTGCTGCGCGAAGGCAAGCCTGCACGCCTTACCGAGCCCAAGGATGATGAAGAAGCACGCATCCTCAGGCAGGCCCAACTGCTCACCGCAAAGCCGGTGCTGTATGTCTGCAATGTCGCCGAAGAGGACGCAGCCAAGGGCAATGACCTCTCCGCCAAGGTCTTCGCCAAGGCCGCTGCCGAAGGGGCCGAAGCCGTGGTGGTATCGGCCGCGATTGAGGCCGAACTCGTCGGTATGCCCGTGGAAGACCGGGCTGAATTCCTCGAAGCTTTGGGCCTTTCAGAAAGCGGCCTTGCCCGGGTAATCCGGGCCGGATACAAGCTCTTGGGCCTCAAGACATTTTTCACCGCCGGCCCCAAGGAAGCGCGCGCCTGGACCTTTCCTGATGGCGCCAAGGCCCCGCAGGCAGCCGGCGAAATTCACTCCGATTTCGAACGTGGCTTCATTCGCGCTGAAACCATCGCCTATGCCGATTACATTGCGCTGGGCGGAGAGGCGGGCGCGCGTGAGGCCGGCAAATTGCGCCAGGAAGGCAAGGAATACCTGGTGCAGGACGGCGATGTCCTGCTGTTCAAGTTCAACGTGTGATGCGCTCACGCGTTTCTCGTCACCGCTTTGTCGCGCACGCCTGGTAAAGGCCCCCTCATGCGTATCCTGATTGCTCTTGTCGCCCTGCTGCTATCCTTGCCCGCGCTGGCAGATGATGGCCGCGAACGCCCGGTCACGTTGCTGATCTCGATCGATGGCTTCCGTCCCGACTATCTGGATCGCGGCTTTACCCCGCGGCTGAAAGCATTGGCCGAGGCAGGCGTGAGCGGCGATATGCGCCCGTCCTTCCCGACCAAGACCTTCCCCAATCACTATGCGATCGTCACGGGCAAGCGACCTGATCGCAACGGGATTGTCGGCAATTCGATGATGGATCCACGCCGCCCCGACGTAATGTTCCGCATGAGCGATGCGCGCCAGACGCTTGATCCCTTCTGGTGGGACGAGGCAGAGCCGATCTGGGTGACGGCGGAAAAGGCGGGTATCCGCACGGCCACCATGTTCTGGCCGGGCAGCGAAGTGGCGATCCGCGGCATCAGGCCGAGCGATTGGCTGCGCTTTGATCAGAACATCGGCAATGTGCAGCGGGTTAACACCGTGCTCGACTGGCTGCGGCGTCCAGCCGCGATCCGTCCTGCCTTTGCGACGCTTTATTTCGACACAGTCGATACGCAGGGCCATCGCTTTGGCCCCAACAGCCCAGAAGTGAATGCAGCGCTGGCTGAAGTCGATGAACGCATCGGCGAACTGCTCGACGGGATTGCGGCGATCGGCGTCAGCGTGAACCTTGTCATTACCGCCGATCACGGCATGCGCGAGGTGAGCGCAGACCGCGTCATCCAGCTTGATACCATGCTCAACCGCGCGCTTTACATTCCCGTGGAAACCGGCCCCTATGCCGCGATCCAGCCCTATCCCGGACAGGAAGACGCGGTCGCCGAGGTGCTGCTGGGCAAGAACCACGATCACATGACCTGCGCGCGCAAGGGCGATCTGCCCGAGCGGCTCCACTATGGCAGCAATCCGCGCGTCGCCGCGATCATCTGCATTGCCGAGGATGGCTGGACGATCCTTGCCGGAGAGCCGACCTATCCGGTCGCAGGCGGCGCGCATGGCTATGACAATGCGGACCCGGAAATGCTCGCCCTGTTCATTGCAAGCGGCCCGGATTTCCTGCCGGGAGCGCGGCTACCGCTGTTCGACAATGTCGCGGTGGCGGCTTTGCTGAGGGCGGTGCTGGGTTTGCCGCAGGATGATGATGCTGACGGCAAGTTGCAGGATGTGAGCGCGGCGCTTGCGCCCTAGTGCCGTCCGAACAGCTTTTCCACATCCGCCATGGAAAGCTTCACCCACGTCGGCCGTCCGTGATTGCACTGGCCTGAGCGGGGCGTCGCTTCCATTTCGCGCAAGAGCGCGTTCATTTCGGCCACGCTCAGCACCCGCCCTGCCCTGACCGAGCCATGGCAGGCCATCGTCGCCAGCACCAGATCGAGCCTTTCGGCAAGAAGCAGCGCGCCGCTGTCCTCCTGCCGTCCGTGCTTGGCGATATCATCCGCCAGATCGCGCAACAGCCGCGCGCTGTCAGCATTGGCAATCGCGGCCGGCAGCGCGCGCACCAGCATGGCGGATGGGCCAAAGCGTTCGATCATGAGACCATAGCGGGCGAGACCCTCAGCCGCATCCTCGAGCCGGTCGCAATCCACCTCGTCGAGTTCCACCACATCGGGCACCAGCAAGGCCTGCGACCGCCGCACGCCTTCCTCTGCCCCGGCGGCGCGCAGCCGTTCGAGCACAAGACGTTCATGCGCTGCGTGCTGATCCACCAGCACAAGGCCATCGGCCGCCTCGGCCACAATATATGTGCCTGCCACCTGACCGCGCGCGATGCCGAGGGGGAACTGCGCGGCGTTCTCGGGCAGCGGGGCGGCTTGCTCGGCGCGGCCCTGAGGCGCTGCCACAGACGGCTCCCACGCGGTGCCCGTCTCGGCCAGATGCAAGGGCACCGCCGGCCGCTCACTTGCGCCCAGCAGGAATTGTCGCATCACCGGCTCGGTGCGGCCGGGGGCTGCTCGCCCTGAGACGTCTCCGCCATCAGCAGCCAAAGGCTCCGCCTGCCAACGCGCCATTGCCCCACGATCCGGCGTCTGGGCGCTGCGGCGATCCCCGCTTGCCAGCGCCTGCCTGAGGCCACTGACGATGAAGCCCCTCACCCCGGTGCTGTCGCGGAAACGCACTTCGGTTTTCGCCGGGTGAACATTCACATCCACATCCTGCGGCGGGATATCCAGAAACAGCGCCAGCACCGCATGGCGATCACGCGCCAGCATATCCGAATAGGCTCCGCGCACCGCCCCCACGAGCAGCCGGTCTTTCACCGGGCGACCATTCACAAACAGATACTGATGATCGGCAACGCCCCGGTTGTAAGTCGGCAGGCCCGCCACGCCCGAAAGCCGCATCATGCCGTGGGGGGTCTCGCGCTCGGCCGCGATCTCGACCGCATTGTCGCGCAATTCATGGGCGATGATGCGCGCCACCCGCGTTGCCAGATCCTCGCCCGCTTGCAGATCGAGCAGCTTGCGCTTGCCGCTCTCGCCGCTCGCTTCGAGCACAAAGGCAATATCGGGCCGTGCCATGGCAAGGCGGCGCACCACGTCAAGACAGGCCGCCTGTTCGCTGCGCGGTGAACGCAGGAATTTGCGGCGTGCGGGCACCTTGGCAAACAGCCCTTCCACCCGCACCCGCGTGCCCGGCGGGAGGGCTGTGGGGGTGTTTTCCACCAATTCGCCATGATCGACCACCCGCCGCCAGCCTTCGGAAGCGCCGCGCTCGCGGCTTTCCAGCGTCAGCCGGGAAACGCTCGCAATCGACGGCAGCGCCTCGCCGCGAAAGCCAAGCGTGATGACCAGTTCGATTGCCTCATCCGGCCCGATCAGCGCTTCGGGCAGTTTCGAGGTTGCATGGCGTTCCAAGGCCAGGGCCATGGCATCGGGTGCCATCCCCCAGCCATCATCGCTCACTTCGATCCGCGTCAATCCGCCATCCACCAATGCCACAGCGATTCGGCCTGCGCCTGCATCAATCGCGTTTTCGACCAGTTCCTTGAGTGCCGCAGCCGGGCGTTCAACCACCTCGCCCGCAGCAATGCGGTTGACCAGATGCGAGGGAAGGCGGCGGATTTCGGGCATTTCGCGTCAGCCTAGCGACAGGCGGGGGCAAATTCGAGGCAAGTCTCGCGATAATCACCAAGGGCGTGCACAAATTTTTTGGCGTTTTGCCGAGGGATTCGCTAGGCGCAAATCCAGCGTGTCACAAACGGGATCAGCGCCGCGCTGGGATTTCATCGGGTGGGATGAACCGGGCGCGCCTCCTCACATCACTGGAAAAGACCAACCTCATGAGCTTCCTGTCCAACCTGTTCAAATTCGGTTCGCAAAACATGGCCATCGATCTCGGCACGGCCAACACGCTGGTCTATGTGCAGGATCAGGGGATCGTGCTCAATGAACCATCGGTGGTCGCGATTGAAACGATCAACGGGATCAAGCGCGTCAAGGCCGTGGGCGATGATGCCAAGATGATGATGGGCAAGACGCCCGACAGCATCGAGGCGATCCGCCCGCTGCGCGATGGTGTTATCGCCGACATCGAAATCGCCGAGGAAATGATCAAGCACTTCATCCGCAAGGTGCACGGCAAGCGCAATCTGTTCAAATATCCCGAAATCGTGATCTGCGTGCCGTCGGGTTCGACCTCGGTGGAAAAGCGCGCAATCCGCGATGCCGCGTCGAATGCGGGCGCTTCCGAGGTGCACCTCATCCTTGAGCCCATGGCCGCCGCGATTGGCGCCGATATGCCGGTGACCGAGCCGGTGGGCAGCATGGTGGTCGATATTGGCGGGGGCACCACCGAGGTTGCTGTCCTCAGCTTGCGCGGGCTTGCCTATACCACTTCGGTTCGCACCGGCGGGGACAAGATGGATGAAGCCATCGTCTCCTACGTGCGCCGTCATCACAACCTCTTGATCGGCGATGCAACGGCTGAACGGATCAAGAAGGATTACGGCATCGCGCTCGTCCCCGAGGACGGCGTGGGCGAGACCATTACCCTGAAGGGCCGCGATCTCGTGAACGGCGTGCCCAAGGAAATCACCATCAACCAGGCGCATATCGCCGAGGCGCTGTCCGAACCGATCGGTGCAATTGTCGAAGGCGTGCGGATTGCGCTGGAAAACACCGCGCCCGAACTCGCGGCTGACATTGTCGATCAGGGCATCGTGCTGACCGGTGGCGGCGCGTTGATCCAGCGGCTGGATGAACACCTGCGCGAGGAAACCGGGCTGCCAGTCTCGATCGCAGAGGACCCTCTGCTTTGTGTTGCCATCGGCACCGGCCGAGCGATGGAAGACCCGATTTATCGCGGCGTGCTGATGAATGCGTAAGCGGCCCTGCCGCCACGCCGCCTGACACGCAACAGAGGACTGAAACAGCATGGCGCCCCCCGCTTCGCGCCGAACGGGTTATTCGAGGAAAGCGCAATATTCGGTTTTTACCGGGTATTTGCTTGCAGCCCTTGGCGCGCTGGTCGGACTGGTTCTGCTGGGCCTGTCGCTTTATCAGCCCGGAGCTTTTGCGTCCCTGCGCGGGCTTGCCGGGAATGTGATAGCGCCGGTCGGCGAGGCGACAGCGGCGGTTCGCGGCGGCAGCCAGAACACCTGGGCTGCGATCACTGGCTTCTGGCAGGCAGGAAGCCAGAACGCAGCCCTGCGCGAAGAGCTTGAAATCGCCCGCATTCGCATTGCCGAAGCAGAGGCGGTTGCCGCCGAAAATGCACGGCTTAAAGGCCTGCTCGATCTTGCCACCACCGAAGTCAAGCCGGTCGCCACGGCGCGGCTTGTCGGATCGAGCGCAGCGAGCGCGCGGCGCTATGCCTATCTCGGGATCGGGCGCAACAAGGGGCTGGCCCCCGGCATGCCGGTCGTCTCGGAAAAGGGCGTCATCGGCCGCATTCTTGAAGTTGCCAGCCGTTCGGCACGGGTGATGTTGCTGACCGACAGCGAGAGCGTGCTGCCGGTGCGCCGGGCGAGCGATGATGTCGTCGCCTTCGCCGAAGGGCGCGGCGACGGGTTGCTCAGGATCAAGCTCATCAATCTGGGGCTTAACCCGCTTAAAGTCGGCGATCTGATGGTAACCAGCGGTGCAGGCGGATATTATCGGCCCGGACTTGCAGTGGGCATTATCACCGAACTCACTCCTGATGGCGCATTGGCACGGCTGGTGGCCGAACCTGCGGCGACCAATTTCGTGATTATCGAGCCGGTTTATGAACGCATCGCAGTCGAGGCAGCGCAAACCCCGCCCCAAGAGCCACTGCCAGAGCCGGCCCCGGGCGAGTGATGGAACAGCTCAACCCGCGCGCCCGTTCGGATCGTTATGGCAGCCGGATCAACCGCGCGCCCTCGCCGCTGCGCGCCATGAGCGTACCTTATCTCACGATCCTTGCCGGATCCTTGCTACCGTCGCTGCTGATCGCCGATCTGATGCCACTGGCCCCACCTCTGGGCTTCCTGATGCTGCTCGGCTGGCGTATCATGCGCCCGGGCCTTCTGCCGGTGTGGATCGGCGCGCCGCTTGGCGCTTTCGATGACTTGGTGAGCGGCCAGCCCTTCGGCAGCGCGGTCCTGATGTGGTCGTTGGCGATGATCGCACTCGAACTGATAGAGGCACGCTTTCCCTGGCGCGGGTTCTGGCAGGACTGGTTCACCGCGGCCCTTGCCACAACGCTTTATCTGGGCACTGCAATGATGGCATCGGGCGCGCCACTGTCGCAACCCCTGCTGCTTGCCGCCGTGCCACAGTTGCTGCTTGCAATCCTGCTCTATCCCCTGCTTGCACGCCTCATTGCCGGGCTCGACCGGTTCCGGCTGACTCGCACCCGGAGGCTTGCCTGATGGGCTGGTGGCCGCTTTGGGGCGACAAGAAGCGCACCGGCCCGCTGATCAACGCCAGCATCCTGCGCGATCGATTTGATCGGCGCGCGGTCGTGATCGGCGGTGTGCAAGGCGTGATCGGAGTGGTGCTGGCTGGCCGCATGGCCTATCTCGCGATTGCCGAGAACGAGAAATACCAGCTCAAATCCGAAAGCAACCGGGTCAATCTGTCGCTGATCCCGCCGCGCCGCGGCTGGATCCTTGACCGGAACGGCGCGCCGCTTGCATCGAACCGCGCCGATTTCCGGGTCGACGTGATCCCCGAGCGGCTCCGCGATCCCGAAAAGACGATTGATCTGATCGGTGAATTGCTAGGCCTGTCGCTGGCGCGGATTGCCGACATCAAGGCCGATGTTGCCGAAGCCCGCCGCTTTCAGCCGGTCGAAGTCGCCAGCGGGCTGACCTATGAACAATATGCCGCCCTCAGCGTGCGCCTGCCCGATCTGCCGGGCGTGGTGCCGCAGCGCGGCTTTTCGCGGTTTTATCCGACCGGGCCGAGTGTCGGGCACCTGATCGGCTATGTCGGTCCCGCCTCGCCCGAAGAATACGAGGCTGATCGCAATCCGCTGCTGATCACGCCCGGCTACAAGATCGGCAAGGATGGGGTCGAAAAGCAGTTCGAGAAGGAATTGCGCGGCATTCCCGGTGCGCGCCGGGTCGAGGTGACGGCTTCGGGCCGGATCGTGCGCGATCTGGAAAGCCGCGATGATGTGCAGGGCAATCCGGTGCGCCTCACGATTGATGGCCCATTGCAGGATTATGCCGCGCGCCGCATCGGGCTGGAGAGCGGTTCGGTTGTGGTGATGGATTGCCGCACCGGCGATCTGCTCTGCATGGCCTCGATGCCGAGCTTTGACCCCAATTCCTTCTCTGATGGGATCGGCAGCGTGGAATATGCGATGCTGCGCGATGACGAGCGGGTGCCCTTGCGAAACAAGGTCTTGAAAGGGCTCTATCCGCCTGGCTCTACTGTCAAGCCGATGGTTTCGATGGCGCTGCTGGAAAAGGGTATTGATCCCAACGAGACCGTGTTCTGTGGCGGCGGGCTTCAGGTCGGCAACCGGCGGTTTGGCTGCTGGAACCGCCGGGGGCATGGCGCAACCAACATGGCCAAGGCGATCTACCAGAGCTGTGATGTTTATTTCTACGCAATGGCGCAGCGGGTGGGCATGGACCCGATTGCCGCCATGGCGCGGCGCTGCGGGATGGGACAGGAATTTCCGCTTCCCGTTGTCAGTCAGTTCTACGGCACCGTGCCTGACCCGGCATGGAAGATGAAAAAGTTCGGCCGCGAATGGGCAACCTTCGACACGGTCAATGCCACCATCGGGCAGGGCTACATGCTGGCAAGCCCCTTGCAGCTGGCGGTCATGTCGGCCCGGCTGGCGACAGGCCGTCATGTGATGCCACGTCTCACCCTCGATACCAAACCCAAGGGCTTTGACACGATCGACTTCTCGAGCGAGCAGGTCGAATATGTCCGCAAGGCCATGAGCGATGTGGTGAACGGCCCCGGCACGGCCGGCCGCGCGCGCCTGCCGATCCCTGATGTGCTGATTGCAGGCAAGACCGGCACCGCGCAGGTCGTCTCGCTCTCGATTTCCAACGGCAAATCCGGCCCATGGAAATATCGCGACCACGGGCTGTTCATCTTCTTCGCCCCCTATGACAACCCGATCTATGCGGGCGCGGTGGTGATCGAGCACGGCGGCGGCTCAGGCGCGGCCTATCCGATCGCCCGCGATGTAACGACTTTCCTGTTCGATCCGGCCAAGGGCATGGATGCCCTGCTGGCGCTCGAAAAGCAGTGGGGCGGCACAGCGCAGCAAAGGCTTGCGGCGCGCTATGAAGCCTATGCCCGCGAGCGCGGCGCCGATCTGCCGCGCCCGCCGCGTCGCGACCGCGAGATCTTCGAACAGGTGGAAGCCGAAGCACGCCTCGCTGCGCAGCGGCCGCAAAGCATCGCCAATGATGCTGTCACCCCGCGACCCGAGGCAAACCCATCAGCCGCCGCCCCGCCCGAGCTCGCGCCGCGGGTTGCTGCACCCAGCCCCGTCGCCAGCTCTGCCCCGGCACAGCCAGCGGCACCAGCGTCAGCACCGGCATCCCCCATACCGACGCCATCGCCTGCTGCGGGACCCACACCATGAGGCAAGCCACCCGCAGCATCATCCCCGAGCCCATCGCACGCCAGCCATGGGCTATGCTGATCCCGCTGTTTCTCCTGGTCGCCTTTGGGGCCGCCGTGCTCTATTCCGCTGGCGGCGGGGCGATGAAGCCCTTTGCCTCATCCCACCTTGTCCGCTTTGCGCTGACACTGGTTATGGCCTCGGTCATTACCATGCTGCCGCGCGATCTGGTGCGCGCGCTGACCTATCCGGCCTATGTCGGCGTATTGCTGCTGCTGGCAGCAGTGGAAGCAATCGGACAGGTCGGCGGCGGAAGCCAGCGCTGGCTCGACCTCGGTTTCCTGGTGCTTCAGCCTTCCGAGCTGATGAAGCCGACCATTGTCGTGACGCTGGCATTGTTTTTCTCGACGCTGCCCAATGGCATGATCGCCACCTGGCGCGCACTGGTTCTGCCCGGAGGGCTGATAGCCTTGCCGATGGCTTTCGTGCTTCTGCAACCAGACCTCGGCACCGCACTGGCGATTGGTTTTGGCGGCGTGATAGTGATGCTGCTGGCGGGCGTACAATTGCGCTGGTTTATCGCTGGCGGCGCGGCTGGTGCGGCGTTGGCCCCGCTTGCGTTCCTTTACGCCTTGAAAGACTATCAGCAGCGTCGCGTGATGACCCTGTTTGATCCCGAAGCGGATCCTCTGGGGGCAGGCTATCACATCATCCAGTCCAAGATCGCGATCGGATCGGGCGGGGTTTTTGGCAAGGGCTTCAACAAGGGCACGCAGAGCCATCTCAATTACCTGCCCGAACCACACACCGACTTCGTTTTTGCCACCATGGCCGAGGAATGGGGGCTGGCTGGCGGGTTGTTTGTACTCTTGATGTTTGCGCTGATCCTGCGCTGGGGATGGAGCGTTGCGCTGGCCTCGCGCGATCGCTTTGCGATGTTGCTGGCAGGCGGGATGGTCGCGACAATCTTCTTCTATGTAGCAGTCAACCTGTTGATGGTGGTTGGCTTTGCACCGGTTGTCGGCATTCCCCTGCCGTGGATGAGCCATGGCGGGTCCTCGATGCTGACGAATATGATTTGCATTGGCGTGCTGATGATGGTGAACCGCTGGAACCGCGAAGCGCCCAAAGCGGGGCTGGTAACCTGAAAAGCACTTGCCAAGCGCGCTGGCGCGGCTATTAGCAGCGCCTCACGCGAATCGATGCGAGCTTCAAGCCGCGCGATCCGCTTTACCGAAGCAGTCGGTATGGACGCATAGCTCAGTTGGTAGAGCAGCTGACTCTTAATCAGCGGGTCCTAGGTTCGAGCCCTAGTGCGTCCACCATTCTTCGCCCTTCACATTCCTGACGACCGCAGCATCCAGCAGACCCAGCGATGGGGTTTGCGAGCAACCTTGTTGATACAACCGGCGGCTTGCCCGGCATTATGCAGCCGGGCGTCAAATGGCTTTCGACCTCTGCGATCTGGTTGTCGATCTTGTTCCGCAGAAGCAGTGAAAGCCTGATCGTTCGCCTGCCTTGGAGCGCGAAGCCAAGAGATATTGGCCCCGCTGCATTCACATTAAGTCTGCTTGCGATCACATCTCAATGTGATATAATGCGTTAATGAGCACATCTACAATCACACGCGTTCGCGAAATCGTCACATCAGGCAAGATGACTCGCGCCGGTCTTGCCCGCGCTGCCGGGCTCCACGCCAACACCTTGCGCGATTGCACCGAGGATGGGTGGAACCCCACGGCCGACACTCTTGCGAAACTCGACGCCTTTCTGGCGGTCAATGATGATCGCCCGGTGCTGGCCAGCATTGAGGAGATCATCGACGAAGCGCGCAACGGGCGCATGTATATCCTCGTCGATGATGAGGACCGCGAGAACGAGGGTGATCTGATCATCCCAGCGCAAATGGCAACCCCGCAGGCGATCAACTTCATGGCGATGCATGGTCGCGGCCTCATCTGCCTTGCGCTCGACAAGGCACGCGTTGACCACCTCGGCCTGACGCCGATGAGCCGCAACAACAAGGAGTCGATGCAAACCGCCTTCACCATCTCGATCGAGGCAAAGGAAGGCGTCACCACCGGCATTTCGGCAGCCGACCGGGCGCGCACCATTTCCGTCGCGATTGATGCGACCAAGGGCCCGGATGATATCGTGACGCCAGGCCACGTCTTCCCGCTGATGGCGCGCGATGGCGGCACGCTGGTTCGCGCTGGGCATACCGAGGCGGCAGTCGATATCTCGCGCCTTGCCGGGCTCAACCCTTCGGGGGTGATTTGCGAGATCATGAACGAGGATGGCACCATGGCGCGCCTCGATGATCTTATCACCTTTGCCCGGCGACACGATCTCAAGATCGGCACCATCCGCGATCTGATTGCCTACCGGATGCGCCACGATCACCTGGTCGAGCGCCTTTCGGAACGCAGCTTTACCTCGGATTATGGCGGCCAGTGGCGCATGATCACCTATCGCGACCGGGTGGCCGGGAACGAAGCCTATGTGCTGCAGAAAGGCCATGTCGTGCCCGGCGAGCCCACCCTCGCCCGCGTGCATCCGATTTCGGTATTCGACGATGTGCTGGGCCAGCCCGGCCCGCGCAAGCGCACCCTGCAACGCGCGATGGACGTCATCGGCGCGCATGGCGCAGGCGTGATCGTGATCCTCACCGGGCGTGTTGGCACTGGCGGTGAGTGGAGCCGCGATGAAGAGCTTCGCAATATTGGCATTGGCTCGCAGATCCTCGCCGACCTCGGCGTGGCCGAGATGATCCTGCTGTCCAATTCCCGTCCCGATCTGGTCGCGCTGGAAGGCTTTGGCCTTACTATCGTCGGCCACCAACCCATTCCGGAGTAACCCCCATGGCCAAGTTCCTGATCGTCGAAGCGCGATTCTATGCACACCTCAATGATATGCTGATTGCCGGCGCACGCGGCGCGCTTGAGGCAGCAGGGCACGAGGTGGAAGTTCTCACTGTGCCCGGCGCGCTGGAAATCCCGGGCGCGATCGCGCTCGCCGCCGAGGCTGATCTTTACGATGGCTTTGTCGCTATCGGCGTGGTGATTCGGGGCGAGACCTATCACTTCGAAATCGTTGCGGGCGAAAGCGCGCGCGCGATCATGGCGCTGACCATGGACGGCATCGCCATCGGCAATGGCATTCTCACCGTGGAGAACGAAGCCCAGGCGCTCGTTCGGGCCGACCCGGCGCAGAAGGACAAAGGCGGAGAGGCGGCCAAGGCGGCGCTGGCGCTGCTGGAAATCGCCAACCGATTTGGATAGGCGCTCCCTCCGTAGGCAAATCTGTCCGGAATTGGCACACAGGATTTGCTACGTACTTTCCCTAGGTATGAATCGCGAGGCGATTCATCTTTATCACAGGCAGGTGTCGCGATCGCGGCGGCCTACCCTTTGGCGGGGCGGCACGTGCATAATTGGGGATTTGTAATCGTGCCCAATGATCAGCCTGCCTCATGTGAAATGCCTTCGCTGCGGTCTGTGCTTGCCGCATTGGAGGAACAGCTAGCAGCACTCGATAGCCTGGGGGCAAGAGTCGCCGCTGCACATGTGAGTGCGGCAATCGAGCATCTGCGGCTTGACCTGCTTGATAAGCGGCTCTCTGACACCACGAGGCATTAATCCTGCCTGGGTGCGAGGCACGTATTTGCCCTTAAAGCCAAGCGTTTCTATTTGGCTTATCTTGCCGGAATGGAACGGAATTATCCTCCAGTCCGGATCGACTTTGCAGCAGCGTCGCTTCAGTCACGCTCTGGTAAGGGCAGCTTGTGGGCAAGCCTGCGGCCCGATTGGCAAGGCGCGTGATGGCAACGACTGCGGATCGTTTTCATGATCGGGTAGCCGCAGGAATGGGGCGCGCGCGGCTTGCGGAAATCGCCGCGAAATTGGCAGAAGTGGCCGCACAGTTAAACGAAGCGGCCGCGCAGGACGCCGACGAGGGCTCTGGCATTGGTCCGCTTACCGGGGACTGCCCGCAGCAGCGTTCGGCACTTGCGACGGCACGCCACGCCTACTGGCTGCGCCGCCAGCGCGCACAGATTTTCGGCTCGGCCGATCTGTTTGGTGAACCTGCCTGGGACATTTTGCTTGATCTCTACATCGCCCATGCCGAGGGCAAGCAGGTCTCCGTCTCAAGCGCGTGCATCGGCTCAGCCAGCCCCGCGACCACAGGTCTGCGCTGGCTTTCGGTACTCACCGAACAAGGCCTGATTGCACGCGAAGCCGACGAACATGATCACCGGCGTATCATGGTCCGCCTCACCCAACGCGGTATCGCGGCCATGGAACGATTCCTCGCTCTGGCACAGGGGCGCTAGCGCGGCATCAGCCGAAACAGCTGCGCCCGGCATACAGCGCGCTGCCGCCAAGTTCTTCCTCGATCCGGATAAGCTGATTGTATTTCGCCAGCCTGTCCGAACGCGCAAGCGAACCTGTCTTGATCTGCCCGCAATTGGTGGCAACCGCCAGATCAGCGATGGTCGCGTCTTCCGTCTCGCCCGAACGGTGGCTCATAACGCATGTATAGCGCGCACGATGCGCCATATCGACCGCAGCCAGCGTTTCGGTGAGCGTACCGATCTGGTTGACCTTGACCAGCAGCGAATTGGCAAGGCCCTTGGCGATCCCCTCTGAAAGTCGCGCCGGATTGGTCACGAAGAGATCATCTCCCACCAGTTGCACCCGGCTGCCGAGCAATTCGGTAACGGCAGCCCAGCCGGCAAAATCATCTTCGCTCATGCCGTCCTCGATCGAGCGGATCGGGTAATCGTCGCACAGTTTGGCAAGGTAAGCGGCCATCTCATCCGGAGACAGGCTAAGCCCCTCGCCCGAAATCTCGTACTTGCCGTTGTTGAAGAATTCGGTGGCAGCGCAATCCAGCGCCAGCACGATATCCTCACCCGGCGTGAAGCCTGCCTCGCTGATCGAGGCCATGATGAAATCGAGCGCCGCGCGGGTGCTCGCAAGATCAGGCGCAAATCCGCCTTCATCGCCGACACTCGTCGAAAGCCCCTTCTGCGCCAAAGCTTTCTTGAGCGTGTGAAACACCTCGGCGCCCCAGCGTACACCTTCGGCTATGCTGTCAGCCCCCACCGGCATGATCATGAATTCCTGGATGTCGATCGGGTTATCCGCGTGCTCGCCGCCATTGATGATGTTCATCATCGGAACGGGAAGGACATGAGCCGAAACCCCGCCAAGATAGGCATAGAGCGGCAAGCCGCGCGCATTCGCTGCTGCCTTGGCAACCGCAAGCGAGGTGCCAAGGATCGCATTGGCGCCCAGTCGGCTCTTGTTTGGCGTGCCATCGAGATCGATCATCGCCAGATCGACATCGCGCTGGTCTTCCGCATCAAAGGCATCGACCAGCAGCTCACGGACCTCGGTGTTGACCGCTTCGACCGCCTTCAGGACTCCCTTGCCCTTGAAGCGCGCGGCATCACCATCGCGCAGTTCAACCGCCTCATGTGCGCCGGTCGAGGCACCTGAGGGCACTGCCGCACGACCGAAAGAGCCGTCGTCGAGCAGGACGTCCACTTCCACTGTCGGATTACCCCTGCTGTCGAGTATTTCGCGGGCGTGGATGTCGATGATCGCAGTCATATTTGGCTCCGGCAAGAATGTGTTATAGTGTGCTACCACACTGGAGACGACGATTCTGGGAGGCGTCGCGTCGCTGGCGATCCCTATGCGCCTGTTGCGCGCCGCGCAAGCGGCGGCATCGCCCCACACAGTTTCCCATCGCGTCGGCAGGGCAGCCCCGCCCCTTGTCGGCAAAAGAAGATAAGGTGAGAGATCATCATGGCCGAGACCAAACCTAGCAAGACCACAAAAACCCCGGCGCAATCCGCGAAAGGCGCATCCAGCGCGACTGCCAAGCGGGCGACCAAGGCCGCCCCGCTCAAGACCGGGGCAACCGCGGCTGCCCCTGCCGCACCAATGGTCGAAGCCAAGAGCCGGTTCAATGCTGCGCTCGAAGAAGCCAAGGCAGGCGCTGCCGCGCTGCGCGCCGAAGCGGAAAGCCGCGCCGGCGCGGTGCGCGAACAGGCACTCACCCGCAGCGATGATCTGGTCTCCGAAGCACGCGCCTATGGCGACAAGGCGCTTAGCAAGGCCGGCGAACTGGCGGTCGAAGGCAAGGCCGTGGCAAGCGATGTGATCGCATCGCTCGGTAAGGTGGTCGCCGACACGGCCCCGCAAATCGACGAGAAACTGGGCGAGCAATATGGCGATTATGCCCGCAAGGCCTCGCGCAGCCTGACGGAAGTTTCTGCCAAGCTGGAAAGCAAGAGCCTTGATGAGTTGGGCAATGATGCCCGTGAATTGGTCCGCAAGAGCCCCGCTACGGCGGTCGGTATCGCGGCCATCGCTGGCTTTCTGCTGGCGCGCCTGTTTCGCGGATCGCGCGACTGAACGGCGCGGAACACGCGGTGCTGCAGGACACCATAATGCCGGAAACCTCGCCGCAAGGCCATGACAATGCCAGTGAGGCTGAAAGTGACGATCTGCTGCCCGAAGATACCCTTCTGAGCGAGGATATCGCGGCACTGGTGGAAAGCGGTCGCACCTATGCCGAGGCCGAACTCGCTTTTCAGAAAACGCGTGCCGCGCTCGCCGGGAGCAATGCCGGCAAGGCCGTTGCCGCTCTGGTGCTGGCGCTTGTGCTGCTGAATATCGCGCTCACCGCGCTGGCGATCGGCGCGGTTCTGGCCCTGCAACCACTGATCACCATCTGGGGCGCGATTGCGGTCGTGGTTGGCGCGCTGCTGCTCGGTGCGGGCTTGCTGGGGCGCAGCGCCCAGGCCCGCGTCAAGCTGCTCGCTGTGATGTTTGGTGGGGGGCGCGGAGGATGACATCGCTGCCCAAGCGTTATCTTGAGGACAAGGCGCTGCGCGATGCCGCAAGGCAAGTGCTCGATGCTGATCTGGAACACTTCAAGGCAAGCCTTGCCGAACAGGGGCTGGTCGGGCGCGTCGGCGGCCAGATCACCGGCAAGGTCAAGCGCCGGATCAGCGCCGGTGCGCGCGATGTGCTTGAACAGGCCAAAGGCGTTGCTGACGATCATCGCGGAGTGCTTGCCGTGCTCGTCGGCGCGCTGGTGCTGTGGCTGGCGCGCGAGCCGTTGCTCGCCCTGCTGGGCCTTGATGATGCAGACGAGCCCGATGAAAACTTGGATGAAAGCCGGGAAAGCTGAGCCATGAACCACCACACCCCCGATCTTGCAGATGCCAAGCGTGATGCCCTGCGGGCCCGGATCGAGGCGGCCGAGCGCCGCATTGCCGAGCGCCGACTGGTTGATGATGCCCGCGATGCCGCGCGTGCCGCAGCAGACTATGCCCGCGCTAACCCGGGCAAGGTGGTGGCGGGCGCGCTGGTGCTTGGGCTTGTTATTGGCCTCCTCACCACGCCCGGCCGCGCCATGGTGGGCAAAGCCGCCTCGCGCATGACCGGCAGTGCCAGCCGCAAGGCCAGCGGAGCGATGAGCGAAGCGGGTGCGAAACTCGGTGCCTTGCTGGCCAATGCGCTGGTTGCACAGGGCCTCAAGGTGCTTGACGAAATGCTCGATGGTGCCGCCACCGGCAAGGAGCGCGCAAGCGATCTGTTGGGCAAGGCCGCGAGCGAGGCCCAGCGGATTGGGCGCGAGGCTGCCGAGACTTCGGGCGATCTGGCGCGCCGCAGCCGCGCCGCAGCCGAAACCGCTGCGCGCGACATCGCAAGGCGGGTTGGCAAGTAAGACCCGCAAATGCTTGCCCTTGGGCGAGGCAAGGCGCTATGGGCGGCGCCATTCTTCCCTCCCCAAGGACAGTATCATGGCAGAAACCACCCCGACCCAGCGGCTCCACCTCGTGATGGGCGGCCGCGTGAAGGACCCCCGCGGCATCGAATTCCAGGATCCGGAAAGCATCCACGTCGTCGGCGTCTATAGTTCCTATGAGGCCGCCGTTGACGCCTGGCGCGCCCAGGCGCAGCGCACCGTGGATGATGCCGAGATGAAATATGTCGTCGTCCACATCCACAAGCTGCTGACTCCGGAAGACTGAGGCGCCCCTGCGCGATCCGCGCTTTCCAGTCCGCGTGATGCCGCAGCGCATTGCGACATCACGCGGGCGGCAATCCGCACGTTGGTGCTGCGGCATTACATAAGCGCGCAAGTAGCAGCATCGCCAGCGCGGCACCCCTTGGCGGGCCGCTGTTAGAGCGCGCGAAAAGCGGGCATCTCATCTCGATTGCCTGTGCGGCGTCCGATGCGCCGCTGGCCTATGGGCTGCTTGAGCCTGCCGACGGCCATCTCGACATGTTCAATTGCCACCCCGATCATGCAGGCAAGGGGATCGCCTCGCGTCTGCTTGCGGCTGCCGAGGCCAAGGTGTGCAGGCTTGGCCTGACCCGTCTTTACACCGCGGCGAGCGCAGGTGCCCGCCCGGTGTTTGCGCGGGCGGGCGATGCCCCAACAGTGCGCCGCGAGTTCATCATCGGCCCCCAGCCGAAGCGCCGGTGGCCATCCACAATTACGCGGTGGAAAAGCGCCTCTGACAGCGCGGTGGGATCAGATGAATTCGATCTTTTCCACGAGGTAGAACTTCTCGCCCGAAGGCACTGTCACCTCGATCTCGTCACCGACCTGCTTGCCGATCATCGCACGCGCCAGCGGCGAGGAATAGCTGATGCGGCCCTTGTTCGCGTCGGCCTCGGTCTGGCCAACGATCTGGTAGCGAACCGGCTTGTCATTCTCATCCAGCATGGTGACGGTTGCGCCAAAGATAATCTTGTCGCCTGAAAGCATTGCTGGATCAATGATCTGGGCACGGCTGATCTTGTCTTCCAGCTCGGCGATTTGCGCTTCGATCTGACCCTGGCGCTCCTTGGCAGCGTGATATTCGGCGTTTTCCGAAAGATCGCCGTGCGCGCGGGCTTCCTCGATGGCTTCAACAATTTTCGGGCGTTCCTCGCGCAGCACTTTGAGGTCGGCGGTCAGCCGCTCATAACCCTCGGCCAGCATGGGAACCTTTTCCATCGTTGCCATCTCTCTTATGTCCTGTCCTTTGCCACCAACCATGCCCCGCGACAGCGAAAGAGACGCCCTGACCGTCCAAGATACGGCCGCCAGCTCTCGCAATGTGGGGGGGTGAATGATCGGTCAGGAATTATAATAGTCCTGCATTGCGCGAACTGCAAGTTGCTCAGGCCTAATCGTTGTAATCGCAAGGGCTGCCGCCGCCGATCCGGCTGCGGTGGTGTAATAGGGCACCTTGTTGGCCAGCGCTGCCTGGCGGATCGATTTGCTGTCGGACAATGATTGCCAGCCTTCGGTGGTGTTGAAGATCAGCGCAATGTCGCCATCGATGATCCGATCAACGATGTGCGGCTGTCCCTCGGCCACCTTGTTCACACGCTCCACGGCAAGACCCTGTTCGCAAAGGTATGCCTGGGTGCCGCCGGTGGCGATGATGGTGAAACCCGCTTCGATCAGGCGTTTGACGGCAGGCAGGATCGCGGGCTTATCAGTGTTCTTGACGCTGACAAACACGGTGCCCGATTGCGGTAGCACCATGCCCCCGCCAAGCTGCGACTTGAGGAAGGCAGCCTCGAATGTGGTATCAATCCCCATCACCTCGCCGGTGGACTTCATTTCGGGGCTGAGGACGGGATCGGCTCCGGGGAAGCGGGCAAAGGGGAACACCGCTTCCTTCACTGCCATATAGGGCAGATCACGCTTGAACGGCGGGAAGCTGGCGAGTGGTTCGCCCGCCATGACCCTTGCAGCGATCTTGGCGACTGGCTGCCCAATCGCCTTGGCAACGAAGGGCACGGTGCGGCTGGCGCGCGGGTTGACCTCGATCAGATACACCTGACCATCCTTGACGGCGAACTGGATATTCATCAGGCCCACCACGCCCAGTGCAAAGGCAAGCGCCTCGGCCTGACGCTCCATTTCCGCGATCACCTCGGGCGGCAGCGAATAGGGCGGCAATGTGCAGGCAGAATCGCCCGAATGGACGCCCGCTTCCTCGATATGCTGCATAACGCCCGCGATGCGAACTTCGGTGCCGTCGCAAAGGGCGTCGACATCGCATTCGATGGCATCGCGCAGATATTGATCGATCAGCACGGGAGAATCCCCGCTGACGTTGACCGCCGTGGCGATGTAGTCATCGAGCTGAGCCTCGCTGTCCACGATCTCCATCGCGCGCCCGCCCAGCACGTATGAGGGGCGCAGCAGCACCGGATAGCCGATCCGTGCAGCGACCGCCGCCGCCTCGTCGCGGCTGCGCGCGATGCCGTTTTCGGGCTGCTTCAGCTTGAGCTTGGCGACCAGCTTGGCAAAACGCTCACGGTCTTCAGCGAGGTCGATCGCATCGGGCGAAGTGCCGAGGATCGGGATGCCCGCATCCTCCAGCGCCTGTGCGAGCTTCAGCGGCGTCTGTCCGCCGAGCTGGACGATGACGCCGACAAGCTCGCCCGATTGCTGTTCAACCCGCAGGATTTCGAGCACGTCTTCGGCTGTCAGCGGCTCGAAATAGAGGCGGTCGGAGGTGTCGTAATCGGTCGAGACAGTCTCGGGGTTGCAATTGACCATGATCGTCTCGAAGCCTGCCTCGGCGAGCGCGAAGCAGGCATGGACGCAGCAATAATCGAACTCGATCCCCTGCCCGATCCGGTTCGGCCCGCCGCCGAGAATGACGATCTTGCGGCGATCGCTGGGGGCCGCTTCGCACTCTGGCTCGCCAAAGGTCGGGGCCTCATAGGTGGAATACATATAGGGCGTGATTGCCTCGAACTCGGCAGCGCAGGAATCGATCCGCTTGAACACCGGGGTGACGCCGAGCCTGCGACGCAGCTGGCGGACTTCCTCCTCGCTGGTTGCGCCTGCCATCGCCACCAGCGCATCGTGCAGCAGGCCGGAGCGCTTGGCCTGGGTTTCAGCCAAGCCCCCTGCAACCCCCACCGAACGCACCGCGAGTGTGGCGAGGCGCCGGTCAGAAAATCCCATGCTCTTGAGGCGGCGCAAGCCGGCAGCATCGCGCGGGAGCCCATCCTTCTGGATTTCCTTTTCCGCCGCAATGATCGCCTCGATCTGGCGCAGGAACCACGGATCGTAAAAAGTGACGGCGGCGATGTCCTCGACGCTCAGCCCTTCGCGAAAGGCTTGCGCGACCTTGAGCAGCCGGTCTGGCGTGCGGCGTGACAGCGCAGCGTTGATCACATCGCGCGGCTGACCTTCCAGCTCGGGCACGCGGTTGAAGCCGTCGAGCCCGGTTTCGAGCCCGCGCAGCGCCTTCTGCACGCTTTCCTGGAAGTTACGGCCGATGGCCATGACTTCGCCGACGCTCTTCATCGCGGTCGAAAGATCGGTGGCCGCGCCCTTGAACTTTTCAAAGGCAAAGCGGGGGATTTTTGTCACCACATAATCAATGGTGGGTTCAAAGCTGGCGGGGGTTGCGCCGGTAATCTCATTGGTGAGTTCATCGAGCGTGTAGCCGACTGCGAGCTTGGCCGCGACGCGGGCAATGGGAAAGCCGGTGGCCTTGGATGCCAGCGCTGACGAGCGGCTGACACGCGGGTTCATCTCGATCACGATCAGGCGCCCGTCCTTCGGATTGACCGCGAATTGCACGTTCGATCCGCCGGTTTCCACGCCGATCTCGCGCAGGCACGCAATGCTGGCGTTGCGCATGATCTGGTATTCCTTGTCGGTCAGCGTCAGGGCTGGTGCGACAGTGATCGAATCGCCCGTGTGCACACCCATCGGATCGACATTCTCGATCGAGCAGACGATGATCGCGTTATCCTTTGCGTCGCGCACCACCTCCATCTCGAACTCTTTCCACCCCAGGAGCGATTCCTCGATCAGGACTTCGGTGGTGGGCGAAGCATCCAGCCCTTCGGCTACGATCCGGTCGAACTCGGCCTTGTTATAGGCAATCCCGCCGCCCGTGCCGCCGAGCGTGAAGCTGGGACGGATGATGGCGGGCAGGCCCGTGCGCTCAAGGATTTCGCGCGCCTGTTCGAGGGTGTTGGCAACGCCCGAGCGGGCGGATTCGAGGCCGATCTTGTCCATCGCATCGCGGAACCGCTGGCGGTTTTCCGCCTTGTCGATGGCGTCGGCCTTGGCGCCGATCATCTCGACGCCGTATTCGGCAAGCACGCCTTGTCGCTCAAGCGCGAGCGCGCAGTTCAATGCGGTCTGCCCGCCCATGGTGGGGAGCAGCGCATCGGGGCGTTCATGCGCGATGATCTTGGCGACGATATCGGGCGTGATCGGCTCGATATAGGTCGCATCGGCAAACTCCGGATCGGTCATGATCGTGGCCGGATTGGAGTTGACGAGGATGACGCGGTAGCCCTCCTCCTTCAGCGCCTTGATCGCCTGCGTGCCGGAATAGTCGAACTCGCAGGCCTGCCCGATGATGATCGGGCCAGCGCCAATGACGAGGATCGAGGAGATGTCGGTTCTTTTGGGCATTTAGGCGGCCTATCCGAAATACTTTGTTGCGACGACGCCAAGGATCACACCAAGGCCGAGTTTGAAAATATCCCAAGAGGCACTGCCAATCGGAAGCGCCCTTATGCGCTGGATCAATGTCGGAGCACGCCGCTCGTCCTCAATTCGCCTAGCATGGCGAATTCCTTCCGCTGATATTACAAAATAAAAGCCATCAATTCCGGGATAATTTGAACCATACTTAGGGTCATTATCCATTCGAAATTGGACAAGTGCACTGTGTGAGGCTGTTATGCCATAGCTGTCACAGAGGCCAGCTAATTCAAATTTGGTGTCGCCTGTTTTGCGCGACTCTTTGAGGATCGCCAAAAACAACTCTTCCTCGAGTTCGTCTTGAGTCACCCCAGCCCCCCCACGAACTTCTCGAACAGGTAGAAGCTATCCTGCGGCCCCGGCGAGGCCTCGGGGTGATACTGCACCGCGAAGGCGCGCTTGCCCTTGATCGCGATGCCGCAATTCGTGCCGTCGAACAGGCTCACATGGGTCTGCTCCACCCCCTCCGGCAGGCTCGCCGCATCCACCGCGAAGCCGTGGTTCATGCTCGTGATCTCGACCAGCCCCTCGGTCTCGCCCCAGCCTTCCCCGACACGCTGCACCGGGTGGTTCGCACCGCGGTGGCCCTGGTGCATCTTGATCGTCCTGGCGCCAGCCGCCAGCGCGAGCATCTGGTGGCCGAGGCAAATGCCGAACAGCGGCACGTCGGCGTCCAAAAGCGCCTTGATCACCGGCACCGCATATTCGCCGGTCGCCGCCGGATCGCCGGGGCCGTTGGAAAGGAACACGCCATCGGGCTTGAGCGCCATGATGTCTTCAAACGAGGTCTTGGCCGGAACCACTGTCACCCGCGCGCCCGCTTTCACCAGATTGCGGAAGATGTTGTCCTTGGCCCCGTAATCGATCGCCACCACATGGGGCATTTTACGGTTTGGGGCATCCCGCGCCGCGCGGCCATAGCCAAAGCCGAGCCGCCAATAGCCGCCTTCCCATGTCTCCTGTGCCTCGCGCGTCACGCGCTGGGCCAGATCCATGCCCTCAAGCCCCGGCCATTCTTGCGCTCGCTTCAGGAGCGCGGCCAGATCAAACTTGCCGTCGCTCGCATGGGCAATCACCGCGTTGGGCGCGCCCGACAGCCGGATGCGGCGGGTCAGCGCGCGGGTGTCGATGCCGCTAAGGCCGATCTTGCCTGCCTTGGCCATCCATTCGACGAAACGCTCGGACGAACGGAAGTTCGAAGGCTCGGTCACATCCTGGCGCACCACGCAGCCCACCGCGCCTTCTACCCGGCTTTCCATGTCCTCAGGATTGGCGCCGACATTGCCGATATGGGGAAAGGTAAAGGTGACGATCTGCGCGGCATAGGAAGGATCGGTCATCACTTCCTGATAACCCGTCATCGCGGTGTTGAAGCACACCTCGCCCACGCTCGCGCCCACAGCGCCAAACCCGCGGCCCCACAGCACCGTGCCATCGGCCAGAACCAGAACGCCGGTCGCGCCTGGGGGTTGCGCGCGGAAAATTGCGGGGTCGGCCATGGGGCGCTCCGTTTATGGGGTGTTGCCAGCGATGTTGCTAAGTTTCGTCCGCTAGGCTCATGCTCCCCCCGCGTCAACCTAGGCTTCGCGCTATAATTGTTTTACAGGCGCGTCCACCAAACCCCTTCCACAGGAAAGACCAGAATGATCCGTGACACTATCAAGGCCGCCACCATCGCGGCGATGAAAGCGGGCGAGAAAGACCGGACCGCAGCGCTCCGCCAGATTGCTGCCAAGATCAAGGATCGCGATATCGAGGAGCGCACCAGCGCCAAGCCAACGCCCGATGACGAACTGGTGGTGAGCGTCCTGCAGAAAATGGCCAAGCAACGCCACGAATCCATCGCGATGTACGAGGCAGGCGGACGTGCGGAACTCGCGGCGAAAGAGGCAGCCGAACTCGCCGTGATCGAGGAATTCCTGCCGCAAATGATGGACGAGGCAGCAACCAAAGCCGCAATCGAGGCGATCAAGGCGGAAACCGGCGCTTCGACCATGAAAGACATGGGCGCGGTGATGGCCGCGCTGAAAGCGCGCCATGGTGCGGTGCTCGATGGCAAGCTCGCCAGCGCCCTGGTGAAAGCGGCGCTTTCGTAAGCCACAAAACCATCCACAAGCAGCGCTTGAACGTGGCCGGTTTCGGGCGCACCTAGGTGTTATGGCGATCACCCCGCAATGGAAGGATGAACTGCGCGCCCGCGTGACGCTTTCCGGCGTGGTCGGTCGCAGCGTCAAGCTGACGCGGGCGGGGAGCGAGTGGAAGGCCTGCTGCCCATTCCACGGCGAGACGACACCCAGCTTCTACGTCAATGACCAGAAGCAATTTTACCACTGCTTCGGCTGCGGCGCACATGGCGATGTGATCAGCTGGATGGTCGATCACGAAGGCATGGCTTTCATGGATGCCGTGAAGCTGCTCGCGGCAGAGGCCGGCATGGAAGTCCCCGCGCCCGATCCCGTCGCCGCCCGCAAGGCCGAAGCGCGCGCCAGCCTGATCGATGTGACCGAGGCCGCGCAAAAGTTTTTCGTGGCAAACCTTGCCAGCCCACATGCAGGCATGGCGCGCGACTATCTGGCGCAGCGCGGGCTTACAGCTGCCACCTTGCGCGCCTTCGGCTTCGGCTGGGCGCCTGACGACAAACAGGCCCTGCCCCGCGCCCTGCCCCAGTTCTCCGAAGAAATGCTCGCCGAGGCCGGGATGCGGATCGTCACCGATAATGGCGAGCGCTATGATCGGTTTCGCGGCCGGGTGATGCTGCCCATTCACGACGCGCGCGGGCGCGTGATCGCCTTTGGCGGGCGGATACTCGACAAGCGTGATGGCGTTGCGAAATATCTCAACTCGCCCGACACGCCTTTGTTCGACAAGGGCCGCACGCTTTACAACCTCCATCGGGCCGCGCCCGCGGTGCGCCAGCGGGGCCGCGTGGTGGTGGTCGAAGGCTATATGGATGTGGTCGCACTCGCGCAGGCGGGGATCACCGAGGCGGTAGCCCCGCTGGGCACAGCGCTCACCGCGATGCAGCTCGAGATGCTGTGGCGCATGGTGGATGCGCCGATCTTGTGCTTCGATGGCGATGCGGCCGGCCAGCGCGCCGCGATGCGGGCAATCGCCCGCGCCTTGCCGATGCTGGCGCCGATGCGTTCGCTGGGGATTGTGCGCCTGCCTGCGGGGCTTGATCCCGATGATCTCATCCGGACAAGCGGCGCCAAGGCCATGCGCGATCTTCTCAGCCAGCCTGCCAGCCTGATCGACACGCTGTGGGCCTTTGAACGTGATGCCATGCCGCTTGCCACGCCCGAGGCCAAGGCAGGCCTCAAGGCGCGGCTGATGGCGCATGTCGAGACGATTGCTGATAGGGATGTAAAGGCGCTTTACCGGCGCGAATTGTCCGAACGCTTTTCCGCCTTCGCCTTCCCGCCGCGCGTGCCCATGCCGCCGCGAAAATCTGGCCAAGGGGCGATGCAGCGCGTAGCGTGGCAGGGGGCGACGATGCCGCCGCCGGGCCTTTCCCCGGCCGCGCGGGCCGAGCTTTCAGGGCTGGCCCAAGGCACGCAGCGCCAAGGCCTTCTGCTTGCCACGCTCTATGGCCTTGCTCACCACCCCAAGGAGATTGCGCGCCACTCCGAAGCCCTTGTCCAGATTGCCCGCCACCACCCGCAATACGCCAATCTGGTCGAATCACTGTTCGAAGTTGCAGAAACGCTTGATTCGCGCACCCCAAGCGCCATATGGGAAAGCCAAGGTCATCCTGCCCCGCCGGCGGATTCACCATTCGCCTTCCTCAGAGAAGGCACCGAGGCCGGCGATGCGCGCGAGGAACTGGCCGAAGCCGTGTCGCTCCTGGTCGAAAGACCAGCGCTTGAGGCTGCGCTTGCGGCCACGATAGCGCGTTTCGAAAGCGATCCGGAAGGATCGTTTGCAGAGCAGGCACGGCTCAGATCGCAGCTTGCCGCCGTGAACGAACGCCTGAAGCAATTCGGGCGGCGCAAGGCAGCTATGGCTGCGAACGAGGGCGAACTCCCGCGTCAGGCGGGAACGGATTAACGAGATGGGCGCGTGGCGCGGCTGAAACCAGCCCGGCACTGCCGCCCGGCAACAGTGGATTAACAGGGACACATGGCCTCCAGCGCAAACACCCCGGACAAGGATGATGCCCCGCTGATCGACCTCAACGAGGCTTCGGTCAAAAAGCTCATCAGCAAGGCGCGCAAGCGCGGCTATGTCACCTATGATGAGCTGAACGAGGCGCTGCCCTCGGGCGAAATGAGCCCCGACCAGATCGAGGACATTCAGACCGCGCTTTCCGAAATGGGCGTCCAGATTGTCGAGACCGACGAAGACGCCGAGGCCGAAGCCGAGGAAGAAGGCGATGAAATCGAAGCCGTCGGCAGCGACGATGACGACGGCGACGATGATGATGACGGCGAGAAAAAGCCCGGCGTAAAGGATGCCCGGGCCGCCAATCGCAAGACCGCAAGCGGTGATCGCACCGATGACCCGGTGCGCATGTATCTGCGCGAAATGGGTGCGGTGGAGCTGCTCAGCCGCGAAGGCGAAATCGCCATTGCCAAGCGCATCGAGGCCGGTCGCGACATGATGATCATGGGGCTTTGCGAAAGCCCGATAACCTTCCATGCGATCATCCAGTGGTCCGAAGCGCTCAATGCAGGGGACATGCAGCTGCGCGAAATCCTTGATCTTGACGCGATGCTGTCCAAGGAACCGCCGGCCGACAAGATGGCCGATGATGCCGAGGACGATGACGGCGAAATCTCGGAAGAGACAGCCGGGCCCACCATCCGTGAGGATGATGAAGTCGAGGACGAACCTGAAGCCTCGGATGACGAGGACGAGGACGGCACCCCGCGCCGCCGCGAGGAAGAGGACGAGGAAGACAACACCCTCAGCCTCGCCCAGATGGAAGCCGCATTGAAGCCGGAGGCGCTCGAACGCTTTGCGCGCATCACCAAGCTGTTTGGCGATTTCGAGAAATTGCAGCGCGAACGGGTCGATACGCTGGCGGCGGGCAATGTTTTTCCGGCGGCCAAGGAAGCCAAGTACGAACAGCTTCGCGAAGAGCTTACTGCCGAGGTCGAAAGCGTGCAGTTCCACGCGACCAAGATCGAATTTCTGGTCGACAATCTCTACGCCTTCAACCGCCGGTTGACGACGCTGGGCGGGCAGATGCTGCGCCTTGCCGAACGTCACAAGATCAAGCGCGCCGACTTCCTTGCCGCCTATGTCGGCAACGAGATGGACGATGCCTGGATCGCGGAAAAGGCCAAGAAGGACAAGAAATGGGCGGCCTTTGCCGAGCGCGAGGCCGCAGCCATTGAACGTATCCGCGCGGAAATCGCTGATATCGCAGCGCAGACCGGCATGAGCCTCGGCGAGTTCCGCCGCATCGTCAACATGGTCCAGAAGGGCGAGCGCGAGGCGCGCATTGCCAAGAAGGAAATGGTCGAGGCGAACCTGCGGCTGGTGATTTCCATCGCCAAGAAATACACCAACCGCGGCCTGCAATTCCTTGATCTCATTCAGGAAGGCAATATCGGGCTGATGAAGGCGGTGGACAAGTTCGAATACCGCCGCGGCTACAAGTTCAGCACCTACGCCACCTGGTGGATCCGGCAGGCCATCACGCGCTCGATCGCCGATCAGGCGCGCACCATCCGCATTCCGGTGCACATGATCGAGACGATCAACAAGCTGGTTCGCACCTCCCGCCAGTTCCTCCACGAGGAAGGTCGCGAGCCGACCCCTGAGGAAATGGCGCAGCGCCTCTCGATGCCGCTTGAAAAGGTGCGCAAGGTGATGAAGATCGCCAAGGAGCCGATCAGCCTTGAAACCCCCATCGGGGACGAGGAAGATTCGCACCTCGGCGATTTCATCGAGGACAAAAACGCGATCATCCCGGTCGATGCCGCGATCCAGGCCAACCTCAAGGAAACCGTCACCCGCGTGCTTGCCAGCCTTACCCCGCGCGAAGAGCGCGTGCTGCGGATGCGTTTTGGCATCGGGATGAACACCGATCATACGCTCGAGGAAGTCGGGCAGCAGTTCTCGGTGACTCGCGAACGCATCCGCCAGATCGAAGCCAAGGCGCTGCGCAAGCTCAAGCACCCCTCGCGATCACGCAAGATGCGCTCTTTCCTCGATCAATAAATCGGTTAGACTGCTTCGCGATGGCAAGCCTTCGCGAAGCAATCGAGTTCATCGGCGGCGCAGCTGCAATCTGGATCCTTGCCGCCGTATATTTCGGCAGCGTGATACTTGAACGCTTGTGGGCGATCAGAAGTAATCCCGGTTACAACAATCGTGATGCGCTGTGTTCTATCGGATTGAACCTGTTGGCCAACGGCATCAATCTGGCAATCGGATTGCTGATCCCATTTGCCATATATGTCGCCGTTTACGATAACCTCCGACTGTTTGAGAGCATACCACTATTGGCGGCCATTCCGCTGGCCTTTGTGCTGCATGAATTCGCCTATTACTGGGATCATCGTCTGGCCCACCGGGTCGGGCTGCTGTGGGCCTTCCACGCGATTCATCATTCCTCCAACGAATTCAATCACTCGACTGCGGCGCGCGGGTTTTTTCTTGATGGGCAGCTCAAGACCTACTTCGCTTGTCTGGCAGCGTTTATCGGGATTGATCCGGTGCTGTTTATTGCAATCTCTGTGATCACAGGGATTTTCGGTATCTGGAACCATGCCAGTTGGGTGCCGCGCCTCGGCTGGCTCGATCAGGTGCTGATGACGCCCAAAATGCACAAGGTGCATCACGCCAATCAGCCGCAATATATCGACCGGAACTACAGCCAGGTCACGCTGCTGTTTGATCACCTCTTCGGGAGTGTGACGCAAATCGACGAAGAACCGAACCCGGGCCTCGTCAAGCCAACTTATGATTACAACCCTTTGACAGCGCAATTTGTCGGGCTGCGGCAACTCAAGCAGCGGATCGACAAGGCGGAGCGCTGGCAGGACAAACTGGCCTATCTGTGGCGTCCGCCGGAATGGTCGCACGACGGGGTGTGCCGCTCGGATTGTCCAAAATACGCAGCGCTCAGCGTTTGAGCGGCCAGACCAGCTGTCGTCCCCAGCCTTCAGGCGCGCTTTCTCCGGCGATGCCATAGCCCTCGGGCCAGCGCCCTTCGGGCATGTGATAGGTGCCGAACCAGCGGTCGATCACTGGCAGGTGGACGGCGAAGTTCACGTCTCTCGCCTCCGCCTCCACCCCGTGATGCCAGTGATGAAAGCGGGGCATGGCAATCCAGCGCTCCAGCCAGGCGCACCTCGGCGCGAAATTGGCGTGGATGAACACCGCGTGGAAACTCACCAGCGCGAGATAGGCATAGACTGCGCTCTGGGTGAACCCCGCCACCAGCAGCGCCAGCAGGACGAGGCCGCGCGTCACGATCACATCGACCAGATGCAGCCGCGATCCGGCCAGCCAGTCCATTGTCTCGGCCGAATGGTGCACCTTGTGGAAGCGCCACAGCGCCGGCACCGCATGGAACGCGCGGTGCACCCCGTATTGCGCCATGTCAGCCACCAGCACGCATAGCGCAAATTGCACCGGCCAAGGCAGGCTCTGCACCACCGCCTGCGCCTGCGGCACGGCCAGCACCGCGCCAATCGCCACGGCTGGGGCGAGAACGGCCACGCTCATCACTTGGACAAGCGCATGCGAGGCGAAGAAATATTGTGTGTCCGTCAGCCAGCCACGCCGAAAGGGGCCCTGTTCGCGCCGCAGGGCAAAGGCGCGTTCGAGTGGCACGAAGATCGCGGCGGTTGTCAGCACGCCCAATACAAACCAGTCCAGCCCGAGATAGACCGCGCTGCTCCCGGAGCGCGGAATCTCCACGCCCCCCGCCCCCAGGACAAGCGCTGCACCTGCCAGCCCAAGGCCTGCAATGCCCAGCGCCTTCTTGCGGCGCAGCAGCAGCGAGAGCCCCGCCAGTGCCAGCGCCGCCAGCAGGGCGACATCAATCGCAAAGCGCACCAGCCTCAGCGGATAGGCGCTGCGTAATTCGGGCAGGGTGAGATATTGCGGGAAGTGCAGGCACAAGACCGCGAGCAACGCCAAGAGACCCAAGACCACACCCAGCACACCGCTGAGCCAGCCAGTGCCAAAATGGCGCGGCCGCTCATCACCAAACAGGCGCGCCAGCCGCTGCTCGGCAGTCAGGGAAGAAGCTGTCCGGGACATCCCGAGCGGCCTATCACAAGCCCCCTTCCTCGAAGGTTAAGCCACTCGTCGAAAACACCGCTTGGCGGGGTGGCGATTCGCTATCCATGCGCCTATGGGGGGGCCATGCGTATCGCCATCGCCTCCGACCATGCGGCCATTGAACTCAAGGCCGAACTTGCCGAATGGCTCATCAATGAGGGCCATGATGTCGCCGATCTTGGCCCCGAACCGGGGGCGAGCGTCGATTATCCCGACTACGGCTATCGCCTTGCGGAAATCATCGCCGAAGGCACTGCCGAATATGGCATCGCGCTGTGCGGCTCTGGCATCGGCATTTCGATCAGCGTCAACCGCCATCCCGATGTGCGCTGCGCGCTGGTGAGCGAGCCGCTATCGGCCATGCTGGCACGCGAACATAATGATGCCAATTGCATTGCGCTGGGCGCCCGGCTTACCGGGATCGAAATGGCCAAGGCATGCGTTGCGACATTCCTGGACACCGAATTTGCCGATGCCGGCGATCCGCATGGACGCCATCAGCGCCGGGTCGGCAAGCTTTCCCGCCCACCCTTTCTGCCTGACCGGATCGAGACCCATCAATGAGCACTGCGCCCGCCGATTTCACCGCCCGCCATTCCACCGCCGCGATGGACGGCTTCTGGCGCAATGATCTGGCAACAGCTGACCCGGAAATCGCCGCCGCTGTCGCCAAGGAACTCGCCCGCCAGCGCGACAAGATCGAGCTGATCGCGTCCGAGAACATCGCCAGCCGCGCGGTACTGGAAGCCACCGGCAGCGTTTTCACCAACAAATATGCCGAGGGCTATCCGGGCAAGCGCTATTATGGCGGCTGCGACTATGCCGATGTGGTCGAAACGCTTGCGATCGAGCGTGCCAAGCAGCTGTTCGGCTGCAATTTTGCCAATGTGCAGCCCAACTCGGGCTCGCAGATGAACCAGGCGGTGTTTCTCGCCCTGCTCAATCCTGGCGACACCTTCATGGGGCTCGATTTGAATTCAGGCGGCCACCTCACCCACGGCTCGCCCGTCAACATGAGCGGCAAATGGTTCAACGTGGTCTCCTACGGGGTGAGCCGCGAGACCGAGACCATCGACATGGCAGAAGTCGCGGCAAAGGCTCGCGAGCACAAACCGAAGATCATCATCTGCGGCGGCACAGCCTATTCGCGCACATGGGATTTCCCCGCGTTTCGCGCCATCGCCGATGAAGTGGGTGCAGTGCTCTTGTGCGACATGAGCCACATCTCTGGCCTTGTCGCAGGCGGTGCACACCCCTCGCCCTTCCCGCACTGCGATATCGTGACTTCCACCACCCACAAGAGCCTGCGAGGGCCCCGTTCGGGCATCATCCTGTGGAATGACGAGAAGTTCACCAAGCCGCTCAACATGGCGGTGTTCCCCGGGCTTCAGGGCGGCCCCTTGATGCATGTGATTGCAGCCAAGGCGGTGGCCTTCAAGGAGGCGCTCGATCCGTCGTTCCGCGATTATGCCCACCGCGTCGTCGAAAACGCGCGCGCGCTGGCGGCAAGCCTTGAGGAATCGGGCTTGCGCATCGTCAGTGGTGGCACTGATAATCACTCGATGCTGGTCGATCTGACGGCGAAAGACGTGACCGGCAAGGATGCGGAAAAGGGCCTCGACCGCGCTTTCCTTACCTGCAACAAGAACGGCATCCCCTACGACACCCGCTCGCCTTTCGTCACCAGCGGCATCCGCCTTGGCACGCCTGCGGGCACCACCCGCGGCTTTGGCCCGGCCGAGTTCCGCACCATCGGCAAGCTGATCGCCGAAGTGGTCGAGGGGCTTGCGAAGAACGGCCCCGAAGGCGATGCCCAGATCGAGGAAAGCGTGCGCGCGCGGGTTGCCGAATTGTGCGCGGCCTTTCCGGTCTATCCCGGGCTTTAGGGGAGCGCGCAAAGTGAACGACCACGAGCCGCAGGACTGGGTGGCAGACGCCAAGGCCGAGCTTGCCGGCATGGCCAAGGAGGGGCTCAATCACCCCTCGACCCCGCCGGTGCTCACGGGCGCGGCAGTCGGCGCGGTGGCTGGCGCGCTGCTGCCTGTCGTGTCCTGGCCGCTGGGCCTGCTGGCGGGCGCGGGCTTTGCGCTCTACAAGCGTATCAAGAAATAAGCCAGGCGCATGCGTTGCCCCTTTTGTGCCCACGATGACACGCAGGTAAAAGACAGCCGCCCGACCGAGGATGGTTCCTCGATCCGGCGGCGGCGCCAGTGTTCGTCCTGCGGCGCACGCTTCACCACCTTTGAACGGGTCCAATTGCGCGAGGTTGTGGTGGTGAAATCCGGAGACCGCCGCGAGCCGTTCGAAAGATCGAAGCTCGAACAATCGGTAGCCCTCGCCTGCCGCAAGCGCGGGATCGGGCAGGAGCGGCTCGATCAGCTCATTTCCGGCATTCAGCGGCAGGTCGAAACCTCGGGTGAGGCCGAAGTGCCTTCCTCGCGCATCGGCGAACTGGTGATGGATGGGCTGCGGCAGATCGACAGCGTGGCCTATATCCGCTTTGCATCGGTCTATCGCGATTTCTCCGAGGCGCGCGATTTCGAGGAATTCGCCAGCGCCGTGCAGGATGCGGCCAAGGATTAACCGCTCACGATGTCTGAACTCAACAAGCCCGTCATCGTGCTGGTGCGCCCGCAACTGGGCGAGAATATCGGCAAGGCTGCGCGCGCCATGCTGAATTTCGGGCTCACCGAAATGCGCCTGGTCGCCCCGCGCGATGGCTGGCCCAATCCCGCTGCTGGCCCGGCCGCTTCGGGCGCAGACGTGGTGCTGGCTGAGGCACGCGTCTATGCCACCACGGCCGAGGCAGTCGCCGATTGCCAGCATGTCCACGCCACCACCGTGAGAAAGCGCGGCGTGACCAAGCCGGTGATCGGCGCGGATGAATGCGGCCGGCTGGTGCATACTCAGACGGGCCGTCACGCGGTGCTGTTCGGCCCGGAACGCTCAGGCCTCGAAACCGAGGATGTGGCGCTGGCCCGCAATATCCTCACTATCCCGATCAACCCCGCGTTTGGCTCGCTCAATCTGGCGCAGGCGGTGATCTTGGTGGCTTATGAATGGTCGCGCATCGGGCGCGAGATCGCGGGCGCGGATGAGGTGCTCACCCAGCCCACTCGCGAAGACACCCTGCCTCCTGCCCCGCAAGAGGAACTCGACGCCCTGATCGCGCATCTTGAGCGGATGCTGGAGCCGCGCGGCTATTTCCTGCCAGAGGCACGTGCAGAGGCGACACGCCGCACCCTGCGCGGGGTGCTGACCAAGCCCGCTTGGAACCATCTGGAAATACGTACCCTGCGCGGTATTCTTTCCAGCCTTGAGAAAGCCCCGCGCGCCTGAACGCTCTTGACCAAGGCGCTTATCCTGCTATGCGCGCGCCTTCGCAATTGGCCCCGCACCCCGGTGAAGCGGTGGCCGCGTCAGGAGAGCCTCCTGCCGGTGCGATGCCGGGTTGAATGGCTGCCCACAGGGGGCGGCCCAGCAATTTGAAGGATGCGACTTATGTCGAAGCGCAAGAGCGCCAAGTACAAACTCGACCGCCGGATGGGCGAAAACATCTGGGGTCGTCCGAATTCTCCGGTGAACAAGCGTTCCTACGGCCCGGGCCAGCACGGCCAGCGCCGCAAGGGCAAGATGAGCGACTATGGCCTCCAGCTGCGCGCCAAGCAGAAGCTGAAGGGCTATTATGGCGATGTCACCGAAAAGCAGTTCAAGCGCACCTATGCCGAAGCCAGCCGCATGAAGGGCGACACCAGCCAGAACCTCATCGGCCTGCTTGAGCGCCGCCTCGACATGGTGGTCTATCGCGCCAAGTTCGCGCCCACCATCTTCGCCGCGCGCCAGCTGGTGAGCCATGGTCACATCTATGTGAACGGCGTGAAGTGCAACATCGCCTCGCGCCGCGTGGATGTGGGCGATGTCATCAGCCTTGGCAGCAAGGCCAAGGAGATGGCTCTGGTCATTGAAGCGCAGAGCCTGGCCGAGCGTGACATTCCCGATTATGTCGTGCCCGATGGCACCGACAAGGTGGCCTTTACCCGCGTGCCGAAGCTCGATGAAGTCCCCTATCCGGTGACGATGGAACCGAACCTGGTGGTCGAGTTCTACTCGCGCTGATCGCAGGTTTTTTCCAAGAGATCACGCAAAGGGCGGCCCCGCTAGGGTCGCCCTTTTCATTTGGTTGCGCCAGTGCAATCTTGCATCGAGGAGAATCGCCCGATGAAAGTGCTGCTGCTTGATGGGCACCCCGATGAAGGGCGGCTTACCACCCATCTTCTCGATATCTATGCGCGCAGCCTGCCGCCTTCGGCCGAGGTCACCCGCGTGGCGGTGCGCGATCTCGCTTTTGCGCCCGTGCTGCGGCACGGCTACAGGCAGCGCACCGAGTGGGAGCCTGACCTGCACCGCCTCGCCCAAGCGCTGGATGATTGCGATCATCTGGTGGTCGCCTTCCCGATGTGGTGGGGCGCGGAACCGGCCGAGCTGAAGGGCCTGATCGACCGGCTGTTCCTGCCCCGCTTCACCTTTGCCTATCATGTCGGCGATCCGTGGTGGGACAAGCTGATGGTGGGCCGTTCGGCCGATCTCATCGTCACGATGGATACGCCCCCCTTCGTGCTCAAGTGGTATCACGGCAATCCGGTGATCCGGCGCTGGAAGGGGCAGGTGCTGGGTTTTTGCGGCTTTGCCCCGGTGCGCACGCTGTCGCTGGGCCCGGTGGGGGAGGAAACCGCGCCCAAGGGGCTTGCGCAATGGGAGCAGCGCATCGCGCGGCTCGCACGCAGCATTCGGCAAAAGGCGCCGCAGAAAAAGCAGCCGCGCCTCGCTGCTTTCCTCACTGCCCAGAGCTAGTCGCGGATCCGATCCCACTCGGTGAATTCATAGGCGATCGAGCCTTCGACCAGCACATCCCACATCTGGGCGATCACGCTTTCAGGGATCCCGCGTGCGGCCGCCTCGGCAACCGCCGCCGCGATCACGCTGGCCTTGCGTTCTTCATCGCGCACGGCCGCGCGGCTCTGCTTGATGCGGGCGGCCGCACGCATGTAGCCAAAGCGCTTGTCCAGAAGCGCGATCAGCTCGCGGTCGACTGCATCAACGCCTGCACGCACCTCCGGCATCGTTTCGCAGTCTTCGGGGAGTTTGGGCATCAATCAGGAACTTCCAAGGTAATCGCGGCGGAAATCGGCGGCGAAGGCAGCAAAACGCCCGCCCGCAATGGCATCGCGCATGGCCTGCATCAAGGCCTGATAGAAATAGAGATTATGCTCGGTCACCAGCATCGCGCCCAAAATCTCGCCCGACTTGTGAAGGTGATGGAGATAGGCCCGCGTATAATTCGCGCAGACCGGACAGGCGCAGCGTTCATCGAGCGGGCGAGTGTCCTCGGCATGTTTGGCATTTCTGAGATTGAGGGGCCCGTTCCAGGTAAAGGCCTGCCCGTTGCGGCCTGACCGGGTCGGCAGCACGCAATCGAACATGTCGATCCCGCGTTCGACCGCGCCGACGAGATCATCGGGCTTGCCCACGCCCATCAGGTAGCGCGGGCGATCGACAGGCAGCATGCCGGGCGCATAATCAAGCACGCCGAACATCGCCTCCTGCCCCTCGCCCACCGCCAGCCCGCCCACCGCATAGCCATCAAAGCCGATATCGATGAGTTTCTCTGCGCTGATGCGGCGCAGGTCTTCATGGAGCGCGCCCTGCTGAATGCCGAACAGCGCAGCGCGGCTCGCATGTTCTTCGCCGCTGTCGAAGCCATCGCGGCTGCGCCGGGCCCAGCGCATGGAAAGCTCCATGCTGGCGGCGATCTCGTCGCGCGGGCGATCGGCGCGCGGGCATTCGTCGAAAGCCATCACGATATCGGAGCCCAAGAGCCGCTGGATTTCCATCGAGCGTTCGGGCGTGATCATGTGGCGCGAGCCATCAAGGTGGCTCTTGAATTCAACGCCCTGTTCGGTGAGCTTCCTGAGTTCCGAAAGGCTCATCACCTGATAGCCGCCGGAATCGGTCAGGATCGGGCGCTTCCAGTTCATGAATCTGTGGAGCCCGCCCAAGCGCGCCACCCGCTCAGCACCAGGGCGCAGCATCAGGTGATAGGTGTTGCCAAGAATGATGTCGGCGCCTGCTGCTCGCACATCCTGGGGTTTCATCGCCTTGACCGTCGCCGCCGTTCCAACCGGCATGAAGGCAGGCGTGCGGATTTCCCCGCGCTGCATGGCGATCACCCCGGTGCGCGCCTTGCCGTCGGTCGCGTGCAGGCTAAAGGCGAAGCGCGCGCTCATCGTTCGGGCAACAGCAGCGAGGAATCGCCGTAGGAATAAAAGCGGTATTCGTTGGCGATAGCATGCGCGTAAGCGGCCATCATCCGCTCGCGTCCCATCACCGCGCTCACCAGCATCATCAGGGTGGATTTGGGAAGGTGGAAATTGGTCATCAGCCCATCCACTGCCTTGAGCTGGTAGCCGGGGGTGATGAAGATGCTGGTGTCGCCAGCAAAGGGCTGGATCACCCCGGCCTCGTCCACCGCGCTTTCCAGAAGACGCAACACCGTGGTGCCAACCGCGATGATCCGCCCGCCTGCGGCACGCGCCGCGTTGAGTTGATCAGCCGTCGCCTGACTGATGCGTCCGAATTCGGCATGCATCTGGTGATCGTCAGTATCCTCGGCCTTGACCGGCAGGAACGTGCCCGCACCCACGTGAAGTGTCAGCATCGCGCGGCCAATCCCGGCAGCGTCAATGGCGTCAACAAGGCGCTGGGTGAAATGCAGCGAGGCGGTAGGAGCGGCAACGGCGCCTTCCTCACGCGCGAACATCGTCTGATAATCTTCGCGGTCCTGTGCATCCACGCCGCGCTTGGAGGCGATGTAGGGCGGCAACGGCATGGTGCCCGCGCGATCGAGCAGGACTTCCACCGGTTCATCGCCTTCGAAGAACAGCGTGATCGAGCCATCCTCGAGGCGTTCCTCGGCGAGGGCCGTCACCCCGCCGCCGAATATAATCTGATCGCCTTGCCTCACCCGCCTGGCATTGCGGACGAAGGCCTGCCAGCGTCGCAGGTCAAGCCGCTTGTGAAGTGTCGCCCCAATCTTCGCTTCGCCATCGGCGCGGCGGCCTTCGAGCTGGGCGGGGATCACGCGGGTATCGTTGAAGACCAGCACATCGCCCGGGTTGAGAAGGCTCGGCAGATCGCGCACGCCCTTGTCCTCGAACGGGGCATCTTGCCCGCGCACCACCAGCATTCGCGCGGCATCGCGTGGGCGCACGGGCCTCAGCGCAATCCGCTCTTGCGGCAGTTCAAAATCAAACAGATCAACTTTCATGGGGCGCGCCCCTAGCGCGGGGTGCCGCCTGCGCCAAGCCCCTGCCGGCCAAGGCCTGGCTGGCCCGGAAATGCCGTGTGCAGATCAGCTGCGCGGCGCGCTCAACATGTCGGCGGTGATCGGTTGATCATTGGCCGGACGCGGCAAAGCGGGCGGCGGCAGGTTGTCGGTCAGCATCGAGGCTTGCACGATGCGCGTGGGGTTGGAGGGCGGCTCGCCCCGCGCGATCGCATCCACCCCTTCCATGTTTTCGATCACCCGCCCGAAATTGGTGTAGCGCTTGTCGAGCGCAAAGCGCGGATAGAACACGATGAAGAACTGGCTGTTGGCGCTGTCCTCGGCGGCGGCGCGTGCCATCGACAGCGTGCCGCGCACATGGGGCATGGGATTGAATTCGGCCTTGAGATCGGGGAGGTCAGATCCGCCCTGCCCCGTACCGGTCGGATCGCCGCCCTGCGCCATGAAGCCTTCGATCACGCGGTGGAAGATGATCCCGTTATAAAAACCCTGCCGTGTCAAGGTTTTGATACGTTCGACATGGGCGGGCGCCCATTCCGGCATCAGACGGATCTTGACCCGCTGGCCATTGGAGAGATCAAGCACCCAGATGTTGTCCGGATCAACGCTCTGATCGAAATTGATCGGCGGATAGACCTTCATCGCCTTCGCCCTAGCAGCTTCGGTGCGCTCGCGGCGTTCATCCTCGGACAGATCATCGCCCAGCGCGATCGGTGGGGCCTTGCCCTTTTTCTGCGCGAGTGCAGGGCTTGCCCCCGCAGCCAGCGTGCCCAGCACCAGCGACAGCAGTGCCAGCTTGCCCGCCTTGAAGAGAGGTGCGGAAGTGATCATCTTGTGCATCCCGTAAAGACCTGCGCGCTCTAGCTGCTCGCCCCTGACAACTCAATGAATGATCGCGCCGGCCCACGCCTATTCGAGTGCGCGTTCAATAATCGCCCTTGAGCCCATGCTCGCGCACCCGCGCCTCAACCTCGGCGCGCACCGGATCGCTGACGAAGCGCGAAATGTCACCGCCATACATGGCAATTTCCTTGACCAGTTTCGAGGCGATGGGTTGCAGCGAGACATCGGCCATCAGGAAGACAGTCTCGACATCATCGTCAAGCTGCTGGTTCATACCCGCCATCTGGTATTCATATTCGAAATCGGCCACCGCGCGCAGGCCGCGGATGATTACGCTGGCGCCCTGTTTCTGCGCGAATTTCACGAGCAGTGCGTTGAAGCCCACCACCTCGACATTGCCGAGCCCCATATTCGCGACCTCGCGCTCAACCATGGCGAAGCGCTCTTGGGTCTTGAACAGCGGATTTTTCGAAGGATTGGTGGTGACCCCGATGATCAGCCAATCGACCAGCTTGGCGCCGCGCCGGATGATATCGGCATGGCCGAGCGTGATCGGATCAAAGGTTCCCGGGTAAATCCCGACGCGGCGTGACATGGCAGTGCTCTCTCCCGATTGGGCCGATTAGCGGTCGCGCTCGACGATGAAGCGCGCCAGCGCGCGCAGCACGTCGGCCTCGGCCCCATAAACCGACAAGTGGCCCACGGCCTGATCAACCAGCGCCCGCGCCTGTTCGCGCGCCTTGTCGACCCCCATCAAGGTCACGAAGGTCTGCTTGCCCTGGGCATCATCCTTGCGCAGCGCCTTGCCTGCCTTTTCGGCATCACCTTCGACATCAAGCAGATCATCGGCGATCTGAAAGGCCAACCCGATATCGCGGGCATAGGCGCGCAGATGTGCGCGCCCCTGCGGCGGCACCTTGCCAAGGATTGCGCCCATCTCGACGCTGGCGGCCAGCAGCGCGCCGGTTTTCAGCTGTTGCAGGCGGGTGATGGTATGAAGATCGTACTGGATGCCTTCCTCGTCAGCGACCATGTCCATCATCTGGCCGCCCGCCATTCCGTTCATGCCGCTTGCCTGCCCAAGCGTGAGGATCAATTCGCTGCGGGTGAAGGGATCGCTGCTGGTTTCCACATCCGCCAGAATTTCAAATGCCAGCGCGTGGAGCGCATCGCCAGCGAGCACGGCGGTTGCCTCGTCATAGACGCGGTGCAGCGTCGGCTTGCCGTGACGCATGTCATCATTGTCCATGCAGGGCAGATCATCATGGATCAGCGAATAGACGTGGATCGCCTCGATCGCCGCGCCTGCGCGCAGGGCGGATTCGCGATTAACACCAAACAGGCTCGCGGTGCTGACGACCAGCAGCGGGCGCACCCGCTTGCCCCCGCCAATCGCGGCATAGCGCATCGCCTCAACCAGCCGTGCACTGGTATCGGGGGGCACGGGCAGCATGGCATCGAACACCGAATCGATTTCAGCCTGCACCTGCTTGAGGTTTTCGGCGAGCAAATCGCCTGCGATATCAACCAGCATCACGCCTTATCCTTCAGCGTCAAAGGGCTGGGTGCCGGTGGCTGCGCCGCCTGCGCCGGCAACGATCCGCTCGATCCGCGCAGCGGCTGCATCCAGCCGCGCCTGACAGGCTGCGCGCAGGGCCTCGCCGCGTTCATAGAGCGTGATCGACTGGTCAAGCGGCACGTCGCCGCGCTCCAGATGGTTGACGATATCTTCAAGCGCGGCCAGCGCCTGCTCGAAACTCAACCCGGAAATGTCGTCGCCGCTTGGTGCGGCAGCCTTGCCCTCGTCCATGGCTTGCAGCATTGACGCTCGCACGAGCCATGGTCAAGGCTGCGCGCACAAGGCGCTGGGCAAACCGGCGGCAAAAGGGGATAATGCAGAGATGATGAAGTGGCTTGTGGCCTATGTGACGGCGGCGCTGGCGTTTGGCACGATGGATGCGGTGTGGCTGCGCTGGGCGGCGCCCAATCTCTATCAGCCGGTGATTGGCGAGATCATGGCCAAGGACGTGAACTGGGGCGCGGCGCTGGCGTTCTATTTCATCTATCTGGCGGGCATGGTGTGGTTCGCGGTGCGCCCCGGCATCGAAGCAGGCTCGGTCATGCCGACGCTGCTCAATGGCGTGCTGCTGGGCGCGCTGTGCTATGCCACCTTCGATCTCACCAGCCAGGCGGTATTCAAGGTGTGGGCCACCCATGTCAGCGTCAAGGACATCGCGTGGGGCGCCTTTGCCACCGGCACGGCGAGCACGATTGCGACCTATGTCACGCTCAAATTCGCGCCGCTGAGCGCATAGGCGTGTTCATCGGCCATTTCGCGCCCGCGTTCGTCGCCGCCGCTGTCAGCCCCCGCAGCCCCAAGCTGGGCACGCTGTTCGTGGCCGCACAACTGGTGGACTGGGCGTTTTTCGGCTTCGCACTGGTGGGTATCGAGGCGATGCGGATCGACCCTGAGGCAAGCGTTATGGTGCCTTTTGATCTCTATCACATGCCCTTTACCCATTCGCTCGCCGGAACGCTGGTCTTTGCGGCGATGTTTGCCGGGATCGTGACTGTCTTGCAGCGCAATCCGCTGGGCGGCGTGCTGGCCGGCCTGGTGGTGGTCTCGCATTGGCTGCTCGATTTTCTGGTGCATGTCCGCGATCTGACGCTTGCCGGGCAGCCGCCCAAATATGGCCTCGGGCTGTGGAACTATCCGTGGATTGCCATGCCGCTGGAACTGGCCCTGGTGGGCGGGGCCTTTGCTTTCTATGTGCGGCGCACTCACGGGCCGATCGGGCCGCCCGTGGTGCTGATGGCGGTGATGTTGTTGCTCCAGGCGGTCAACTGGTTTGCGCCCCACCCCGATGAAATGAGCGCCGCCATTCCCTTGCAAGCGCTGTCTGCCTTTGGCCTTCTTACCGCGCTGGCGATATGGGTGGGCACAAATCGTGAGCGCAAGGTGCGGCCCGGCTTGGCGTGGTCGGACAGGTGATCTAAGGCGCAGCGCCAAGGAGCCTTGAGAATGTCTGCAATCACCCCTGAAATCGTCGAACAGCACGGCCTTTCGCCGGAGGAATACGAACGCGTCCTCCATGCGCTGGGGCGCGAGCCCAACCTTGTGGAGCTCGGCATCTTTTCGGTGATGTGGTCGGAGCATTGCAGCTACAAGTCCTCGCGCATCCACTTGAAGAAGCTGCCGACCGAGGCGCCCTGGGTGATCTGCGGCCCGGGCGAGAATGCGGGCGTGATCGATATTGGCGATGGGCAGGCGGCCATCTTCAAGATGGAGAGCCACAACCACCCCTCCTATATCGAGCCCTATCAGGGCGCAGCAACCGGCGTCGGCGGCATTCTGCGCGATGTCTTTACGATGGGCGCGCGCCCTGTCGCCAATGCCAATGCGCTGCGGTTCGGCAGGCCCGATCACCCCAAGATGAAGCACCTGGTGCAGGGCGTGGTTGCGGGCATCGGCGGCTATGGCAATTGCGTGGGCGTCCCGACGGTTGCGGGCGAAACCAATTTCCACCCCGCCTATGACGGCAATATCCTTGTCAATGCCATGACAGTGGGCATCGCGGATGCGGACCGGATTTTCTATTCGGCGGCGACCGGCGTTGGCAATCCGATTGTCTATGTCGGCTCCAAGACCGGGCGTGACGGCATCCACGGCGCCACCATGGCAAGTGCCGATTTCGGCGAGGATGCCGATGCCAAGCGCCCCACGGTGCAGGTCGGCGATCCCTTTACCGAAAAGCTGCTGATCGAGGCCTGCCTTGAATTGATGGCGACCGATGCGATTGTTGCCATTCAGGACATGGGAGCCGCTGGCCTCACCTCCTCCAGTGTCGAGATGGCGACCAATGGCAAGGCCGGCATCCGGCTTAACATGAACGCCGTGCCCTGCCGTGAAACCGGCATGACACCCTATGAAATGATGCTGTCCGAAAGCCAGGAGCGGATGCTCATGGTGCTGAAGCCCGGCAAGGAGGCGATGGCCGAGGCGATTTTCAGGAAGTGGGAACTCGATTTCGCAGTCATCGGCGAGGTGACTGATACCGGTCACATGGTGCTCGAATGGAACGGCGAAGTGGTGTGCGATATTCCGCTGGGGCCACTCGCTGCCGATGCGCCGCTGTATGACCGGCCCTATCTTTCCCGCGAGGAATACAAGGCCTGGGCGGGCGTAAAGCCTCTGGACCATGTGCCGGTGTGCGATGATCCCGGCGCGGATCTGCTCAAGCTGATGGCCTCGCCCGATCTTGCCTCGCGCCGCTGGATTGCCGAGCAATATGATAGCCAGGTCGGCGCTGACACGCTCCAGACCGGCGGCGATGCCGGCGTGGTGCGGGTGCATGGCACCAATAAAGCGCTCGCCATCACCACCGATTGCACCCCGCGTTATGTGTTTGCTGACCCATACGAAGGCGGCAAGCAGGCCATTGCCGAGGCCTTCCGCAACCTGTGCGCCGTCGGCGCGCGGCCGCTCGCGGTTACCAATTGCCTCAATTTCGCCAACCCGCAGCGCCCCGAAATCATGGCGCAGCTGGTGCACGCGCTTGAAGGCATGGGCGATGCCTGCCGCGCGCTCGATTTCCCCATCGTGAGCGGGAACGTGTCGCTCTATAACGAATCGAAGGCCACCGGCGGCGGCAGCGCGATCCTGCCCACCCCGGCGATTGGCGGCGTTGGCATCATCGAAGACAGCTCGCAGATGATGACGATGCGCTTCAAGCAGGCGGGCGATGCGATCTATCTGGTTGGCCCGGAATATTGGGCACGGCCTGATCCGACGCGTTCGCACCTTGGCCAGTCGCTCTGGTTGCGCGAGATCAAGGGCATCGAGGGCGGCCGCACCCCGCCGACCGATCTCACCATTGAACGCAACGCAGGCGAGATCATTCGCGAGCTTATCGCCGATGGGCTGGTGAACGCGGTGCATGACCTGTCCGACGGCGGACTTGCGGTGGCGCTCGCGGAAATGGCGCTGGCGAGCGGGCTTGGCGCAGAAGTAACCGGCAATCCCGAATACACGCCCGCCCAGTGGTGGTTTGGCGAGGATCAGGGGCGCTACATCGTCACTGTGCCCGATGTCGCGGCATTGAACGCGCAGATGGCCAAGGGCACGCGCAATGACGAAACCGCGCAGATCGGCCTGCAACGCATCGGCACCGTCGGCGGGGACAGCCTGCTAGGCGTGCCGCTCGCCGATCTTCGCGCGGCGCATGAAAGCTTTTTCAAGGACTGGATGGAGGGGTGAGCGCCTCGCCGCGCCGGGCTAGGCCGCCTGCGCGCTGCCCAGAGCGAGCTGTTCGCTCAGGATGCCTTCGGCTTCGAGAACCCGCAGGCATTCGCGATAGGCAACCGGCTTGCCGATCTGCAGCCGCGCGCGTGCCGCGTCGATATCCTCGGCCATGAGGGCGGCGATATCCTGATGCGCGATATTCGCCGCCGCCCGCCCCAGCGCGCGGCCTTCCCGGATTGCGTCATACAGGTTTGCGCGGGTGCCCGTCACCTTCTTGATCTGCCGCGCCCCGGCATAGGCAATGAACAGGATGCCCGCGTTGCGATTTTGCTCATAGCTGAAGGCGAGCAGGCTTGCCTCGCCCAGGGCATCGCGGCCATAGCCAGTGAGCACGTGGAACAGATCGTGCGTGTCGCGCAAGCGATCAAAATACCACTGGGTCAAGTCCTGCGGGCGTTCATGGGGGGGCTGCCACTTGTTGCTTTCGGCCACGAGGCCTGCGGCTGACAGCCCCTCGCGTTTCATGAAAGCAATGTAATGCGCCGCGACCGAGTTCGGCCCGCAGGCTGCCCAGCGGGCATGATCATCAAGCATCGCAGGGATATCAACCGCCTCTGCCAGAAAGCGCTGGCCTTGCGGCGACGCGATGAAATCCCACGCCTGCCGGTGGCTCGCCTTGCCTTTCATCGCCTCGATGATGTGGAAGACCTGTTCGGTATCCTCCTTGTTGGCCACCAGCTTGCGAAAGTGGCGCAACGCCTTGAGCGGGCGAAAGCGCGAGGTGCGCCGTTCGGGGGCAACCAACGGAAGATCAGTCAGAGCCATCACGCTACCCCCCTGCCTCAAGCCGCCAGCAAATCCGGCTCGGCCTCGACCTTTGCGCTGGCGAGCAAATCATAAGGGTCGATCCCCTCGGCACGCCAGATGCGATGACATTCCTGATAGAGCACAGGTGCAGGGATCCGCAACTTGGCCCGCACATCCTCAATCGGCTGCGGCAGCAGTTCGCGGATCGATTGCGCCATCAGGCTGGGTGCGCCCTTGCCGGTGCGATGGGCCTCGCGCACGGCGCCGATCACCGGAGCAGCGCTGTCCTTGACCATCTTCTTGATGTTGGCAGCGCCCGCATAGCCGATGAGAAGGTGCCCCTGCGAAGGCGACTGGCCGTGGGTGAAGAGCAGCACACATTGTTCGCCCAGCGCATCGCGGCCATAGCCAGTAAGCACATGGAACAGATCATGCGTGTCGCGCGAGCGCTCCATGAACCATTGGAGCAGATCGGGGAACTTGGGGCGGCCAAGGCTTTCCGCCTCGGCAACAAGACCGGCGGCAGTCAGGCCCTCGGCCTCCATGAAATCACAATAGGCATGGGCAAGGCTGCCCTTGGGCGTGCGGCGCAAGCTTGCATGGTCATCGAGGATTTCGGGGAGGTATGGCTCATTCGCGCGCAGCATCTCGCCCTGCTCAGACAAGCACAAGTCGCGCGCCCGGTTCATGAACGAGCCTGACGGGAGCGACTCGAAAATCTTGAAGACAAGGCTGGTGTTCTCCTTGTCCTTGATCAGCGCCTGAAAGCTCTTGATCGCACGCAAGGGGCGGTAACGCGGCTCGGGCCGGTCAGGGTGGCGCAGCACGGTGCCATCGGCGGCGAACATGTTGCTGTAATCAGGAGCGAGCACAGGCATGGATTGCGGATTTCCTCAGGCAAAGCTTGTCTGGATTCCTTTTACCATTACTGACACTCGTGTAAATAGTCTTAATGCACCGCCCCGGCAGCGCTCAGAGCCCGCGCCATTCCCCTTCGGCGACCCCCAGCAGGCGCAGCACATCGGTGAGATCTTGGCCATCCACGCGGCCATTCGCGGCAGCGCGCGCCTTGGGCTTGGCACGATAGGCAAAGCCGTAATCGGCCGCCGCGATCATCGGAATGTCATTGGCGCCGTCGCCGGTGGCAAGGCTGCGGACGCCCTCGCCCGCGTTGCGGGTTTCCTCGTTGAGGACCGCCGCCTTGACCGCTGCATCGGTGATCGGACCAACAAGGCCGCCCGTCAGCTTGCCGCCTGCAACCTCCAGCCGGTTGCCGACCACGCGGTGAAACCCAAGGCTTTCGGCAACCGGATCGGCAAAGTGGTGAAAGCCGCCTGTCACCAGCACACAGCGCGCACCCCGCGCCGCCAGCGTCTGCACCAGCACGCGCGCGCCGGGGGTGGCGCGGATGCGCTCGCCAAGGCAGGTGGCGATCACGCTCTCCTCCAGCCCTGCCAGCAGCGCCACACGCTCACGCAGGGCTCCCTCGAAATCGAGTTCACCCTGCATCGCCCGCTCGGTGATCGCGGCGATCTGCGGCTTCAGCCCGGCATAGTCAGCCAGTTCATCGATGCATTCCTGCCCGATCATGGTGGAATCCATGTCGGATACAAAGACGCGCGGGATCGCGATCTCATGCGCGCTCACCAGCGCAGCGCGGGGGGCGATGATCGCATCGAGCGTTGCCAGCAATTCCGCAGCCGTCCCGCCAGTCACGTTGAGTTCGGTGACTTCGGGAAAGCTGGCCAGCGCCCCCCCCTGCGCCAGCGCAAAACCATGCGCTGCCAGCACGCGCCCAAGCTCGGCGGTTTCCCTTGCCTCTCCATCTGCTATCAGCCGCGCTATGAGCACATCCCAAACTCCCGATGATCGCCGTGACCGGCCCCTTGCGCTCATTGCAGGGCCAACCGCCAGCGGCAAGAGCGCATTGGCGGTGCGCCTCGCCGAAGCCCTCGCAAAACAGGGGCGCCGCGCGGTGATTCTCAATGCCGACAGCGCGCAGGTCTATGCCGATCTTGCGGTGCTCTCGGCCCGGCCAACAGCGCAGGAGATGGGCGGAATCGAACACCGCCTGTTTGGCGAATGGGACGGAGCCGAAGCCTGTTCGGCCGCCGCCTGGGCCGCGCGCGCGCGCGAGGAAATTGCCGCTCTGCATGAAGAAGGCGCAGTGCCGGTGCTGGTCGGCGGGACAGGGCTTTATATCCGGGTCTTGCTTGATGGCATCGCGCCGATCCCGGAAATCGATCCGGCGGTGCGGGCTGCGGTGCGTGCGCTTTCGGATGAAGCGGCCTGGCGCCTGCTGCAACTCGAAGACCCGCTGCGCGCCAGCGAGCTTAACCCTGCCGATCGCCAGCGCATTGCCCGCGCACTCGAAGTCAAACGCTCAACCGGCGTGTCGCTGGCGGACTGGCAGATCGCCAAGGCTGGCGGCATCGGCGAGGATGTGACGCTTTATCCGCTGGTGCTGTTGCCTGAGCGGGCATGGCTTTACACCCGCTGCGATGCGCGCTTTGCGGCGATGGTCGAAGGCGGCGCGATCGCAGAAGTCGAACGCCTGCTTGCGCGCGGGCTCGATCCTGACTTGCCGGTGATGCGGGCCATCGGCGTGCCCGAAATCGATGCATTTCTGGCAGGCGAATGCACACGCGAGGAGATGATCGCACGAGGCAGCCAGGCCACCCGCAACTATGCCAAGCGGCAATTCACCTGGTTCCGGCGCCAGCCGCCGCCCGAATGGCGGCGGATCGAGGGCAATCCGGGATATGAAAGTATCTCCATTGGCGATGAATTCGCATCATTATTACGCAAATAGCGCTTGACTTGGCATAATCTGACGCATAGGGCCAAGTGCAACGGCCCGGTGCGCCCCTCGCATCGGGCCGGTTTTTTATCGCAGCTGCCCCCGCGGCCGCCCAACAACAATTCGGAGCCAACATCGTGACCGGTCAGCCGGACCCAGCCCCCAGCAAGCCCGCGCCCGCCGCCACCGCGACCATGAGCGGCGCAGCCATCCTTGTGCGATGCCTGATCGAGCAGGGGGTGGAATATGTGTTCGGCTATCCGGGCGGTGCGGTGCTGCCGATCTATGATGAATTGTTTGGCGATGCCAAGGGTCCCGGGCGCATCCGCCATATTCTCGTAAGGCACGAAGCAGGCGCGGCCCATGCTGCCGAAGGCTATGCCCGCGCCACCGGCAAGCCGGGGGTGGTGCTCGTCACCTCCGGTCCTGGCGCGACCAACGCCATCACCGGCATTGCCGATGCGTGGATGGATTCGATCCCGCTGGTGGTCATCACCGGGCAAGTGCCCACCAGCCTGATCGGCACCGATGCCTTTCAGGAAGCCGACACGATCGGCATCACGCGCCATTGCACCAAGCACAATTACCTCGTCAAAGACCCGGCCGATCTTGCCGCCACTATCGAGGAAGCCTTCCGCATCGCGACCACTGGCCGCCCCGGCCCGGTGGTGATCGACATTCCCAAGAATGTGCAGATCGCTGTCCCATCGGAAAGCCGCGCGATAGTCCGCCCCGGATCGCACCGCTATGCTCCGCAAATGGTTGCCCCGGCCGACCAGATCATCGAGGCCATTGATCTGATCGGCAATGCCCAGCGGCCGATCCTCTATACCGGCGGCGGGGTGATCAATTCCGGCCCGCGGGCGTCCGAGTTGCTGCGCCAGTTTCAGGATTTGACGGGCGCGCCTGTCACCTCGACGCTGATGGGCCTTGGCGCCTTCCCTGCCGCGCATCCCGATTGGCTCGGCATGCTCGGGATGCACGGCACATACGAAGCCAATATGGCGATGAACCAGTGCGATGTGATGGTGTGCATCGGCGCGCGCTTTGATGACCGGGTGACGGGCAGACTGGACGCCTTTTCGCCGGGTTCGACCAAGATCCACATCGACATTGATCGCTCCTCGATCAACAAGACGGTGCCGGTTGATCTGGGCATCGTCGGTGATTGCGGCACAGTGCTGGAACAGCTGATCGCCGCCTGGGGTGCGCGCAAGGCTCAGGATCTGGGCGAGTGGAAGGCGCGGATTGCCGGTTGGCGTGCGCGCGAATGCCTTGCCTATCCCCCGCGCTCGGCCAAGAACCCCGGCATGATCATGCCGCAAAAGGCGGTGCAGCAGCTCTACACCATGACCCGCGCGCGAAAGCCGATCATCACCACCGAAGTCGGCCAGCACCAGATGTGGGCGGCGCAATATTTCGGCTTTGATGATCCCAACAAGTGGCTTACCAGCGGCGGGCTTGGCACCATGGGCTATGGGCTTCCGGCGGCGATCGGCGCGCAGCTGGGCCACCCCGATGCCCTGGTGATCGACATTGCCGGCGAGGCCAGCATCCAGATGAACATCCAGGAACTTGGCACTGCCAGCCAGTATCGCCTGCCCGTCAAGGTGTTCATCCTCAACAACGAATATATGGGGATGGTCCGCCAGTGGCAGGAGCTGACCTATGAAAGCCGCTATTCGAACAGCTATTCCGACAGCCTGCCCGATTTCGTGCGGCTGGCCGAGGCTTATGGGTGGAAAGGCATCCGCATCCATGATGAAAGCGAGCTTGAGGCAGGCATCGCGGCGATGCTCGCCCATGATGGGCCAGTGATGGTCGATTGCCTCGTTGCACAAGATGCCAACTGCCTGCCGATGATCCCGAGCGGAGCGGCGCATACCGAGATGCTGCTCTATGGCGACAAGGTCGACGGCACGATGGATGATGAAGCCAAGGCGCTGGTTTGACGGCCGCACGGGAAAGCGAAGACCATGAAAATCACCGAGGCCGCCTCAGAGCGCCACGTCCTCACTGTCACAGTCGATAACGAGCCGGGGATCCTTGCCAAGATCACCGGTCTGTTCACTGCGCGCGGCTATAATATCGACAGCCTGACTGTGGCCGATATCTCGGATGATCACGCGATCAGCCGGATTACCATCGTGACCAATGGCCCGCGTCATGTGATCGACCAGATCGAGGCCCAGCTTGAACGGCTGGTGCCGGTGCACCGCGTGCTCGACCTCACCGAAGCTGGCCCGCATGTCGAACGCGAGCTGGCGCTGATCAAGGTTGCAGGCACCGGCGACAAGCGGGTCGAGGCCCTGCGCGTCGCTGAAATCTTCCGTGCCCACGTGGTCGATACCACCACCACGAGCTTCGTGTTCGAACTTACTGGCGCACCCGAAAAGATCGACAGCTTCATCGCGCTGATGCGCGGGCTGGGGCTGGTTGAAGTGGGCCGCTCGGGCGTGGTCGGCATGATGCGCGGCGCCGAGGGCGCGTGATCCCTATCCGTTGAACAGACGCACAACAGAGAGAAAATCCATGAAAGTTTACTACGACGCCGATGCTGACCTGAACCTCATCACATCGAAAAAGATCGCGATTGTCGGCTATGGCAGCCAGGGCCACGCCCATGCCCAGAACCTGCGCGATTCCGGCGTTGCCGAAGTCGCTATCGCGCTGCGTCAGGGTTCGGGCACGGCCAAGAAGGCCGAGTCCGCCGGCTTCACCGTGCTCTCGAACACTGAGGCGGCCAAGTGGGCCGATATCATCATGATTCTCGCGCCCGATGAACATCAGGCCGCGATCTGGGAAAATGACCTCAAAGGCCACATGAAGCCGGGCAGCGCGCTCGCCTTTGCCCATGGGCTCAACATCCATTTCGGCCTGATCGAGCCGCCTGCCGATATCGATGTCATCATGATCGCCCCCAAAGGCCCGGGCCACACCGTGCGCAGCGAATATCAGCGCGGCGGCGGGGTGCCCTGCCTCATCGCGGTGCATCAGGATGCCACCGGTTCTGCCCACGAAGTCGCGCTTGCCTATGCCAGCGCCGTCGGCGGCGGGCGCTCGGGCATCATCGAGACCAATTTCAAGGAAGAGTGCGAAACCGATCTGTTCGGCGAACAGGCGGTGCTGTGCGGCGGGATCACCCACCTTATCCAGGCCGGGTTCGAAACGCTGGTCGAGGCCGGTTATGCTCCCGAAATGGCCTATTTCGAGTGCCTGCATGAAACCAAGCTGATCGTCGATCTCCTTTACGAAGGTGGCATCGCCAATATGCGCTATTCGATCAGCAACACCGCTGAATATGGCGACATCACCACCGGGCCGCGCATCATCACCGCCGAGACCAAGGCTGAAATGAAGCGCGTGCTGGCCGATATCCAGTCGGGCCGTTTCGTGAAGAACTTCGTGCTCGACAACCGCGCAGGGCAACCCGAACTCAAGGCCGCGCGCAAGCTGGCTGCCGCTCACCCGATCGAGCAGACCGGCGAGAAACTGCGCGCCATGATGCCGTGGATTGCCGCCAACAAGCTGGTCGACAAGACGAAGAACTGACGGGGCAAGCAGCGGAACCTTTGCAACTCACCGGGGGTTGGGAACCTGCATGAAACAGGAGGACCAATCCCCGATGAAACCCACCCCCTTTGCCGCTGCAGCCTTTGCCACACTGGCCCTCACCGGCGGCGCACTGCTGGCCGGCCCCACGCTGTTCGCGCAAAGCGCACCGCCCGAAATCCCCGGCGCGCCCGATCCTGCGCGCGTCACCGCCGGCAGCTATCTCGCTGATCCCAGCCACTCGCTGGTCGCCTTTGAAGTCAATCATTTCGGCTTCAATGACTACTATGGCCTGTTCGGCGATGTCGCGGGCACGCTGGAACTCGATCCCGCAAACCTTGCCGCGGCCAAGGTCGAGGTGACGATCCCCGTCGCCAGCGTGACCACGGCAAGCAAAGGTCTGACCGAACACCTGCTGCGCCCCGGCAAGGACGGCGCCAAGCCCGATTTCTTCGGCCCCGCGCCCGCACCTGCCCGCTTTGTCTCGACCAAGGTTGAACCAACCAGCGCGACCACTGCCAACATCACCGGCGATCTGACGCTGAACGGCGTGACCAGGCAAGTCACTTTCGAGGCGGAATTTACCGGTGCGGGCACCAATCCCTTCAACAGGAAGGCGACGGTGGGCTTTGAAGCAGAAACCGCCATCAAGCGGTCTGACTTCGGCATCAATTATGCCATCCCCCTTGTCAGCGACGAGGTGGAACTCGATATCTCGGTGGCCTTCGAAAAGCAGTAAGAGCCACTCGACACCGCATCTGCAATCGGGCAGGCGTAGCCGTGATGCGCCTGTCTGATTGCCACAATATCGATGATTTCCGGCGGCTGGCGAAAGCCCGTCTGCCCTTCCCCGTGTTCGACTATATTGACGGGGCCGCCGATGACGAGCTGACCAAGACGAGGAACACCGCCGCCTTTGCCGAGGTTGACCTGGTGCCCGATGTGCTGGCGGGCGTGGCTGAGATCGACACCTCCTGCACCATCCTCGGGCGCAAATCCGCCTTGCCCCTGATGCTCTCGCCCACGGCTGTCCAGCGCGCCTTTCACTGGCAGGGCGAAACCGCAGTCGCGCGCGCGGCGGAGAAATTCGGGCTGTGGTTCGGCATTTCCAGCCTCGCGACGCGCAGCATCGAGGAAATCGCGGCACTTACCCGAGGCCCCAAGCTGTTTCAGCTCTATGTCCACAAGGACAAGGGGCTGAATAGGCATATGATCGAGCGCTGCCAGGCGGCGGGCTTTGATGCGCTCGCGCTGACAGTCGACACCATCGTTTCGGGCAAGCGCGAGCGGTGCCTGCGTTCGGGCTTCACCACTCCGCCGCGCTTCACGCCTGCGAGCGTGCTGAGCTATGCCACCCGCCCGCGCTGGACGCTGGATTACCTGCTGCGCGAGACATTCCGCCTGCCCAATCTCGATACCCATGTGGTGGAAGGCTCGGGCAAGGCGGTGAGCATCGCGGAATATTTCAATACCATGCTCGATACCTCGATGGACTGGCGCACGGCTGCCGCGATCCGCGAGCAATGGGGCGGAACATTTGTGCTCAAAGGCGTGATGAGCGCTGGCGACGCGCGCCGCGCGGTCGAGATTGGCGCGGATGCGATCATGGTGTCGAACCACGGCGGGCGGCAGTTGGACGGCTCACGCGCGCCGTTTGATCAGCTCCCTGAAATTGTCGATGCGGTGGGCGGCCAGATCGAAATCATCTGCGATGGCGGCGTACGGCGCGGCACCCATGCGCTCAAGGCGCTGTGCGCGGGCGCGAGCGCGGCTTCGGGCGGCAGGCTCTATCTCTATGCGCTCGCCGCCGCCGGGCAGGAAGGGGTCGAGCGGGCGCTTGGCATTCTCAAGGACGAGATCGAACGGGGCATGCGGCTGATGGGCGTAACGCGGGTGGATCAACTGACGCGTGACCGGCTGCGTTACCGGTAAACCTGCACCCGCCCTCAAGCAGCGAAGCGGTAGGGCAGATGACATCACCCTCACGCAGCCACGCAACAGGGCCAGCACAGGCCCCCTCAAGAAAGGATGCGATACGGCGCCCGAGATTGTCACAAGCCTGCAAGATTTGGCGCGCTTGGGGAGCAAGGATAGTTCAAGGGGCCAGCCATGACACGAATCGCACAACTTCTGCTCACCACCGCAGCCAGCCTCGTGCTCGCAGCCTGCAGCAGCGAGCCGCAACCGACCGATCCCGCCGCCCAGGCGCAGGCCGAAGCCGATGCCTTTGCCCAGCGCATCAAGGCGGGCTCGCCCGCACCGGTCACGGGCAGCCAAGCAGCCACCCCGCAAGCCACCGCCACGCCGCGCATTGCCAAGCCGCTGCCCGGTGCAGCGCCCGGCCCCTTCATGCCCGGCACCGCGACCGATCCGGCCTCGGCGACTTGCGGAGCCAACCGCATGGGGCCGTTCATCGGCAAGCTGGCGGATGAGGCGACCCGGCTCGAGATCGTCAAGACGCTGGGGCGCAGCGACAATCTGCGCTTTGTCGCCTTTGGCAGCGGGGGCTTCATCAATCCTGATCCCACCAGTCCGCGGCTCAATCTGATGCTCGATCAGCAGAACATCATCCGCGATGCGCGTTGCGGCTGAACCGGGTGGGCGAACAGGACGGCTGAGGCACAGATTGTTGCGCATCCTTGCGCAAATCCTGCCTTGCCTTTGCGCCGCCTTTGCGCCTAGGGCAATATCATGATGCGGAACATCGGCCTGTTGCTGCTTCGACTTACCCGCCCTTGGGCGTGACAGCGCGCGCACGGCATCCGGCGCGGCGCCTCGCTCAAGGGATCAGCCGCCTGACCTTCCGCCTCCTGCAAAAAGCCTAATCTCCCATGACCATGCTTCAAGATCCTGCCCGCAAATATCGCGCCTTTGCCCCGATCGATCTGCCGGACCGCCAGTGGCCGAGCCGGGTGATCGACAAGGCGCCGCGCTGGCTTTCGACCGACCTGCGCGATGGCAACCAGTCGATCATCGATCCGATGGATGCGGTGAAAAAACGGCGCTTCTTCGATCTGCTGGTCGAAATCGGGCTGAAGGAAATCGAAGTCGGTTTTCCCAGTGCGGGCGCGACCGAGTTCGATTTCATCTCCGGCCTCGTCAAATCAGGCGCGATCCCCGATGACGTGACAGTGCAGGTGCTGACACAAAGCCGCGAAGACCTGATCCGCACCTCCTTTGCCAGCCTCGAAGGCGCGCGGGCGGCCATCGTCCACCTCTACAATGCGGTAAGCCCCATGTGGCGCGATATCGTGTTCCGGATGAGCAAGGACGAGGTGAAAGGCATCGCTGTCGCAGGCGCGAAGGTGATGCGCGATTGTGCCGCACGCTATCCCGGCACGGACTGGCATTTCCAGTATTCGCCGGAGACTTTCTCCACTGCCGAACTCGATTTCTCGATCGAAGTCTGCGCGGCGGTGATGGAAGTCCTCCAGCCCACCATCGAACACCCGATCATCCTCAATCTGCCCGCGACAGTCGAGGCGGCAACTCCCAATGTCTATGCCGACCAGATCGAATATTTCTGCCGCCACCTGCCCGGGCGGGAGAAAGCCGTCATCAGCCTGCACACCCACAATGATCGCGGCACCGGGGTTGCGGCGGCGGAACTTGGCCTGATGGCAGGAGCAGACCGCGTCGAGGGCTGCCTCTTCGGCAATGGCGAGCGCACCGGCAATTGCTGTCTCGTGACCATGGCGCTCAATCTCTACACCCAAGGCGTTGCGCCGGGCCTCGACTTTTCCGACATCGACCGCGTGATCGAGACGGTGGAATATTGCAACAACATCCCCGTCCATCAACGCCACCCCTATGGCGGGGAACTGGTTTACACCGCCTTTTCCGGCAGCCATCAGGACGCGATCAAGAAAGGCTTCGAAGCGCGCGAGGCGCAGAATGACGAGGGCTGGCGCGTGCCCTATCTGCCGATTGATCCCGCTGATCTCGGGCGCAATTACGAGGCTGTCATCCGGGTCAATTCGCAATCGGGCAAGGGCGGCTTTGCCTGGGTGCTGGAGAAGGATCAGGGCCTCAAGCTGCCCAAGAAGATGCAGGCCGATTTCTCGCGCCACGTGCAGGCGCTGGCCGATGAGCTGGGCCGCGAATTGAACGCCGCCGATATCTGGGATGCCTTCCGGCGCGCCTACCATGTGAAGATCCACCCCAAGCATTTCCAGCTGGTGGCTTACGAGGAAAGCCGCGCAGCCGATGGCACGCGCATCTTTGCTGGCACCATCGCGGTCGATGGCACCGAGCAGAGCGTGTCGGGCCGCGGCAATGGCCTGATCTCCAGCGTGATGGGCACCCTGCGCGAGGCTTTCGGTGTTGCGCTTGAGGTGGTGGATTACACCGAGCACGCGCTCGGCGCTGGCACTGATGCGCGCGCGGCGGCCTATCTCGAATGCCGCAGCAGCGATGGCCGCACCATCTGGGGCTGCGGCATCGACGAGGATATCGCCACCGCCAGTGTGCGCGCGGTGCTTTCGGCGGCCAATTCGGCGATTGCACAGCGCGCACCAAGCTGACTTGCCAAGCGCAGGCTGAGCGCGCAATCTCTCTTGCGGACAAGACGGGAGGAGGGACCCGCATGAGCACCATCGAAGCGCCGCAATCTGCGCCGCCTCCGCCTGCGCCACCCGCGCGGGTGGTGAGCGATCTGGCCCTAAGCGATCTTGCCGCAGCGCTGGGCGCGGGCTGGCGCGATTTTCTGAAGCTTCCGCAATTTGGCCTCTTCTTTGGCGGGGTCTATGTGCTTAGCGGCCTTGCGATCGGGTGGCTGGCACTGGCGAGCGGCGAGATCGCCTGGCTGATCCCGGCCATTGCGGGCTTCCCGCTGGTTGCGCCCTTCGTTGCCGTAGGGCTTTACGAGGCCAGTCGGCGCCGCGAGGCGGGCGAGGTCTTGCAATGGCGCGGGGTGCTGGGCGCCTTGCGAGGCCATGGCGATGACCAGATCCTCTCGATGGGCGTGATCGTGTTTGTCGCCTTTTCCTTCTGGATGATCGTGGCCCATGCGATCTTTGCGATCTTCATGTCGGAAAGCGGGCTCGGCGGGGAGCGGCTCGATGCCTTTTTGACGCCTGCGGGCCTTGCCATGCTGGCGGTGGGCGGCCTGGTGGGCGGGATCATGGCGCTCGCCTTTTATGCCATGACTGTCATCAGCCTGCCGATGCTGGTGGATCGCAAGGTCGATTTCCTCACCGCGATCATCGCCAGTTTCAAGGTGGTGCGCGGCAATCTGTTCGTGATGCTGGTATGGGCGGGCGTGATTGCCGTGCTGCTGTTTGCAGCCATGCTGCCAGCCTTTCTTGGCCTGTTGGTAGCGCTGCCGGTTCTCGGCCATGCGACCTGGCATTTGTATCGCCGCGCGGTGCTCTAGAAAATCATAAACCGGAGAGAGATGTGACCCCTGCCAATCGCCACGAGGAAGCGATCCTTGAACCAGAATTGCCGATCATCGATCCGCACCACCACCTGTGGGACTTGCGGCCGATGCTCCCGATGTTTCCCGAGCCGCGCCATCACTTCATCGCCGGGCTGGTGGACAATGCCCATTATACCTTCGATCAGCTTCACGCGCATATCGCAGGCAGCGGCCACAACATCATCGGCACCGTCTTCATGGAATGCGGCGCTTTCTACAACGGCGCCTATGGCGAAGCGTTGAAGGTGGTGGGCGAGGTCGAATATGTGAACGGCGTTGCCGCCCAAAGCGCCAGCGGGCTTTACGGGCCGTCGCGCTATTGCGCGGGGATTGTGGGCCATGCCAATCTCATGCTTGGGAGCGATGTCGGCGAAGTGCTGGATGCGCTGCAAGCCGCTGCCCCGCGCCGCTTCAGGGGCATCCGCCATGCCGGGGCTTGGGATGCGGATGCAGAGGTGCTCGGCCCGCCGTTTCACCATCCTGAGGACCTTTATCGCGAGGCGCGCTTTCGCGAAGGCTTTGCCCAGCTCGGCAAGCGCGGACTCACCTTCGATGCCTGGGTGCTTGAACCGCAGCTTCCCGATGTAATCGATCTCGCGCGCGCCTTTCCCGATCAGCCGATCTGCCTTGATCACTGCGGCACCCCTGTGGGCGTTGCCACCTACAAGGGCCGTCTCCATGAGCGCTTTGAGGAATGGCGCCGCAACATCCATGAACTCGCCCGGTGCGAGAATGTCGTGGTGAAGCTCGGCGGGCTTGCCATGGCCTTTTGCGCCCTGCCCGAGGAAGGCCCTGCGGCAGGCCATTCATCCGAATATCTCGCGGCCCTGTGGCGCCCCTATATCGAGACCTGCATAGAGGCTTTCGGCCCGGCGCGCGCGATGTTTGAAAGCAATTACCCGGTCGATTACTGGGGCGCGGATTACGCGGTGCTGTGGAACGCCTTCAAGCGCCTCACCCTTTCGGCAAGCACCGACGAGAAAGCCGCGCTTTATGCCGGGACCGCCGCGCGGTTTTACGGGCTGGAGGAACTGTTGGGATAAGGCTCCTCAAAAACGCGCTTGTGAGGCCGGGAACGCGCGCTAGAGATGGCGGTTAAAGCCGATACGTTTTGAGGAGAAACCCATGCCCTTGCCCGCCCCCTTCGATCGCCTGCGCTTGCCGCTGATCGGCTCGCCGCTGTTCATCGTCTCAGGCCCTGAACTGGTGATCGCGCAGTGCAAGGCGGGGATTATCGGCAGCTTTCCCGCGCTCAATGCGCGTCCGCAATCGCTGCTGGATGAATGGCTCCACCAGATCACCGAAGAACTGGCCAAGCACAACCGGATGCACCCCGATCGCCCGGCCGCGCCTTTCGCTGTCAACCAGATCATCCACAAGACCAATGACCGCGTCGAGGCCGACATGGCGACCTGCGAGAAGTGGCAGGTGCCGATGATCATCACGTCATTGGGCGCGCGCGAGGAAGTCTACCAGGCAGTCAAGAACTGGGGCGGGATCACGATGCATGACGTGATCAACAACCGCTTTGCCATGAAGGCGATCGAAAAGGGCGCGACCGGCCTTATTCCGGTGGCCGCTGGCGCGGGCGGGCACGCGGGCGCGCTGTCGCCTTTTGCGCTGATGCAGGAAATCCGCGAATGGTTTGATGGCCTCGTTGCCCTGTCAGGCGCGATCGCGCATGGCGCTTCGATACTGGCCGCTCAGGCTCTGCGCGCCGATTTCGCCTATGCAGGCAGCGCTTTCATCGCCACCAAGGAAGCCAACGCCACCGAAGCCTACAAGCAGGGGATCGTGGAAGGATCATCCGAAGGCATCGTCTACACCAACCTGTTTACCGGTGTGCATGGCAATTACCTGCGCTCCTCGATCGAGGCCGCCGGGCTTGATCCTGATAACCTGCCCGAAAGCGATCCGAGCAAGATGAACTTCGGCAGCGGCGGCAACACCAAGGCCAAGGCGTGGAAGGATATCTGGGGCTCGGGCCAGGGGATCGGCACGATCAAGCAAGTGGGCACGGTGGAAGATGTCGTCGCCCGGATGGAGCGCGAATATCACGCCGCCAAGGCGCAGCTGCTTGCCAATTCGGGCTACACGGCGTGGGGCGCGATGGCCGAGGCGGCGGAGTAGCGCCCGCCTAGTCTTTCGCCCACAGGGCCTCGGCCATGGCATCAAGCTCGGTAAAGTCAAAATCCTTGCCGATCGGGTCGCGGGCGTGGAGCACGAATTTGCGCCGCTCGGCCAGAAGGCCGCGGCGCAGCGCGCTTTGCAACAGGCCAAGCTGCCACAGCGCCGTGCGCAGCGCGCTTTCCGGATCATAGCCGCGCGCGCGCGACCATTGCCGCTCGATCCGCCCGACCCGCTCGGTCACCACCTCATTGTAGCGGCGATGCGGGCCGCGGTGCAGCGGCATTCCGGTGCTGAGGCTGGCCTGATCGGTCGCCGGAAGGAGCAGGCCATTGCTGCGGAAATCATCGAACTTCAGGCGCTCGGGCCCGATCAGCGTGAACATCGCAGAAAAGCTGCGGCGGTGCATGACCTGCCGCGGCAGAAGATGGTGGCGCTGGAGTCGAGGGTCAAAACCGGGGGTGCCCGGTCGATTGACCGAGCGGAACGGGATTGATTGTCTGAAAGCGGCGCGACCCTGATCAAGCATCTATTCGCGCTGCACTCTGACCAGGCCACCCTGGGGAGCTGGCACCATCACGAGCCGCGTGCCATCGGGCGCAACAATCCGTTCTTCCCCCCGCAAGCCTCCCAGCATCACCAGATGATTGACCAGACGCACGCCTAGCCGGGTGGCGGCAACCTTGTCCTGCGCAAGGGCAGGTTCAATCCACAATTCCTGTCCGATCCACAGCGCCAGCCCGGTCGTCTCCAGCCCGCCATCGGAGGCCAGACTGAAAGCCGTCAGGCCCAGCGCGGGAAACGGCCCGCCGTCGAGCCAGGCGGAGGTGGTCGATTCGAAAAAGCGCCGCCCGATCAGGCTGGCAGATGGCGGCCAGACCACAGCCGCCAGTTCCTCGAAGAACAGCGCCAGATCACGCGCCAGCGCCACCATTGTGCGCAGCACCGGCACCGCGCCTGCACCCCCTGCAAGATGCGGCCCCGGCACGAGATGCAGCGCTTCATACCTGCCGGCCGCCGCCGCCTCGTCCCAGTCAAAGCAGTGGGTGGATGGCGGAAAGGTGCAGGCCGGGCCGGGAGCAAGCCCCACCAGATCAAATGTCAGACCATCCCGCAAAACTTCGACCCACTGCTTGGACAAAGGCAGAGTTCCTGTGCCAACCGCGCTGCGTGAAAGGGTTACGTCGGGTGCGTTACCACCGCGTAAAGACGCCGAAGCCGTGGGATCATGGCTGATCGAAACATTCTGCAACGCGGCCGCACAGGCGTGGAGCAGGGCGGCCGCAGGACGGCGTCCTTCCTCAAACAGCAGATACAGGCCAGAACCATCTGATTGCTGCAAAGGTTTGCCCCCCTGTGCCTGATGTTGAGGCCCACATGTATTATGGCGCAACTTGTGACGCGAAAGATGGTTTTCGTCGAGTCCTCTGCCAGCCAACCCGTTCAGAATGGAGCAGTTTTAAAACAGCCCAAGCCTTACGCCCTCGGCCAGAGCCTGACCCAGATCATGACAGGATTTCAAAACATTGTCAGGAACCCGCTTGGGCGCAGCAATGGCTTCGGGGGTTTGCGCGGCACAGTTGACAATCATCGGATCAGCGACGCGCCGCAGTCGCCAGCCAGTCACAATCCGGTCAAGCTGGCGCTCGGCGCCGCTTCCGTCTGATCCTGCGGCAATAATGCTGGCATAGCCGCGCCCCTCGATCCGGCCGAGCACATCATAGTAGGTGCGATCGAGAAACTCCTTCATCAAACCGCTCAGGGCGCCGAGATTTTCCGGACAGACAAACAAATAGGCGCTGGCAGCGAGCACATCGGCAGCGCTCGCCTCATCGGCGCGCCGCAAGCGTGCGAGGCCCGCCTCGGCTCCGGTAAAGGCGGCACGCGCGATTGCCTCGCTCGCCCCGGTGCGGCTGTGCCAGATGATCAGAAGGTGCGCGGCGGCGTCCATGCAAGGGCGAGCCTGCGCGCAGCCGCTGTCGATTGTCAATCGCCCGCCCTGTGCGCGCCTGCGCCTTTGCGCTAGGTTGCGGGCATGGCTCCGCTTTCTTCTCCCTCGTTTGCCCCTCCTCCGCTGGCCCATGTGCTGGGCGTCGCGCAATCGATCACCGGCAAGGCATGGCGCTGGCGCGGCGGCAACATGGCGCTCGATGAGGCTGACCCGCACAGCCTCGAACGCTCGATTCTCGATCAACTGCTGCTGACACGCGGAGTTGCCCCAGATGATCTGGAGCGCCACGCCAAGCCCACCTTGCGCGCCTTTTTGCCCGATCCATCGGTTTTTCAGGACATGGACTTTGCCGCTGCGCGCCTTGCCCGTGCGATTAGAGCAGGCGAGCAGATCACAATCTATGGCGACTATGATGTCGATGGCGCGACGAGTGCCGCGCTGCTGGTTGAAACCTTGCGGATGTGCGGGCACGAGGCGGGCTATTACATCCCCGACCGCCTGCTCGAAGGCTATGGCCCCTCGGGCGAAGCGCTGGTGCGGCTGGCCGAACAAGGCTCGCAGCTGATCGTGACAGTCGATTGCGGCGCGATGGCCCATGAAGCGCTCGCTATGGCGCGCGATGCGGGCGTGGATGTGATTGTAGTGGATCACCACAAATGTGCCGCCGAATTGCCGCCGGCCGCCGCGCTGGTAAACCCCAACAGGCTCGATGAAAGCGATCTCGCCGCCGCCCACGGCCACCTTGCGGCGGTGGGCGTTGCCTTCCTGCTGGCGATTGCGCTGGTGCGGCATTTGCGCGCCGAGGGGTGGTTTGGCCCTGCCCGTCCCGAACCTGATCTGATCAGCCTGCTTGATCTGGTTGCGCTGGGCACGGTGGCCGATGTCGCCGCGCTTCACGGGCTGAACCGGGCCTTTGTGGCGCAAGGGTTGAAAGTGCTCGCCCGGCGTGAACGGATCGGCATGGCCGCGCTGATGGATGCCAGCCGCCTCACCCGCGCGCCGCAAGCCAGCGATCTCGGCTTTGCGCTGGGCCCGCGCATCAATGCCGGCGGGCGCATTGGCGAATCGACGCTGGGCGTGCGGCTGCTCACCACCCGCGATCCGGAAGAAGCCCGCGAAATCGCCGCCCAGCTCTCGCAATTGAACGAAGCACGCCGCGCCATCGAGGCCGAAGTGCAGGCCGAGGCCGAAGCCCAGCTTGACCGGCTCGGCAATCTCGCTGTGCCGGTGCTGGCGGGGCATGGCTGGCACCCCGGCGTGATCGGAATTGTTGCCGGGCGCATCAAGGAGAAGGCCGGCCTTCCCGCGATCGTGATCGCGCTCGAGGAGGCAGAAGGCATCGGCAAAGGCTCGGGCCGCTCGATCAGCGGCGTGGATCTTGGCGCTGCGATCATCGCCGCGCGCGAGGCCGGGCTGCTGGTGGCAGGCGGCGGGCACGCGATGGCTGCCGGGCTGACGATTGCCGCTGACAAGCTGCCGGCCTTTACCGAGTTTCTGCATGATCGCCTTGCCCGCGATGTCGAGCGCGCCCGCATGGCGCAGGCCGTGCAGCTCGATCTGAGTCTTGCGCCCGGCGGGCTGACCCCCGATCTCGTCACCACGCTTGAGGCTGCCGGGCCCTATGGCGTCGGCTGGCCCGCCCCGCGCGTGGCGGTTGGCCCGGTCAGGATCATCAAGGCCGATATTGTCGGCAAAGACCATCTCCGGCTGGTCGCGGGCGGCCATGACGGGCGCTCGTTCAAGGCCGTCGCCTTCCGTGCAGCCAGCACCGCGCTGGGCCAGACGCTGCTGCACCGCCATCAGGGCCGCCGCTTTCACCTTGCGGGCCGCGTCAAGCTGGATGACTGGGGCAGCCGCCGGGCAGCGGAACTGCATATCGAAGATGCCGCTTTCGCCGATTGAGCGGGCCCCTTGCACTTTTTGTGAAAATTGCGCGCAGGAAAGGGTTGACCGGCCCGGCACACCCCCCTAAAGGCGCCTCCTCGCAAGCAAGCGTGGCCCCTTCGTCTAGCGGTCAGGACGCGGCCCTTTCACGGCTGAAACACGGGTTCGATTCCCGTAGGGGTCACCACTCTCCTTCCCGATCAGGAGAGTTCTGTGGCAGCTTGGTTCACCTGCTTGCCCTGCCCGCTCGGGCACTTTCCCCGACAGCGACGTTCACCAAGGGCTTTGCCAGCGCGGGCCTTGGTTGTATGAGCCTTGGCCCATGGGCTTGGGCCAGAACTTTCCTATCGCAGGGATCATCCTGGCGCTGGTGACCTGCGCGGCGCTGCTGGTGCTGCGGCTTGATCCGGCGATTGCGCTCGCCGTTCTGCTGGTGTGGGTCGGCACCCTGCTGGTCGCCGCCGGACGCCCTCCGGAAGCCCCCAAGATCAAGACCAAGCAGAAATTGAGCTTCGAGGCGATCAGCGAGCTGATCGAAAACTCGGCAACCCCGGTCATGGTGACCGATCGCAACACCATCACCATCGTCAACCGCGCCGCGCGCCAGATGATGGGCCCGCATGTGCTGGGGCAGGATGCGCGGGTCGCGTTCCGCCAGCCAGAGGCGATTTCGCTGCTTGCCCAGGATCGCAGCGGCACCGCGATCGTGCGGGGATTGGTGCGGCGGCAGGACATCTGGCAGATCAACCGGCAGGCGATTGATGATCGCATGGCGGTGCTCGAATTGATCAATCAGACCGCCGAGGCTGACATCAGCCGCGCCCATACCGATTTCGTCGCCAATGCCAGCCACGAGCTGCGCACGCCGCTGGCGGCGATCCTGGGCTATGTCGAAACCTTGCAGGAAGGCGGCGACAATCTCGATTCGGCGACGGCGCAGAAATTTCTCGGCATCATCGAGCGCGAGGCCAAGCGTCTGCAAAGCCTGATCAGCGATCTCATGAGCCTCAGCCGGGTCGAGGCGGAAAAGCATGATCTGCCGCGCGATGTGATCGAGCTTGCGCCGCTGGTCGAACGCGCCGCGCACGACGCCGCCGGGCCGGCCAATGGCGAGCGTCTCCATATCACCATCGCGGCACGGCCACAGGTGCGCGGCGATCTGGCGCAGCTTGAACAGGTCGTCCGCAATCTGGTGGATAATGCCTTCAAATATGGCAGCGCGGGAACGCCTGTCGCGGTGACGCTTGATCTGGCGCGCGAGCGTGAGGCGCGCATTACGGTGGCCGATCAGGGCGAAGGCATTGCGCCTGAACAGCTGCCCCACCTCACCCGGCGGTTCTATCGCACCGATCCGGGCCGCAGCAGGGCCTCGGGAGGCACCGGGCTTGGCCTTGCGATCGTCAAGCATATCGTGGAACGTCACCGCGGGCGGCTCGACATTACCAGCGAACTTGGGCAGGGAACGCGCGTGGCGGTGCGTCTGCCGCTCGCCGAGCCGGAGCCCACCCGCAGCACGCCAAGGCGGCAGCAAACCGAGGCCCTGTCATAGCCATGTCTTATTTCTCGACCATCGCGGGGGCGCAATAAGGGGTGTTGAAGTGGCAAGGGGTGTGCGGCTAAGCGACCGCGCGCATCTTGCCGGTCTTCAGCGTCGTCACACAGGTTTTCACGTTCATGTCGCCGATCACCTTGATCCTCATTGCCATCGGGCTTGCCCTTGCCGGATGGCTGGCAGGCCGGGCCAAGGCGTGGAGCTTCCAGACCAGCGATCCGAGCGCGCGTCCGGTCGCCCGCCCGATCTATCATGCCTGGTATGTCGCCCTGTGGATCGGCCTGCCGGTGGCAGGGTTTATCCTCCTGTGGATGGTCATCGCTCCGCAACTGGTTTTGCAAAGCGTGCTCGCCTCGCCTGCGGCGCAGGGCCTGCCGAGCTTTGGCTTTGAACGCGACGCCTGGCTGTCCGAAGCGCGCGCGGTGGCGATGGGCTATGCGCCGGGCGTGTTCAACGACGGGGCCGAACCGCTGGTCGAGCCGTTCCGCGCCGCGATCAAGCAATACAACCTCATCGGCCTGATCGTCACGGTGATGATCGGCCTTGCCGGCGGGGCCTATTCCTTCCTCAAGCTGCGTCCCGATTTCCGCGCCCGCACCCGCGTGGAACGCATCGTGATGGCAATCCTGCTGCTCGCCTCGCTGGTTGCGATCCTCACCACCTTCGGCATCTTTGCCAGCCTTGTGTTTGAAACCGTGCGCTTTTTCGGCATGGTCTCGCCGATCGATTTCCTCTTCGGCACCAAGTGGAGCCCCGATCCGATGGCGCCTGCCGACGCCATCGACCCCACCCGTTACGGCGCCATCCCGCTGTTCTGGGGCACGATCTTCATCGGTGCGATCATTGCCATGATCGTGGCTATTCCCCTGGGCCTGATGAGTGCCATCTACCTCACCCAATATGCCGATCCCAAGGTTCGCGCCTGGGTCAAGCCGATGCTGGAGATCCTCGCAGGCGTGCCGACGGTGGTCTATGGCTATTTCGCCGCGCTGACAGTTGCGCCCGCGATCCGCAATCTGGCGGTAGCCGCAGGCATTTCCAACGCCTCTACCGAAAGCGCGCTGGCAGCGGGCGTCGTGATGGGGGTGATGATCATTCCCTTTGTCTCGTCGATGGCCGACGATTCGATGGCCGCCGTGCCCAATGCGATGCGCGATGGCAGTCTTGCGATGGGAGCAACCAAGTCCGAAACCATCGTCCGCGTGCTGTTTCCCGCCGCCCTGCCCGGCATTGTGGCGGGCATCATGCTTGCCGTGAGCCGCGCGATTGGCGAAACGATGATCGTGGTCATGGCCGCATCGACTGCCGCCAATCTCACGCTCAATCCGCTTGACCGGATGACGACAGTGACTGTCCAGATCGTCAAGATGCTGACCGGCGAAGGCGATTTCGATCACCCCGCGACCTTGAGCGCCTTTGCGCTCGGCTTTGTCCTTTTCATGGTGACGCTGGCGCTCAATTTCATTGCGCTGCGCGTCGTCAAACGCTTCCGGGAGGCCTATGAATAGTCCCGCTATGCCTGCCACCGCCGCGGCTGTGGGCCTGCGCCCCACCCGCACGCCGGCGTTCGAAGCGCGCCTTGCCAAGCGCTACCGCGCCGAGCGCAATTTCCGCCTCATGGGCCTTGGCGCGGTGATCTTCTCGGTCGCGGTGCTGGTGTTCCTGCTCGGCAATATGCTCGTCAATGGCATCGCGGGCTTCCAGCGTGCCGAGATGCCGGTGACGATCAACTTCGTTGAAGCCGGTATCGAGGCGAACGAAGTCTCGCTCGCCGCCCCTTCCGCCTTGCAGACGCTGGAAATGGGCGGCCTGCCCGATGTGGTCGAATTCTATGCCGCACAGCAGCTTGGCGAAGATGCCGCGGCCGAACTTGCGCCCGAGGCGTGGCGCGATGTTGCCGCCGCGCTGATCGCCGATCCCGCGCTGCTTGAGGGCACACGCACTTTCCAGCTTGCCGCCTCGCCGGGCCTTGCCACCGGCCTTGCCGGCGAAGGCGCGCCCGGAATGCGGGCGCTGGCCAAACGTCTTGCCAGCGAGGGCAAGCTCGCCAAAAACTGGGACTGGGGTTTCCTCGCCCGTTCCGACGCCACCAGCCCGCAGGCCGTCGGCATCTGGGGGGCCTTGAAGGGCTCGATCCTGACCATGATCGTCACCCTCGTGCTGGCGTTTCCGGTCGGTGTGCTTTCGGCCCTCTATCTTGAGGAATATGCCCCCAAGAACCGCTGGACCGACATTATCGAGGTTTCGATCAACAATCTGGCCGCCGTGCCCTCGATCATCTTTGGCCTCTTGGGCCTGGCGGTATTCCTCGCGATTTTCCCCAATATGCGTTCCGCCCCGCTGATCGGCGGCATGACACTGGCGCTGATGACAATGCCGGTGATCGTGATTTCGGGCCGCAATGCGATCAAGGCCGTGCCCCCTTCGATCCGCGACGGGGCGCTGGCGGTGGGCGCTTCGCCGGTGCAGGTGGTGTTCCATCACGTGCTCCCCCTCGCTTTGCCGGGGATGCTGACCGGCACCATCATCGGCATGGCGCGCGCGCTGGGCGAAACCGCGCCGCTGCTGATGATCGGAATGCGCGCTTTCGTCGCCACCCCGCCCGATGGCTTCACCGCGCCGGCCACCGTGCTTCCGGTCCAGATCTTTCTGTGGTCTGACCAGATCAGTCGCGGCTTTGTCGAACGCACCAGCGCGGCTATCATCGTGCTGCTGGCGTTCCTTTTGCTGATGAACGGGCTTGCCATTTACCTCCGCAACAAATTCGAGAAGAGCTGGTGACTGTAATCCACCCCAATATGGAAGACGAAGCCGCCAAGATCCGCGCGCGTGACGTCTGCGTGTTCTACGGCGAGAAGAAGGCGATTGATCATGTCTCGATCGACATCTCGCCCGATTATGTCACCGCCTTCATCGGCCCGTCGGGATGCGGCAAGTCGACTTTCCTGCGGTGCTTCAATCGCATGAACGACACCATCGGGGCCGCGCGGGTGACAGGGCGGATCGAGCTTGAGGGCGAGAATATCCTCGATAACACCATGGATGTGGTGCAGCTGCGCGCGCGCGTCGGCATGGTGTTCCAGAAGCCCAACCCCTTCCCCAAGTCGATCTATGAAAACATCGCCTATGGGCCGAAAATCCATGGCCTTGCCGACAAGAAGGCCGATCTCGATGTTATCGTCGAACGCTCGCTGACACGGGCTGGCTTGTGGGACGAGGTCAAGGACCGGCTCGATGATTCGGGAACGGCCTTGTCGGGCGGCCAGCAGCAGCGGCTGTGCATCGCGCGCGCGATCGCGGTTGATCCCGAAGTGATCCTCATGGACGAGCCGGCATCCGCGCTCGATCCCATCGCGACGGCCAAGATCGAGGAACTGATTGATGAACTCTCGGGCCGCTATGCCATCGTGATCGTGACCCACTCGATGCAACAGGCTGCCCGGGTAAGCCAACGCACCGCCTTTTTCCACCTTGGCAAGATGGTGGAATATGGGCCTACTTCGGAAATCTTCACCAATCCGATCGAGGAGCGGACGAAGGACTATATCACAGGGCGGTATGGCTGATGGTTGCCGAACACACGGTCAAGGCTTTTGATGAAGACATCACCCGGCTGCGCGGCCTGATCGCGGAGATGGGGGGCCTTGCCGAGGTTGCCATTGGCGAGGCGCTGGATGCGCTGGTGCGCGGCGATACCGACTTGGCCGACAAGGTGGTGGCGCGCGACAAGAAGCTCGACTCGCTGGAAACCGAGGTCGACAAGCTCGCCGTGCGGATCATCGCCCTGCGCGCGCCCATGGCCGATGACCTGCGCGAAGTGATTGCCGCGCTCAAGATCGGCGGGGTGCTCGAACGCATCGGCGATTATGCCAAGAATATCGCCAAGCGGGTCGGCATGATCGAGCGCCGCGGCGAGTTTGAACCTCTCACCCTGCTGCCTGCGATGGGCGAGATGGCAGGAGAGATGGTTCACGATGTGCTCACCGCCTATGCCGCCCGCGATCCCGATCTCGCACGCGAAGTGATCGCCACCGATGCCAAGGTCGATGCCTTCTACAATTCGATCTTTCGCAATCTGGTAAGCTACATGGTCGAAAATCCCGCGACCATTTCGAGCGCCGCACAGCTGCTGTTCGTGGCACGCAATATCGAACGCATTGGCGATCACGCGACCAACGTTGCCGAAATGGTGCACTTTGCCGCGACCGGGGCCTACCCGCCTGATGATCACCGCTAAGCGGCGCTTAAGCGGGCAAATTTCGGATTAAGGCGAATTAGCAGCAATTAGCGAGGCTGAACCTGGGTGCAGAAAAGACACGGAACAAGCGCGGGTTTCATCAAATTGTAGCGCAAGTGAAACATAGGCTGATCTGCCGCCCGTCCGGCGGCTTGTGAGGGGCTCACCAATGTCCGCTGCCAAATTGCTGCTGGTCGAAGATGATCCGGCGCTCTCGGAACTGCTCGAATACCGCTTCCAGAATGAAGGCTACAACGTGCGTGTCACCGGCGATGGTGACGATGCGCTGGTGATGGCGAGCGAGGATGTGCCCGATCTCATCATCCTCGACTGGATGATCGAAGGCACCAGCGGGATCGAGGTATGTCGCCGCCTGCGCCGCGACAAGGAAACCGCGCATGTCCCGATCATCATGCTGACCGCGCGCGAGGCCGAGGATGATCGGGTGCGCGGCCTTGAAACGGGCGCGGATGATTACCTCACAAAACCCTTTTCTCCCCGTGAGTTGCTCGCCCGCGTCGCCGCCGTGATGCGCCGCATCCGCCCGGCGCTTGCCGGCGAGACGATCGAGGTTGGCGATATCAAGCTCGATCCCGTCGCGCACAAGGTGCAACGCCGCGGGCGTGCGCTGCAACTGGGGCCGACCGAATATCGCCTGCTCAAGTTCTTCATGGAGAGCCCGGGCCGGGTGTTCAGCCGTGGGCAGCTGCTCGATGGCGTGTGGGGCACCAGTTCCGACATCGAGCTGCGCACCGTCGATGTCCACATCCGGCGCCTGCGCAAGGCGATCACGGTGGATGGCGGCAAGGACCCGATCCGCACCGTGCGCTCGGCCGGCTATGCGCTGGAGCCGGTATAACCGCGCCACATCAATGAAAATCGCGTGATTTCGGCAGGATACGGTGATCGCGCGGGTGGCCGGTGACGTTTGGCCTCGGCGCAAGCTCATCGATAATGTCGCGCACTTCGGGCGCTTTACGCCCCTGAACCGGGCGGTTCACCTCGTCGGCACGCGCCAGCGGGGCTGCCAGCAGATCGTCCGACAGGGCGTGAAGCCGGTGCGTCGCATCCTCCAGATGGGCGGCGATCACATGGATCACTTCATCATCATACTCAACGCGCCCCCGCACTTCGATCAGCCGCGCGCCCATCACCACCTTGCGCAATTTCTCTTTCAAATCAGGCCATACCACCAGATTGATCACCCCGGTCTCGTCCTCCAGCGTGATGAAGGTCACGCCCTTGGCGCTGCCGGGCCGTTGGCGGATCAGCACCACGCCTGCGACCTTCACCATCGAGCGGAACTTGCGCTCGCGCAGCTCTGAGGCGCGCACAAAGCCGCGCTCGGCAAGGTCTGCGCGCAGGAAGGCCATGGGGTGCGCCTTGAGGCTCAAACGCGTGGTCTGATAGTCCGCCACTACTTCCTCTGACAGCGGCATGGCGGGAAGGCGCAGCCTCGCCCGCTCCGCCCCCTCCTCGCGCACGGCGGCCGCGCGGAACAGCGGGAGATCGGGCGCAGCAATCAGACTGCGCGCATCCCACAAGGCCTGCCTGCGGGTGAGGCCCAGCGAGGTGAAGGCATCGGCGCTCGCCAGCCGCTCGATATGGGCAGGTGAAAGGCGCGCCCGCGCGCGCAGGTCTGCCACATCGCGAAATGCCCCGCCCTCTGCCCGCGCCGCCACCAGCGCGGCGGCGAGGTGTTCGGGCAGGCCGTCAATCTGGCGCAGGCCAAGCCGCAGCGCCTCACCCTCCAGCGTGCAATCCCAGAGACTCGCATTCACATCGACCGGCAGCACCTGCACCCCATGCTCGCCAGCATCGCGCACGATCTGCGCGGGCGCGTAAAACCCCATCGGCTGCGAATTGAGCAAGGCGCAGGCGAAGGCCGCCGGAAAATGGCATTTGAGCCAGCTTGAGACATAGACCAGCTGGGCAAAACTCGCCGCGTGGCTTTCAGGAAAACCATATTCGCCAAAGCCTCTGATCTGGTTGAAACAGCGCTCGGCAAAGTCGCGATCATAGCCGCGCGCGACCATTCGCTCGACCATCATGTCTTGCAGTTCGTCCACCATGCCCCGGCTGCGGAAAGTCGCCATGGCTTTCCTCAAGCGATTGGCCTCAAGGCTGGTGAACTTGGCGGCATCGAGCGCGATCTTCATCGCCTGCTCCTGAAAGATCGGGACGCCCAAAGTGCGCCCAAGGATGCTGGAAAGCTCATCAGGCGGGCCATGCTCGGGCGCGGGCGCGGGGATTGCTACCGGCTCCGCCCCGCGGCGGCGTTTCAGATAGGGGTGCACCATGTCGCCCTGAATCGGGCCGGGCCGCACAATCGCCACCTGAATGACGAGGTCGTAGAATTCACGTGGGCGCAGGCGCGGCAGCATGTTCATCTGCGCGCGGCTTTCGACCTGAAAGACGCCGAGCGAATCACCCCGGCGCAGCATGGCGTAGGTTTCAGGGTCTTCGCGCGGCACGCTGGCGAGCGTCAGATCACGGCCATGATGGGCGCGCAGGAGATCAAGGCATTTCCTGATGCAGGTCAGCATCCCCAGCGCCAGCACATCCACTTTCAGGATACCGAGCGCCTCGATATCGTCCTTGTCCCACTCGATGAAGCTGCGCTCCGGCATGGCGCCATTGCCGATCGGCACAGTCTCGGTCAGCGGGCCCGCAGTGAGAATAAACCCGCCGACATGCTGGCCCAGGTGGCGCGGCATTCCGATCAGTTGCTGCGTCAGGGCCAGCACGCGCCGCAAGTGCGGATCGGTGATGTCGAGCCCGCTTTCGGCGACGTGCTTCTCGGCGATCTCGCGCCCCCACCCGCCCCACACAGTGCGGGCCAATGCGCTTGTGACATCTTCGGAAAGGCCCATCGCCTTGCCCACTTCGCGGATCGCCATGCGCGGGCGGTAGTGGATGACTGTTGCGCACAGCCCGGCGCGGTGGCGGCCATATCGGCGATAGATATACTGGATCACTTCCTCGCGCCGCTCGTGCTCGAAATCGACGTCAATATCAGGCGGTTCCTTGCGTTCTTCGGAGATGAAGCGATCGAACAGCAATTGGTGCTTGGCTGGATCAACCGAGGTGATGCCGAGCACATAGCAAACGGCAGAATTGGCCGCGCTGCCCCTGCCCTGACACAGGATGGGCGGGCTCTGGCTGCGGGCAAAATCGACAATGTCCTTGATGGTGAGGAAATAGCGCGCGAGATCAAGCTTGGCGATGAGCGCGAGTTCGCGCTCCAGCGTCTCGCGCACAGTCTCCGGCACGCCTTCGGGATAACGCTGCGCCGCGCCTGCCCATGTCTCGCTTTCGAGATAGGCTTGCGGGGATTGGCCCGCGGGGTAGATTTCCTGCGGATATTCATAGGTCAGCTCATCGAGGCTGAAGGCGCAGGCATCCGCCACTGCGCGCGCGGCGGTGATCGCGTGGGGCCAGCGGGCGAAGAGGCGCTCCATTTCCTGCGGCGACTTGAGGTGCCGCTCGGCATTGGGGTGGAGCAGGTGCCCGGCGGCCGCCACCGTGGTCTTGTGGCGGATCGCGGTCATCACATCGTGCAAGGCCCGCCGCTCGCGGGCGTGGTAATGCACATCATTGGTCGCCAGAAGCTCCAGCCCATGCGCGCGCGCAAGCCAATCGAGCCGCTCGATACGGGCAATATCATCGCCGCGGTAAAGATAGCTGGCAGCGATGTGCGAAAGGCTCGACAGCAGGCGGGTGAGATGCGGCAGGAGATCGGGGAAAGGGGCGGTGAGTCCGCTTGTCGGCGCATGGCCTGCATGCAGCGGGATCACATTACCCGGCCCCGCGATGGTGAAGGCGCTGCCGAGATCATCGGGCGGCAGCAGGATGAGTTGCACCGCCTCACTGTGCGCGGCCAGCATGGCAAGCGTGATCTGGCACACGCCCTTGTCCTGCCATGCGCCTTGCGGTGTATGCATCCGCCCGGCGCTGATGAGGCGAGTGAGGCGGCCATAGGCAGCGCGGCTGGTGGGATAGGCGAGGAAGGCGAGGCCCTCCACCGTCTCGATCCGGCAGCCGATCACGGGCCGCAATTTGAGCGCCTTGGCCTCGGTGTGCAGGCGCACCACGCCCGCCATGCTGTTGGTATCCGCGATCCCGATCGCATCATAGCCCTGCGCGTGGGCGGTGAGTGCCAGATCGACGGCATCCGAGGCTCCGCGCAAGAAACTGAAGCAGCTTGCCAGCCCGAGTTCGACAAAGGGCGCGCGTGCGGGCGCGGCAATATCGGCGGGATCGATAGCGAGCCTGCGCCGGCCAGGAGTGAGCGGAGCGTCGGGCATTTCTAGCCCGCAAGGGCGCTGAGCCGTTCGCGCACCAGCGCCAAGTCCGCTGCAAAGCGCATCGCCTGTGCCTCACGCGCCGCCCCATCAAGGCGCAGCAGATAGGAAGGGTGCGCGGTGATCCACAGCTCCGCCCCGTCCTCCAAGGGGATTGCCCGCCCGCGCTCGCGATTGACGCTGACAGTGCGGCCCAGCAGGGAGCGCGCCGCGCTTGCGCCGAGCGCCAGCACGAGGCGGGGCCTCACCAGCGCGCGCTCAGCCTCCAGCCACCAGCGGCAGGTGTCGATTTCCTTGGCGTTAGGCGTCTGGTGGAGGCGATGCTTGCCGCGCCAGGTAAACTTGAAATGCTTGACCGCGTTGGTGAGATAGGCCGCCTGCCGGTCAACCCCGGCGCGAATGAGATGTTCATCGAGCACCTGCCCCGCCGGGCCGACGAATACCCGGCCCGCGCGATCCTCGGTATCACCGGGCTGTTCGCCCACGATCATCAGCGCTGCTGTGCGCGGCCCTTCGCCCGGCACGATGCGGGTGCCGCAGTCGGCAATCGGGCAATCACGGCAGGCGGCAAGCTGCGCGGCGAGCTCGTCCCACGTGGCAGGCGCCACTCGCGCCGCGCGCGCGCCTGCCGCCACCATCGCTGCCTCGCGCGCCTGCGCCCCTGCAATCAGTGCCGGGATGAGCTCGGCCTCGGGCAGGTTCTTCCAGTATTTCTTAGGCATTTCCGACAGCATCGCCGAAACCTTGAGCCGCGCCGGATTGAAGATCGAGGCATAATACGAGCGCCACAAGTCCTCGACCGGATCACCGCCCGGGGCATCCTCGCGCCGCGCAGGCGGGCCTTCGCGCATCACTGCGCCGTCCCAGTGAATACTCCCGCGCGGGGTCAGGATCGACCAGCGCATATTGGCAAAACGGCGCATGAAGAAGGCCGCTTCGGCGCGGACAATATGATGATCAGGCTCGAACCAGGCGACATAATGGGGCGTGCCGTCTTCCTCCTGCACTTCGCGAAAGCGCACAAAGGCGTGCATCTTGTGCACGTCACGCCGCACCGACTTGTCCAGTTCCTCAAGGCGGCGGACATCGGAATCGGCGCGGTCTTCCATCAGCCGGGGCGCGCGCTGCAAGCGCCACAGCACGCGGTAGAGCAGTGCAAACCGCTCTGGATCAGAGTGCAGCGCAGCCTTCGCCGCCAGCCCCAGAAAGCGGCGATTGGCGCGCACCGGCGGCGCATCGGCAGGCGGCGCGGGCAAGCGGCGGTCGGTTGGCGACAATGCCTCGTGGCCAAACAGATCGCCCATCATCCCCGGCTCCACCCAGGAAACCCGGTCAGACGGGATGTCGCACTGGATGAGCGCGCGGGCGCGATCCCGCCAGAAGGCGAAATCGTCAGGCGCGGGCAGGTGCACCGCATAATGCGCCCCAATCGCGGCATAAGGCATGAAAGCGCCGCGGCCGCCCATCAGAACAGCTCCAGCTGCTCTTGCGGCGGGGCGAGCCTTGCGCGCAGATCGGCGCGGTCGGTCAGCAGCGTCGGGCGCCAGTCGATGGTGCAGATGAAGGGCCGCACCTTGGCAATCGAGGCGGTCAGCCGCGCCACATCATCAAGCCGCAAGCTGCGGTGCCGCCGCGCCGCAAGAATACGCTTCACCGCGACCGTCCCCAGCCCCGGTACGCGCAGCAATTGCTCCTTGGCAGCGCGGTTCACATCCACCGGAAAGCTTCCGCGGAACTTCAAGGCCCAGGCCAGTTTGGGATCAATATCGAGCGGCAGATTGCCATCCGCCTCGGCGGCGTTTGCGACATCCTCCACGCGGTAGCCATAAAAGCGCAACAGCCAGTCCGACTGATAGAGCCGGTGTTCGCGCAGCAAGGGCGGGCGCTTCAAGGGCAACACCGCGCTCGCATCCGGGATCGGCGAGAAGGCGCTGTAATAGACGCGTCTGAGGCCGAAGGCGCCGTAAAGCCTGCTCGCCTTGCCGACGATATCGACATCGCTCGCGCTGTCCGCACCGACGATCATCTGGGTCGATTGCCCGGCGGGCGCAAAGCGCGGCGCGTGGCGAAAGCGCTTCCTCTCGTCCTTCGCCTCGACAATCCGCGCGCTGGTGCGAGCGAGCGCGCCTTCGATCTGCGCCTCGTTCTTGTCGGGCGCGAGCCGCTTGAGACCCCCGCTGGTCGGCAATTCGACATTGATCGAGACCCGGTCGGCATAGAGCCCTGCCTGATGGATCAGATCGGCGCTCGCCTCGGGGATGGTTTTGAGATGAATGTAACCGCGGAAATCGTGTTCCTCGCGCAGGATCCGCGCGGTTTCGATCAGCTGCTCCATGGTGTGATCGGCGCTTTTGATGATGCCGGAGGAGAGGAACAGCCCCTCGATATAATTGCGGCGGTAGAAATTGAGCGTGAGGTCGGCCACCTCCTGCGGGGTGAAGCGCGCGCGCGCCACGTTCGAACTCTTGCGGTTGATGCAGTAGTGGCAATCGAAAATGCAGTGATTGGTCAGCAGCAGCTTCAGCAGCGAAATGCACCGCCCGTCAGGCGCATAGGCGTGGCAGATACCCATCCCCTCGGTCGAGCCGATGCCTTTTCCGCCCAGCGAATTTTTCCTGACGGTGCCCGAAGACGCGCAGGAAGCGTCATATTTCGCCGCATCGGCGAGAATCTCCAGACGCTGGCGCAAAGTCGGCCTTGGGAGTGATTGCTGGACCATCGAACACCTCGGGGAACACGCGCCGCAGAGGGCTTTTTGTTCCTTATATGTTCCAACAATGATTCGCCCAAATGCAAAGGTTGCAAGTGGGGTGGTCCGGCGGGAATGATCAGCGATACGTGCTGCGGGTGCCTTGCAGTTTATGGCCGCCCTGCTGGCACAGATAATCGACAATCGCGGGGTGCATCTCACCCTCGAAGGCGATGCCGGCAAAGGGGCCATCGATCCACACGATGCTGCCCAAAGGCGCGTTGATGCCATTGACCTTCATCACCACCCGATCACCGAGATTTGCAAAACCCGGCTTTGCGCGGATCTTGCAGCCGCCTTCAGAGATGTCGATCAGGTCGACGTAAACCTCGCGCGAGCGCACCCGGCTTTTAACAAGCAGGCTGAGCGGACGACGCTGCGAGGAACGCGGGATCGAGTAGAAATTCATAGGGTCAGTAATCGCACGAATGGGTAAAGGAATCATAAGCGCCGCGAACGCGCTCAGATCAGGCGTAGAGCCCGTGGAGAAACCAGTCGGGCGCCCCGCCCCGGCCGTCTCCGGCCAGGCCGCGGCGATAGATCCAGTAGCGTCGCCCGTCGGCATCCTCGATGCGGTAATAATCGCGCAGCCGTGCGCTGGAACGTTCACGCCACCATTCGGGCGCGATACGTTCAGGCCCTTCAGCGCGCAGCACATCGCGCACTTCCCCGCGCCATCGAAACCGCTGCGGAGAACCATCAGGCGCGGCATAAAGCACGGCGATCGCCTCGGGCTTGTCGAGCAATTTCAGAGGTCTCAGGTGGAAACCGAGCATCCCTTGCGAGGCAGGCTCTGCCGCCAGCGGCGCCTGCCAACGCTGGGCGCGCTCGGGCCAGTGGCTGGGGTGGGCGACAGGGCGCGTGACAGCCTCAGGCCCGAGCCGGATGGCGAGACGATCCAGACAGGCCGCAAGCGTCGTGCCATGGGCCTCGGCGGCGGCCTCGATATCGGCTTGCGCGGCGTTGAGCGGCTCGCACCAGCTGGCGGCAAGGCGGATGGTCTCGATCCCGAAGCCTGCGTCAATTCCCTCCAGTCTGGAGGCAAAAAGCCGGGTGAGATGGGCTGGATCGCGGGTCGCGGCGGCCAGTTCGAGGCGCCGGGCAATAACCTCGCCATCGACTCGCCACAGGCCGAGTTCGATGCGCCGCGCACCGCTCCTGCGCGCTTCGAGTTCGCGCTGAAGATCGACGGCGAGATCGGCGATTACCTTGTCGAGCAGCGCGCGGTGGCGGATCGGCTCTGCCACCTGGCGCTGCACCAGCGGGATCGACTGGGGCGTGACAGGCAGCAGCGGCTCAGGCACTTTCCCGAGCAATTGATCGAGCCGGATCAGCGGATTGGCAGCAGGCGATTTGCGGTTGCGGAACCGCCGGGCAAGCGCATCGCGCGCGGCGGCGGGATCGCGGATATCCTCGCCCAGCCCCGCCAGATCGCCGATGCGCTTGAGACCGAGACGCCGCAGCACCACCACCACATCGCCATCAAGCCGGAGCGCTGCCACCGGCAGGGCTCCGAGCAAGCGCAGCGGATCATCCTGCGCCCCGATCACGCCATGCGGCGGCCCGTAATGCGCCAGCGCCCAGGCCGCCCCGGCAGTGGGCGCGAGCGCCGCGCGGGCGGCAAAACCACGCACGGCAAAGGCGCGCTGCGCATCAGCAAGCAAGCGTGCCTCACCGCCGAACAGATGCGCGACCCCGGTGGTATCAATCAGCAAGCCGTGCGGCGGATCAAGCGCGCTCCACGGCCCCCAGCGCTGCGCCCACAGCGCCAATTTCTCAAGCGCTGCAAGGTCTCCGGCCGGATCGGACGGGTTTACCGCCAGCTCAGGGCACAGCGCGCGGGCATCGGTGAGCCGCATGCCTGCCGCAACCCCGGCGGTGCGCGCCGCGTGGTTCACCGCATCAAGGCGCGGCCCATGTGCCGTATCACTGATGAGCGCGAAAGGCGCTGCATCTGCCCCCTCCCCGCGCGCAAGCCCGCTAGCCTGCCGCCAGCGATCGAGCGGCAGATCCATGAGCCAGATCGCCATGATCCGGCGCAGCTGTGCAGCGCTCGGCGCGCAGGCTTCCCTCGGCATCGCTTATCATCCATTCTCCGGGCAAGTGGCCGCGCGCGCGGAACAATTCGGCCCGCCAACGCGCTTCTCCTGGCGCCTCGGGGTTCCAGCGCTGAGGCAAAGAAGGCGCCGCCGCCACCCGCCAGCGCATCCGCGCCGAGGAGAGATCCGCCGCCGCATCCAGCCGCACCAGCCACAGCGCCACGCCATGCCGCTCCGCCGCGAGGCTCAATCGCCGCGAGGCGGTGAAGCCGAGCGCCTTGGGATTGCCCGCAATCTCTCCGATGACGCAGGCGACATCGCGGCACCTCAATCCCTCCTCCATCGCGAACAGCGCATCTTCAGGCGTTTGGGCCGCGACATGGATCACCCGGTGGCGCACATCAGCCGGAAGCCCGTGAAGATAGGGCCGCCCGCCAAGCCGCATTGCGCTGCGCTCCTGCACCCACAGCACTTGCCGCCTGTCCTCGTCCGCGCCGCTCGCCGCCAGAGCATCGCGCGCCAGCGCCAAGGCCAGCCCCGCCCCGCTTGCCTCGCACCCAGAAGCAAAAATCTCCGAATGGAGCGGCTGTGTGGCAAGGCCGGGCCGCCAGCGGCGCCTTCGCCGCGCCAGTCGCGCGCGCGCGGCAAAAGCGCGGCCCACAGGCACGCTATGAGGGGCTGCTGCGCCCGCAAAGGGATCAGACATCATCATGGGTGAACACTCAGGAACACGACTCATCAACGAGCCAATTGTTCCTATTATGTTCCATATTTGCGCGTCGATTGCAACGCGTGAAGGGAGCCTATCCCAACAGGCCAAACACCATAATCACCGCCAGTACCGCCGGGCAGGCAAAACGCACCAGAAAGCGCCAGAACAGGTGCACGCCGCCCGACAGTCCGTTTTCGCTATCGACCAGCCGCTTGTCCGCGATCCAGCCGACAAAGATGCAGGTGAGCAGCGCACACACCGGCATCGTCACCTTGCTGGTGAGCGCATCGAGCGCATCGAGCGTGCCCATCCCGGCAAAGGTCGGGATGAAGCCTAGCGGGTGAAAATCCGCCAGCGCGCCGGTCGACAGCGCCGAGAGCACGCCAAGCACGCCTGCGCCCATGCTCACCAGCCCCGCCGCCGCACCGCGCCTCAGACCAAAGCGGTCGATCACCCAGGCGGTCGGCACTTCCATCAGCGAGACCGAACTGGTGAGCGCGGCGAAGCCCACCATGATGAAGAAAGCAAGGCCTATGGCCGAGCCGAACGGCACTTCCTGAAAGGCGTGCGGCAGGGTCTGGAACATGAGGCCCAGCCCGCCATTGGGCGCAAGGCCAGCGGCGAACACGATCGGGAAGATGCACAGCCCTGCAATCAGCGCCACCGCCGTATCCGCACCCGCAATCACCAGCGAGGTGCCCGCAAGGTTAACGTCGCGGCCCACATAGGCGCCGTAGGTCACCATCCCTGCAACCCCCAGCGAGAGCGAGAAGAACGCCTGGCCGACCGCTGCGAGCATCACCGGCGGGGTCAGCTTGGCGGGTTCAAAGGTGAACAGGTAGCCCAACGTCTCGCTCACCGCGCCGCCCAGCAGGCCGTAGATGGTGATGCCAAGCAGCAGCACGAAGAAGGTCGGCATAAGATAGACCGCAACCTTCTCGATCCCGCCCGACACCCCGCGCGCGACGAAAAACAGCGTGACCGCAAGGAACACAAGATCAAGCAGGCTGGTGGTCAGCCCATCGCCGATCATCGCCGGAAAAATCGCCTCGACCGACTCGTACGAAACGCCCTCGAAGGCAGGGCCGGTCAGCCCGGTACCAATCAGATCCGCCCCGAAAATGCCGACATAATAGAGCACCCAGCCCCCCAGCACGCAGTAGAAGCTGAGCACCGCAAAGGACGAGAACACGCCGAGCGATGCCACCATGTCCCAGCGCGCCGAAGCCCCTGATTCCAGCGCCAGCTTACGATAGCTTTCAGGGGCGGCGGCCTGTCCGTGACGGCCAATCAGGGTTTCGGCCAGCAGCACCGGCAGGCCGATCAGAAGGATGCAGAAAATGTAGAACAGCACAAAGGCGCCGCCGCCATTGGTGCCAGCTTCCGCCGGAAAGCGCACCAGATTGCCCAGCCCCACTGCCGAGCCAATCGCAGCCAGCACAAAGGCGGTGCGCGATGACCAGCCATCGCGCGGGCTTGAGGAAGTGGTGACCATGCTGCGTGATTGTCCCTGATGCCGCGCTGCCGTTGCAGCGCTGTCCCGATTGCAACCGTTCTGCAATTATTTTGCGCGCCCGCCAAGGGGCAAGGTTTTGCCTTTGCCCCCGCACAGCGCTAAGGGCGGCAAATCATGTCCACCACCTTCCAGCTCGATACCAGCACCAGCCGGGCCAATCCCACCCCGCAGCCGATGCGCCGCCTCACCGTGCCGCGCATCCGTGCGCGCAAGGTGGATGGGGTAACGGCCGAGCCCTTGGTGATGCTCACCGCCTATACCGCGCGGCAGGCGCAATTGCTTGATAGCCATTGCGATCTGCTGCTGGTGGGGGATTCGCTGGGACAGGTGATCTATGGCCTGCCCTCGACTGTGCCCGTTACGCTGGAGATGATGGCAAACCACGGCGCCGCGGTGGTGCGCGGCTCCTATCATGCCGTTGTCGTGGTCGATATGCCGTTCGGAAGCTATGAGAGATCGCCCGAGCAGGCCTTTGAAAGTGCAGCCTTTCTGATGAAGGCCACGGGCGCGGCAGCCGTCAAGCTCGAAGGCGGGGCGGCGATGGCGCCGACAGTGGAATTCCTGAGCGCGCGCGGCATTCCGGTGATGGGCCATGTCGGCCTTACCCCGCAGGCGGTCAATGTGCTGGGCGGCTATGGCGCGCGCGGGCGCTCCGAAGCGGAAGCGGAAAAGATCGTCTCGGACGCGGTCGCGCTCGACCAGGCAGGGGCCTTTGCCATCGTGATCGAAGGCGTGCTTGAAAGCATCGCCATTGCCGCAACCAAGGCGGTGTCCTGCCCCGCCATCGGCATCGGCGCTTCGGCCGAGTGCGACGGGCAGGTGCTGGTGACCGAAGACATGCTCGGCATGTTCGAGCGCGTGCCGCGTTTCGTGAAACGCTATGAAGATATCGCAAGCGTGATCGACCGCACTGTCGCACGCTACGCCGAGGAAGTGCGCGCCCGCGCTTTTCCCGGGCCTGACCAAACCTATCAGCCCAAAGACTGACCCTGCCCCTCCCAGCCCGAAAGTGGCCTACCCATGCAGACCCTGCTGCGTTTCTACGGATTTTCGCTCGCTTTCACTGCCGTCTGCCTCGCGCTGGCGGGCTATTACGGCTGGGTGAGCAGCGGCAATGTTGGTACGGTGGCCGCAATCCTGTGGATTGTCTTTGTGCTCTCGATCCTCGAGGTGTCCTTGAGTTTCGACAACGCGGTCGTGAACGCCACCGTGCTGCGCGAGATGGACCCGGTGTGGCAGCAGCGCTTCCTTACCATCGGGATCCTGATCGCGGTGTTCGGGATGCGGATTGTCTTTCCCCTCGCGATTGTCTCGATTGCAGCGCAGATCGGGCCGTGGGAAGCGGTGCAATTGTCGCTGGGACGCCCGGAGGAATATGAGCGCATTGTCTCATCCGCCCATATCGGCATTTCCGGCTTTGGCGGCGCGTTTCTGGCGATGGTGGGCCTCAGCTTCTTCTTCGACAGCGACAAGGACATCCACTGGATCGCCGCGGTGGAACGCTGGGTGAGCCGTTTCTCCAGCGTGCCCGCGGTGGAGATCGGGCTGGTGCTGGCGCTGATCTATGGTGTCTCAACCATGCTGAGTGATGCCGATTCGCTCACATTCCTCACCGCGGGATTAATGGGCCTGCTCACCTATATCGGCGTCAACGCACTCGGCGCGATCATCGAGCAGCGCGAAGAGGCCAAGAAGGCCAGCGGCGCGATTGTGCGCTCGGGTCTTGGAGGGTTTCTCTATCTCGAAGTGCTGGATGCAAGCTTCAGTTTCGATGGCGTGATCGGGGCCTTTGCGCTGTCGAACAACATGATCGTGATCGCCATTGGCCTGTCCATCGGTGCGATGTTCGTGCGTTCGATGACAGTGCATCTGGTAAAGGCCGGCACGCTTTCAGAATATCGCTATCTCGAACATGGCGCCTTCTGGGCCATCATTGTGCTGGGCGCGATCATGCTGATCTCGGCGCGCTATCACATCCCGGAAACCTTCACCGGGCTGATCGGAGCGGCGCTGATCGGCCTGTCGCTGATCTGGTCAATCCGTCACAATCGCGCGGAAGCTAGGAACGGCTCAAACGACTAGCCAGCGGCGCCGCCAGAATGAGCTGCGCGAGGTGATAGACGAGCAGCGGGGCAATCACGAAACCAGCCACTGACGGTGCGAACAAGATCGCAGCAAGCGGTGCACCGATCGCAATGCTTTTTTGCGATCCGCCAAACAGGAAGGCGATCCGATCAGCCCGCGGCAAGCCAAGCGGCACGCCAATCGCCCAAGCCCCCCAACTCGCAAGCGCCAGATATGCCACGACCAATACCATGAGCACGGTCCAGTCGTCAGCGCTAAACATCCCGAGAAGCCCCTGCGCCATCGCGCCCGAGGCGGCGACATAAACCGACAGCCCGATCACGAGGCGATCCAGCCAAACAATCCGGCGTTTGCGCGCATTGACCCATTCTGCGGTCCAGCCCTGGAGCGCCTGCCCGATGGCAAAAGGCAGCACGAGAATAAGGCCAATGCGTATAATGACATCACTGCCGATGTCGGCAGCCGCGCCGCCGCCCATCAGCGCAAACAGCGGTGCGCTCACCACCACGCCGACAATATTGAGCAAGGCTGCGCCCACCACGGCAAGGGCGATGCTGCCGCCGGCAAGCGTGGTATAGGACGTTGCCGATTGCACCGTGGATGGCAGCACCCCCAGATAGAGAAACCCAAGCGCCACCAGCGGCGGAAGCCAGCCTTGCGCGAGCCACATGAAGAAAAGCCCCATCAGCGCCATGATGCCGAACACCCACAGCATCAGCGGCACCACATAGCGCCAGTTCGCAAGCCCGCGCGCGATCTCGCGGCGGGGAATCCGCATGCCATTGAGCAGGAACAGCACGAAAATCCCGACATTCGAAATGTCGCGTGCGATTTCGGCCGAACTGCCTGCAACCGGCACCACGGCGGCCAGCGCCAAGGCCACCAGCAATGTCAGGATCATGGGGTCGGCAAAGATGGAAAGTCGGCGCAGGATCATGGCGCCACCGCCCTTGCCCGCCCTGCTCAAGCTTGTCGAGCCGCTTACACCCCGCCGTCCTTGGCTAGGCTGGCGCGCATCCGGCGGTAGGCGAGATCATTGGCGCCGCCAAGCGCTGCGACATGATCAAGCAGCAGACCTGCCCTGGCCCCGTCACCCCATGCGATGCTGCGTTCGGCAAGCAAAAGGGCTGCATCGATATTGTTCGGATCGCCCGCCACATGGCGCATCAGCAGCACATCCGCAGCCTCCTCGTCGCCCGCCATGCGGTAGGCCGCAATCGCCTTGCTTGCGAGCGGCCATGACCGGCGCACCTGGGCAGCGCTGGCATAAAGCGTCAGCGCGCCGCGGGCATCCCCCTTGCCCAGCATCGCATCCCCCGCCAGCGCTGCGACATCGCCCGAGCCGGGAAACCGCGCGCGCAGTGCCGCGGTGCGTGCAGCTGCACCGCTCCAGTCGCCTGCTCTGGCGAGGCTGCGCGCTTCAGCCGTTGGCGGCGGCAGCCCGGGGCTGACAGGAAGCACCCGGCGCGCAGGCCCGCTGGCGGCATAGGCCCGGTCAAGCCACGAGGCCGCCTTGTCGCGCTCACCGAGGCGTTCATGAGCGCGGCCCACCAGCATCGCCAGATAGGGTGAAGTATCACCGGGCGCTCCATCGCGGCCAAAGCGGGCAACAACCTCGCTTTCGCGGCCGCCCAGCAGCAAGGCGCGCGCCAGCAGCTCGCGGGCCCGCGCATTGTCGGGCTGGCGCTGCATGACGGCTTCGAGGCGCTCGGCGGCGAGGCTGTAATTGGCTTGCTCAAGGCTTATCACCGCATCCAGCACGAGCGCTGTCGGCACGCGCGCAGCCACCATCCCGCTGCGTTCAAGAAGGCTGCGCGCCAAGACCGCATTGCCCGCGCGCGCAGCCAGCACAGCAGACAGGAAATTGGCGCGCGGCTCCTTGGGTGAAACCTCCGCCAGCTGGCCGAGTGTTTCCAGCATCGCGCGATTACGCCCAAGATCCCCGAGCGTTGCCGCATAGTCGAGCCACACCTCGGGATTGGCAGGGTCCACCTTGCTCGCTGCCTCATACCAGGGCAGGCTTGCAGCAAGGCCATGGGCATCGCGCACCAACTGGGCTTTCAAAAGCAGCGCGCCGCCATATTGGGGGCCGAGCTCAAGCGCCTTGTCGGCCGCAGCGATGGCTTCAAGATGCTCGCCGCCGCGATAGCGCAGGCGCGCCACTGCCACCCAAACCGCGGGATTGTCAGGCTCGGCATCCAGCGCGCCGTTGAGCAATTCGCCCGCCTCGGCCAGCTCGCCAGCGCTGGCGGCCGCATCTGCCGCGGTGATCAGGCGCACCGTTTCGATACTGCCGGGGATCAGCGGCGCAGCGCTCCCACCTGAACCATCGGCACAGCCCGACAAGGCAAGCGCGAGCAGGCCTGCCAGTGTAAAGAGGCTAGGCTTGCAAGTCATATTGCTTGAGGAGGTCATAAAGGGTCGGACGGCTGATCCCCAGCAGCTTGGCGGTGCTGGAGATATTGCCCTCGCTGCGGGCCAGCGCATGGCGGATCACCTTGCGATCGGTCGCCTCGCGCGCCGCCTTGAGATTGAGCACCTCAGCGCTCTCTTCCTCGCTCCGCACGGCAAAATCAAGATCATCGGCACAGACCAGCTTGCCATCAGCCATGATGACTGCGCGCTTCACGCGGTTTTCCAGCTCGCGCACATTGCCCGGCCAATCGTGCCCGTCAATCGCGGCCAGCGCATCGGGCGCAAAGCCGGTGACAGAAGGGTTCATCTCGGCAGCAAAGCGTTTGAGGAAGGCCTTGGCAAGCAGCACCGCATCGCCGGGCCGTTCGGCAAGACCAGGAATGCGCACCACGATTTCAGCGAGGCGATAGAACAGATCTTCGCGGAAGGTGCCCTCACCGATCATCTTTTCCAGATCCTGATGCGTCGCGCACACGATCCGCGTATTGACCGCAATCGCGCGCCGCCCGCCAATGCGCTCAATCGTGCGTTCCTGCAGGAAGCGCAGCAATTTCACCTGGAGGGGGAGCGGAATATCGCCCACCTCGTCAAGGAACAGCGTGCCGCCGTGGGCGCTTTCGATCTTGCCCTCGGTGGTCTTGACAGCACCGGTGAATGCGCCCTTTTCATGGCCGAAGAGCTCGCTTTCAAGCAGGCTTTCAGGGATTGCTGCACAGTTGATGGCAACAAATGGCCCATCTGCGCGGTCGCTCGCGTCATGCAGGCCCCTGGCGAGCAATTCCTTGCCCGTCCCACTCGCGCCTAGCAGCATCACCGAGACGCTGGTCTTGGCCACACGTTCGATGGTGCGGGCAACCTTGAGCATTTCGGGCGCACCCGTGATCATCCGGCCAAGCACAGTCTTGTCCGCGCTTACCCTGGCCACGAGCCTGCGGTTTTCCTCCTCGATTTCGCGCAAGGCCAATGCGCGCCGCACGATCAGGCCGAGCGCGTCTATATCGAGCGGCTTCTGGTAGAAATCATATGCCCCGCGCTCGATCGCCTGCAAGGCGCTGTCGCGGGCGCCATGGCCACTGGCGACGATCACCTTCGTATCAGGCTTCAAGGCCATGATCGCATCGAGCACGGCAAAGCCTTCGCTCGTGCCATCAGGATCGGGCGGCAGACCAAGATCAAGCGTCACGACTTGCGGCGTCTCGGCGCGCAAAGCGGTGAGTGCCGCATCACGATCGCCGGCAATCACCACGTCGAAATCGTCATAGGCCCATTTGAGCTGGGCCTGGAGGCCCGGATCATCCTCGATAATGAGCAGCTTGGGTTTCTTGTCAGCCATCATGCAACCTCGGAGTGTTCAGGACCACCCAGACGCGGGCCCGCGATCAGACGCGCAGCCTCGGGCACGGGCAAGATAACGGCGAAGCGGGTGCCCACGCCCTCACGCGATTCCACCATCATGCGGCCGCCCATTGCCTTCACCATCTCGCGCGCTTCATAGGCGCCGATGCCAAAGCCGCCGGATTTGGACGAGACAAACGGCTTGAACAGCGAGCTGCGGACAAATTCGGGGGACATGCCGCAACCGGAATCGACAACCTCGATCTGGCCGGTAAACCCGTCGCCAGATACCCCAAGCAGGACAGGGCTTTCAGGCTCGCTGGCATCGATTGCGTTCTGCACGAGGTGGGTGAGCGCCTGATCGAGCGCTTCGACATCACCCATCACCACCATCGGCTCCTCACGCGTTACCAGCACCGGATGCACCGCCCGGAATCGCTCCGCAAGGCGTCTGGCGAGCGCCGTCAGATCGATTTCGACAAGCGCTTGCAAGGGGCCCTGGGAATAGCGTCCGAGCCGGGCGAGGAGGCCTGCAAGCTTTTCGGAAGAATTGCGCAAGGTCACAAGCATGTCCGCTCGGAAGGCGGGGTTCTCGGCATGGCGCTCGGCATTGGCGGCCAGCAGCGAGAGCTGGCTCGCGAGGTTTTTGATATCGTGCATCACAAAAGCCATGCGGCGGTTGAATTCATCGAACCGGCTGGCTTCCATCAGCGCTTCCTGCCCGGACTGCTCGGCAAGGTAGCTCGCCAGCTGCTGGCCGACGACCTTCAAGAGATCAAAATCCTCCCAGTCGAGCTGGCGCTCGATCCGCGGACGGGCCAGCACAATGACGCCGACAAGGCGTTCGAAATGGATCAGCGGGACGAGCGCCCATGCGTCCTCGGCTTCGCGGAGCCATTGAGGGACATGGGCCAATTCGCCATGGCGATCGATATTGCGGCGCACTTCATCCAGCGCAACAATCTGCCCGCTCTGCTCGATCAGGCCCGAGAGCAGATAATCGGCGGCGACCGCAGGTACTTCAAGCGTCTGCCAGTTCCAGCGCGCGATAAGTTCAAGCTCGGCCTGTTCATTGGGCATCAGCAAAAGTCCTGCCGGGCTTTCGGTGATGTCACCAAGCGCCTTGACCGCGCGCACCGCAAGGCTTGCGCCGTCAGCATAGCCGCCGCGCCCGATGGTGCGGTTAAAGCGCAGCCATTCCTCGCGGTAGTCATAGCGATGCTGGAACAAGTGCTTGGCAAGCTTGACCTTGGCCCATGCGCGAAACCGGCGCGAAGGCAGCCACAAAACCGCTCCCATGCTTGCCAGCACCAGAAAGGCGATCTGGCTCGTCCTCACCATGTCGCCGCCAATGAGCGCAATGAGCTTGGTAACCAGCGCCATCAGCGCGAGATAGGCGCCGATTACCACCAGGGAGAGTGTGTGGAAGGTCACAGCGCGCGACGGGCTGAATTCCAGACGTGCAGCGGCCGCATTGGCGCCAAAGGCAAGCGCGATCGAAGCAAAACCTGCCACCACACCACGCAGCGCCATCAGCAGCCCCGGCTCGGCACTGCCGAAATACGCAAGCGCATAGAGATTGAGATCATAGGCATAAAGCACCGTCAGCGATCCCACGCTCCAGCGCATCAGGCTTTGCGAGGATGGTGCTGCGCCCACGTAGAGATTGTGAAGCAGCAGCAGCGCGCCGATTGCGCTGAGCATATGGACAAGACCGGTCAGCGCCGGGCCAAGACCTACCGGTTCGGTCAGTGTGCCGATGCTGGCCACCAGCAGCACGAGCGCGCCCATGTTGAGCAGCTCCACTCCGACCAGCGCAAAGACCAGCGGGCGTACCGGACGCAGGCTGCGACTGCGGCCATCGCCGGCAAACAGCCGGTCAATCAGCCACAAAAGCGCCAGATTGCGTGCGCTTCCAGCCAGTTCGGAAACCGGCGCACCTGTGCCATGGGCTGCGACAATCACGCACCAGAGCGCCGTTATGGCCAGCACGGCAAGCAATGGGGTGCGATCAGGCCTCGCGCGTTCACCGAATTGCGCGCTCCACACCGCTGCTGCCCCGGCCATCACCGCGCCTGCGGCATGGCCAGTGAGCAGGATCACGGCTTCGAGGCCCGCGCCGAGGCTCATCTCGCGCCCTCCGGCCACAGGATCACGCGCACTGTCTGGAGCAGGATCACCAGATCGAGAAAGGGCGTGTAATTCTTGGCGTAGTAGAGGTCATATTCGAGCTTGCGGCGGCTGTCTTCCACCGAAGCGCCATAGGGATAGTTGATCTGCGCCCATCCGGTGATGCCGGGTTTCACCATGTGGCGCTCGCCGTAAAAGGGGATTTCCTCCTCGAGGCTATCGACGAAACTTGGCACTTCGGGGCGCGGGCCGACAAAGCTCATGTGACCAAGCAGCACGCTCCAGGTCTGCGGCAGTTCATCGATCCGCAGCTTGCGGATCAGCCGCCCGACGCGGGTGATGCGCGGATCGTTATGCTCAGCCCATTTGGCGCCGTCCTTTTCCGCATCGGTGTGCATCGAGCGCAGCTTGATAAGCTGGAAGGGCTCGCCATAAAGCCCGACGCGTTGCTGGCGGAAGAAGGCCGGACCCTTGCTGTCGAGCTTCACGATGATCGCAAACAGCGCGATGACAGGAAATGTCAGAAGCAGCAGGATAAGGCTCGCGGTGATGTCGAAGATGCGCTTGACCGCGCTCGACAGCAGCCGCCCGCTCGAGAAGCCATCGGAAAAGATCAGCCAGCTGGGATTGACTGTGTCGAGGTCGACCCGGCCTGTCTCGCGCTCCATAAAGCTCGAGAAATCATTGACATGCACACCCTTGGTCTTGATCCGCAATAAGTCCTTCAGCGGCAGCGAATTGCGCCGCTCCTGCAGCGCCAACACCACTTCGGAGACGCCCATGTTCTCCACAAACTTGCCAAGATCGTGGATGGCGCTGCGCGAAATGGCTTCCTCGACCACGCGGCCATCCTCGTTCATCGCAATATAGGAGACGATGACAAAGCCGCTTTCGGGCTGCTCCGAAAGCGCACGCAGGCGCTGCGCGCGGTCGCCTGCTCCCAGCACCATCACCCGGCGGCGGAAGGCAGAGGAGCCGAGAAAACTGCTCAGGAGCATCCGGTCGCCAACCAGCACCAGGATCGCAAGGCCCATGGTGTAAAGCAGCGTCGAGCGCCACAGCATCTCAGTGGGCAAAATGAAGTCGATCACCGCCAGCGCGATAATGCCAAGACTGGTCGCCACCAGCAGGCGCGCGCCGGCAAACCGCAGCGATCGCAACGCCTTCGGACCATAGACCCCGACCGCGACCATCGCCAGCCAGATCACGATTGCGGTGACGCCGATTGGCAGCCAGCGCTCCTCAAAGTCGCCAGGGCTCATCCCGATTTGCCGGGCGCGCAGGCGCCAGGCCAGTTCGCTCGCACCTGCAAGCAAGGCAATATCAAGCAATCCGAGCAGAAGCACGGCGTGAGGGATGTAGTGCTTGAACAGGCGGATCATGCGGGCAGGCAGCCTTGGTTAATCGGCAGGTCTGCTCCCTTCTAGCCCCGAGTGCTTAAGTGTCGGTAAACTTTACACCGGGCCGCGCAGTCCGCTTGCCTAAGCAAGCCCGCTTGCCAGACGCGGAGTAGCGGGGGTGAGGCATTGGGCTTTGCCGCAGCGCGGGCACGGCGCGCCGAGCGGCACTGCGTCCTGCGGATCAAGCGAGACCCCGCGCGCATGGGCCAGATCGCGGGCAAAGCGCGCCTCGATCCCCAGCACCACCGCACGCCGCGCCGAACACATGACGCCGTCACCATCAAGGCTGCGCGCAATGGTAAACCAGTGGCGCGGGCTTGCCTCGCCCTCGCTGAAGGTGACCGCTTGCGTCAGCACGGTGCCTGGTCGCTCCAGCGCGGCAAAGGGCACCCAGGCCGGCCAGCGCGCGCCGTCAAGCGGATAGGCTGCTCCGCTGCCACCCGCGGTGAAGCCAATCATCCGCCCCGCGCGGTCGATGGTAGCGGTAAAGAACGGCAGGCCGCGCTCGCCGACTCGCCCGAGCGTGGTGAGCCGTTGCGCCACCTGATCAAGACTGACCGCAAAGCGCCGCTGCAACACCGCCAGATCATAACCTGTCGCCTCGCATGCCCGCAGGAACCGGCGATAGGGCATCAAAAGCGCGCCTGCGAGATAATCGGTGATGTGTTCGCGATAGGCCGCGCGCGCCTCGGCCGAGGCAAGATTTGCACCGGCCACCAGCTTCTCGATTGCCTCGCGTTGTTCAAGCAGGCCAACCTGGCGCGCAATCTGAAAGCGCCGGGCAGCGCCCGGGAGCATTTCCGAGAGCTGCAACTGGCGCGCATGGAGATCGAGCCGGTGCACCTGCCGAGGCATCACTTCAGCAGGAAGGATCCGAACCTGCAATTGATGCTTTTCGCGCAGGCGTTCGCTGAGCGCCGCACTGATCTCTCCGCGCGAGAGGCGCAGTTCATCAGCGAGGTCTTCGGCCGCATGATCGAGATCGGCAAAGTGGTTCTGCCAGCGCTCGATAGCCCGGCGTGCGGCCGCTTCGGGATCGTCGGCAGGCACTGAGGCATGGTGGTGGGAATGACCGGCGCCAAGCTGATCATAGAGCCGCGCAAAGGCCGCTGCGGCCAAGGGAGCGGCGGCGAGCCATTCCTGCACCTCCTCGCGGTCGATCCCGAGATCAGCAAAGCGCTTGTCGGAGAGCCGCCGGATCATGCCGTCGATGCCGCCCACCGCCTCGTCCTCGCGCAGGGAACGCGGGTCAAACTCGAAATGCTCGATCACCTGCACCAGCACGCGGGCCGAGAGCGGGCGCTGGTTGCGCTCGATGAGATTGAGATAGGAGGGCGAAATACCAAGCATGGCGGCCATGTTGGCCTGAGTGAGACCTTCGCGCTTGCGCAAGCGGCGCAGGGCGGGGCCTGCAAGGAGGGATGGTTCGGCCATGTTTCGCTTGTAAATAATTTTACCTTTTTACACAAGATCGCGCGAAATTGTCCGCATAATCACACGATTTTCTGTAATTTTTTCTGTCGCGCTGCGCTGCAACACGCCAAAACGGCCCCAGAGAGAGATCGAGGCGACTCCCCAGGACAGAAGGGAATTGATTATGACCTATCAAAGCACCATCGCGCAGATGCGCACCCTGATCGAGGGCAACGGGCCGAGCTGGGCCGCCATCGATCCTGAAAACGCCGCACGCATGGCGATCCAGAACCGTTTCAAGACCGGCCTTGATATTGCCAAATACACCGCCGACATCATGCGCGCCGATATGGCCGCCTATGATGCAGACCCCGCACAATACACGCAGTCGCTGGGCTGCTGGCACGGCTTTATCGCGCAGCAGAAGATGATCGCGATCAAGAAGCACTTCGGCACGACCAAACGGCGTTACCTCTATCTTTCGGGCTGGATGGTGGCCGCGCTCCGTAGCGAATTCGGCCCCCTGCCCGACCAGTCGATGCACGAGAAGACCTCGGTGCCTGCGCTGATCGAGGAGCTTTACACCTTCCTCAAGCAGGCCGATGCCCGCGAACTTGGCATGATGTTCCGCGCGCTCGATGATGCCCGCAAGGCGGGTGACGCGGTCGAAGCCAAGCGGCTCGAAAACGCTATCGACAATTATGAAACCCACGTTGTGCCAATCATCGCCGATATCGACGCAGGTTTCGGCAATGCCGAGGCGACCTACCTCCTCGCCAAGAAGATGATCGAGGCGGGCGCCTGCGCGCTCCAGATCGAAAATCAGGTGTCGGATGAAAAGCAGTGCGGCCACCAGGACGGCAAGGTCACCGTGCCGCACGAAGATTTCCTGCAGAAGATCCGCGCCTGCCGCCACGCCTTCCTCGAGTTGGGCGTTGATAACGGCATCATCGTCGCCCGTACCGACTCGCTCGGCGCCGGCCTCACCAAGCAGATCGCCTATTCGAAGGAGCCGGGCGATCTGGGTGATCAGTACAACAGCTTCCTTGATTGCGACGAGGTTGATCCGGCCAACATCACCAATGGGCAGGTTTTCATCAGCCGCAATGGCAAGCTGCTTGCTCCCAAGCGCCTGCCTTCGAACCTCTACCAGTTCCGCGCTGGCACCGGGGTTGACCGCGTGGTGCTCGATTGCATCACCTCGCTTCAGAATGGCGCTGATCTGCTCTGGATCGAAACCGAAAAGCCCCATGTCGAGCAGATCGCCGAAATGGTCGATCGCATCCGCGAAGTCGTGCCCAATGCAAAACTGGTCTACAACAATTCGCCAAGCTTCAACTGGACGCTGAACTTCCGCCAGCAGGTGTTCGATGCGTGGGAAGCGGCCGGCAAGGATGTCTCGGCCTATGATCGCGCGCGCCTGATGAGCGTGGATTATGACGATACCGAGCTCGCCGCCGAAGCCGACGAGAAGATTCGCACCTTTCAACGCGATGGTTCGGCCCGCGCCGGCATCTTCCACCACCTCATCACCCTGCCCACCTACCACACGGCAGCCCTCAGCACCGACAATCTTGCTCGCGAGTATTTCGGCGAGCAGGCGATGCTCGGCTATGTCAAGAATGTGCAGCGCAAGGAAATCCGCGAGGGGATCGCCTGCGTCAAGCACCAGAACATGGCAGGTTCCGACATCGGCGATGATCACAAGGAATATTTTGCCGGTGAAGCAGCGCTTAAGGCTGGTGGCGTGCACAACACCATGAATCAGTTCGAAGCAGCATAATCGGGCCAGAAACCCGGGAGGTCGGCGCAATCCGGCCTTCCGGGATGCGTCCGAACCGACTAAGGCTTGGGCACGAGCACCCAAGGAGAGTGACGATGAGTGACACCGAGACCCAGAGCCGCGAACCGGCCCGCGCCCGCGCGCTGCTTTCGACCGCTGATATGAAACTGCTGCGCCGTGCGCTGGAAAGCCACGCCCGAAACACAGAGGACCGCGAAGAGCTCGCCAAGATCAACGCGCTGCACCACCGTCTGGGGACTTACGTCCCTTCGGGCGAGTAAGCAGAGCCACACCCGTTTCACAGTTCTCCTGGGGAGGAGAAACGGTCGTCGGGGCGCTTCGCAAGAAGGGGCTCCGGCGGCCGTATTTTCTTGTCACCCTGCCGCCTGACTATTGAGGAGCAATGCCTATCATCCTCCCTGGCGCGGCATCAGATCAAGCGTGGCGGCAACCAGAGCTTCGGTCGCAGTCGCGATCACCGTGGGCGCATCCGGTGCCCAGAGCGGCGAATGCAGCGAGGGCAGCTGGACCTCACCCTTCTGCGCGCGCTCCCACTGATCTTGCGGAACCCCGCCGACCCAGAAAATAAGCGATTCCACATTTTCGCGATCCGCGCGGTAGAACTGGCTGAAATCCTCGCCGCCCATGACAGCAGGAGTTTCCATTACCCGGCCTTCAAAGCGCTGCTTGAGACCGGCCATCACCCGCTCGGTAAAGGGGATCGTGTTGTAGGTGGCGGGCGTATAGGGCACCTGCACAGTCACTACAGGCAGCTTGTCGTCAGGCATTCCGGCGGCCAGCGCCTCGGCGCGCGCAATCCGGGCAATGCCTTTGAGCAGATGATCGCGGGTCTCATCGGCATAGGATCGCACCGTGATCTGGAGCCGCGCTTCATCGGGGATAATGTTGTGCTTGGCGCCGGCTTGGAAACTGCCGACTGTCACCACTGCGGCCTCGGTCGGATTGAGTTCACGGCTGACCAGCGTTTGCAGGCGGGTAACGATGCTGGACGCGATCACGATCGGGTCCTTTGTCGTGTGCGGATAGGCGCCATGCCCGCCAACCCCCGGCACCACGATATCCACCGAATCGACGTTGGCCAGCGCAAAGCCCTTGGAATAGCCGATCATGCCCGCCGGAAACTGCGCTGCATCATGGAAGGCAAGCACATAGTCAGGCTTGGGAAAACGGGTGTAGAGCCCATCCTCGATCATCGCGAGCGCACCCTCGCCGATTTCCTCGGCAGGCTGCAGGATCATCACCAGCGTGCCGGACCATTGATCTTTCTTGGCTGCCAGCAATTGCGCCGCACCGACCCACGCCGTCATGTGCGTATCATGTCCGCAGGCGTGCATCACGCCCGTCTCGATGCCGCTGGCAGGGGTTGCGCGCCGTTTGGACGCATAGGGCAAGCCGGTCTGCTCGATGACCGGCAACCCGTCCATATCCGCGCGGAGCATGACGACAGGCCCCGGGCCGTTCTTCATCACCGCAACCACGCCTGTCTTGCCGACACCTTCGGTCACGTCAAACCCCAGCGCCCTGGCGCGCGCCGCGAGCTTTTTCGAGGTCTCGAATTCCTCGAAACTCAATTCAGGATTGGCGTGGAGGTCCTTGTAGAGATCAACCAGCCCCGGCATTGCGGCTGTCACCTCGGCGCGCAGGTCATCTGCGCTTGCCGGACCCGCCGCCAGCAGCGCGAGCGCGCTTGCTCCATAAACTATCGCTCGAAGCCGCATCACCCGTCCCCTTTCAATCCTCAATCGACCCCAGATCACAGCCCGTACCAGATCACCAGCAGCACCGAGAGCGTTGTCACCATGAGGGCGACCAGCGGCAGGCCAGCGCGCACATAATCGCCGAATTGGTATCCGCCTTCCGACATGATCAGCATATTGGTCTGATAGGCAATCGGGGTAGCATAGCAAAGGTTGCAGCCAAACAGCACCGCCAGCACCATCGGTTCGGGCGGCAGACCAAGCTGGTTCGCGATACTATAGGCAATCGGTGTGCCGATGGTGGCAGCCGAGGCGTTCGAGGCAAAATTGGTGACAAATGTGACAAACAGCATGATCGCAGCAAGCACCAGAGCAGGCGGGAGATAGGCAAGGCCAAGCGAGAGCGATTGCCCCAGCCATTCGGCAGCCCCGCTCGCATCGATCATGCGGCCAAGCGCAATGCTTGCCGCGATCAGAACAATCACCTTGGCCGAAAGCGCACGGCCCACCCGATCAAACTTGACGCATCCGGTCAGGAACATCGCAATCGCGCCTGCCAGCGCCGATATCGCAATCGGCAGCTTGATCGGCGCAAAGCCGCCTCCATCAAACCACGGCAAGCCCACGGATGCGGTCGCGATCGCACCCAGCATGATCGCACCAGCCAGCACTGCCTTCGAACGGCGCGGCAATTCGCGGGCACCTTCGAGCCGAAGGAGCCCGTCATTACGGGCAAAATTGTTGAGGTCTTCCTCCAGGCCCATCACCAGCAGGACATCGCCTTCCAGGATCCTGAGATCACCTCCCTCGCTGTAGGTATCGCGTTCCCCCAGCAGGCGATTGGGGCGGTGGATACCAAGCACCGCGACACTGTAAAGGTCAGCGATACCTGAACTGGCGAGCGTACGGGTAACGAGCCGCGAATCCGCTGTCACTGTCATCTCGACTGCGACGATATCCTCGCCCTGAGAGGCCGAGAGACGGCGGATGCGGTCCATCACCCAGACCGGCGCGAGTTCCCCCTTCAATGTGCGGATCGCTTCCTCAAGCGCCTCGTGACTGCCCGAGATGTGGAGGCGTTGCTGCGGCTGGAGCGGCCCGCTAGGCACATCATGAAAGGTGATCCCCTTGGGCAGCTTGCTCTGCACCGCCGCCAGTTCAGCGCCTGCCAGCACCGAATTGCTGCCAACCCGCAGATGGGTATGAAACAGCCGCTTGGCCTCATCGCCTGCAACCGAATTGTCGCGCAGCAGCCGGGGCATCACCAGCCAGAGATAGGGAATGGCGACTATCCCGGCGATGAGCACAATCGGGGTGAACTGGAACACGCCGATCTGCTTCATGCCGAGATCGGCTGCAATGGTGACGACAAGGATGTTGGTGGAGGTTCCGATGGTGGTCGACATGCCGCCAATGAGCACGGCACTGTTGACCGGCATCAGTGTCTTGGACGAAGCGATCACGCCCTTGCCCGCCAAGGCCACCAGAATGGGGATCAGCAGCACCATGACCGGCGTATCATTGACGAACATCGACAGCGTGTAGGCAATCATGATCGCAAACAGCAGGCCCGCCTGTGCATTGGCTCGGAACACCCTTTCGAGCAGCCGCGCAAAGGGCTCAAGTGCTCCGGTAACCACAAGGCCGCGCCCCATGATCATCAGCGCACAGATGGTGATCAATGCCTGATGGCCGAACCCGCTGAAGGCAAGCGCGAGGCCGTCAGTCGGCTTGGCCCCTTCAAGCGGAAAGAAATAAAGCCCGACCCCGATCACCGCGATAGTGACAAGCGAGATGATCTCGACCGGAGCCCGCCCTCGCGCAAAGGCGATGAACATGGCAACCGTAACCGCCATGGCGGCAATGGCATGATAGGATGGAGCGTCAAGCATAGTCCCTGCCCCCACGCTTCCCAAAGGCGGGGCGCAATTACAAGGAACTTTTGCTGAAGGCAGCGCCAAGGCGCCCTTTGCGCCTGCAGCTGCTGGTGCCCCTGGCCCGACTCGAACGGGCACTCCGTTAGGAACTCGATTTTGAGTCGAGCGCGTCTACCAATTCCACCACAGGGGCGCCTGTGCGAGAGCGGCCTGTTAGCGAGCCCAGCCGATGCTGGCAAGAGTCCGCAAACTTAGCGCAAGGCTCCTGCCAGCAGCTTGTGCAGCTTGGAATGCAGCGCGTCATTCGCCGCCAGCACCTGTGCGGAATGAATGGGCGCGCTGCGGCCGCGGAAATCGGAGACAAACCCGCCCGCCTCGCGTACCAGCAGGCAGCCGGCCGCCGTATCCCAATCCGAAAGGCCGCTTTCCCAGAAGCCGTCGAAGCGTCCCTGCGCCACATAGGCGAGATCAAGCGACGCCGCGCCAAACCGGCGAATACCTGCAACCTCGGGCCCGATCGCACCGAAAATGCGGCTCCATTCGGCAAAGTCGCCGTGTCCGAAGAACGGAACTCCGGTCGCCACCAGCGCATCGGTGAGGCGTGAACGCGCCGAGACGCGCAGCCGCGCGTCGTGCAGCCATGCGCCGCGCGATTTTTCCGCCCAGAAGGTCTGATCGGTGATCGGCTGATAGACCACGCCCGCCACGACATCGCCCCAGCCCGAGCCATCAAGCTTGGGTTCTTGCGCGGCGATCGAAATCGCGAAATGCGGGATGCCGTGGAGGAAATTGCTGGTGCCATCGAGCGGATCGACGATCCAGCGCGGCATGCCCGGATCACCCTCGATCACGCCTGCCTCTTCCATCACGAAGCCCCAGCCGGGCCGCGCGGCAAGCAGTTCGTCGTAAAGCGTGCGTTCGGATCGCATATCGGCCTTGCTGACGAAATCGGCCGGGCCCTTGCGGGAAACCTGCAGGTGCTCGACTTCGCCGAAATCACGCCGCAGGCGCGCGCCTGCCTTGCGCGCAGCGCGCTCCATGACGCGGATGAGGCCGGAAATCGCTGCCATCTGCCTGCTCAGCCGGCCTTGCCGACATAGGCCTGCTCATAGACATCAACCACGATGCGCGTGCCGCTTTCGATATGCGGGGGCACCATGATGCGAACGCCGTTGTCGAGCACCGCAGGCTTGTAGCTGGAGGATGCCGTCTGGCCCTTCACCACGGCGTCCGCCTCCACGATTGTTGCCTCGACCTGGTTTGGCAGTTCGACGCTGATCGGGCGCTCGTCCCACAATTCGAGCATCACTTCCATGCCATCCTGCAGAAAGGGACGCGCATCGCCCAAAAGGTCGGAAGGCAGATTGATCTGCTCGTAAGTGTCCTTGTCCATGAAAACGAGCTGATCGCCGTCTTCATAGAGGAACTGGTAATCCTTGGTGTCGAGCCGCACCTTTTCAACCGTGTCGGCGCTGCGGAAGCGCACGTTGGTCTTGCGGCCATCGATGAGGTTCTTCATCTCGACCTGCATATAGGCCCCGCCCTTGCCGGGCTGGGTGTGCTGGATCTTGGCAACCTTCCAGATGCCGCCTTCATATTCGAGGATATTGCCGGGGCGAATATCGACGCCGCTGATCTTCATGGGACGAGCCTTTGCTTGGGAGTGCGAGGATAGCGCGAGCGGCGCTGCACCTCGGCAAGAGAAATAATGCCGCGGCCCATAGCGAAGGCAAGGGCGCACGGCAAGCTTGGCAAACACCCGTGGCAAGCATCCTGCGCCGATCTGCACCAGAGTGAGGCGATCCGGCACGGCAGCCTTGGCGGGCGCGCGGGCGCGGTGCTAAGAGCTATGACTGATGAAAGCTTACCACATTGCCTTGCTTGCCCTGTGTGCCGCTGGCCTTGCCGCCACGCTGCAACACCCCGCTTTCGGACAGGATCGCACCGCAATCCGTCCGCAGCCGGGGCGCGGCGCGGTGATCGGTGACATGCTGGGCACGATGCAGCATGGCTTTTACCAATGCGCGCTGCCCGGCAATGCAACGGGTGATGCCTTTATCGAACAGCCTGAGGAGAGCTTTCGCATCGGAGCAGGCTCTTCCTATGAAAGCGCTGCCGGCGGTGGGGTCTATCTGATGCACGGCACCACGCTGATCTTCACCCGCGGGCCCAAAAAAGACCAGCGCTTCCGCCGCATTGGCGCGAACACGTTGCAGGCGCTTGAGGATGGCGACACGCTCGGCCGGATGATCTGCACCCGGCTTGGCGGGGTGGACTAGCGCATCGCCTTGGCGAAGGCTTGGATCGCCGCCACTTCATCACCGCTCCACACCCCGCCTGAGACCGCGAGGAAATCTGCACCTGCCGCGACCAGCGGCGCGCAGTTCTGCGGCGTGATCCCGCCAATGGCGACACAGGGAATTTCGAACAGGCGCGACCACCATCGGAGGATTTCGGGCTCAGGAACCTCCGCGTCCGGGCCCTTGTCCTTGGTGGTGGACGGATAAAACGCACCGAAAGCGACATAGTCGGCCCCCGCCTCGCCAGCCTCCATCGCCATGTGGCGGCTGGCGTGGCAAGTCACGCCGATCTGCGCCTCGCGGCCCAATTCCTCCCGCGCTTGCCTGGGGGAGCCATCATCCTGACCAAGATGCACACCATCGGCCTTGAGCCGCTTGGCGAGCGCGATCGAATCATTGACGATGAACGCCACATCATGCGCGGCGCAGATTGCCTGAAGCGGCGTGGCGAGTGCGGCGGCCTCGTGCTGATCGACACCTTTGACACGGAACTGGAAGGCCGCCACCAAGCCCGTGCCCGCCGCCAGCGCCCGTTCAAGTCGTGCGGGGAAATCCCCGCCCACATTAAGCGGGGAGACCAGGTAAAGCTGGGTCGGCGGGATCAGACTCAAGACTATGGCCTTCCGTTTGGTCAGGCGACACTGGCCGCGGCGATTTGGTCAATCGCCTTGCCCAGCACCGCGTCAAACTCGGCATCCGACTGCTGCTTACGCAGGTCTTGCAGCAGACCGCGGCTGAAGCTGGCGATCATGCCGGGGTTCTGGGCAAGCCGCTCACAGGCCTCATCGGTCGAAAACCCGCCCGACAGCGCCACAACACGCAGCACGCGCGGGTGGGCAATGGCAGGCGCGTAGAGGCCGGGCGTGACCGGGATCGATAGCTTGAGCATCACCTCGCGGCCCTCGGGCAGCGTGTCCAGGTGCTTCATGATTTCAGCAAGCAGGATTTCCTCGCCCGCCGCGCGATCTTCGGCGGTAATGTCATACTCGGGCTCGATCATGGGCACGAGCCCTGCATCAAGGATTTCGCCTGCCACTTCGAACTGCTGCGCGACAATAGCAGCAATTCCGGCAGGGTTGGCCGACTTGATAACTGATCGCATCTTGGTCCCGAACATCCCGGCCGCGACTGATTTTTCAAGAAGGGCGGCAAGCTTCACCATCGGCTTCATCAGTTGGACGCCGTCAGCCTCATCGGCAAGGCCTTCATCGACCTTGATGAAAGGCACCACACCGCGCGCCTTGAGCGCATCGGCAGTCGGCACGCCATCAACCAGGCCATCCATCGTCTTTTCGAACAGGATCGCCCCGATCACCTTGCCGCTGGCAAAGCTCGGCGCGGTGATGACACGAACACGCATCGCGTGGATCTGGGCGAACATTTCATCATCACCCGACCACTCGGAATCGTCCACGCCATAACCGCGCAGCGCCTTGGGAGTCGAACCACCCGACTGGTCAAGCGCGGCGATAAAGCCCTGCCCGGTCGTGATACGCTCGATCATCTGCTGCCTGTTCATGCCCAAATCCCCTATTGCCCAATGTCGTCCAAATCAGCCGCCTTGCCGGCTCATGCATACCTATGCATGGCAAACGCCAGCGCGCCTTAGCGAGGCACCAGCTATGCTGCAACTGCACAATGGCGACGATGTGGATTACCGCTTGGCCAGCCGCCGGATGATTCCTGTAAAGCTCAAGGCAGGCGCCCCGTCGCCCGTTATCAGCCCGCGCACGAAAATCGTCTTGCCGCCGCCGCGCGTCACCTCGCCCCGCGCCTCGACCAGCGCGCCCGATTGGACCGGCCCCAGGAAATCGCCCGCCAGGTTGAGCGTCACCGCGTGATCGCCCTGCAGTGCATCGGTCGCAATCGCGAAAAGCGCGAAATCGGCAAAGGTCATCAGACAGCCGCCATGCATAAAGCCGCCGCCATTCATGTGGCGATCCTCGGCGCGGAAAGCGCAGACATAGGAGCCATCTTCCTCGCGGCGATAAAAGAACGGGCCCGAGCGCGTTTCAAACGGGTCACCCTCCCAGTAACGCCACCCGGCGAATTCGCCTTCCTCGCGCTCCTTGAGAGCGCCGTAACTGGTTTCCACTGCTTCGCTCATCATCAGTTCCACAATTGGAGCGCACGCACCGCCGCGGCAAGCCGCGCGCTGTCATCAAGCCGGGCCAGACTGCGCTCGGCAAGTTTCCACCCGCCCAGCGTGCCGCAGCGCCACAGATCTGTAACGAGAAACCGCCCCTCCCACCGCTGCGCGCCAAGGCGAAGTTCCAGTTCTGCTCCCGCAACGACCCACGCCGCCTTGCCGTGCTGGCGCACCAAAACCTCGTGGAGGGCAAAGCGGGTGCAGGCAAGGCGGCGCTCGATGCCGGCGACAAAGCTTGGCCGATCGAGCAGTTGCGGAGGGAGCGTACCCACCATCATCACGAAATCGCGGTGGAGCAGCTTTTTGATGGCCTTGGCATCGGCTGCCAGCCAGGCACGCATCACGGCCAGCACAAGCGTCTCGATCGCGGCGGCGCTATCGGCCATGCTCACCGCTCCAGCGCGGCGACCCCCGGTAGCACGCGGCCTTCCATCCATTCGAGGAAAGCCCCGCCAGCCGTTGAGATATAGGAAAAATCGCCACTCACCCCAGCCCGTGCCAAGGCTGCAACAGTATCTCCGCCGCCTGCCACGCTGGTAAGCGAGCCCTCCAGTGTGAGCGCCGCAGCGGTGCGCGCCAGCGCGCAGGTGGCGGCATCAAAGGGCGGGATTTCGAACGCCCCCAGCGGCCCGTTCCACACCAGGGTGCGGCAGGTCTTGAGCACATCTGCGAGTGCCTCGGTTGCTTGCGGGCCGACATCGAGGATCATCTCGTCCGCGGCCACTTCGTGCACATTGCAGACCCGCATGGAAGCGGGATTGGCAGCAAATTCGCGTGCCACCACCACATCATAGGGCAGGTGAATGGTGCAGCCCGTGGCGTCGGCTTCATCCATGATGCGCGCCGCCGTTTCAGTGAGATCATGCTCGCACAGGCTCTTGCCCACATCGACCCCGCGCGCGGCGAGGAAGGTATTGGCCATGCCGCCCCCGATGATGAGATGCTGAACCCTGCCGACGAGATTTTCGAGCACGGCAAGCTTGGTCGAAACCTTGGCGCCGCCGACCACCGCAGCGACCGGCGCTTGCGGCGCGCCGAGCGCCGCGTCCAGCGCCTTCAATTCCGCTTCCATCGAACGGCCGGCATAAGATGGCAGGAAATGCGTGAGCCCTTCAGTGGAGGCGTGGGCGCGGTGCGCGCAGGAGAAAGCATCATTGACATAGAAATGCCCATGCGCCGCAATCGCCTTGGCAAGCTCCGGATCATTGGCCTCCTCGCCTGGCCAGAAACGCGTGTTTTCAAGCAGGCCAATGTCCCCGGGGCCAAAGATCGTGAGGCTCTTTTCCACCACTGGGCCAGCCAGTTCGGGAATGAACATCACCTCGCGACCAAGCACGCGTTCCAGATCGCCCACCACCATGCTGGTGGAAAGGACAGAGGAACGCTTGCCGCCGGGGCGTCCGAAATGGGCCAGCAGCAGCACCTTGGCGCCGCGATCGGCCAGTTCAAGAATGGTCGGCTTAACGGCCTCGGCCCGGGTCAGGTCCGTCGCCGAGCCGTCCTGCATCGGCAGGTTCAGATCAACCCGCACCAGCGCCACCTGACCGGTAAGATCAGCGGGCAGATCATCGAGGGTCTTGAACTTCGGCATTGCTACCTCCTTATCCCCTCCCACCGGCGGGAGGGGCGGCGAGACTTGCGAGCTTACCAGCCAGTCACGGCCGGGCAGGCTGACCTTGCAGGCCCGGCACCAGCCCTTCCCCTTGTTCCGATTGGATCGGTCAACAGGGCCAAGCTTCAGCGAGCGGCGAGACAGGATTACAAGAACTTCGCCATCACCCCGGCGGTGTCAATCATCCTGTTGGAGAAGCCCCATTCGTTGTCATACCAGCTGACCACACGGGCAAGCTGGCCTTCGAGCACGGCGGTCTCGAGGCTATCGACCGTCGAACTGGCCGGATAGTGATTGAAGTCCGAGGAGACCAGCGGCTGATCGGTGTAATCGAGCACGCCCTTCATCACGCCCTCGGCGGCCGCCTTCAAGGCAGCGTTGAGTTCTTCTGCACTGGTTGCCCGCGACGGCGTGAAGACGAGGTCGATCATGCTGACATTGGGGGTCGGCACGCGCACGCTCGATCCGTCGAGCTTGCCCTTCAGCTCCGGCAACACGAGCCCCACGGCACGCGCTGCGCCGGTGGTGGTCGGAATCATGTTGGCAGCCCCGGCGCGCGCGCGGCGCAGATCCTTGTGGATCTGGTCGAGCATGCGCTGGTCGTTGGTGTAGGAATGGATCGTCGTCATGAAACCGCGCTCAATCCCCACGGCTTCATGCAGCACCTTGGCAACTGGCGCGAGGCAGTTGGTGGTGCAGCTCGCGTTGGAAATGATAACATCCTCGGCCGTGAGCGCATCATGGTTCACGCCGTAAACGATGGTCTTGGAGACACCCGTCGCGGGCGCCGAGATGAGCACGCGCTTGGCGCCGGCGGCAAGGTGCGGACGGCTGGCTTCGTCCGACTGGAAGAAGCCGGTGCATTCAAGCACGATATCCACACCCATTTGCCCGTGCGGCAATTTGCCCGGATCGCGCTCCTTGGTCACGGCAATGCGCTGGCCGTTGACGAGGATCGCATCACCATCAGCCGTCACGTCACCATTGAAGCGGCCATGCACCGAATCATAGGCAAACAGCAGCGCGTTCGACTTGGCATCGGCCAGATCATTGATCGCAACCAGTTCAAGATCATGGTCGGTGCGCTCAAGGATAGCGCGCGCTACAAGTCGGCCAATGCGGCCAAAACCATTGATGGCAACCTTGGTAGCCATAGTAAAATCTCCTGTTTAGTTATTCAATTTGTCCAGGATTTGCGGGACGATTGCTTCGGGCGTGAAGCCGAATTTGGCAAACAGTTGGCCCGCTGGAGCCGAAGCGCCGAAGCGGTCGAGCCCGATGGTGAGACCATGGGTGCCGGTGTAGCGTTGCCAGCCAAAAGTGCTCGCCGCCTCGATCGAGACGATCAGCGCGCCCTCGGGGAGGATATCAGCGCGGTAATCGGCCGATTGCTCGTCGAAGAGTTCGGTCGAGACCATCGAGACAACGTCGACGCCCACGCCTTGCGCTTCAAGCTGCGCGGCGCAGGAAATGGCGAGATCGACTTCCGAGCCCGTCGCCAGGATTACCACCTTGCGTGCCGCATCGGCTGCCTTGATCCGGTAACCGCCGCGCGCCGAAAGGTTCTCGCCGACGTCCGTGAGGCGCAGCTGCGGCAGGTTCTGACGGGTCAGCGCGAGCACGCTTGGGCGTGACTTCTCGCGCACCGCAATCTCCCAGCATTCCGCCGTTTCCACCGCATCCGCCGGGCGCATCACCAGCAGATTGGGCATTGCGCGCAAGGATGCGAGGTGCTCGACAGGCTGGTGGGTCGGCCCGTCTTCGCCAAGGCCGATGGAATCATGCGTCATCACATAAATGACACGCGTCTGCTGAATAGCCGAAAGACGGATCGCACCGCGTGCATAGTCAGTGAAAACAAGGAACGTGCCGCCATAGGGGATGACCCCACCATGCAGCGCCATGCCATTCATGGCCGCAGCCATGCCGAACTCGCGGATGCCGTAATAGACATAGCGCCCCGCGTAATTGTCGCGGTTGAAAGTGGTGATACCCCCTGCAAGGGTGTTGTTCGAACCCGTCAGGTCGGCGCTGCCGCCGATGGTGTCGGGCAGCATCGGGTTAAGCGCGGCAAGCGCGATTTCGCTCGCCTTGCGGGTGGCTATCTTCTGCGGGCTGGCGAGGAGGCCGGCAATGTGATCCGAAAGACTGAAACCTTCAGGCACATCGCCCTCCATGCGGCGCGTGAACTCTGCACCTTTGGGCGAGGCAGCAAGCCGCGCTTGCCACGCCTTGTGCTCATCAGCCCCGCGCCTGCCCGCAGCGCGCCAATCGGCGAGGATGTCAGCCGGGATCACGAAAGGCTCATGCGTCCAGCCAAGCGTTTCGCGTGCGGCGGCGACTTCGGCAGCACCAAGTGGCGAGCCGTGGGTGGCGCTGGTGCCCTGCTTGTTGGGGGCCCCCTTGCCGATCAGCGTGCGGCAGGCGATCAGCGAAGGACGCGGATCAGCCTTGGCCTCGGCAAGAGCGCGCTCGATATCGGCGAAATCATGTCCGTCGCATGCCGTGACATGCCAGCCGGTCGCGGCATAGCGCGCGGCAACATCTTCGGACGTCGACAGATCGGTCGCGCCGTCAATGGTAATCCGGTTATCGTCCCACAGCACATTGAGGCGCCCCAGGCGGAGATGGCCGGCAAGCCCAATGGCCTCGTGGTTGATGCCTTCCATCAGGCAGCCATCACCCGCGATCACCCAAGTGTGGTGATCGACCAGCGCATCGCCATAGACAGCGTTGAGGTGCCGCTCAGCCATCGCCATTCCGACCGCCATGGCGAGCCCCTGCCCCAGCGGCCCGGTGGTGCATTCTACCCCGTCGAGGAGGAAGTTCTCGGGGTGGCCCGCACACGGACTGCCGAGCTGGCGGAAATTGCGAATGTCCTCGATGGTCGGGCGCGCGTAGCCAGACAAGTGGAGCAGCGCATAGATCAACATCGAACCGTGGCCGGCAGACAGCACGAAGCGATCACGATCGGCCCAATGGGGCGCGCTGGCATCATACTTGAGGTGATTGGCCCATAAGACGCTTGCCACATCAGCCATGCCCATGGGCATCCCCGGATGGCCCGAATTGGCGGCCTCGACCGCATCCATCGACAGCACGCGGATCGCATTGGCCATGTTCTGCAAACGGGCGGCTTCGGTGATCATCAAGGCAAGACTTCCTTATGATTTTGAGGCCCGCAAAGGCGCAGCGGGCGATTCGATCCCTATTCGTGTCGGCGTGCCATTGCCGAGCGGCCCGATGAGGTCAACCTTGCGCGCAAAGGCTTGGGTCTTCGCGCCTGCCACCAGGCCGCAGCCCTTGCCTAGACCACTTATCAACAGGCGCGCTCAAGCCTTTGCGCGCGCACGCGCTAGTTGGTATCGCTTGGGCCATGGAAACCGCGCGGATCGAACAGGCCATCACACGGATCGAGACTGCTCTGGCGCGTATTGCTGCGGCCCATGCCGCCACCCCGCCATCTCCTGCCGACACTGGTGCGGCAAACTCGGCGCGGGTGGTCGAACTCGTCAACAACCACGAGAAATTGCGCGAAGAGGTGGCAGACGCCATGCGCGATCTTGATGCGCTGATTGGCCAACTTGAGGAATGAGGCAGCGGGGATGAGCACCGTCACTCTCACCATCGGCCCCAAGAGCTATCCCGTTGCCTGTGCCGACGGCGAGGAGGCGCATATCGAAGCGCTCGGCGCAATTGTGGCCGAGAAATATGCCCAGCTTGGCGCCGCGCGTGCCCCGCTCGAGGCGCAGAATATGCTGTTTGCCGCGCTGTTCATGGCCGATGAACTCGCCGAGGCGCGCCGCCAGATGGCAGCGATCGGCCCGGCGCGGCTTGCCGAACTCGAAGCACAGGTCACCCAGCTCAAACTGGTCGAAAAGGCCGCCCAAGAAGAAATTGCCCGGTTGAAGTCGCAGGTAGCCAAGACCGCTTCTGCGCCCGGCACGCAGGCTGACATGTTCGGTGCAGCGGCCCCGGAGACCTCTTGCGATGCGCTTGCGCAGAGCCTCGAAGCACTTGCAGCGCGCGCCGAAGCTCTCGCCGCAGCGCTTGAAGCGGGCGGACAGAGCGCCTAGATTGGCAAGCGGCGGGACTGCCCGGCACGAGCCGATTGAATATCCCTGAGGCGATAAACAATCCAATGGGAGCTGTCCCTGCCCTTGCCTGCTGGTTCGTCCGGGAGGCTCGGGTACATGGCGCCCACCTGACGTTAGAGGCGTCAGAGGATTTCTAGCGCAAACGACCCATGGTGGTTCCGCCACGTTCTTTGTTGCCCTACCGGTTCAGCCTGCGGCTGTGCTTCGCCGCCGCTGCTTGAGGGCATCCTTTGTGCCGTTACGCTCCCGCCAACTCGGGGGCCTTGCGGCTCTGTGGGCCGCGGGCTACCGCAGGGCTTGATGAACGCCCCGTCAAAGGATGCCCTGCGCCAACAACTCCGCGCCGCTCGCCGTGCCCATGTCGAGGCCTTGCCCGATTCGATCCGCGGCCTCCTGTTTCACCGCCCGCCAGCGCCTTTGCTGGCACGGATCGGGGATGAGGCCGTGATCGGGCTTTATCATGCCGGGCCTCACGAAGCCCCTGCGGCCGGCTATGCGCGCTTTTTCCATGAGGCAGGCCACACCCTTGCCCTGCCCCGCTTTGTCTCGCGCGATGCTGCCATGAACTTTGCCCGCTACAATGATCCGCACAATGAAAGCGATCTGGCGCGCGGCCCCTATGGCATGATGCAACCTGCCGAAAGCGCCGAGACGCTGGTGCCCGATGTCCTGTTCGTGCCTTTGGTCGGCTTTACCGCCAGCGGCGCGCGGCTCGGACAAGGCGGCGGGCATTATGATCGCTGGCTTGCGGAACATCGCCCCATGCTGGCGGTTGGGCTCGCATGGGATGCCCAGCTCTGCGAAACGCTGCCCACCGACACGCACGACATCGCTCTTGATGCCGTGATCACCCCAAGTCGCATCTACGGATTGGATTAATGCGCGAAACCCCGACCTGGCGAATCCCTTTCGGCATCATCTCGCTGCTTGTAGCGCTGATGATCTATGGCGTGGTCATCGCGCGCTATGCACCAAGCGTGATCGGCAAATGGTCGGGCGGAGCGCAGACCGTGGTCTATGTGGTGCTGGGCCTTGTCTGGCTGCTGCCGCTGAAGCGGTTTCTGATCTGGATGGAAACCGGCCGCTGGAGCACACCTGACAGAACGCAGGCAAAAGAAAAGGCGGACTGATGCCCGCCTTGTTCTTGGTTAGGACCACTTGCGAAAGAAGTGGCGCGAGTGACGGGGCTCGAACCCGCGACCTCCGGCGTGACAGGCCGGCGCTCTAACCGACTGAGCTACACCCGCGCATTGCTTGTTTCCGTGAAGCGTCCGGACTGGCCATCCGCTTTGTGGAGCAGCGCCATTAGGGCGGTGCGAAAGGGCTGTCAACGCCCCTTCTGGTCCCAATGGCGCAATATTTTTCTAGTCCACCAGCAACAGTGCCGGGGTCTCGATCAGGCGCTTGATCGCTTGCACAAAACTCGCTGCATCATGCCCATCGACCACGCGATGATCGCAGCTGATCGAGATGTTCATCAGCTTGCGCTTGGCGATTCGTTCACCGCCCATCCCGTCGGACACGAACATCGGACGCTCAACGATACGGTTGGGGCCGATAATCGCCACTTCAGGCCGGTTGATCACTGGCGTGGTGGCAACCCCGCCGAGCGGCCCAAGCGAGGTCACAGTCAGCGTGGAGCCGGAGAGCTCCTCGGAGGTCGCCTTGCCGTTTCGCGCAGCTTGCGCCAGGCGGCCGATTTCGCGGGCGAGCTGCCACAGGTTCTTCGCCTGAGCATCGCGGATGACCGGCACCATCAGGCCTGCATCGGTTTGCGCCGCCATGCCGAGATGCACCGCGCCATAGCGCGTCACCACCCCCGCCTCGTCATCATAGCGGGCGTTGATCATCGGATAGTGGGGGATCGCCTTGCAGATCGCGGTGATCAGCAACGGGAGCATGGTGAGCTTGGGCCGGTCGCCCCTGCCCTCGTTCAGCTGCGCGCGCAGCGTTTCGAGATCGGTGACATCGCATTCCTCAACATAAGTGAAGTGCGGAATGTGGCGCTTGGCCGCAGCCATGTTCTGGGCGATGCGCTTCCTGAGCCCGATGACCTTTATGGTCTCGTCGGGGCGGCGCACGGCCGCGGCACCGAAGCCGCCATTGTAAGCCAGAAATGCGTCAAGATCGGCATGGCGCACGCGGCCATCGGCGGCGGGCTTCACCTGAGCCAAGTCAATCCCGAGATCGCGCGCCCGCTGGCGCACGGCGGGGCTGGCGAGAACTTTTACTGCTCCCCCTCCCTGGGGGGAGGGAGCCGGGGCGTGGGGGTCCGACAGTTTGGAGGCATCCGAGGAAACGAGATCTTCACCCGCCTCTAGTGTGGAGCCCCCATCCCCAACCCCTTCCCCGGAGGGAAGGGGCTCACTTACGGCCTTCTCAGCCTCTCCGGCATTCACCACCTCGTCCGCGATCTGCTCGGCCGCTGCCTCGGCCTCGGCTTGCGAAACCTCGCCCTCAACCTCGATCACCAGCAGCATCGAGCCGATCGCGATCACATCGCCGACCTCGCCCGCAACCTCGACCACCGTACCCGCTACCGGGCTTTCGATGTCGATCGTCGCCTTGTCGGTCATAACATCGACGAGGTGCTGATCTTCCACGACCTTATCGCCGACCTTCACGTGCCATTCGACGACTTCCGCCTCAGCCACGCCTTCGCCCACATCGGGCATCTTGAAAATGAACTTGGCCATAGGGGGTCAGTCCTTGAGAAGCTTGTCGATGGCCTCGCCGATGCGGACAGGGCCAGGGAAATAGGCCCATTCGAGGCTGTGGGGATAGGGCGTGTCGAAGCCGGTGACCCGTTCGACGGGTGCTTCGAGGTGGTAGAAGCAGCGTTCAGTGACAAGTGCGGAAAGCTCTGCGCCGAAGCCGCTGGTGCGGGTTGCTTCGTGGACGATCAGGCAGCGCCCGGTCTTTTCGACCGAGGCTTCGATCGCCTTGATATCGAGCGGCACCAGCGTTCGCAGATCGAGGATTTCGGCATCCACACCCTTGGCCGCGCACACCGCCGCGGCGACATGCACCATAGTGCCATAGGCAAGCACGGTGAACGCCTCGCCCTCGCGCACGGTGCGCGCCTTGCCGAGCGGCACCTTGTAATAGCCTTCGGGCACCACAGAATCGGCGTGCTTCTTCCACGGCTCGACCGGCTTGTCGTAATAGCCCGAAAACGGCCCGTTATAGATGCGCTTGGGCTCGAAGAAAATCACCGGGTCATTATCTTCGATGGCCGAAATCAACAGGCCCTTGGCATCGTGGGGCGTGCTCGGGATCACGGTCTTGAGACCGGCGACATGGGTGAACAGCGCCTCGGGGCTCTGGCTGTGAGTCTGGCCGCCAAAGATGCCGCCCCCGAATGGTGAGCGCACTGTCAGCGGGGCGGTATAGTCCCCCGCGGAACGGTAACGCAGGCGCGCAGCCTCGGAGATCAGCTGATCAAGCCCGGGGTAGATATAATCGGCGAACTGGATTTCCGGCACCGGACGAAGGCCATAGGCCCCCATCCCCACCGCCACGCCAATAATGCCGCATTCGCTGATCGGTGTGTCGAACACGCGGGTCTTGCCATGCTTGGCCTGCAAGCCTGCGGTCGCGCGGAACACGCCGCCGAAATAGCCGACATCCTCACCCATGATGATGACATCGGGATCGCGGGTAAGCATGATGTCGAGCGCTTCGTTGATTGCCTCGATCATGTTGAGGCGGCGCTCGGTTGTCGCTTCGGTTTCGATCTGCTCGCTCATCCGAAAGGCCTTTCAACGCCAAACTTGGCAATGCGCTCGCGGATCGCCTGCTCGGCCTGCTCTTCGAGGTGCCAGGGAAGCTCCTCGTAAACGTCCTCGAACATGGTGTGGAAGGGGTGATGGAGGCCGTGGCCCAGGATGCCGTTCTTCTCGGCCTCCTTGGTGGTGGCCTTGACGCGCTCGGCACATTCCAGATCCATCGCCGCGTGGCGTTCTTCGTCCCATTCGCCAATTGCGATGAGATGGTTCTTGAGGCGATTGATCGGGTCGCCAAGCGGCCATTCCTCGCGCTCTTGCGCCGAGCGGTAGCCGGAGGGATCATCCGAGGTCGAATGGCCCTCGGCGCGGTAAGTGAAATATTCGATGATGGTCGGCCCGTGATTGGCGCGGGCGCGGTTAGCGGCCCATTGCTGCGCGGCAAAACAGGCCAGCGCATCATTCCCATCCACCCTGAGCGCAGCAATTCCATAACCCAGCCCGCGCGCGGCGAAGGTCGTGCGTTCAGCCCCTGCAAACCCTGAAAAGCTCGAAATCGCCCACTGGTTGTTGATCACATTGAGGATGACCGGCGCATTATAGACCGCGGCAAAAGTGCAGGCCGAATGGAAATCCCCTTCCGCCGTCGAACCCTCGCCCACCCAGGTGGCCGCGATTCGGCTGTCGCCCTTTGCCGCGCTCGCCATTGCCCAGCCAACGGCCTGCGGGCATTGGGTCGCAAGATTGCCCGAAATCGAGAAGAAGCTATGCTCGCGGCTGGAATACATGATCGGCAGCTGGCGGCCCTTCAGCTTGTCGGCGCGGTTCGAGTAGATCTGGTTGATCATTTCGATCAGCGGATAGCCGCGCGCGATCAGAATGCCCTGCTGGCGATAGCTGGGGAACACCATGTCATCGCTGGCGAGCGCCATGGCGGCCGCAACCGAGGTCGCCTCCTCGCCGGTGCACTTCATGTAGAAGCTGGTCTTGCCCTGCCGCTGCCCCCGGAACATGCGTTCATCAAAGGCGCGCACAAGCGCCATGTGACCGAGCATGACACGCAAGGTATCAGGGCTGAGCTTGGGATTCCAGGCGCCGTGCGCCAGATTGTCCTCGCCCAGCACGCGGACAAGGCCATAGGCGAGCGGCGCAATATCGGCAGGTTTGACGCTCTCATCCGGACGCGGCTGCGCGCCTGCCTCGGGGATCGGGATGTCGGAGAAATCAGCCTTATCGCCGGGCCGGAAACGCGGCTCGGGCACATGGAGCCTGAGCGCCGGGCGGTTGCCCGCGCCCGGCGAAATAGCGGGCGGTGGAGTATCGGCCGGATTGGCCATGGCTGCGCTCTCCCTGTGCATGGCGAGCGTGAACGTGGGCGCTCACAATCATTGCTTTGGGTTGTATTTTTATTTCACGCAGAAAGTGCGGTCAAGGGCGCGCCCTGCTTTTGCCTTATACCGCAACAGGGGCGCTGATCGGGGGCAGCGGAGTGTAATCATGCACCACGAAATCCTCGATTCTGTAATCGAAAATTGTTGGCGGCTTGCGGGTGATCTCGAGACGCGGCTGGCCCTGCGGCTGGCGCGCGAGTTGCTCGATGATCAGCGCCTCATGGTTGAGATAGAGATGCACGTCGCCGCCCATCCACACGAGTTCACCTGGTTCAAGCGCCGCCTGCTGCGCAAGCATCCTGGTGAACAAGGCTGCTGACCACAGGTTGAACGGCAGGCCAAGCGCAACATCGCAGCTGCGCTGGTAAAGGAGACAGTTGAGCCGGTCGCCTGCGACGTGGAACTGGTAGGTCTTGTGGCAGGGCGGCAGGGCCATGCGATCAAGCTCGGCGACGTTCCAGCCTTCAATGATGTGGCGGCGGCTGCCGGGATTGGTGCGCAAGGAGTGCACCACAGCGGCAACCTGGTTGATGCCCTCGCCCCGTTCATAAAGCCCATCGGGGCGATATCGGTAAGTCGGCCAATTGACCCATTGTTTGCCGTAAACCGGCCCTAAATCGCCCCATTGCTCTGCAAAAGCCTCATCAGCTGCGATCCGGGCGACGAAATCCTCAAGGCTTATGGCATCCCCGGTTTCTTTGACGTAGCGCGCATGGGGCCACTCGTTCCAGATTTTGACCCCTTGCAAAACCAGCGGGCGAATATTGGTTTGGCCGGTCAGGAACCACAGCAATTCGCGGCTCGCGGTTTTCCAGTAAACGCGCTTGGTCGTGATGAGCGGCATCGCGCCACCTGACAGATCATAGCGCAGCATCGCGCCGCAGATCGAACGCGTGCCGACGCCGGTGCGATCGACCCGCTCGGACCCGCTCTCCCAGATTGTCCGCATCAGGCTAAGATACTGCTGCTCGGGATGCTCTGCACTGCTGGCCGGAGACGGAATCGAAAGGCTTGCCATGGCCAAGACGTATAAGCTGCATTTGTCCGCTTGCCACCCTTTCGATCCGCTCCTATAGGGCGCGCCTTGCCTCGGCCCACGCGGATCGCGACTCCGCCTTTGGGCCTGATAAGGTCGGGGAGTAGCTCAGCCTGGTAGAGCACTGTCTTCGGGAGGCAGGGGCCGGAGGTTCGAATCCTCTCTCCCCGACCATTTTCGGCATCTCAGCCCGTTGAAACCACGCAATTCCGCCATTTTCCTCCACTTGGGGAAATTGGTCGGGAATCATTTTGGGCAAATTGTGCCACAAATTGTGCCACAGATTGTGCCAGACTGTGCCCACCGAGACTCCCGCAACCGGGGCTTGGCAAGCATGGCAACCTATCAGCGCGGCAGCATCTTCTGGTGGAAAGCGCGCCTTCGTTTCTCATTTGTTCCTTCGTGTCCTATAATGGTTCGTATGTCGCTGCGCACCTCGAGCCCTTCGCAGGCTCGTATGCGCAGCGCCGCACTCGACTTGGTAAGGAACGCAATGATGGAACAACTGCCCATTCTTCGGCGAAAGGTGAAACCGGAAGACCTTCCGGCTCTCTACAAGCGGGCCTTCGAGCGCGAACTGGACCGCATAATTCTCGCGCAAATCAGCGACCCTGGTCGGGCCAATGAACATCGCAGCGTCAACCTGCACTACGCTCGCTACTTCACACTCCTAGCAGAGAAGCCCTATCTGCTTGATGGCAGCTTCGAGAGCTTCGAGGACCTGCGCGCGATGGGGCTTAGCGAGGCTGATGCCGACGCAGTGAGCATGCTCGCGCAGAGGCATCGCCATCAGCCGCCAGTTTCAGCCGGCTATCTTGCAGACGATCTGCGGGAGCTCGGCGTGGAACCAACCCAGAGCAACATGCAGGTCAGCACCCGCGTTGCCGCAGCGGCCTATCGCGAGGCGAATATCAAGGCTTGCGAAGGTTTGGATCAGCCGATCGGAGACGGCGAGGTCTGGGCCCTTTCGCCACAATTGAAAAAGCTTTCAGAACAGGGCGCGGAGGCGAACACGCAATCGATAATCCAGCCAACACCCAGCGCCCGTCCTGAAGAAGCCTCTCCATTGCCCGAGCCCCCGCTGTGTGCCCCTTCACCTTGTCCGTCACCGCAGGCGGGCAAGAAACACGCTCCGCTGATCTCCGAGTTGGCGAAATCGGCGCTTGAAAAGCGGATCGAGGAAGGCTCGTGGAGACGGGAACGGCGGCGCGACGTAGAAGCAGCGGTAACTCTGTTCATCGCGGCAAATGGCGATGTCCGCATCAATGAGATCACGCAAACACATTTGATTGCTATGAAAGATCTCTTCCTGCGATTGCCGAGGGAGTATGGCCGGGAGCGCAACGACGAAAACGGCAACAAGGTTCGCGAGACGATCGCAGAGGCGCTGGTTCGAGGCGACAAGCTGCTGGCCGAGTGGAAGCGCGATCCATCGGCCGCAGACGCAAGCAACCTGCCATACGTGGGATTGTGCTTGGTCACGCAGAAGAAGCATCTCACGTGGATCAGTTCCCTGCTCACATACATCGCGGGCATTGACCCTGCACTTGCCCCAAACGGAGTGAATTTCACGGCTGTTCGCAAGGCATGTGTCCAGCCTCCCTACCAAGGCAATCGACACTCAATCAAGAAAGGCAAAAAGCAGAATTCTGAAGCGTCCCGGGTTTTCCGGAGGCGGTTTCATTTGAGTCATGCGACCATATCGAGGTTCTCTTTGGCTGCATAGTAATTGGCTTCGGCCTCGGCGGGCGGGATATGCCCGATGGGGC